>CAZTOW010000021.1:0-145356 GCA_964615375.1 uncultured Enterobacterales bacterium
TCCGCGCCGGGAAGCGCGACGAGGCGCGCGCGTGGTTCGTCGGCGCGACCGCCGCGTGGCCGGACTACCACTTCCCCGACGATCTGATCCCCACCGGCAACAGCCTGAGCCTGCTCTACGAGGACGCACACGCCACCTCCAAATCCACCGAGCGCGCGCCGATGGACCTTCAGAAGGGCCTGGACGTCTACATCAACGGGAAGGAGGCGCAGGACCGCCCGCTTGACCGGCCCGCCGTCTTCCAGGTCCAGGTCTGGCCAGCGGGCGTCGTGTGGACCGGCGTGCTCGATCCCGGTGAGGCGCTGCCTACCGACGACATGCCCGAGCTGCGACCCGCGCTGGAGGAGCGCCAGCGCCGCGTGCGCATCTCCCGGCGCCTCGCCGTGGTCGCTGGCGCCAGCGCGGCGACGGCGGCGGCGCTGGAGGCCGCGGTCTGGTCCACGCGCGACAGCGAAAACGAGCGGGCGACGCTCGCGACGCCCCTCGCAATCACCCTGCACGGCGCGGCGCTGGCGGCCGGCGGGCTCGCCATCGGATCGGGCGGCGCGGCGCTGATGGTGCGTTGGTGAGACAGTACACGGTCCTCGAAGTGTTGGGCCGCGGCGGCTTCGGCAAGGTCGTGCGCGCCCGCTTCGACGGACCGCGCGGCTTCACGCGACAGGTGGCGATCAAGCTGCTGTTACCTTCGTCGAACACCGAGCGCAACGCCGAGGCCCTGCGCCGCCTGCGTGACGAGGCGCGGCTGTTGGGTCTGCTGCAACACCGGGCGCTGGTCGCGGTGGACCGCCTCGCGATCATCGATGGCGAGTGGTCCGTCGTCATGGAGTACGTCGCGGGCGTCGATGGCGAGCGCCTGATCAGCGGCGGCCCCATGCCCGTCCGCCCCGCCTTCGAGATCGTGCATGAGATCGCCGATGTGTTGGATCACGCCTGGCACGTCCCCGGCCCCGAAGGGCACGCGCTGCGTTTGCTGCACCGGGACATCAAGCCCGGCAACTTCCTGCTGACTGCGGACGGGCTGGTCAAAGTGCTCGATCTCGGCATCGCGCGCGCCGAGTTCGCCGCCCGCGAGGCGCTGACCGAGGACGTGAGCTTCGGCACCCCGGCCTACATGGCGCCCGAGCGGATGCGCGGGATCGAGGTCCACCAGGGCGACGTGTACTCGCTCGGCTGCGTCCTGTACGCGCTGCTCAAAGGCGAGCCCTTTGGCCGGTCTGGCCTGTCGCTGCGCCCGCACACCCAGCACCGGAACGAGCGAATGGACGCGCTGCACGAGGCGCGGCCCGACGTGCCGGTCGAGGCGCTGACCCTGCTCGCCGAATTGCTGGCCTTCGACCCGGACGAGCGGCCGAGCGCAGGTGTGCTCGCGACGAGGTGTCTCGCATTGTCGGAGATGCTGCCGGCGCCCTCGCTGCGGGCCTTCGCGCGGGAGGCTGTTCCCAGGCTTCGAGCCGAGCAGAAGGCGAAGCACTCGGCCGAGATCGGCAGCGTGCTCCGTGAGGAGGCCGAGGGCGCGATAGAGGTGTCGTCGGGATCCGTCATGCAGGCGGAGAGGGTCGAGACGACCTCGCGTCCACACGAGTCTGTCGTGGCGGCGCCGCCACCTGTGGCACCGCGCGTGGCGTCGCCTCCCAGACCGCCGCCAGCGATCGTGCGGCAGGAGCTGGACGAGACCGCGCCGCAGCCAACGCACACGCCAGCACAGGCGTCGGCGCAGGCGCAGGTGCAAGTGCAAGTCGAAGAGCGAGGCGGGCGGAGCGTGCCCAGGGCCGCGATGATCGCAGCCCCCGTCAGCGCGCTCGCGCTCGTGCTGATCGTGTGGCTGGGGTCGGGCTGGACGGAGGAGCCCCCCGGCCCTCCACAGGCGAACACCCCACCGCCACCGGGATCGCCAGCCGATGAGCCGGGCATGCCCGAGGACGGGCCCGCGCCCGCTGTCTCCGCAGAGCCTCCGGTCGAGGCCGCCACCACGCCGACCCAGCAGTTGCCCCGCTCCACGGACGACGGCCCCGCGCCCCGGGCTGCGGCTGGCGCTGCGAGCGCAGCGAACATGTCTACGTCCACCCGGGCCAGCCCTGCTGTAAACGTACACGTCAAAGGCGGCGTGCCTGTGACGCTGGACCTGCAGGGACAGCGGATCGACGTGCCGGGCGCGGTCATACCAGGAAAGTACAGGATCCTCGCGACCTTCGACGGCACGTTGGAGCCGGCTGGCAACCTCATCGTGCCTGCGACCGGCCGCGTCACCATCAACTGCGACGCGAGCACGCTCATGTGCGCGAGCACGATCGAGCCGTAGCGTCTGATCTCGAACGCGCGATCCAACTTTCTGCGGCTGGCGGGTTGCACGTCGTTCCGAATTATGTCCAATACAAGGGGCGCCCGGCCTGGGACGCCGCACCGAACCGATCTGCTTCTTTGAGGCTGATTCTGGCCGACCTACGTCTTGCGCACCAACCTCACGACATGACTCGATCATCGAGACTGGAGACGACATGACCGAACTCTCGCGCCCGCCGCTCGAACAGGGCACCGCCCTCACGCAGCTCTGGGAGGCCGCCGACGATCTCCGCGCCGCCCAGGCGGCGCTATCCTCCCGCGTCCAGGAGCACAGCATGGTGGTCTTCTCCTACGTGCGCGACATCGCCGATGGGGGCGAGCCCGATCCCGCCGAGCTGCTGCGCTCGCACGGCCAGATCGAGGCGCTCGTCCAACAGGTCAACGATCGCCTGACCGCCGGCCAGGACGCGCTGTCGGAGCTGCGCTTCGGGCTGCTGCCCCAGCCGGACGCCGATCCAGCGCTGGAGGCTCGCGCCATGGAGCACCTTCGCGAGCGGTTCCGACGGCGTGCCAGCAGCGCGGATGGGCCGCTGCCGGAGGATCCACGCCCGAGGGCCTCGGAGCAGGACGGGTAGCGCAGACGAACGAAGCCCCCGCTCGGAGGTCCGGCCGGGGGCTGATGACGCCGCAGGTGCGGACGATCAGTCGTCGTCGCGCAGCGGAGCGAGCACCTCCTCGGCGCGCCGGAGGAGGTCCTGCGTGAACATCTCGTTCTGGTCACGCAGCTCGGCGTTGTCGTGCTCCAGCTCGGCGATCCGCCGCTGGAGCTCGACGATCTGTTGATCGAGCTGACGCACACGGTCGGTCATGGAGGCGCGCCCGTCGCGGTCGGCGCCGGCACGACCACGGATCTGGCGCAGCTCGGCCTCCAGCGCGTCGTTGCGGGCGCGCAGGTCGTCGCGCTCCTGCTCCATCTCGGCCAGCGCGCGTTGGAGGCGACGCTGCTCGCCCGTGTCCGGTCGGGACCGGCTCGCGCGATCTTCGGCGCGGATCCGCGCCTCGGTGTCCGATGCACGCCGGTCCGCCTCGTCGCGAGCACGCTCGGCGTCGGCCAGACGCTGGCGCAGGGCGGTCACCTCACCGGCGCCGCTCTGGAGCCGCCGCATCCGGGACTCTGCGTTGGTGGACCGCGCCTCGGCTTCGGTAGCGTGCTGTTCGGCGTCCGCGGCACGTTGTTCCGCGTCCTGGAGCTGCCGGTCGCGCTCAGCGAGCTGCCGACGCATCTTCAACGTCTCCGACTGGGCCCGCGCTGCGTCCTGGGTGCGGGCCTCGGCGGTGGCCAGGCGCGCCTCCAGCTCCTCGGCGCGGTCGGTGGCCTGCTGGAGCTGCGACTGCAGCTCGGAGAGCTGGCGGCGCAGGCGGGTGATCTCGGCCGGGCCGCCGGTGGTCTCGCGCACCCTCGCCTCGGCCGTGGAGAGCCGCACGGCGAGCTCCTCAGCGCGATCCGCGTTGGACTGCGCCTCCTGGAGCTGGGCCTGCTGCTCCGCGACCTGTCGCCGCAGCCGCGCGATCTCAGCCTGCGCACCGCTGTTGTCGCGGCCCCTGGCCTCTGCTCCGGCGAGGCGCGCGCCCAGATCCTCCGCGCGGCGCTCGGATTCGGACAGCGCCCCGCGCACCCGCTCCAGCTCGGCGTCCGCGGCCCGAACGCGAGCCTCCAGCTTACGGTGCTCGCCCTGGAGCCGGAACAGCTCGTCGTCGCGAACCGCAGGCGCGGGCACCCAGGTCGGGCCGTCGCCGTCGTCGTCCTCAGGCTCGTCACTGGCGGCGCCGTCCTTGCGGCGCACCGAGGCGCTCTCCGGCTTGCCTTGGACCGGTTGCAAGCGTACGCGGAAGCGGGGCGCGCCCTCGGCGAAGAGCTTGTCGAAGGTGCTGATCGCCCAGGTCATGCCCTCGGCGACCGAGCGCACGGCGCGCCGCTCGACCTGGCGCTCCTTGCCCTCGGCGTTGAAGGCGGAGAGCGAGATCTCGGCGCCGGGCTCGGTCACGGCGCGGGTCATGAGGCGTTCGACGTTGTCGAGGTTCTTCCAATCGTCACTGGCCATGGTTTTCTCCTTTGGTGGGATTGGTGGTGGAGTCCTCTGGCTCCGGTTCGCCGGCCCCCTCGGACGTGGCCCGCGCCGCCCGTACCGCGCCCAGCGCCAGCAGATGCGCCAGCCGGCGGCGGATCGTCGCCGTCGGGTCGGACACCTCTCGTTGGCGTTGGGCTGCGGACATGGCGGACGCACCTCTCCGACGAGACCCGGTGTGTAAAGCCGACTCTCCCGTGATTGAACTTCGATGAGGCGTGGCTCCTCGCCACCCCTCATGCTTTCAGTCTGACAGCAGCGCTGGACTTCCGCAAGCACTTTGCTGTTAGACTACAAGCATCCAGGAGCGACCATGCCTTCCCCGCTGCGGCCGGCCACCGACATCACCACCGTCTTCGGGCGCACGCTGGGCGCCGTGCGCGCGCTGGCCGGCTACAGCCAGACCGAGCTCGCCGCGCTCATCCCCGTAGACCGCAGCGCCATCGCCCGCTTCGAGATCGGCCGCACCACCACCAGCGTGCCCATGCTCGTCGCCATCGAGCGCCCGCTGCTCGCCGCCCGCGCCCTGCGCCGCCCGGGCGATCTCATGCTGCTCACGATGCGCACCGCATCACGCCTGCGGGCCGGCGGCGCCAGCGTCTACCTCGACCGGCCGCCGTCAGGCGCGCCGAAGGTCTCCATCGCCGAGGTCGTCGCCGCCGCCGAGGCCACCGTGCGGGAGTGGGCCGACGAGCTGGCCCAGGACGGCATCTTGCCGGCGCCGTTGCCGCCCGGCGAGCGCGATTCCGTCTCCGAAGATCCCGGTCGTTACGAACAAGCGCGGTGGATGACCGAAGAGGAGGAGGCCGACCTGCTCGGCCAGGAGCCGCAGCCCAAGGGCTTCATCCGGGCGACAGTGACGCGGCCGGCGGAGGACGATCTGCTGCTGTCGCGGCCACACCTGCGGTCCCAGACACGCCGGGAGGAGGACATCGAGCCGAAGACCAGCAGGTTCATCCGGGCGACCGGTCGGGGGCCGGAGCAGAAGGAGTAGGCTATGCCCCTCACGGT
Source organism: uncultured Enterobacterales bacterium (assembly GCA_964615375.1). Lineage (GTDB taxonomy): Bacteria > Myxococcota_A > UBA796 > UBA796 > CAZKWG01 > CAZKWG01. The sequence continues at coordinate 5,418 of CAZTOW010000021.1, forward strand.
TGCCCATACCGCGCGACGGAGCACCGCCCACGGGCGGCATGGTTAGCTTGATGTGCGAGCGGCGGGAGCGGCGCCGCCGAAGGGAGGCGCAGGGCGAGGCATGGGAAGGAAAAAGTCGGGCCTCGAGGACAGCAACCTCTACCAGCGCCGGGTCGTCGCCTGGCGCGTGGCGGAGATGCTCGCGGGTGACGCGCTCGGTCGGCCGCGCCCTGACGTGATCCGGGTGGAGGTGGACGAGGCGAGGGACTGGGACGATGTCCAGGAGCAGTCCGGCGAGCGGCTCGACCGCTGGCAGGTGAAGCGCCAGCAGGAGGCACTGCCGGCAGAGACCTTGAAGGGACTTGTCGAAGCGCTGCGCGATCAGCCCGGTGTGTCGGGGCACCTCCTGTTCATGAGCGACGTGGAGATCCGCGCCGCGCCTACGGGGTCGAAGAGCAAGAGGCCGATCGGACCGAAGATCGGCACTTTGCGCGAGCTGCGCGCGATGTCGGATCGTTGGCGCGACCCGTGCGTGGACGTCGGCGCCGCAGCAGCCGCCCTGACCGCCGGCGAGCGGCCGCTCTTCGAGGCGATCGTGCGCTGGGTGGGTGGTCCAGCCGAAGCTGTCAAGGTGCTCTCCCGCCTGACGGTGGAGCGCGCCCGCACCCTTGCCGACCTCGAACACGAAGGGAAGGGGGCCTGCGCGAGGGTCTTCAAAGATCGGGACCTGGCCTGGACCCTGATCACCGCGCGCGTGGAGGAGGTCCGCTACGGAGAACAGGAGCTCCGACCGGCCGATCTCTGGCGGCGCCTGGTGAACTGCGCGCTCCAAGTGGGCCTGCGCGCCCCGCAGCACGTCCGAGACGCCTACCTGCGAAGCGTACTCGACCGCGCCCGATCGGATCACCCGCTGAGCGGGCTCGCCGGCGCGGCGCTGGACCTACCGTTCTGGGAGCTATGGGTCGAGCGGGCGGTCACCTGGGATCAACCCGCAGCGCCGACCTTCAACGCGACCGACCGGCACACAGAGGCCGCGGCACCAGCAGCGCTCTCTCTCGACGCGGCCTCGTCGTCCCGGTCTCCACCGCGGACGGAGACGCTTCGAGATGACCTGCGACGGATGCTGGCCGCGCCCCCCAGGAAGCTCCTGGCGGTCCTGGGCGAGGCCGGGAGCGGCAAGAGCCAGCTTCTTCGCCGTTGCTGGTCGGATCTGGCTGAGGCCGCGCTGAAGGACTCTCAAGCGGCCGTGCCCTTCATCCTGCGCGCGCAGGATCTGGCCCGCACCTCTATCGCGGAGGTGATCCCGTCGCTGGTTGGTCATGAAGCCGCACGTGTGCACCGGCAGACCGACATCCGAATCTACCTCATCGATGGAATGGACGAGGTCGCGCCAAAGGACCAGCCCCAGGTCCGCGAGCGACTCCGCGACCTGGTCGACGATCCGCGGGCCATCGCCGTGGCGGTGACCTGCCGACCCTCGCACCGGGTCGAGGTCCCGCCGGGAGCGCAGGTGCTCTGGCTGGAACCCTGGTCGGTCGCCGACGCCGAGCTGCTCATGGCCCGTTGGGAACGCCATGACGCCGAGGCGGTCCGACGGCTCCGAGAGACGCCGCACGCCGGGTCGCTCGCGACGAGCCCGCTGATCCTCAGCCTCGCGCTGTGGGTGGCCCACGATGAGCCTGAGGCGCTTCGGAGCCGGTCTCGGGTGTTCTCGCGGGTGGTCGAGAAGCTCGCGCTGGGCTGGCCGGAGGGGCGGGGCGGAGAGTTGGACCGCCTCACGGATCAGTGGAGGACGCTGGAGCCCGCGTTGGGCGCGCTGGCCTGGAACATGCTCTCAACGGGCGTTTCCGATATTCCACGCGCAGAACTCCAGGGTCAGCTCCGCGCTATCGGTCGTCACCGCGTCGAACTCTGGCTCGACCAGGCCGACCGTCAGCTCGGCCTGCTCGTGCGCACCGGCACAGGAGGCTACGCTTTCCTGCTGCGCCCCCTCGCCGAGCACCTCGCCGGCCTCCACCTGGCGACGCGCGACGACGCCGAGATCCTGGCGACCTCCGACCAGATCTGGGGCGCCGAGGTGGTCCGACACGCGGTGGGGCACCTCGCGGACCTGGGGGATCATGCTCGCGCTCAGCGGCTGATCCTCGCCCTAGTTGAAGGCTGGGAGGAGGACTTTCAGACGGCACTCGGCCTGAGGATCCTCGTTCGCCCCATGCGCCTCCGGCGTGTGCTGGTCGCGGCGCGCGCCTGCGCGGAGGTGGGCGAGGCCGTGGCGTCCCAGGCCAAGCAGTTCGCGGAGGTGTTCTGGGCGTACCTGAGCGAAGAGACGAGCGTTTGGGTCGGCGACCGCATGGCGGCCGCGGTCGAGGAGATCGCGGCGGCGGGTGGGGTAGTGTGGGAGGGGCTCCGGGTCGATGTCCGCCAGACCCTCTATAGCGGCCGGACGACGCCGCTGCCCTGGTTTCTTGGCCACATGCCCGATGACCCCCAGAAGCTACTGTTCTTCCTCCTGCATCGGGACGACGATGTAGTATCCTTCGTTCTGGAGAACATTGGGCCCAATCTGCGCACGACCGAAGGCATAGCACTGCTGATCACGACCCTGGTCGCCAACCAGGACTGGACACACGGCGGTTGGATGCCCGTGCCGAGTCTACAGGCCGCGCGATTGCTGCGCTCCATGGAACTCGGAGAGGTAAAGGCGAGTCTTGCGACTCGGCTTGGCGACGGGGAAATCACCAGCTATCTCTCGGCCGTGGTACTTGGCCCCGACGATGCTGATCCGGCACAGCTGGCATGGAATCTCCGAGAAGCCTCTCGACGGCTCGCCTGGCGACTTCGCGACATCGTGGAGGCGCTGGCCGCCACACCTGCTGGTGAAGTGGCACTGGCGACGACCTGGCCAGATTGGCAGACTGAGTCCAAGCTCCCAGAGCCACTAAGAATGCCTCACGACTCCGAGGCAACCATACCTGCTCCAACCTCGGTAGTTCGAAGGCGGCTGAACCGAGCACTGTTCGCCTGCACAGCCCTCAACGATCTGGAGCGGAATCTTGTCGTCGCGTGGGCGCGTAACTCCGAAGCCGACTCGATCACCTACCTCTGCAAGATGGCTGACCGCGCACCTCAGGTTGTTCTCAACCTCCTCCGACCGGACTCGCGGCCCCTCGACACGGAGCAGGCGCCACGCCCTCTCGTCCAGCTTCCCAACACAGCCCAGCTCGCGCTGGCCAAGTTCGCAAAGACTCACAGCGGAATTCGCGAGACCTTGATCGCTTGGTGGAGAGATCTGGCGGAGAAGCAGAGTTTCTGGATCACCTACCCCGGTCGAGCGCTCGAAGAGCTGGCTCGCGCCGACGATGAGGAGGCGACGAACATCTACGCAGAGTGGCTCTCTCATCTCCCCATCAGCGGCACCATCTGGATGCCAACGGTACCAGATGACCTCGCGAGGCTGCCGCAGGTCCGCGCCAGACTGCTCAGCGCCTCGACCGACCTGCTCGCAAACTGGCCCAGGCAGGGCTCGCTCTGGAGCGTCGATCACCTCGCGAAGTGGTGGCCAGCCTGGCTGTCTTCGGACATCCCTGACCAGCTCCTCCGACACGCTACGAGCGACAGCGACGACGTGCGTTTCCACGCCTTGAAATTGTTGTGCCCGCTACCACTTCCTACCGAGCTGCTCGCCGCAATCGGCGACGCCATCAGGCAGGCGCTCTCTCGCTTTGGACTCGACACGTTCTACGCTCGCGCCACCATCCTCTCGCTGAAGGGCACACCCCTCGCCGCATTTCTCGCCGCGCACCTCTACGAGGTCTCGGAGAACACGGATGCATCGACCACGTTCGCCATCGCATCAGCGCTTTGCGGGCAGATCGAGCCTGCGCGTGCGAACGATCTGGCCTCGCGTGCAGCAGCCAGTTGGCCACAGAACGTGGATCGCGCGGTAGAAGTCCTCCCCCGCTCGCTCTACGAGGCTGCCCCCCGCGCCTTTCAAGATCGCTGCCGCCAACTCCTTCAGGATGGCAGCCTGCTCGGCGTCGAAGCCGCCCTCGCCGTGCTCAAGCACAACCACGCCACGGAGCTTCGACAGGATGACCTGGCGAGCGCGCTCCGTACGGCGTTCAGCCTGAGGGTAGCCAAGATGCGCTCGCCATTGAACACCACCCTGAAGGCCCGCCCCCTCGACCTCCTCGACCAGCTCACCTTCGATCTCGGCCTCCCACTCCTGGAGTCGTGACCATGGCTCCCGCTTCGATAGATCCCATGACGACCATCGTCGCGCTCCTGCCCGGCCGGTCTGTCTCCACAGCCGCGCTTGCGGACTTGCCCTCCGCGCTGCCCGAGCCACCGCCATCCCCGGCGCAGACACAGATCGCCGCGCCGCCCATCCCAGCGCCACCGCCGCCTCTCACCTCCCGTCCAGACCTCCTCCAAGCCATCGCTGATCGCCGTGGTTTCGGGTTCGCCGACATCGAAGCCCGTGCCCACCCTGAGGAGCTTCTGGACCCGATCCGCGCGGCGCTGAAGGATGCGCGACCCGACCCCGAGGCTGATCGGAGCGACCTCGAGCAGCTCGTGGCTGCCGAGGCGCGTCTGACCGCGAAGATCCTCACGGACGGAATCGATCTGTGGACGCGGTTCACGAGGGAGTACAGGAAGGAGCTCAAGACGCAGCCGCCCGGCGAAACCGACGCGCGGGCGGTCGCGCAGCGCTGCCGTGACCTGTTGACGAGCCCGGACCCCTCCGCCGCACACCTCGTGGCTGAGCTCAACCCGACCGTCCCTCGCGGCGTCCGCGCGCGCCTGTGCCGTTGGGTCCACAGCCAGGGCGACGCGCTGCCCGACTGGATCACCGCCTCCGACGAGATCGAGGCCCTGCGTGCCAGGGTGGTCCTGCGCAACATGAGCTTCGCCGCTCGCGGCGCGAAGATGGCCTACGCCAGTGGGCTCTCCTGGCGCGAGCGCACGCTGGCAGGGGTGTTGGGCCTCATGCGCGCGCTCGACACCTGGGAGCCGGACGGGACAGGGAATTTCCAAACCTACGCGCGGCACTGGCTCAAGGCGCGCGTGCACCGGATGTCGCTCGAACACGGCCACCCGGCGCGTCGGTCGAACTGGCTGAGCGAGCAGGCGATGCGCGTCCAACAACACGTGGACGAGAACGCAAGGACTGTCCCACCAACAGACTGGACCATCGACCGCGTTCGCAGGATCGCCGAGGAGGCTGGAGAGGAGCGAGGCGCGGTGGCCCGCAGCCTGCTGCCCTGGTGGGGGGACGACGACGACCCGGAGCGGCTCGACGATCTTCTGGGCCCCTTCGAGCTGACCACTGGAGCGATCCGAGAGGCCGAAACGGACTGGTCGCGGATGGATGCCGCGCTTCGCCAGTTGGAGCAGCAAAGCGGCGCACGACGACGACACATCATCGAACATCGGTTCGGGCTCACCGGAGATCGCCAGCAGACGCTCGCCGAGATCGGAGCGGACTTGGAGCTGTCTCGGGAGCGCGTGCGCCAGATTGAGCGCGAAGCCCTGGTGGCGCTGCGTCACCTCCTGGGCCTGCCGCTGGCCTATCCCCCCGAGGCGAGCACGAGCCCCACCAGCTCCGACTCGCCAAGCACCTCCTCTTGAGGGGGGAACCGACGAAACAGCACGGACACCTCATGAAACATCGCCTGCGGGGCAAGCCGCTGGTTCATCCAACCCCTCGCCTCCCGAATCAGCACCGGCCGCGCGGTGCCGGCGCGCACCCAGGCCTCCATCGCCTCGACCAGCGGCCGCTGCGTCAAGGTGCACGCCTGCCTGTACCGGGCCAGACCATCCAACGTGAACGCCTCCGGGCCGCTCAGCCGAGGGTGCGCTCGCTGCTGTCGAAACGCTGCCGCGCGAGGCGCGAACTCGGCACGCGCGGCCTCGGCGATGGCGCCGATATCGCGGTCCAACCTTGGTTCACCCTCGCCGGTTCGCGCATGCTCGTAGAGCCGGTCCAGGGCGTCCTGGTCTGGCACGAGGGACAGGTCACGGCCTTTGACGGTCCAGAAGTTCCAGTACCAGCCAAGCCGACAGGCGACGACCCCAGCGCCACCCTCGCGCGACCAGGCGCGGCGCCCGGGTCTGAGCCGCACGACGCGGTCGAAGCGCGCAGGCTCCTCTCTGCGCAAAGTCAGGACGCGGTTGATGTGGCGGGACAGTCCGTCGAGGTCATCGGTGGCGTCGGCCTCGGTCAGCGCCCTGCCCGTGTAAGCTGAGCTCATCTTCTCCACGTCGGGTTGCTCGTCGCTCGGCAGCACTGCGGAGTCCTCGCCAAACACCCGCAGAAATTCGTCAATTCGCCGACGCAGGACCGCCTCCAGCCCCAGTCGCGCCTCCAGTCGACGCTCAGGCAGGAAGCTCGCGATCCAGATCTCGTCGTTCTCGGACCCGATTCTGTCGATTCGGCCGGCTCGCTGGATCAAGCGCACCGGGTTCCAGTGCAGATCATAGTTGACGAGGGTGTCACCATCCTGGAGGTTCACGCCCTCGCCAAGCGCGTCCGTGCAGATGAGCAGGTCGAGTATATTCGCGGGGTCGATGGTCGCACGGTTCGCCCTGGGCGCGAACCTGCGCACGAAGGACAGCTTCGAGCCGGTCGAGCCGGTGACCACCGCGGTACGGCCCGCTGACTGTCCGAGCTGTTCGAAGAGCCAGGTGGCTGTGTCGGCGAACTGCGTGAACACAAGGGTGCGATGTTGGGTTGGCGGTCGCGACGCCAGCCAAGAGCGCAGTCGCGCGAGCTTGGGGTCCTGATCAGCGTGAAACCTCTCCACACGCCCCAGCAGGGCGTCCAACGCCCAGAGATCACCCTCGATGGCCCTGCGCAGCTCAGGGACCTGGAAGCAGGCTGCGGAGACGCGCGAGGGCAGTCCCTCCTGAGAACGGTCGTCCGCCTCGTCCGCGCCATCGTCCTCTCGTACCACAACCTGCCCTTCAGCGAGGAGAACGATCGCCTCCTTCAACCTGAGATACAGGCGCTGGAGGGAGAGGCGAAACGCGGCCAGGCTGCTCTCCAGTCGCTTCAGCAACAGGCACTTGTACAGACCGCGCAACGAGGCGGCGCTGCGCGCCAGCCCGACGAGTTCGGGGGCTGCGCGATGCTCATCGAGCACATAGCGCCCGAGTGCGTGTAGCGGGTACCTCATGCTCGCCAGCGTCTCAAGGACGCGATCATACAGTCCGCCCCCCTGCTCTCCGGTGTCGAGCTCGTAGCGAAGGGTCTGCGCCTCGCCCGAGACCCGCCGAGGGAAGCGCAATGGCACCCGCTCCGTGGCGCCGTTGCCGAGCGCGCGACGCAGGGTGGCGTTGGGATAGGCCGCCGCGATGAACGCGCGCGTGCGCCGGACGACGACGTGTTGGAGCAGGTCGCGGAGGTCCTCGGCGCCCCCTCGAACTGTCTGGAACCAGGCGTCCAGTGATTCGCCACGATACGGCAGCCTGGTGTAGTTGTCCGGGAAGAGTTTGAGCTGGTTCAGGACGTCGTTAGCGTCGTTGTTCTGTGGAGTCGCAGAGAGCAGCAGGACCTGCCGAGCCGATGGCTCACCGTTGGGCCGCAACCAGCGCTGCAGCGTCTCGTACCGCTGCGTTCCCGTGTTGCGGAAGTGATGAGACTCATCCAAGACGAGCACATCATACGAGTCGTAGCGAGCGAGATCGGCCAGGCGCCCGATGGAGACCGTGACCAGGTCGAGTCCGTGCTCTCGCGCGAGCTCCTCCCACGTCGGCGCCACCGCGGGGGGCGCGATGACCACCGCTCGGTGGCCATACCGTCGCCTCAGATGTTTCAACAGCGCAAGCGCGATGAAGGTCTTGCCAAGGCCCACGACGTCAGCCAGAAAGACGCCGCCATACCGACGCAATACACCCTTGGCGTACTGATATGCCTCCTGTTGGAAGTCCGTCAGCACATCGAGAAGCGGGTTGTCATCCACCTCCCGGTCCAGCGCGGCCAGCGTGGCGCCGAAGTAGTCGTAGAGGACCTTGTAGTACAGATCCTCGGGCGAAATCGGCGCTGCAGCCCAGGACTCGTCGAGCGCCTGCCGCACCAGCCCCGAGATATCGTCAGCCTGATCCAGCTCGCCCTGCAACCAGGCCCGTGCGCGTGCGTGCGCCTCCCCAGTCAGCTCCAGACGAAGCCCCTGAACCTCGCGCGCACCCGCGCTGGTGAGGGGTCCGAAGAACACCTGAGCGCAGGTCGGCCCGACGAGAAGCCGAGTGTGATCCGCGCGATGCATGACCTGTTGCACGGTCCAATCACCGCGCGCAAGCTGGTCGATGCGCCGTAGGATCCGCTGCTCCCAGTCCAAGGTCTGGGGCAGCCGGTCGATCGACGCGCTGAAGAACTCGATCATGGCACGGCGCCATGCAAAGGATGTGTCCAGGGAGAGGCTCGCGCCAGGATCTATGGCGAGCTGCTCCTGGCCACGGAATGGGCCTGGCAGCAGCCCGGGCGCTGCGCAGAGGACCGACAGATCATCGACACCATCCAGTACTTCGAGCAGATCCGCTCTCAGCTCGCCTACCGCAGCCAGTGTGCGACTCATCGGGGGCTCCTCCACAGCTCTCGCAGGATCCAGGCCAGGGCGCTCTCGTCCAGGACGCGGACGCCGGTGTCAGCGGATGGGGTGACAGGCTCCGTGACAGGCCCGGTTGGGGGCGCAGACGCAGCGTCCTGCGCTTCCGTGACGTCAGAGCAAGGTTCGGGCAAGGCCTCGCGCTGCGACTGCAGCGACGGCCACTCCTCGACGCCCTCGATGGCTTCGCCAACCGACGCCAGACCCACCATCCTCAAGAGCGGCATCGGCACGTGGCGCGGCGAGCCCTCATCCAGCGAGCACAGGGCGAGCGGATCCTCGACCAGCATGACCTCCGCGAGGCTCCTCCAGGCGGGATGTGCCGCAGTGAGCACCCGACGACCGGGACGTGCGGGATCACCGGGCGACCATCGAAGGCCCATGGGGGCCTCCGCGCTGATCTCGACCTTGTACCAACCTGACAGGGCCTGCGCGCACAGCTCGCAGAACGCAGCCGTCAATCGACCCGCACGAGCAAGGTCGGTGAGCCCGTCAAGGGCGCGCGTCGCCGCTTCATCGGCGAGCTCAAGCGTGCGGCGACCACCGTCCAGATCGTCGGGCTCCACGAGATCGAGCAGCGCGACGACGGCGGGGTGGCGGACCTGCAGGGCCTGGGCGAGACCGGCGACAGCCCGCGCCGCAGCTCCGTTGCCCATCTCTCGCTCATCCGCAGGAAGCATACGCTCGGTCGCGCAGAGCACGGCGACGATCCACGGCCACCACCGGCCCCGAATGCGGGCGACGGCGCGACGCACCCTCCAGTCCGTCGAGGTTGAGCCCACCCGTTCGGCACGCGCGGGCTGCAGGACCTCGAAGCCACGCTCGCCATCGACGAACCCCACGTCAGGGGAGAGTTCCGGCCGTGGGCGGCCCCAGCGGTGCGACACAGGCAACCGCCAGTCATCGGACGGGAGAGGCTCGTCGATCTCGGTCTGCTCCCAGCGCGCCAGTCGCCGGTCGAGCCAGACCCTGTCGTCCGCGTCCAGAAACGTGAGCAGTCTGGCCAGTCCGGTGGACCGCGTCAGGTCGCGAACCTGCTCCCCCTTCGTCTCGGGACTGGACCGCCCTGCGGCCTGTAGCCAGCGACGCCGCTGCTCCGGGCTCGCGCTCCATACGACACGACTGAAGACGACCTGCTGTTCGGACGCGGAGGCAAGCCGTAGCCGTGCGACCCGTGAGGGGCCCGCTCCCGCTTCGACCTCGCGCGCCGAGGGCGGTGGAGCCTCCAGCGCGCCAACCGTCAGCGGGACAGGCACGAGCGTCTCTGAACGTGCCGCGGGCTCTTCCTCCAGCTCTCCACACAGCGAGACGAGCCCAGGGCAGGTCAGGGGGTCGAATCCAGAGCGCGCGAACGGCCAGTGGAACCGCAGGTTGGCCGCAAGGGTGCCCAGGCCTGGTCGGTCGTCTGGGGTCCCGAGCCAGGCGTCCACGGCGCCTTGCACCGCGACCTGGGCCTGGCGCTCGAAGACCTCGTGACGTACCGATCCGAGACCCGCCGCGAGCGCGAGCGCGGCGTTGACACCTTGCAGCTTCTTGAGCAGCGGCGACGTGCGCGGCTCGGGTGCTCCGGCGACGAGTCCAAACCTCAGCAGGTCGGGGGTGGGCCACGGCAGCGCCTCGAGCCACAGCCCACGGAGCTCCGGGTCCACACACAGCATCGCCGACAGGCGCTCGATAGCCAGCCCCAGGCTCGCCCGCTGAGACGAGGTCAGCCCGCCCGGAGCGTTGCTTCGCAGACGAAGCCGCCGAATCCCATCGGACAGTGGATCACCAGACTGCATCCGCTCCGCCAGGGTCTGGCGAAGCTGCACGGGCCCCCAGGTGCCCAGCAACTCACGAAGTTCACCCGCGGTCAGGCCGATCAAGGCCGCGGCAATCTCCGCCCGCCATGGGTGCAAGACGGGCCAGGGCAGCGGAATGGCGGGCCAGGGCGCACCATCCAACCGTGTGGGTCGCATGCGGACAGGCTGGCCACATCGATCACAGCGGCGCCCCATCCAGGCCGCACCGTTCTGAGCGCCGCACTCGCAGGCCGCAGACCGCAATGCGGGAGCCCCGGCCTCGTGCCAGGCCTTGTGGAGGATGTCGCGAAGTGGCCTGGACAGATTGGGAATCGCGTCGAAACTACGCGAACATAGCCTTATCCGCCGCATCGCGGCAGGTGACCGTGCCCAGGGGTCAGGGAACAATCGCATCGGAAGGCCAACATCAGCGGCGATCAGCAGTGCCGCGCACCGCGCGCGCGCCGCGTCAGACCAGATGTGCTCTGCGACCGTGACCCCATGAGCACGATCTGGATGCAGCGCAGACCACTCCCGCCAGGCCGCGCGCGAGGTGACCACATCGCGGTGCGGACTCACGCGCGCCTCGCCCGTTACGGCCGAACGCTCCACATGATCGACGATACGGACAATCCTCGACTGGGGTGGCGGTACGGCATAGACGGGCGTGTCTTCAACCCCGACACCGTCGATGAGTTCCCCTTCCTCTCCCGACACCCACGAGCCGACCTGCGACAGAGGCGTGTCTACTCCGAGCACGATATCGGGCGCCTCCCCATCGTCCAGGGACCAGGGCAGATCCACCGACGCAAGCTCGGGTCGGTACCAACGGCCCTGGCTATCCACGAGCGCGACATCGACCTCGACAAGCTCGGCGAGCTCAATCCAGGCGCGCCAGCCCAGGAGCACGCCTCTACGGGAGCGGCGAGGGCTCACGCCCGCCCCGATTACGACGCGGTGACCTCCGGCCGGCAATCGTAGACACCTCGCGCTGTGTGGTGTCCTCCCCTCCTCACCCGCCTCGTGCGCGGCCGTGGGCGTACCCGCGCGACTGATCGCCCTGAAGATCTCGTCAATCTTCAAACCCCATGACCGCTGGTCATGTAGCAGCATCTGCCCAGAAAGCTCCAGCCAGGGCTGGGCGCCGAGGATGCGCTCCCCAGTCTGCAACAGAAGTCTGGGAGCAGCGGGGTTCGACTCGTCGCACTCCGCCAGGAGATCCTGTGCCAACCTCAGACGCCGCGGGCGTCGCGTGAGCTTCCCCGGCCTCACCCAGGCCACTCGGGTCGGGACGTGAGGAGAACGCACAACACGAACTCCGTCGAGGCGCCTGGCCGTTACCAACCGCTCCGGCTGCTCAACGCCGCTTCCTCGCAGATGTGCCCAGGGCTCGAGCCCTTCGCCGACCCACCAGGTCGCAGGCCCTGGCCTTGGGAGCAGATCTGGAGACGTGGCCGCTCCCTCGGCAGCCAGCGTGAGTCGCAGGTGTCCGCGACTGTCCTGCTGGGGAATCGTGAGGACGCCGCACGGGTGAATCCGCGCGCCCGCAACAGGCACGAGAGCGCCATCGGCGGAAGGACTGGAGAGGATCGGACATGCCCACGCGGGCACGCGGCCTGGCACGCGTGAGGGCATCGCGAGGCCGTGTACGGGCTGCTCGTCCAGGGTGCTCCAGGTCAACATCCTACGTAGCGCGGCGGTCGCCAAAAGCGGCAGGCGCCCCCTGGCGTCCAAGGCTGGCACAAGCGCCGCGACGACCAGCGAACCGGTGAGCCCCTCATCGCTCCGCCGCTCTCCCAGCAACCCGCGCAGCCTGCGCCGCAGGAATCGGAACTGCCGGGCCAGTTCACGTTCGACCGCCAGGGCGAACCAGCTCTCCATGAGGACACCGGCAGGATGGGGGCGCCATTCCTCTGCCCCGCGTCTGCGGTCAGCGACCCCAGGCATTGGCGCAGGCGGTCGGAACAACGCGACGGCTCCGTGCAGCATGAACCGTCCATGCTCATCGGGACCGGGCAACGTACAAGTCAGCTCGAAGGGCGCCACGGGAAGCGGCGCGCAGGACCAGTCAAGCAACCGAAGATGAAGGCGGATCATGAGCGAGTAGCTCATCCCCGATCGCCAACAATCCTCAATCGTCTGCTCATGGCCTACCACATCGTAGCCCTCACAGTTCAGCCGGGCCTGTCCGCTCACCAAAGGCGCAGGAAAGCTGGCTCGCAGCGCCGCTTGCAGGCCCCAGACCAGGCGATCACCTGGGGCCGACCGCTCCTGTAGAAAGCTCGGACAGAACTGGCTGAGCTGCCCCGACAGCGAGCGCCCAGGCGGAGCGCCTGTACCTGCCAGCGGAGCAGACGGCCAGGCCGTGGCGACCTCAACCGCAGGACACTCCAGGTGTTCCGCCAGCCGCCGTCGAAGGTGCAGATGGTCGTCACTCTCCGACCTCGGCACGATCTGGGCGATACGATGGGCCCATACCAACAGATTGTCATCGAGGTCTCGCAGACCGGCTGGTCCAATGAGGGCCCGATAACGCAGCTCTCCCGTCTCCTGCCGATAATAGACGAACCGGATGGCGCCGCTGCCCGGCTCGAATGAGACCAGCAGCCCGTAGGGCACCAGGGGCAGGCAGGTCCGATAGTGACTCGAGGTCGCCGACCACTTCGTATCGGACAACGTCTCTGTCAGACAGACCGCGGCGACCTGGAAGTGGCCATGGCGCGCGACCGTCTTCAGGTGCTTGATCGTGGACTGCTGACCGACGCGGGGGCTCAGGTCGACGGCGTCCGCAGTGAATCCGAGCACCGACACGAACAGCTGGTGCATGCGCTGCTCGAAGTCCGACCAGCGGATGGTCTTCGCGAGCGCGTCGAGGGCGGCCACGACCCTCGCCCCCTTGGGGATCGCATCGATGAACGGCTTGAACTCGATCGTCGGCGCGAGGGGGTCAGGTTGTCCTCGGGGGGGCTCCTTTGGGATGACCGGGGGCGGCGGTGACAGATGGTCACCCCCCGTCTTCACGACGAGGTCACCGCTCGCTTCTTGCGGCTCAGGCGCCAGACGCATCGCGTCCAGGACACGCTGATGGTCGTGTGGGGTGAGGTTCTCCCAGCCCCGCACCACGAACTCCTGCTCGAACGCCGAGGCTGCCCGCTCAAGTCCCATGCTCTCCAGCACCTTCAACAGGGACCTGACGAGGGGCACCAGGGAGGACTGGGACATGGTGGGCGTCTGCGTCTCCGACGGATTCGACTGAAGCGGTCTAACCGGCCAGCCAGACGGCTGCACGATCATGCCGACCTCTTCGGCCATCACGCGCCAAGGCACCGGTCTCGCCATCGGCGAAGCGCCAGCGGAGCTCGATCAGGGTTGCCCGCTGGCCGAGCGGGCCATGGCCTGCGCCCAGGAGGTCCCATGGCAGCAAGCTCAAGGCTGCAGGCCACGCCCGCGAGCGCGGTGCTCTCGGACGACGTCATGGAGGTCGACGAGGCCCAGGCGTGGCTCGCCGCCCGGCGCCAGGTAGCCACGCCCGAAATGCCGAGGTAGAGTACAAGCATGGCCGCACTCACCGCCCGACTCCTCGATGGCCGCTTCGTCCTGGATGACCCCACGGACGAAGACGCGCCGAAGCTCACTCTGGTCCTCGAAGACGACGAGGATGAGCTCGATCCTGAGGATCAAGCGCGCCTGGACGCGCTCCTCGACCGCGGGTTGGCACAGGTAGCGCGGGGTGAGACCGTCTCCGCCGAAGAGTTCCTCGCGAAGCTCAAGGCGCGACGCCAGAGATGAGCTACCGCGTGCGGCTCGCCTTCCAGGCAGAGCTTCAGGGTCTGGAGATCGCCGAGTGGTGGGAGGCGAACCGCCCCAAGGCTCCAGGCCTGTTCGACGAGGAGATCTCGAAGGCGCTGGCCTACCTGGTGGACGCGCCACACTCGGGTGTTCCACTCCGTGGACGTCATCGGGGGCTACGCAGGCTTGTGCTCCACAAGACGAGGTACTACCTATACTACAACGTCGATGAGGAGAAGCGAGAGGTCGAGATCGTCAACATCTGGCACACATCGAAGGGCAAGGGACCGCCGCTGTAGGTTCCAGGTTCACGCCGCCCGCAGCCCCTCCAGCGCCGCCAGGGCCTCGCGCTCGTTCAGGCCGGACAGCTCGCGCCAGACCTTGTTGGTGATCAGAGCGCCTCGCGCCTCGGCCTCCTCCATGGCTCCCAGTAGCCGCGCCCCCACAGCCAGTGGCGCGAGGGCCTGGGTTACCCGTGCGCGGCTCACCCCCAGGTGCGCCGCGAGGTCGGCGCGGTTGTGGACGCCGGGCAGCCGACCGATGAGGGCCTCCCACTCGCGGGCGCGCGCCAAGACGCTGGTGCGTGGTCGAGACGGTGCCGACGATTCGACACCAACATTCTGTTCAGGCTTACTGCACGTCCGCATCGCGACGATGATGAAGACCCTGAGCCCCTGATCGACCCTCCATGTGGTTCGTGAACGCTGCGCCTCGTGGAGCCATCTTAGATCGCCCCTGCCATGACCAGACCTGTCGCTGAACGACAGGCTCTGGTCGGCAGCGGCGCTCTCCACCTGTTCAGCAGGTTCGGCCGTCTCGATCTCGTCCAGGAGCTGATCCAGCCCGGCGTTGTCGAACGGCACGATGGTCTCGATGACCAGCTCCTTCCGGTCCTTCACGAGCAGGTCCCGGATGAAGTAGCGCATGACGCGCCGCTGCACCGGCATGGGCAGGCGGGTGAAGTCGCCCTTCAGGGTCTCGGCGAAGCGGGCCACCTGGGCGCGGTTCTTCTCCAGGGCCTGACTGCAGTAGTCCTCCTGCTGGATGACCTCGGCCTGGGACTCCAGGGCGGCCTTGCGGGCGCGGGCCTTCTCGATCTCGGCCTGGCAGACCTTGATGTCCACGCCAGCGCCGATGGCGTCGATGTAGCGGGCGATGCGCTGGTCGAGGACGCCGAGCTGCTGCTTCAGCGCGCGGCCGTCCGTGCCGTACTTGTCGCGGAGGGACTCGATGCGGGCCTGCGCGGCCTGGTCGAGCGTGGCCAGCGTGGCGGGATCGCCGAGGTGCGCGCGGAGCACGTCGAGCACCACGCCATCGGCCCACTCGACCGGGACCGGCAGCGAGGGGCAAACCTCCTTGCCCTTCGAGGCGTAGCCGTTGCAGTAGTAGGCGATGCGCACGCGCTTGTCGCCGCGCGAGCCCTTGTAGTTCTGGCGGCGCACCGAGAAGGTCGAGCCGCACTGGCCACAGCGCAGCAGCCGCGTCAGCAGGTACTCGGTCGGCGAGGCCGGCGACGCGGGCTCCTTGAAGGGCCGGGTCCGCGCCTGCCGGGCGCGCTCCTCGAACAGGGCGCGGTCGATCAGCGGCTCGTGCGTGTTCTCGACGACGACCTGGCGGTCGGCCTCGCTGCGCTGGCGCTGGTCGCGGCCCTTCTTGCGCGTCTTGAACCAGACCGTGTCGCCGATGTAGACGCGGTTGCTGAGGATGAAGCCGACCGTCGCCACGGTCCAGTGCTTGCCGTTCGGCGCCCGCTCGCCGCGCCGGTTCAGCGCGTTGGTGATCTGCCGACAGCCCTTGCCCTGGTGGACCGACATGTCGAAGATCTCGCGCACCACGCGGATCTCCTGCTCGTCGCCGGGCACCAGGCGGCCGTGCTCCTCGCCGTTGTTCCCCTGGACCTTCGAGATGCGGTAGGCGTAGGGGGTCCGGCCGCCGTTGACGAAGCCGCGCGAGGCGTTCTCCTTCATCCCGCGGATCGTCTCGGTGGCGAGGTTCATCGAGTAGAACTGGTTGATGACCTCGATCATCCCCTCGTACAGGAAGCCCGCCGCCGACTCCGGGTCAGTGGGCTCGGAGACCGAGCGCACCCGCCCGCCCATGCGTCGGATGATCGCCTTGTAGCCGACCGACTCCTCCTGGAATCGGGAGAAGCGGCAGAACTTGTAGACCAGGACCAGGTCCACCTTGTTCCGCTTGCAGAACTCCATCATCGCCATGAAGCCCGGCCGCTTCTCGGCCGGCGCGTAGCCACTCTCGCCCTCGTCCACGAATTCCTTCAGGAAGACGTGATCGCCGTGGTCCGTGATGTAGTTGGCCACGATCTTGCGCTGGGCGGCGATGGACAGGTCCTTGAGCGCCTGTTCTTCGGTGGACACGCGGTAGTAGGTGACGACGTTCGGCATGGCGGGCTCCTCAGCAGGCGGGGTTCTTGGCGGCGGCTTCGCGGGCGAGGCGGTTGGCGCGACGGGTCGCGGCGCCCCGACGGGCGGCATCCTGGCGCTGCATCCGACTGAAGGCGTTGAAGGCTTCGATCAGCCGCTCATACAGCACGCTCTCGTCCTTCTCCTCATCCATCGTGTGCTGGGTGAGCAGGCGGACCTTGTACTTGCGGCGTAGGCCCTGGAACAGGATCGACTCTTCCTGGTAGCGGGTCAGCCGATCACCCGAGGAGACCAGCAGCACGTCGAATTCGCCCGCCCTCATCGCCTCGGTGAGCGCGCGCGCTCCCTTGCGCTCGAAGAGTCGCCCCCCCGCGTCGGCGTCCAGATCCTCGACGTGGAGCACACGCACGTCGTCGGGGTGGGCGGCGAGCCAGGTCTCGAAGAAGGCGCGCTGCGCTGGCGCGGAGTTCGGGCCGTCGGGCTTGCAGGCGCGCAGGTAGGTCGCGATGCGTCTCATGGGATCTCCGTTGTCCGGTGGGGCCTCTCGCACCACGTCTGCAAAAACAATGCCATCCCGCCCGACTGTCAAGGTCGGGGGCATTCAGACAGACATAAAACTTGAGCTGGCGGCGGCGGCACGAGAAATTCCAGGCGAAACAGGCGACTTGTTCGACGACGGACGAAGGCGTCGGATTCGCTAACACAGCCAGCCCTGACGCCGTTCGGGCAAACCTGATCCGGGATGTCGGCAGCGGGTTGGCCTGGCTCCTGGCGCTTCGGTGGCTTGGTTCGGGGGCTGTCGCGGGTGAGCATGGAGCGCACGGATCCGTGAACGCCGCCATCGGGGTCCTCGAACGCAGCCAGAGCGGCGGCCGAGGGTCAGGGCGAGGTCAGAAACGCCGTCACCAGCGACGCCGGAGGGCTGGCGGGGCGGCGGTATTCATCGTGCGCCGGCCTGGGACCTGGGGCCTGAGCATGGGCATGCCGGTTGCTCTCCGAGCCGATCGCGCGGGCCGTCGCCCGCTCGGAGGTGACCATGGCGAAGAAGCAGCCCCTGGCAGTTCGGATCGTGCGTGTGCCCTCGGCCGACGCGGCGCTGGCCCAGCGCGAGGCGGCGAAGGTGCTCGGGCAGCACCTCGGGGAGATGTATGTCGCCGACAGGATGGAGGAGACCCAGCGGCAGGCCACCATCGAGACGTAGCAGAGATTTCGTGCTCTCCGCGATTCTCGGAGCAACGCCCGCTCCGGGCTGGCGCGTGACGCGCTCCCAAGATAATCCGAACTTCAACCGCTCCCTTCGGGGCGACGTGAAGTGCGGGTTCTCTGGGAGGTCCGATGAAGGCGTGGCTGGCACTGGCGTTGTTGAGGGTGGACGAGTGGGCCGATGGCGTGCGGATCCGCCTGCTGTTCGGTCTCTCGGCCGTGCTGGTGCTGGTGGCGCCGCTCTGGGACACGCTGCTGCACACAGATCGCCTGGCCGGAAACCTGGAGCCCTTCTCCCTGGCGGCAACCCTCGCCTTTCTGGTAGGCGCGAGCGCCCTGGCCGGCGGACGCATGGTCGCGCTTGCCGCCCCCGAGGACGGCTCCACGCGCGGCGTGAAGCTGCGCCAGATGTTGCGCGTGGGCTGGCGCTACTTGCGCAACGAGGGCCGCCTGCTCGGCCGCCAGCCGGGGCGCGTTCAAGCTCTGGTCGGCGCCGGCATGCTCTGCGTCGTCACCCTGACCATGAAGAACACCGTGGGCCTGTTCCGGTGGTTCACCTGGAAGGGTCTGGACGCCATCGAGTGGGCCTTCGACATGCGCAAGGAGTCGTTGCTGCCCCCGCTGCGCTGGTTGCTCGGCCTCGTGTACAAGGGCGAGCAGCTCGGCATGTTCGTCGTCATGCTCGCGACCGCGTTCATGGTGCTGGTCCTGTTCCGCATCCTGCTAGACCGCTCGGCGCTCGGCCACTCTCAGGGCTCCGAAGCCGCAGTGCGGGACCTGCGGCACCTCCAAGCCGTCAGGCCGGTGCTGCAGTTGAGCGACGCGCGAGCCCGCGACGAGATCGCCGACGCCTTCCACGGCGAGCTCGTCCGCCGCCTGTTCGCCGACCTGTCCGCGTTCACGCCTCCTGACCCCTGCGAGCGCGAGGACGACTACCGAGATGCCCTGGCGTTCTACCTCCAGGATCGGGGGTATCAGGTCAGCGTCGAGAAGCCGATCCGCACGGAGGACGGACGGCGACGGCTGGACCTGGTGGTCGAGGACCGGATCGCGGTGGAGCTGAAGCACCGGCTGCACGACAAGCCGAAGGGTGAGGAGGATCGGGCGATGTCGCAGATCCAGGCGTATGCGCGGGCATGGAGCGGACGAGGGCCGGTCGTGCTGCTGCTCGGCGGGAGCGATGGCGGGTTCGCGAGGCGGTTCGAGGGGACGGCGACGGGCTGGAATGCGGAGATCAAGGTGCCGGAGGCAGCCGTACTGGTCACTTCTCATGGGTAGGCGAGCCCATCCCGGCTGCTGCGTGGCTTCGCAAGGCGTGTCCAGTTAAGTCCAGCATGACTCCACCACTGACTGCACGCGAGGCCCGCCAACATCATGGAACGCGACGTGTTCTTCGTAGTCTTCGAGGCGCAACAGCAACCTGAGTTGAAGCTGAATCCGATTGCGCTTGCCCCATTCGGCGTATCCACAGACAGCATGAGTCTTCTCGATCATACGAACATAGTGCTGCGCTCGATCTTCGCCATGAAGGCTGGGTTGCGGAATCCTTCGGCAGCACAAATCTCGACAGTTGGTCACGTTGACACTCTCAGCGAAGCCAATACGGCATTCTACTCCTGGAATCGCAAGCGCCTTTCGCCTTCACTTCCTGCCTGTTCCATTCCCAAACCCGGCGTGGTGATCTGCCTGAAGCGCCCAAAAGATGCCTCTCCTGACTGGTCATCCGAAGCCAAGGACATGGACATGATAGCCGCATCTGCTCGCTCCATC
The DNA here is from genome assembly GCA_964615375.1 of uncultured Enterobacterales bacterium. GTDB lineage: Bacteria > Myxococcota_A > UBA796 > UBA796 > CAZKWG01 > CAZKWG01. Next base: position 24,927 of record CAZTOW010000021.1, read on the forward strand.
TGCGACCTGATGCGAGATCAACCCAATATGAAGCAACTATTCGAGTTCTTGACAGGTCCTGCTGCCCATGCAGATCCGGTAACGCCCATGAAGCATGAGGTGTTCTTTAGCCACGCCGTTCAGGACGTCGCACTCGCGCGCGAACTGCGAGACATGCTCTCGGAGCATGGGGTGTCAGTGTTCATGGCGGAGTTGGACGTAGTACCGGGTGCGACCTGGTCGGACGAGATTCGTGAGAACTTGAGCCGTGCAAAGGCTGCGCTCATCCTGCTTACACCTCGTTCAAAGGACCGACCTTGGGTAATGGCCGAAGCTGGAGCCCTATGGGCGCTCCGCATTCCTTTCGTTCCTGCATTCACCTACCTTAACGTCAACGAACTCCCCGAGTTCATCAAGAGTCAACAAGCCGTCGAGATCACCACAATGGACGGAAGATTCGCCTGTGTGAAGGCGATCAAGGCGCTCGTGAAGTCAGCCATCACTTAGGTTTTGCGATAGCTACTGCCAGTCATAGTACAGCAGTCGCTCGATGAGCTGAGCCTTTGTACCAGAGACGTGCAGGTTGAGGGACTCACAGAAGTTCTTGAGTTCGTCGCGACTGAACAATTCGTTGAGTATCTCCTCCGACTCCCTGTCATCAGCAAGTCTAACGATTAGGGCCTCCGCGCACTCTTTTCGCGCATGCTGACTTCGAGGTACCTTCACTTCGTATCGCTCCAGGATGGACCTGAGCTGATCTCTGTCGCAGATTTCCAGTATCGCCTTAAGCCTTGTCAGCTCTTCGCTGTCCTCATCTGTCTCCTCGGTCACACTTCCTTCCCTAAGCTCACGGGCCACGATCGATTCGAGCGAAACAATGAACTGTCGGACGGCCTGCTGAACCCGCGGTGTTGACTGCTTCTTGCAGCCGATCACATCGCAGATCTCTTCGATTATGCCCAACATGTCATCGGCGCTCTGCGCCTTTATCGCGTTGTGCTCTCGCAAAGGTCCCGGCAGATCAGCAAACTCCGCTCCGAGTAGGATTGGAAAGATCCGCTTGCCAAGGACCCAAGCGGCTCCAAGCTCGAAGTGAACCCACGGCGCGCCGACACTCTCTTTGGTCATCAACCCAATGACCGCCTGAGCTTCATTGAGATCCTGCCGTAGCTTCGTTGAGGTATGCGCTCCGGTGGGCAGACGATTCGTCGGAAGCGACGTGCAGCGAATCTCGCGGTCGGTGATGGCCATCGTTCCCATGAGCAGGTCAACCAGCGCCTTGACCACCTCGGGGTTGGACGCCGAGTGGCTCACGAACAGGATGATCTTCATCTACGCGACCCCGATGTGCTGAATAGAGTAGTTACAAAGGCTAATCGCCGGCCGAAAGCTGCACCGCCATCACCGTATAGCTGTTCCACCCATAGCTGTACTTCCCCTCACACGAGAACGTGTACTCCCCCGCGTCCGGCGGCTCGAAGCTCCCGAATGCCAGCAGGTGAGTCTCGGCCACATAGCTCTCCGGCCCGACCTCCGGCGATGACGCCGACCAGGTCCCGTCGGCGTTTCTGAGGGTCAGGCGGAGCAGCTCGTAGCCATAGGAGGCGTGGGCCTGGCAGAAGCCGATGATGGGGTCGGTGCGGGTGATGGTGATGTCCAGGCCGGCGCCGATGTCGGACCAGGACGAGGTGGTGCCGCCGGTGATGGTGGAGCTGGACAGGGTCCAGACCTCGTTGCCCATGCCGGCCTCGATCGTGTCGAGGCGGTCGCCGTGCTCGGTCACGGTGAGGCCCAGGGCGTCGAGGGCGGCCTCCAGAGCTGCGATGTCGGTGCTGACGTCGCCGCCGCCCTGGTTCGCCTCTACGGCGTCCAGGCGGGCCTCGGCGTCGGCCAGGCGGGTCTCCAGCTCGTCGGCGCGGGCGTTGGCGGCGTCGGCGTCGGCCTGGGCGTCGCTGACCGAGGCTTCGAGGGCCGCGATGCGGCTCTCCAGGCTGTCGACCTCGCCCTGGTCCACTAGGTCGGTGGTGGCCTGGGTCGAGCAGGCGGCGAGCGCGGGGAGCAGCAGGAGCGGGCGAAGCACGGACCCTCCGTGAGGACCGTCTCGGAGTAACCGGCCTGCGCGCGGCTTCAAGGCCGGATCCCACAGATCCTAAACAGGATTGCTCAAGAGATCCGACATCATGTTCAGGAGGCGCGGGCGGTTCCGCACGAAGAAGGCCGCCATGTAGCGGCCAGTCACGCCGGTCGGCGGGCTTCGGATCAGCCCGGCCTCCAGCTCGTCTACCAGCGCTTCAGCGTCGTCCACTGGCCCCCTCACCCGCTGAAGCTCCGCCTGCACCCGCCTCAGCTCGGCGCGCGCGGCCTTGTGGTCGGTGTCCTTGCGCTTCAGCGCGTCCTGGGCCGCCCGAAGCTGCCGCTCGAGCTTCGCGACGCGCCGGCTGTCCTCGCCCTCCTTCACCGGAAGCGCGAGCAGCCTGGTCGCCAGGATCGCGATGGCCGGGAGCAGGTGCGCGGTCGCGGCGCCGAGGTCCTCGCGGGCGACGATATATTTTTCGGTATGGCCGGAACCAAGTCCAATATCGAGGTGCGTCAGCTCATGGACCGCGACGCCATGCACGTAGGCGGCGATAGCGATCGGCCGCTCGCGGTGGGCCTTGATGACGGCGGCGAGCTTGTCGGGGTTGATGTAGATGACGGGCGGCTTGCCCTGCCGGCTCTCGGCCATGCCGGCGACCTCGTCGTCGAGCAGGAAGCCGGGGACGAAGCGGCGGCGCAGGCGGGCCTCGGCGGCGACCAGGCGCAGGGTCGCGTCCCACAGCGTCAGGTGCGGGATGAAGCGCGCCCAGCCGAGCTTGAAGCGGCGGGCGCGGGCGCGGTCGAAGCGCTTCTTGCTGACGCGGAGCACGCAGAGGCGGCCGAAGGGGTTCTTCGGCGCCGGCACGCGGACCTCGGGCGCGGCGAGCTGGCCGAGCGCGGCCCACACGCGGCCGACGCCCGCGACCTGGAGCAGCCCGCCGCCGCCGGGCGCGAGCGCGGTCTCGGTGGCGCTCTCGACGGCGTTGGCGACGGCCACGAAGTCGGCCTGGCGCAGCTCGTGGCCCTTGCCGGCCTGGTCGAGCAGGCGGCGCAGCTCGCCGGTCAGGATGCTGGCGGCGGGCCGGGGGCTGGTGGGGTCGGTGGTGGCGGCGCCGGCCGTGCGCGCCTGCTCGGCGGTCGCGAGGAAGCCGGCGACGAGGCTGGCGGCGCCGCGCGCGGTGTCGATGTCGGGCTCGGTTGCAGGCCCAGCGCGCGGCAACAGGCCCTCGGGCAGGATGATGGGTCGCTCGGGCTCAGCGGGCTCGCCCAGCTCGGGCGTGGCGGCCGGCGCGGCGCTGGCGACGGGCTCGCCCTTCAGCTCGCGCCGGTACTGCTCGCCGTAGAAGTCGGCGATGGCGCCCCGCACATCGGCGAGCGCGGCCTGAAAGCCGGGGTCGGCGAAGGCGTCGTCGGTCAGCTCGGCCAGGCTGCGCGCCTCCTCGCGCTCGGCGGGGTCGGCGCTCTCGACGTCGTAGACCTCGTCCTCCTGGTCGCGGCCGACGCTCTCGTCCTCGCGCTCGACCTCCTGTTGCAAGGCGTAGAGCGTGCTGGCGGCAGGCTCTTGCAGGGCGTCGCGCGCCGCCGTGAAGGGGTAGCCCTTGGTCGAGGGGCGGACGGTCGTGTGCAGGTCGACCACGATGTCGGCCTTGAGGCGCCCGCTGCTCGCGGGGAGCTTGAACTGGGCGAGCCCGTTGAGACGGACGTAGTACCCGCCCTGCCTGTCGCCCGGCGGCCGTCTGTACGCCTTCACCGTAGCCGTCGAGCCGGCGCCCCAGCTCCCGTCCACGGGGACTTTGGAGCCGCCACGCCGGCTGAACAACGGGTGGATCTCCTCGCCGTTCAGCGTGACTCGCAGGCCGGGCAGGTCGTTGCTGGCCAGCAGCTCGCGCAGGCGCTCAAGGGTCGGCACCCACGCCTGGCGCGCGTAGTCGTACTGATGGTCGAAGTCCGGCGAGACGTCCTGGATCTCGATGCGGGTGCCCTGGCGAAAGGGGGCCTCGAAGATGGAGACCTCGGCGCCCGCGCCCTCGCTGACGGCCAGGTTGTCGCGGGTGTGCAGACGCCATCGGAAGCTCTGGCTGGTACCCAGGATGACGGCCTTGGCGACGCCGAAGCCGCCCGCGGCCTCGCTGCTGTCGGCGGCCTCGCCCTTGCCGCTCTCGCCCAGGGTCAGGAAGCGGGTCAGGATCGTGGTCGAATCCATGCCGACGCCGGAATCTTCGGCGATCAAGGTCCGGGTCTTCTGGTCCCAGATGACGTCGAATCGCGCCTCGTGCTCGCGGATCTGGCGGGCCTTGATCGCGGCGCGGACGGCGTCCCAGCCATTCTGCAACAGCTCCCTTACGGCAAGAACGGGGAGGTCGCCGGATCTGTACACATGCTCGGTGAAGTACCGCCACAACACGGACGCATTCACGCCGGGACGACCGCTCGCTTTGGCGGTGCCCATGACCTCGGTGACCTCGGCGCGACCGCCGAGCGCCTTGCGCAGCGCCGCCCTGTCTACACGCAGCGCGCCCGTCGCGCGCGGCACCGGCGGCACGCTCAGCCGGTCGAGCGTGGGCCGCTGGCAGGCGCAGCTCACGCGAGCCTCGCGCCGGGATAGGGGCCGATCTCGTGGGTAATGGCGGCCCACACGGTTCGGTCCCCGCGTGGAAGCACGAGCTCTCCGCGCGCGCGCTCGCCTGCCACGATCTGAAGGTAGCCGTTGGGCCACTGCCGATACCGATAGCCGCCGCTCCCCTGCTTCACGACGCCCGGCCCCAGGATGCGCGGAAGGCAGGCGTCGCGCACGGCGCCGAGCCGGTCGTTGAACAGCGCCTGGACATGCACGGGATCCCAGCCAATGCCGAACGGCGCCCAGTAGCCGCGCCGCTCCCAGTCGCCGCCCCAGGTCAGCCCCAGGGCGCGAGCGGCCTGGCCGAGAGCAGTGAAGAAGCGCGCGGCGCCGATGGTCTTGTCGCTGCTCGGGCTGTCTTCGCCGTAGCCGTAGCGCGCGTCGATCAGGTCGGCGGCCAGGGCGCGGGGATAGCCCTGCTCGTCCACGGCGTTGTGGAAGCTGAAGCTGACCTTCGTGGCGCCCTGCGCGAGCAGGACGTCCTGTGTCGAGAGGGCGCGCCAGGTGTTGCTGATGACCGGCTGAAAGCCCCGCGCGCGCAGCAGGTCCAGCAGTTCGGGCAGACGCAGGCCGGGGTGCGCGGCGGCGAGCTTGCGCTCGCGTGTCCACGCCGACTCGTCGCCGGGTCGGATCGTGCGTTGCAGCTCGCTCGCGGGCGGTAGGCCCAGGTTGTTGGGCGGCCTCGCGGGCGGCCAGCCGGGCGTGGGCGGGCCGGGCGGAGCGCGCGGGGGTTCGGGGGCGGCCGAGGCGGAGCGCGCCAGGAAGAGGAAGCCGACGATCGAGCCGGCGATGAGCCAGGGGGACGTGCTCCGGTTCATGCGATCTCCCGTTGCGTCGCCTCGGCGCGGGGGAGCTGCTTCGGCAGCTCGCGGTCGAACCAGTTGCGGGCGATCTCGCCGAGATCCTTGGGGCTGTGCGCGCTCTCGGCGGCCAGCGACAGGAACTGGCGCCAGCCCTCCCCGCCGGGCGGCAGGAGCTGCCCTGGGTGCGTGCTCAGCGCGCCGCCGCGCAGGAGCTGGAGGCCGCGGCCGTCGGCCACGGGGAACAGCAGGCGCTCGCGCAGGTAGGAGTTGCGGTTCACGATGCCGACCATCCCGTCGCGCACCTGCTTCGCGAACCAGGGCCAGGCGCGCGCCAGCCAGCGATCATCGGCCCACTCCCAGCCGAGCGCGCGGATTCCCGCGTACCCGGCCAGCTTGCGCGTTACGGCGTCGGAGGCGCCAGGCACGAGCAGGGGGTCATCGGTGCCGGGCATCGCCGGCAGGACCTGGTCGGGCTTCAGGTCGGCCAGCCGCTCCAGGTTGTCCTCGGCGGTCCAGAACAGCGCGCCCGCGTCGCGGCGCCCGTAGCGCGCGCCGTCGATGCGGCCGATCTGTACGATGTCCGGCTCCTTCGCTCCGTAGCGGGAGGCCAGGCGAAGGGCCATGCCCTCGTAGATGGGGCAGGCGCCCTTGTCGGGCACGAGCATGTTGTGCTCGCGCACGGCGCCGGCCACGCCCAGCCACGGCCACGCCTCGGGATCGACGGTGGACAGCGCCTTGAGCCGCTCCTCGCCCTCTCGACGCAGGCGCGCGGCGTCCTCCGGGTCGGGGCGCGACTCGGCGCGGCGGAACAGGGTGTTGGCGGCGCGCAGCAGCCGGGCAGCCTCGACAGCGCGCTTCTCCTTGGCGGCCTGCTCGCGCATGGCGCGCACGCCGGACAGGCGCTTCGCGGTCTCCTCGGGGTTGCGGCTGATGAGCAGCAGCATCTCCTCGGGCGTCATCTCCATCTGCGCGCCGGGGTTGTTGGTCTCGCGGGCCTGGCTCTGGAGCAGCTCGACCATCCAGCCGCGCTTGCCGTCGATGAGGTTGAATCGCAGCCCATCGGCCGAGCGCAGCGCGAAGTAGTAGTTGATCTCGATGGTGGCGAGACGGTTTCCCTGGCGCACGCCGCGCCCGTTCCGTTGTTGCAGCGTGGCGGGCTCCCAGGGCAGATCCAGGTGATGAATCGCACAGGTCCGCGTCTGGAGGTCGATGCCCTCGTAGGCGATGGCGTTGGCGATCACGACGTCGTACTTCGGCTCGATGCCCTCGTCGGGGTTGCCGTTGAACTCCTCGGCGATGCGCTGGCGGTCGGCCGACGAAGGCGCCGTCTCGCTGTTCAGCACGCCGATGCGCGCCTCGGGGATGCCCTCGGCGACCAGCACGCGGCGCATCCACTGGTGGACCGCCAGGTTGTCCGCGAAGATGATGTGGCCGCACGAGGGGATCTGCTTCACGCGCGCGGCGGCGGCGTCGAGCTTGGGGGAGTGCGGGTCGATGTCCGGCTTCGCCGCTCGCTTCCAGTCCATGCCCTCGTCCAGGCGCGGGTGGATGGACACCAGCGCCAGACGGGAGAGCAGCCCGAGCACGCGACTGCGGGACGCGCGGCTGCGTCCCTCCAGGATGGCCTCGATCTCGGCGACATAGTCGGCGTACTTCTGCTCCTGCTCCTGGTCCATCTGGACCTGCACCGGCGGATTCACGCGCGGGCTCGGCAGCTTCAGCCCGACCTCCTCGGCGGTCTTGAACTCGCCGTAGCGGAAGATCACGTCGCGCAGTTCGTGCAGGTTCAGGAAGCCCGTGACTGCCGAGCGCTTCACCACGTCCAGCTTGGTGTCGATGACGTCCTTCATCTCGATCTTGAGGTAGCGGTCAATGAACTGTTCAGGGTCGCGGATACCCATGCGCGACCAGGCGTCGTGGTCGACGTACTGGATGAGGTTGTAGAACTCCAGCGGGCTGTTCTTCGCGGGTGTCGCAGAGAGCAGGACGATCCCGACGCCGCCGGTCTTGCGACGCACGGCCTCGGCGCGGAAGTCGAGCTGCCAGGCGCGGTCGCTCCCCTCACCCGCCGAGCCCATGAACCTGGGCACCCCACCCTCGCGTTCTGCCGGTTTGAAGAGGTTTTTGGAGCTTGCGGGTTCCGGCAAAGTTTCCCATGCAGCAGATTGGGCGAAAGGACGCGAGCGAAGCCGACGCTGCCCAGGAGACGGCTGATTCGCGTGCCGAGGAGACGGGTCCGGTCGTGGCGGAGTCCGAGATGGCCCCGCTGAGGGAGGCCCTGCGGGGGCTGCTCGCCGAGGGCCTGCCGGCGGAGGCGGTCGAGAACGCGCTCAGACGCATGCTCGCCCGGCTGCGGGTCGGGGTCGAGCAGCTCAGGACCAACAAGCAGCTCGCGCCCTGGATGCACGGGGTGGTGTACCGGTTGATCGAGGAGTCCGACGAGCCTGGGCCTCGACCGGCGAGCCTGACGGCAGGCGATCCGGGCGGCCAGGATCGGATCGCCGGCGCGTTGGTGCCCCTCCTGGACCTGATCGAGCCCGAGCACGCTGACGTCCTTCGCCTCACGGACCATGGCACGCTGACCCAGCGTGCGGCGGCGAGGCGCTTCGGGATCTCGCTGGTCGCGCTCAAGTCGCGGGTCCACGTCGCCCGCCGCAAGCTGCGGCTGGTCGTGCTCGCCGGGTTCAAGCTCCTGGCGCCAGACACCACCGGCGACACCGGGCCTACCCCCGTAGACACCCGCGCGCCGCGCCGCAGGCTCCCGGCGAGCAGCCTGCTCCCCGCCTTCACCGCGGGCCTGGAACAGCTCGCCCGGCCGTGGGTGCCCGCCGAACTTGCACCACTCACAACCACGTCGGTCCTGGCCAGCCTGTGTGCCGCCCTGTCAGATCTGCCCCACAACGGCCGCATGCCGGGCTGGATCTACGCCCTCACGCGCACGGTCGTGCTCGCCAGCACCACCGGCACCCCGATCTTCACGCTGCCCAGCCAACCGACCGCCGAAGCCCGGTCGATCCTCGCCCCGGCGATGAACGCGCTCCTGGCCGACGTGGACGCCGATCAGGTCACCGCTTTCACCCTGGTCGACCTCGAAGGCCGCTCCCAGCGCGACGCCGCCCGCCACCTCGGCATCCTGCCCGAGACGCTGAAGCAGCGCCTCTGGCGCGCCCGGCGCCTGGGCTGGCAGGCGCTGACCCGCGCGCTGGCCGCGAGCCGACACCCCACCCCCGCCCCGACGCACTTGACCGCCGTGCTCCACGCCCTTCAAGCCCTGATCCAGCACCTCGCGCCGACCATCCCCCGAGACCCGCTGCTCCAGCGCCTGCTACGCCAGCTCCACGCCGACGCCCCCACCCAGCGCCCCTCGTCCTCTGTGGTGGACTTCCTCAACGCCGCCACCCTCGCCAGCCTCCAGCCCGCACCACACCACTCGCTCCCGACCCCGCCCAGAGAGCCCAGCCCCGCCGAGCATGCCGCCCTGGCCGCCTGCCTCGCTCCATTCCTGGCCACCCTCACCCCCGAGCAGTCCGAAGCCTTCACCCTCATCGACCTCGACGGCCTCAGCCTCAACGCCGCCGCCGCCCAGGTCGGCACCGACTGCCCGACCTTTCAAGGCCGCCTCCAGCGCGCCCGGATCCGCCTGCGCCAGCTCCTGACGGGCTGTCTGTCCGCGGCACCCGCCCCACGCGAGGCGGCCTGAGCGCCAGCCCTTCGAGCCGGACTCCTCGACCTTGCACCCCGAAGCCTCGTCAGCGTGGGCGAAGACGTCCTCGAACCGATGGCCGACGTGCGCGCCGTGCAGGCGGTAGACGACCCGCCCCCTGGCGCGCGGGGGCTCGATGTTTGGAGCGGGCGCCCTGCAAGGCCCGACAACACGCCCCCTGGTGCCTGGTAGACGCCACCCCCTCCGCCGGCTACCAGCACGCGATGCCTCGCCCACGCGCCTCCTCTGCCGTCGTCATGGAGCCCGTCATGCGCTCCGCCGCCATGCGCGCGGCGCGGAGCGTGATCGACCGCGTGGCGCCCAAGGAGGTCACCGTCACCCTGATCGGCGAGAGCGGGACGGGTAAGGAGGTCCTGGCGCGGCTGATCCATGAGCGCTCCCCACGGAGGTCCGGGCCGTTCGTGCCGATCAACTGCGCGGCCATCCCCGAGGCGCTGTTCGAGAGCGAGCTGTTCGGCCACGAGCGCGGGGCGTTCACGGGCGCGACCGAGCGGGTCAAGGGCAAGGTCGAGGCAGCCGAGGGCGGCACCCTGTTCCTCGATGAGATCGGGGAGCTGCCGCTGCCCATGCAGGCCAAGCTGCTGCGCTACCTGGAGGGGCGCCGCTTCATGCGCGTGGGCGGCAACGTCAAGATCACCAGCGACGTGCGCCTGGTGACCGCCACGCTGCGACCGCTGGAGGCCGAGACCCAGGCCGGGCGCTTCCGAGCAGACCTGCTCTACCGCATCCAGGGCATCACCGTCCGGGTGCCGCCGCTGCGCGAGCGCGCGGCCGACCTCGACGAGCTGATGACGCAATTCACCGCCGAGATGAGCGCGCGCCACGCCACCCGGCCGCCGCGCTGGTCGCGTGAGGCCCGCCAGGCGATGCGGGAGCACGATTGGCCAGGCAACGTGCGCGAGCTGCGCAACGTCATCGAGGCGGTCTGCCTGCTCCGCGAGGGAGTGACCGTCGCTCGCGCCGATCTCCCCTTCTCCTCGCCTCTGGAGATGCGGCGCGAGCGCGGCCAGACCTTGACCGTGGACCTGAACCTGCCGCTCGCGGCCCTGGAGGAGCAGATCATCGCCGCCGCGCTGGCCCTGGAGGGCGGGCACCAGGGGCGGGCGGCGGCGCGGCTGGGCATCAGCCCGCGCACCCTCCAGCGTCGCGCGCGGCTCGCCTGACTCAGGCCGCCGCCGGAGCGAACAGCTCCCGCGCCCGCTCGGCCGCCGCCTCCAGGTCCTCACACACCTCGACGCCGTCGAGCTTGCCCTCGGCTCGCGCGCGCTCCCAGATACGATCCGGCCGGGGCAGCGGCCCCGCCAGCAGCACCACCTTGCCCCGCCTCCTCAGGCTGTGCAGCGTGCTCTCCAGGGCGACCAGCCCCGTCGTGTCGATGACGGGCACCCGGCCCAGGTTCAAGATCAGCAGGCGGAAGGCGTCGCCGTGCGCGGCGTGCAGCGACTCCATCGCCTGCTGGGCGGCGCCGAAGAACAGCGGCCCGTTGACCTCATAGACCGTCACGCCCGGCGGTAGCGCCGGCAGATCGCGCTCGACGAGGTCCCCCTCCACCGCAAAGCGGCTTTCGGTGATCTCCGCCATGCGACGCATGAACAGCACCGCCGCGAGCACGAAGCCCACGCTGACCGCCCACACCATGTCGAAGATCACGGTCAGCAGGAAGCAGGTGAGCAGCACGCTCACGTCGCTCTTGGGTCCGATGCGCAGCACCTCCAGGAAGTGCTTGATCTCCGACATGTTCCAGGCGACCAGCAGCAGGAGCGCGGCGAGCGACGCCATCGGCACGTAGGCCACCAGGGGGGCCAGGAACAGCATCGCCGCGAGTACGACCAGCGCGTGGGTCACTGCCGTCAGCGGAGAGCGCGCTCCGGCCCGGATCGCCGTCGCGGTGCGTGCCAGGGCGCCCGTCGCCGCGATCCCGCCGAAGATGGGGGCCACCATGTTGCCGAGGCCCTGACCGACCAGCTCGGCGTTGGGATCGTGGCGGGTGCCGGTCATGCCGTCGGCGATGACCGCGCTGAGCAGGCTCTCGATGGCCCCAAGCAGCGCGATGGCGAAGGCGGCCGGGAGCAGCGTGCGGAGCTGCTGGAAGTCCATGTGCAGGTCGGACCAGGGCAGCGACGGGTGCGGCAGCACGGGCGGGATCCCGGCGAGCTCTACGCCGTTGACCACGGTGTGGAAGCGGCTGCCGATGGTCGCGACGCTGAAGCTCGGATCGACGGCGTGAGCGAGGGCTGCGACACCCGCGGCGGCCGTGATCGCCAGCAGCGGCGCGGGGATCCGCTTCACGACGCGCGGGATCAGCAGCAGCAGGGCCAGCGTGAAGGCCGCTACCGCCAACTCGCGCCCGTCCGCGGTGGCCCGCGCCGCCCACAGCGCCTCGACCTTCTCGTGGTAGTGCTCGGGCATCGGGCCCACCTTCAGCCCCAGCACGTCCTTGATCTGGAGCGTCGCGATCACGGTGGCGATGCCCGTGGTGAAGCCGGTGGTGACCGGGTAGGGCACGAACTTGATGAGGTTGCCCAGGCCGGCGAGCCCCATGAGCACCAGCATGAGGCCCGCCATGAAGCCCGCCGTGAGCAGCCCGGAGAGCCCGTGCTGGCTCACGATGGGCGCCAGGATCACGACAAACGCCGCGGTCGGGCCCGTGATCTGGAATTTGCAGCCGCCGAGCAGCGCGGTCACCGCGCCGGCGAAGATGGCGGTGTACAGCCCGTGCTGGGGAGGGGCACCGACGGCGATGGCCAGCGCCATCGAGAGCGGCAGCGCGACGACGCCGACGACCGCGCCGGCCAACACGTCGGCGCGCAGCTCGGCGGCGCCGTAGCCGCGAGCCAGGGCGCGGCGCATCGCGGCGGCGATGGGGATGGAGGGTCGGGGAGAGCGTTCGGGGCCAGGGGCAGGCATCGGGTCACCAGGTCGGGGGGGAGTCGGAGGGGGAGGTCAGCAGGTCGTAGACGGTCCAGGCGAAGGTCTGGCGGGGGAGCAGGCGCGCCGCTCCACGGGGGTGCTCCGTGCCCATCGCCATCCGAACCGTAGGGATCTCGGCGGTGATCACGATGAGCGGCCCCGCGCTGCGCGCGATCCAGCGGCGCGCGGCGTCCACGAGGTCCATGAGCCGGAACCCGTCGTGCAGGAGCACGCACGCCTCGGCCCCCTCCGAGGCGTCCACCGCGTCGAGCTGCCGTCGGCTGATCACGCTCAGATCGTGGCGGGCCAGGTAGCTCATCAGGGTGGCGGCGGACTCGCTCTGCGCGGCGATGACGAGGATGGTGCGGGGCGGCGTCGGCATGGTGGGCGGATATAGCAAGAACCATGCCACATCTTCAAGAATGGGTGTTCGCCCCTCTTTCGTCACTGACAGCCCAGAGAGCGGTCGGCGACACCAGATCACGACAATTTGTTTCTGTGAAATGGTTCTTCCGGTCAGCAGAGCGACAAACTGCGGATACAACTGCCGTGTCGGGCGCCCCGAGCGGCGTGAGCGCGGCGTCTCACCACGTCCGTGCGCGAGAGCAGGTCACGGCCCCGCCATCGCAGCCGGCAGGGCCCGGTCCCCTTAAGAGATGCCAACGGCGGGGCTGATCTGGCCCCCCTGCGCGTTGGGTCAGTAGCTGGTCGCGGCGTACACGCCATAGGCCGCGCCGTGCTCCTCGCCGTCGTAGCTGGCCTGCGGCGCGCCGATGAGGATGTCGTCCCGGCCGTCCGCGTCCAGGTCGCCCGCGCGGACGACGGACGCGCCGCTCTCGTCGTCTGCGCGCTCCCCCTGGATGGCCCCCGCCGCGTCCGCGAGGTCGTAGGTCCCCGTGGCTGGACCCGACACAACGTAGGTGACGCCCCTGGCGCTCGCCGCGCCCGGCGCGCCGATGAGGAGATCGGCGTGGCCGTCGGCGTTGACGTCGCCCGCGTCCGCCACGGACCAGCCAGCCCTGTCGAATTCGTCGGTGCCCTCGAACACCGCGGCGGCCGTGCTGACATCCAGCGCCCCCTCGACTGTCCCCGGCAGGACCCACACGGTGCCCCCCTCGCGGGTCGCGCCGAAGAGCGCCGCTCCCAGCACGAGATCGTCGAGCCCGTCGCCGTCGAAGTCGCCCGCCCCGGACACGGACGCCAGGAAGTCACCGATCCCAAAAGCGGAGTCGGTGAAGTGCTCCGTGTCGAGGGTCGCCTCCGCGTCGCGCAGGTCAAAGGCACCCGAGACCGGCGCGAGGACGACGTAGACGCGAACGCCTACGTCGCCATCGTCCTCGTGCCCCCCGCCGATTACGACGTCTTCGACCCCGTCGCCGTCGAGATCGCCCGCGCCATCCAGCGAGATTCCCGTTCCATAGTCGTCTTCGGCGCCCGACACGAAGGTCGCCGTCGCGCTCGTCTCATCCACGGTACCAAGGACGGGCCCGTCATAGAGCGCGGCGGCGCCGTCGTTGGCCCAGGTGATGAGCAGGTCAGGGGTGCCATCGCCGGTCGCATCGGACAGAAAGGCCAGATCGGCGCTCATGCACCCATCGGAGTCGAGGGTGGCGTCCGCCACCGCCAGCGCCGTCACACCCACCAGGGGTCCCGACGCGAGCCAGACCGCGCCGTTGCAGTCCCAGCCGCCGACGGAGCCGATCAGCACGTCATCGTAGCCGTCCGCGTCGTTGTCCTGGTCCCCGGCGACGGAGATGCCGACCCCCTGGTCCTCGGCGCCCAGCAGGCGCGCGGTCGCGTCCGTCGTGAGCAGGTCTCCCCCGATGGGGCTGGCCAGCAGGTAGACCGCCCCACCGTCAACGCCCCCCTCGTCCGCGGAGCTCGCGGCGATGAGCGCGTCGGCGAGGCCATCGCCGTCCACATCGCCAGCTCCTGCCACCTCGCTTCCGAGCGCGTCCTCGATCCCATCTGTTCCAAGCCGTAGATCGGCCTCCTTCAGGTCGAACTCACCCGCCAGGGCACAGCTCGCCGCGGCGTCCTTCTCGGTGCCGTCGCAGTCGTTGACGACGCCGTCGCCGCAGACCTCGGCGGCGCCTGGCCAGACGGTCGCGTCGGCGTCGTCGCAGTCTCCGGCGGTCGCGACCGCGTCCTCGGGCTGCTCGCAGTCACTCGCCGCGGTCGCGGGATCGCCGAACCCGTCCTGGTCGGCGTCCACGTACCAGGACGCGGCGTCCACGGCGTCCTCGTCGGTCCGTCCGTCACAGTCGTTGTCCACGCCGTCGCAGCGCTCTTCGGCCGAGGGGCTGACGGCGGAGTCAACATCGTCGCAGTCCGGCCCGAGAACGTAGCCGTCCTGATCGGCGTCGGTCTCGCCTGTGTCGTCCACCTTGAGGTCAGCCCCTCTCTGGCAGCCGGGTCCCGCCACGGCGATCACGAGCAGCCACGGCGCGATCAGCCGCGTGATGGTCCTCCACTGCAAGGTCGCTCCGCTCATGCCGCCCCCCTTGGACGTGACAGCGGGAGTGTAGCAGACCCCGTTGGAGCGACGCGGCGCGCGCCATGGTGTTCACGCGGCGCGCCACGCCTCGCGTCTCCGGTGCCGGTGTACGACCTCAAAAGACCGGATTCAGGGCGGCCTCGACCTCGCAGCGGCTCCAGCGCGCGCTGGCCTCGACCGAGCCAACCTCGGTGAGATCACCGTCGTCGTCGGCGTTGACGATCCCGGTGAGCGACCCCTCCAACGTGTGGGCGCGGACGTCTTCGAGGGTGAGCGTCGCGGGCTCCAGGCGCTCCTCCTCCATCAGCTCCGCGGTGTACTCCGAGAGCGGATCGGGGTCGAAGCAGTCGTACTCCGTCGCGGCCCAGGCGTAGGGGTTCTCGTCGAAGCGCCTCAGCGTGCCCTCGAAGGTCGGCCCCACGTCCTCGCCGTCCGGATCCGCCGTGCTCCAGGTCCCAGCGCTCGGGGCCCCCTCCAGGCGGATCTCCAGCGCGACCGCCCCAGCGCCGACGACGCCGTCGAGGGCCTCTCCCGCGTCCGCCATGGCGGTCTGAAAGGCCGCGCAGTCATCGTCGGGCTCGCCCTTCAGATCGGCGAGCGCACGGGCACCCTCCTGCAGGGCGTCGCAGGCGTCGGGCGCGCTGGACAGCAGGAGGCGGTGCTCCGTGGACGTCTCGCCCTGCTCGACGATCCAGACGGCAGACCCGAGCTCGGCCACGTCCTCAAGCCCGTCGATCTGCCAGGTGCCAGGCCCGGTGCAGCCTGCCAGCAGGGCGATCGCGGCCCGCGGGAGCCGGCGCTCAGGACCGACAGGCGTCATCGTAGATATCCAGCTTCTCCCGCACCTCGTCGAGCGGGTAGAAGGCGGCAGGGTTGTTCTTCAGCGCCCAGGGCCGCAGCCCGAGCCACACGGGGCCAAAGATCAGGCCGGTGCCTCCAAGGCTGAGCAGCGTCGCGCCGCCGACGATGGCGCCGTTCCCTCCGTCTCCGTTCACGCCGGCGTTGAGCGCTCCCACGCCGAGCAGCGTCGTGGGAATCGCCACGCCCGTCACGATCCACCCAACGCGCCGCGCCTTCGCCTGCCGGCGGGCGAGCTCGGTCTCCACCCCGGTGTCCCCGAGCGCCCGCGCCAGGCTGAGCGTGTCCAGGGTGCGCTGGTCCACGCCCTGCACGGTCCAGGTGGTCGTGTGCGTGGTGTAGGACACGCCGGCACCGTAGGTCGTGAGCGGGACGTCCATGACCTTCAGGTCGAGCGCGCCCTGGCAGTGGGGCTCGCCCGCGCTCGCGGTGCCGCTGAGGATCGTGAGCAGCAGGGGTGTGAACATGGGTCAGCTCCGAACCGGAGATCGCTGTCATTCTAATTCGTGGTGGTTCATCAGGCGAATAAACACGAATATTCGATGCCACTTTTGATCGCCGGGCCGGAGGCGCGCTAAGATCCGGCCGTCCAGGAGGTGCTCTTTGCGATCGCTCCGCGCTACGCTGGTGCCGCTCGCCGTCTTCGCGCTGCTCGCGCCCGCCCACGCCGGCCCGCGCGGCATGCTCTGCTCAGACCTGACCATCCCGCCGCCCGCCGAGGGCCACAAGGTCAAGAACAAGGTGATCTACCAGGAGATCGTCGAGGGTGTGTTTCCAGCAGCCCTGTTCCCTTTGAGCTACGCTGATCACCACGAGGTGAGCCCTGACGACCTCTACTACGATGATCGCGGCCGCGTGATGAGCGGCAAGGCGGCTGTGGCGATCCTGGAGAACCATCCCGCCAGCCAGGACCAGATCCTCGCCTGGCGGAGCAACACCGAGGCGGAGAGCCAGGCGCGGCTGGAGCTGGCGGGTGGGGTGGCGGGCGCGGCGGTGGGAGGTACAGCGAGCGCGGCCGCCTACGCCGATCAGGCGGGCTCGGCGTGGCAGAACCTGGAGCGCCTGGACGGCGGGGCGGAGAGCGCGTTCGGGCAGGCGGTCTGCGTCTACAACGCCGCGATGGCCGAGCGGCGCGCCCGGACACACCCATGAGCGTCGGCGCGACCTTCGCCCTCCTGCTGGCGCTCGCCACCTCCCCGGTCGCGCAGGCCGAGCCCGCGGGCACGGTGATCATGCCGTTGACGTGCCCCATGGCCGGCGAGCTCAGCCAGATCCTGCCGCTCCCTGACGGCGGCGCCATCGTCACCTGCGTACGCGCGGAGGGCCGGCATTTCGCCGACGCGCGGACCTTCCGCCTGTCGCTTGAACGGCGAGGCCCTGATCTGGCGGTGCGCTGGACGGTGGATCACCCCCTCGCGCAGGATCCCGGGCTGGCGAGGACCATGTCCGCCGAGCTGATCCCCTGGCACGCGATGCGGCTGGACGGCGGTGCGCTCACGGTGCTCAGCCACGATGGCCTGGTGCTGTGGGCGACGCCGATCGATCTGGAGAGCGGACGGGCCGGAGCCGCGCGGGAGATCCAGCGGGTGGCGCTGGCCGGCCTCTCTCCAGGTCTGCTGCCGCTAGTTCCCGTGAGCGAGCCCGCTCGTACGCAGACGCTCAGCCCCACGATGCTGCCCGATCGCCCGCGTCACCTGCTCAGCCGCGCAGCGGTCGCGCTCTCCCCGAGCGGCGCCTGGGTCGGCGTGGCCAGCGTGGAGCGGACCGGCGCGCTCACGCTGCGCCGCTATGGAGGGCCGGGGCTGGAGCCGGCCGGCGACACGACGATCCCCGGCCCCGCGGGGCGGCGAGGAGCGATCTTCGCCTCGGACACAGGCGATCTGCTGGCCGTGCTGACGCGCGAGGGGGGCACGGCGCTCGATCTGGTGAGCTGGCCGCGTGGGGGGCCGCCCACGGTGCACACGCTGGATCCTGGCGCGGCGCTCTCTGGGGCGCCCGTCGCGGTATGGAGTCAAGGATCGGCCTGGCTCATCGCCGAGCTGCCCGGACGGGAGGGCGCGCCCGCGGCGCTCTGGGTGGCCGAGCAGGATCCATCCAGCGGCGCGTGGAGCGCGCGCGCCACGCTGCCCGGGACCGATCAGCTGGGCGGGAGGGACCGCCTCGCCCTGGTGGCGCGCCCGCAAGGCGGCGTGGTGGCGGGGATGCAGGCTCAGTCGGTTACGATGACCTCGGTCTGGGTCCCGTCCTCCTCGCCCTATGGGGTCGGCTACAGCCAACAGGTCCTGCTGCTGCGCCATGGGCCCTTCATGCTCGTCGCGCTCGACGGCGAGGGGCAGGTGCAGGGCTCGCAGGTGCTGGACGGGGTCCCCATGATCACGCCCATGACGTCCACGCGCAGCGCCTGGGCCTGGGGCGACGGCAGCGCGCTCCAGATGGCGTGGTACACCCCCCACGCGAACGGGAGGGCTTCCACCGGTGGTCTGACGCTCCAGCGCGTCAGCCTGGTGGACGGAGCGCTCTCGGAGCCCCACACCCTGGAGCTCGGCGTCGTCGATCCGCCAAAGGGGGTCTGGCTCTCGCTCACGCCAGGGTTGCAGGGGCAGGCCTGGCTGGTCGCCAGCCCTGCGGCCTGGACCGACCGCAAGATCCGGCGCGTTGAGGACGAGACTCTCCTCGTGCGCGTCGCGCTGTGATGAGGAGACCGGCATTTCTCTGATCCATCGGGAGCCCACGCCATGCTGTCCGCGTTGATCCTCACCCTCGCCGCGGGACTGGAGCCCGTCCCCCCGGACGCGATTCAGGACGGCCGCCTCGCTGTGGTTTCCCTCCACGGATCTGCCCGCTGCGAGCTCCCCGGCGGGGAGTGGCAGCAGCTCGTGGATGGAGGTGCGGTCAAGGGCTGGGTCTGCACCGACGGGGAGATCCGCCTCGGGATCCTGCCGCAAGGCTCGTCGCCGGCGAAGATGTCCCACACCGACGCGGAGCGAATGCTGGCCGGGGCCGCGAGCCACGTGCCGGCCGGTCAGACCCTGACCGAAAAGGGCTGGGAGCGGGAGGCGCTGCCCGCGGGCGAGGCGGTGCGCATCTGGGTGGCCATGAAGGGGCCGGACGGAGTCTCGGTGATGCACTCGATCTACCTGCCTGGCGAGCCGGCGATCGGCTTCGTCTTCATGTCGCACAGCGACCGTGTCGCGCCGCCCGAGGCGCTGCTTGCGCTGGCCAGGAGCTACACACGCGGGCCGTGAAGCGGCAGTGGGCAGGCGAGCCTGCGGGGTCCCTCCAGCGCGCTCACCAGCGAACGCGGAGCGTCATCCCGGTCTCGTGAGCCGACGCGCGCAGGTACAGACCGGCTCCCGTCGCCGCGCTCGCCCCGCCCAGCGCCAGCAGGGACACCCCGCCGAGCCAGCGGGCCGTGACGTGCCCGCCGAGCTCATCGTCGCAGGCGCGCAGGCCACCATCGCCGAAGTTGTAGCCAGCGTCGGTGCAGTCCAGGAAGGGACCGTCCAAGGTAGACGTCCAGAGCGCGCCTCCCACCGACGCGAGCGCGAGCCCGGCGCCGCCGAGCGCGACGGGCACCGCCCAAGCGGGCCGGACCACCAGAGGCGGCGCCTCGACCAGCGGCGCAGGCGCCGGGCGCGCCCGCAGCGCCTCGTAGACCGCGCGGGACTCCGAGCCGAGGTCCGCCCCGAAGGGCAGAGCGGGCGCGACGGCCAGCGCGCGCAGATACCAGCGCTCGGTCTCGGCGTCGAGGCCAGCGATGTTGGCAATGGTGCCCGCCACCTGCGCCATGCGCCCGAGCTGCTCGGGGCTCGGGGGCGTGCAGGCGCGGTCGCGCGCCGCCCAGGTCTCCTCCAGCGGGGCCAGCGCGATGGCCGCGCCGTTGCCGCGCCAGATCTCCCAGGCGTGTCGGGTGGACTCGGCCGGGTCGAGGGGCAGGCAAGCCGGATCTTGAGCGAGCGCCGCGGGGAGGAGGGCAAGGAGCAACATGGGGATCTCCATCACCACAGGTAGCCGTCCGTATCCGTTGCGTAAGAGAGCGGCCTGAGCACGCTTCCATCGCTGGCCGTCACATCGTCATCAACCGCCCCCGAGTGAGAGGGAGAGAGCACATAGCCGCTGATCCCGGCGGCCGTGCCCCCAGCGTCGACATAGCTGAACACGCTGGAAGCGAAGCCCGAGCTGGCGCCGGAGATGCTCACGCCATCTGCGTTGATCGACGATACGCCGGTCGCGACATAGGCGTAGCTGCTCGCGTTGGTGACGGTCGATCTGTTGGCGTAGACATAGCTGTTCATGGAGCTGGTGTAGGCGTGCCCTCCGGCGTCCACTGAGGAGCTGTCACCAGCCCACAGGATGGCCCCGTTCGCCGCGTAGTAGCTGTAGACATCGCCGGTCGAGCTGGACTGGTCCGCGCCGAGCGCCCCGCCAAACCGAGCCTCGAAGCCCACGTCACCGCTCCCCGCCGAACTCGCATACGGCGCATAGAGCGTCGCGCCGTACTCCGAATAGAAACCGTCATCGACGCTGTCGTTGGCGGAGGCGCCCGAGGCGAGCAGCAGGCCGCCGAGCGTGGCGTAGAAGCCAGCCCAGGCCGCCCCATCGACGCTGGCGTTGCATACGTCGGCCAGCCCGCCATAGGTGGCGACCACTCCGTCGGTCACCCCAGAGATCTCGATGGCGTCCGGACAGGAGCGGTCCTCTGGCAGGAGCACGCCCGCGTACGAGACATAGGCCCCGTAGGTGAAGCCGGAGATGATCAGCGCCCCCCAGGTCGTGGTGCCATTGGCCTGCACGTCAAGCCCGATGGTGCCCGAGGTGTCGTCGCCAGACAGCGTGAAGCCCGCCACGGCGCCCAGGCTGCGGCCGGGCGGCACGACGACACCGCTGCTGCCCGTGAAGTTCAGGATGGCCAGGTCCGGGCTGGCCTCGTTGCCCACCAGCCGGATGTGCGTGCCGTCCGGGTGATCGACCTGGAGCGCATCGGTGAAGCTGTAGACGCCATCCGCCAGATCGAGGGTCACAGTCGTGTCGGGCAGGATACGCGCCCTCGCGAGCTCGTCCAGCGCGCTGGTGAGCTCGGCGGTGCTGGTGATGGCGTAGGTGGTGTCAGCGTCAATGACGGTGACCGCGCCGTCGGACAGGGTGCCCAGGTCCGTCTCCAGGGCGCCGACGCGATCCTCGTGGTCGTAGAGGGTGTTGTCGTGGCCGTCGACGCGGCCTGTGAGCTCCGTGACATCCTCTTGCAGAAGGGGGACGGACTCCTCAAGCGTGGCGAGGCGATCCTCATGGTCGGCGAGCGTCTCGTCGTGCTCCGACAAGGTCGTCGTGTGCGCTGACAGGGTGGTCTCGTGCGCCGCGAGCGCCTCGTCATGCCCGTCCACGCGGCCCGTCAGCTCGTCCACCTCCGCTCGCAGGGCCGCGACCTCCTCCTCCAGGGTGCCCACGCGGCCCTGGAGCTCGCCGATGTCCTGCTCGTGTTGCGCCTGGAGCGCCGTCAGATCGGCGCGGAGGGTCTGGAGATCCTCGTCCACCCCATCCACGCGATCATCGGACGCGACGTTGGGGAAACAGCCCGAGAGGGCGGGGAGAAGCAGCCACACAGACCGAGACATCGGCACCTCCAAGAGAACAGGTAGCGGTTGGAGTCGTCCTGACCTTCATCGGCAGTCCCGCTCGGGACAGAGGCCGTCGGTGAAATCCTGACAGAAGCGGGCACCGTCCGGCGCGACGCGCACCGTCCGATCCCGCGAAGGGGACGCCGGAACACCCGGCAGGCTCCAGCTCAGCGCGTGCTCGCCTTCGAGCAGGCGGAGCGAGAGGCCGTCGGGGGGGACCCGCTGGGCCTCGCCGCTGTCGACCCTGACGGCGACGTCGCCGAGGGGGCAGGCGAGCAGGGTCACGTCGACCCACACGGGCTCGACCGCCGCCGTCACGGCAGGGTTCGCCCTGGCGCGGCGCGTCGGGGCTGGCTCCGTGGCCGGCGTCGCGGCCGGCGCTGGCTCAGGGGTCGCGACCGGCGCAGCGGAGGGCGGCGGAGGGGCCGGCTCCGGGGCGGGAAGTGCCGCCCAGGTGCGCCAGAGCGCCAGAGAGATCCCTGCGATTAGCAGGACAGCGATGGCGCCAAAGAGGCCGAGCCCCACCACGATCCAGCGCCGCCCCTCCGCCTGCGTGGACGTTGGGGACGGCGTCGCGACCGTCCCCAGCTCACCGAGGATCGCGACCCGGAGGCCCCGGAGCGCGCGCAGCAGCGGGCGGCCGGTCTGCTCGCGGCGCCGAGGGTGGGGCGCCAGGCACGACGCGAGCACCTCGGCGAGCTGGGCCACAGCCTGGGCGCGCGCCGGATCGTCCACGTCCGCGCCGAGCGCGCGTTCGAGGGCCTCCTGGTCCTCTGTGCGCCAGGCCTGGCCGCGCTCGATGTCCAGCAGCGACTCGGCCGGTCGGGCGCGCAGCTCCGCGAGCGCGGCGCGCTCCTCCTCGGAGCGCAGGAGCCCTCGCGCGGCGCGATCCGCCAGATCCAGCAGGCGCAGCCCGTCGTCGTTGAACAGCGCCTGCGCCTGCCGTGCCGCCGAGGGGAAGCCCCCGGTGAGGCCCTGAAACACCGTGACGGCCAGCGCGTGGATGTCCCAGCTCTCCTGCGGCGGCGCGTCCAGCGGCAGCGCCTGCTCGGGCGGCGCGTAGCGAGGCGTCAGGTGCCCCGTGTTCGCCCCCTCCAGGGCGCCCGCGTCCTGGCGCGCGGTGCCGAGGTCCGCGATCTTCACGATCACCTGGCCATCTACCTCTGCGACCAGCAGGTTGGCCGGCTTGATGTCGCGGTGTACGTGCCATCCCGCGAGATCGGTCGGGCTGCGGTGCAGGCGCAGCACCGCCTCGACCGCGCGCTCCAGCGCGACCAGGCGCGCCGGCAGCGGACGCGACGCGCACCAGCTCGCCAGCGTCTCGGGCATCCACTCCAGGACCAGGAAGGCGCGGCCCTCGTGCGCGCCGTGCCCGAGCAGCCGGATCAGCCAGGCGCCAGCCTCGGGATCGCGGCGTTGCACGTCCTCCAACATGGCGCGCTCGCGCGCCGCCGCGGCGTTGTCCTCGCGGTAGATCTTGACGGCGACCGCGCGACCTTCTGGGGCCTCAGCGCGCCACACGTCGGCCTGACCGCCTGACCGAAGCGTCCCGGGCACCAGGCGAAACACCCGGCCCCGGTCATCACATAGGGTTGTCGGAGGAGATCGAGCTGTCACGACGCAACCTTAGCACAAGGGATCTGGCCCGCGCGCCGTCCGCACCAGAATCACCCGCCTGGCCCTGGCGTGGTGATGCCACGCGTCATCGGACCAGCACCCAGTCCAGCGTCGCCCCTGTGGGCGCCGCTCCCCCGAAGCAGACGGTGAAGCCCGCGGTCCCGCGCGCGGACACGCCGACGGCGACCGGCCACGAGGGCGTGACCGTCACGGCGTAGGCGCGATCCGGCTCGGGCATGGGCAGGGCCACGTCGAGCTCGGTGGCGCCCTCGGGGACCGGCACCAGGATGCCGCGCAGGTTGCCGGTGGTCGTGCTGGTGGCGGAGATCCCGGCCACCCGACGGAGCTGCGCCCCGCCAAAGTGCACGCTGAAGCCGCCGCCGTCCCGCCGCGCGAAGTTAAACGCGTCCTCGCGCGGATCGTAGCCGATCCGGGCGTAGTCCGTGGACGAGCCCCAGGCGATCCACTTGCGGTCGCCGGCGTACTGCTCGAGTTGGAGCGCGTTGCCGGTCCGGGCCTCGCCGTGGACGCGGATGGTCGAGTCGGTGGTCGCGCGGATCAGCACGGCGTTCTCGTAGTCCACGCCGCCGCGCGGGATGGCGGGATTCGAGTCCGCAAGCTTGTCGTGCCCGTTCAGGAACAGCCCTGCCGTGACCGTCGCCGACCCGTGGTTCACGCCGTAGAACGAGCTGTCCTGCCACAGGGTCGGCAGGTGGTTGAAGTGGCGCGCGCGGAAGGCCGTGGGGTTGAAGGGCTGCGGCCCGATGGCCTGCTCGAAGGGGTCGTCGGCCTGCCAGGCGAAGGCCCCCTGCTCGTCGCCGCTTGGGTGCAGGCCCAGGACGCCGTGATCGGGGTCGCCGTCTTCGCTCCAGCCGCCGCGGATGTCCGCGACGCCGGCCCCCGGCGCGATGATGTAGCGGAGCTCGCCGCCGCCATAGCTGGTGTAGTTGCCCTTGTCGACCAGCGTGGGCGCGGCGATGATGCGGCCCCCGTCGATGTGTTGGATCCACAGGAGCTGATTTCCATTGATTGGATCCACGTCGAAGCGGACAATGCGCATCCACCGGTGGAGCGCCGCGTCCGGCGGGACCTGCGCGTTCGGGAGCTGACCCGGGATCAGCATCTCGGACGCTTCATCGATCGCGAGGTATCTCCCGACGATCTCCGGCCCCCAGCCCGAACCTATGCCGACCACTACGCCCCAGTCGCCGCCCACTGGGTTCTCTCCGCCGGTCCGACCATGCACCATGTGGTCATAGGTGTAGGAGATGTAGACACGGACCTTGCCCTGGGTCAGGTGACGCGCCGGGTTCAGGTTGATGAGCGGGCGGCCCTCGGCCATGGCGTAGCCTCGCCGCGCGCCCTTGAACCAGAGCCGGCGCGCGGCGGGCTCCCAGCGGTCCACCGTTCCGCGGAAGTTCTGTAGATCGTGAACGATCTCCGCCGCGAAGACATTGGCGCCCTCGTCCCCCTCGCAGGAGATGATGTTGCCCTGGTAGTACAGCTGGCCGACGCAGGGGAACGCGTCTCCGTCGGCGTACTTGCGCTTGGTGATCGACAGCCCGTGCCCCTGGTTCCGGCACTGGTCGCGCGTGTGGAGCGCCATCGCGCCCAGATCGCTCTTCTGGCCGATCACCGTGCCCCTCGCCGCGGGCCCCGGGCAGTCGGCCTCAAAGTACATTCGCCGGGACCCCCCGTCCCAGCCCAGCGCGCTCACCCGGATCCAGTCCCCCGCGCCCTCGCTGTACAGCTCCTGGCCGACGTAGATCGACTCGGGGTCGTTGGGGTACCAGCGCGCGGCCGGACCCGGCGCCACGTCCTCCAGCAGGCGGCAGCGCGCGGAGTTGCCGCCGTGCACATTGACCTGCTGCACGGCCAGGGGGCTCTGCGAACCGTAGCGGTAGCGGGGCTCGCGCAAGGTTCCCTGCACCACGAGCCCGCCCTCGGGCGCGCCGCTGAGGTTGCTCCAGGTCCGGGCGCGCTCGCCGACGAGCACGCGGATCTGGCCGCCGCGGGTGTCGATGAGCGCGACGCCGTCGGTCGAGCTGCGGGGACGGAAATCGGGCGTGGTGTCCGCAGACACGACCAGGAGCCCATCGCGCCGGTCCGTGAGGTCTGCGATCGCCGCGGTGAACGCCGCCTCGGCGCCCTGCCGGGTGGTGACGTCCCCATAGGCAGAGAGCAGGGCGTAGGCGGGCACGCGAGGCTCCTCGCCTCGCCGCTCCTTGGGGGCGTCGAGCAGGTCGAGCAGGCGAGCGCCGAGATCGGCGAGCTGGGTGCGCAGGGCGGGGTCGAGGGACATGCGTTCTCCTCCGATCATACTCTATAGTTTAGTATCCTGGTCGTCCGAGGAGCACGAACACACCACCTCGATTGTCGTTCGCCTCCAGGTCGTTGTTGTAGTGCCCCAGCAGCACATCCGCGATCCCGTCGCCGTCCGTGTCAGAGGCGCCCACGCTCTCGACGCGGCGCTCCGGCGGGTCGGTCGTGCCCCAGATGGTCGCGCCGGCCAGATCATCGAGATCCCAGGCGCCCGCCTCCAGCGGCCCTTCGACCAGCCACACCAACGGCGCACCAGCATCGGCGGCGATCAGCAGATCAGGCGCCTCATCCCCGCTCACGTCCGGCACGATCGCGTGGTGCCACCCGGCATACTGGCGCGTGGTGCTGAGCCGGATGTCCGCGTCGCTGAGGTTTCGCACCAGGCCGTCCGTGGTCCACGGCGAGAGCTCGACATACAGGGCGCCCTGATCGATCCCGTCGCCGTCCACCCCAGGCGCGGCGATGAGCAGATCCGTGTAGCCATCTCCGTCCAGGTCCCCGGTGGAGGCCCCGCCGTATCCGGCCCAGTCCCCGGCCCGCTCGCCCACCCAGACGCCGTCCGCCGCGCCGTCAGTGAGGTCCTGCTCGCCCGTCGCGGCAGCGGTGACAAGGTAGATGGCGCCAGAGTCCACGCCATTGCCATCGGCCCTCGGCTGCGCGATGAGCAGGCCGGACACGCCATCGGCGCCCTCGAGCGCGCACACACGCGTCCCGTCCTCGAACCAGCCCGGCGTGTCGTAGCCGTCTCCCAGGTCGGCCGTGAACCTCGTCGTGGCGTCCGAGACGTTCATCGCGCCCGACAGGGGGCCGCTCAGCAGCCAGGCGTGGGCGTCGGCGGTGTGGGAGACGTCGTTTATGCCACCGCTGCCCACCACGATGTCCTCGACCCCGTCGCCGTCCCAGTCGCCCGGCCACGCCAGATCGGAGACGGAGGTCGTTGGCCCGTCGTCGGCGCCCGTGCCGCTAATCCACAGGTCGGCGTCCAGCTCGTCCAGATCGCCGCTCAGCGGCGCCTGGTAGACCAGCGCGGCGCCGCCGTGGCTGTCCATACCAGAGGCGCCCATCCAGACTCCACCGAAGCCGTCTCCGTCCAGGTCTGGCGCGGGGCCCAGGCGCTCTCCCAGGGAGGCGTGGTCCTGGTCGACGTGGAAGCCGGCGTCCGCGCCCCCAAGGCTGCGTTCCCCGTAGACGGGCCCCTCTTCCAGCCAGACCTGGCCCTGCCAGGCCCCGTCGACGATCTGCCCTGGACAGCCGATCAGGGCCTCCTCGTCGCCGTCGCCATCGAGATCGCCGACCCCGGACACCGCGTACCCGCAGGACTCATCCACAGCCGAACCGTACAGCCAGGCGTCGGCCGCTTCGTCCGCGAACATGAAGCCCTCGAACGCGCAGATCCCGTCGTCGCTCTCGCTGTTCCCATCGCAGTCGTCATCGACCCCGTTGGCGCACACCTCCGAGCGGCCCGGGTGGACCGCGTCGTCGTCGTCGTCGCAGTCACCAGGCTGCTCGGCGTAGCCCGCTGGGGCTTCGCAGCCCGTGTAGGAGGCGTCTTCGTCGCCATACCCGTCGCCGTCCTCGTCGCGCCACCAGGTGCTGGCGTCGCTGGCCTCGTCGTCCACGGCGCCGTCGCAGTCGTTGTCCTTGTCGTCGCAGATCTCGGTCGCGCCGGGGTAGCGGTCGGCGTCCGAGTCCGCGCAGTCCGCGGCGCGGAGGAAGCCGTCTCCGTCCAGATCGTCGTCTGGCGTGGACGGATCGCAGTCGTTGTCGAGGCCGTCATAGGCATCCTCGGACCGCCCGGGGCTGCCGGAGGGATCGTCAGGTGCGCAGTCCTCGACGTTGGCGACCCCGTCGCCGTCCTCGTCGCGAAGGACCTTCGTCTCGTCGTCGTCGCCGCATGCCAGCAGGAGCAGGGTGAGCCACATGGAGAAGTCCTACCAGCCGCTCATGGTGAAGAGATAGGCGCCGCTCGCGTAGCCGTCTCGGCAGTAGTCCGAGGCAAGCAGGTCCGTGAGGCCGTCGCCAGAGGCGTCGCCAGTGAACAGGTAGACGTAGCCGAGACAGCCGTCCTCCTCGCCGCGGATGAGCAGATCCACGTCATCCAGCGTACTTGCACCCTCCAGCGGCCCGTAGAACACTCCGACCGCACCAGGAAGGGTCCCGCTGGCCAGGGCGACATCGGGCCGCGCGTCGCCGTTCAGGTCGCCGGCCGCCAGCCCCGTCGCGCCCCCCGCCTCGCGCCCCGAAACCACGACCGCAGCGCCCGTCTCGACCCCCACACGCGACCCCAGGAAGAGCTGGGCGTCACCCGATTCGTCACCGTTCGAGGATCGCGCGTAGCTCATGACCCACAGGTCATCGCGCCCGTCTTCGTCCATGTCGCCCGCCGACTCGACGTCTTCACCCAGGTATCCGGCGAGCTCATCACCCCACAGGACGACGTCGGCGGCGTCGAGCTGCGTGTCGGCCACCGGTCCCAGTAGGACGTACGTCGCGCCGAAGTACAGGGCCGCGGAGGACGCGCCCACCGCGATATCCTGCGCGCCATCCCCGTCCAGGTCGCCCGCGAAGGTGGCCACGCTGAAGCAATGGTCGCTGTCTCCCTCCAACGTCACGTCGGCGTCCGTGAGCGACGCCGATGCAACCGAGAGAGGACCATAGTGGACCACGATTCGATCGCCACTCGCGCAAGCATACGAGGCGTCCTGCCAGGTCACGGAGCCGAGCAGATCGAGAGTCTCGTCGCCGTTCAGATCTCCGACATCGAGCGACATGATGGAGGTGAGTGTGTCGGGTTCGTCGCTGACCAGCGAGACGTCCGCGTCTCCGAAGGCCAGCGTGCCGGCGACGGGGCCGGCGAAAACGTCGATAGACGCGGACCCTGAGCCATACATTCTCCCGAAGGCCAGGTCCGCGAGCCCGTCCCCATCAAGATCCCCGCTCGCCGAGCCGTCGTAGTAGGACTCCCGATCGCTGAGCACCGCCGCCGCCGCCTGATCGTTGAGCGAGCCTGAGACCGGGCCAGCGTAGACGTACACCAGCGTCGTCCAGGTCACACCATCGGCGTCCAGGACGCCATCCTGCACGACCACGTCGCCGACCCCGTCTCCGGTCACGTCTCCTGGCGGCCCCAGCCCCCCGAGGGCGAAGGACCCGGCCGTGCTCCCCAGGAACCAGGCGTCCGCGTCCTCGGCCCCGATCTCTCCCTCCCGCGCGCACCCGTCCACCTCCCCGTCGCAGTCGTCGTCGATCCCGTTGCCGCACACCTCGTCCAGCTCGACCGCCTCCGCCCCGTCGTCGGCCACGCCGTCGCAGTCCTGGTCCGCTCCGTCGCAGAGCTCCATCGCTCCAGGGTAGACGCTGGCGTCCTGGTCGTCGCAGTCCAAGGAGCAGCCCGCGCCGTCCCAGAAACAGAGCGCCCCGTCGCCGTCCCGGTCGTCGTCGTCCTGAAGCCCGTCGCAGTCCTGGTCGATGCCGTCGTAGAGGATCTCCACCGCGTCGTGGTGGATGTCCCCGTCGCGGTCGTCGCAGTCGGTGGTCTCCGGGTCGCCGTCGGCGTCGAGGTCCAGCAGCTCAGTACCACCCGACGCCCCATCGCCGCGACCGCAGGCGGACGAAAGAACTATCAGCGCTGAGCAGAGCAGGCGCAGTCCCATAGGCTCACCTTAGGGCGTGGGGATCAGTGTAAGCGTGCCCTGGGACACCATACCGAGCCCCGCGCCGAGGCTCTTCCCCCCCGCCAGCAGGATCTGGCGCGGGTTGCGCAGCGTGCCGTTCTTCACAAGGGTCGGGCTGTCTATCGCGAGGCGGTAGTCGCCGCCCTGAGAGTCAACCAGGTACGACACGCCAGGGGTCTGGTAGAGCGTGGCGGGCCCCGCGAAGTCTGCGAGCCTCTCCTTGCCGAAGCCAAGAAGTCGAAAGGAAGACCAGGGACCGGCAATCTCCGCAGAGCTGGAGAGGGTGGGCAGGGTCAGTCCCGCCCCCGAGTACGCGAAGTACGCCGTCTCGTTCCTCGCCACATCCATGAACTCCAGGAGGTAGCCCTGAAGAGAGACCCCCATGAGTCCATAGTCGTCGAGGTTGAGGATGCCAACTGATGTAGCTGCGATCAGGCGGACTTTGAACGTGCGCCACCGTGGTCGAACGGCCGTGCTGGTCGTCTTGGCAGGGGGTGGTTTGTACCCAAAGACGTAGACCTCGACCGCGCGATCATAGCCAGCATTGTCACTCTGAGCCCAGCTCCCAGACTCACCGAAGCCCGAGAAGACGTTCATCCGCTCGATCGGGATGTACTTCGCGAGATAGCCCGCCACGTAGGCGGCGCGCTGCTGCGAGAGCGACAGGTTGTAGGAGACGCTGCCGACTCGACTGGTGAAGCCGAGCACGTCGAACCAGACGTTGCTGCGGTCGGCGATGACCGGCGGGACAAAGCCGTCCAACCACTCCTTGTGGCTCGAAAGGAGCTCGTAGGACCCCGTCTTGATGTTGATCAGCCGTACCGCCAGCGCAGCGTCCACGCCCGAGATCACGTAGGCGTCCTCGGTGCTGACAGGGATGGGCGCGCCGATGCTCGGCTCGGCCAGCTCGGCCGGAGCCTCCTCATCGCCTCCGCTCGCGTCCGCCGAGAGCCGGTCGGCCAGCGCCGCTGAGAGCCGCGGGTCCAGGTTCAGGTGCCTCGTCTCGTTGTCGCCCATGTCTCCCTCCGATGTTCGCGGGTGTCATCTCAACTCTGGGTGGGTCTGCCCGCCCGCACCCAACCGCGCGCGACGCGCACGCGCTCGCGCGGGAGGCTGTCCTTGGTCGCCTTCGGGATCGCGCGTTGGTCGAAGACTCCGTCGTCGGCCACCCAGACGCCCCCCTCGCCCTGCGTGAGCGCCGCGAGCAGGGCCGGGGGCTTGTAGCCCGGCTCGTCTTCTGGCTTCTTCTGCAGCGCCTCGCAGAGCACCGGGCCGACAGCGACGGTGGGGTTCAGCCTGCCCATGGCGGCCGCGACCTGATCGGCCGGGATCGTCAGGCGCTTGACCGGCAGCGCGCCCGTCACTCCGCGGATGCCTCCGCCGAGGTCCACGAGCAGCAGGAGCTGGTTTGGGGTCGCCCCGAGCGGGATCATCGTGCTGCTCTCGGCGCTGTCCACGAAGGGCGCGCGCACCGGCGCCTTCTGGACGATGGGCGCCGCCTCGCCTTGGAGCCGCGCCAGCGCGCCGATGGGCGAGCCGTCCTGGCGCACCTCGGGCAGCACGTTGAGCAGCGCCTGCTTCGCGGCCTCCACGTCCACAGGGATCAGCTTGCCCTCCTCGATCCGGCCGACGACCCCGTCGTCCGAGAAGCGCAAGTCGCCCAGGCGCATGCTCAGCGCGGGCGGAGGCACGCTCACGAGCTTGCCGTCCTGGGCGCGCGCGCTCTCCACCCAGGCCGCCGCCCGGACCAGCACCATCGGCCGCCCCTTGACGGCCCAGCCCTGGTGATGAATGCGTCTGCGCTGGTCGAGCGTCGCCCGCGCGGTGTCCGAGACGCGGATCAGCGCGCTGACGGCCGACTCATAGAGCGCCCAGCTCGCCCCGGCTTCCAGGGTCGTGGGGACGTGCGTGGGCGAAGCCTCCAGCGCGCGGATGAGGTCGCGGAGGTTCGGGTTTAGGCGCTCCCAACGCTCCTGGCGCTCGTCCTCCTTGAACCAGGGGTGCCAGTGGAATTTGGACTTGAGCACGCGGTCGTCGGGTCCCGCCCCCCAGCCCGCTGGGAGGTCTCCGCGGTGCTCCTGGAGGCCGGTCCCCTCGCGAGCCAGGACGACCGGCCCCTCTCCCTCCACCTGCCCGAGCGCCTCACCCTGCTCGTCGTAGATCTCCAGCGTATGTTCCAGCAGATCGGGCACCAGGTAGCCCGCGACGCAGGGGCGCGTGCGATCGGCGTCCTCGCCGGCCGCCTCGACGCCGACCGCGCCGTCGGTGAGCCGCATGTGCAGGCGCGTCCAGGTGGTTGGGCGGGCGTGCAGCTCGCAGGAGGCTCCGCCGAGCCAGCCGGCCGCTCGACCAAAGGTGTCGATCACCCTGACCTTCGAGACCTTCAGATCACCCGCCATCAGGCTCCACCCCTTCGCCTGGAGCGCGTCGTCCAGCTTGGACAGCGACGCCGAGAGCAGGTCCAGGCTGCGCACGTCGTCCCCGGTGACGTCCGCTGGGGGCTTCTGGAGCGCGGTGAAGCCGTCGTCTGCGCCGATCCGGGTGCGGTCGAAGAGCAGGCCGTGCAGCACACGTGGCGCGGCGGGCACCAGGAAGGCCCGCTCGCTCAGGTCGACGCGAGCGCCGGTCTCGCCGCCGAGCGAGCGCTCCACCTGCCAGGGATCACCGGAGGCCCGGTCTTTGAATCCGTACTGAGCGTCGATGAAGAGCGGGCACCAGGGCGTCTCCCAGGCCCACCAGCCGACGGGGCTGGGCAGGGTGCCCTGGGGGGTGAGGTAGGTCCCGAGGGGCTTGCAGATCTGCGGGTCTCCACTGCGAAGCTGAAGAAGCGCCGTGTGAAACTGCGCGTAGAGCTTGCCGAGGCCATCCGAGGTCGCCGCGGACAGCCGCTCGTTCTGCTGATGCTGCGCGACCAGCAGGGGCTGGCTCGCCGGATCGAGGATCAGCGCCTCCTCCAGCAGCGAGACCGCCTCCGTCGGCAGCCCCGCGCGATCGCGCACCTTCGCCACGTCCGAGAGCAGACGACTGGCGGCCAGGGTCGTGGCTGACAGGAGCGGCCAGCGAACCTCCAGCGCGCGCACCGTGTGGCCCGCGATCCGACAGCGCAGCGTCCCATCCGCCTCGAAGCGCCCGTCCTCGCCGTGCCGGGTCCCACGACCCGCGCCGCGCAGCAACACGACGGGCGCGCGGGCCCGGCGCCAGCGCGGGGCGAGCTCCGCGTGGACGGGGGCCGCGTCGGGGAGCGTCCAGGACGCGCCGACGCCCCGGCGGCAGAGCTCCGTGAGGTCCGTGAGGTTCTCCAGATCCACCCACCAGCTCTCCGCGTCGGCGCCGCGCCGGTCCACCACCCGGATCAACCGTGGGTGGATCTCTGGGCTGGCCTTGATCCGCCGGCCCTGCGCCTCTGTGATCTCCTCCTGCCGGTCGCCGACCTGGGAGACGGTCGCGGCGAGCGCCCGCCTGGCGTCCTCCGCCGCTCGCCGCAGCGCCTCCCGCGTCAATGCGCTCTGCACCGCCTGCGCGCCTGTAGGCGCGTCCAGCAGGATCTGGCCGTACCAGCGGCACGCGCCGCCCGGACGCGAGGCGAAGCTGCGCTGATGGGCCTCGTAGGCCAGGTCCAGCACGTCTCGTGGGCTCGCGAGCTGGCGGTCGAGGCCATGGATAAGCGCTTCGACTGCCTCCTGGGTGTCCGGGTCCTCCCCCACGGTCGCGGCCACGGCGGCGGGCAGCGTGGGGTGGACGCTGAGGGTGTAGCCCGGCCGTGTGGGCGTCGGCGCGTCGGGGTCCACCAGGAACAGGGCGCCGTGGCAGATCAGGCGATCACCGTCCGAGGACGCGGCGAACCGTCCGCCTTCGAGCAGCCCTGCGGCCTTGATCGCGCCCGCGACCCCCCGAAGCGCCGACGCCCCGGCGCGCGCCGCCTCGGTGATGGGCGAGGTCACCGCCGCGACGTTGGCGCTCAGGGTGGGGACCGCCGTCTGGCTCCCCTTCGCGTCAGGATGGACGCCAGGGGTCAACAGGTCGAAACCGGCGTCGAGGCCCAGCAGGCTCCACTTGAAGCTCAAACACAGGCGGAGGGCGTCGGGCGCGCTGGCCACAGGATCGTTGGCTGCGGCGCTGCACCAGCCCACGACGGCGTAGCTGACGGGGCTCGCGCGATCCGAGAGATCGGCGAGGTCGTCGTGCATCCCGAACACGCCCGCTGCGCTCGGGTAGTAGGCGTGGCTTCCCATGGGCCAGGGCGGGGACGAACTCGCGCGGTGGCACCCCCAGCCGGCCAGGGCGGGAGCCCGGCGACTGGCCGGGTCGAGCGGGCCCGCGGCCGTGAGCACCTTGGACGGCGTGGCGGTCGGCGGCTTGTACTGGTCGAGCGCCACGACGCTGCCGCTGTCGGACTGCACGACCCAGGCCCGCCAGCTCCTTCGCGGGATCCTGCCCAGCAGCGCGGACGACTCGGTGACCGCGTTGAAGCGGACCACCAGCCAGCGATCGGGCACACCGGGGCGGGCCACATCCTGGTCCCGGTCGAAGGAGCGCGCCCGGGTCAGCGCGTCGGGGAGCGCCCAGTGCAGGTGGACCCCCGGCTTCAGCGTGACCTCTCCTCCAAAGGGGGAGCCAGAGAGCGCAGGCACGCTCTGGGCGCTGGTGAGCACGCAGGCGGCGAGGTGGACGGGGACCAGGAGGGCGGGCATCGCTCACCTCTGCGCGGTGGGACGGTAGCGGACGGGGCGGCCGCGGACCAGAATCTTCTGGGGCGCCTCCACGTCCGAGCCGGACAGCTCGGGGACCGCCGATGAGAAGACCTGGATGTAGGGGGGTTGGAGGAACCACCAGGCGAACCACTGGGAGCCGCGGGCGGGGTGCTCCTCGCCGGGCTCGGTGCCGCTCTTCAGCGTGATCGCGTCCTGGGTGAGGGAGATCATCCTCGCCCCGTCCACCGGGACCGTCAGCTCCGTGCCCTGACACCGTGACTCGCGGCCCTGGACGATGTAGTCAGGTGCAACGTTGGCCGTCTGTTCGTCCTCGCTCGCCGGCTCCACCCCGAAGCGGATCCCCGTCGGCGGCTCCTCGAATTCCACCCGCTGCGGGCTCCCAGCGAACAGGACGATCATCAGATCGTCACCGAGCCGCGCGCGCCGCAGGATCGGCACAGCGTTCAGCGCGTCCCGCGCCTCCGGGCTTCGGGAGGCCCGGATCTCGAAGTCCGGCCAGCGCGTGACCAGCTCGGAGCGGATCAACATACCGCTGAGCGGCGGAGGCGCGCCGTCACTGCGACCCGGCCAGGTGTAGATCTGCCACCTCTGCACGAGGTTCGCGGGGGTCGGCGGGTCGTCCGAGGCCAGCACGAGGAGCCGGGTGTAGGCCCCGCTCGCCTTGTCCTCCAACGCCTCGTCCAGGTGCTGCCGGATCCCGGCCAGCGCGGCGGCGGTGAAGCCGAGGTCCAGCGAGCCCACGCGCCCCGCCGAGAGCGCGCCGTCGACCAGCCGGTCGGTCCAGGTCGGATCGACGTGGAAGAATCGGATGGACTCTGGCGGCAACAACGCCGGGTCGGGCACGAGCCAGGCCAGCGGCACGCCCTCCAGGAGGCGAAGCCTCAGCAGCGCGCGCGTGAGGACCACGGGGATCTCGACCTCCATGGGTGCGGCGCGGAGCGCGTCCAGGCCATCCAGCGGCGGGCGCCAGACGGCAGCGCCCGCCGAAGCGGAGAGCGTCGAGGGTTTGACGGGCTTCGTCGCGTACATCTTCCCTCCTCAGGTCCGCTGGCGCAGGCCGGAGAAGCCGGCCGCGAGCTGAGAGAGCGCGTCCGATCGCGCGAGATCCACGGACGGCGGGCTCGGGTTGGCCGTGGCCGCCTCGCTGAGCTGCGCGCGCTGCGTCGCCGAGATCGGCGCGGCGCCGTGCGGCGAGATCCGCGGAAGCGCGCCCAGCGCGTCCTGCGTGATCAGGCCCGTCCAGTCGAGCTCCTGCCGCGTCCTGAAGCGGCGCAGCGAGGCGTGCAGCGCGTCCACATCGATGAGCGACGGGTCAGGATCGATGACCCGCCGCACCTCGTCGAGCGCGGCGAGCGCCGCTGGGTCGGACAGCATCAGCAGGCGGCCGAGTTCGAAGGCCGTCACCTCCGAGATGTCGGGCCGCGCGTCGTCCATCGCGTCGAGCTCGGCCAGGTCCCCACGCAGGGCGATGCGGGGGCTGCGCTCCGGGACCGGGCTGGCCCGCAGGGGGCCACGATACAAGCAGGACTTGTTCTCCTCGTCCAACAGCTCCAGCGCACCTCGCTCGTCGAGCAGCGGCCGCTGCTCTCTCCCCTCCGGGTGGGCGGCGCTCGCTGGCTCGTCGGGCAGCCAGCCGTAGCGCAGCACGCCGCCTTGAGGGTGGTGGCGAATGGCCTTGACAACATACTCGAAATCGTCGTCCTGGGAGGGGGTGAAGCTCCACTTGTGGAGGACCACGAGCTGGTGGCGCGT
Source organism: uncultured Enterobacterales bacterium (assembly GCA_964615375.1). Taxonomy (GTDB): domain Bacteria; phylum Myxococcota_A; class UBA796; order UBA796; family CAZKWG01; genus CAZKWG01. The sequence goes on from CAZTOW010000021.1 coordinate 60,083, forward strand.
GTCGTCGCTCCCGGTGCCGCGCCCAGGGGGCCAGGGCAGGTCGTCGCGCCGCTCCAGGCTGACCAGCAGGGCCGTGTGTTGGACGGGCTCCTGGCCCACGCCGCCGGCCCAGGGCAGGCGCGGGCTCACCACCATCGCGACGTCCCCGTCCTCGTCCTCCATGCCCTGGGTGTCGTCGGGAGGCAGGCGGAGCATGAAGCTGCGCAGCGCGAGCTGGGAGGGGTCGCCGAGGAGCGTCTTCAGCAGTCCCTCGCGGATGTCGAGCCAGGTGAGGGGCTCATCATCACCCTCCTCGGCGAGCACGCTCCGAAGCTGCGCGGAGCTGGTCTTGCTCTTCAGCTTCGAAGCGTCTCGGTCGTGGATCACCCAGGCGGGCAGGTCTCCATAGGTCCATCCTGAGTGGAACCGCTCGTCATCCCGCAGCACCAGGATCATCATCCAGGGGTCGCCCTCCCTGGGCCCCTGCCGCTCCCAGGGCAGCGTGCGGCGCCGAAGCGCGACGTGCGGCAGAACCTCGTCAGGGGTGGTCGTGCTCCCCGGGCTGGGGGAGCAGCCGACGATCTCGTCGGGCTCCAGCCGCAGCCGCGGGCCCACGGGCTGGAGGTAGAGCGTGCCCGTGGACCTCGCGTAGGCCGCGTCGGGCCCGGCCTCACCCACGGTCTGCGAGAGCTCGACACAGAGCACCTCGTCCGTGCCCACGTCCGGCACACAGCTCTGGTAGAAGGTCAGCTTCTTCATGGCTGGATCTCCCAGGTGATGGTGGTGCTTCCGCGTCGCGCCGCCATCCGGTCGTCGATGAGGTCCACCGGCAGTCCGCGCCCGAGCTCGGCGTACGCGTCTCCGAGCGGCAGCGCGATGACGCCCCTCAGACTCCAGCCCTCGGCCAGGCTCAACGCCACGGAGAACGCTCCCGGCGCGCGCAGCGAGCCCACCAACGCGAGCTCGTCGCCGACGCAGCGGCTGCTCAGCGCGCCGAGGGTGGCGCCGGTCGCGCGGACCTCGACCGGAGCGCCCTGCCCCACCGGCCCGCGCAGGCGCAGGACCAGCGATCCGAGCGCCCCCGCGGCAAAGCTCAGCTCAGCCTTCAGGATCTCACCGAGGATGCTCGAACCGGCAAGGGCGCGCGGCCCCTCCTCCGAAGCCCTCGGCGCGCGGCGTCGCGTGATCTTCAGCGTGCAGCCGACGCCCACGTAGAGATCTCCGCCGAGGGAGACCAGCCGGGTGCGCGGCTCCACCCCAGCAGCGGTCGTGAGCGGCCCGCTGGTCGGCAGGCCGGCGCCGCCCCCCTCTCCCAGGACCGCGACGGTGCCCGCGCCGCGGGACAGCGGGACCCTCACCGAGCCCTGGTAGGCGCGATCCGACTGGATCCTACCGCCGCGCGAGACCATCAGCACGCGCACGACCTGATCGCCCGCCAGACGCAGCTCGCCGGAGGCCGAATCGCCCAGGACGCGCACCCGGGCCTGGTCGGCCTGCAGCTTGGCGGTGTCGGGCGTCGCATCGAGCAGATCCACCTTCGCGTCGATCCGACGGGTTGGTGGCGGTACCACGATCAGGCGAACCGCCGCCAGCTCAGGGCGACGGGTGACAGCGACGGGCAGCGCGCTCAGGACCGCGCCGGCCGGCAGCGCGGCCGCCGTGGACCTCAACCCCCGGGCGAGCGTGACCACGGTCTCGCGCATCTGCCGCGCCACGCGGACGGGCGCAGGCAAAGGCGCTGGGGGACCAAAGCGCAGCGGGTGGCCCTGGCCGAGCGCCGTGACCAGCACCGCGCCCTGGACCTCACCCTGGGGGAGGGGGTAGCGCTCGTCCGCTCCACAGATCTCGACAGGGGTGGTGCTGCACTTCAACGCTTCGGGGATCTCCGGCGCGACATGCACCTCGAAGGTGTCGAAGCCTGGGACGGTCGTCTCGCTGTCTCCGAGATCCCACTCGGCGACGATCGGGCCAAACAGGCTCGAGGGGAGCCGGCGGCCGCGTGGAGCAGGCGGGTCCGCGCTCACCCGCTCTGCCGCTCCGCCCAATACGGGTACCTTCCACCACGAGATGACCATCGTGTTGGTCAGGTTGCAGTGGTTGGACAGCGGCGAGTCGAGCTCGCTGGAGACCGTATAGCGGTCTTTCCCCCCCAGGGGGAGAGGCACCACCGCCAGCGCCTCCCCGAGCATCGGCAGCCGCGTGCGGATCCGCGCCCGGAATTCCGGGAGCACGCGGATCGGGGCCCCCAAACTCTGGCCCGGCTGCTCGTCGTCCTCTCCGCCCTTGGAGCCCACGAGCCCCCGCGTCACGTCGAGCCCGAAGACCCCGACCTTGCCGCCCGTGGAGAACGGCAGCCAGGGGCTCTCGGGCTCGTCCACCTGGACCAGCCCCAGCTTGCCCTCCAGCACCTGGGCGAAGCTCGGCCGATCGTTCTGTTTGTGGCTGCTGCCGAATTCGATCTCGATGGTGTCCAGCGTGAGATCGATCTCGCAGCGACCGCCGAACTTCGGCGTCCAGACCTCAACCGTCACCCCGACCTCGAAGCGGCCCGTGGCCCAGGTGTCCACCCAGATGCAGACCCCACCCCGGAAGCTCACGAACCACGGATCCCAGCGGATCCAGGCGTCCAGGAACGCCTCCAGCCCTGCGCTGGCGACGCCGAAGTCGCCCCAGATGCTCGCGCTCGCGCCGACCATGACCTCGCGTGGGGTCAGCGCCAGGTAGCCGGTGACCTCGACGTGCAGCGGGCCCAGGCCGGACTTCATCCGCAGCCGGTCGCGCGCCGGGTAGTGCTTCGGCCGAGGGTAGCCCGGGTGGTAGCCGCCGACCGTCAGGACGAAGTCGCCCTCCTCAGGCCACACGATGAGGGCGAACTCACCGCTCAGGCTGGCGAGGTCCGGGTGGATGAAGTAGCCGTTCACGCCGCCCAGCACCGCGATCTTCTCGGCGTCGATGCTGGCGCCGATGTCGAGCCGCAGGAACGCCAGCGGCTTCAGCGACAGCTCCGCGCGGCCCAGGAGCTGGATCTGGAAGGGGTTGAGCTGCACGGCGGCGATCAGCAGCCCTTCGATCAGCCCGAAGCTGGTGAACGTGAGGCCCGCCGCGATCCAGAACGCGCCCTCCTTGCGGGGGAGCTGGGCGATGGTCTGCTTCGTGTCCGTGCCCCACAGGCACTGCACGAAGGGGTGGGCGTCCACCGAGGTGAGCGGTGGCAGCTTGTAGTTCAGGCCCACGCCGCCCGCGATGCCGGTCACGAAGCACCAGACCGGCCCGCCGAGCGGCGCGCGCAGCGCCCCGAAGACGTAGATGGCGGCTTTACCGTCACCATAGTCCAGCCCGGCCATTGCGCCCAGCGCGAAGGTGTCCGCCACCGAAAGGCGCGCATGGCCCTGGAAGTCTCCCACGGGCCGCCGCTGAAGCTCGCCCCGCAGCGAGACCAGCGGCGCTTCGAAGCGCAGCCCCAGGCCCTCCAGGCGGGGGGTGATATTGTCCGCGCCGATCCGCGCCCCGAGCCCGCGGGCCGCGATCTCGAAGCCCACGAGGTCCAAGCGCAGATCCAGCCCGAGATCCAGCGCCTCCTTCTCCAGCGTCAGCCACAGCGGCCCGAGCGTCAGCGGCCCGCGCGTGGTCTTGAGCGGGATCTTGAGCGGCTTACCCAGGATGGCCGCGATGTTGTCGCCGAGCCAGGCGAGGTCGGGTTTGGCGGGGAGGGACTCGACAAGCGCCGCGAGCGCGTTGGTCTCGGTCGTGGCGCCCGCGGCGTCGCCGAGCAGGCGCAGAGACCAGGCGGTGGCCTGCGGAGCCGATGGCGAGGACGAGAGGGCGGGCAGGCTGTCCCGGTCTCCTCCAAGGCCGATCGCGAGCCGGTCGCCGCTCAGTCTGAGGTGCGCCCAGGTGCCGCCCAGCTTCGCCGAGAGCACGATCGCGTCCTGGCCGTCGATCTGGTCGAGCCTGAGCCTAAGATCGTCGCCAGAGACGGACCAGGTCGAGAGCAGGTTGGAGAGCCCCGACCCGATCAAGAGTCCGTCGCCGCTGATCGTGAACAGATGAATGGGGGCGCTGTCTGCGGTTGGATCGGTGCCCTTGCACAGGCTGATCCTGTGGCTCGACCCGGATGGTTCCGCCTTCAACCAGATCGTCGCTTCGCCCAGGCCAGCGACGGCCGGAGGGGCACTCGGGTGGGTGGGCTTCAGAGCTGGGTTCGTCCCGGCAATCAGGGGGGCATATACGCTGCCCTTGAACAGCTCTGGATCGGTGACGCCCGTCAGCAGCGCGCGCAGGTGCCAGAGGAAGGTGACCAGACCGTTCAGGTCGGTCAGCGAACCCAACCAGGACGACAAGGTCGTGTTGTCGGGATTGTCATCGAAAGGCCAGAGCGACACGATGGGGTAGTTAGCTTTGTCTGCCCCGATCTCACCCAGCATCGGGAGCAGGTGGTCCGCAACGCGCCGCCAGACTACCGCGCTCCCCGCCTGGTTCGCTGTGTGTTGCACCCAGGTCGCGAGCACCAACGCGACGATCCGGGCCGCGTCTCGGCCGGAGTCTGCGCCATCCAGGGAGCGCCTGCGGGTGACTTTCGCGCCTTCTACCTCACGTGAGGTCGTGAGCGTGATCGCCCAGGTCGGCCCGCCGCCTCCCAGGTCGGCCGTGATCTCCAGCCCCGAGATGAACTCGACCGGATTGGCCAACGAGACCGTCAGGTCCAGCCTCGGGTCGAAGCCACTTTCATCCTCCACCTTGCTCACGCGGACGGCCATCGCGCTCGCCGTGCCGCTCAGGTCACCTTTCGCGTACGTCACGCCCAGGCCGAGTTCGAAGGCGCCGGTCCTGGTCCAGATCACGTTCAGCGCTGGCGGCCCATTCACGATGGGCGCCGCGTAGAATCTCTGGTCAGGTCCTGACCTTGGGATGTCCTCGTCCTTCCCGACCCACCCCCCGTCCAGGATCGCCTTCGCCACGCCGCCCACCCGCCAGCGCCGCGCGCCAGCCCCCTCACCGGTCAGCCCCTCGACCACCCCGCCCCAGGGATCGAGGAGCCACAGCGGGTTGACGTCGCCGCCCTCCTCGTCGAGGGCGCCGATCAGCATGCCGAGCTGAACGCCTGCCAGATCGAGCCGTGCCATGAGACCTCCTCAGCCGATCGAGACGTCAACGGTGACCGTGCCCGAGCCTGCGCCGCCGCCGGCCTGATACCCCAGCAGCGTGAGCGCGCTGCCGGGCGCGCTCTTCTCGGCCTGCAACACCGCGCTCTCCAGGAGGTCCAGCACCGCCTCCCAGCACAGGCGTCGGAGCTGCGGGGTCCAGCGCTCGGACATGCCCGCGGGCTCCTTGCCCACGGTGCAGGTGGCGCTCACCCCCTCGCCCTCGCCCTCCAGCCCCAGCCAGAACACAAGCTGGAACGGCGTGGCTGCGCCCCCGGCGACCGTCACCGGGAACTCCACGCCGAGCCAGCCCTCTCCCAGCGCCAAGGTCAAGGTGCGCAGGTCCACCAGGAGCTGATCGGCGCCGCTCCTCCAGGCGATCAGCGTGCGCCCCCCACCCAGGCGCGCGAGCAGCCTGGATCGGAGCTGGGCCTCCGTGAACGTGTAGCGAACGATGGACATCACCAACCTCCTGCCTGCGCGTGCGCCCCCGAGACCAGCTCTTGCTCAGGACTCGTCAACCTCGTCCAGGTGAAGGTCGAGGGTGGCCGACCCGCCCTCCACGGCGCCCAGGTCCAGCCAGCTTGCCGCTCTTCGCGCTACCTCGGCCTCCAGGGCTCCGACGTGCGCGCGGAAGGCGGCGCCGCTCAAGGTCGGTGAGGGGTCCGGTCGCCTGCCCTCCAGCTTCGCCAGGAGCCGGGAGCTCGCCTCGGCGGTAGCCGCGACCCGTAGCGACTCCTGCTCCTGGCTCAACGTCCCGCCGAGCGAGGGGAAGCCCATGGACCAGAACGAGGGTGAACCCATGCTCCTCCAGAGATCATAGGCCAGGTTCCACACCACGTCGGGGATCTGCTCGTAGAGCTGAGAGTACACTGGATCGGACTCGTAGACCGTGCCCAGGAACTCATAGACCAGCCGCCAGGCCAGCTCCGCCAGGATGCCACCGCCCCGCTGCTCCCTCTCCGAGGCCTTCGGGAGCTGGCCCACCGTCGCGCCGGCGAACACCCCGTCCGACAGCCTGGGGAGCTCCGCGTCGACCCAACGCTCCGGCCGCGTCGCCAGCAGCCCCCCGAGGGAGAGCCAGCCGTGCACGGTCCTTTTCGCCTCCTCCTCGAACCCAATCTGCCTGGTCGAGCTCCGCTTTGGGTAGAAAAGTGGTGTGCGGAGCTTGAATCTTGAAGCACAGCTCTTGTACAGCCCAAGGACCTTCAGTCTCTCGCTCTGCTGGCCCGCCTCCGCGGTCAACCACTGCTTGCCATCCGAGGTGAGGCCGAGGAACACGAAGACATGGTGGTCCCCACCCGTGCCGGCAGGGTCTTGAATATAGAGGACATCCCCGATCTCTGGAAGTGCCCCCGGCGTCGGCGTCACCCAGATTGGGGACGTCTTCTCCTTCCGCTCTTCGCTGCCCGTCGGGAACCTCGGGCGGTAATCGAACAACAGCTTCGCTGTGCCGATCTTGATGATCCAGTGAATCGCCTCGCCCCCCCGGGCCGCGTCGTAGAGCGAGGTGTTCCAGGCGTCATCCTCACGGTTCATGGTCGCCCAGTCGCGGCAACCGATCGCCCACAACATCCAGTGCGGGAGGTAGCCGCAGGTCGTACCGGTCGTACCCTTCGCCCACGCGGCGACCTGGCCCCCGTTCGGGACGCCGTCGGTCTTCGTCCAGTAGAGCTTCCCGTCGGCGTAGCGCGTCCCGATCATCGCCTCCCATCGAGGGTCAGGGGTGTCGGGGGTGGGGTAGTCATTCGGGAGGTACCCGACGATGACGAACAGCGCGAGCTTGCGCGCGATGATCTCTGCATCTGTGGCCATCTCTCCCCCCCGCACATAGACTTTGCCTGCCCACTGGGCTCGACACCCTCTTGCACGACCCAGCCTGCGCCTCGGCGCGACATCCGGTCAAGCGTTCAGTGTAGCCGTAGGCGATCCGTGGCGAGCCCGTTCAGGATGACTGCCGATATCAAGCGCACAATAAAGTTGCATTTTTGATTCTTGTTTTCGGACAGCACCCGACCCATGGGCCCCGACGTTGAGCGCGGCGTGCTATCGTCCACCCTGTCCCGGTGAGTCCCTGCCACGAGGTGTCCGCGCAGATGTCCCCTTCAACCAAGATCACGCTCCTGATGATAGCGTCCTTGAGCGGCTGTATCTGGATCTCCAGGGACGCCTATGTCGAGGCCATGGGCTGCGATCCCGACAGCGCGGTCTCGCCAGAGGCGCTGCTCATCGGCGGTGATATCGATACCGCGGACATCGGCGAGATGGGGGGAGTCTCGCTGATCGGAGAGAGCGATCAGGCCCTCGGCGCCAGGGTGGCCACGGTGGGCGCTCTGGAAGCGGATGGGGTTGGGCGGTGGGCGGCGGGCGGGAATGGCCTGCTGCTGCTGGGTGAGGGCGCCCCCGACGATGGGGTATATCCGTTGGAGATCTCGACCTCGGCGACCTGGGTGGAGGTCACAAGGCCCGGGTACCTGGACGCCACCGACGCAGGAACCATGGACGCAGATGGGGTCAGAGATCTGCTCCTCAGCGCAGTATCAGACAGCGGCCCTGTCTTCGAGGTCTACCTGCTGAGCGGCGCGGAGCCCCTGGAGATCCCCGACGAGGCCGTGCTGACCGACGCTGGTGGCGTCGCCTTCAAGGCGGCGAGCGTGGTCGCGCTCAGCGAGTCAGCGATGGCTGGCGCGCCGCAGGGGGACGGGTACAGCGGCGTCCTGATTGCCGCCATGACCACCGGGACGGACGGATTCAATTGCCTGGGAGACGACCAGGGTGCGATCTTCTGGCTCGGCCCGAACAAGGTGGACGCGTTCAGGGAGGACCCCGGCAGCCTCAACTCCGGGGAGGCGACCGCGGCCTACGTGGACTCGGAGGAGGGCACCTCCCAGCTTGGCTGCGTCTCGGTCGCGCGTGCGGGCGACGTGGATGGCGAAGGCGGCACCGACATCATCGTGGGGGCGCCGAGCCACGATCAGGGAGCGAGCGACGCGGGGGTCGCGTTCCTGATCGCCGGGGAGGTGCTGGAGAGGGGTGAGCGACCCGACGTCAATGACCCGGACGCTCAGGATGTCCTCTGGAGGGATTCGGGATCCTCTGTGTCGCTGGTGGGCTACTCGGTCGCCGCGGCCGGCGACGTGGACGGGGACGGCTATGACGATGTGCTCGTCGGGACAGCGGAGTCCGAGCCAGACCTGACGCCGGGTGAGGTCCGCCTGTACCGCGGAGCATCCTCCGGCCCCTTTGAGCCGATGGTGACGTTCACCGCTGGGGCAGACGTGAACACCTTCGGGGAGGCGGTCACGGGAGGCGGGGACCTCGACAGCGACAGCCGCTGCACGCCCGACATCGTGATCGGTGGCACAGACTCAAAGGAACATCAGGCCGTCTGGGTCTTCCTCGGGGACGCGCTCGTGGAGGGGGGCGCGCTGACCACCGCTCGAGCCGATCGGCAGGCGCTCGTCAGCCTCGGCGCTACCGCACCCGTGACGGGCGCCCAGCCGCTCGCACGCCCCGCTGACCTGGATGGCGATGGGTACGCGGACCTGCTCCTCGGCGCGCCCGCCTACGCGGCGGCCGGCGGGCGCGACCAGGGAGCAGCGCACATCCTCTTCGGCGGACCTGCGCGTTGATCCCTACCAGGTCAACACTGCCGTCACGCCGAGCCCGACAGCACCCAGCCCAGCGCCCGCCGCGACCCAGGAGAGCGCGTGACTCCGCGCGTAGAGGTCAGGGATCTCCTGCCGAGGTGGTTCCGCCTCGAAGTGGGCCGCGTTCGCCAGCCCTACCGCGTAGACCGCGCCCGCCCCCAGGGCCAGCGCCCCGGCCCCGCCGCCGAGCAGCATGCGACGGCGCCGCGCCTCGGGCCCCCCCTCTGCCGGGAACAGGCTCCTCCAGCGCCAGACGGCCTGATCGCCCTCCCAGGCGCGCGTCACCCAGGTCGCCTCACCCTCGCGCTGGAGCTGTATCACCGCTGCCCCGTCGCGGGAGAGCGCGGCCTCAGCCTGACCGTCCACCAGCAGGGTCGAGCCGACCGGTGGTCGAATCGGTCGCGCCCCCAACGTTGGCGCCTGCTGGAGCGGACGTAGCTCGAACTGAAGCAGCGTCGCAGTCGCCAGCGGCGATGGGACCTCGCCTGGACCGACCAGTCCGCCTGCCGCGCGCAGCTCGGCCAAAGCGCGCTCCGCGTCACGCGCCCCGGTCGCCGCGAGCGCCTGCGCCGCATGCCAACGCGCCGCAAGGCCCGGGTCGAGCGGCTCGCCGACGCAGCGCAGTGTCTGTTGTGCAACGTCGCCAGCGTCCGCGAGACGATCAGCGTCTCGGGCCTCGAAAGCATCCACCATCGCCGAGATCGCCCCGTCGAGGTCAGCGGCCGAGCTCGCTCCATCGCAGACAGCTCCGCCTGCGCGAGCGACGCCCAGCAGGAGCAGCAGCGCAGCGCCCACCCTACTCCCCCTCGCTGACCATGCGCACGTACCGCTCCAGGTCACACGAGACGAAGCGGGCGTCGCAGTGGACCGACGCCTCCTCTCCCGGTCGCACCTGGACGGTCCCGGCGGGTCCCAGATGGAATCCGTCGAATTTCGCGTAAATCGCGTACTGACCGGGCGCCAAGGGCGCCCCGGAGACGTGCTCCTGCTCGTCGGCGCCCCTGATCTTCACCGCGGAGGCGTCGCCGCTGACGCGCACGATACCCAGGCGCATGTCCGCGTTGGCCGCCTCCGGCTCGTCGCCAGAGGCGACCGGACGAGTGAGCGACGCGGGCAGCTTGACCACCACGAAGTCACCGCTGTGTGCGCCGTCCCGCTCGGGGATCTGCGCGTTCCCGCCCTGGGCCGCGAGCTCGAGCTCATGTCGCACAAACTCGAACAGCTCGCCCACCTCGACCAGGCCGTCCCGCGGGGCGCCGTCGAAGCCGTCGGCCTCGCCCGTGAGCCCGCGCGCGAGCTCGCAGGAGAACACCCCCATCTGACAGGCGTCGCTCTCCAGGGAGACCTGGCCCGCGCCTGTGGCTCGCAGGATCTGGGTGCCCTCTCCGGGGGCTGGACGGGCAGCGTTGACCGGCGCGACCGCGCGCGTCCGCGCATCTACCGGCTGGCTGCGGCAGGCGTCCATGATCACGAGGCGCTGACGTGCGGGGACGCCGTTGAGCGTCGAGACCAGCCAGCCTTCCTCGATGGCGCTCAACGGTCCCACGCTTGGGTTGACCTCCGCGTTCCTGGGCAGCAGGTAGTTGGTGGTCCTGCCCAGGCTCTCATATGCGACGCCGTGCCCCGAGAAGTAGAATAGAACGGTGTGCGCGCCGGACAGCTTCAACAGCCACTTGATCTGATCGGTAATGTTGTCCATGGTGGGGCGATGCGATGGATCCACCGCGTCTGAGGTCATCACCACGATGTGATCGCGACGCCAGCTCCCGCTCTGCACGAGGCGATCCGCGATGGTCCTGACATCGTTCCCGGCGTAGTTGAGATCCCTGATCGCCTCGCTGTCGTATTGATCTACGCCGATCAACACCGCCCACCGGTGCTCAGGGTCGTCGGGCGGCTCTGCTTCTGAGCTCACGGAGGGGACGCGGACCACCGCGCGGGCGTCGTCGGACTCCTGTGCCTGCGCGAAGCTCAGCACCAACGTCAGCGCGGTCAGCAGTGCGCCCGTGAGAGTTCCTGCTCCAGGTGGACTTCCCATCTACCATGGCCCCCATGACAAGAGCGTGCCCTCGAATACCCCCGTGATGGACCCGTCGTCATCGATAGAGATGGGGTAGATCCAGCGGGCATCCCCGAGATCGAGCGGCCTGGCGCGCAGCTTTGGCGGCCCAGCGTCGAGGCTGAGCTCGATGGTCCCTCCAGCGCTCGTCTCCACGATCGCGCGGCGCCCGCTCCCGCTGAGCGCGAACAAGGCGACAAACGGCCCATCAACGGAGAGCAGCTCCGCACCAGACGGGAGCGCCCGGACGATCAGCCGACCATCGCTCTCCAAGGTGACCGCGCGATCACCGCTGGCCATCACCGCCCGCGGCACGGACGAGATCTGCCACCGGGCGACGAGTCGGCCTCCACGGTCATGCACCTCACCCCAACCAGATGAACGGCCAGGCCAGCTCACCACCATCGTGTGCCCGACCCAGACCACACGATCCTCATCGAAAACCTGCCCTGCCCACTCGATCTCGCCCCAGATACCCTTCGGCTCACGCTCCAACAGACGGAGTTCTCCGCCTGTCGAGAGCCATCCCCATCGCAACAACCCATCGTGCAGGGTGGGGGGTTGACGCGCCGCGACCGATTGGTCGAGGCTCGGCGACGTGATCACCTCCAGGGTCCGTCCGTCGATGCTGACCCGCGAGAGCGAGTCGACCTGGTTGGGATGCGCGATGAGCAGCTCGTCGCGCTCGCCGTCGATCGCCACCACCGCCCCACCGTCGCCGCAGAGGCTCTGGAGCTGACCCACACAGAGATCCCGTCGCGTGGTGGGGGCCACGCCGGTCACCACGACAAAGTCCCCCTCGCGGCTCAGCGCCCGCGCAGTGGGGCGCTGCGTTCCAGCGGTGAAGCCCTCGACCTCACGCTGTGCCTGGTCCAGCCACTCGTTGAGGGAGACATCGCCATTCCCGTCGAGGTCCGCAGAAAAACTGGAGAGTCCGGAAGCCAGGGCAGATGTGAACAGCCCACCGGCGGCGTCCTCGTCCTCCCAGGCCGCCTGCCACGAGGCCGAGGCGACGAGCGCCTGCACTCCAAGACCGCGATCATGCTCCAAGAAGGGCAGCGCTTCGGCCTGGCGCGCCCCGGACACCTGCCTCGTGGCCCTGGGACCACGACCACCCTCGCCGCCAAGACTGACGCCTGCTGCGGACCCAGGACCCGCGTGGCACGCGTCGATCACCAGGAGACGCTGCAGGGCTGGAGTCCTGGCGAAGATGGCCTCCAGGCTCGCGTAGGAGATCCCCGTCGCACCCGGGTCATCAGGTCGCAGTGTGCTCGGCGCGAAGTACCAGTTTCCATTGTCGTCGCTCAGCCCGTGCCCAGACACCGCGAGGATGACGAGGTCATCCGGTCCCGCGTCGGCGACCCGCGCAGCCAGCGCGGACACGGACTCCCGGGTCACAGCTGGCCCCTCGAGGAAGACCGGTGCAGGATTGTCTGCGGGCAGGTTGGTAGAGCTCTTGATCGCTGCCCAGAGGCCGTGGACGTCCTCCACGGTCCAATTCAGCTTCTTCAGCTCATCGTACGACTCGACGGCCACCCCGAGGAACCAGACGCGCCGACCCACGACGCCGGGTACGAGCACATCGAAGCGCCTCGGGAAGGAGCGGCGGCCGAGCGCGTCGACCGCGACGACGTCCACCCGGTTCGAGCCGACACGCAGCGGCACATCCAGGGGACCCCAGCGTCCGGTGGTGGCGCCGGAGACGTTCAACGACTCAACCCCACGCCACGGGACGCCGTTGACACGCACGTCCAGCTTGTAGGGGCCCGACACACCACCGGTCTCGATCGGATCGAGCCGAAGTGTTCGATCATGCCCGTTCAACGCGGCCCCTGCGGCGACTATCTCCGGTCGCTCGGACGCGTCGACCCAGGTCTGCCCCATGCGGTCACGCCAGACCTCGGTCTCCTGGCGTACGCGCTCCACATAGTCCCCGTCTGCGTACCCGAGCCTCTCCAGCACCTCGCCGGGCTGGTGGAGCCAGGGGTCCAACCAGGACGCAGGGAGCACGGCGCCGTCAGCCTCGCGAAACGCCAGGAGGTCGAGCCCCGGGGGGGTCGCCTTGTAGATGCCATCGGACAGGACAACGGCATAGTCGCGTGCTCCGACGGGGAAGAGGGTACCGATGTGCTCGTGCCAGCCGCGCGCGCCATGAATCTCGACGGCGCCGCTGTCCAGGAGGATGAACAGTCGCTTGCTGCCTTGCGTCAGAGCGATGTCGACGATTCGGCTGTCGCTGTTGGGCGATACGCCATAGCAGGTACCATAGGTCGTATCCATGACCGGATCGATGTCTTCGTCGGGGATGGACAGACACACACGATCGCTGGTCGCGAGCGCGAGCCCCGTGCCGTCTGGAGCCGCGGCGATCCGCTCGAAGCTCAGCCCCTCGGCGTCGGCAGGGAGCTCGGCCGCGCTCAGTGGATCGGGGCTGACACGGCCTGGGCGGAGTCGGACCACGTCGCGGGTCCGCTTCCAGTCATCCACGCTGTCGCCGCACGCTCGAATTGCGATCACCGACCGGTCCCGTGGATCGACAGCCACGTCGGCGAGCTCGCACAGGCCGCCCTCGGGCAGGGTCCAGCGAGCCAGCTCGCCCTTGCGCACGTCGGTGAGCAGCAGCTCGGAGGCCGGCCCTCCCGCGCTGCACAATCCAGGATCCGGCGACGGGCCCCAGGCGCATGTGCCGGCCACGGCGAGCAGATCTCCGGCCGCGTCCGCCTCCCAGCCACCGCCGCGGGCTGGCAGCAGGGCCAGGGGCGCCGAGTTCGAGGCGGCCCCGAACCGCGCCCCATCGTGTGACAGGATGCCCAGCCCCGCACCGTCAAAAGCGGCGAACCATCGGCCCATCACCCCAGCCAGGAGCGCGGGCTGCTCCGCGGCCATCGCGCCCTTCGAGACGGGGAGCAGGCCGCTGGTGGCGGGCCCATAGGTCGCCGCGTCCAGGTCCCACCGCGCGCCGTCCAGGCCCAGTCCGAACACCAGGACGTGCCGCCCATCCGATGAGATCTGCAATCGATTGCCCTGATCTTCGAGACGAACGCCCAGTGATCGTCCGACGCTCAGGTCCGACGCCACCAGGAGCTGTAGCGGCGCCCCCCAGCGGCGGCGCTCCCGCGCCCCCGCGTACACGCCCCCCTCAAGCCCAGCCGCGAGCAAGCTCCCGTCCGGCGAGAACGCGAGCCGTGCACTTCCAGAGGGAAATGGCCTGCGGGTCTCCAGCATGCCGAGACAACGCCCGTCGGCTGGCTGCTTTGCCCCGGTCTTCACGATCCCGAGCCAGTCGTCGGCGGCTATCGCGACGCGATCGCCACCAGGCGACAGCGCGACGCCTCCAGCTCCCACCTCCAGGGTACAGCGCAGCACCTCCTGCCTCCCGCGCGACACGACGAGCGTGCGGTCCGACGCCTGCGCGAGGAGCCCGGCGCGGGCGTCGCAAGGCTCGATCTCCTCCGCGCACTCGCGCGGTACGCCATCCCCTGGAGAGCTTCGTCGGGTCTTTTCCTCAATGAGCAGCCCGCTCTCGATGTCCCAGACCCGACGCTGGCTCTCCGTGGTCTGGACGAGCTGTCGCCCATCGAAGGAGAAACGCAGCGTCGAGAACAGTGGCTCAACGGCGATCTGGAAGACGAGATCCAGATCTTCTGGACCCTCTTCTGCACGCGCAGGCGCGCTCAGCAGCCATCCGAGAAGCAGCGCGGCGCGGCCGAGGCTCATGGCTGAACGCCTGCCGCATCACACGCGAACCCATCGCCGAGGTACAGTTCTTCCGCCGGATGCGCACGTGCGGCCTCCGCGATGAACTGCTTGTGCCGCCAGCACGCCTTGAGCTCGTACTGTTTGCGATCCCACTTCGCCCAGGTCCTCGCCAGGATGCGCTGGTACTCGACGCCCGTGTCGTTGAGCCGCTTGCCCTCGTCGCTCTTCGAGCCATCCCAGCCGTGGCTGCCCCAGCCGATGAACTCGTCTGGATCGATGACCATGACCGTGTGGCCGACGCACTCGTTGGTGCTGGGGCGGATCCCCTGCCAGACCAGGACATCGCCCGTCTGGAAGGGCTCGCCCAGGCAGCTCACGAAGCTCTCCTTCATGAGCGTGCTGTCCGGGGTCAACGCCTCGTTGCAGGAGCCACGAGCCTCGTCGAACATCTGCGCGGTCGGCTGAAAGCCTTGCTGCCATGTGCTTGACGTGTACGGCAACCCGGCGCGGGTGAACGCGAACCAGATGGCCCGGGAGCAGTCTATCCCGTAGGCCAGGTTCTCGGCGTCGGTGGCCTCGGACCAGCTGTGCTGGCGGTACGGGACACCATCGGTCTCGCGCTTGTGGGTCAGGTACTCGGCCTGCTTCAGCACCTTGTAGAGCGCCGTGTCCTGATCCGCTGGCAGATAAGGCGTGATGTCGAAGTTCGCGACCGTGTACTCGCGGGCCGTGGCGCCGGCGTCGCAGCTTCCGGTGTCGGCGTCAGCGGTCACGTTGGCCACGGCGCGGAAGGGGAGGTGCGAGAGCGTCCAGGGGTTGACGGCGCTCTTTACCTGCGTGACGGCCTTCGCGCCCCCGGTGACATAGCGCGCGAGCGTCGCCTCGAGCGCGTCCCCGAGCCCCTTCGCGCCGGGTCGGGTCGGATCGGACGCCGCCAGCAGGCTCCAGTTGATGTTCGTGTCGCGGAGCGCGCCAAAGACCAAGATGTCCTCAACCGCGCCGAGCGGCGGCACGGCCTGGAAGATCTGGCCGGCGTCGAGCGGCGTCCACTTGCCGCCCGGCGGCAGCTCCAACGCGCGGCCATCCTGGGGCATGGCCAGGATCGCGCCGTCGCTGGACAGGATGAGTCCACCTATGCGCAGTGTCTCCGAGGCGTGTGTGTTGCGAACCTCCACCGCCCACTGGCCGCACCGAGGGATCTGCTGTTCGAAATTGGGGCAGCTCTGCACCCAGCCCGACGGGTCGCCGCGCGGCACGACGCGCACCTCCAGCGTCGCGTCATCCTGAAAGACGCCCGCGGTGCTCCCCCTCACCGCGAGCAGAGCCTGCTGGCGCGCGTGCTGGACCAGCGTGGTCCGCACCTGGCCGGCCTGCGCGGCGGCGTCCTGCGTGAACACGTTCCGCGTGACGCCCTCCGGGCCGCGCAGGCGCAGCGCGCCGTCCTTGCCCTGCAGCAGCGTGAACGGCGCGCGGTCCTGCCAGACCAGCGTGGTGGCGGACTCGGGATCGCCAGCGATGGCCATCGTGATCGTGTCGCGCGTCGCGGCGGGCACGCTCGCGTCGAAGCCCACCGCGAGTCGCCAGCTCTCCGGGCCGGGCAGCGAGAGCACCGCGAGGTCGCCTGGCGTCAGCGGCGTCGTCGGGCCCGGCCCTACCAGCCGCGCGCTCGCGTGGAGCCCGTCGTAGCGCTCGACGCGCAGGGTGGCCTTCGCCTTTGCAGGCTCGCGCGCGTCCTCGCGGGTGGCTTCTCCCGGGTAGACCCTGAGCTCGGCGCCCACGCCCCAGCCGGGGAGCGGGGCTCCCTCCAGGCTGATTGCGTCCCCCGCGGCGACGACCTCCCAGCCCAGCGGTCGCCCGCGGCGCGTCTCGCCGAAGGCCACGCGGTCGAGCGCGCCCTGGGCCAGCGGGAACTGCTGACGGTCGCTCATCTGCTCGATTCGACGCGGGATCTGGCGGCCCACCTGACCCCAGGTCACGGGCCCTTCGGCGGCGCCCAGCACGTCCACCAGCGCGCTCGTGAAGTAGCCGAGCCCCTCGTCCGGCGGCTCCAGCGCCAGCGATCCGTCTCGCGCCGCGCTCATCACGACGAGGCCGGGCAGGCTCGCAGGGGTCAGGTAGTCGCCATCACCGCCGGGCGTCTCGGCGGGCTCGTCCGGCAGATCCGGGCGGATTACCTGCTTCTCGCGCGCGCCGACGCCTCGAGACAGCCCGCCCGAGGTGCAGGCGTCGAGCAGCAGCGTGATGTCGTCGGTCTTCTCGTGCAGCCGCGCCAGCATCGCGTTCAGCTCGTCGTCGCGCAGCACGCCGACGTTCGGCGTCCAGGAGTCGTGCAGCAGGAAGGCCTCATCTTTCTCATCGGCCTCATCCCGGCTGCGGTCGGGGACCTGGGTGCCGTGGCCCGAGTAGTAGAAGACGGTGGTGTCCCCAGGCTGGGCGCGGGCGATCAGCGCCTCCTCGAAGGCCAGCTTCACGGCGGACAAGGTAGCGTCACCGTCGCGCAGCACGCAGACGTTCTCCGCGGGGAAGCCGTAGCCGGTCTGGGGGTCGGTGAGCAGTCGGTAGATAGCCTCGATGTCTCGCGGGGGACCGCGAAGATCGGGGATGAGGTCGCTCTGGTAGTCCCCCACGCCGACCAGCAGGGCGAGACGGTGCTTGCCGTCCTTCGCCACCGCGGCCTTCGAGAGATCGCAGCCCAGCGCGAGAGCGGGCCCCTGCGCGACCTCGGACGTGGTGGTGGCCCCCGAGGTGGCGGCCCCCGAGGTGGCGGCCCCCGAGATAGGTGACGGCGCGACCGCGCCCGCCGACCCTGAGCCGTGCTGGGGCGGCGCATGATCGTCTGAGCAGCCCGCGAGCAAGGTGGCCATGAGCGTGACACTGGCGATTACTCTGAACATATTTAGCCCCAGCTCCGATGAGCCAGATCTTACCACAGCGCACCTCCAACAATGGAAATCAACCGGTCGATGGTAGCATCGTCGCTGACCTTAGGAGTTCGCGTGCTCCCGCTCCTGGCCCTGATGACCTGCCCCACGGCGCTCGCCCTACCCCAGGCCACCTGCCTGAGCTGCCTGGACGGCGGCGACGACAGCCGCGAGCTGCTCTACCGCGCCTCGCGCGCCGATCCGCTGGTGCTGGAGTGGCGCGGGAGCTGGCCTGACGTCGGGCGCGATCACATCCGACTCTACCTGGGCAACCCGAGCCTGAGCGCCTCGCTCCCCGATCGTGGACTGGTCCCCGAGGCGGGTGCGCTCCGCGTCGAGCTGCCGCCCGCCGAGGTCGGTCGAGGTACGCTCATCGCGGTCCTGGTCCGCGAGAAGTCCAATGGCAAGGCCGAGGAGGTCCTATCCTGGGAGGTCTTTCGCCTGCTCGACCCCGAGACGCACGCCGCCCAGCTCGCGGGTCCGGCGCCGCACGCCGACTGGGAGCTCGACCTCACGCCGAGCGTGCTGCGCACGATCCGCGCCGGCCAGCCCCTGCCGCGCGCCCAGGGCGAACAGGTGGTGTGGTGGTCGCTGGTGGACCAGCCGCTGGACGACCTGGACCTGGACGGCGCCAGCACCGGGCTGCCCGGCCTCAGCGTAACCGTCTCCCAGCCCTGGCGGCGCCGCGACGAGACCTGGCAGGACGCCGTGCGCTCGGTGATCGGCGCGGACGAAGGGCATCGCGTGCGATACGGAGAGCTGAGCTGGACCGAGCAGCCCGACGTGCCCGTGGCCGACGCCTCCAAGGAGCGCATTGCGTACTACTACGCCGCGATCACGATGCACACCAACGCGGGCTTCCATCGCTACGAGAACAAGGAGATGCTGGTCGGTCTGGGCCTCGGTGAGGGCGGGCGCTTCAGCCACGAGACCAGCGCCAACCTGGCCAGCCCCGACGACCCGCGCCTGTGGTCGGGCTACAGCATGCGCGAGCTGAGCGAAGATCCGCGCCTGCTCAGCCTGCTCGCAGATCAGGTGGGCAACGGGGAGCCCGTGCCTGGCCTGCCCACCGGCCTGGGGCGCACGGACGGCGACGGCGGGCGGCCCACCTGGGAGCTGGGCTTCACGACACGCATCCAACGATGGGAGCAGGTCGCGGGCAAGCCGGACGCCAAGGCCGTCATCAAGGCCATCGACGTCGTCGCGACGCGGCACGGGATCGCGGCGCCGCGGGTCCAGGGCGCCGATGAGCCTGGGATCGTGGCAAGGCTGGAGCGCGCGCTGGGCGGAGATGGGACGGACCCGCTGTCCTTCGGAGATCTCCCCGAGGGCTGGCGGCTCGCGCTGCCGGTCGCGGATCCCAACACGCGGATGGGATCGCTTCAGCTCAGCCGCGGCAAACCGACGCTGGCCCAACGTGTGGGGACGCCGCTGCCGGTGAACGCCCTGTACCAGCTCGGTCAGCTCGCCCAGAGCGGGGCCCTGCCCTCGGTCGCGGTGGAATCCGTGAAGCCCACCCCGCCCCCCGCCGATCCGCAGGGGCTGGAGGCGCAGACCCGCTTCCTGGTCTCCGCCGATCTGCGCGCTGGGGCGCTGTACCGGGACGCGCCCCTGGCCGGACGTCAGCGCGAGATCATCCCCATCGACGCCTACGCCCAGTACGTCGTGCAGATCGCGGTGCTGTTGGAGCGTGAGCTGGTCGTCGCGCAACCGAACGTCGAGACGCAGCCCGAGATCGGCGCGGTCATCCCACCGCCTCCGCCGCGCCAGGGCCTGTTGGAGAAGGTCTCGGGATGGATCGGCGTGTCCCCAGGCATATTGACGACCGGGCTCGGCGCGTTGGGCGTGATCGCGGTCCTGGTGCTGCTGCATATGACCGGACTGGGAAAGGTGTTGAGTCGGGTGGCGATGCTGGTGCTGCCGAAGCCGAAGGATCCGAAGAGCTGAGCGCCCGCGCGGCTCACCCCCTGAACCACCGCTCCCGGTGCCACTTCAGGTACCCCAGGTGCCCGTCGGCCAGCCCCCGCACGCGCAGCGGACCATCCACTCCCAGCTTGACCCGATCCTCCTCGCCCAGCCGCCCCGACACCACGACCCGCCCATCGTCCTCGACCGTGACAAACCCCAGGTCAAACACCGCATCCAGGTTCGGCGCCAGCAACAGCCCGTTGTAGACATCCAGCCGCTCCGCGTCGCTCTCGCAGTCCGCCCAGCGCTTGATGTGGCTGGCGCGCAGCAGCTCGGGCACGGCCAGCCCGGTGACCGCACAGCGCCCCTGCCAGTAGTCCAGCAGACCGGCGCGGAAGATGTTCTGGCCGACGCGCTGCACGACGAGGCGCTCGGCCTCCGTGCTCTTCGGCATCGTGGCGGTGCTGCGCTCGAAGGCGCGCAACAGCTCGTCAGGCAGCGTGCGGGAGAGCTGCCAGGCGCGTCGGAGCAGGAGGTGCAGCGCCGGGATGCTGGTGGCGCTGCGCGCGCCGATGGCCCCGGGCGGCAGCGGGTGGGTGAACGCTGCGCCCAGCTCGCCGAGCGCGCGCAGCACGTTGTGCTGGGAGACCGCCACCAGGTACAGCCCATCGCCGACCGCGCCGAGCCAGACGAGCAGCGGGGCCTGGCTGCTCGCGAAGGAGAGCCAGCCGCCCACGGGCGGGCGCGCGAGGTCAAAGCCGCTGTCCTCGGCGGCCTGCTCCAGGCGGGTGCGGGCGATGGGGGAGAGGATCATCACGGGCTCATGTCCCGTCCTTCCGCCCCCGCCGGGGAGCGCGGGTCTTCGCGATGGCGCGCGTCTGTCGGATCGCGTCCTCGAAGTCGAGGTCCACGGGCTCAGGCAGCGCGCGCACCTGCACCCACCGGTCGTACTCGGTCGCCGCGTGCTCGGTCGCCGCGTCATGCGAGATCTGCCCCGCGTGCTTCAGCACCTCGCGGTCCGACAGGCGCAGGAAGTCGTCGAGCTTCGTGATCCAGGCGGCCATGGTCATCGGCTTGCGGTTCAGCGCCTGGAGCTCGGCGAACTCCAGGTAGGCGTTCACGATGCGGTTCAGCGCGTCGATCTCCTCGCTGTTCAGGTAGTTCTTGGCGATCTCGACATCCGCCCGGCGCACGGTGTGCCCGGTCCAGGTCCTCAGCCCCATGTTCGGCTGGTCGGCGTCGGCGCGCGCGCGGATCACCTCGGCCGCCGTGTGCCCGTGGGCGGCCCAGTGCATCTTGTTCTGTACGGTGCGAAAGAACTGCCGAGACGCCTCGTCGCGGGGGTCGTAGTCGACGCTCGTGGCGTAGATGTCCAGCACCTTGCGCCAGAAGACCCGCTCCGACGAGCGGATGTCCCGGATCCGGGCCAGCAGCTCGTCGAAGTAGTCCGGCCCCTCTCGGCTACCCGACTTCAGTCGGGCGTCATCGAGGGCGAAGCCTTTGACGGCGTACTCCTGGAGCACGGCGGTGGCCCACTGGCGGAAGACCGTGCCCCGGGTCGAGCGGACGCGGTAGCCCACGGCCAGGATGGCGGGGAGCGAATAGTGCTCGACCTGCCGAGAAATCAGCCTCCCTCCTTCTGTTTGAACTATAAAGTAATACTTTAACGTTGCCTCGCGCGCCAGCTCGCCGTCCGCGTAGATGTGCTGGAGGTGCTGGCCGACGTTCTGCACCGTGACCGCGTACAGCGCCGCCATCTGCTTCTGCGTGAGCCAGACGGAGCCGTCGTGGAGGCGGACCTGCACGCGGGTGGCGCCGCCGTCGGTGTAGAGGATCAGCTCGCCGGGGGTGGTCGCGGGCTGGGTCATGGGCGGTCCGGGCGGTGAGGGAACCGCGACGATTCATCAATGCGTTGATGAGACCAGAATTCTCCGGCCACACGAATCGAACCGCAATGGGTGGAACCGCGGTGGCGGACCACGCCAAGGCGCCAAGGACGCCAAGGGTCGGCGCGATCAGGACACACCGTAGGGCCATCGTCACCGCCGCGGGACGAGGGCGTTGTCTCGAAGTTCCGCGAAGCGCCCCTCACCGCTCCCCCCCTTGCGCGCAGCCGGGCAGGTACCACGCAGGAGCGCCCTTTCCCAGCGCACCGGATGGCTCGACGTGCTCGCGCCGGGCCCGCAGCTTGCGGTAGTCGGGCTTGAGCCGGGCGCCGCCCGCCGCGTCGGTCTCGCGCCAGGACTCCGGGTAGTCTTCGGGGTCGTCGGCGAAGGTGAAGCCTGTGTCCTGCGGCTGCATCGTCAGGAAGCCGTACTCGTCGGCCTCCGGGGGCTGCTCGGCCGGCTTCTCATCTTTGGCGGTGATCGGGGCGTCGTCGATGCTGCGGGCCAGCGCGACACGTCGTCCCTCGCCGCTCGCGATGCGGACCGGGTGGTACTCCTGCCCGCACTCGCGACAGAAGTGCGTGGGGTACAGGCGGCGGTCGTCCTTGGTGCCGGGGAGGAACTGCTGGCCCTCTACCGTCACGGAGCGCCGACCGGGCGGCTCCAGGGTGGCGTAGGCGTAGCCCGCGCCCGAGATGAACTGGTGCAGGCGGAAGGGGAAGAAGCTGCGATCGCTGGGGTCCGGCCCTCCGGCCTCCGGGTTGCGTGTGCGCTCGCGCTCCGGTTTGCCAGAGATGAGGAGGAGCTGACGCAGCGCCTGTTCGCAGGCCGCGGGCGGGCGTCCCGCGTCGCGGGCGAGCTCGGCGGTGGCCTCGCTGAGCGTCAGCGGCGCGGACCGGATCCAGCGCTGATCGGGCTCCGAGAAGGTCACGCCCAGGCGGGTCTCGACCCAGACGCCCAACGGATGGTGGTGCAGGGCGGCGTCGGTGATGTCCGCCGGGATGGGCTGGTCGATGGCGGCGCCCAGCGCGGACCGGACGCTGACATGGTCCCGGGCACGGTCGGTGACGCGCTCCAGCGTCTCGCCGATGACGTTGCTGGGGGGCACCTCCACCGAGAACAACTTCGAGGCCACGTCCGCCACGACGCGGTTGCGGTCCTGGACGGTGCCCTCGCTCTTCATGGTCGCCGAGGTCCCGATGCACAGCAGATCGTCGGGCGCCAGCCGCTCGCGCACCCACCGGACCAGCAGCGCCACGTCGGCGCCCTGCCGGCCGCGGTAGGTGTGCAGCTCGTCCAGGACCAGGAAGGAGAGGCCCGCGCAGTTGCCGATGACCTTGCGGTCGAGCTCGTCCTGCCGGGTCATCAGCAGCTCGAGCATCATGAAGTTGGTGAGCAGGATGTCCGGCGGATCGTCTGCGATCGCGCGCCGCTCGGCGTGCTCGTCCTGCCCGGTGTAGCGGCCGAAGGTCACTGGCCTGCCACCCGCGCGCTCTGGCAGGTACCTCTCCAGCTCCTTCATCTGGCTGTTGGCCAGCGCGTTCATCGGGTAGATGACGATGGCCCGCGTCCGTCTCGCGGCGCTTTGCCGCTTCTCCGCCAGGACGGCGCTCACGATGGGGATGAAGAAGCACAGGGACTTGCCCGAGCCCGTGCCCGTCGTGACGACGAAGCTCTCGCGCGCCGCCGCAGTCGCGATGGCCCGCTCCTGGTGCAGGTAGAGCGAGAGCGAAGCGCCATCGGGCTGCTCGGCTGGCGGCGGCGAGCGGAAGATGTCCTTGCACCCGCGGTCCAGCAGCCCCTCGTCCGCGAGCGAGGCCACGTCCCGCCCGCGCTTGTAGCTCGGGTTGATCTGGATGAGCGGCTCGGGCCAGTAGCGATCCTCGGCGTAGATCGCCTCGACCTGGCGGCGGATGTCCGGGGCGGCGATGGTCGTGAACGAGCGGGCGAAGCTCTGGTATTCGGACACCACGGTGTCGCGGAGGGAGAAGACGTCCATGCTGCGGGTGGTCATGGGAGGGGCCAGAGAGGGCGGTTTTGCTCGGGTAGGTAACATCGGGCGCGCAGTCGGGCGGGGTGGAGACCTCGCCGGCGACCGGCGATGGCACACCATGGGTGGCGAGGCCACAACGAAGACCGGCGCGTCCGTTGAGCGCGAACGTGGAATGGCCGGCCTGCCTCGCCTCCTCCATGTCGTGTGATATGAGGTCAACGAGAGCGATTGTCAGCTCTCATCGCCCCCCAAGCGCCAGGAGTTGAACCATGATCACCGAGATCTACAGCACCGACACGGACTCCGGCTCGGTCTCCGTCATCGAGCGGACGGGCCGCCACGAGTACAAGCACGTCGCCCGGATCGCCATCGGCAACGCGCCGCGCGGCGCGGTGAAGTTCACCTCGGACGGTCGCGGCTTCGTCAGCAACTGCGCAGGGGACACGATCTCGGAGATCGACACCCATACCCACAAGGAGGTGGCGCGGATCAAGGTCGGGCTCGCGCCGCGAGGGATCGGCCTGATCCCTGGGGATCGCTTCGCGTTGGTGTCGAACTCCGGGTCCGACACCGTCTCCATCGTTGATCTCGCCGCGCGCAAGCAGGTCGGCGAGGTCCAGGTCGGCCGTGACCCCCGACACATGGCGATCACGCCGGACGGCCGCGCCGCCTATGTCTGCGTCTGGGGCGACCACTACCTGAGCAAGATCGACACCTCCGAGCTGGTGGGATCGAAGGACCCCGACCCTGCAAAGGTGGTCGAGATCTGCCGCATCTCGCTCGGTGAGGGCGTGCATCCCTACAGCGCGGCCATCGTGCCACGGCGCACCGTTCAGTACCACCCGCTCATCCTCGTCGCGAACACACAGTCGCCGCTGCTATCCGTCGTCAACCACGAGCTGGACCAGGTGGTGGGGCAGGTGGACCTCGGCCACAAGGGCGCCCGCGCCATCGCCTTTGACAGAGACGGGGAGCGCGCCTTCGTGAGCGTCGAGGACACCTCGGAGATCGTCGTGGTCTCGGTCGCCGGCCTGGAGGTCCTCGGACGCATCCCCGTCGGTCCTGGGCCGCGGGGGCTCGCCTTCGACCCCGATGACAGCACGATCTACGCGAGCGTGTTCGCTCGGACGGACTCCACGAGCGGGATCCTGGACGGGCGCCCCTTCAAGGCGAACACGCTCACGGTGGTCAGCCTCGGCGCCGCGCCCAGCCTCCGGCGGGCGGACCTGCGCTGGGACGAGATCCCGGTGGGCAAGGGGCCGTGCAGCGTGTCCATCCTTAAGCGATGACGCGCGCAGCCGAGCCACACGCCGAGGTGCGCTTCCGCGCGCGCTATCCCTGGTCGCTCCTGCCCTACAAGGCGAAGGTGGATCAGGCCGCCGCACGCGAGCGTGCCAGCCTCTACGCGGCTGAGTTCCGCTGGCTGCGGGCCCAGCGCGTCCCTGAACTGTGCTGGCCCTGGCGGCTCGGCGCCGAGCTGGGCTGGATCGTGCCGAGCCCTGTGGACGTGACCTTCACCCCGCTCCACGAGACCGAGGTGGACCCGGAGGCTGATGACCTCGCGCTCGTCGGGGAGATCACAGGGGCCGCCGAGCTGTGGCGCCGGGACCGCGCCGCCTTCGCGATCCCGCGCGCCCCCTGGCTGCGACTTCATCAGTACCGGGTCGGCGACGCGTGGCACGCCATGTTCGTGCCCAACGGCGCGGGGGCGGCTGAGTGGCACCTCGGCTGGGACGCGGAGATCCCGGAGGGCATGTTCCTGCTCGTGCTGCCTGGACCCGCCATCGCCGGCCTGGAGATCCCCTCTGGCGTGCTCGATCACCGGACCCTGGGCCGCGCCCGCGAGGGCGAGGGCATGAGCATCGCGGTGCGGCCCACAGCGACCGTCGCGGTGAAGCGGGGTGACCCGGTGGCGCGCGTCGTGCTGCTGGACGGGGCCAGTGTCACCGCCAAGGGCACCTTCGAGGCATTCTCTTCTGCTCAGCCCACCGAGGATGGATGATGCGCCTGCACCACGTCGAGCTGAACGCCCGGGACCTGGACGCCTCTTATCCCTTCTACAAGCGCCTCTTCGACGCCCTGGGCTGCGAGCGATCCGAGCGTACCGCCTCGTACTTCGTGTTCTACCTGGACGGCTTCTACCTCTGGGTGAACCGGTGCAGCCCCGCCAAGGCGGAGGCCGGCTTCGACCGCTATCGGGTCGGCCTCAATCACCTGGCGTTTCAGGCGACGAGCAAGGCCATGGTCGATGACTGGCACGGATTGCTGCTGTCTGCGGGGGGCCGTGTGCTTGATCCGCCTGGATACTACGGACCCGGATACTACGCGGTCTACTTCGAGGACCCGGACGGTATGAAGCTGGAGCTGGGGTTTGAGGAGGGCACGGCCGCTGAGGCTCCGTCAGATCCCGAGGGATGAGCGCCGCCATCCGGTTCGACAGGTAAATTGACGGCGATCACCTGTTCGTGGCATGGGGGGGCTGTGCGTGGGGTTGAGGCTCCATGTCCCACGCCACCGCACAGACCCTCGCAGATGTCCGTGTCGCGCTCGACGCGCCGCCCGCCGAGGTCTTCGCCTTCATCACGGACCACGCGAAGCTCCCGAGCTGGGCGCCTGGGGTCCGCCGCGTCAGCATCGACGCCTCGCGAGCGGAGATCGCGGGTGGGCCGGGCACGGTGCGCACGCTCCTTCCGAGGTTTGGCGCCTCGGGGGTGGAGACGGTCGTCGCGTCCGAGGCGCCGGCTCGCTTCGTGTATTCGGCCAGCGACGCCTCGCTTCGGGGGCTGTGTACCCACCATCGTACCACGCTGTCGCTGGCCCCGTCGGGCGCTGGGAGTCGGACGGAGCTTCGGTGGGTCGTGGAGGCGACGCCGTCGCCGTCCTGGTGGCGGGCCTGGGTCGCGCGCTGGATGTTCGCATGGGCCGCCCGCGCAAGCTGCCGGAACCTGCGGCGCATCTTCGATGGGAGGACGCGCGCCTGAGGAGCCTGGCGAGGTTCGATGATCCTCGTCGGGCTTGACCGGCACCTGAACGGACGCCGAGACCGAACGCGCTCAGGCGCCGAGGCGGCGATACCGCAGGACCGGTGATCGCAGGTTCGTGTCGGTGGGCTCCAGCCAGCCCTCGGCGACCAGCGCGTTCATCGCGTGCCGCAGGGTGTCGCGGTGGACGCCGAGGAGGGCGGCGATCTCGCTCTTGCCGAGGGGGCGGTCGCTGGCGCGGAAGAGGTCCTGGAGCTGGGCCTTGCGCTCGTCGATGGACATCGGGCCGGCGGGGTGTGTGGGAGGGACCGGAGGCAGCGTGGGCTCGGGGGGCGACGCGACGAGGGCGGGGACGGGCTCGGCCTGGGCTGCCGGCGCAGGTGCGGGCGTGGGCGCGGGCTGCGGCGCTGGCGTAGGGAGGGCAGATGCTGGAGCGGCCAGCGCCATGTCAGGCGATCGTTGGGGCGCGGGAGCGGCCGGCGCAGGGCGTGGGTGGAAGATCGGCGGCGGGCCGGGTCGGTGCGGGCGCGGTGGCACGAGCGTCGTGGGGGTAGGCGTGACGCTGGGAGCTGGCGGGGTGCGGGACGCCTCCTGTGTAGGCGCGGCCGTCTGAGCCACGGGCG
The DNA here is from genome assembly GCA_964615375.1 of uncultured Enterobacterales bacterium. Classification (GTDB taxonomy): domain Bacteria; phylum Myxococcota_A; class UBA796; order UBA796; family CAZKWG01; genus CAZKWG01. The sequence goes on from CAZTOW010000021.1 coordinate 86,923, forward strand.
GAGCGGCCTCCACGGGAGAACTGGCGACCGGTGGCAGGTCGACTGGCACGGACGTGGCTGCGGGACGCACGGCTGGACGAATGACCGCCCGAACGACCGCCCGAACCACACGAGCCTCAGGCACCAGCGGCATCGTCAGCCAGCTCACCGAGGACTCGAAGTCACAGCGGCCCCCTGGGTATCGCTCACCCAGCACCGCAAGCACCGTGTCGTTGTCCATGATCGCACCATCCGGCAGCGCTGGCAGGTCGCCACACCGGACCAGGAGGTGACGTAGGCGTGGGTTGGCCGAGGCCCGGTCCTCGCGCTCGCTGGCGTTCGCCGCGGTGGTCGGCACGGCGAGGCGCACGCGACCGCCCTCCACCGTGAGCGTGATCGGCGTGGATGCGTCCGGGCCCGCCCAGGCGCGCTCGGCCAGCGCCAGGACCACCAGGGCCCGCGCAATGTCGCTCGGGATCTGGCCCCACAGGCTGCGTTCGTTGGCGACCCGCTCGGCGAGCCAGGTCAAGGACCCACGGTGGAGCTGATCGGACCATCCCGTCCGGCGGATCGCCACCGCGCAGCCCGGCAGGTGCTTCTCGGGCTGATCGCCGAGCGCGACAAGGCCGGCGAGGGTGGGCACGACGTTTCCCCGGAACCAGCGACGCGCGCTGGCGTCCAGTAGGGTCTGGGCGCGGTGGTCCTGCTCGGAGCGGCCGACGGGCGCGGCGAAGGGCCCGGCCTGCATCAGCCTGGTGACGCGGCGATCATCGAAGCGGGCATCGGCGGCGCCCAGAACGGGCCAGCCGTCGGGCTCCAGGTGATCCCAGAAGGTCGGGGCGGCGTTCGCCGCGACGCCGATGAGCACGCCCGGCTCGCCCTCGACGCGCACCTTGAAGGGCCCCCGGAGCGCTCTGGGCGCGTGCTCTTCGCGCGCGTCCCGGAGCCAGTGGAGGCCGCGCGAGCCTTGGGGCGTGAGCATGAGCAGAGTGCCGCCGTGCGGCGCTGCGGCGAGCAGGGCGAGGTTCCCGCTTACGTCGCCGAGGTGCTGGGGATCCACCTCGCGCAGGAGGCGGGGCCGCTCGTGGATGGCGGTGTTCCAGGCGATGAGCTGGTCCCGCGACGTGAAGACCAGCGCGTCGCCGTCGCGCACGGGCGGGGAGAACGTGGGTGCAGGTGATGGGAGCGGCGTGGAGCGTGACTTGAACATGGGATCAGGGGGTCTGTAATCGCCAGTCGAGCGCTGGCCAGCCTCTCTGGAGGGTCTGGACCAGAATCTGTCCGGCACTGGATCGCCACCTGCTGGTGGCACGCTGCCGAGGGGCTGGCGACGTGCTGGCGAGCAGCTTGGGATCGGCAGTGGCCCGGATCGGCAGCTTGGCTGTTTCGCGGCGTTACAGGTACTTCGGATCAGGGATCGGCAGTGGCTCGCATGGGATCGTCAGCAGGGCGCCAGCGCCTCGGAAGGGATCGGCAGTGGCTCGGCGGTGGGTCTGAAGCTCGCTCTCGTGTGTCCGCGCATCTGGTCCCGCCGGTCATCGCGACGGGCGACGCCGCCAGGTCGGGCGCCGAGGTGCAGAAGGCGCCCCCCAGCGAGCCTGCCCGCCGCCCGCGCGAGCCAGCCAGCGCCTCAGCGCGACTCCAGCAGGGCCATTGGCTTCGCGAGGTCCGCCTGGTTGGCGCGGCGCATCATGCGCACCATGACAGGCGCGACGACGCCCGCGAAGATGGCGACGACGGCGACGGGGTGACCTGGAGGGAGCCGATGCGCGCTGGAGCCGATAGCCGTGCAGCCAGAGGAGACCGCAGTGCCCCCCGTCCAGCTCCGCCCGATCACCGTCGCCGACCTCGACGCGCTCGTAGCGCTCGACGCCGACCCCGAGGTCATGCGCTTCATCAACGGCGGCCAGCCCACGCCGCGCGCGCTGGCGGAGGAGTTCCTGCTGCCCCGGATGCTCGCGGCGGCGGTCCGGCCAGGGCTCGGCTTCTTCGCCGTCGAGTCGCCTGAGGGCGCGTTTCTGGGCTGGGTCCACCTGCGCCTGGACAGCTTCGAGCCCGCCTGGGCGGAGATCGGCTACCGCCTGGCCCGGCCCTTCTGGGGACAGGGGGTTGCGACCACGGCGTCGAGGCTGCTGGTCCGACGCGCGTTCGAGGAGCTCGGCTTCGACGTGGTCAGCGCGCGGGCCATGCCGGAGAACCTGGCCTCTCGCCGCGTGATGGAGAAGGTGGGGCTGAGCGAGACTGGGCGCTTCGTGTTCCCGGGGAGAGTCCTGCCGGGGCTCGTCGTGCCCGAGGTGGAGGGGGTGCTCTACACGCTGCGGCGTGAGGACTGGGTCGGGTAGCATGGGGCGTGGCGCGGCACAGGAGACAGAGGCACCAGGGGCGCCGAGCGGCGGGTGTCCAGGTGCCCGGACTGGGTGGCGACCGGCTGCCGTGGAGGCGCTGACCAGCTATTGATCGGCAGTCGTGCGGGCCGGCAGCCCGCGAAATTCATGGGGTTGCCCCTACTTGGGATCCGGGATCGGCAGTGGCACACCAGCGAGGCTGGCGGGTCGGCAGTTGCGCTTGAGCGCGAGCGCGCCTGGGGCGATGAAGCCACAGGCGCGCTATGGTGAACGGGTCCTGTCGGGTGTGGTCGCTACTCCGAACCCTCAGGACCGGCGGCCGGCGCTTCTGCGTCGGTCGCTGCTTTCACCTTGCCCAGCCGGGCGCGGAGGTGGGCCATGGCGGTCGCCTCCAGCGCCGGGTCCGCGTCCGGGTGCTCAGCCAGGACCACGCGCAGCTCGGCGAAGGCGTCGCCCTCGCCGGTGTGCTCGTCGAGCAGCTCCTCGACCAGGGCTTCGACTCGCCCACGGGACCGGAGCACCGGCGCGGGGTCCGGCTCTTCGCCGTTGGCGATGGCCGTGACGAAGGCGTGCACGGTCAGCGCGTGATCTTCGGCGGCGCGGCGAAGGGACTCCGCAGCCTGCCGCTGCTGCTCGGCGGTCGTGTAGATGGTGGACAAGGCGGTGCCCCGCTCCAAGGAGGGTCGGGGGACGGGATCGAGGGACGTCATCGGGTCTCCATGCTCGCGAGGAATTCACGCGCGGCGGCGAGCGAACCGCGCGTGTTTCAGGGCGTGGCCCTGAAGGTTCTGAGGGTCGGCGACCCCCGAGAACCTGCTTTGCAAAAGGCATACCAGGGGGTGTGGCTGTCAACGGGGCGCCAAGGGGATGGCGAAGGTCGCTGTACATGATTGGCTGGCGGACGCGGTTGTAGGCGGCGAATTCGGGAGCGGAGGAGGACGACGCTGGATGTGGCCTGCGGCGGTCGCGGCGGCGCGCTGGGTGGCGCGCGGACCAACACCGCCAGCGGAGCGCCAGACGAGGGGCATGGCGCGCTGCGCTCAAGCGCCGGTGAGCGCGGGCGCGGGGGACGGCGGGCCGCTCGTCCGCGGGGCGCTCGGCCGTGCTCGGGGACCTCCCGGGGCCGATGGCCAGGCGTCGCCATCGCCAGCTCCACCGGACAGGTGCCCTACCGAGCCTCCTGCGCCCGAGTCCCCCAGGCATGTCAGGACCAGCGGACATGACATGCGGGCCCAGCAGACATGACATGGTCCTGCCGGCCCAGCGATTTCCACGCCTGGACCCTTTCTTACCGCAGCTTGTCGCGTCCGGGTGGGCTGGCAGCCGACCGCGTGCCTGAATCCGCCTTCACCAGCGGCGACTCCCCGGCGTTGACCGGCTCCTTGTCGCGCTTGTCGCGCTGTTTGGCCTGGATGCCCGAGTCTGCGAGATTCTGGACCCGAGATCTCGGCCTCACCCCATCACTAACCGCACTTGCTGCATCGCTCCGCAGCCCGCCCTTCTGGCCCTTCAGCCCACGGCGCCCGCCGTGATCGATTTTGTGTACAGTCTGCGAATCAGCCCTGTGTTGTGTGGACACTACACACGCGGCCTGCAACGCCAGCGCTCCGCGATTTTCGGTTCACCGCGCAGATTCGAAAACGCGAATCACCCCGTTGTTCCAGCGCGATTCCACGCCGGACGGGTGTCCGCTCTTGCCCCCACCAAGAGCCAGAATTTGGCACCATATGGCTCTTCCACGTCCATCCGTCCTTAACGCGCAGACTCGCCATCTCCAGCGATTTTTCGGCGTTTTCACTTTCCGAAAACACGCTGGACCACGCTATACTTGTGTTCATCCCCACGCCGCCCCTTCGACCGGTGGCCGGGCCCAGAGAGAGGACGCCCATGGCGAAGCCCCGTCGGCGCAAGGCCCCCGAGATCCAGACGTTCACCGTCGTCACCATCCACCGTCGCCCACCCGACGCCGAAGCCCGCCTGGCCCGCGCCGCCCGCACCTGCCTCGCGGTGGTCGCGGAGGCCAACGCAGAGCATGATTCGGTCGGCGCACAGACCCGAATTCACAAGAAGGCAGGCTGAAGTCCCGTCGGCACCGTTAAAGTTCACGAATCGACCGAACCGCCCTTGACAGGCGGGCGCCCTGGCATTCTGTTTGCATGGTAGGGCGTCTGCCCTCCCCGACCCCAACAGAACCCGTGGAGCCTCGCCATGCGCGCGATCCTGTACTGCCGCGTCTCCTCCGACCTCCAGCGCGAGATGGGGACCATCGAGTCTCAGCGCGACGCGCTCATCGCCTACGCCAACGCCCAGGGCTGGGCCATCGTCGCCGTCGAGGCCGACGACGGCTTCACCGGCACCATCGCGCCGTGGGAGCGCCCCGCCCTGGCCCGGGTGCTCGATCAGGCCCGCCGCAAGGTCGTGGACGTCATCGTGGTCTACGCCATCGACCGCATCGCCCGCGACGACAACAACGTGGACTTCGCGCTCGTCCGCAAGGACCTGATGAAGTGGGGCGTGAAGCTCGCGACGCCCAAGGGCGTGCTCAACTTCGACCGGCCCGAGGATCGGCTCAACCAGGACATCCTCTCGGCCCTGGCCAGCTACGAGCGGCACCAGATCAAGGATCGCACGGTGCGCGGGCGGCGGGCCTCGATCCTGAAGGGCGGGCGACCGCTGTCCGATCTTCCGCTCGGCTACCGCTGGGTGGATGAGACGCGGGCCCTTGAGGTCGTCGAGGCCGAAGCCGCCACCGTGCGCGAGATCTTCCGGCTCGTGGGCGACGAGGGGCTGGGGGTCGGCGCGGCGTCCAAGAAGCTCAAGCGCATGGGCGTGCAGACGCACCGCTGCAAGCACGGCGACAACAAGCACGTCACGGCCGGGCTCGTGCGGCTGGTCGTGCAGCGTGACCTCTACCATCTCGGGACCTGGGAGGCGCACCCGACCTGGCTCCCTGGGCATCGCGTGCCCGCCGTGCCGCTCGTGAGCGAGGAGCTGTGGCAGCGGGCCAACCGCGTCGTGGCCATGAACTACCGCCGACACGAGACCGTCCACAACCAGGAGTACCTGCTCAAGGGCTTCGGCCGATGTGCAGACTGCGGGGCGTGCTTCCGCATCCACACCCAGCATGCCTCCTCGTCGCAGGGCCGGACGCCATACCAGTATTACCGCTGCAACAACAACCAGGAGCGGATCAACCAGCCCCGGTGCGCCTCCAAGCTGGTGCGCGCCGACGCGGTGGACGAGGCGGTCTGGGGCCACCTCACACGCCTGCTCACACAGCCGGGGTTGCTGCGCGCCGAGATCGAGCGGGTGCTGAACGAGGAGCAGAAGAAGCAGCCGAGCGCCGAGGCGGCAATGAAGGAGGTGGAGGCGCAGCTCGCGGCGCTCGACGAGTCGCGAGCGCGGGGGCTGCGCGCCATGACCAAGGGGCTCGTGAGCGAGGAGGACTTCGCCGAACTGGCGGCTGAGCTCGATACCCAGCGCGCGCCGCTGCGGCAGCGCCGGGACCTGCTCGCGCTGGCACAGCAGACGGAGACCGACCGGGCCGCCCGGCTGAAGGCCATCGAGGCCCAGGTGGCGGAGCTGGCACCCAGGCTGGGCAAGCTGTCCTTCGAGGAGCGGCGCGCGCTGCTGCACGATCTGGTCGAGGAGGTGACTGTGGATACGCGGGGGAGGACGATTCAGGTCGTGACACTGCTCGGGCTGGTCGAGCCCTCGGCGGTGGAGCCCGGCGCGACCGGGACGACCACCCTGACCCCTGGCAAGGCCCGCCCCAGGCTCGCCGCCGCCCGCGTGGCCCGCGTGACGCCAAAGCGGAAGGGCCTTGGGACGAAGTCGGCACACCGGTCCCTGCCCCTTTGCCAACCGCAACAAGCTCCTTATAGTTTTGAGCTTCATCTACTATCAACAGATCTATTCCGATATCATCCCAGGCGATCCCAGGGTCATACTCCCACTTTTTCGGCAGCTCCATCTTCTCAGCGATCCAGGCGGCCGTGCCCTCCTTCAGGATGGCCTCCTCGCGCTCGCTCAGGTCCTCCTTGCCCTCGGCGTTGCGTTGTCTCAGCGCGATCTCGCGTTGGATGGCCTCGGTGCGCTCCGCGTAGGCGCGCAGCACGCCTTCGTTCATGCGCGTCCGACCGAGCGAGGTGTAGGCCAGCAAGACCACGTCGTATTCGCCTGCCTGGAAGCGGGTCCACTTGCTGGCGCGCTCCTCGGGCGTGTCCGTCTCGCTGGTGAGCAGGCCCTTGCGCGGGCCGCGCGAGATGACTTTGCGTTTGCTGCCGATGACCGCGACGCGGTAGTCGGGCAGCACCCGCCGGATGTCGGCCTCCCACTTCCAGATGATCGAGTTGGGCACCAGGACGACGGGGCGGCGCACCCAGCCCTCCTGGCGCGCGTGGGCCAGGACCGCGATGCCGGTGTAGGTCTTGCCGACGCCCACGTCGAAAGCCACCATGCCGCCTTTGTTCGCCAGGATGCGCCGGGCGCCCGCGACCTGGTGGGGATGCAGGCGCGGCCCCTTGGGCGCCCACCGGGCGATGGGCAGCGGCTCGGATGCGTAGGTCGGAGCGACGTAGCCCCGGAACAGGCGGTTGTAGACCTCCTCGATGCGGACGCGCAGGGGCTCGTCGCCGCCCAGCCAGACGCGGAAATCGCTCTCCCAGGCTTCGGCCGCCTTCAGGCGGACCTCGTCGATGTCGTCGCTCTGCTTCTGCTTCTTGGGCTTGAACAGAGTGCGATCGTGGTTCATCCAGCCGATGCACGAGAGCGTCTCGGGAGACACGCCGCGCACGTTGTCCAGGTCGCTGTACTCGCGGTCGACGAGGCTGACCAGGCCGTTGACGCGCTCCAGCGTGATCGCTGGCAGGGATCCGTGCTTCTTCTGGAGCCGGGCGTTGATCCACGCCTCCACGATGTCGAGCGGAATCCAGCCCTGGCGCGGCGACAGGCCGTCAATCTCCTCGTAGGTCGCCGGTCGGATCGCCGTCAGCAGCTCGCGCGCATGCACCGTGGCGATGGCGTCGGCCTGACTGGCGATGGCCGTGGCCCGGTCGTAGCGGGGCCACAGGTGTCCGGTCAGGTAGTGGTCGCGGGGCAGCAGCGGCCCAGCGCCCGTCTTCGGGTCGCGGTCCCAGAACCAGCCGCCCTTGATCAGCGCGTCCACGGCGGCGCGGGAGGAGAAGGGCGCGCTGTTATGCTCGCGCCAGGCGGCTTCGAGTTCGGCGAGCGTGAGCGCGCGGCGGCTCTTGAACAGCCACTCGGCCAGTGCCAACACATCGTCTCTTCTGCCATTGTAACGTCGTGTTACAGCCGGGCGCTGCTGGAGTCCGGGGATCAGCTCGCCGAGCTTCGTGAACGCGGCCAGGAAGCGCTCGGCGCCCGTGAGCGAGCGGGGCGGACGCGCGAGCCCCACCAGGACCGCGTCCATCCAGGGGCTGCCGTATCGCGCGCGCCAGCTCGTCAGGGCGTGGTGCAGTTCGCCCCAGAGCTGGGCGGCCTCCTCGGGGCTCTCGGTGGCGAGCTGCGTCAGGTAGCGGTCCACGCGCAGCCCGAGCGCCACGGCCAGCGCGTGCTTGTCGCTCAGGCCGTCGGCCTCGTCGCGTACCTGGCGCAGTACCCCAGCGCTGGTCAGGAAGGGCGACGGGGCCTCGTCCTCGGCGTCGGGGTCGGCGTCGATGGCGCAGGCGGCGCAGATGGGCCGCTCCACCAGCGGCGGCAGCTTCGAGAACTTCCCCTCGATGGTGTAGCGGTAGAACTTCGATGGCTGGTCCTCGCCCTCGTCCTTGCCGACCTCGCGGCCCAGGATGTTCGCTGGGTGTCGGTTGAAGTAGTCGCCCTCGATGATGTAGCGGTCTTCGGCGGGCAGCTCGTCCATGCTCACGCCGCGCGCCCGGAAGAAGATCAGGTCGGTCACCAGGTTCACGCCGGGGAACAGCTCGCTGGGCAGGCGGAAGGCGGCCGACAGGTGGTGACGGCGCAGGACGGTGGCGCGCAGCTTCTCGTTGCGCGCCGCGCGACCGCTCAGGAAGCCAGACGGGACCAGGAAGACGCCGAGCCCCCGAGGGGCGAGCAGGTCGAGCCCGCGACGCAGGAAGTAGGCGTAGGCCGCCTTCTCCCGGTAGTCGCGATCCGGGTCTTCGGAGATGGACGCGCCGCGCGCGCCGTAGGGCGGGTTGGAGATCACGAGCTTGAGCCGGCCGTTGACCTTGGCGCCGCGCTCGCGCACCCAGCGCTCGAACGGCCCCTGAAACATGTCCAGGTCGGGGCGCAGGGTCTGGAGCATCCGTGCAGAGAGGGCAGACCACTCGACTGTCAGCCAGTCTACGCTCTCGAAGCCGGGGCCGGACAGCGCGCGCACGAAGCGCCCGATGCCCGCCGAGGGCTCCAACGCAAGCACCCGACCGGCGCGGCTCTGGAGCCCCCGGAGCAGGGGCTGGACCACGCGCGCGACCTCAGCGGCGACGGCCGTGGGCGTGTAGTATTCGTGAATGAGGCCGCGCTGCTCGGGGGTCTCCGAACCCTCGGGAAAGCGAGCTTTCACCTTCTCGATGCTGAGCCCGCCCCAGCCGGAGTACAGGGCCAGCGCGGCGCGATCCTGGGCCGTGATCTGGTCGGGCGTCTTGCGCGCCAGGATCTCCATCGCGCGCAGGTTGGCGTTGGTGCGCTGAGCGGCCGTCCAGAGGTCGGGTGGCGCGTTGGGTTGGGTTGGCTTCGCGGGCGGCGCCTCGCCATCGTCCGCGTCCAGCACCCGCGCCATGAGGGTCAGCAGGCGCGGGCGATGGCGTCGAAAGAAGCCGCTCATGTAGGCCGACGAGACGCCGGCCGGCGGGGAGGTGGTGAGCGCACCTTGCAGCGCCTCCAGCAGCAGGTCGGCCTCTTCGGCGATGGGGTTCATGCCGTCTTCCTCCGCTTCGCCAGGAGCTGCTCCAGCCGGCTCTCCAGGGCATCCATGATCGCGGCGTCCTTCTTCGGGTCGACGGCCTCGTTGGCGGCCTCAGTCGTGGGCTCCTTGCGCGGACGACCGCGCTTCTTCGGCGTCTCGGCGGAAGGTGCAGACACGGGAGCCTCCGCGCGCTCGCGGTGCGGCTTCAACACAGTCTGCTGTCCCTTTCCGCAAGAGCGCGCGACCTTCGCGGCCGAGAGCGAGACCTGCTCGGCGATGCGGCGCAGTTCGGCGGCCGAGACCTCAGCGGCCTGCTCCAAGAGCAGCTTCTCGCGAGCGCTCTCGTAGATGCCGACGGCCTTCTGCAGCGCCTCGACCGCCTGATCGCGCTCGGCGCCTTGGCAGAGCTTCGAGTCGATCATTCGCATGGCGTAACGGATGAGCCTCCGGGCGCGCTCGACGGGCATGGGCTCGCTCTCGGCGGCGCGCTGCACGGCGAGCAGCTTCTCGCGCGCCTCGTCGATCACGGCCTTGGGCAGCCCGGAGCCCTCGACGCGCGCGATGAAGCCCGCGATGTCGCGCCCCACGTCGCGCGGCGTGCCGGTGCGCAGCTCGAACAGCATCTGGTCCAGCTCGCTGGCGAGGTCGGTCAGCTTGTACCGCTTGAACCAGGCCGAGAGCTTGTCGGGGATGTTCCGGTTCTCGGCGGCCCAGCTTCGGGAGCGGATGTCTTGGAGCGCGTCGGCCTCGGCCTTGACCTCGCCGACCAGGCGCTTCAGCTCGTCGGCGCTCGCGGGCACGGGCGGAAGGGTCACGGGGGCGTGCAGCGGCGCGGGGGCGGCTCTGGGCTCTCGCCTCGGCTTCTCGGCCTTCGGCTCCTTCGCCGGCTTCGGCTCCTTCGCCGGCTTCGGCTCCTTCGGTTGGAAACGTTGGGTCGGGTCCTTGCCGGGCTTCCTGGTCTTGAGTGGGTGCTTCTCGGCGTAGGTGGTGTCCATGGCGGCGCGTCTCGACGTGTCCCGCACCTGGCAGGCGGACGCGACGAGGTTCAGCGCGGCGCCGAGCCCCGCGTCCACGGCGGCGCTCAGCGTCGGGTAGCCGCCCCGATCCATGGCCTTCATGTCCGCGAACCACTGCTGACTGCGCTGGAACACCCAGCGCCAGCCGCGCGCGCCCTCGCTCTGGACGATCAGCACGCCGTAGGTCGCGAGCTTTCGACGCAGCGCGATCACCGGCTGCCCGTCGTCGCAGACGAGCTCGCCCGACCACTCGCCGCGCAGGGTGACGGGTCCTGGCGCCGTCAGGGTGGACTCGTCACGCTCGGCGCTGACCTGGGCGAGCACGCGCGAGAGCGGGTGGGCGCCCTCGGGCCGACGCGGCGAGTCCGCCACGCTGCTCGCCTCCCAGACCGCGCCTTTGCCGCCGGTGACCAGCACCAGCAGCCCACGCCCCTCGCGCGGGCGCAGCGCCAGCGCGACCTCTCCCTCGCAGGCGCGTCCGTAGGCGGTGAGCAGCCGGGGCACCTGCTCGGCGCCCCCGACGACGTGCAGCCGGAATCGGTGGTTCTGGGCAGCGGACATGGTTCACCCCTTCTTCGTGAGCGCGGGCAGCGCGAGCGCCGCCGCCGTGAGCGCGAGGCCGCCGAGCAGCAGCCAGCCGAGCAGCGAGCCATCGTCGTCGGGCGGCTTATTGGGCGCCGTACCACCAGGGAGCTGTTGCAGACTGGTCTCGGGCAGCTTCGCGTTGTTCTTCATCGCCCAGACCCGCGCGTCCAGGTCATCGTTGAGCAGCTTCGTCTGATCGCGCAAGTTGGCGAAATACTCCCAGGCGGCGACGGCCCAGGCGCAGGCGGCCACGCCCAGCAGCAGCCCGGCGATGGCCACCAGCGGCACCACGCCGAGCTGCGCCGTCTGCGGCGTCGCGTCAGTGTAGATGCCGGCCGCGACGATGGTGTAGCGATGCTCCATGATCTCGTAGCGCTCGCGGAGCACCGCATCTTCAGGCGCCTCACCGAGCAGGTTGAGCTTCGAGCGCGCCCGGTCCAGCCCGGTACGAGCGTTGAGCAGCCCGTTGACGGCGCCCTCGATTCGACCGATATAGCTGGACACGTCCGCTTGCAGCAACGGCGCCAGATCGCGCATGGCGTCGTCGTAGAGCGCGGTCCAGCTCTGTCCCCACGCGGCTTTGACTTCGTCCCAGGTCGCCATGAGACCTCCCTCGCGATGATGTCGAAAGCCTGCTCAACGCCGGCCCCGGCGGTCGGCCGGGTCGCACAGATCGCAGCCGAGCGCCGCCGCCACGTCGTCCGCGTCCGCCCAGCCCAGGTTCGCGGCTGGCGTCGCGACCGGCCCGGTCTGCCGGACCAGCGCTGTGCTGGCGGGGCTCGCCGCATTGGGATCGGCGGGCGGGTCGCTGGGACGACGCAGCAGGGCCTTGCCCGCCGAGCGCAGCAGCAGCGGCGCCAGGATGGGCGCCAGGCCGATCTGCGTCCGCGTCGTCTCCTCGGAGATCTCCGCGACCAGGAACAGGCCCGGTCGCAGCGCGATGATCGCGGCGCGATGCCCCACCGCCGCCTGCACGCGCAGGTTGCGCCCCAGCCCCACCAGCGGTCCCCAGGTCCGCGCCCGGCCTGGCCCACGACCCAGCTCCTCCTCGCCTTCGTCCTCGGGGAAGACCTCCTCGGGGTCGAGCTCGTCCTCGGCTTCCATCGGCTCGGGCTCGGCCCCCTCGGGCTCGTCGCCATCGCCGCGTCCACGCGAGAGCGGCCCTCGGCCCGGGAACCCGCCCGGGAAACGGCGCGGCCCAGCAGCCGGCTCGGGCGCCTCCTCGCGACCGGCCTTCTTCTTGCGCTTCTTCCCCCGCTTGCCGCCCCGCTCCAGCGAGCTGGCCTTCTGGCGCAGCTCGCGAGCCTTGTCACGGTCGCGCTCGGCGCGCCGGGCCTTGCGGTAGCGGCGGCGGGCACGGCGGGCCGCCCGACCCGCGAAGTCCTGTTCCCCCTCGGTGTACTCGGAGAGGGGTCGAGCCTTGATGAGTGCCATCAGCCAGTCCTCCAGGTGGTTCGGTCGATCTGAAGCGCGGCCCAGCGGCGCTGGACCGCCGGGTCGATGGTCCCGTTCATGCCGAGTCGGGCGCTCGGATCGTCCCGGTGCTCCTTGCCGCGCACCCAGTACCGGACGACGCAGTGGTACAGGCCAGCCTCGCCTGGCGGCGTGCGAGTGCGAAGCATGACCTCGGCTTTGATGCTCTTGAGCCCCAGGGAGCGGGCCTCCTCGAAGCCCGGCTCTCCCCGACGCAGCGCCTTCGCCCCGCGCGCCAGCAGCTCGCCGGCCCGCGCCGCCGCCAGGCCGTCGCAGTCTTCATGTCCCTGCACCAGCAGCGCGATGAAGTCGCACCACGTCTCGTCGATCTCGCGGCGGTAGACCACGCCCGAGTCGTAGAGCAGCGGCAGATCCTCGTGCGCGCCCAGGATGATCGCGTTCTCACGCGCCAGGTGGTTGAGCAGACGCACGGCGGCCTGCTCGTTGAAGCTGAGCAGGATGGCGATGCGCATCAGGGCTCCTTGATGTCGAAAGAGCTGTTGCTGGCCAGCACGGCGACGGCCGTGTGGGTCGGCTTCGTGCCCCCGTTCACGATGGTGATCACGCGAACGTAGGGGCCGAGCGCTACGACCTCGACGAACTCATGCCGCTCCGGGCCGCCGCCCACGAGCTGCGTCATCGAGGCCGCGACGATCCAGTTGGTCTTGTCGTGGCTCGTGACAAGACGCATGTCGACCGTCGGCGAAGTCGCGCCGCCCGTCATCACGCCGTCGAAGAAGACGCGGAATCGCTGATCCGCCTCGCTCACGCCATCGCCTGGGCGCGGGATGATCGCGTAGATCGTGCCGTTCTGGTTCTGGTCCGTGGCGGTGGTGACGCTGAGCAGGGTCTTGGTATGTCGGTAGATGCTCATGGATGCCTCACAGCGCGAGCTCGAAGACCACGCGGTAGGGGGTTGAGGAAGCGGGCGCGTTGGTGATGGTCAGCCGGCCCGCGCCCCCGAGCGGCACGCCGCCATCGGGCTGCGTGTCGGCCATGAACAGGCTGCGGAGGGTGCCGGCACCGTCGTAGATGCGGATCTCGGTGGTGGCGAAGAAGCTGGGATCCGAGATCTCGAAGCGGAAGCGGAGGGCGAAGGGAGGGATCTCCACATCGCCCTCCGAGTTGGGGATCTCCCCAATGGCCTCGTGCTGGTTGTGCGTGACCGAGAAGCCGTCGGCGACGGTCACAGAGACCCGGTTGCTGCTGTCCGCGAGGTTCGCGGCGGTGACCTGGAGGGCGCGGGCGAAGACGCAGACACGGACGCTGCGACACGCCGTGATCTTCGCCTTGACGCCCGCGCCCGCTCCAGCGGACCAGGAGAGGATCAGCTCGAAAGGCAGGCTGTCTACGCTGAACGCCTCCACGATCCGCCAGGTCGCCTCGGAGGCGTCCGCGGCCAGCACAGCCTTGTGTTTCGCGGATCCGTCCCACGCCGGGAGCGTGACCGAGTCCGAACGAACGCTGAGGTCTGTGCGACACCGTGGCATAGCTCCTCCAAAGTCCAGGGATCAGCCGTTTACGATTAGCAGGCGCTGTTGGCGGGCTTCTTCCCGGTGATGGTCACCGAGAAGGTCCCCGCCGCGTCCAGCGTCCCGTTGACGATGATGTCGAGGCCGGCGCGGATAGCCTGGCCGCGCAGGATGTTGCGCATGGTGGAGGTCGCACCGAACACCTCGACCGAGATCCCGTCCGGGTTGGACCAGACAGGGCGGTCTCCGAAGCTGATGCTGGTCACCTTCGCGGACGTGGGGCTGCCCGCGAACGTGACGTCCTCCGCCTTGAAGTGGTGCTGCAGACGGATCCGCACGGTAGCGGTCCCGGCCGCGGTGAGCGTGTCCGAGCCGCCGACGGCGGTGCCTGCCCACTTCATCTTGCGCCTCCCGCGCAGACCGAGCGTCCGCGCCTCCTTCCGGCTGATCTTCCCGCGCCGACGCCGACGCCGACGCCGTGCGCCGATGTCGTCTCCGTCATCGGCGCCCAGCTCCTCGTCGTCGCCCACGTCGTCGTCGTCCCCCTCCAGGTCGTCGTCGTCGTCCTCGTCGCCGACGTCATCGTCGTCGCCGAGATCGTCGTCATCGCCGGAGAAGTCCGAGCGCCGGTTGCTGTCGGTGTCGACCAGCAGCTCGCCGGTGCGCGGGTTCCGTTTGACCCTCATGTATCCCAGGTCTTCCAGCTTTCCCATCTCAAGCTCCATCGGTGTGTTGTGTTGCGTCGATCGTGCCGTAGCGCTGTGGTTCACCTCCTCTCAGTCATCGTGGTCGGACAGCACGGCTGCCCGGATGAATCGGTTGTTCTGACGGTCGCCGTCCTCACCGCCGCCGCGCCCACCACGCTGCGGCGCGCGGGGACGCCCGCCCTCGGCGCGCGGGGTGAGCAGAATCTCTCGCACCGGGCCGCTGGTGGCGGGCTCGGGCTGCGCGGCGGGCAGGGCGCGCGCGCGGTGGACGCGGGGCTCGGGCAGCAGGCCCTCGTCCCCGGTGCTGGGCGCGGGCTCGGCCGGCGGCGTGACGGTGTTCGGCTGCGTCGCGGCGCCTGGCGCGCTGGCGGAAGCGGCGCCCTCCTTGCCCTTGTTGCGCTTCTCGGCCAGCGCCTGGCCGGCGTCGCGGCCCACGGTGGCCAGCCAGGATCCGAAGACGCCGTTGCCCGCCGCGAGGTAGCCGGCGCCGCCCTCCTCGCCCGTGATCGTCTGGTAGAGCCCGTAGCCCGTGGCGGCCACGCCCAGCCCGGCGCGCAGGTCGACGCCGCCGACCTTCATCTTCTCCGGGCCGAAGTAGCCCTCGGCGAGCGAAGACAGGAACAGGCTGCCCTGGGTGAGCCCCGTGTTGACGACCTGCTCGCCGGTCTCCTCCATCTGCTCCTTGGTGATGTTGTTCTTGCGCGTCAGGCTGGCGATCTTGCTGACCGCGTCGCCGAGCGCGCTCTGCGCCTGCTTCTCGGACACATCGCCGCCGTCCATTGCGACCTGGAGCGGCGTCTTCTTCGAACTGGCCATGGGAAACCCCTGGTTGTAGGGTTGGTCGCGCCGGGACGTGTCCGGCGACATCCCGAAGCTACGCCACGCTGATCCGGGCAGCCAACGCCTTTCGCTGTACCCACTCTCCCCATTCGACATGTCCGACGGGCGAGAGAGCACGGGGGGCGTGGACGATACGCAGGCCAAGAAAAGTGATCGCGGGCGGATCCGGCGCTCAGGGGGAGCGGTCGGACGGGTATGCTGGCGCTGGGCATCGAGGTAGAACCCTCCGTCTCGAAGCTGCCCCGCTGTCCCGACGGGCGCGCGGACTCAGGGGGTAGCGCGCTCCATGGCCGGGCATTCGATGCGCGGCCAGGTGCGCGGGTGGGCAGCCGAGGCGCAGGACGCACGCGGAGCCGGAGCTGTGCGGCGAGAGCGTCGGCTGCTGGCCCACGCTGGGCGCTCTGACGCTGACCCGGATTGCGTGGCAGCGAATCGACGGGCGAGATCAGGCGCTAATCGGTCGTTTTTGGTCGATGGCGACTCACAGTGAAGCGCGCGAAACCCGCCGTTTGACAGGCCGTACCGGCGCTTTGCCCCCTGTCCGCTCGTCTGGACCGTGTTTGATCACGCCGGCTTCGCGCGCCGAGGATGTCCCGGCCTCGTGCTCTCCCCGAGCGACGGGGCAGCGGCGCGCCCGCCGATCCTCGGCTTGCGCAGGCCAGGATCCGGCTCGCCCGTTGACGCTCCAACGCTCGTGAACCCTGTGCTTGACGCGGGACATCCGACACAGTTTCCGTTGCCCACGGCACGACTCGACAGATTTGATCGCAACGAGACGACGGATCGCCGCCGAACATAGGTTAAAGGCCCGTGATCTCGCCGTCTCCATCTCCCCACCCAGCGGGATGGCGACGCAGCGCCGTTCACGGAGCCGATACGCCTGGAATTGGCGAATTCTACCCACGCTGTCAGCCCGCTTCCCCAGGCCACGGGAGTGGAAATTGCAGGCGATCTCACCAGACTCCTGGCGCTCTCCCCCCTGCCCCCGAGATCGCCCGCCGGCCCCGTCCGAGCCACGGATCGAGCGGCCCAGGTCCAACCTAAGGGGTAGAAATTCTGAAGAATCTCTCCACGCGCCGTCCCACGGCGTTGAACGCCGAGGGCAGCGGATTCGCCCTCCCTTGACCTGTCCAGCCCGGTCTTGTGACCCACGCGGCCCGGTGGCATCGTCTCCCTACCCACCCGAGAGGTGCCCCGTGCAGAACGATCCCTACGATCTCGTGGGCTTGGACAACGTGCGCAAGACGCTCGCGCAGAGCCTCGCCCAGACCTCCTACCTGACCCTCTGGGACCGCGCGTCCCGCGACGCGGAGGAGTGCATCGGCCGCTTCGACCTCGACGAGGAGAGCGTCGGCCGCCACCTGGCTGAGCGGCGGGCCGCCGAGCGCGGCGAGGAGCCCCCCGGCCCCGACGCGCCCGTCTCCCGCGTGCCCCGCCGCGAGCTGGTCGAGGCCGCCGTGCGCTGGGTGCGCGAGAGCGTCGTCGCGAACATGGGCGAAGAGGCGACGCACCGATTCCGCGTGCGCCTCCTCACCCACAAGGGCCAGCGCGTGCAGACCTCGGTGTCCATCACCTGTCACAACACCGCCGCCGCCGCCGTCGATCTCGTGCCGACCCTGCCCAACGCCCGCCTGCCGAAGGTCAACACGGAGGGCATCCGCGACGACATGACCGTGAACGAGGCCCGCGTGCTGGCCGAGCTCTACACCCACTGGGCGCACCTGGTCCTCGGCACCACGCAGCAGCTCCACGGCGTCACCAGCCACACCATCGGCCAGCTTCAGCGCCAGCTCTCCGACAGCCGCGACCAGGTCGACCAGCTCGTCGCCAGCATCCTGGAGGGCCGCGCCGAGTCCGTGCGCGCCGAGCAGGCCCAGGTCAGCCAGCAGCGCGACAGCGACGCCCGCACCACGCTGGCGCGCGACGCGCTCAAGCAGCTCGGCGAGGCCACCCGCGCCGTCTTCACCTCGAAGGGCGTGCCGCCCGAGCTGGCCGACGTGCTTGGGTCCGTCAGCCAGAACCCCGAGTTGATGGGCGCGCTCACCGACCCCGACGTGCGCGCCCTCATCACCGACCCGGAGCACGTCAAGTCGCTCGCCGGGATGCTCAAAGAGGCCGCCCAGCGCGCCCGCGCCTTCCGCGAAGCCACCGCCAACAACGCCTGATTCACCCGACAGGAGACACCATGCCCGACAACGACCGCCCGCGCACCCCACGCTACCTCGACCAGGCCGACACCTTCTACAAGGAGCCCTTCGACCGCGACAACACCAAGGACCTCTCCAGCTCCATTGCCGACTGGAGCCTGCTCACCGACGCCGAGCGCAGCTTCACCATCGCGCACCTGCTGTACCTGAACCTCCAGGCCCAGGCCCACAACGGCCGCGTGCTGCGCGAGACCCGCAACGCGCTCGAAGAGATCGCCGACGAGCTGGCCGAGGCCGTGGACGACGTGCTCGGCGACGAGGGCGACGACGAGGCCCCCAGCGACGAGCCCGCCGACCAGACGGCCGCGCCTCAGTCGTGAGCCCCAGCGCGGCGGCGCTCCCCGATGGCGCCGCCGCGCGCGCCCCGCTCCCCCTCATCCAGCCGAGGACCCCATGCATCCCCAGCCCCAGCCCCGCGTCCCGTTCCAACCTGCCGACCTGCGCTTCCTGCTGCTCCTGCCCGTGACCCGCATGGACTACGGGCCGTTCAGCTTCGACCCGCTGGAGAAGCTCATCGGCCAGCCCGTGGAGCGCGTCCTGTCCAGCCTCATGACCGGGCCGAGGACCCGGCGCGCGGCGGCCGGCACGCCCGGCGTCGAGGTCTACCCCCTGCGCCTGCCCGTCGGCGAGGGCGCCGCCGTGCCGCTGGGCGCGCTCGGCGAGCTGGGCTTCTTCAACGAGCGCGGGCTGCTCAAGCTCACCGTGCCCGCCCAGGCCGGCGCCTGGCTGGCCGAGCGGCTGGGCGATGCGCTGGTCGCGGGGCCGACGGACGGGGTGGGGATGGACCGGAGGAGCAGAGTGAAGATCGTGTGGGTGAAGCTACGGCCGGGGTTCAAGGCCGGCCTCCCGATTACAGGATTTGGGGAAGTTGGAGTCGAGGTGAGCACGTAGCCGACTCAGCACCGCGAGTTTCAACACACCTCACTCGCGGCAACGGTGCCGTTGCTTACCCACGTTCCAATCCGACCAAGCTGAGAAGCGGATCACCATATACGGTCATGGAAGCCCAATCCCGAGGATGGCTATATAGGTGCCGGACTGCTTGGTTGGCCCTATGAACAGCTTCTAAGAGCGACTGCCCAGATTCCCAGCCAGGCAAGAACGCCTCAACCCAATATCCGACCACTACAGCATCAATAGGCCATCGGCTTGCAACCACCGCCCTAACACCCCTATCCACTAGATCCCTGGACAGTCCTACCGTCTGAAGGGTGCCGTGAACCGAGTCAAGCCTTCCAGCACTACAGACGAGCAGCAATACAAGAGCTGCCGGAGCAATCCTGCGCGCCAGATCAGTCGGCCGATAAGCGTTGCCGGCACCATCCCGTACCGTAGCCAAGAAGTGAGAGTCCGAATCCACATGGCCGTGCCCAACAACCATAGCAACTTCGGTCAATTTGCCCTTTGAGAATGGCACACCATCCAGCTTGAATCCATACGGTTCTACGACCTGAGGAATTCTATCTGCCAGTATTGAGAGCGCGTCATTGCGTGCATCCGTCTCCGTGCCGAAGGTATCTGAGGGTAGCAGCCAAGCCCAGCGCTCACCTCGTTCAACACGAGCTCCAGTCGCACTCGACCTGAGCCACGATAGCGAAGGAACAACGGCGATTGGGCCGTGGTCGGCACCGATTTGCCCATCACGAAGCACAAGCTGCGCCGGAACATCGGCGATGCGCGATTCCATGACAAAGACTGAGCCCGTACAACCGTCCATTGGGCGATCGGGAAGCCCGATTCCTGACATGGTTCCTTCCATCGCTACAAGCCCATCTGGATCCGTGGGATCCATGTCGCGATATCCGACCGGATAACCAATCCGCCATCTACGAACCGCAGACATGCTGAACAACTCGTTAGGCAACACCTGCGCCGACAATGGCTCGCCGGCAACTGCATGTACCCAGGCTACAGATTCACCAATCACACCGAGCCAATTGACCTCCATGCCAGCAGACACAAGCTGTTCCATCATATCAAGGGTCTGATCCGGCGAAGACAACATATCAAGTGCCGCGGATCCACTTTCACGACGTAAATCGACCAGCTTCTCGGGCACCTTCTCCACTGCTTCGCCTCTGACGGCCTGGGCCTCGTACCCCTGAAGTATCTTGAGCACGACGTCAAACTCCTCGGCCTCAGACTCAACGCCACTTGTTCGCCGAATAGCAAGGTCTGTCAGCAACTCAATGGTCGTTATGGCCTCAACAGGCTGATTGTTCTCCACCGCATGTCTGAGCACTCCACTAGCCAGAAGTCGAAACTCGACCATATCCGAAACCAGGTCCTCAGCATAGAATGCTCTGGAGGCTATCCGAGCCCGCTTAAGCAAGTCATCAACTCCGACCTTCTCTGCCGCAAGTTGCCGAATCCTACCTGCGACATCTCCTGGTAATACTGCGAGTGCCCGCTCAAACGCACCAACAGCTTTAACAGGCAAGCCAATGGCAAATATCTTCGCAAACCGTATCAATTGTGCATGCATATGAAGCGGTACCGTTAGTGTTTCTCCCATACTAAACTGACGCTCGATTTCGTCCGTTGTCTCGCCTATCAACTCCGCAAACGCCAGCCCCAGGGCGTCATGACTCTCAAACGAAGACACATTAGACATAAGCAACTGTGCTCTAACCAGAACGGCAAGCCATTGCATGCGCGACGCCTCCGAGCTGGGATCGGGGAGAATAGCAATACACTGACTCACCTCGTCAAGGGCATTACCTAATGCCCCAATTTCTCGAAATGCTCGAATCCTAAGATGACAAATGTCGAATGCGTCGCGTGCGCGAAGGCTTTTGAGACCCTCGAACTGAAGTAGGGAGTGCAGGCATGACAGTCCGACAAGCGCCTCATGGAGAGAGTGACATCGCAAATAGATATCGCTGAAGCCGAGCCATGCACGGATGCGAGTAAGAATCGAAGCACCCATAGCGCTTCTCAGAATATGCTCAGCCAGGTTTCTCGCCTCCTGGAAAAGACCTGCAACCGCAAACCCCTGCGCCACTAGAAGGGTAGCTTCCAGTACCTCCAATGCCCCTTCCTGCGGGTCTTCATGGGAGGTGACTACCAAATCCATCGTAACTCGGAGCAGAATCAAGATCGGTCGGATGTCGTCCGGCCCACTGATGAAGTTTGCAACCATGTTTTGTAGCATTACGATTGCTCTATCAGCTAGGGCACGAGGCGGCTTATCGAGAAGCTGTCTGGGAATCCGCGAAGGCACCAATAGTCCACTGACGTTCCCTTCGGTGGCGTATGCATTCATGAATCGCATTAAGTCGTCGTCACTTGCCTCGATATCGGATGCAACATGTGGAGGCGCTATGTCATTGGCCTTGGGAAGTGCCTCAAGGGGGGGAGGAGTTGTAAATGGAATCAGAAGAGTCATAGCTTGTCCAATATGTCCGACGCGCGCGGGGTCGAGGACCTTGGTTGCCCGGACACGGAGATCGCCGCTACCGGGAAAGCGTGAAACCTGAGCGATTAGATCATGAACTAACGTCTCCAGCAACTCGGGAGGAGTGTCTTCCGCCAGCATCGCCTTATCAATGATATCGATAAGAGCCCGTGCCCGATCTTCTGATATTGATTCCGTCTTGGTCGAGATTATGTCATATGCTATGTTGATTTCGCGCCGCTCCAAGGCACACCAACAAAGCACTCTTGCAGCACTATCTCGGAACGATGGTGCCTGCTCAGATATGGAAGTCCAATATTCCGTCTCAGAGAGTTGGCCGGTCTCTAGTTTACTTCGTGCCACGGCTGCGTTCACGAACTGGCGATCATCGTACTCGAGTTCTGACCGTTCAGCTATATTCAGCACCTCACCCCATTGCTCGCCCTCTAGCGCAGCATGGAATCGGAGATGTCTCGTATATGGCGCCTCGGGGTATCGACTCAATAGACGCGCCATTGCCAATGTCATTAGGTTTGTATCAGCTAGATTTTCGGCAAGTTGATGCGCAATTCTAAGCAGATGCGCATCGTCATCGGCATTTTCAAGCGCCACTCGAACAACTTGCCGCGCGACCTTTACGTGCGTGGCATTCATTGCAACCCGCGCCACAGATAACAAGAACGGAGGATAGGGATCAACTAACCACGTTTGAACGTACGGCTCTATAGCCTTCCATGCCAATTGGTGATAGCCTGCCCGTGGGTAGATTTGCATCCGAATTTGAGCCCTAATGTCGTCGTCGCCGATGTACGATGATAGACTTTCCTCGAATAGATCTGTTCGACCCAACCTTACAACATCCGTCCATTCCTGCACTTGATTTTCTGGAAGCGAGTGCCTGAGATTCCTGGCGACGGTGTTTACCCCATCAAACAGGGGAAGAAGCCTTGCTCCCACTTGGCCGCCTTCCTCTGGAACTTGGTCAACGAGAACGAGTACATAGCAATTGTTTCCCACGGCACGAAGCCCGTTCGCAAGGTACTCAACCCGTGCAATCCATTGGCCTTCGTAACTACTAAAGATGACCTGCCCTGTTGGAGACCGATGCATGACCGGGGTCCCTGGTTCCGGAATCACTGTACGTGGCTCCCACGCCGCACCCCGGATAACGACAACAGCATCTCCACTTGCTGCACTTCGAAGCACCAATTCAACCTCATCACTCTGCAATGTTGTGGCTATAAACGGTACAATCTGACCAGCAACCCAGCGCTCAATGGCTGCACGCTCGGCACCCCTTCCTATCTCCAACAGCACCTCGCATACCGCCTGATGTGTTGAATCCCAATTCCAACTTGGAGGCGCGACTACCGTGATTCGCTGGAAGTGAGCCGTTAAGCCCTCTTCGGTTTGTCTGCTGAGCAACAATAGGCATGCCAGTATCGCCTCGGCCGTGGGTGCTTCCAAATGCCGCTCAATCATCCATAGGTCCATCTCGCCAGGTACCGGTGGGTTTCGCTCAAACCACTCTGCCACGTATCGAAACGCGTACAGTCTTTCATCGGCGCGTATGCTCATGGTCGATTCCACCTCGTGGTGGCCGCATGCAGGTCAATCATACGCGCAATTGCCACAGGGCCTGCCACGTATGCGTTCGGCATGTGGGTGTGTCATCCCTTGTTCGTGGTGTTGCTGGACCTGGGTTACACTCGATGGTCCTCGCACTATCAGGTAGGCCGGCCAATGGCAATGGCGTGGTTCAACGATGCCTGTTAACGACATGGCTACTGCCCTTCCTCACTCCTACCACCGCCCATGCACCCCGACCTCCTCCCCACCATCACCGCCCTCTCCGACGCCCGGCGCACCGCGACGACGGACGACCACAAGTCCTCGTGGGGCCAGTATTTCACCCCCCCCGAGATCGCCGCCTTCATGGCCTCGAAGGTGCGCATCACGCCGGGCCAGCACCTGACGGTGCTCGACCCGGGCGCGGGCTTGGGCATCCTCGGCGCGGCGGTAGCTCGTGTGGCGCTGGCTGCGGGCGCGGGCTCGGTGCGGCTGGTCGCGGTCGAGGCCGAGCCCGAGACGCGCGCGCTTCTGCAGCGGTCGATGGCGGTCGCCGGGCTCCAGCTCGGCTCGGCCTTTCAGCCCCAGGTTCGCGGCGAGGACTTCCTTGACCTGCACCAGCCGCGCATCGGCGTCGCGCCCTTGCCGGCCTTCGACGTGGTGATCGCGAACCCGCCGTACTTCAAGATGTCGCCGACCGAGGTGCGCGGCGGGGACGCGCCGAACGCCTACGCGCGCTTCATGGAGGTGGCCGCCCACGTCCTGCGCCCCGGCGGCCAGCTCCTGTTCATCGTGCCGCGCAGCTTCGCCTCGGGCTACTACTACCAGCGCTTCCGCCGCCGCTTTCACGCGGGCATGGCGCTGGAGTCGGTCCACCTGTTCGACTCGCGGCGCGACGCCTTCAGCGACGATGAGGTGCTGCAGGAGAACATCATCGTCGCCTACCGCAAGGGCGGGGCGCCCGGCGCGACTATCGAGATCAGCAGTTCGGCCGGCGTGTCGGACCTCGACCAGCGGCGCAGCTTCGAGGCGCCGCGCGAGCTGGTGTTTCTCCCGCGCGATCCGGCTGGCGTGCTCTACCTGCCTGCCGGCCCCGAGGACGCGGCGACCATGCGCACGGTCCAGGCGTGGCCGGCGCGTCTGTCCACCCTCGGCCTGGACATCTCGACAGGGCCGGTCGTGCCCTTCCGCACTGACGCCATGCGGCGCGACGCGGACGTGGATACGGCGCCCCTGCTCTGGATGCAGCACGTCCGCGCCGGAGAGGTGCGCTGGCCGCTCGGAGCCGGGTTCCGCAAGACCGAGCACATCCGCCTGGACGCGGGAGACAAGCTGCTGGTCCCGAACCGCACCTATGTCCTCATGCGGCGCTTCTCGGCGAAGGAGGAGGCGCGGCGGCTGACCGTGGCGGTGCTCGACCAGGGCAGGCTCCCCGGCGCGTCGCTCGGACTGGAGAACCACCTGAACTTCATCCATCGCCCCGGCGGCGACCTGGATCCGCGCCTGGCGTGGGGGCTCGGCGCCCTGCTCGGGAGCACGCTCATCGACGACTACTTCCGCATCCAGAGCGGCAACACGCAGGTCAGCGCGACCGAGATCCGCGCCCTGCCCTTGCCTGGCCGCGCGATCCTGGAGCGGCTGGGCGACGCCGTGCGCTCGGCCGGCGCGGACGTGATCGGACACCCGGATCGCGTCGACGCGATCGTCATGGGAGCGCTGCTCGATGCCTGATCTCGACCTGGAGCCGCTTCGCAGGCAGCGTATCGACGAGGCCATCGCCCTGCTCCGCGCCGCCGGACTCCCGCGCGAGCAGCAGAACGAGCGCTCGGCGCTCACCCTGCTCGGGCTCCTCGACCTTCGCCCAACGGCGAGCTGGTCCTCGGCGACCGCGCCGATGCGCGGGATCACGCAGCTCATGGACTTCTTTCGCGACGCCTATGGCAAGGGCTACGCGCCCAACACACGCGAGACGGTGCGGCGCTTCACCATGCACCAGTTCGTCGCGGCTGGGCTGGCGGTTGAGAACCCGGACAAGCCCGGTCGCCCGGTCAACAGCCCGAAGTGGTGTTACCAGGTGAGCCCCGCCGCGCTGGAGCTGGTGCGCGCCGTAGGCGCGAAGACCTGGGATGCCGCCCTGGCGCGCTTCCTGGCCCAGGTCGGGAGCCTGCGCGAGCGCTACGCGGGTGAGCGTGAGCAGCAGAAGATCGCCGTCCAGCTCCCCTCCGGTGAGGGCACGATCCGCCTGACGCCCGGTGGCCAGAATCCGCTGATCAAGGCCATCCTGGAGGAGTTCTGTCCTCGCTTCACGCCTGGCGCGGCAGTGCTGTACGTCGGCGACGCGGGCGAGAAGTGGGCCGTCTTCGATCAGCCCCAGCTCGCCGCGCTCGGCGTGGTCGTGGACAGCCACGGCAAGATGCCCGATGTCGTGGTCTACCAGCAGGACAGGGGCTGGCTCGTGCTCGTGGAGGCCGTGACCAGCCACGGGCCGGTGAATCCCAAGCGCGTCGAGGAGCTGCGCGCGCTGTTCAAGGGCGCCACGGCGGGCCTCGTGTTCGTTACTGCCTTCGAGAGCCGCCAGGCGCTCGGCCGCTACCTGGGCGACATCTCCTGGGAGACCGAGGTGTGGCTCGCGGACGCGCCGAGCCACATGGTTCACTTCGACGGGCAGCGGTATCTTGGACCCTATGCATGAAGGCCGACGGGCGGAGCGCCTCTCGACGCCCGACCCGTCAAGCTGGACCTACACCCCGCCCACCATCGCCTCAGCATGCCGCGCCAACGTCTCCAGGTTCCCTGTGTCCAGGCGCGGCAGGTGCTCGACGATCTGGCCGACCAGCGTGCGCCGCCGGCTGTAGCCGCGCACGCCGCGGGTCCGCACCCCGGCGATGTAGGGCGCGCGCGTCGCGCTCGCGCCGGGCCGACGCAGCCCCGTCGCCAGCGGATCCACCTCGTCCATCGGCAGCGGGAAGGCCCGCCGCCAGACGCGGAGCGCCTCCTCGACCACCAGCGCGCTGAGCTGGCGCCAGATCTCGAAGGCGCGCCGCTCGTCAGGGGCGACGACCCAGATCAGCCCGGCGGACTTCTGGCGCTGAAGCTCCTCTTCGGCCGCCGCCTCGGGGTTCGTGGGCGGCGTCTCGGCCTCCTCGCGGAAGTAGCGGACGAGCTGATCGCGCAGGTTCTCTTCGGCCTGCGCGGCGTTGGCGCCGAGCGCCATCGGGGGGTTGATCGTGGACAGCCATGCGCACCACAGGAAGGACCCGGCGCGCGAAGGCGTCGGAGGTGCGCTACAATCATCACAGCGGAGGATGTTCTCGTTCATCTGGTCATCCTTCGTCAGGGTGGGTCGGAGGTGGCACTCCGGCCCGCCCGCTTCGGCTTCCATGGAGTCCACCGAGGTCGGAAGCACATCCTCGGCGGTGATCGTCCGACACCGGACGCTCAAAGAGCGGTGTTCAGAGTTGACATAACTGCCATCGGGAAGGCAAGGAAAAGATGGCGGTGGATCGCGATCCGCGATGAACCAACACTTTTCGATGATGCGGTCATCTGCTCGCGTCGCTCGCCGAGTTGCGCGCGGTGCTCTGGTGCGGTCAACGGGCGCGGCGAGGATGGCGCGTCCCTCGCGGCGCGTCCGTAAGCGGACATAATTTGGTCCTTGTCGCTCGCGTATCTCAACCGATTCTAGTATCGTGGAACATCACCCTCAGCGGTCGAGTAGAACCACGCAACTAACTACCAAATGGTGTCACCAGATGCGAAGGAGCCGTGTTCCACGCCGACGATCGGGAGATGCCAGGGCGCTCGCCGAGAGCTGCGGACTGATTGGACAGAGCCCCGTATTTCGCACTTTGATCACCGATCTCGACGACCTGGCCCACACACGCGAGACCGTGCTCCTGCTCGGCGAGGTCGGCACCGGCAAGAGCCAGCTCGCGAAATTCGTCCACGCGGCCAGCGGTCGGACGGGCGCGTTCATCGCCGTCAACTGCCCCTCCATCGTCGAGAGCCTGGCCGACTCGGTGCTCTTCGGCCACCGCGCAGGCACCTTCACCGGCGCCACCGGCCGGCACGTCGGCCTGTTCGAGGCGGCCGACGGCGGCACGCTGTTTCTCGACGAGATCGGCGACCTGTCCCCTGTGAACCAGGGCCGCCTTCTGCAGGTGCTCCAGGACCGGGCGATCCGTCCCATCGGCGAGCGCAACCTGAAGCCCATCGACGTTCGCGTCATCGCAGCCACAAACCTCGATCTGGACGAACGCTGTGCCGAGCGCCAGTTCCGGGACGACCTGCTCTCGCGGCTCAACCGCTTCCCCGTGACCGTGCCCCCGCTCCGCGAGCGCGGCCGCGACGGCGTGCTGATCGCGCGCCATGTCGTCAAGCATCACCCGTCGTTGCAGGATCGCCAGCCGCTGAGGCTGACGGCCTGCGCCGAGGACTGGATCTGGCGCTGGCCCTGGCGCCACAACATCCGCGGGCTGGAGACCACCACCATCCGGGCCGGTATCAAGGCCAGACGGCACAGGATCGACGCTGAGCTGATTGATCACGTCGCGCTCAGGGCGCCGACGCTGCCGGGGACTGCGTTGACGGTCGCGGTGCCAGCTCCGATGGTCGAGCCCATTGGCCTGCCCCCGCGCGTCGTCGTGGAGCTGCCGCACCGACAGGCCGCGCTCGCGCTGGAGCTCGCGCGGGGTAGACCCTACGGGATCGCGCCGCGAGACCTGGTGGCGGCTGGGGTCTCGGAGAGCACGGCGCAGCGGGTGCTGGAGCTGATGGTCGAGGCCGGGTTGCTGAGGCATAATGGGCGCTTTGGGAAAGCTGTGAGGTATCTGGTGGCGTGAGCGGACTAGTCCCGTTACCATCGGAGAACGGTCTTTTACATCATCCCATAGACGTGGTGGTAAGCAGTCGGCGATGTGCTGAGCTGCACGGATGTCGTGTTGAACGATGCCGTAGGTTCTGCAACAATCCAACCATTGAGGGGTCACAAGGAAGTCATGGAAACCCACATCGGGGGCATGTCTCCCCGCTCACCGTTGATTCGCCGGGAAGGGCAGTAAGCCATGTCCCGGCGAACTCAACGAACGAAAGGTTCGACTGCGTTCAAGAGGACCACGAGCAACAGCAATCCCGCCTCGCTCAAGACCGCTTCTCCAGGTACAAGAGGAGATGCGCAACTGGCTCAGAACGCAGAGGTTCTTCCTGTTCCGTTTAGTTCGCCCTTGCGAGGGGACGCCCCCTCGCTGGTCACTACTCCTGATGGTGGCCGAGTAGCAGCAGATGTCCTTCGGGGACTATCTGTGAGTGGTTCAACGGTCTCGTTGACCGTCACGATACACGGTAACGTCGTCGTCGGCCCGCCTGGAACATGTCTCTGTCACAACCCAATGGGGACACCAGGTGCAGCATGCCCGCAGGCCGAAGCGCCCACGGGTGGAGTTTCGCAACGTGCCAAGAGCGCCGTCGACCTGACGGCCAAACTGAGCACAATCCTCAACCTCGTCCTAACGCACTCCTCTGGAGTCGCTCGCACTCTGGCCAATTGGCTCGCCCGCATCGCGCAGGTTGGAGCCTTCTTCGTCTAAGCTCGCTTCGCGCTTCGAGATCGCTTCGATTGCCGTCAACACGCAGATGTTCGACGGCGGATGTGACGAAACGCAGCCCCTTGGCTCCGCTTTCGCGACGTGCAGTTAGTCCGATCGCGCAGGACCGCGAGGTCGGCAAGTGATAACCAGGGGGAGACGAGTGGGCCCGCTCGTCTCCCCCGTCGCTTTTTTCGGGTCACTTCGCCTCCACCCCCTGCCCCACGATCAACCCGTAGAACGCCTGCACCTGCTTCCGCTGGTCCCGGATCCGGGCGACTCGGAGCAGGTCATGGTAGCGGATCAGCGGTGCCCGCTCGCCCGGCTGGTCGAGCAGCGCCAGGATCTCGGGGTGCAGGTGTAGCAGGAGCAGCACCTGACCGACGCGCGTGGGCGTGAGGCCCTCCTGCTCGGCGATTGCGATGAGCGAGCGGCAGGCGCCCGAGTCGAGCAGCGCCTGGTAGCGGCGCGCACGTTCGAGCAGATGCCGCACATCTCCTCGGATACGCGGTTTTGGGATGGGCGCTCTGGCGCAGGGCTGGGTCTTCTCGCTCAGCGCCTCCACCACCATCTCGCGGTAGCACGCGACCTGGGCGCCGGGCTCCCTCATGCTGGCCAGCGCGAACAGCGCGCGCTCCGTGGGCACCGGCGAGCCGGGCACGTCGAGGTCGCGCCTGATCTCGGGGGCGAGGTCTACGAGTCGGATGACCTGGCAGACCCGCGCCCGGCTGACGCGCTCGCGCCGGGCGAGGTCGGCCTGTGACCGGCCCGCCTCGCCGTCGAGCCACGCCTTCCAGCCCGCCGCCTGGTTCAGCCGCTCGCGGAGCACCGCCCTGCGCTGCCACCACGGGTCCTCCTGGTGGTGGGCGACCGCTGCCGCCAGCCCAGCCGTCACGGCGCCGTCGCGGGTGCGCGCGGGGCCGGCGATGATGTCGTCGGAGGGCCGTGGACGCTGAACGCCGTAGCCTGGGTGTGCTTCGAGCACCCGAACGTCCTTCCAGTGTGCCAGCGCGCGGATTCGGTCACGGCAGGGACGATCTTGAGGGGGGAGCCATCTCGTTCCTGACCGACACGCCGAGGTAGCCAGTGATTCACCGGCCCCCTCGGCGTTGTCGTCTCCGGCGCTCGCGTCCTGGCCTTCCCCGTCCAGGATCGCCGTGAGGCCCCGGTTGTTGAAGGGCACGCGCAGGTGGACGTGCAGCTCCTTGCGGTCCACCAGCCGGATCTCCTTCACGAACAGCAGCAGGATCTGGCGGCGGACCTCGAAGCTCAGACTGTCGAAGCTCTCTCGGAAGGTCTCGGAGAGGCGGCGCAGCAGCTCGACGTTCGCGTTCAGGGCGTCGGCGTAGTAGTTGCCCTCGGCCAGGATGGCGGCCTCCTGCTCCAAGGCGGCCTTCTTCGCCTTCAGATCGTTGATCAGCGGGATGGCGCCGGTGGGGTCCATGCCCATGCCCACGGCCTTGTAGAGGTTGTCGATCTGGCGCTGGGTCTCGGCGATCTTCCGAGTGACGGCGCCTGTGTCCTGGCCGTAGCGGCGGCGGCGCTCCTCGATGCGCTCGGCCACCAGGCGCTCCAGCTCGCGCAGTGAGGCGGGATCGCAGATCTTCGCCCGGATGAGGTCGAGCACGGCGCCCTCGGCCCAGGTCTTGGACAGGGGGAAGCTGGGGCATACGGCCTTGCCCTTGTTCAGGTAGCTGCTGCAATAGTAGGCGAAGGTCACGCTGCGCCGCTCGTCCTTCAGCTTGTGGTTCATGCGGCGCCCACAGAAGGTGCCACCACAGCTCTCACAGCGGATCAGGCGCGCCAGGAGATAGCCGACGGGCTTGGCGCGCGACTTCCGGTCCTCGAAGCTGCGCGACCGCGCGCGGACCTTGACCTTCTCGAAGGTCGCCCGGTCGATGATCGCCGGGTGGGTGTCGCGGACGACCGTGCGCTCCTCGGGCCGGGTTGTTGCCCGTCCATCACGCCCGACCCTCTTGGACTTGAACCACACAGAGTCCCCGGCGTAGACGGCGTTGTGGAGGACGTGGCCCACAGAGGAGCCCGACCAGTGCGGGGTGTTCGGCGCGGGCACGCCGCGCTCGTTCAGGCGGTTGGCGATGGCCTTGAAGCCCATGCCCAGAGAGACGCTCATCTCGAAGATCTCGCGCACGAGGTTGACCTCCTCGTCCGGCCCCAGCACCAGCTTGCCCCGCACCTGTCCTGGGATCTCCGAGGCGTGCTCGACCCGGTAGCCGAACGGCACCTTCCCCCCGTTGAAGTGCCCTCGCTCCGCGTTCTCCCGCATCCCTTTCATCGTCTCCAAGGCGAGGTTCATCGACTGGAACTGCGCCACCCCTTCGATGAGGCACTCCTGCAAGACGCCGATCGGGGTCTCCGGGTCCAGGGGCTCGCAGACGCTGATGACCGACACGCCCGCGCGCCGGAGAAGGCTCTTGTAAAGCGTCGATTCCTCCTTCCAGCGGCTGAAGCGGTCATACTTGTGGACCAGCACGGTGTCGACGCCGTTGGCGCAGGCGTAGCGGACCATGTCCTGGAAGCCGTCGCGCTTGTCGGCGGAGTGGTAGGCGCTCTCGCCCTCATCAACGAACTCCGCCAGGATCTCCGCCCCCTTGCTGGAGACCTCGCGCGCCATGGCCTTGCGCTGAGCCGGGATGGACAGGTCCCGGAGCGCCTGCTCGTGCGTCGAGACGCGGGCATAAGTGACGACCTTCTTCATCGAGGACTCCTGCGGGTTGTCGGGGAGGACCGCTCCCGAACTACGCTTGCAAAAAGAATGCCAGGGGGTCCGTCTGTCAAGGGCGGATCCTCTCCGAGGGAATCCGGCTCTTTCGAGGAGCCCGTCCTGGTCGATGTCCTCGGGGGGCCGGTCAGCCTGCACGAAGGCTCGGGTTCAGGGGGCGAGCGCGCCCTATTCGGTTGGCAGCGCGCCGGGATCGGTCTGGCTCTGGGGGTCGGGAGCGCAGACGCGAGCGCTTGAGTTGCGTCATCGGTCGGCGCAGCGCCAGGATCGGGAGGCGCGGGCTTGAGTCGCGAGGCCGATTCCGCGCTCATCGGCGTTCAACAAGGATGATCGCACACGGATCGTGACTTGCTCCGCGCATGGGGACACCCCGAGGTCCCCATGAACGAGCTGCGCCTGGTCATCCACGCCGAGCCCGACGTCGAGGCCGATCACCTGCATCACTCCGCCCTGGACTTGCTGGCGGAGGCGCTGGCCGAGCGCGCGATCCACCAGGCGCGCGAGCGCCGGGAGGCGGGGTTGAGCGCCGCGCCCGCGCCCGCGCCGCGCCGCCCCCGAGCGCGCCGTGCCTGAGGCCGCGCCCGCCCACGTCCGCGTGCGCGAGCTGCGCATCTACGGCTCGCGCTTCTCCGACGGCTACAGCCGCGCGCCCGAGCCCTTTGACGGCCTCGCGTTGGACCTCATCGGCCGCCGCTTCCGCGAGCGCAAGGATCTTCGCTTCGCGCCCACCTTCGCGCCCGCGATCTTCCGGCCGGGGGCGCCCTGCTGCCGCCGCGACCTGCTGGCGATCACTGCCCTGGTGTTGCCCTTCAACGAGATCTCCATCACGGAGATGGCCGAGGTGCGCCGCGCGCTGGTCGGTCAGGCGCACGTCCTCTACACCGCCTGGGCTCACCGCCACCCCCTGCCCGAGCAGGGTAGCTACCGCCTGGTCGTGTTCCTCAGCCGCCCCCTGCGCCCCGTCGAGTATGGCCCCGTCTGGGCCGCCGCGAACCGGCGTCTGGGCCGCAAAGCCGACCTGAGCGGGCACAGCATGACCCGCCCCTGGTATGTGCCCTGCCGCGCGCCCGACCGGCGGCGCGGGGCGAGCCTGGTGGTCGGCGACGGGCGGCTGTTCGATGTGGAGCGGGTGCTGGGGCGCCAGCATCGAGAAGACGGAGGATGACGCGCTCGCCCTTGGTTATATCGAGGCCGATTGTCGGGGGATCTCCATGCCAGAGTGGTCACTCAAGCTCCTTCCCAGCACCGAGACCGAGCTGCCTCGCGTTCTCTTCCGTCAGCGCTTGGAGCGCCGATACATCGGCTGGGATGATGAGCTTGATCGTCGCTTCGACCAGCACTCGGTCTCCATGTTGCTGTATGCAGATGGCGACGACACGCCGAGCGCGGTCTGCCGGTTGATCATGCGCCAGTGGGCTGGGCGGGTCTATGCGCTCCCCATGGAGATGGGGGATCTGGCGTCGTTTCAGGTGCCGTCCTCCTATCCTGCCGTATGCGAGGCAAGCGGCCTCGTGTTCACGTCAGCCGCCGCCGCCGAGGAGCTGGCACGGAGCATCGCGCGATGGACATCAGCGCAGGCCATCCAGCGTGTCTACGCTATCTTCGATCCAGCCCAGACCGCGCTCCGCACCTACTACCTGGAGGGCGCCTGCATGCACCTCGTCGCCGGTGCCCAGGTCGCCTACTCGTCCTTTCTCCATCGGGCCTCGCGACAACCCGTATGGTGGAACATCGTCGCCGGTGACCCCTCGGTGGACGGCGAGCGGCTGTTGAGTCGTCGGGATCCGGCGGGGCCCATCTCCTCCCTGCGTCGCCCCGAGGAGGAGCCTCAGAGCTCATCGTCCTCAGAGGCGATGGACGCCGCCCCCTGCATCACCACCACATCGTAGTGCTCCCACCCGTAGCTGGACTTGCCCTCGCACGACAGCACGTAGTCCCCCGCTGCCGGCGGCGTGAACGTCGCCATGGCGAAGATCAACTCCGAGTCGTAGCCAGACTCCTCGGGCTCCGACGAGGTCCCCGAGGACGTCCAGCCCCCGTCCGCGCTGGTGAGGGTCACGCGCAGCATCCCGGTCCCGCCGCCTTCCTGGGCATTGCACCACGCGATGAGCGTGTCGGTGCGCGTGATCGTCAGATCAAGGTCCGTGCCCAGCGAGGTCCAGCTCGTGGTGCGCCCGCCCGTGGCGGAGGAGGCGGAGAGGGACCAGATGGGCGTTCCGCTTCCGGCCTCCAGTGCGCTGAGGCGCTCGCCGTGGGTGTCGAGCTCGGCGACAAGCTGACCATCGACCTCCTGGAGATTGGCGATGTCGGTCGCGCAGGTCTCGGCGGCGGCCTCGGCGGCGCTCAGGCGAACATCGGCGTCGGCGAGCTGGGCCTCGGCGTCCGCGAGGCGCGCCTCCATGGTCTGGGCGGCGGCCTGGAGGTCCGCGAGCAGGGCCTGGAGGTCCACGATCTCCTGGGCCATGTCATCAGGGTCGGTGGAGATCTCGCCGTTGTTTCCATCGCCATCGGTAGACGTGGTGGGTGTGCAGGCGAGCAGCGCGAGCAGGAGCAGATGTCGGGGCATGGGGTCTCCGAAAAGGGAGCATAACACGTCAACTCCGTGGCTCGCACGCCCACAGACGCCGTCCTGGGCGCTTGAGCGGCTTGACATCCACGGGCGAGCCTCTAAATGATCCACGGTGCGCTGATCGACGCTCTCCGTTGTCCCTTGAGGTGCCCGTGGACCTGAGCTATCGCCCGCAGACTCAAAGCCCCAGCCCGACCCCCAGCACCTGCAGCAACGACGCCGACCAGGGGCCCGATGACGAGCTCCTGGCCCTGCAGGAGCTGGGAGGCTGCGGCAACGCCTACGCACAGGATCTCATGCGCCAGGGTGCGACGGGCGACGAGGGCGCGAGCGGCATGGCCGAGGTCGAGAGCGCCGCCGCCGAGGTGGACACCGCCATCCAGTCGGAGACCGCACCAGGCGAGGCCGTCACTGCCGAGCTGAACGCCGGCATCGAGGCTACCGCCGAGGTTCAGGAGGCCCCGCCCACCGAGACCACCCCCGAGCCCACCACCACAGCCCCGCCCGCCACGGACGCGCCCGCCGTCGAGAGCGCTCCCGAGGGGGCCCCCAGCGCGGCAGCGGCGGCTACCGAGGAGTTCAAGAACGTCTACCGCACCACCAGCGCCGAGGAGACCGACGCCTGGCTGGCTACGCTCGCCGAGCGCGGCGCCTCCGATCCCGAGCTGGCCGCCCTGGCTGCCGACCTGCGGACCTGGGTGGACCAGAAGCGGGCCGAGAGGGTGGCGCGCGAGCGCATGGGCACCTGCCCCACGGAGGAGGAGCCCGCCCCTCCCGAGCAGCCCGCCGAGGTCGAGGAGGAGGTCTGCGAGCAGCCCGCCGAGGAGGAGTCCGGCTTCTGGCAGCAGATCGGGGAGGCCATCTCCAACGCCTGGGCTGGCGTGGTCGCCTGGTGGGAGGGCGAGAACCCCGAGGAGGCCGAGCAGCTCGCCGAGACCTGCCCTACCCGCGAGGACATCCGGCTGGAGATCCCGCACTACGAGCAGAACACATGGTATGGGGCCGACGGCGCGGCCCTGGACGCAGAGACCGCCCAGAGCAACCAGGCCATCCTGAGCGGCCATGGCATCTACGGCGCCTACAACCCGCGCGCGGACGCCTACAACGACTACCTGCGCCTGCCTGTTGCGGAGCGCGGCGACACCATCACCTACTACGACGGCGGCGAGCAGAAGACCGAGCGCGTGCCCGACGACGTCCTGGGGATGGATCCGGTGAAGTTCATCCCCGGCGGCGCCTCCTGCCTGCGCACCGCGAAGGCCATGGCCGCCGAGGGGGGCGCCGCGCCGCTGTCCGGCTCGGGCGTGCAGGACAGCCACTTCCAGACCCTGTTCACCAGCGACGAGGACGCCATGGTTGACGCCAACGGCGCGCCGATCACCTTCAACCGGGGGCGCAACGCCGGGCGAGAGGTGAAGACCAACGGCGAGCTGGGCGAGCAGCGCGCCGACCAGATCACCCAGGCGACCGGCCTGAGCGCCGCCTACATCGACGCCGAACTGGAGGCCGGGCGCCCGGTCGTGGTGGGCGCCTCCTACACCGACCGCAACGGCAACCGCGACCAGACCACCGACCACTGGATGACCATCTACGGGCGGCAGGGGGACACCTACCTCTACTACGATC
This sequence comes from uncultured Enterobacterales bacterium, assembly GCA_964615375.1. Taxonomy (GTDB): domain Bacteria; phylum Myxococcota_A; class UBA796; order UBA796; family CAZKWG01; genus CAZKWG01. Next base: position 121,919 of record CAZTOW010000021.1, read on the forward strand.
CCGCCTTCGACGGTGGCGCCGGGGAAGGCGCCTTCCAAGCGGATCCCAGCCAGGGCGGCGTCATGGAGGGGCAGAACAGCGGGCGCACCTACGCCATGGCCAACGTGGCGCTGAACAACCAGTCCGCCGACCAGGCCAGCGCCGTAGACGACCAGCAGACCTGGCGCGAGGTGGCGAAGGCGTCCAACGACGAATTCGCCGAGGGCACCCCTGAGAACAAGCGGCTGGGATGGTAGAGTGAAGGCATGAGATCCACGCCCTCCCTGGCCCTGCTCCTCCTCCCGCTGCTCCTGGCCTGCGGCGCTGCGCCCTCGACGCCCGCGCCCTCGGCTCCTTTGGCGACCACCCCCGCGACGCCCCCGCCTGCGCCCGCCACCTGCTGCTGCTTCTACGGGGAGGACGCCGCCAACGGCGGGTGCGCGAACGCCACCCCCGGAGAGTGTACCGCCGCCAGCGCCGAGGGCCCGCCCGGTCAGTGCATCGGCGAGGCCGAGCTCCAGAAGCTGAAGGCGCGCTACTACAGCGAGCTGCTGGAGCCGATCCGTGCCTCCGAGCGCGCCGCGCAGGACGGGAAGATCACCGCCGAGCAGGCCGGCGCGGAGCAGGACGCGATCCTGAACGGCAAGGTGTGGCTGCGGAGCTGTATGGACAACTGCGGGGTGGAGCTGCCGGAGGGGGATCGGCGGTGAGGGGGGAGAGGTGTATGGCGGGTCTACAAGCAGCCTACTCCTCTGGCCTCACCGCGCGTGATAGTCTCCTGACCTCAACCTGAGCAAGGGAGCGAAGACGTGGCAGGAAGGAAGAGGAAGGATGAGCCTACCGTGGCATCGCAGGGTGGGAGCATCATCGACCTGACAAAGGAGCTCTGGGAGGCGGCTGTTCAGCTCCGTGGCTCCATCGAGCCCGCAGACTACAAGCGTTATGTCCTGCCGATCATCTTCCTGCGCTTCCTGTCCTTGAGGTTCGAGAAGCGGCGGGCCGAGCTGACCCAGCTCATCGCCACGCCGGGCAGCGACTACTTCGGCGATCAGAGCGTGCTGGAGGACCCCGACGAGTACCGGGCCGCGAGCACCTTCATGGTGCCGCCGGACGCGCGCTGGACTCGGATTGCCAGCGAGGTACGCGGGCGCGACGACGTGAAGGTGGAGCTGGACCGGGTGCTCAAGGTCGTCGAGGACACCTACCCAGAGCGCTTGCGCGGCCTGCTGCCGCCCATCTACGGCGGCTCCAACATGGACCCCCACAACCTGCGCGCCCTCATCGACCTCTTCAGCAAGGACGTGTTCAAGAACGGACACGGTGAGGATGTCATCGGCCGCGTCTACGAGTATTTCATCGGGGAGTTCGCCAGCTCCGAGGGCAAGCGTGGCGGTGAGTTCTTCACGCCCGGGAGCATCGTCCGCACCCTGGTCGCGCTCCTGGAGCCGGAGCGCGGCACCGTCTACGATCCCTGCTGTGGCTCGGGCGGCATGTTCGTGCAGTCTGACCAGTTCACCCGGCACAGCGGCCGGCTCTCCTTTTACGGCCAGGAGTCCAAGGACTTCACCTGGCGCCTGTGCAAGATGAACCTGTTCATCCACGGCATCGACGGGAACATCAAGCTGGGCGACACCTATTTCAACGACCAGCACGCCGCGCTGAAGGCCGACTACGTCATCGCCAACCCGCCCTTCAACGACGGAAGCAAGGGCCAGCAGGGCTGGGGAGCCGACCGCGTGGCGGACAAGGACCCACGGCGCACCTTGCCGGGGGGGCAGAAGGCACCGCTCGCCACACGTAATGCCAACACGATGTGGATGCTCCACTTCCTTCACCACCTCGCCGATGGCGGCACCGCCGGCTTCGTCATGGCCACCGGCGAGCTGTCCAACAACGAGCTGGCCCGCCTGGACGTGCGCCGCGCGCTGGTCGAGGGCGATCACGTGGACTGCATCGTCCAGCTCCCTGGGCAGCTCTTCGCGAATACGCAGATTCCGTGCGCACTCTGGTTCCTCTCCAAGGCCCGTGACGGCCGCACTGGCCAGCGGTCCCGGATGGGGAAGGTGCTGTTCATCGACGCGCGCAAGCTCGGTGCGCTTATCCCCGGTTCGCGGAAGCAGAAGCAGCTCACGGCTGAGGAAGTGGAGCGCATCGCCGAGGTCTACCGCACCTTCAAGCGGACGGGTCAGCCGGACGAGGTGTCCGGGTTCTGCAAGGTGGCGACACTGGCGGAGATCGCGGAGCACCGGTTCGCGTTGACGCCGGGGCGGTATGTGGGCTCCAGCGTCGAGGACTATGAGGATGAGGCGTTTGAGGAGCGGTTTCCGGTGTTGACGATGAGGCTTCTCAAGCAGTTTGAAGCTGGAGCCGCACTCCAGCGCCGCATCGCAACTGCGCTCGGCAGCGTGGAACGGTGAGTTGGGTCGAGACCCGCGTGGGCGACCTCGTCAAGATCGTGCACGGCTTCGCCTTCCGTGGCGAGTTCTTCACCGATGCACCGACAGAGCACCTGCTTCTGACACCCGGTCATTTTGCAGTCGGTGGCGGGTTCCAGTTCAAGTCGGGACGTGAGCAGTATTACCGCGGTCCAGTCCCGAACGACTACGTCCTCTCCGCGGGCGACCTCGTGGTCACGATGACCGACTTGAGCCGGGAGTCAGACATCCTCGGCTTTCCGGCGCTCGTTCCCGAGGTGAGCGGTGTCGCATGCCTACACAATCAGCGGCTTGGAAAGGCGGTGGCGAAACCGGGACGGATGTTCGACAAGCGATTCCTCTACTACGCGCTTTGCACGGAAGACTATCGCGCGGAGGTGCTAGCTAGTTCGACAGGTACTGGGGTTAAGCACACCGCCCCATCACGAATCGAATCCTATAAGTTCATGCTGCCGCCCCTCGACGAACAACGCGCCATCGCTGAGGTCCTCGGCGCCTTGGACGACAAGATCGAGCTGAACCGGCAGATGAACCACACCCTGGAAGAGATGGCCTCGGCCCTCTTCAAGTCGTGGTTCATCGACTTCGACCCGGTGATCGCCAAGGTCGACGGCCGGAAGCCGTTTGGAATGGACGCAACGACCGCGAGCTTGTTCACCGCAGCATACGCAGACTCAGAATTAGGTCCCATCCCTAGGGGCTGGAGGGTAACCACGGTCAGCGCCTGCGTCGCAGACATCTTCGACGGTCCGCACGCGACGCCCCCGGACGCGACTTCGGGTGGTGTGTTTCTCGGCATAGGCAACATGACGGGAACGGGACTTGATCTCTCCGATGTGCGACATATCGCGGAAGCAGACTGGGAGCGGTGGACCAAGCGCGTGACGCCGTGCGAAGGCGATATCGTGTTCACCTATGAGGCAGCCTTGGGGAGGTTCGCGCTCATCCCGGCCGGCCTGCGGTGTTGCCTTGGTCGACGCATGGCGCTCGTCAGGCCGCTGGCTCCCAACCACACTCCGTTCCTGTTCCACCAGTTCATCGCAGGTCCATTCCAGGATGTGATCTCGGCCCGCGCCTGGACTGGATCAACGGTCGACCGAACGCCTCTGACGGAGTTCCCAGACTACCCCTTCCTGTGGCCTGGCGAGGCGCTGGTGACAGCCTTCTCCCAACAAACTGCGCCCATGTGGGGGCTGATTCACCACAATCAGGCGGAGTCCCGCACCCTGACCGCCCTCCGCGATACCCTCCTCCCCAAGCTCCTCTCCGGCGAGGTCCGCCTGAAGCAAGCCGAAAAACTCGTGGAGGCTGCCCTGTGAGCATCGTCCGAAGCAACGAGAGCACCTTTGAGGCCGCCACAATCCAGCGGCTGCACATGCTCAGCTACCAGTACAAATACGGTCCTGAGTTGGAGCGTGACCCTGGCGAGGTCGTGCTCCACAGCGTGCTTCGTGAGAACCTGCACACGCGCTACCCCAGCCTGACCCAGAGCGCGCTTGACGCGGCCATCGACAAGATCACTCGGCCCGAAGGCCCCGACACTCTCACCCGAAACCTCCACTTCCACACCGCGATCCTGTCGCGCGGATTCGAGCTGAGCGTGGAACGGGCACCCGGATCCGAAGCAGGCGGGACCGGCAAGGGGATGCTGGGCCCAGATCGCGCTGTTCGTGAGACGGTTCACATCCACCCCATCGACTGGCAGCAGCCCGAGCGAAATCACTTCCTGGTCGTGAACCAGCTCCACATCGCGGGGCCCAACCGCATCCCCGATCTCGTCGTCTACGTGAACGGACTACCCCTGGTCGTCTTCGAGTTGAAGAACCCCTGGGATGAAAGCGCAAACGTCGACGACGCCTACAACCAGCTCCAGCACTACAGCGTGCTGTGCCCGCGCCTGTTCGAGTTCAACGCACTCTGCGTCGCCTCCGACGGCAATGAGACACTCCACGGCATGTGGTGTGCCGGGCAAGAGTGGTATGCGCCCTGGAAGTCCGTAGACGGCCTCCAAGTCGAAGCCACAAAGACGGGTTCGATGGCCACGCTCATCAACGGGCTGTTCCCCAAACGCAGGCTGCTGGACTACATCCGGCACTTCATCCTGTTCGAGGTGGACAAGGCAGGGGTCGTCAAGAAAGGCGCCAAGTATCACCAGTTCTTCGCAGTCAACACCGCCGTAGAGCGCACGCTCGCCGCCTTCAAGAACGATGATCGCCGGATCGGCGTGATCTGGCACACCACAGGGTCCGGCAAGTCCCTGTCCATGGCCTTCCTGGTCGGGATCCTGCGTCACCATCCCGATCTCGGCAGCCCCGCCTTCGTCATCCAGGTCGACCGCAACGACCTGGATGATCAGCTCCACGACCAGTTCGCTGTCGCCCGGCACCTCGTCGGCCCTGTCCAGCACGCCGAGAGCGTCGACCAGCTCCGCGCGCTCCTACGCACGCGCGGCAGCGAGGTCATCTTCACCACAGTTGAGAAGTTCGCGCTCAAGCGGGGACCCGATGGAAAGGTCATCGAGACCGGCCACCCGCTGCTCTCTGACCGTTCGGACATCATCATCATCGCTGATGAAGCCCACCGCTCCCAGTATGGGTTCCTCAATGGCTTCGCCCGCTACATGAGCCATGCCCTGCCCAACGCCAGGCGCCTGGGCTTCACGGGGACGCCCCTGACCTTTGGCGGCGCGCTCGGTTCGCTGGAAGGCTCGGAGACCGTGGAGGTCTTCGGCAACTACATCCACACCTACGACATCCTGCAAGCACAGAAGGACGGATCCACTGTCCCTATCTACTACTCCCCGCGCAAGACGGATCTGCACCTCAAGCAGGGAGATATCGATCAGGCGCTCACCGACGCCGCGAGCCAGGCGAACGTCGATGGGTCGGAGCTGGAGCGCAGGAAGTCTCGGTGGGCCGCGCTGGCCGAGGTGGCCGGCGCCAGGTATCGCATAGAGGCCGTAGCGAAGGACATCCTGCAACACTTCCAGGAGCGGAGCGCCAACTTCGCCGGCAAGGCGATGGTCGTTTGCATGACCCGGAAGAATTGCGTCCGCCTCTACGATGAGCTCAAGGCGCTCCCGGGCTGCCCCGAAATCAAGATCGTCATGACCGGGAACCTCAAGGAGGACCCGAAGGAGTGGAGCGAGCAGGGACACATCACCAGCAAGCCCCAGCGGGAGTCCATCAAGAAGCGCATGGTGGACCCTGACGACCCGCTGAAGATGGTCATCGTCTGCGACATGTGGTTGACCGGGACAGACATCCCCTGCCTGCACACCCTCTATGTCGACAAGCCCATGCGCGGCTTGAACATGGTCCAGGCCATCAGCCGCGTGAACCGCGTCTTTCGTGGGAAGCCCCACGGGCTCATCGTCGACTACATCGGCATTGGCGATGAGCTGCGCGAGGCCACGGACAAGTACCGGACGGGGGGAGGCAAGGGCGAGCCAGCGCCAGACATCTCCGAGCAGGCGGTCCCACTCTTCCTGGATTGCCTGGACGCCACCCGTGCGCTGCTGCCCGAGGGCAGGAGCTGGGGCGCGTGGCGGGGGCTGTCGCCGGTAGAGTTCGAGGATCTCCACTCCGAGGTCTACGCCTGGCTTGCGGACGACGATGCACGTCGTGACGCCTACGTCCAGGCTGAGCACCGTTTGACCAACGCCTGGCTGCTGGTCCGAACCCTCGACGTCGGCCGAGAGCACGCCGACGAGCTGCTGTTCCACCAGCGCGTCCGCAAGCAGATCCTCAAGACGAAGCCAGGCGCCAAGGTCAAGCGAGATCTGGAAGAGACCGTGCGCGACCTCGTGGACGACCACGTCGCCTCTCAGGGAGTCGCGGACATCTTCACGCTGGCGGGAATCAAGACCCCGGACATCTCCATCCTGGACGACAAGTTCCTCCAGACCTTCAAGGACCGACCGCACGAAGATCTCCGCTTGAAGCTGCTCCATGCGCTGATCGCCGACGAGCTTGTCCGTCGCGAGAGGTCCAACCTGGCCCAGACGCGGACCTTCCGCGAGCTGCTGGAGAACACGATCCAGCGATACCACCAGCGCCTCATTGACGCCGCCACCGTCGTACAGACCATCATCGAGATCCGAGAGAAGATGGATGACGTGGCGAGCCGCGCCCTCGAGCTGGGTCTCAGCTCGGAGGAATTGGCGTTCTACGACGCGGTCCACGCCAACTACGCCACCATCTACGATGACCCCTTCCTCCGTGACCTCATCCACGACGTGGTTCAGGCCGTCAAGGGCAACCTGAAGGTGGACTGGACCGAGCCCCACCGGGAGGACGTGAAGGCAGCGGTCAGGTCTGCTGTACGGCGGGTGCTCCGGCGACGGGGGGTGAAGCCGGAGGATTTCGAGGGCCTGACGAATGCGGTGCTGGGTCAGGCTGTGGCGCTGTGGAAAGACTGGCCGAGGGTGGCGTGATGATAGTAGTCGAGACGTGTCTTTGGCCAGAAATCCCCTCAGAGTCGGCCCGAATCACTCTGCGGTGCCAGGCCCCTAACTTGTCGCCAACTGGTAGGACCACGTACCATCATTGTTCTTAGTCCAGTACACACGACGATAGAGGAAGTCCTTTTCTCCATCGCTATTTCTATAGATCCAGGCCATTGTACCGGAATGCTTTAGCCTCCCCTGATCACAAACGCAACTCTGGTGGTCTACGAATCCACGTGTATAGACAAGATTCGTAATTGTCTCCTTCGATGCGTGACCAAGGTTGTCATCACTATCAAGCAGCTTTAGATGTTCAATGTAGTATCGATCCAGCAGAGTAGGCTCTTGAGCTGACGTAAGCGGCATGGATTGAATCCCCACCGACTTTGCGACCCGAAGAATTAGCGCAGCATCGACCTCACAGAGATCCTCGAAAGCCTGTACCACCTTGCTCACTTCATGCAAGATGGGCAACCCCTGGGGAGCGCTAAGCACCAAATCCATGTCGAGTGACAAGTTTCGACCAAGTGCATTTGGCGTAGTGAAACGCCCCAGTCGACGCCAACTGTGCAGGCTGGTCGCCCTTTCAGGAATCAGCTCTTCGATTTGGTTCAATATGTTCTCAGCACTTTTCTCAAAGCGTCCGAGGTACGCTCCAAGAGAGAGGGACGCATCCGAAAGTACGCCCACGCCATTCGTAAGGACATGGCCTACCGCCAACATCCTCTTGGCGAATCTTCTTGGGTTGAACTTGAACGAGACTAGAGGGAGTAATGGTGTAAGTTTGCCTGCTGACGCCGTCGAGATCAGTGCACTATCAGGAAGAATGGAACCGACAACAAGCGATGAACCAGCAACGAGAAACGCCCTTCGTGATACATTGAATGGAGTGCTCATTGCTATCCCTCCTTGTGCTATTTGGTTGACGACCCACTTCTCTTTATACGCAGGTTATCCCAGCAGTCGGCCTCGGCACCTGCAAGGAACTTGTCAATTCGATCCTCTGAAACCAATATGGTGACGCCTAACGGTCTTCGGTTCTATCTCAGCGTCTATCTGAATATAGACACATGTACAGTATACATGGTTAGGCAGTCTCCTGATGAGACCTCTACTTTGGTTCGGCAACTTACATGTCATGAACTATGAGTGATTTCCTCCCCCTAATCGCCTCCAGCACCTCCTCCGGCGGCTTCATCCCCTTCGCCCACCGCGCCCCGTTGAACCCATACCTGACCTCGCCGATCCAGACGTTGTGCCAGATATCTCGCCTGCCCTGCTGCCCGCAGACCACCCGGATCAGCCCGTACCCCGGCAGGTCGAAGCTGAGATCCTGGCAGCCCTCAGCGGCCTGCTGGCGCTGCTCAGCGGTCGCTCCGCCCCGACGCTCGCTCGGGCCTGCTGGCGACGCGGGCCCGCTTCCGGCCGCCAGGCGCTCCTCTCCCATGCGGCTGAGGGTCTGACCTGCGCCACGCAGGGACTCGGCCAGGATCGCGGCGAAGCGCGGGATGTGCTCGGCGGGGATCATCAAGCCGGGACCCTTGCCGGGGTAGTCGGCGTAAGGGTCGTAGGGCTCGCCCTCGGTCTGCCAGGGCTCGAAGTGGGCGCCTCGCTCGTGGGCGCCGAGGTTGAGCAGGAGGCGGTTGGCGAGGTTGATCTGAGCGGCGGTCCAGCGGCCACCAGGGGGACGCAGGTCGATGCTGCTGACCATGGAGCCCCGGTTGACGTGGGTGGAGACGGAGAGCCCGTGCTCGGCGAGGTAACGCTTGACGGCCTGGGAGACGGCGCCACGGCCGGGGTAGTCGCTGCCGCCGCCGTCCTTGACCAGCATCTCGCGGGCCAGGGACATGAGGTAGCGGGGCTCGGCGAAGGTCTCGGGGGGGCGCTCGGCGGGGGCGGCGCGGTCGCGCTGGAGCATCCAGAGGGGCGCCCGGGTGCGCTCGTCCCCTCGCCTCAGCTCGGCGTGCTCACCGTCGACGGCCTGGACACGCCAGCCACGCTCGACGCGGAGGCCGGCAGGCTCGACGCGCTGCAGAGTGACGGGATCGCCCACGGCCCAGCGCTCGCGCCAGTCGGGAGGGACCTGGGTGAGCCAGGTCAGCTCGGCAGACTCGGCGGGGCTGCGCGCGGACCTGAGCTCCAAGGCGAGGCGGCGATCGTCCAGAGCAGACCAGTCGGGCACAGGGATCTGGGGATGGCGCTCGCGCCAGGCGGCGAAGCGGGCGTACTTCTTCCGTAGGGTGACGATGTGCGCGGCGGTGTGGTCGGCGTGCTGCTTGCGGGTGGCCTCGGTGCGCGCGCGAGCGGCCTTGTCGCGCCAGTAGCCGAGGCTGCCCAGATCGGCGCGGAGCTGGCGCCAGGCTTCGGCGGGGGCGAGGTAGATCTGGCCGTCCAGGCTGGGGTCGGGCGCGACGGGGGGCGGGGGGCCACGCTCGGCGTAGAGCTCGCGCTGGGAGGAGAGCACGCGGCCCGAGTCCAGGCGCACGTCGATGTAGGTGCTGTGCTCGACCTGCTGGGCTTCGCCGGGGCGGCCGACGGTGGTGGTGAAGTGCAGGACGCGGGTGATCTCGCCGTGCTCGCCGGTGGGGAGCACGACGCGCTGGCCTCGGGCGGCGCGCTCGGGTTCGACGCGGGGGCCTCGACCATCGGCAGGGGGCGGCTCGGGCGCGGGGGCGGCGCGGCGGGCGGAGAGGGCGTCCAGGCGAGGCTGGATACGCGCGGCCAGCGCCTCGCGGTTGCGGGCGAAGTAGCCGGCGATGTAGTCGGCGGGGATGTCGCCGGGTGGCTGGGCGACGAGGCGCGCGGCGACGGCGTCTACCAGGCTGAGGGCGTTCATCACACCCTCCGCAGGGCCTGGGAGACGCGGCCGATGAGGGCGGCCCGGTTGCGGGCGAGGAAGGCGTCGATGTAGGCGGGGTCGATGCCGGCAGGTGCGCGCTGGCGCAGGGCCTGGCCGACGCCGTCGATGATGCGCACGGCTCGGGGGTCCTGGTCGGCGCTGTCGGCCTCGACGACGGCGCTGAGGCGCTGGTGCAGGGCGTCGAGCTCGGCCTCCAGGCGGGTGACGTCGGCGCGGGCCTTGCGGTGGGTCTTCGCCTCGGCGCGGGCGGCCTGGAGCTGCCGGGTGAGTCGGGAGAGGGCGCGCTGCTCGGGGGTCTCTACCACCGGGAGTTGATGGACGCGCGCGACGAGGGCGGCGATGGCGGGGAGCAGGTGGGCGGTGGCGGCGCCCAGGTCTTCGCGGGCGGCGATGAACGCCTCGTCGTGGCCCTTGCCCATGCGGCCGTCGATGTGCGCGAGCTCGTGACAGGCGACGCCATGCAGAAAGGCGGCGATGGCCAGCGGGCGCTCCTTGTGGACCTTCAGCACGGCGGCGTAGCGGTCGGGGTGCAGGTAGATGACGTTGTGCCCGGCGGGGGTGCGCTCGGCCATGCCGACGGTGGTGTCGTCGAGCACGAAGCCGGGCTTGAACGGGCGCCGGATGCGCGCCTCGGCGGCGATGAGGCGCAGGGTGGCGTCCCAGGCGGTCAGGTGGGGGATCCAACGGCCGAAGCCGTCTCGGAAGCGGCGAGCCTTGCGGCGGTCGTAGTTCTTCTTGCTGACGCGCAGGGCGGCGAGCTTGCCGAAGGGGCTCCTGCGCGCAGCGGGCGCGTCGGGCGCCAGGCGGGCGAGCGCGGCCTGTGCCCGGCCCAGCCCGGCGGCCTGGAGCAGCCCTCCCCCGCCTGGAGAGAGGGCGGCGTCGGCGGCGCGGTCGAGCGCGGCTCCGATGGCCTCGGCCTCGCCGGTTGCCAGGTTGCCCAGGGCCTCGGCGTGGTGCAGGGCGTGGCGGACCTCCTCATTCAGGATGGCGGCGCCGCTCTCGCCGCCCTGGGCGCGCGCGGCGTCGGCCTGGGAGAGCGCGGCGCGGATCAAGGCCACGCCGTCCAGCGAGCCCAGCACATCGGCGGGCTCGGCGTGTGCGCGCTTGCCGGGAGGAGCCGCGCTGGTGACGGGCGCCGACCTCGGGTCGATGCTGTTCTGCCCGGCGTAGAAGTCGGCGATGGCGCCCAGCGCTCCCTCGAGGGCGACGCGCACGCCGGGGTCATCGAAGGCGGCCCGGGTGGCCTCGGCGATCTGGTGAGCCCCGCTGCGCTCCTCGTCGGTGTCGGCCTCGGGCTCGAAGACCTCGGCCTCGCGATCCTCCCCCACGCTCTCGTTCTCGCGCTCGACCTCGGCTACCAGCTCCTCGAAGACAGCGCGCGCGTCCTCCATCAGGCTCTCGCGGCTGGCGTCCAGCGGGTAGCCGATCGAGCCGGGTCGGGCGCGCGTGTGAAGGTCGATCACGATGTCGGCCTTCAGGTTGTTGCGCCAGGAGCTGCCGCGGAACTGGTAGAGGCCGTTGAGGCGGACATAGTATGCGCCGAGCCGATCGCCGGGCGGGCGCTTGTACGCCTTGACGGTGGCGGTGGTGTGCGGGCCCCAGCTCCCGGCCAGGGCGACGCGCGCGCCGCCGCGCCGGCTGAACAGGGGGCGGACCTCGGCGCCGTTGAGCGTGAGCCGGATGTCGGGGAGATCGTTGGCGCCCAGCAGCTCGGCCAGGCGCTGGAGCAGGGGGACATACGCCTGGCGGGCGTGGTCCCAGCGGCTCAGGAACTTTGGATCGACGCCGAAGATGGTGATGCGCGTCCCCTGGCGGAATGGGGCGTCGAAGATCTCGACGTCGCTGTGCATGCCTCTGGACACGGCGCGATTGTCCCGGGTGTGCATCTCCCACTCGAAGGTGGCGCTGGCGCCCAGGATCACGGCCTTGGCGACGCCAAAGCCTCCGGCCGCCTGCGCCGAGTCGACGGCGCCGCCCTTCCCCGAGTCCCCCAGGCTGAGGAACTTCGTGAGTATCGCGTCGGTGTCCATGCCGATTCCATTGTCTTCCCAAGTCAAGGCACGGCGAGCGGGCTCCCAGGTGACCGCGAAGGTCCCCTCCCCTGCTCGGATCTGTCTGGCCGATATTGCCGCTCGAATGGCATCAATCGCGTTCTGCGTCGTCTCACGGGTGGCGATGACGGGCAGGTCGCCTGACTTGTAGACGGTGGCGGTCATGTGCGACCACATCACTGCGGCGTTGACGGTGGGGCGGCCGGTGGCCTTGGCCTCCAGGAGTTCGGTGAGGCGAGGCTCGGCCTGGAGCGCCGCTCGGAGGGCGGCGTGGTCGACGGCGAGCGCTCCGCGCGCGCGGAGCTGTCCCGAGGGCGCGGGAAGGCGTTGGGTGCAGCCACACGGGCAGGGGCGGCCCTGGGGGGCGTTGGTGCAGGCCATCAGGCGTTTCCTCCAGGATAGGGGCCGATCTCGGCGGTGACGGCCTCCCAGGCGCGGCGGTTGCCCTGAGGCAGCAGGAGGCGCCCGCGGCCCGCTCCCTGCTCGACGAGGACGTAGCCGGTCCAATACTGGCGATAGACGGCGCCGCCGCTGCCCACCTTGCGCACGCCGGCCCCCAGGATGCGCGGGAGACAGGCGGCCTGCACGCGGGGAAGGGTCTCGTTGGGGAAGACCTGGACGTGCCCCGGATCCCACCCCAGGTTGTAGCGCGCCCAGAGGTTGGAGCGTGACCAGTCGCCGCCCCAGCTCAGGCCGAGGGCCTTCGCCTCGGGGCCCAGGGCGGCGTAGAAGCTGGCGGCGCCGCGCGTGCGCGCGGAGTCGGGATCCTCGTCGCCCCAGCCGTAGCGCCGATCGGCGATGTCGGCGGCCAGCCCTGCAGGGTAGCCCTGCTCGTCCACGGCGTTGTGGAAGCTGAAAGAGACGGTGGTGGCACCCTGGGCGCGCAGGATGTCCTGGGAGGGCAGAGAGCGCCAGGTGTAGGACAGCGAGGGCTGCCAGCCGAGGGCGCTCATGCGGCTCAGCAGCTCGGGCAGGCGCAGGCGGGGGTCGGCGGCGGCCAGCTTCTGCTCCTGGCTCCAGCGGTTCTCGGCCAGCGGGGGCAGCGCGCGCAGGAGCTGGGCGGCGGTCTCGGCGGGGCGCGGCGCCGGGGACCTGGGGTTGGGCCCGTGCGCGGGCTCGCGGCGCTCCTCGCGCTCCCCAGCGGCCAACAGGATGAGCCCAGCGGCCCCGCCAATCCACAGCCAGAGCGGGATCATGGTTCCTCCTCGTGGGCCCCACGGCGCAGCAGGCCACGCGGAAAGGGGCGGCCCCACCAGCGCCGGGTGAGCTCGTCCAGCTCGGTGAACGTGTGCTCGCTCTCGGGGATGAGGGCGAGGAGGCGCGCCCAGCCCTCCACAGTGGGCGGGACCAGGGGGTCGCGACCCAGCTCGGCGCCGACGCGCAGCGAGAGGAGGCCGGTATGCACCACGGGGAACACCTCCCGGCGCGCGAGCTGCCCCTGCTCCAGCCCGCGCCGGATCTCCTGGCCGAGGGCCGACCAGACCCGGGACTGCCAGCCATCGGGCGCGCTGGCCCACTGCTCGGTGTCCCAGCCGTGGCGCACAAGCGCGTCCACGTATCCAGGGCGAGCGTCGATCAGCCTGCGCTCCTCGTCGGGCCAGCCAGGAGGGTTCACGCGCTCGGGGCCCAGCTCTGCGGTGAGGGCCTGGATCTCGGCGCGCTCGTGAACACGCCAGCGCATACCGCCGGCCTCGCGCAGCGGCAGGTCGGACCCCTCGCCCACACGACCGACCTCGTACCAGCCATCGTCCGCGCCCTGAAGGCGCAGGCCGGCGTAGAGCGGCGGTCCCTGGTCCTGGATGTAGAGGGGCTGGTCGCGCACGGCGCCCGCGAGCGGGAACCAGGGCCAGGCGCTCGAGTCGACGCGGCTGAGCGTGGACAGGCGCTCCTCGCCCTCGGCGCGCAGCCGAGCGGCCTCGGCAGGGTCGCTCACGGTGGTGGCGCGGCGGTAGCGGCTCTGAATGGCGTGCAGCAGGCGCACGGCCTCTGTCCGCGCGCGGAGTGCTGCGGCGGCGAGGATCTGGGCGCGCCTCTCGTCGGCGATGGCGCGGGCCATCTCGGGGTTGCAGCTCAGCTCGATGAGCAGATCGGTCATGGCGTCGTCCTTCTCCGCGGCTGGGTTGTTGGTCACGCGGTCCTGGCCGCTGAGCAGAGAGCGCATCCAGGTCGCCTTGCCGTCAATCTTGCTGAATCGCCGCCCGTCCACGCGCTTCGCCAGGTAGTAGTAGAGTGCGATGGAGTCCAGCGCGTTGCCCTGGCGTACACCGCGCCCGTTGCGCTGTTGCAGGGTCGCGGGCTCCCAGGGCAGGTCCAGGTGGTGGATGGCGCAGGTGCGACGCTGCAGATCCACGCCCTCGTAGGCCACCGCGTTCGCGATCACCACGTCATAGCGGGGCGGCTCGTACTCGGGGTCGTCGGGGTGCTCGCCCGCGCCGTTGAAGTCCTCGGCGATCTTCTGGCGGGTCTCGGGGTCCTTGGCCTCAATCGCGTTGAGGATGGCGATGCGGCCTCTGTCGATGCCGGCCTCGACCAGCGCCTCGCGCATCCACCAGTGGACGGCCACGTTGTCGCAGAAGACGATGTGCCCGCACTGCGGCTTCTCCAGGATGCGCTCGACGGCAGCGTCGATCTTCGGGCTGTGCGGGCTCACGCCGACGACGCGGGGGTTCTTGTGCGGCGGGGTCTTCGAGCGCCCATCCTCGTCCTCGTCCTTGGCGTTCACCTCATCCAGCATGGCGTGGACGCCAACCAGATCGACGCGCAGGGCGACACCGAGCTGCTTGAGGCGCAGGGCGCGCAGCAGGTCCGGGTCGTGGATGCCGCCCTTGCGGATCTTCTGGTCCAGGTCGGCCAGCAACTGGCAGTAGGCGTCGATCTTGCGACGCTGGGCGGGGTCCAGGTCCACCTCGACGCGGTTGGGCACGGGTTTGGGCAGCTTCAAACCCACGTCCTCGGCGGTGCGGAACTCGCCATAGCGGTGCAGCACGTCACGAAGCTCGTGCAGGTTCTGGAACGCGGTGCAGGCCAGGCGCACGCGCAGGCGGCCGGTCAGGTCCAGGGTCTCGCGCGACTCCAGCTTGCAGAATCGATCGATGAAGCTCTCGGGGTCGGGGATGCCGATGCGCGACCAGGCGTTGGGGTTCACGAACTGGAGCATGTTGTAGAACTCCAGCGGGCTGTTCTTGGCGGGCGTGGCCGAGAGCAACATGATCCCGGCGCCTCCGGTGCGCTCGCGGATCGTGTTGCATCGGAAGTCGAGCTGCCAGGCGCGTTTAGAGCCCTCTCCCGCGTTGCCCATGAAGTCGGGCAGACCGCCCTCTCTCTCCTCCACAAGGAAGAGGTTTTTGAAATTCTGCGATTCATCACAAACCAGGAAGTCTATCCCCAGGTCATCCCAGGCGATGCCAGGATCGTAAGCCCAGCCGTTCGGCAGCTCCATCTGCATGGAGATCCACGCTTCTGCGCCGTGTTTGAGCAGGGCCTCGTCGCGCTCGCTCAGCTCGCGGTCGCGACTCTGGATGTTGCGACGGCGCAGCGCGATCTCGCGTTGAATGGCGGCTGTGCGGTTGGCGTAACGGACCAGCGGCCCCGCGTTCACGCGCGTTCGTCCGAGCGCGCTGTAGGTGATGAGCACCACGTCGGCGTCCCCGGCCTGGAACTGCGTCCACTTGTGGGCGCGCTCGGCGGGGGTGTCCACCACGGCGCGCAGCCGACCCTTGCCGCGCCCGCGCGCGCCGACCTTGAGCGAGGAGCCGATGACGACCACGCGGTAGTCGGGCAGGCATCGGGCGAAGTCTCGCACCCACTTCCAGATGATGCTGTTGGGCACGACCACGGCCGGGCGTTTGATCCAGCCCTCCTGGCGCCCGGTCGCGATCACGCTGATCGCAGTGTAGGTCTTGCCCAGCCCCACGTCAAAGGCCAGGAGACCGCCGCGATTGGCGATGACCTTGCGGGCGCCGCGCACCTGATAGTCCTTGAGCGTGGGGCCGTCAGAGGCCCATCGGGCCACGGGCAGCGGATCGGCGCTGTAGGTGGGCTCCACGTAGCCGCGCAGGCTCTGGTTGTAGGTGTGTTCAATGGCGCCGCGATGCTCCGGGTGGCTGGCGAGCCAGGCGCGGAAGGATGCCTCCCACGCGCGCGCCTGGCGCAGGCGGGCCTGGTCGATGTCCTCCTTCTCGGAGGCGTAGCCCTTCTTCTCGGGCTTGAACAGATAGAAGTCATGGTTGACCCAGCCGATGTACCAGAGCACCTGGGGATCCACGCCCGACGTCGCATGCTTCTTGGAGGCGTTCAGATCGTCATAGTCGTAGCTGCCGATCTGCAGGAGGCCGTCTCGACGCTCCAGGCGCACACGGCGGGTGTCCGAGCTGCGCAGCGCCTCGTTCACCCACGCCTCGATCACGGTCAGAGGCAGCCAGCTCTGGCGCGGGTTCAGGGCCTCGATGTCGTCGAAGACGGCGGGCTGGATGGCGCGCAGCAGCCGCTCGGCCTGGCTGGCGGCCTGGAGATCTCCCGCGTCCGCTCTCACCTTCGCCCGGTCATAGCGCGGCCAGAGCGAGCCCTGCACGTAGCGGTCCCCCGGGATCAGCTCGTCCCAGCGCTCGCCGTCCAGGCACCAGCCGGCGGCGATGAGGCGCTCCGTCAGGCTCTCTTCGTTCAGGCGCCCGCCGAGGGACCTGTGCGCCGCATGCAGGCGGACGGTGCTGAGCCCGGCCTCCTGGCGGTAGATCCAGTCGGCCAGGGCGACGACGTCATCGGCGCGGCCAGCGTAGCGCGGCGCCCAGGTGGGCGGGCGGGAGAGGCCCTCGATGAGGGTAGCGTCGCGGCTCCAGGCGGCGCGGAAGCGCTGGGCGCCGGTGTTGCCTCTGGCGGCGAGGGTGGCGAGCCCCTTGTGCTTGAGCGGGTGGCCGTGACGCTGAGCCCAGGCCAGCAGCGCGTCGTGCAGCTCGCGCCAGAGCAGGCGGGGGCGCTCGGCGTCCTCGGCGGCGAGCAGGGCCAGGTACTGATCGACGCGCAGGCCCAGCGCCACGGCGCGCGACTCGTCATCGGGCAGATCGTCCCGTGCGCCGGAGATGACGCGCAGCACGCCCCCCTCGGCGCGCCCCGAGCCCCTGAGGGGGCGCAGCCCGCAGTCAACGCATACCGGGCGCTCGCGCAGCGACGGCAGGCCGGTGAAGGCGCCCCGGACCTGATAGCCTCCGCGCACCTTGGGGCCGTCGGCGCCCGCGTCGCGGCCTACTTCTTCCCCGAGGATGTGCTGGGGGAAGTCCTTGAAGTAGGCGCCCTCCAGGATGAAGCGATCCTGAGCGTGGACCGTGTCCAGCTCGCCGCCGCGCGCTCGGAAGAACAGCAGGTCAGTGACCAGGAGCGCGCCAGGGAACAGGGAACCTCGCCCGTCCTCGCCGATGGAGGGCAGGCGGTAGGCGGCGGCCAAATGGTGGCGCAGGAGCACCTTGCGCCGCAGCTCGACCAGCTCCTTGCGACGGCCGCTCAGGAAGCCCGCCGGGATGAGGAAGACGCCCAGCCCGCCGCCCGCGAGCAGATCGAGGCCCCGGCGCAGGAAGTAGGCGTAGGCGTTGTCCTCGCGGTAGTCCCGGTCGGGATCGGTTGTGGCGGACGCGCTGCGCACCCCATAGGGCGGGTTTGACACCAGCAGGCCCAGGGTGCCGGCCAGCTCGGGGCCGTGCTCGGCCACCCACTGCTCGAAGGTGCTCTCATAGACCGTGACGCCAGGCAGCAGCGCGCGAAGCAGGCGGGCCGAGAGCGGCGAGAGCTCGATGGCGGTCCAGTCCAGTCGCTCCCAGCCGCGCCCGGTCATGGGGCGCAGGATGCGGCCGATGCCGGCGGAGGGCTCCAGAGCCAGCACACCCCGCCCGGTGGCGGCGGGTAGAGTGGGCAGGAGGGGGCGGAGGGCGCCCGCGATGGCCTGAGCGACGGCGTTGGGTGTGTAGTATTCGTGGATGAGGCCCTGCGCGTCTGGCGCGGGCAGGTCGGCCGGGAAGCGGGACAGGGCCTTCTTGATGGAGAGGCCACCCCAGCCGGAGTAGCGGGCCAGAACGCGCAGATCGTCGGCGCTCATGGCCTGGGGGGGCTTGCGGGCGAGGAGGTCGAGGGCCGCGAGGTTGGCGGCGGTGCGCTGGCTCGCGGTCCAGAGCTCGGGTTCGGGCTCGGGCGCGGGGCGCCGCCGGGCCTCGGCGGCGTCCAGTTTGCGCGCGATGAGGCCGACCAGGGCCGATCGGTTTCGACGCAGGTAGCCGTCCAGATATTCGATGGGGACGCCGCCGGGCGCACGAGCGCGCAGAGCGGGCCCCAGGGCGTCGACGATGCGCTCGGCGCGCGAGAACGCGGTCTGCATGGTCAACCCCGCTCGACGACGCGGCTGATGACGTCCTCCAGCACGTCGCCCAGCGCGGAGGTGAGCTGACGATCCCACTCCGGGTTGATGCTCATCTGCGCGCCCGAGCTTGCAGGGGGCTCCTTGCGGGGGCGGCGGGTCGCGGTCTCGGTGGCGGGGGCAGCAGGGCGCTCGGCCTTCATGGGCTTCTCCTCCCGGGTGGGCTTCGCTGGCTTCGGAGTCTTCTCAGGCTTCGGAGCCTTCTCGGGCTTCGGGGCCTTCGCTGGCTTCGGAGGCTTTTCAGGCTTCGGAGCCTTCGCTCGCTTCGCCGGCTTGGAGGGTGGGGTCTTGACCTTCTGGATCGGGTCGGTCCCGTCCTTCGGTGCCTTGATCGGGTGCTTGTCGGCGTAGGTGGGATCGTGGGCGGCGCGGCGGCGCGTGTCGCGGAAGCTGCACGCCTCCTTGACCAGGCCCATGGCGCCCTTGATGCCCGCCTCGATGGCGCGCTCCAGGCTCTCGACAGGTCCACCCTCGGTGGTGGTGGCCCTGGCGAACCAGCCCTCGATCCGCTGGAAGCTCCAGCGCCAGCCCTCCCTGCCCTGGCTCTCGACGCGCAGGGTGCCGTAGGAGGCGAGTTTACGTTGGAGCGTGACCCTGGGCGTGTCGCCCTCCAGGGTGAAGGTGCCGCCCCACTGGCCGCGCAGACGGATGGGGCCGGGCTGGCCGGCGTCCGTCACGAAGCTGCGTGCGATGGCCAGGGCGCGCTCGGCGGACACCTCCTCTGCGGGGATCAGGGGGCTGTCCCGGCTCGAGGTGGCGGTCCAGACCGCCGCGTCCCGGTTCTTCAGGACCACGATGAGCGCGCCCTGGCCCTCGCGGGGGCGCAGCACGAGGGCGAACTCGCCCGCGCTGGTGCGGACGTGGGCGCCGACGCGGCGCGGGACGTCCTCCGCCGCGCCGATGAAGGTGAGCTTGACCGCTTTGCCCGCCATGGTTCACTCCTTCTTGAGCAGCGTGGGGAGCAGGGCCGCGCCAGCGCCGAGCACCAGCCCGCCGACCAGCAGCCAGCCGATCAGGCCGCTGAGGTCATCGTCCCCACCGCCCGGGGGATGGGGAGCCTGCGCCAGGTTGGGAGCAGGCAGGGTCTTGCCGGTCTGCATGGCCTGGACCCGGGCGTCCAGATCGGCGCGCAGCAGCGCGGTCTGCTCGCGCAGGTTGAGCATGTACTCGTAGGCGACCACGGCCCAGGCGCAGCCGACGACGCCGATCCCGAGGCCGGCGATGACCACCAGCGGGACCGCGCCGGTCGCGGGCTCGGCGGGCCAGGCGTCCGCGAGCAGGCCCGCGGCGAGATCCTGGTAGCGGCGCTCCAGGGCGGCGGCGCGGGCGGCCAGGGCCTGATCCGCGGCGGTCTTCGGCGGGTTGGGTAGCTGGCCGGTGATGGTGTCCAGATCGACACGGGCGCCGAACATGCTCTCCACGAAGCCCTGGATGCGTTCGAGGTGCGCGGACGGGTCCTGCAGCAGCTCGGCGGCGTAGCGGGTCACGCCCTCGACGCTGAGCGCGCGCCAGCCCTCGCCCCACGCGGCCTTGACGTCTTCCCAGGTGGTCATGGCCGCCTCCGTCCGCAGCGCTGGCAGCCGATCACCTCGGCGACGTCGCTCGCGTCCGCCCAGCCGAGCGCGGTGGGTGCGTGCGGTGTGGGGGCGACCGGAGCGGGCAGCGCGGGCGCGGCCGGGGAGGGCGCAGGCTGGGTGAGCGCGCGTGTGGCGGCGCGGACCATCAAGGGCGCGAGGATGGGCAGGACGCCGACCTCAGCCTGGACCTGGGCCTCGGGCAGCTCGGCGACGAGGTAGAGCCCGGGACGAAGGGGGATGACGGCGGCGCGCTGACCGTCGCGGGCCTGGACGCGGAGCCCGTCTCCCACGGCGATCAGCGGTCCCCAGCCCGGCTCACCGGCCTCGACGGCGCGGGGACGTCGGGTGAGCGTCCCCTCCAGCGCCTCCTCGACGAAGCCCTCCTCGGGGGGCGGCTCGTCGGCGGGCCACACGTCGCCCTCCTCGGGCCAGGGGATGTCCTCGGGCTCGGGCAGCTCGGCGGGCTCGACCTCGACGGGCGCGGGCCAGCCCTGGGGAGGCTGGACCCGCTGCAGCTCGGGGCGGGGGGGCACAGCGGGGAAGCGGCGCGGCTCGGGGGTGGAGGGCGCGGCGGGCGTCTGGCGCTCGCGAGGCTGGCGCTCCCCTCCCTTCCGACGCTTTCCACCCTGATCCTGCGCTTTGCGGATGCTCCGCGTGTCCTGGCGAAGGGAGCGGATCTTCTCCTCCTCGCGCTGCTCGCGCCGGGCCTTGCGGTTCGCGCGGCGCGCCTGGCGCAGCTCGCGGCCCTCCAGGCTGTCCTGATCCTGGCCCTGGTAGTCGTCCAGAGCGACGGCGGGCTCCAACTTCATGGCGTCCTCCCGTTTCCTGCGCGCTGTCGCCAGCGGCGTTGCACCTCGGGGTCGATGGTCCCGAGCATCCCCAGGCGGGCGCTCGGATCGTCGCGCAGCTCCTCGTCCCCGACCCAGAAGCGCACGATGCAGTGATAGAGCCCCGGATCCTCGGGCGTGCTGCGCGTCAGCAACATGACCTCGGCGGGGATGGACTCCACGAGCCCCCGCGTCTGTTCGTAGCCCACGTCGCCCGGCGCGAAGGCGCCCGCGCCATGTGCCAGGATCTCGCCCGTCCGCGCCGCCGCCAGGCTGTCACAGTCCTCATGGCCCGCGATCAGCATGTTGGGGTAGTCGCGCCAGGTCTCGTCCGGCTCGCGTCGGTACACGATCCCGGCGTCATAGAGCAGCGGCAGTTCCGGGTTGGCCTGCCGGATGAGCATGTTCTCGCCCGCCAGCCAGTTGAGCAGCCTGCAGGCCGCGTCCTCGTGAAAGCTCAGCTTCAGGCGGATCCGCATGGTCAGACCTTGCGCAGCGCGAAGCCGCCGTTGCTGGCCAGCACGACCTTGGCGGTGTGGTTGGGCACGGTGCCGCCGCCCAGCTCGGTGATCGCCCGCACGTAGGGGCCGAGCGCCGACACGGTCACGAACTCGTGGCGCGGGATCGCGGCCGTGAGCTGCGTCATGCTCGTCACGTTGATCCAGTTCGTCTTGTCGTCGCTGGTCTGGAGGCGCACATCCACCGTGGGGCTGGTGGCTCCGCCGGAGAGCGTGGCGTGGAAGAAGACGCGCAGGCTCTGGGCGGTCGAGGGCACGCTGTCGCCGCTCACCGGCAGGAGCAGGTAGGTGCTCCCCGTCTGCGCGGTGTTGGTGGCCTGACTGACGTCGAGCAGGGTCGAGATGTTGTTGAAGATGCTCATGGCGCACGCTCCTTCAGAGGGAGAGGGTGAAGACGACGCGATACTCGACGTCGGCGGTGGTGAGGATCTCGATGCGCCGCGCTCCGCCGACGAGGACGCCGCCATCGGGCTGGAGGTCCCCCATCACGGTCGCGCAGAGGGTGTTCTGGCCGTCGTAGACCATGATCTGCGCGGTGGAGAGCAGGGAGGCGTCCGCGAGGTCCACGCGGAATCGAAGGGAGAAGGGCGGGATGGAGACCACGGCGGCCGTGAGGTTCTGGGCGATGCCGCGCTCCTCCCATTGGTTCTGTGTCTGGGCGAAGCCGTCGGCGACGGTGGCCCCAACGGAGTTGTCATCGGTGGACAGGTTGGCCACGCGCAGCGTCAGGGAGCGCGCGTAGACGGCGACCCGAGCCGAGCGGCAGACCGTGATCAGGGCCGTAGCCCCGACCCCGGTCCCCGCCGACCAGGCCAGCGAGAGCGCGAAGGGCAGCGACGAGGCGCTGAACGCCTCGACGATGCGCCAGGTGTCCTCCTGGGCAGAGGTGTTGAGCAGGGACAGATACTTGAGCGTGGTGGACGTCGCGGCGGGCAGCTCGATCTTGTCGGATCGGGTGCCGAGGGCCGTCCCACAGGGGCGCGCCATGCTTCACCTCCAACCCAGAAGGCGGACCTGGAGCCCGTCAGCAGGCGCTGACCGGCTTCATGCCCAGGATGGTGACGGCGAAGTCGCCCGCGCCGCCCAGCGTCCCGTTCACCACGATGTCCAACCCCTCGCGGAGGTTCTGTCCGCGCAGGACACCGCGCATCACGCTGCCGGGCGCGAACGCCTCGACGGACACCCCGTCCGGGCTGGACCAGACCGGGCGGTCGCCGAAGAAGATGCTGGTCACCTTCGCCGCCGTGCCCGTGGTCGTGCCCTCGAACGTGATGTCCGTGGCCTTGAAGTGGTGCTGCAGGCGCACGCGCACCGTGGCGGTGCCCGCGGCCGTGATCGTGTCGACGCCGCCGACCATGGTCATGCCCCACTTCATGTTGCCCCTCCCGCCGCGCGCGTCGCCAGTGTCGGCGTCACCATCCAGGTCGTTCAGCTTGTCGCGCAGGCGGTCCTCCCTGCGCTCCAGCCGGTCCTCGCGGCGGTCCACGCGGTCCAGCCGCCGCTCGATCCGGCGTCGCCGTCGGTCGGTGCGGTCGCCGAACTCGTCCTCTCCCCCGAAGTCCCCCGCGACGGCCGGGCGGCGGAGCGAGTCGGTGTCCACCACCAGCTCGCCCGTGTCCGGGTCGCGGAAGACGCGGGCGTACCCGAGATCATCCAGATTGGCCATGTTGGCTCCTTGTGTTGTGGGTGTCGGGGTGCCCCTTGCACCCCCTTGGGGTTCGGTCAGGTGGCGTCATCGTCGGAGGGGACCGCGCGCACGAAGCGGCCCCCCCGGCGGGGGCCCTGGGGGTGCGGCTGGCGGCGCGGGCCCTCCTGCTGCGGCGAACGGGCTGGCGCGGGCTGCCGCGCGCGCGGGCTGGCGGCCGGGGTGAGGTAGACCTCGCGCACCGGCCCCTGCACCGCCGGCTCCGCGAGCAGGGAGACCCGGGGCTGGACCTCCAGGCGCGGCGCCAGGTTCGCCCCGCCCTGAAGACCCGGCTGAGCTGCGGCCTGCCCCTCGGGCTGGGGCTGCTGCTGGGCCTGAGGCTGCGCGCCCTGGGCGGCCGGGGCAGGGGGCTTGCCCTTCTCACGCTTCTCGCGCAGCGCCTCGCCGGCTGCGCGCCCCAGCGACGAGACCCAGGATCCCGTCACGCCGTTGCCCACGCTCAAGTAGTGGCTCGCGCCCTTCTTGCCCTTGATCGCCTTGTAGAGCCCCACGACCTGGAGGCCGATCCCGGCGGGGGCGCGCAGGTCCACGCCCCCCAGCTTCAGCTTCTCCTCGCCCAGGAAGCCCTCGGCGGTGGAGGCCAGGAAGGTACATCCTCGCCCTGCCCCCTTTTCCG
Organism: uncultured Enterobacterales bacterium; assembly: GCA_964615375.1. Taxonomy (GTDB): domain Bacteria; phylum Myxococcota_A; class UBA796; order UBA796; family CAZKWG01; genus CAZKWG01. The sequence goes on from CAZTOW010000021.1 coordinate 145,331, forward strand.
TCCTCGGTGCCCGGTCGGAGGGCACG
>CAZTOW010000022.1:0-145044 GCA_964615375.1 uncultured Enterobacterales bacterium
TACGCCTACGCGGAAATCCAACCCGAGAGAGGAGGTGACCCCTGGAATGTGGGATATGACATCGACGAACATCCCCGATTGAACGACGCCTGGCAGCTTGCCGCTGCGCACGGCATCGAGCTCGCTATCTCGAACCCGTGCTTTGAGTTGTGGCTGCTCCTGCACTTCCGAGAGAGCCCCGGGGCGCGACATCGCCACGATGTTCAGGCGCTTCTGGTGACCTTCATGAGCGGACGCAAGAAGCGTCCAGAGATGACCTTGGTGCTCCCAGGCTACGAGGGAGCGAGAGCTCGGGCGGAGCGGCTCGACCGAGATGCCGAAGCGATGGGGGAAGCCGGGCGCAATCCGACCACAGGCGTTTATCGGCTCACCGAGTCGATAAAGGGAAATTAACGCCGTTGAACTATCACCAGCGCTCAGGGCTTCGGGCTCCAGGCCCCGGTCCGGTTGTAGACGTCGACGCTCTGCTGGTCGAAGCCCACGCGCATCGGCTCGCCCGGGGTGACGACGAGGGTGCCGCGCGCCCAGGTCTCGAACTCGGTGAAGTTCTTGATCTCGACGGTGTGGACGCCGGGGGCGAGTGTGGTGGACTTCTCCTTGTCGTTCGTGCGGAACTCGGCCACCAGCTTGCCGTCCACGTAGACGTTGGACAGGTCGAAGCTGTCCTTCAGCACGAAGGTGACGGTCACCGGCGCGGTCGAGGCCGGGGCCTGCGTCGGCGCGGGCTGACCCTCGCTCGGGCGCGCCACGCTCTCCAGGGCGCCGAGCTCGCAGCCGAGCGACACGCCCACCACGCAGCGGGTGGCCTGGCCGGGGAGCACGTCCACCGTCCCTTGGAAGCGCACCGACGCCCCATCCCGCACCACCAGCGTGTGGGCCCCGGCGCTCGTCGCCAGCCCCCGCGGCGGCGCGCTCACCCGCTGCCCGTCCAGCTCCACCACCGGGGCCGCCCCCGAGCCCGGCAGGCTGTGGACCTCCAGGCTCCCCTTCCCGCCGCTGGCCCGCGCGCTGACCAGGCGGTCCAGCGTGCTGCCCCGCAGCGTGAGCCGCGCCTCCTGGTCCCCGCTCACGGCGACGAGGGCCTCGCCCAGCGGCGCCCCGTCCAGCCCGCTGAGCCGCAGGTGGTGGACCCCGTCGTCGACGTCCGCGGTCGCCGCCCGCGCCCGCAGATCGAAGGGCACGTCCACCCCGTTGACCCGCACCTGCACAGGCCGGTCCGCGTCCACCCGGATCGTGCCCGCCAGGGCGAGCCCGCACATCGTCACCAGCAGCATGTCGCGCTCCTGCGTCGTGGGAGCATGACACGGCGCGGGCCGGGGCGCTTCCACGGTCGCCAAGGCGCGACCCCCGTAGACAGACGCGGTCTTGTCAGAATCTTGACCCGGCCGCGCGTACACTGGACGCCGGGAGGTATGAATCATGCACCTGCTCCCCGTCGCTCCGCTGGCCGCGATCCTCGCGTTGGACAGCCTCCCGGCCCCCGGCACGGAGCGCCTGGACGCGGCCCCCGCGCTGGGCGACATCGACGGTGACGGTGTGGACGATCTCCTGCTCGGCGCCTCCGAGGAGCCCGCGCTCACCGGGCAGGGCGCGGTCTGGTGGGCGCCCGGCGGCGCCGACGGGCTCGATCTCGCGGGGGCCGAGGCCCTGAGCGTGACGCTGAGCGCGGACCAGATCCTGGGCCGCGGGGTGGGGCTCGCGGACATGAACGGGGACGGCGCGCTGGATCTGGCCGCGACCGTGTTGGACGGCGAGTCGAGCGAGCACATCCTCCTCTGGACGGGCGCCGCGGGCGGGCCCGGGGACGCCGTCCCCGCCGAGATCGTGCCGCCCTTCGACTGCGCCTCCCGGGTGGACTGGTCCTACGACGTCAGCCCCACCCAGAGGCTCACCAGTCTCGGGGACACCAACGGCGACGGGCTCGCCGATCTCGGCTTTCACACCTGGTCCTACGACGACCGCGACGCCCCGGCCTACGAGACCTGCGGCATGCGAAACGTGCTGCTGGGGGACGCGCTGGAGCCGGGCGCGGACGGCGTCCTGCTCAACCTCTACGTGCGCGCCAGCGGCGAGGACGGCGAGTGCGTCTCCGCCGGGTTGGGCGCCGCCGGGGATCTCGACGGGGACGGCTACGACGACGCGGTGGTGGGCTGCCCGGAGGTCAACGACGGGACGGGCGCGCTGAGCGTCTACCTCGGCACGCCGGAGGGCACGGACACCTACCCGGCGCAGGATCTGGTCCTGCCGCCCTTTCGCGCCCTGGGCGAGCGCACGTCCGCCCTGGGGGATCGCGACGGAGACGGCCACGCGGAGCTGGCCGTGACCGCCTACGCCGACGCCTACGTCTGGATCGCGCTCGCGGGCCAGCCCGGCGGCCTCGACGAGGTCCCGCTTCGGGTGGAGCGCCTCGGCGAGGCCGACTCCCGCGGCGCCACCGCCGGGCTCCTCGCCCTCGATCTCCTGTTCGGCGCGGGCGATCTCGACGGGGACGGCCTGCTGGACCTCGTCTATGCCCAGGGGGACGTCAAGGGCGACACGCCGCTCATGGCCCTCTCGGGCGCCGGCCCGCTGGAGGAGCCCGCCCAGCTCAGCCTCGCGGGGAGCACCTTCGCGGCCGGAGAGCGCGGCCCCGCCCGCCACGGCGACGTCAACGGCGACGGCCTCGACGACGTGGTCTGGACCCGGCCGACGGCCTCGCTCGACGCGCAGATCGCGCAGTTGCTCAGCGCCCCCGAGGAGGACGACGAGGTGGACGACGAGGAGCCCGCGTCTGCGACCTGCCTGCCCGACCTCGACGATGACGGCGCGGCCGGCTCCGGCGAGGTGCTCAGCGCGGACGCCGACTGCGACGACGCGGGCGAGGCCTCGGCCGAGGTCGAGGCCGACTGCGACGACGCCGACCCCACCGTCTCCCCCCATGCGCCCGAGCGCCCCGGGGACGGCGTGGATCAGGACTGCGACGGCGTGGAGCGCTGCTACGTGGACGCCGACGGCGACGGCTACCGCCCGGACGGCGGCGCGCTGGTCGTGGGCGTCGGGACGGCCTGCGACGGCCCCGGCGAGGCCCTGGCCAGCCAGCCGGACGGCGACTGCGACGACGGCGACCCGGCCGTCTCTCCCGGCGCCAGCGAGCTCGCGGGCGACGGCGTGGACCAGGACTGTGACGGGACGGAGCGCTGCGCCGCGGACGCCGATCACGACGGCTACCGCCCCGATGAGGGCGAGGAGCTCGAGAGCGAGGACGACGACTGCGACGATCTGGGCGAGGCGTGGTCCAGCCAGCCGGCGGGCGACTGCGACGACCGGGACGACCAGGCCTCGCCGGTGGGGGTGGAGGTGCCGGGGGACGGCGTGGACCAGGACTGCGACGGAGGCGACCTCCCGGCGGACGGCGCCGAGTCTCCCGGCTGCGCGACCGGCGGCGGGCGCGTGAGCTGGCTCGCCCTGCTCCCGCTGCTGGCGCTGCTCCGGCGCCGCGCACAGATCGTCAGCCGCGCCCGGCGCGCCCGACGATCTGTTGCCTCTCCAGGGGGAGAACCCTCCTGCGAGGGTTCTCCCCCTTCGGCCGGGCGCTCATCGCGAGCGCGCCCGGCCTGCCCCCTCTCCCGCCAGGAGGCGGGCGGTCCCTCGATGATCAAGGTCTGGGCCCTGCTCCTGGCGGGCTGCACGGTGGAGCGAGGGCCTGCGGCGGAGCGTCGAGACGTAGAAACTAATATTGTTAGCCATCAATATACGGGCACCTACGCCTACGATGACCGCGCCGCCACTCTGGCCGGCGAGGGCTACGGCGCCTCCGGAGGCGGCGACGCCGACGGGGACGGCTACGCCGACGCGCTGCTGTTCATCGGCCCGAGCAGCTCCGCCAGCAGCGCATCCGCGGCCGGCGTGGACCTCTTCCTGGGCCCCTTCAACACCCTCTACGTGGCCGACGAGGATCTGAGGTTCCCCGTCCCCAGCACCTCCTCCGCCTACGCGCGCACCTGGGGAGACAGCGCCAGCGTCGAGGGGGACGCCGACGGCGACGGGCAGGCCGACGTCTGGATCGCCTGGTCGTCCGAGCGCATGCTCTACCTCGTGACGGACGGCTCGGAGACGCCCGCGGACTGGAGCTCCGTGAGCTCCGCGCCTGCTGGCGCCACCGTCTCGCGTAGGCTGGCGGTCCCCGGCGACATGGACGGCGACGGGCTCGACGAGGCCGCGCAGGTCTACGCCGTCTCCAGCGCGGGCACGGCCCAGATCTTCGCAGGCAGCACGCTCGGGCTCGACGAGCCGCTCAGCGTCGCCTCCCCGAGCGGGCTCAACGCCAGCGGCGCGACCCTCGCCCCCGGCGGGGATCTGAACGCCGACGGCTACGCCGACCTCCTGCTGGGCACACCAGGCGGGACCGGCGCCCTGAGCGAGATCCTCGGCGGCGCCGACCTGAGCGCCGCGGTCTGGACGAAGGTGCGGGAGGGCGCCTCGCGTGAGGCGCTCGGGGCCAGCGTGAGCACGGCCGGCGACTACGACGGCGACGGCTACGACGACGTCGTGGCGGGCTCCAGCGGCGCGGAGACCGTCTCCATCCTGCTGAGCGACGGCACCGGCGCGCTGACGCTCACCCGCACCCTCGACAGCGAGGCCGACGATCCCACGGGGCTCGGGAGCCTGGTGGTCGGCGGCCAGGATCTGGACCAGGACGGCTACGGCGACCTGATCTACCGCGACTACTACGACGACGAGGATGACCGCACCCGGAAGTACAACCTCGTCGCCTTCTCGATGGTCCGCTCCAGCGTCGGCCACTACGTGGATCCTTCGCTGTCCAGGACCTTCGCGTCCTCGGTCGTCATGACCCCGGATCTGGACGGGGACGCCTACCCCGACGTGCTGATCACGGGCGCCACGACCGGCGGCGTGAGCCTCTACCGCGGCTATGCCGACCTGGACGAGGACGGCTTCTCCTCGCGCTTCGACTGCGACGACGCCGACGACGGCGTCCACCCCCTCGCGGAGGAGGACCCGGCCAGCGCGGGCGACCAGGACTGTGACGGCTACGAGATCTGCGCCGCGGACGCCGACGCCGACGGCTTCCGCGGGGAGGGGGAGGTCGCGAGCGAGGACGCCGACTGCGAGGACCCCGGCGAGGCCGACCCCTCCGCTTCTGAGGACTGCGACGACGCCGACGCCGCCGTCCACGCCGGGGCGACCGAGCTGCCCGGCGACGGCGTCGACGCGGACTGTGACGGCGTGGAGCGCTGCTACGTGGACGCGGACGCCGATGGCTACCGGACGGACGAGACCGAGGCCGGAGACGCCGACTGCGAGGATCCGCGCGAGGCCCTGGCCAGCGCGCCCGACGGCGACTGCGACGACGCCGACAGGCAGGTCCACCCGGGCGCCGACGAGGGCGTGGGCGACGGGGTGGACCAGGACTGTGACGGGGCCGAGCGCTGCTACGCCGACGCGGACGCCGACGGCTTCACGGGCGGAGACACGGTGAGCGGCGACCTCGACTGCGTGGGCGCGCTCGACGCCTCCGCCCCCGACGGCGACTGCGACGACGCCGACGCCACGGTCCACCCCGGCGCCGAGGAGAGCCCCGGCGACGGCCTCGACACCACCTGCGACGGCCGCGAGCGCTGCTTCATCGACGCGGACGGCGACGGCCACCGCACGACCAGCCCCTTGCTGGTCTGGAGCGAGGACGCCGACTGCGAGGACGCCGGCGAGGCGCTGGCGACCCTGCCCGCGGACGACTGCGACGACGCCGACCCCGCCGTGATCTCCTGCGCGGAGGCCGACAGCGGCGACGAGCCGAGCCCCGGCTGCAGCGCCGGGGGTGGCCGGTCGGGCCCCTGGGGCCTCGCGCTGGCCCTGGCCCTCGCGGCGAGGCGCGCCCGCGCTCGACCTGCGGTGAGCCAGCGCCGGCGCCGGGGGAGCTTGCAGGGGCGCTGCCCGCGCTAGGATGCTCCCGCGGGGCTCGTTAGAGTTGAATCTCCCAGGTCAGCGTGAGCAGCTCCTGTACGCCCCGGGCCTTGTGCGCCGGGCTCGGCTCCGAGAGGCAGCGGTGCCGCTCCTCGCGTGGGCGACCCGCGTAGAGCGTCGCGACCTCCTCGCTGGTGACGCTGAAGGGTGGCCCGTGACCCTCATCGGGGCCGATGTCGAAGGTGTTGAGCAGCAGCCTCGCCCCAGGGAGCAGGCGGCTCAGGTTCGCCGCGTAGGCCGCGCGCGCGTCGCGCGGCAGGGCGACCAGGGCGGCGCGATCCCAGACGTGCGTGATCGTGCTCAGGCGCTCGCCCAGGCTCTCCAGGGCGAAGATGTCGCCTTGAAGGAGGGTCAGTCGCGGAAGCTCCGGCGCGGTCCAGGCCGTGTACGCGCCCGTGGTCGCGCGGGAGGCCGACAGGCCACGCTCCGCGAAGAAGGCCGCGACCGCCGCCTCCACCAGCTCCACCCCCAGCACGGGAGCGCGCTCGGCCAGCCAGAGGAGGTCCAGGGACTTGCCACACAGCGGCACCAGCACCGCCCCGGGCTGCTCGCCCAGCCAGCGCGCCCCCTCTCTGACCAGATCCTCGTGGACCTCGCTCTGGTGAAAGCCGATCTGTCCTGCATCCCAACGCGCTCTCCAGAACTGCTCCTCCATGGGCCCTCCCGAGCGCCTTCGGGTAACCTGAAGGGCAGCGCGGGTCGCGCGCCGCGCAGCTATGCTGGGGGGACCGCTGGAGCCCTGATGCGCCCTCTGCTTCTGCTCCTCGCCGCCTGCGCCGATGACAAGGGCGAGCTCGCCGATCTCCTCGAGCCCGACCCCGAGCCCCCCTGCGCCGACGGCACCTGGTCAGGCTGGACCGCGGCGGAGGGCCTGGTCCACGTCTCGACGAGCGGGGACGACGCCACCGCGGACGGGAGCGCCGAGGCCCCCTTCGCCACCCTCGGCGCCGCGCTCCAGTCGCTGCGCGGGAAGGGGGGTGACCAGAAGGTCGCGCTGGGGCCGGGCACCTTCCAGACCGTGCGCACCTTGAAGCAGGCGGACGCCGCCGGCTCGCTGACGGTCCAGGGATGCTCGGCCGACGAGACGGAGCTGCTGGGCGTCTTCGAGAGTCAGACGCAGTCCGCCCTGGCCATCGAGGGCCCCAGCGCCGTCGCCCTGCGTCGCCTGCGCCTGGTCGCCGACGGGGGCGGGCTGGTGGTCCGCGCGGGCGGGCGCGCGACCCTCGACGAGCTGCGCGTGCAGGACGTACAGGGCTTCGGCGTGGGCGTCATCGGGCAGGACACGACCGCCAGCCTCACGGACGTGGAGATCCTGAGCCCGGGCGCCGCTCGACGCTGGACGCTGGACGGCTGGGGCCTGCTGGTCACGGGGGCGAGCGTGCAGGCGGAGCGGCTGAAGGTGCAGGGGGCCCGGTCCATGGGCGTCTACGTCAACGGCGGCTCCCTGAAGGCCACCGGGCTGGTGGTGGACGGCGTGGAGGACACGGGCCTCGGCCGACGGGGCTTCGGCGTCTACGCGCGGGACGCCTCGTCGATCACGCTCAGCGACTGCGCCGTCTCGCGGGTGGCGGCGGCCGGCGTCGTGCTGATCAACGTCGAGAGCAGCGCCATCACCGGCTGCGCGGTCAGCGACGTCACCGCCAACAGCACGGGGGGCGGCGACGGGATCGTGGTCACCAACCAGTACGGCGCCGAGGGCCCCTTCGTCACCACGCTCACCGGGAACACCGTGACCCGGGCGGCGCGCATGGGCATCGCCGTCTCCGGGGTCACGGCCACCTTGAGCGGGAACACGGCGGGCGCGGACAACGGCCTCGTGGTGGAGGGGAGCTCCGTCTTCGCCGACGCGGGCGCCGCGGTCAGCGGGGACACGACGGCCCCCTTCGATCGGGACGAGCAGGCGCTCCTCCAGGCCTACGCCCGCTGGGGCCGCCCCATCGGCGCGAACGAGCCGTGACGGGCCTTATCGATTAACCTTTATGAGTCCAGGCCGAGGCCAGCTCTCGCAGCCTGGCCTGGAGCGCCTCCGGCCCCAGCACCCGGGCCTCCGCCCCCAGCAGCGCCAGCTGGGAGAGCGCGATCTCCTCCTGCTGGAAGTCCACTGCGCAGCCTCCGGCCACGATCCCCGCCCGCTCCTCCAGCGGGCGCAGGGCCCGCAGCCGCGCCGCCCCCGCCTCCGTGAGCGCGAGCTCGACCGGGTAGCGCGGGCGGGTGCGCTCGAATTCCTCGCAGTGGGCGCGCCAGACCGCGGGCAGGTCCAGCTCCGGGCGCGTGAAGCCCTCGGGCAGGATCTCCGCCGAGATCACCCGGTCCCCGCGGAAGATCCGCTGTCCCTCCTCGGTCCCGGCCAGCAGGTACCAGCGCTCGCCCTTCACCACCAGCGCCAGCGCGTCCACCACCCGCGGCGGCGCCTCGGGCGTCCGGTAGCCCAGCCGCACGCGCCGGTCCGTCCAGACCGCCTCGCGCAGGGTCTCCAGGTGCGGCGGCGGGGCGCGCGCGCTCCACCAGGGGGAGGGATCGACCAGCAGGCGCTGGCGGGCGGCCTCGGCCTGCGCCCGCTGCACCGCGGGGAGCGCCGCCAGGATCTTGCCGATGGCGTCCCGAAGCGGCGTCTCCAGCGCTACATCGGCCAGCGCGCCCGGCACCATCAGCGCCGCCAGCCCCGACACCTCCGCCGTCGTGAGCCCGCCCGGCACCCGCCCCCAGCCCCGGGCCAGCGCGATCCCGCCCTCCGCCCCGCGGGTGGTCTCCACCGGGATCCCCGCCTCCTCCAGCGCGTCGAGGTCGCGGAACAGCGTCCGCTCCGAGATCTCCAGCCGCTCGGCCAGGGCCCGCGCGGTGCGCCGCCGACCGTCCGAGAGCGTGAGGATGAGGCGCAGCAGTCGCTCGGCGCGCATTTTTTTCGAGCCCCCGATCAATCCTGCCACAAGATGGCAGGATTGGCGTGTGAGAGGTGAGAGAACCCCAAGAAGGAGCCCCTCATGAGCCTCCCCCTCTCTGGAAAGATCGCCCTGGTCGCCGGATCCTCTCGCGGCGCCGGCCGCGGCATCGCGCGCGCCCTCGGCGAGGCCGGCGCCACCGTCTGGTGCACCGGCCGCAGCACCGACGCGCAGCCGGGCGCTCGCCCCGAGACCATCGACCAGACCGCTGCCCTGGTGGACGCCGCCGGCGGGCGGGGGATCCCCTGGCGCATCGACCACGCCGACCCCGCGCAGATGGAGGCGCTGGCGGCGCGGATCCGCGCCGAGCACGGCGGGCTGGACCTGGTAGTCAACGATGTCTGGGGCGGGGAGGACCTGATCGAGTTCGGCGTGCCCGTCTGGGAGATGTCGCTGGACAAGGCGAAGAAGATGCTGGACAACGGGCTGTTCACCCACCTCGTCACCGCCCGCTACGCCACCCCGCTCCTGTCCGGGCGGCCGGGCGCGCTGTGGGTGGAGGTGACCGACGGCGACCACTTCGGCTACCGCGGCACCCTGGCCTACGACCTCGTGAAGATGGCGGTGATCCGCCTGGCCTTCGGGCTCTCGCGCGAGCTGCGCCCCCACGGTGTGACGGCCCTGGCCATCACGCCGGGCTTCCTGCGCTCGGAGCAGATGCTGGAGCACTTCGGCGTCACCGAGCAGAGCTGGCGGGACGGCGCGGAGAAGGACCCGAATTTCCTCGCCTCGGAGACCCCGCTCTTCGTGGGCCGGGCCATCGCCGCCCTCGCCGCCGACCCTCAGGCCTCCCGCCTGAACGGCCGCGTCAGCTCCAGCTGGGAGCTGGGTCGCCACTACGATCTGCGCGACGCGGACGGCAGCCGCCCGGACTGGGGCGCGCACTTCACCGCCACCTACCCACACCCCTGGCGCGCGGCGGGGGACGCCGACTACGCGGGCTGGGAGCGCGGCCCGCTGGAGTGGATGGAGGAGTGATGCGCGGGCAGCCATGATATTTTACTCAGTATGCTGAGTAAAAATTCCCAGACGCCCAGACCCCAGCTCGCGAGCCTGCTTCAACGCCTGAGAGAGCCGAGACGCTTCCTCCAGGTGCTCGCGGGCCCTCGCCAGGTGGGAAAGACCACCCTGGTCCGCCAGGCCATGGCCCAGCTCGCTGGGCCCACCCTCTACGCCTCCGCCGACGGCCCCTCCCCGCCCGGCAGCACCTGGATCGATCACCAGTGGGACGCCGCCACGCTCGCTGGCCGCGAGCACCCCGAGGGCGCGCTCCTGGTCCTCGATGAGGTGCAGAAGATCCCTGGTTGGGCCGAGGCGGTGAAGCTCCGCTGGGACGATGACACCCTCCACGGCCGCTCGACCCGGGTGGTCGTGCTGGGCTCAGCGCCGCTTCTGGTGGCCCGTGGGCTCACGGAGAGCCTCGCCGGGCGCTTCGAGCTGATCCGGCTCCCGCACTGGTCCTGGCCCGAGATGCGCGACACCTTCGGCTGGGACCTGGAGCGTTACCTGTGCTTTGGCGGATACCCCGGCGCGGCGGTCCTGATCGACGACGAGGCGCGCTGGGCGGCCTGCGTGCGGGATGCCTTGATCGAGACCACGCTCTCCCGCGACGTGCTGCTCATGTCGCGGGTGGACAAGCCCGCGCTGCTCCGCCAGCTCTTCGATCTGGCCTGCGCGTACTCCAGTCAGGAGCTGAGCTTCAACAAGATGCTCGGCCAGCTTCAGGATGCCGGGAACACGACCACCCTTGCCCATTATCTGGACCTGCTGGGCGGGGCGGGCCTGGTGGTGGGGCTTCGCAAGTTCACCGGCCAGCAGGTCCGACAGCGCGCCTCCAGCCCGAAGCTCGTCGTGCTGAACACGGCGCTGGTCACGGCGCGCGCGGGTCGGCTCTCCCGGGAGATCCGCGGCGACCCCGAGCGCTGGGGGCGTCTGGTGGAGTCGGCGGTCGGCGCCCACCTCTGCAACACCGCCCCGGATCACGGGGTCGAGGTGTACTACTGGCGCGAGGGCCACGAGGCGGTGGACTTCGTGCTGGCGCGGGGAGGAGCGCTGACCGCGATCGAGGTGAAGACCACCCACACGGAGCGTCACGCGGGACTGGACGCCTTCCGAGCGCTCCACCCCGAGGCGCGCACCCTGCTGGTCGGCCCGGAGGGGCTCCCCCTGGAGGCGCTGCTCTCCCGCCCCGCGGGGAGCTGGGTGGCGTAGATCGCGCCGTCGTCGCCCCTCACCCTGGGCTATACACCCCCGATGGCGAGGAGGCCGAGGTGAGCGGAGAGATGGACGGGAAGGTCGTGCTGTTCACGGGGGGGACGGACGGGCTCGGGCGGGCCGGGGCGCTGGAGCTGGCCCGGCGCGGGGCGCGGCTGGCGCTCGTGGCGCGCAGCCCGGAGAAGGGCGAGCGCGTGGCGGCCGAGATCCGGGCCGCGAGCGGGGCGGAGGTGGAGCTGCTCCTGGGCGATCTCGCCTCGCTGGCCGAGGTCCGCGCCGTCGCCGAGCGCTTCCGCGAGCGCCACGACCGGCTGGACGTGCTGGTGAACAACGCGGGCGCCATCTTCGTGGAGCGCGGGCTGACGGTGGATGGCTTCGAGCGCACCTTCGCCATCAACCACCTCGCGCCCTTCCTGCTCACCAACCTGCTGCTGGACCGGCTGCGGGCCACCCCTGGCGCGCGCGTCGTGAGCACGGCCAGCGGGGCGCACCTCCAGTCGCGGCTCGAACTCGCGCGCGTAGCCCAGGCCGAGCAGGGCTACAAGGCCTTCCCCGCCTACGCCGACTCCAAGCTCTGCAACATCCTGTTCACGCGCGAGCTTCACCGCCGGGAGGGCCCGGCCCTGACCGCGAGCTGCTTCCACCCGGGCTTCGTCGGGACGAATTTCGGCGCCAACAACGGCGGCTTCGCGGCGAAGGTCTGGACCACGGTGGGCCACTACATCGCCCGCTCACCAGAGAAAGGGGCCGAGACCCTGGTCTGGCTGGCCAGCAGCCCCGAGGCGGCGTCGGTGGGCGGGGGCTACTTCAAGGACCGGCGGCCGGAGAAGCGCTCCAAGCTGGCCCAGGACGACGACCTGGCCCGGGAGCTGTGGGAGCTGTCGGCGCGGCTGTGTGGCGTCAGTCCTCGCTCCGCTCTACATGTTCCATGAGCGCCCGCTCCCGCAGCACCTCGGTCTGCAGCGCCTCCACGGTTGGAAGGTAGGTGAGGTATCGCGCGGCGAAGATCTGCTGGCGATCGTTCAGAACCGAGTAGCGGGCTACGGCTTCGTTCTTCTTCGCGCACAGGATGAGCCCTACCGTGGGGTTGTCTCCGTCCGTGATGTAGCGGTCGTCAAAGAGGCGGACATAGCTGTCCATCTGCCCCACATCCTGGTGTGAGAGCCTGCCGGTCTTGAGGTCGATGAGCAGGTAGAATTTCAAGATGCAATTGTAGAATACCAGATCGACATAGAAGCACTCGTCGTCATAGTCCAGCCGCTTCTGACGCGCGACGAAGGCGAAACCTTTGCCGAGCTCCAGCAGGAAATGTTGGAGCTTGCTGATGATCGCCGCCTCGAGCTCGGTCTCGCGCAGCGGCTGTCCGTCGGGCAGGCCCAGGAAGTCGAGCACATAGGGTTCCCGCATCAGGTCGATGGGGCGCTGTAGAGCCTGGCCCTGAGTGGCCAGCTCGAGCACCCCCCGACGGTCGCCGCTCTTGAGCAGGCGGGAGAAGAGCTGCGTATGGATCTGGCGCTCGAGCTCAGACAAACTCCAACCCGTGGTCTCTGCCTCGATCTCGTAGAAGAGGCGCTCGGCCGGGTGTGTCAGCGCGCTGAGGGAGCGGTAGTGCCCCCAGGAGAGCGCGTTGGAGAATCCAGGCACGGGCGGGAGGCTGATCGCCGCGTGCAGCGACACGTCGGATTCCGCAACGGCGGATTGCGGATTTCTGGTCTCCGTGGGCGCGCGCAACGATTCCGCAAGGGGCCGTTGCAGAATCTTGGGTGGGCGCTCCGCATAGGTCAGGTAGAAACTTCGGAAGTACAACAGATTCCGCTCGGAGAAGCCGCGCCCGTACTGTTCGGTCAGGCGGGTAGACAGGCCCGCGATGACCGCGTCGCCATAGCCGGCGCGAGCCCGTCCCTGCTGAGCCTCCTCGACGATCTCCCGGCCGATATGCCAGTAGGCGAGCACCATCTCGGTGTTCACGGATCGAATGACTCGGGCACGCGCGGCCTCGAGGATGGCGACGACGCGATCGAAGAGCGCCCCCGTGTCGATCTCTGCGGAGCGCTCGAGGGACGATGAGCGATGTGGACGTGACGGGGCGGGCTTCATGTCCCCCATATATCTGGTCTTCCGCGAAGTCCATCCACGCAGGTTCGTGAGCGCTCGACAGTAGCGGGCTTGCATTTCATGAGAAGGTTAATTAACCATATCATGAAATCATCACCCCCTCTCCGAGGCGTCCCATGGCCGAGCTCTCCGTCCACCCGTCCGAGTCCCTCATCATCACGCGCACGCTCGCCGCCCCGCGCGAGCTGGTCTTCCGCGCGTTCACCGAGGCCGAGCGCCTGGGGCGCTGGTGGGGGCCGAAGGGCGTGAAGATCGAGGTCCAGCGCCTCGATCTCCGCCCCGGCGGCCTGTTCCACTACGCCATGGTCCACCCGGACGGCACGCGCTGGTGGGGGCGCTTCGAGTTCCGCGAGATCTCCCCGCCCCAGCGCCTCATCTGGATCAACTCCTTCTCCGACCCCGACGGCGGGCTCAGCCGGCCGCCCTTCGCCCCGGGCTTCCCGCTGCGGGTGCTGAACGTGGTCACCCTGGACGAGCACGCCGAGGGGCGCACCACGCTCACGCTCCGCAGCGGACCGCTGGACGCGAGCCCTGAGGAGATCGCCTTCTTCGCCGGCATGCACGAGGGGATGCGCCTCGGCTTCGGCGGGACCTTCGATCAGCTCGAGGCTCACCTCGCCGATGCCGGATGATCCGCTCAGCCTGACCCTCTCCGCGCTGGCCCACCCGACGCGCCGGGCGATCCTCGCTCGGCTGGCCGAGGGCGAGGCCACGGTGGGCGAGCTCGCCGCGCCGTTTGAGGTCTCGGCCCCGGCGATCACCCGCCACCTCGACGTGCTGGAGCGCGCCGGCCTCATCACCCGCGGCCGGGAGGCCCAGTGGCGCCCCTGCCGGCTGGAGCCCGCCCCGCTCGGCGAGGTCAGCCGCTTCCTCACCGAGCTCCGCGCGGTCTGGGAGCAGCAGCTCGACGCGCTGGAGCGCTACCTGGAGGAGGCGCAGCGGGAGCAGGGGTAGCGGGCGGTGAGCTTGTCCGCATCTTGACCGCCGAGCTCCCGCGTTGGCGCGAGGATCCGCGGAGGAGGTCTCATGCGCCGCGCCCTGCTCCGAGTCCCGTTGCTCTGCCTCACCCTGCTCGCGCCCTCGCTCGCGCTGGCGGGAGGGCAGCGGATCCTGCTCCCCGACATCGACGTGCCCGGCAAGCCGCCGAAGCCGGAGGTGACCATCTTCGTGACCCGCCAGAACCTGCAGTCGGACCTCACCCTGGATCTGCGGGCGAGCTTCATCCCGAAGATCGTCGAGTCCGCCGAGGCGCTCCCCGCGGGCTCCGGGCTGTCCGTCCCGGTTCAAGGGAGATAGGCTCCGCCGCTCGGAGCCCACCCTGAGATCCCTCGCCCAACGCCTCAGCAGCCTGGTCGGCTACGCGCTCGCGCTCGCGTTCGGGCTCCCGGCGCTCTTCTACCCCTTCGGGCGGGACCAGGCGCTCTACGACTACGTGGGTCGCGGGCTGCTGGAGGGCATGCTGCCCTACGCGGACAGCTTCGACCACAAGCCTCCGCTGCTCTACGTGGTCTACGCGCTGGCCTCGGCGCTGCCGCTGCCGCCGATGATGGGCATCCGGGCGCTGGAGCTGCTGACGCTGCTGGTCATGGGGCACCTCGTCGCGCGCCTGGTCGCGCGGGAGGAGGGCGCGATCCCGGGGGGAGCGGTGGCGCTGGTCCTGGTGGTCACGCACTACACGAGCTTCGACTGGTGGCACGGGGCGCAGAGCGAGGTGTGGGAGGCGCTGTTCCTGCTGGGCTCGGCGGTGGTGGCGCGGCGGGCGAGGGGCGGTCGGGCGGCCCTGGTGGCGGGGCTGCTGGGCGGGATCGCCACCGGCTTCAAGCCCACGGCCCTGCTGGTGGCGGCGGGGATCGCGGGGATCCTGGCCCTGGACGCGCCGACGGCCTCGCGGCGGCGCTGGCTCGGGGCCTACGTCGCGGGCGGCGTGGCGGTGGGGCTGGCGATGCTGCTGCCCTGGGCGCTGGCGGGCGAGCTGCGCGCGCTCTGGGAGGTGCTGGTCCTCTTCAACCAGGCGCATGCGCTGAGCGGGGCCGGGCACGACGCCGAGGACTACGTCGTCGATCACCTGGGTCCGGCGCTGGCGCTGCTGGCGCTGGCGCTGGTGGGGCTGCGGGCGGTCTGGCGTGATCGGGCCGAGCGGGGGCGCGGCGCCCGGCTGTTCGGGCTGGCGGGGCTGGCCACGCTGACGGTCGTGGTTCAGAACAAGTATTATGGATACCACTTCAGCGTCATCCTGCCCTTCCTGGTCGCGCTGGGGGCCTGGGGCGTGGACGCGCTGGGGGCCCGACTCGCGCGGCGCTGGTCCTCGATCGCCACGCTGGCTGCACCGCTCGGGCTGGTGCTGGCGGGCCTGTGGGTCGCGTTCTGCCTGGCGCTGGCCTGGCGCCCCCGCGTCGCGGCGCGCCCGGCCTGGCCCGACCACGTCCAGCACACGCTCCGCTACGCCCGGGGCGAGATCGGGCGCGACACCTTCGTGGCCCTGTACCGCTCGCGGCACAAGGCACCCTATGTCCCGGTGGACGTCGAGCGCCTCTCCCGGGCCATCGCCGGCCAGGCCCAGCCCGGCGACACCCTCTGCGTGCGGGCCTACGAGCCCGGCTTCTACACGCTCACCGGCCTCTGGTGCCCGAGCCGCTTCTCCACCGACTTCGCGCTGTACGACGACGATCTCCGCTTCCCGCTGCGGAAGGTCTGGCGCGAGGAGCACGAGCGCGTCATGACCGAGACCCCGCCCACCTTCATCGTGACCATCGAGGCCAAGGCGAAGGATCGCGAGGCCCTGGAGGGCCGGGGGTACACGCTGCTGGAGAAGCGCGGTCGCTACATGGCCTACGCGCGAGGGCTGCCTGCGCTAAGATAGCCCCAATGTTCGCCCTCCTCCTGCTCGCGCTCGCCTGCGCGCCTCCCCCCGGCGGCGTCTCGGGCGAGGACCCGGTCTCCCCCGTCGCCGAGGAGAGCGCCGACGCGCCCGTCAGGACTCATGTGCCGGAGCTCCGGGCCTTCGAGCTCCCCACCCCCGCCGACGAGCCCGCCCCCGAGGAGCAGGCCGACCCGCTCGTCACCGAGGAGGACGCGGGCACCTGGGAGAGCCCGGTCTTCAGCGAGACGGAGGTGATGGAGATCGACCTCTACCTCTCGGACGAGGCGGTGGCGGCCCTGCGCGCGGACCCCGACACCTTCGTGGAGGGCAGCGTCGAGGCCGAGGGCCACCTCTGGTCCCCCGTCGGGATCCGGCTGAAGGGCTCCGCCAGCTTCCAACCCATCGACGCCAAGTCCAACTGGAAGATCAAGTTCGAGGACTACACGGACGAGCGCTTCTACGGCCTCGACCGCCTGACCTTGCAGAACAACGTCTGGGACCCCTCCATGATGGCCCAGGACCTGGCCTACCGCTTCTTCCGGGCCGCGGGCGTGCCGGCCCCGCGCACGGGCTACGCCTGGGTGCGGCTCAACGGCGCGGACAAGGGCCTCTTCACCATCCTGGAGAGCATGGACGGCCAGTTCGTCGAGCGCGAATTCCCCGGCACGGAGGGCAACCTCTACGAGATGACGCGCGAGTGCGACTTCACCGGGGACGGCTCCTGCTACGATCTCCAGGAGGCGGGCGAGGGCGAGCCGGACCCGGACCACGCCCTGGACAGCGCGGTGGCGGCGGTGGACGCGGCGACCTTGGACGCGCTGAAGGGCGCCTTCGACTGGGAGGACCTGATCCGCTTCCTGGCCGTTGAACGGGTGATCAATCACCCGGACAGCTACAGCTACAACCTGAACAACTACTTCGTCTACCACGACCCTGTGGACGACGAGGTGAGCCTGATCCCCTGGGGGGCGGACTCCACCTTCGTCTACACCTACCCGCCCGACATCACCGACTACCCCTGCGAGGCCAGCGCCTATCTGGACGTGCTGGGCAGCTCTCCGCACGGCTGGCTGGGCGGCTTCTGCCACGGCGACCCCGACTGCTGGGCGGAGCTCTCGGTGGCCATGCACGACGTGGCCGACCTGCTGATCTCCACGGATCTGGCGGGCTACGCCGAGCAGAACCGCGAGCGCATCCGCCCCTACATGGAGGCCGATCCGCTCGTCATCTACTCGCCCGAGAACTTCGAGGCTCGGGTGGACTGCTTCATCGAGTGGATCCTCGCTCGCCCCGACGAGATCGAGGCGTACCTCGCCGACTGAGGAGACCGCATGCCCCTCCGTGCCCGCGCCCTGCTCCCGCTCCTGAGCCTGCTCGCCGCCTGCCCGGACTACGGGTTCAAGCCCATCGAGGAGCCCGAGGAGACCGCCGCCCCCGGCACGCCAGACATCGCCGCCGATCCAGTGGGGGTGGATCTGGGCGTGGTCTGCGAGCTGGCCGCGGTCACCGTCACGCTGATGAACGAGGGCGACGCGGACCTGACCATCGTGTCGCTCTCCCTGGTCGGGGGCGGCTGGGACCTGACCACGCCGGGCCTCCCGCTCACGCTGGAGCCCGGGGAGACGCTGCCGCTCCAGCTCGCCAGCGGGGGCGGGGACGCGACGCTCCTGGTGGAGAGCGACGACCCCGACGAGCCCGAGCTCGCGATCCCGCTGCTGGGGAGCGCTGACCAGGCGCCCACGGTGAGCATCGACAGCCCCGTGGACGGCGACGTGCTGGACCCGGGCGCGCTCACGACCTTCCTGGCGACGGTGGGTGACGACGCCGACAGCCCGGACGCGCTCACCCTCTCCTGGAGCTCCGACGTGTCCGGCGTGCTGGGTACGAGCCCCGCCGACAGCGCCGGGCAGGCGGCGCTCTCCTGGGACGCCAGCCTGCTGGCCAGCGGCGCCCACACCGTCACGCTCAGCGTCACCGACTCCTGCGGCTACACCAGCACCGACACCGTCACCGTCTGCCAGAACGAGGGCTACGTCGAGGAGAGCGTGGACCTGGAGAGCTGGCACTTCGAGGGCTCGGCCCTCTGGGACAGCACGAACGGCTGGGTGCAGCTCACGGACACGGGCACGGACCGGGCGGGGACGGCCTTCCAGACGGCGTCCACCGTGGACGCCAACAACGTGAACATCGAGTTCTCCTTCTACGTGAGCGGGGGCAGCGGCGCCGACGGCTTCTCGGTGACCGCCCTGGACACCACCCGAATGACCACCTACGTCGGGTCCACCGGGGGTGGGATCGGCTACGGCGGGCTGCCCGGCTGGAGCCTGGAGGTGGACACCTGGTACAACGCCGAGAACAACGATCCCACCGCCGAGGACCACCTCTCGCTGCTGCTGGACGGCTACATGCCCTCCCCCGTCGTCTCCGCCGCCCTCCCCGAGATGGAGGACGGCGCCTGGCACACGATGGCGGTCACGGTCTACGAGGACTGGCTCACGGTGGTGGTGGACGGCACCACCTACATCGACCAGGAGGTGAGCGTGCTCAGCTCCTTCCCCGCCTACGTGGGCTTCACCGCCGCCACGGGCGCCGCCACCAACTACCACCTGATCGACGCCCTCGAGGTCGAGGGCTTCGTCTGCGATGAGGCCGGCTAGATGCTCCTCCGTCAGCTCTTCGACGCGCGCTCGTCCACCTACACCTACCTGCTGGCCTGCGAGGAGACGCGGCTCGCCGTGCTCATCGACACGGTCTTCGAGCAGCACGTCCGCGACGCCGCCCTGGTGCGCGAGCTGGACCTGCGCCTCGTGGCCACGCTGGAGACCCACGTCCACGCCGACCACGTCACGGGCGCCTGGCTGATGAAGCGCCGCTTCGGGAGCCGGATCCTGCTCTCCGCGCGCGCCGGGGCCGAGGGCGCGGACGGCGCGCTGGCGGACGGCGACAGGGTCCATTTCGGGAGGAGATCCCTCGAGGTGCGCGCCACGCCGGGCCACACCGACGGCTGCGTGACCTTCGTGCTGGACGACCAGAGCATGGCCTGGACGGGGGACGCGCTGCTGATCCGCGGGTCCGGGCGCACCGACTTCCAGCAGGGGGACGCGCGCACGCTCTACCGCTCCGTGCGCGAGCGCATCTTCTCTCTGCCGCTCCAGTGTCAGTTGTATCCGGGCCACGATTACCAGGGCCGCACGGTCACCACCGTCGCCGAGGAGCGGGCGCACAACCCGCGGCTCTCGGACGCCAAGGGCGAGGGCGACTTCGTGGGGACCATGGAGAACCTGGGCCTGCCGCACCCCGCCCAGATCGCCGTGGCGGTGCCGGCCAACCTCCGCTGCGGGCGGCCCGAGGAGGAGGGGCCGCTGCCCGGGGAGGTGAGCTGGGGCCCGGTCACCCGCTCCTACGCGGGCGTGCCCGAGGTGGAGCCCTGCTGGGTGGCGACGCAGGGGGAGGGCGCGCTGGTCCTGGACGTGCGCTCCCCCGAGGAATTCTCGGGAGAGCTCGGCCACATCCCCGGCGCCCACCTCCTACCGCTGGGCGAGCTGCGCGCCCGCCTCGACGAGCTCCCCCGCGACCGGCCGGTGATCACGGTCTGCCGCTCGGGCGCGCGCTCGGCCCAGGCCGCGCTGATCCTGGAGAAGGCGGGCTTCTCCCGGGTGGCGAACCTGTCGGGCGGGATGCTGCGCTGGAGCGCGGAGGGGCTGGGCGGCCAGGAGTGATTCAGGCGGGCGGCGGCTCGTTCGGCTCCAGCACCAGCGTGAGCTGGCTCGCGGAGAAGCCCTCGGCGTCGATCGCCTCCACGACCACCGGGTAGAGCCCGGTCTCGTCGTCGTCGGCCTCGAACTGCACCTGGGTCGCGATGACCTTGTATCCGTCCAGCGTGATCTGGAAGTGGACGTGCGGGGCGTGCTCGCCGGCGTCGTCGAAGTAGATGGGCGGGCGGATGGACTCGACGAAGCCGCGCCCCTCGCTGTCCGTGTACTGCCGGCCGTAGAAGCGGTAATCCGTGGACTCCATGTCGTACTCGGCCTCGGGCGCGCAGTGCCAGACCTCGACCAGCGCGCCGGCCAGCGGCGTGCAGCGCTGGTCGAACACCCGGAAGTACATGCGGATGGGCGTCCCTGCCTCGTCGAGCGGGTTGAGGTTCGTGCGCTCCGGCATCCCCTCCCGGTAGAAGGGGCCGGTGCCCGTCTGCGCGGTGGGCGTGGAGCAGTCGGTGGGCGCCTCCCCCCAGGGGTCGGCGGCCTCACCGGTCTCGGCGGTCTCGGCGGTCTCGGCGGTCTCGGCGGTCTCGGCGGTCTCGCCCGTGTGCGGGGTCTCGCCCGTGTCGGCCGTCTCGCCGGAGGGGCTGCCGGTGTCGCCGGTCTCCCCTCCCGAGCCGGTGTCCGAGCTGTCCTTGCCCTGCTCGTCGGGCTTGCAGCCGAGCGCCAGCGCGAGCGCGCCGAGCCCGCTGTGGAGGAGGAAGCGGCGACGGGAGGGGACCAGGGCTGAACGCATGAAGGGCTCCTCGGGAGGAGATCAGGATAGCCCGCGCCCGCGCGCTCACAAGACCACCCGCCCCTCGTGGATCGTCCATCGCTCCCCGCCAGGGCCTGATCCCACCACCGCCTCCCCCAGCCCCGGATCGTGCGTGATCAGGAGGAGCGCCCCGGGCCAGGCGGCCAGCGCGCGCTCCAGCCGCTCGATGCTGGGCAGATCGAGGTGGTTGGTGGGCTCGTCCAGGGCCAGGAGCCAGCTCTCCCGCGCGATCCCGAGCGCGATGGCCAGCTTTCGAGCCTCGCCCGGGGAGGGGCGCTGGGTGCTGCTGAGGCGGGCCGGGTCCACCCCCAGCGCGGCGACGAGCTGCAGGAGCTGGCCGCGCTGGTCCCGGGGCAGGGCGCGGGCCTGGTCCAGCAGGCGGCGCTCCTCGTCTTCTCCGAGCTCCTGCGGCAGGTACAGCACCGCCTCGGGGGGGAGGGCGGCGCGTTCGAGCAGGGCGCGGAGCAGCGTGGACTTGCCCGAGCCGTTCGGTCCGCGCAGCCAGGCGCGGGCCCCGCGGGCCAGGCTCAGGTCCAGATCGCGGAGGACGAGGTGGTCTCCGGCGCGCAGCGCGGGCGCCTGCAGGTGCAGGAGCACGGGGCGGGCGGCGTGGGCGGCCCGGAGCTCGAGCTCGCGGCCGAACTCGCGGTCCACCTGGATGGCCTCGCGGGCGGCGCTGGCCCGCTCGAGCGCGGTGGCGGCGCGGCCGACCTGACGCCCCAGCACGCGCTCGGCGGTGTCGATCCGGTACTTCGTCCCCATGCTCCGGGCGTCGTGGTCGTGGGGGCCACGGGCGCGTCGGGCGGTGGAGCGCTGGCGCTCGGCCTCGGCGCGCTCCCGTCGGGCGTCGGCCAGCTTTCGGCGCTCCTTCCGCTCGGTGGAGCGGGCCTGCTCGAGCGCGTCCAGCGTGGCCTCCCGCTCGCGCTCCCAGACCGCGCGGGCCGCGGAGTAGGGGCCGGGCGTCAGCGTCACCCCGCCGCCCTGCACCCGGGCCGTGCGGGACGTGAGCCCGTCCAGCAGCGCGCGATCGTGGCTGACCAGCACGCCCACCCCCTCGTAGGCTCGGAGCGCGTCCAGCAGGAGCGCGCGCCCGGCCTCGTCCAGGTGGTTGGTGGGCTCGTCCAGCAGCAGGACCTCGGGCTCCTCGGCCAGGGCCGCCCCGATCTGCCAGCGCTTGCGCTCGCCTGGGGAGAGGGTCTCCCAGCGCGCCAGCGCGGCCGGATCGAGCTGGAGGCGCCCGCGCCAGCGGCAGGCACGCGGGTCGCGGCGCGAGGCCAGGGCCCGGATCTCGGCGCCCAGCGTGTCCACGCGCTGCGGGCAGAGGTGGACCCGGGCCTCGGGCGGATGGCGCTCCACCCGGCCCGCGTCGGGCGCGAGCGCGCCGGAGAGCAGCCCCAGCAGGGTGCTCTTTCCGGCCCCGTTCTCGCCCACCAGCCCGGTCCAGCCGGCCTCCAGGCTGAGCGTGAGATCGGTGAAGACAGGATCGACATAAGAGAACGACACGCGCACGAGGCGCAAGCGTGAGGGCATCGAGGATCCGTGAGGTCCAACGGGACCGACAGGGGGAGCCGGCTGCGCAGGCGCGCTCAGGCCGGCGGTTTGCCTGGGGTGCTCAGCCGGTGATCCTCAACGGGGGCCCTCCTCGTGACAATTCCTAACAAGGGGGCGGGCGGCTCGCTACCAAACCGTTTCCGCCCGGCGACCGATCCATGACACAGCCACCCCGTCCTCGTGCCATGTTCCAGTCATGCCTCTCGTCTCACAGATTCGCGTGCTGAAGGACCCCTGGAGCGCGACCACGCACTTCGCGGGCTTCCTGGCGGCGCTGGTGGGGGCGCTGGTCCTGGTGGGGCGCGCGCCGGACGCGCCGCGGCTGTGGGGGGCGGGGGTGTACGCGACGGGGCTGGTGGGCCTGTTCCTGGCCAGCAGCCTCTACCACTTCCTGGACCTGGGCGAGCGCCTGAACCACTGGCTTCAACGCCTGGATCACGCGGCGATCTTCCTCTTCATCGCCGCCTGCTACGCGCTGCCCTGCCTCTCGCTGCTGGAGGGGCCGCGGGCGGCGTGGCTGCTGGGGCTGGCGGGGGCGCTGGGGCTGGCGGGGGCGCTGTTCAAGCTGTGCTGGTTCCGGGCGCCGCAGTGGGCGAGCATGGCGGGCTACCTGGGGCTGGGGTGGCTGGGCCTGGCCGTGGTCCCCAGCGCGCTCGAGCGGCTCGCCCCGGGGGCGGTGGCGATGCTGCTGGGCGGGGGCGTCTTCTACACCCTCGGCGCGGCGGTCTTCGTGCTGCGGCGCCCCGACCCGCTGCCCGGGGTCTTCGGGCACCACGAGGTCTGGCACCTCTTCGTGCTGATGGGCGCGATCCTGCACTACGCCTTCAACTACCACCTGTTGTTTCTGCCGCGCCCGCTCCTGTAGACTGGGCCCATGCTGCTCGCGCTGGAGCTGCTGGCGCTCGACCAGGGACTGGAGCGGGGACCGGAGCGGGGACCGGAGGCGGCGGCGTGGCGCGCGGCCCTGGAGGAGGCGCTGCGCCAGGCGGGGCCGGACGGGGCGCTGATGGGCGGGCGCACCACGGCGGCGGTCAGCCGCTTCGAGGCCCAGCAGGCGGAGGCCTTCCAGCGCTGGGTCGCGGTGGAGAGCTCGCTGGAGCCAGCCGTCAACGCCCACCTCCGCGTGCTGGCGGCGCTGGCCCTCACCCCGCTGAGCCTGAGCGTCCACCGCCAGCGCCCCGGCGTGGCCCCCGTGCAGCCCGAGGCCTCCTTCCCGCTGCCCGCGCTGCTGGCGGATCCCGACCCTCGGGCCCGCGCCCTCGCCCTGCGCCTGCGCGCCTGGACCCTGCGCGCGGCGGGGTTTCCGGAGGCCGCGGTCGCTCACCTGGAGGCGGCGCTGGCCCTCTCCCAGGGCGATGCGCGGGCGGAGGGGCTGTGTCTTTTTTCACTAGCTGAAATAATAAATGCGCCGCACGCCCCCCTCGCCTCCGGGGAGGTCTGGCTCTACGAGGCCGCTGGCGGCGTGGCCGAGGTGCCCGGCGCGGCCCAGCCCCGAGCTCCCGGTGACGAGGCGCGGGCGCTGCGACACCTCGACGAGGCGGAGGCGCGCCTGGGGGACTGGGCGCCGGGGGCCTGCGCGCTGGCGGCGGCGCGGGGCCTGATCGCGGCGCGGGCCGGGCGGCTGGAGGAGGCGCGGGAGCGGCTCGCCGAGGCGGAGCGGCTCGGCGCGGGAGGCTTCCCCCGAGGGGCGGCGCTGGCCAGGCTCCACCGCGCCCTGGTGGAGCTCGCCCTGGGAAAACCGGCCGATCGGGAGGCGGCCACCGCGCTGGGGCGCTGGGGGAGGGAGGCGGCGCCGGGCTTCGCCCTGGGGCTGGGGATGGTGGCGCTGGTGGAGGCCCGCCGGGCGCTGGAGGAGGGGGCGGACGCGCCGCGGGCGGTCGCGGCGGCGGAGCTGGCGGTGGATCTGCTGGAGGCGCTGGGCGCGGCTCACGCCGCGGGGCTCGCGCTGCTGGACGGGGCGACCTACGCCGGGCTGGCCTTCGGCCCGGAGCACGCCCGATCCCGGCTGGACGCGGCCTGGGCGCGCGCGCTCACCCTGCGCGGGACGGCGCTGGACGAGGGGGGGCTCATGCTGGCCGCGCATGCGGCCTTCTCCGCCCTGACCACGGCCATGGCGACACAGGACCCGGAGGCGCTGCTGGCGGCGCAGGCGCGCATGGACCTGCTCCTGGCCTGGAGGCCCGGCCTGTTCGAGCGGACAGAGCTCACGCTCCCGGCGCTGCAGGCGGCGCTGATCCGGGCCTCGGCGGCGGCGGATGAGGGCGACCGGGCCGGGCTGGAGGCCGCCCTGACTGAGCTGGAGCGTCAGACCGCGGCCCTGCCCGAGCCCGGACGCTGGCTGTGGGAGTCCACGCTGCTGGCCTGGAGACAGCGCCACGCCCAGGCCGCCGAGCGCTTCCTGGCCTACCAGGCCGCTCGGGCGGCGGCGCCGCCCACCCTGGACCTGACGCTGAGCGCGGAGGAGGCGGCCAGCGTGGCGCCCCAGATCGCGGCGGCGGAGGCGGCGCTGGCCCGACAGCGGCGGCGGGACGCGCTGGTGGAGCGCGCGGAGATGGCGAGCCGCTGCGAGCAGTGGGCCCTCGCCGGGGAGGCGATCTCGACCCTGGACGCCGAATACTCGCCCGACGGCTGGCTCGACCCGGTGGAGCCCTGGCGGGGCCTCGCCCTGCGCGCCGGCCTGCTCTCGGAGCTGGGGCGGGAGGAGGCGGCGGCCGAGGCCTGGGCGCGGGCCTGGGAGAGCCTGGAGGCGCGGCGGGCGCGGCTGGCGGGAGACCAGGGGCGAGGCGCGCTCTCCGGGGATCCGGCGGTGCGGGATCTGGGGCTGGGGGCGGCGCGGACGGCGCTGCGGCGGCGGGAGGCGGCCCTGGCCCGGGGGGAGGCGGCGGCGGCGCGGGCGCTGCTGGAGGAGGGCTTCGCCTGGAGCGAGCGGGTGCGGGCGCGGGCGATGACCGAGCTGCTGGCGGCGGCGCCGCTCCGGGCCTCGGCGCCGGAGCCGCTGCGGCGCTGGCAGGAGCTCCGGACGCGGCTCTCGGCCCTGGAGGGGCTGCTGGGCTCGGTCACGGCGCCCGAGCGGCGGGCGGCGCTGGAGGCGCGGGTGGCGGCGGCGCGGGCGGCGCTGATCCCGCTGGAGCGGGCTCTCTCCGAGGACTCGGCGGCCCTGGCCCGGCTCCTCCGACCGGACGCCGAGCCCTTGAGCCTGGCGGCGGCGCGGGCGGCCCTCCCTGACGGCGGGCTGCTCCTGGCCTTCGACGTCCACGGGCGCGGGCTCAGCACCTGGGCGCTCCCGCGCGAGGGCGAGCCCACCGCGCTCCGGCGCCCGCTCCCCTTCCTGGAGCTGCCCGCGCGCTGCCGCGAGCTCGCCGAGCGCTGCGCGGGCGGGCTCGACCCGGGGGAGGCCGGGGCGGCGCTGGCGGCGCTCCTCCTCGATCCGGTCTCCGAGCTGCTCGAGCGCGCCTCCCGCCTGCTCCTGGCGCCCGCCGGGCCGCTGTGGCGGGTGCCCTGGGCGGCCCTGCCCTGGCGCGGTCGCCCGCTGGTGGAGACGCACGCGATCTCGCTCGTCCCCAGCGCGGGGGCCCTGCGCTGGCTTCGGCCCGAGGCCCCCGTCCCTCTGGACCGGGCGGTGATCGTGGGAGATCCGGCGCGCATGGCCTGGAGCACGCCCGGGGGCGAGCCGCCCGTCCCCCTGTCGCCGCTCCCCGGGGCCGCCGCCGAGGCCGCGGCGGTGGCGGGGCGCTTCCAGGCCCCGCGCCTCCTGATCGGCGAGGAGGCCACCTTGGACGCCGTGCTGGCGGCGCTGCCCGGGGCGCGCGTGCTCCATCTGGCGACCCACGGTCGGCACGAGCCCCAGGCCCCGCTGCTCTCGGCGCTCACCCTGGCGAGCGGCGATCTGCTGGACGTCGCGACCCTGTACGGCGCCCAGGTCGAGGCCGAGCTGGTGGTGCTGAGCGCCTGTGAGACCGGGAGGCTGCGCGCCCGAGGGGGCGAGCCTCACGGCCTGGCGCGGGGCGTGCTGGCGGCGGGCGGCGGGCGGGTCGTGCTGAGCCTGTGGCCGGTGGACGACGCGGCCACGGCCCGCCTGATGGACGCCTTCTACGCCGAGCTCGACGCGGGCTGTCCGGTGCCGGAGGCGCTGCGCCGCGCCCAGCGCGCGACCCGGGAGGCCCAGGCCGGCGGCCCCCGGCGGGACCTGATCCTCGAGCCGGTCGCCGGCGGTGACGAGCGCCTCTGGGCGGGGTGGGTGGTGCTGGGCTGAGCCCCGGCGCTTCGCTTGCCCCCGGCCCCGGCCCGAGTGATGTCAAGCGAGGAGCCTCGTAGATGGACTTCCGCGCCCCCATCGGTCAGGACGACTTCAGCCTCATCCGGCGGGATGGCCTGAGCTATGTGGACAAGAGCGGGCTCATCGAGGAGCTGCTGCAGGACAGCGCCCTCGTGGTCCTCCTGCCTCGACCGCGGCGTTTCGGGAAGTCCACGAACCTCTCCATGCTGCGCTGCTTCTTCGAGCGCTCGGAAGAGGACCGCTCGGACCTCTTCCAGGATCTCGCCGTGTGGCGCTCGGAGCTCGCCCGCGCCCACTTCCAACGTCACCCGGTGATCGCGCTGACGCTCAAGGAGGTGAAGCCTCGAAGCTGGGAGGCGTGTGAGGAGGATCTCCGCGCCGTCTTGAGCGGGCTCGTCTCGGAGCACCGCTGGCTCCTGGAGCACGAGAGCACGACCGCAGAGGAGCGCGCCGAGCTGCGCGAGCTGCTCTCTCGCGGCGCGCCCCTGAGCCTGATGCGGCGTGCGCTGCTCCTGCTCTCGCGCCTCCTGCACCGG
Source organism: uncultured Enterobacterales bacterium (assembly GCA_964615375.1). Taxonomy (GTDB): domain Bacteria; phylum Myxococcota_A; class UBA796; order UBA796; family CAZKWG01; genus CAZKWG01. Next base: position 26,974 of record CAZTOW010000022.1, read on the forward strand.
GCGACCGGCGAGCGCGCGATCGTCCTCATCGACGAGTACGACACCCCGATCCACGCGGGCTGGCTCGGCGGCTACTACCGGGAGGTCGTGGACTTCTTCCGTGTCTTCCTCGGCGCGGGCCTGAAGGGCAGCCCCCACCTCCAGAAGGGCGTCCTCACGGGCATCCTGCGGATCTCCAAGGAGTCCATCTTCTCCGACATCAACAACCTCGCGGTCTACTCCTTGCTGAGGCCAGAGTACCGCCTGCGCTTCGGCTTCACCGAGGCGGAGGTCACCGCCCTGGCCGAGCGCGCCGGGGCCACGGGCCAGCTCCGCGAGATCCGGCGCTGGTACAACGGTTACCGCGTGGGAGGCGAGACGATCTACAACCCCTGGTCGGTGATCAGCTTCCTGGCCAGCGAGGATCGCGTCCCCCGCCCCTACTGGGTGAACACCAGCAGCAACGAGCTGATCGGGCGCGTCATCACCGAGGGGCAGGAGCAGCTCTCGCTGGATCTGGAGGTCCTCCTGGCGGGCGGCAGGCTCAAGCGCCCCGTCGAGGAGGCGCTGGTGCTCCCGGATCTGGAGCGTCGCTCGGACGCCATCTGGAGCCTGCTCCTGTTCAGCGGCTACCTGAAGGCCGCGCGCGTCCATCGCGACGGGCAGGTGACCCTGGCGGTCCCGAACCGCGAGGTCATGGGGGCCTTCGACGCGCTGCTGGGGCGCTGGATGCAGCGGGGGGCGGGGGGCAGCGCGGAGGTGCAGCGCCTGCTCTACTCCATGCTGGAGGGCGACGTGGAGCGCTTCGAGGGCGAGCTGGATCGGGTGGTCCAGAGCGCTCTGTCCGCCTTCGACCTCGATCGTCGCGAACCTGAGCGCATCTACCACGCGTTCACGCTCGGGCTGCTGGTCTCGCTGCGGGACACCCACCGTGTCGAGTCCAACCGCGAGAGCGGCTATGGGCGCGCCGACGTGCTGGTGATCCCGAAGCGGTCGGGGCGGCCGGGCGTGGTGTTGGAGTTCAAGCGCCTGCGGGAGGGGGAGAGCCCCGAGCATGCCTTGGACGCCGCGATGGCGCAGATTCAGCGGAACGCCTACGTCGCGCGCCTCGTAGAGGCCGGCGCCAGCCCCGTGCGCAGCTACGCCGTGGTCTTCGACGGGAGGCGCGTGCGACTGCGGGCGGGCTGACGCTCAGGGGGCGCCTCCGCGACGAACATCCCTCCCAGGACCACCGCCATGCCTACCCGCCGCGCCCTGATCATCGGCATCGGGGCCTATCCCCACTTCCCCAACGACCAGCTCCTCGGCGCCGTGGCCGACGCCCGGCTCTTCGCGGCGACGCTGCAGGAGCGCTTCGGCTTCCCCGAGGCCGAGCTCAGTCTGCTGCTGGACGAGGCCGCCACCCGGGAGTCCCTGGTCGCCGCCCTCGACGGGCTCGCCGAGCGCGCGGAGCCCGGGGACGCCGTCGTGCTCTACTACAGCGGGCACGGGTCGCAGCGCCTGGAGCGGGCCCCGGAGGGCGAGGAGGCGGACCGCTACGAGGAGGTCCTGGTCCCCTACGACTCGGGGCACCGGGCCCCCGCGGAGAACCGCGACCTCTCGGATGATGAGCTCGGCGCCTGGGTCCGGCGGGTGCGGGCGCGGACCGAGAACCTGACCCTGATCTTCGACTGCTGCCACTCGGGCTCCCTGGACCGCCAGCGGTCCGCCCGCCAGGTGCCGATGGATCGGCGCCGCCGCCCGCCCTCAGGGCGCCCGCGGACCACCCGCGGCGGCAGCGGCTGGCTCCCCCTGGAGCGCGGATACACCCTGCTGGCGGCCTGCCGGGACGGTGAGATCTCCAGCGAGCTCCGCACGCCGGCCGGCGTCCACGGGGCGCTGACCTGGCACCTCGTCCAGGCGCTCACGGCCCCGGGCGCCGCGGGTCAGAGCTGGCAGGCCCTCTTCGAGCCCGTGGCCGCGCGGGTGAACGCCGACTTCCTCTGTCAGCACCCGCAGCTGGAGGGCGAGCGCGAGCGTCTGCCCTTCGGGGTCGAGCGCGCCCCTCTGCCCGGCGTGGGCGTGAGCGCGCGGGCGGGCGAGGAGCTGTGGCTGGAGGCGGGCGCGATCCTGGGGGCGCGGGTCGGCGCGCGCTGGGCGCTGATCGATCCGGCCCAGGGACCCGCGTCCAAGGCGGAGGCTCGCGCGGAGGTGGAGCTGGTCGAGGTCCAGGCCCTGCGATCCCGGGCGCGCCTGCTGGGCGAGGCTCCCCGGGAGACCGACCAGCTCCGGGCCCTCCCCCGCGACCCCGCCCAGGTCACCCCGCTCACGCTGAGCGTGGTACCGGGCGCACCACAACCCACGGTGGAGGCCCTCGCCGCGCGCCTCGGATCCGACGGGCTCGTGCGCCTGGGCGAGGACGGAGATCACCAGCTCGTCTGGGTGAGCGCCCGCGCGGAGGTGCGCGACAAGACGCCCTGCGCCGAGCTCGGGCCGCTGGACGAGGACGTCTGGGCCGTGCTTTGTCGGGAGGAGCACGCCCTCCCGCCCGTGCGCGCGGGCGAGCTCGATCGCCTCGCCGAGAACCTCCGGGCCCTGGCCCGAGCCCGCCGCCTGCTCAGCCTCCGCAACGAGGATCCTTGGAGCGAGCTCCAGGATCGGGTGAGCCTGCGCCTCCTGGCCTACGACGCCGACGGCGCCCTGCTCCCCCTGGAGCCCGACCCCGCCAGCGGGCTCCCCACCCTCCGCGAGGGCGAGCCCTTCAGCCTGGAGGTCCACAACGGCGCCTCGCGCGAGGTCTACGCGGCGCTGGTGGACGTGGGGCTGCTGGGCTCCGTCTCGGTCTTCTGGCGGCGGGGGCCGCTGCCGCCGGGCGGCCGGGAGATCGTGGACCGCGAGCGCCGCCTGCGCCTCGGCTTCCCCGCCGGCTACGAGGCGATGCCCGGCTCGGGCGGGGCGCCGCGCCGCGAGGGGCTGGAGCGCCTGATCCTGGTCGTGGGCACGCGCCCGATGGAGCTCGGCGGGCTCGCGCAGGCGGGCGCGCGCGACGTGGCGGGCCTGGATCGCTTGGACGAGGACTGGGGCGCCTGTATTCGGACCATTCGGCTCGTGCGGCGAGGCTCAGCCTGATCCGCCGGGATCCTTGATGTCGGTCCCGTAGTCGTCGGCGGTCACGCTCAGCACCACCGCGCCCGGACCGTCCAGGCTGGCGGGCTCGCCGCCGCCGCGCCAGCTCACGGTGACGACGCGGGTGCCCGTGCGCGCCAGGCCCGAGCGCCCCCAGCGGAAGCTGCCGCCGTCGGTGAGCTGCCTCTCTTCGACCAGCACGCCGTCGATGGCGACGCGGAAGAGGGCGGTGCCGCTGAGGCCGGGGGCCGAGAGGGTCCCGCTGAGGCCGGAGGGCGCCAGGGTCGGATCGCCCGCCTTGACGCCGAAGCTCTGGCCCAGGCTGGTGGTGAGCACGCTGAGCGCGCCCGTGCTCTCCCGCGCCTCGTTGAGCGAGAGCGAGGTGGTGACGCTGGGTCGGGTCTCGGGCAGCGGGGCGGGGGCGAGGGTGATCACGGGCTCGACTCCTGTGGGGAGGATTCTACGCCTGCGGCGCGTCCTCGGGGTAGCTCCGCGCCAGCCGCAGCCCGGTGATGGGCTGCACCAGCCCGGCCGCCATGCCGGTGCGGCGGCCGATGCGCGCGCCGCCCTCGAAGTAGCTGTAGGCCCCGCCGCGGACGGCGCGGGCGGGCAGGTCGAGATCGAGGGTCGCCAGGACCTGGGCGAGGTCCAGGCGCCCGTCCACCAGGGGTGGACCCTGGGGCTCGAAGGGCTCCAGGCACCACTCGACGACCCCGCCCGCCAGGCCGCGCACGCCGTAGGGGCTCTCGTCGGTGGGGAAGGCGCTCACCGGGCGGGGCAGCGGCCGGTCGCCGGGCTGGCTCTGGCGGAGGTTGGCCCAGGTCGGGTCCACGAAGTCGCCCCAGGGGAAGAGGCGGCCGTCGGCGCCGCGCGCGGCCTTCTCCCACTCCAGCTCCGAGGGCAGGCGCCAGGGCAGGCCCTCGCGGGCGGCCAGCGCGGCGGCGGCGGCGCGGGCGCGGTCCCAGCAGAGCTGGAAGGCGGGCCAGTCGGCGTCCCAGGTGTCGCCGTCCTCGTCGGTGGGGAGCCGGTACTGACCATCCACCAGGGGTGGAGCCACGGCCCCGCGGGCCTTGGACCAGGGCAGGATGCGCTCGGCCGCCTCGGGGTGGCCCTCGGCTCGGAGGCGGTTCGCCTCGGCCAGCAGCTCGCCCAGGGTGACGGGGAAGCGGCGGATCACGAAGCCGTCCAGCCAGATCCGGCGCGGGGGCAGGGCGCCGGCGGTGGGCTCCACGTCGCCGCTCGCGTACCAGCCGGCGGGCACGTAGATCTCGTCGGGGCGCAGCGCGCCGCGGGGCGGGAGCGGCACGGGGCGGGGCGCGTCCTCGCCGGGGCGCGTGAGGTCGAGGCGCTCCTCCCGGCCCAGGCAGACGGGCAGCCGCACCTCCTCGCGACCCTCGGCCCGCAGCACGAGCAGCCAGCTCCCGCGGTCCAGGGGCAGGTCCACCAGGGGTGTGGGTCCGAGCGAGCGCACGAAGACCGGGACCAGGCGGCGGCGGCGCTCCTCGTAGCGGTAGAGCAGCACCTCGGCGCCCGACGGCGCGGTGTCCAGGCTCAGGCTGCCCCGCCCGCTCAGCCAGCCCGCGTAGCGACCGCGATCGTGGGCGCGGAGCAGGGCCTCGTAGCGGGCGCTGGACAGGGGATCGCGCCGGGCCTCGGCGGCGCGGTGCAGCTCCTGGTAGTGGTCGGCGAGGCGGGCGTGGGCCTCGGGCAGGTCGGGGAGCTCGGTGAGGGCGGAGGCCAGGAGCTCGGTGTGCTGGAGCTCGGCCAGGGTGGCGCCCAGCTCCAGGCGGGCGGCCTCGTCCTGGTCCTCCCAGGCCGGGGCCTTCTCCTCCACGGGCGTCCAGGGCTGGGTCCGGGACAGGAGGGCCTCGGCCCGCGCCCGCCGCGCCCGCGCCTCCTGCCCCAGCCGCTCGGCCTCCGCCTTCGCCTGGTCGGCCTCGCGCACGCGCTCGAGGGCGAGCTCCCGGCGGCGCGCGCCCTCCAGCCAGGCGGCGAGCTCAGCGGACAGGGCGGCGGCGTCGGGCAGGCGCCGGGCGATCTCAGGCGCCAGGGCCGCGCGGCAGAGCCGACGAAGATCCTCCGGGATGGGCGCGCCGCCGACCCCGGTGGCGGGGAGCTCCGGCCTCCGCGGCGTGCCACCCGTGAGGATGAAGCACAGGGTGGCGCCGAGCGCGTAGACGTCGGTGTGCGGGCCGATCTCCTCGGGTCGCCCGGCGGCCTGCTCGGGCGCCATGTAGCCGGGGGTCCCCGAGATCCGCCCGGCGACGGTGTGGACCCCGGCGCGGCTGGTCTGCACGTCCTCCGCCTCGGCCTCCCCCGCGCGGACCCGGGCCAGCCCCCAGTCCAGGACCAGCACCTCGCCGTAGGCGCCGACCATGACGTTCCCCGGCTTGAGATCGCGGTGGATGACGCCGCGGGCGTGGGCGAAGGCCACCGTCTCGGCCACGCGGCGCAGCGCGTCCAGGAGGCGCCACAGGCTCCAGCCGTCCGGGGCGGCCCCCCAGCGCCCCTCGCCGGTCCGCGCGTGGACCTGGGCGATCACCTCGCTCAGCGTGCGCCCGCGGACCTCCTGCATGGTGAAGTAGTGCGCGCCGTCGGGGAGCTGCCAGAGCTCGTGCACCGGGATGACGCCCGGGTGCTGGAGCTGGGCGGTGACCTGGGCCTCCTCCACGAAGCGGGCGACGGCGTCGGGGCTGTCGCGGAAGCGGGGCTGCAGGCGCTTGAGCGCCATCGTGCGCCCCAGCACGGGGTCGCGCACGCGGCGCACCTCACCCATGCCGCCCTGGCCCAGCGCGCCGAGATCCTCGAAGCGGCCGAGGCGATCGGGGAAGGGCGAGGGCTCGGCGCCGTCTACCGGGTCGTAGAAGGTGCGGTCTCCGGGCTCGTCCTGGAGCTCCGCCAGGGCCGCCCCGATGGCGACCTCGTCCAGCCCCTGCCGCGCCAGGGCCGCGCGCAGCCTCGCGATGGAATCCGGGGTCATCACGCGGGTCTATGTATCGCGCCCGGTAGCGCCACACGCGCGCTCCGGTGTCGTGCTATCCAGAACCAGAGGGAACATGTCGCGACGCCTCGCGCTCTGCCTGCTCGCCGCTCTGAGCCTCGCGCTCGTCGCCTGGTCCGTGCGCGGGCCGGAGGGCGCCATGAGCGCGCAGATGGTCGATGGGACGCGGCTCTTCGTCCCGGAGACCGGGCCCTGGACCGGGGCGGCGACGGCCACGCCCGCCGCCGATCTCGGGCAGGCGGCGCAGAGCGCGCTGGACTGGCTCGCGGCGGAGAAGGCGCGCGATCCGCTCGCCGCCCACGCCGGCCTGCTGGGCGAGCGCGGGGTCAGCCTGGAGCGGGTCGAGCGCACGCTGGCCTTCGTGGCCCGGGTGGCGCGCGAGGACAAGGGCCAGGCGAAGCAGCGCCTGGAGGACCCGGCCTTCTGGGCGGAGCACTTCGAATTCTACGCCTGGAAGGCGAAGGCCGCCGGGGGCGCGGACGACCGCATCCGGCTCACCCGCTACCTGGTCTACCAGGTGCGCGGCTCGCTGACCCGGGGGGAGCACTTCGACACCGCGCTGTACTCCGTGCCTGAGGACGAGGCGGGGCTCACCCTGTCTCAGGCCGAGGCGAAGAAGGAGACGCTCACGCGCTTCAAGTACGACCGCCCCGCCGTGCTCTCCGGGATCTACGAGGAGGGCGGGGCGGCGCAGGGGCGGGCCTTCGCGCTGGTCTACCTGAGCCGGGCCGACGCCCTGCAGGCGCAGCTCCAGGGCACCATCGAGGTCCGGCTGGACGACGGGAGCACCCGACTCTTCAACGTGGACCGGCCGAACGGATTCCCCTACGAGAAGGGCGCCACCCTGGAGAAGCAGCCGCGATACTGGTACTTCCGGCCGGTGGACGGCGTGCTGGGCTATGGGCCGGAGCCCTCCCGCAAGGTCAAGCTGGTCGCGGGCGCCAGCCTGGCGGGGGACGTCTACAACCTGGGCCTGGGCAAGCTGGTGGCGCTCTCCTGGGCCGGGCCGGGCGGGCGCGTGGTGAAGATGGCGGTGCTCGGCGACACGGGCGGCGCCTTCCAACCCAACCTGGGCCAGCTCGACCTGCTGGCTGGCTTCTTCCCCACCAAGGAGGCCTTCCTGGAGGCGACGAAGGGCATCCCCGACCGGGTGGACGCGGGGCTGCTGCTGCTGAGAGAGGGCTGAGGTTCAGGGCGTGTAGGGCACGTATCCCTGCTCCCAGGCGTAGCGGAGCTGGAGCTCGTCCTCGTCCCAGTCCACGAAGGCCACCGCCTTCCACACGCCGCCGTCGTCCAACATCAGCACGTTGCTGTGTCCCAGGTAGTCGAGGGCGAAGCCGTAGCTGCGGGTCTGGCCCTCCAGGGCGCCGATGGTGGCCTCGTCGTAGCCAGCCGCGGCGCAGTCGGTGGAGACGCGGGTGGTCGGCGCGCCCAGGACCACGTCGTAAGCGAGCGCGCACTCAGCGCAGTCCTCGCGGCTGGCGGTGGAGCTGACGGCGTAGTCGATGGCGCAGCGCGCCTCGCCGAGGCCCATGTCTCCCAGCAGGAGCACGGACTCCTCGCCCGCCCAGCCCTCGGCGACCGAGGCCGATCCGCTCCAGGTGAGCAGCCCGAGCGCCGTCTTGGCGCTGTCCCCTGTCTCGGCGCTGTCTTGATCTGTCTCGCCCGTCTCACGACCTGTCTCAAGTCCTGTCTCAGCGCTGTCTCGACCGGTCTCGACCGGGGCGCGCCCCGTGTCCTTGCCCGCGTCGTCCGCGCAGCCCAGCAGGAGGAGCAGGATCATCGCGTGTCCCACAGCAGCTCGTAGAGGCTCGGCGCCCAGGTCGCCCGGTAGGAGCACCACTCTGAGCTCGTGCAGCTCATCTCCCAGCGCAGCTCCCCGTCCGGCCAGCTCCGCTCGAAGAAGGTGTCCCGCTCGCCCAGGAGCCCGATCACCCGATCCTCGCCCGGCAGCAGCGTGGCGCTCCCGCAGGTGAGGGCGAACAGGGGGCCGATGCTCTCGCCGTCTTCCAGCTCGCCGTAGGTGGCCACCAGCTCCGCGCGCATCGTCTCTTCATCATAGCGGAGCTGGACAACCCGGCTGTAGTACAGGTCGTCGCGGTAGCCCGTCCCGTCGTTTCGCGGGTAGCCGTTGTCGAAGAGCAGGAGCTCGCGCTGGGAGCCCTCGCGGGCGACGAAGACCGGGCTGTGCTGGTGGTAGAACCAGTCCAGGTCCGAGCGCGGGGCGGGCGCGGCGGCGTCCAGGTCGTCCACCAGCGCAAAGTCCCCGTCGAAGCCCAGCCTCCAGGCGATCTCGTCCGTGTCCGGGTAGAGCTTGACGATCCAGTCCTGGGCCTTCAGCGACACGAGGAGGTACTCCCGGCCGTCGGCGTCCTGGTCCCAGAGGACGGTGTTGGCGTGGGTCCAGTCCTGGGCGTAGTCGCCGTTCCCGCTGCGGGTGTACGGGACGGCCGGGTCCATCGCGACGCCGTCGCCGCTCTCGCCGTGCAGGCTGTAGTCGTAGATCACGGCGCCCGTGTCCGGGTCCATCACGATGAGCCCGTTACCCAGCTTGTAGCTGCCGTCCTCGAAGTACTCGGTCGTGCTGGTGAGGAAGACCAGCGCCCCCTGCCAGTCGCCGCCGGGGATCTCGTAGAGCTCATGGCTGTCGACGTGATCGTGCAGAAAGCGGGTGCTGCCCTCGAACCAGCTCGCCGTGTACTGGGCCGTCTGCGCGCCCGCCGCGTCGAAGAGCGCCACCTTGGAGTTGTTGTAGGCCGTGGACGCCCAGCCGCCCGTCGAGAGGGCGCGCATGGACATCAGCGAGTCGTCCAGCGTCGTCTCGACGCGGAGCCGCGGACGGCCCCAGCGGTCCACGCACAGGTAGAAGCGGTCGTCTCCCTCGGTCGAGCCATTGGTGCAGAGCACCTCGTCCTCGTCGAACTCGGCGGGGTCGGCGTAGAAGGTGGACGTGCAGGTGGGGAAGTCCGCGGGCAGCGGGTCCGTGCGCAGCGTCAGCGGGTCGCTGGTCCAGCCGCCCGGCTCGGCGCGGGCCTGGAGCTGGTAGTCCGTGTCGGCCAGCAGGCCGCGCACGAGGATCTGGGTAGGCTCACCGGCCTGGACCTGGACCGCGGGCGTGGTGTGGGTCCAGGCGCCCTGGCCGTAGTCCACCACAACCCGGGCGTCGTGGTCCAGGGTGAGGAGGACGAGCGCGCTCAGCGGATCGTCAGGGTTGGCCTGCACGCTGGCCGAGCCGCGCTGAGGCGCCGGGTCAGGGAGGCCGGGCTGGGTCTGCTCCTCCGGCGGAGCGCCGTCGGCCGGATCGCTGTCCTTGGACGGCGAGGGCGCTCCCCCCGCGCAGGCGCCGAGGAGCAGGAGCGCCAGGGGCGCGCCGTGGCTCAGCGCTCCCCCGAGGGCTTCCGCGCGACCACCTGCACCGTGGCGCTCCACCCCTGGTGGTAGCGGCCCTCGTGGATCTCGCGCCGCCCGATCCAGACGTGGTCGAACACGAGGCCGGCGAGGTCCTCGGCCAGCAGCTCCGGCGTGTAGAGCATGTCCGCCGAGCGGGGCCCGCCCGTGCCGAGCTCGAGCTGCTCAGGCGTATAGGCCTCCAGCAGGAAGAGCCCGCCCGGGTTGAGGGCGGCGGCCAGCCGGCCGTGGGCGCCCGCGCGGACGCTCGGCGGCAGGTGCCCCCAGATGGAGACGATGGCGTCCCAGCCAGGTCCGGGGTCGTAGTCGCTCAGATCGCCCTGCACGGTGTCGATGTGGACCCCGCGCGCGGCGGCGAGCTCCCGCGCCTTGGCGAGGCCGACCACGCTCTGGTCCATCGCCGTGACCCGGTGCCCCAGCCCGGCCAGGAAGACGGCGTTGCGGCCCTCTCCCTCGGCGATGCAGAGGACCCGGGAGCCGGGCCGGAGCCGCCCGGCCTGGGCGGAGAGGAAGTCGTTGGGCTCCGTCCCGTAGGCGAAGCCGGGCTCGCTGTATCGTTGGTCCCACATGGGAAGAGCTTTATCCCGGGTCCGGGGTCCACGCACCCGTCGCGGTCGGCGGGCAGGGCGGGTAGACTGGAACCTGCTGGTCGTCGCGAGGTCCGATCGCTCATGCGCGCCCCGCTCCTGGCCCTGCTCTTCGCCGCCTGCTCCGTCGCGGGCTCGACCTCGCTCGATCTCGACGCGCCCGAGGAGCTCGCGATGATCGAGGAGCTGGGCCCCGACCCCTTCGCGGCGTATCTGGCCCAGGATCTGCCCGTGGCGGACGGCTTCTCCGAGCCGGTGACGGGGAGCTGGGAGCGCTGCGGGGACGGCTGCTGGGAGCGCGCGAAGCCCCGCGCGGTCACGGCCATCGCCGCGGGCGTGGTGGAGGCGTCCGCCGACGGGGCGCTGCGCCTGCGGCACCGCTGGTACGAGGATCAGGTCCCGCGGGAGGTGGTCTCGGTGTGGCGCGGGCTCGACGCGAGCCTGCCCGCGGGCGCCCGGGTGGAGCGGGGGGCCTCGCTCGGCCTGGCGACCCGCCTGGAGCTGAGCCTGGATCCGCCTGAGCCCTCCACCGAGCTCTTCCTGGCCGCCCGCCCGAGCCTGCACATCCCCCAGCGTGAACAGACGCTGGCCCTGGTCTCCCACGATCGGCGTCAGATGCGGATCTACCAGGGCGGCGTGGAGGCGGGCAGGTACAACGTCAGCTTCGGTCAGCAGGCGGGCGACAAGGAGCGCCGCGGCGACAACCGCACGCCCAAAGGCATGTACTTCGTGACCCAGCGCTCGCGGGGGCCCTTCGCCGGAGATTACGCGAGCTACTACGGAGGGATCTGGCTGAGGCTGAACTACCCGAACGCCTGGGACGCCGCCCGCGGCGTGGACCAGGGGCTGATCACCGTGGCCGAGCAGGTCAGCATCTCGCGGGCCTGGCGGGCGCGCCAGACCACGCTCCAGGGCACGCGCCTGGGCAGCGGCATCGGCATGCACGCCTGGGCTTATGAGTGGGACGACGCCGGTCTTCGCTACCTGAGCTGGGGCTGCCTGGTGGTCCACGTCGCCGACGCGGAGGCGATCTACGCGGCGCTGCCCGAGGGGAGCATGGTGATCCTGTTCTGATGGGGGACAGCCGGGATAGGTCGCTGACCGTCCCGCGGCCATCGCCAGAGACGGGACCGGAGGCCTCCCCCATGAACATCGCGCACCTCTGCGTGGCCGTCGCCGCCGCGCTCCCCTACCTCTTCGTCGGCTACGCCAAGGGCCAGCGGGGCTACCTCGCGGGCGGCGGGAACCGGGACCCCCGCGCCTACGCCGCGAGCATCGAGGGCGCGCGCAAGCGGGCCTACAACGCCCACCTCAACGGCTTCGAGGCCTTCCCCGCCTTCGCCGCGGCGGTCCTCCTGGCCGAGGCCAGCGGCGCGGCCCAGGGGACGGTGGACCTCCTGGCCCTCGTCTTCATCGCCGCGCGCGTCGCCCACGGGCTGCTCTACATCGCCGACCAGGCCACGCTGCGCTCGGTGGTGTGGTCGGTGGGGATGGGGTGCGTGCTGGGCCTCTTCGGGCTGGCGATCTGAGCGCGGGTTATCTCGGGGCGATGCGCCCTCTCCTGATCGTCCTCCCCGTCTTCGCGCTCTCCCTGCTGGCCTGCCTCGGCGGGGAGGATCCCCCTGTGACGCCGCCGGAGCCCACGAAGTCCGCGGACCCGGCGCCGAAGGTGGAGCCCGCCACGCCGGTGGAGCCCCCCACGCCCGTCGAGCCCACCGGCGAGCTGCGCTCCAGCGCCATCGGGGAGTCCGACGTGCCGCCCGGGTCCGAGCTCCTGGGCGAGGTGGTGGGCGGCGCGCGCTGGACGGACAGCGAGGGCGAGAACCTGCTGGTGCTCACCGAGGTGCCCGAGCACGGATCGGGGAAGGACGCCGACATGCGCGGGGCCGAGCTCTACGGCTACCGCCTGGTGCGGCGGGGCGGGGCCTGGTCGCAGGCGTGGAAGATCCAGGACTTTGTCAAGGAGTGCCCGAACGACATCACGGCCAGCCACGTCGTCGAGAGCGTGAGGGTGACCGATCTGGACGCGGACGGGATCGGCGAGACCAGCTTCGTGTATCGGATCGCCTGCCGCGGCGACGTCTCGCCGGCCACCCAGAAGCTGATGATGCACGAAGGTACGACCAAGCTGGCCTTGCGCGGTCAGGCCTACATCGACGCAGGCGGGCAGGGCTTCGGCGGCGACTACGAGGTCGATCCGGCCTTCGACAAGGCGCCCCCTGTGTTTCTGTCGCATGCGAAGCGGCTGTGGGCCAGCTTCCGCAAGGAGACCTTCTGAGGCTCTCCGCCGGCCCGAGCGCGCCGTGCTACACTGAGAGCGGGATCCTCTGATCGCTCTCCAGCGCCATCTCTGGGCGCGTCGTGTACGGGGTGTGCCATGTTCGATTTCCTCTCTCCGCAGAAGGAAGAGACGCCGGAGCAGGACGCGGGCCAGAGCAGCGGAGGGACGGGCTTCGATCCGCTCTCCATCGCGACCGGGATGCTGAACCCGCTGGGCGGCTTCGGGCTGCAGAGCGTGATCGGCAACGCGGGCGTCATCGGGATGCTGCCGCAGATCGGCACGGGGGGCATCGGCGAGGCGCTGGGCGGCGCGGGCGACTGGCTCGGCGACAAGCTGGGGCAGGCGAAGGACTGGGCGGGCGAGAAGCTCGGGCAGGCCGGCGACTGGGCGGGCGAGAAGTGGGAGGGCGCGAAGCAGTGGGCCGGGGAGAAGTGGGACGGCGCCAAGGAGTGGATGTCCAACAAGGCCGACAGCGCGAAGGGCTGGTGGGACGACTTCAAGGGCGGCGTAGGCAAGGAGGGCTGGACCAGCGTCTTCGACCCGGTCGGGACGGTGGACCGCCAGCGGGCCAGCCGTGAGCTGGCCGACCGCTTCAGCGTGGTGCCCGATGACTTCGTGGGGCCGCGGCTGCCCAATCAGGTCACGCAGGAAGAGTACGACAAGATCGTCAAGAATTACAGCGACATCCGGCTGGGGCGCACGGACATCGACTTCAACACCGACGGCCTCTCGGAGGAGGACGCGGCGAAGTACAAGTCCGGGGCGATGAACGATCTGGCCAGCATCATGCAGACCTCCCACGGCCGGGATCTCATCGACAAGCTGGCCCACAACGAGAAGGATCACAAGACCACGCTCAGCCCGCTGTTCAAGAAGAACGCCGCGGGCAACTACGACGCCTCGCTGGGCCTGGACAACACGAACGGCTTCGCCTCCTCGGAGGACGCGAGCAAGGCGAACCTGAAGGCCGACGGGACGGCGAACGAGGGCACCAACTCTCGCGTGCGCTACAACCCGGGCCAGTCGATCTCGCCCGACGGCGCCATCGACGCCTGGCTGCCTTTCCGCAGCGACGTCCTGCTCTATCACGAGCTGGTCCACTCGCTCGACCAGACCAGCGGCACGCTCGCCAACGGCACGGATCCGGCCACGGGCGAGAAGCTGCGCGAGCAGCGCGCCAGCGGGCTCGGGGCCTACGCGGGCGAGACGATCAGCGAGAACGCCTACCGCCGCGACCGGCGCCTCATCGCCGCGGGTGGGACGGGCGCGCGCACCGGCGACGACACGATGCCGGATCGAACCAGTTACTTCTACCACACGGCCCCCGCGGCCCCCGCCCCTGGGAGCGCGCCCGGCACCCCCGGCACGAACCCCGGGGTGGCCCATGACTGGCACGATCACCACCACGATCACGACGACGACTGAATGGAGCGCGCCCGCCACCCATGCTGAGCCTGTCTGTCTGGATGGCCCTGGCCTGTGTGGCCCGCCCCGCACCTGATCAGGCGCCGGCTCCCGCGCCGGAGCCCGCGCCCACCGCCGAGGAGGCGCCCGTGCAGAACAACGCTGCCGTCCAGGATCTCCACCTGGACTGGACCCTCGCCCGGGTCGGTGACGCGCTGGAGATCCACTACAGCTTGAAGAACGAGGGCGCCGAGCGCGTCTACGTCGTGGACCAGCTCTACTCGGGGACCAGCGGCCCCCGCCACGCCGAGCCCGCCCGCGTGCTGGTCGCCCCCTCCGCTCAGCCCGACACCGTGCGCTTCGTGCGCGGCGTGGTGGAGCCGGAGGCGACCACCGTGGAGTTCCACCACCCGCCGGGCGCCACCTTCGTCGATCCGGGCAAGGTCCACGAGGGCACGGCCACCGTGCCCCTGCCGCTCGCCGCCTGGCACCCCTACGCCCCCGCCGATCCGCTCCCCGCGAGCCCCCGGCTGGCGGTCCTGGAGATCGCCACGCTCCGCGGCGCGGGCGAGTGGACCGCGGTCCCGCTGGACGACGGCGGGACGCTGACGGTGCCGCAGATCGGGTACTACATGCGCGGCGTGCAGCTGGTCCGCGGCGAGGCGAGGCCGCTGCCCTGAGCGGGATAGACATCCGCTCGGAGACCACAGAATGCTCGACCTCGCACAGCTCGACTCCCTCCCGCTGGACGCGGGCACCCGCGCCATCCTGGAGCGCTGCGGCTTCGACAGCGTCCCCTTCGCGGCGCTGTGCGCGCGGCTGATGTCCGGGGGGCTGGACCCGAGTCGGAACCGGCTGCCGGGGCCCATCGGGCTGCCCGACAGCGGCGAGCTCACGGCCTTGGAAGCGCTCTCGTCGGACGAACGCGAGCGCCTGCGGGCGCGGGGGCAGGCGGCGCTGGACGCGGGCGAGGTGGCGGCGGTCATCCTCAACGGGGGGATGGCGACGCGCTTCGGCGGGGTGCCCAAGGGCGCGGCCACGGCGTTTCAGGGGCGCTCCTTCCTGGACCTGAAGCTGAGCCAGATCGCGGCGGCGGGCGGGGGGCGGGTCACGGCCCTGCTGATGAACAGCTTCGCCACGGAGGAGGCCACGCGGGCCCACCTGGAGACGCTGGCGCTCGGGTGCCCGGTGCGGATGTTCAACCAGATGGTCTCGCTGCGGCTGACGCCCGAGGGCGCGCTCTTTCGCGAGGACGACGGCCTGCCCTCGCCGCACGCGACGGGGCACGGGGACTTCCCCTTCGCGCTGCAGCGCTCGGGCGAGCTGGCCCGGCTCCGCGCGGAGGGGGTGAAGCTGGTGACCCTCTCCAACGTGGACAACCTGGGCGCGAGCCTGGACCCGCTCATCCTCGGGGCGCACCTGGAGGGCGGGAGGCCGATGTCGGTGGAGCTGGTGCGCACGCGGCCGGGGGACGTGGGCGGCTTCCCGGCGCGCGTGGACGGGCGCCTCACCATCGTCGAGGCCTTCCGGGTCCCCGAGGGATTCGACGCGCGGACGGCCCCGGTCTTCAACACGAACACCTTCGTCTTCGATCTGGCGGCCCTGGACCGGACCTGGGATCTCCGCTGGTTCGCCGTCCAGAAGAAGGTGGACGGGCGCGTGGCGGTGCAGTTCGAGCGCCTGGTGGGTCAGCTCACCGACTTCCTGGACGCCACCTGGCTGGTCGTGCCGCGCGAGGGCGGGGCCTGCCGCTTCCTGGCCATCAAGGCGCCCGAAGATCTGGTCACCGAGGCGGAGGCCATCCGCGCCGTGCTCACGGCCCAGGGGCTGCTCTGAAGCTCAGCCGGTCCGGGAGACCAGGAAGGCGCCCAGGACCAGGAAGACCACGCCGAGCCCGCGGGTGAGGGTGGCGGGGTTGCGGGGCAGCTCCATCCAGCCGTAGTGCTCGAAGAGCAGCGAGAAGCTGAGCTGCGAGGCGACCATCAGCGCGGTGGCCAGCGCCACGCCCACGATGGGCACCGCCTTGTTGAGCCCGGCCAGGAGCGTCACGCCGATGGCGCCGCCCAGGAAGGCCCACCAGGGCGCGGCCCCCACCCCGGCCAGCCCGGGCGTGCCGCGCATCCCCAGCAGCAGCAGGGCGGAGCCCATCAGCGCGCCCACGACGTGCAGGAGCATGGACGCCTCCATGGCCCCGCTGTGGCGGGCGAGGCGCAGGGTGGCGGCCCAGATGAAGGGCTGGCAGAGGCCGGCGAAGACGGGGAAGAGGGGCCAGGCGAGCTTGGACATGGGGGCTCCGGGGGCGGCCCATAGCCCGGCCTCAGTCGAAGAGCGAGCTCAGGTCCACGCTCGGCCGCGCCGCGTCCACCCGGTCCAGCGCCAGGAGCTCCTGGAAGGGGTGGCGGGCGGGGTCGAAGCCCGCCGCGCGCGTGGCGTCGATCACCAGCTCCAGCAGCGGGGATTCCCGGCGCATCCCCGCGCGGAAGTACCAGACCCGGGCGCGCAGCCGGCAGGCGGGGCGCGGATCCGTCTCCGGCGTGAGGCAGCCCTCCAGGTCGAGCTGGGTCCGCGTGACGTCCAGCGGAGAGACGCCCTCCTCGGGGGGGCGCTGCCAGCGGGCGAGCCAGCGCGTGGGGGCGGTGGCGGGGGCGCCCGCGCGCTCGAGGGCGCGACCCAGGCGGGTGCGGGCGCTCTCCAGCCAGGGCTCGGGCGCGTAGTCGCCGCCGGGGTAGCAGCGGACCTCGCGGGACCGGGCGAACAGGACCTCCTGGTAGCGGCGGTAGTCCACCACCCGCTCCCGCGGGGCGCGGGCCTCGTCCTGAGCCTCCTCGGCGTCACAGGGGATGCGGGTGACGATCGCGGTCTCGCCTGCGAGCGCGCGCACGGCGAGCAGCAGGGCGAGGGGCGCGCTCACCTCAGGGCCCCACCGACTCCGGGGACCACCGCTCCACCAGCGCGTCGAGCTCCGTCACCTCGGGCAGCAGCAGCTCCCAGAGCTTCTGCACCTCGGGGTCCGTCTCGTCATAGAGGTCCGTGGTCTCGTCGGGGTCGCTGTCCCGGCGGAAGAACTCCTTGCGCCCGTTCCAGCCGTAGAGCAGCTTGGCGTCGCCCACGGTCACCGCCTGGACGGGGGGCTTGCTCTGGGGGACGAGGGTGGAGAAGATCGGCTCGTCGGGCTCGCGGGCGCCCATGACCAGGCCGCTCATCTGCTCGGTGGGGCGGAGGCCGAGCATGGCCAGGGCGGTGGGCGGGATGTCCTCGTTGGTGGTGAGCCCGTCCCAGCTCGCCGGCTCCAGGTGGGGCGACCACAGGAAGGCGACGCCGTCGTTCTCCTGCGCGTAGAGCGAGGAGGCGTGCCCGCGGGCGTTGTGCTCGAAGAGCTGCTCCCCGTGATCGGTCCAGAAGACGACCAGCGTGTCCTCCAGCATCCCGCGGGACTCGAGCTCGCCCAGCAGGAGGGCGATCTGGTCGTCCACGTAGCGCACCTCGCCCGCGTAGCGGATCTGGAGGTGGGCCAGCAGGTTGGCCTTGCCCGCGTCGTCCAGCGAGTGCCAGGCGTTGGTGGCGGCGACGGTGCCCTCGTCGGAGTCGAGATCCCAGGGGATCTCCTCGAGCCCCTCGAGCTCGCTGAGGTAGGCCTCCGGCGGGGAGTAGGGCGAGTGCGGATCCACGTAGTGGACGTGCAGCATCCAGGGGAGCGTGGTGTCCAGCTCGTCGTCCGCCATGGCCACCGCCGCCGCCGTGACCGCCTCGCCGGCCCGCCCGCTGGTGGCCCACTCGATCTCGAAGCCGGCCCCGAGCCCGGTCGCCGACCCGAGGTAACCGTTGGCGGTGACCAGCCCCGTCTGGTAGCCCTCGTCCAGGAGCAGGCCCGCCAGGGTCTCCACGCCCTCGGGCAGCGGCTCGAGATCCTCGGCGTAGTCGGGCACGCTGGCGACCAGACCGAGCTCCTCGGCGCGGGCGCCGGTCATGGCGCAGATGCTCCCCGGCCAGGTCCAGGAGCTGCACGAGCGGTGGGCGTTGAAGGTGACGCCCGCGCTCATCAGCCCGTCGAGGGTGGGGGTGTCGTCACCGCCGGTGTAGGCGCCCACGGCGTCGCGCCGCAGGGTGTCCACCGAGAGGACCAGCAGGTTGCGCGGCGTCTCCGAGAGCTGGAGCAGGGAGGGGAGCCCGTCGGGCTCCGGCTCTCCGGTCTCGCCGGTCTCGCCGGAGTCGGGCGGCCCCGAGTCCTGGGAGTCGGTCCCGCCAGAGTCGTCCCCCGGCGAGTCCCCGCTGTGCGCGGCGCTGTCGCTGTGGTCGGGCGACGCGCTCTCGGGGGCTTTCTCGGCGTCCTGACAGCCCAGGACCAGGCCGAACAGCAGCAGGCTCCGGGCTCGCATGGCCGCGCTCCTCCACTCCTGATCGACCTTAGTCACGAAGTCCCCTCGTCGCCACCTGCCCGTCACAGGGGGACGCTGTGGACCCGCTCGTCGGAGGCGACCTGGAGCCCGCGCGGCTCGAGGCGCAGGCCCAGCGTCATCAGGGCCCCCATCAGCTCGCCGTCGCTCGCGAGCTCGGCGTCGATGGCGGCCCGGCCGGGGCTGGATCCCCAGAGGGCGACCAGGGTGCGGTCCACGGCGCGCCCCATCAGGCCGCGCCGCCCCTCGGCGAAGGTGAGCTCGAGCACGGGGCCGAGGCCGAGGGCGAGGCGGCAGGGCGTCCGGGCGTGGAGCGCGCGCGCGGTCTGCAGCGCGGGGAGCGCGGCGTCGAAGGCGGCGAGGAGCAGGCCGGAGCGCGCCTGGACCATCGCGGCGCCCTGGGCGAGCAGGCTCTCCGACTCCTCGCGGAGGCGCTCCGGGCGCTGGTCGGGGATCTCCACGGCCAGCAGGGCGCGGCGGGCGGTGACCGTGCAGGCGCCGGGCTCCACGGCCTCGGGGGGCAGCAGATCGTGGGCGGCGGGGTCCTCCAATAACTGACCGGCGGTCAGTACGTCGGGGGGCAGGGTGCGGCGCTCCAGCATCACCAGCACGGGGCGGCTGGCCTGGCTCTGCACGGCGATCCGGCAGGGGCCCGCCTGAAGCTCGAGGCGCCCGGAGAAGGGGGCCTCGCCGCCGATGGGGACGGTGAGGCCCACGGGCCCGCTCTCGCCCACGGAGATGCTGGCGCTGTCGCGGCTCGGGAAGCTGCGCAGGCGGTAGAGTCCGGGCTCCAGCGGCAGCTCGAAGACCGCCTCGGCCCCGGGCTCCAGGCGGTCCTGGGCGACGACGTGGGGCTGGCGGGCGGGGCTGCCGATGCAGGAGCTGTGGACCTCGAAGCGGCGCAGGGCGGGGGATGTGCGAAAACGCACAGATACGGAGTCGGCGAAGGTGCCGTCGTAGTGGATGTTGCAGGCGGGGCAGTGGACCTCGCCGGCCTGGCTGAGGCGCGCGAGCTTCTGCTTGGGCGAGAGGCAGAGCGGGCAGAGCAGGTCCCAGGAGAGGGTGAGGGCGCCGGCGCGCACGGCCTCCAGGCAGCCGTGGACGGCGCGCTCCTGAGGGAGGCCCCAGCTCCGGGCGAGGGCGAGCGGGCTCAGGCTGTCCTGCTGGGAGAGGGGGGCCTCCTCGATGAGGCGGACGAGCTGCCGGGCGAAGTCGGGGTCGGGGATGCGCCCGGCCATGGCCTGCAGGCGGTCGCGGGCCTCCGGGGCCAGGGGCTCGGGGGCGGGCTCCAGGAGGACGTCGTCCCCGCGCAGGAGGGCGAGCATCTGGTCGAGGGCCCGGTCGATCTTGGGCTTGGACCGCACCAGGAGCTCGAACGCGACGGCGGGCTTGAAGAAGACGCTCCGCGGCCAGGCCTCCAGCGTGTACAGGATCGCGGTGCCCTCGCCCTGGGGCTTGAGGCGCAGGGTGCCGACCAGGCGCTCGCCGGGGCTCCCGAGGAAGCGGCGCTCCCAGCGGTACCACTGGCCGGTCCGGTACTGGAAGGGCAGCTCCTCCCAGCGCACGTCCATGCCGAGGAAGCGCGCGCTGCCCCGGCGGCGGGTGCCGCCGTCGGGCTCGGGGGTCTCCTCGAAGCGGAAGTCGAAGCCGGCGGCGCGGTTGTAGCGCTCGGTGTCGGAGAACAGGGCCCAGGTCTCCGCGGGGGAGGCGGGCGTGCTGAGCTCCCAGCTCGCGCGGACGGGAGAGGTGGCCATGGGGGGCTCCAGGGGGGTGGACATCTTCGCAGAAAGCTCAGAGTTCTGTGCGAGACTTCCGACAATAGAGCTTATGATCGGATCCGTGGTATGCTGAACATACATTCAAGTGAGGCGCGGACCTGGAGCTCGGCATGCGAGCGCAGATGCAGGCGGACGCGCTGGCGGGGTGGCTGGACCTCCCCGTCGGGGCCCAGGCCCTGCTCTGCGCGCTGGCCGCCATCGACCTCGACCCGGAGGTCGCCGCGGTTCGGCAGCGGGCGGACGAGCACAACCGTCGCGGGGTGATCTCCTGGCGGGTCGCGCTCGGCGAGCTCCAGGCCCAGGGGCTGGAGGAGGCCCAGATCGGGAGCGCGGTGGAGGCGCTCTGGAGCTGGGGGCTGATCCTGGTGGTGGGGCAGGGGCGGGCGGACCCGCTGGTCCCGGGGACCTCCGCCCTGCGGCTCACGCACGTCTCGCGCGCCGCGCTCTCGCTGGCGCCGCCGGGGCTGGTGGCGGCGCCATTGTCGGATCATCCGCCGACTCCCTGGGAGATCTGGCACGGCGCCAGCCAGGAGGGGCTCCTGTGGGAGGCCAGCCTGCGCCTCGGGATCCGCCATCCGCTGCGGGTGAGCGATCTCAAGGGAGGAGGCGCCGATCTGGCCGGTCGCGTCGCCCTGAGCCTGCTGCGGGACGGGGCGGCGGTGGTGGACGTGTGCGGGCAGAGCGGGCGGGATCTGGTGCTGCTGCTGGAGGAGCTGCTCAGCGGCACGCGGCTGGCGCGCGGCCCTCGGCTGCTGCTCACCAGCAGCGCGTCCGCGGCGCGCTGGGCGGCGCTGGTCAGCGGGGCGACGATGCGCTGGGTGGAGCTGCCCCTGCACGGGAGCCAGCACACCGGCTTCTTCGACGAGCGCGTCACGGGCGAGCTCTCCCGGCACCACACCACGCGCCCGGCGGTGCGGGCGGACGTCTGCGGGATGCCGGAGAGCGACCGCGCGCTGGCCCGGCGCTGCACCATCCGCTGGGAGGACATGCTGTTCGCGCCCGCGGTGAAGCTGCAGCTCGAGCAGGCGCTGGCGCACGCGCGCTTTCGGACGGAGGTGCTCCCCGGGCGGGCGGCCTTCCCCGGGCAGGGGGCGGGCTATCGGCTGCTGCTCTCCGGGGTGCCGGGGACGGGCAAGTCCATGGCGTCCGAGGCGCTGGCCAGCGCGCTCGACCGCCCCCTGGTCACGCTGGACCTCTCGGCGGTGCTCTCCCGCTGGCTCGGGGAGACGGAGAAGTTCCTCTCCCAGGTCTTCGAGATGGCGGAGTTCGGCAACTGCGTGCTGCTGCTGGACGAGGCGGAGGCGCTGTTCCGGCAGCGAGAGGGCGGGGAAGGCGGCGGGGGCGGGGGCGGGAGCGCGCTCCAGACGGTGGTGGCCTTCCTGCTGACCCGGCTGGAGCGCTTCTCGGGCGTGCTGGTGGCGACGACGAACCGGGTGAAGGACCTGGACGAGGCCTTCTTCCGGCGCTTCGACGACTTCATCGTCGTGCCGCTGCCCGACCCGGCCACGCGCCTGCAGATGTGGCGGCGCATGCTGGGCCTGGACGCGGGCGTGGACGGGCGAGGCCTGGCGATGGACGTGCTGGCGCAGCGCTTCTCGGTCTCGGGCGGGCTGATCCGGGGCGCGGCCCTGCGGGCGCGGGCCTGGTCGGAGGCGCTGGGCCACGGGCTCACGATGCCGGTGGTGCTGGCGGCACTGGCCCGGGAGCTGGAGAAGAACGATCGATCGCCCGCGGAGGTCTTCTTCGAGCCCTACCGCGGTGAGGTGCTGGCCCTGCTCCGGGGCCGCGAGGCGTCGGCCTGGGACTGACGGGAGGAGGGAGCCGTGGACATCTCCAGGGGTCTGGGCGTGGCGGCGGAGACCGAGGCGGAGGGCGTCGTCCTCGAGGAGCACGATCTGGTCGATCCGCTGGTTGATCCGCTCTCCGATCTGGACGGCGAGGCCGTGCAGATGTCGGGCGGCGGCCGGAAGGCGTCGGTCAAGGCCCTGGCGGCGCAGGGGGCGGAGGGGAGCGCGGGGAGCCTGCCCCACGCCAACGTCATCCGCGAGGCCTTCGGGCACCACGACCTGGGCGGCGTGCGCGCGCACACGGGGCCGCAGGCGCAGGCGGCGACCGAGGCCATGGGCGCCAGAGCCTACGCGAAAGGCCAGGACATCGTCTTCGGGGCGGGCGGGACCAGCCTGTTCACCGCCGCGCACGAGGCCACCCACGTCGTGCAGCAGCGCGCGGGCATCAAGCCCCCGGGCGGGGTGGGATCGCCGGGCGACCCGCTGGAGCAGCAGGCCAACGCCGTGGCTGAGCTGGTGGTGTCGGGGGAGAGCGCGGTGCAGATGCTGGACGCGATCACCGGCCGGCGCTGATCGGCGGCACGCGCCAGGGGAGCCGGTTAAGTTGCCGCCTCTCTTCGAACCCGAGCCTCTGGTGAGCGTGACCCCATGATCGACATCGACCTGATCCGACGCGAGCCCGAGCGCGTGCGCGCCGCGCTGCTCAAGCGCATGGACACCGTGGACCTGGACCCCATCCTCGAGCTGGACCGCCGCCGCCGCGCGCTCAGCCAGGAGGTCAGCGAGCTGGGCAGCAAGCGCAACGCGCTGGCCGAGGCCATCGGCAAGAAGAAGCGGGCCAAGGAGGACACCAGCCAGCTCGAGGCCGAGGCCACGGCCCTGCGCGATCAGCTCATGGCGACCGAGGCGTCGCTGGGCGAGACCGAGGCGGCGCTGAAGGCCGAGATGGAGGTCCTGCCCAACCTGCCGCTGGACCGGGTGGTGAAGGGCGGCAAGGAGGCCAACCAGGTGGTCAAGGTGTGGGGCGAGCAGCCGGACCCGGCCAGCAAGCCCCGCGACCACGTCGAGCTGGCCCACAAGCTGGGCCTCGTGGACTTCGAGCGCGGCACCAAGCTGGGCGGCCACGGCTTCTGGATCTACACGGGCCTGGGCGCGGCGCTGGAGTGGGCGCTCATCGACTTCTTCTGCCGCGAGCACTACAAGGACGGCTACACCTTCCTGCTGCCGCCCCACATGCTGCTGGAGGCCTGCGGCTACGCGGCCGGGCAGTTCCCCAAGTTCCGCGACGACGTCTTCCACATCTCGCCGGACAGCAGCGACCGCGGGCTCTTCCTGCTGCCCACGGCGGAGACGGCGATCCTGAACGTCTACCGCGACGAGATCCTGAGCGCGGACCAGCTCCCCATCAAGGCCTTCGCCTACACACCCTGCTACCGCCGCGAGGCGGGCAGCCACCGCACCGACGAGCGCGGCACCGTGCGCGGTCACCAGTTCAACAAGGTGGAGATGTTCCAGTTCACCACGCCAGAGCAGGGTGAGCAGGCGCTGATGGAGCTGGTGCGCAAGACCGAGACCCTGGTGGAGAAGCTCGGGCTGCACTACCGCACCTCGCTGCTGGCCGCGGGGGACGCCAGCGCGTCCATGCAGGTGACCTACGACGTGGAGGTCTGGATCCCCAGCATGAAGACCTACAAGGAGGTCTCCTCGGCCTCCTACGCGGGCGACTACCAGGCCCGGCGCGCCAGCATCCGCTACCGGCCGGAGGCCAAGGGCAAACCCAGGCTGGTTCACACGCTCAATGCGTCCGGGCTCGCGACCAGCCGCGTCTTCCCGGCCATGCTGGAGCAGCACCAGCAGCCGGACGGATCCTTCGTGGTGCCCGAGCCGCTGCGCGCCTGGGTGGGACGAGACGTCATCTACCCGGTTCGCTGAGCGCTCTGCGGTCCTCGCCGGACGACATAAACAAATCCTGTTTGTGAATATCACTTGAACATCTGTTCGGGGTGTGCGAGGCTGAGTGTCCCGCGCGCATGCCTCTCGGCGCGCGTGCGGAATCCCCCCCAATCGGAGGACCCGAGCATGGACGTCGAGACGGACATTCAGGCGCAGAGCGCCGAGACCGAAGCCCCTGTCGCGGTGAGCGATCCGCTCGCCGAGTCTGTAGAGGATCCCCTGGCCGCCGCGGCCCCCGAGGCCAGCGGCGAGGCCGTTCAGATGATCCTCCCGCCCAAGCCGGGCGCCGGGCCGAAGGTCGGCGACGCGGTGGTCTCGGTGGAGGAGGCCCTGGCGGAGCTCGCCGGGTGATCGAGCGCTCCAGCCGCCCACGCTCCGCGCTCCAGGCGCGCGCTCAGGAGTGTACGCCCGGCCCACCGCGGCTCGGGCTCCGGAGCTGGGGCGGCGCGACCCAGGCCGTCGGCAGGAAGATCGGCCCGCAGCCTACGTTGTAGCGGACCTGAAGGTTCAGGCTGGACTGCAAGGGGCGCTGGAGGGCCTGCATGAGCTGGATGAGCTCGCGGTTGTTCAGGTCCTGGATCAGGATCAGCCCCAGCTCGGCGCGCACGGGCCCGCACACATCGGAGAGCGCGGCGCGCAGACGCCGGGTGGACTCCTGGTCGCCGGCCGCCTCGCGCGCCTCGATCAGGGCCTCCACGTAGGTCTGCAGACCCTCGGGCAGGGCGTAGGGTGGGGTGAGCACCTCGACGCTGCGCTCGAGCTGGGCCGCCGCCATGAGCACGTTCAAGGCGGAGACCGCCAGCGGCGGCGCGGCCGAGGTGCGCTCCTCGGTGCCGCGCCCGGGCTCGTGGGCGATCACCAGATAGCGGGTCATCGCCGCGATCCCCTGCTTCCAGGCCAGGGAGGGTGGACGGACCAGGGCGCCCTCGTCCGAGGGGAGCACCCAGGGCTCGTCCTTGCTGGGCGGCGGGCTCTCGTACCAGGCGCGCAGGCGGGCGGGCAGCGAGGACAGGAGCGGGTAGGGGCTGCGATCTCCCGGCCGCATGCGCCGCTGATCGGGGGACCAGGGGCCGCGCAGCGTCTGCTCGACCGCCTGCACCATCGCCGCGCCGAGCTCGGCCCACTCTGGCGGGATGAAGGGGCTCGGATCGCCGGGGCGCTCGCGTGTGTGCATCAGGCTGGCCCCCGGGGCGTTCTCCTGGATCTTGACCTCGGGTCCCACCCGGTAGGGGAAGAATACGAGGTGCGAATTCGTGAGGCTCCGGGCGGGGATCTGTCCATAGACCTCCAGGGCCTCCAAGCCGCCGTCGGCCAGCACGCGGCGGGCCCAGTTCATGAGGCCCTCGTGGTACTCCCGGGTGGTGATCGCCACGTGGCGGTAGGCGTGCATGTCCAGCTCGTCGGGGGGGAGACGGCCCGGCTGGCCGACCCTGGCGCTCGGGCTGTCCGAGGCCGGGCAGGATCATAGACGAAGCCGGTGCGGCCCTGGGGGCGAAAAGCTGACCGGTTCTCAAAATGTACATTGCAACGACAGGTTAATTTGCTTTGTATTGTGCGGATGCGCAGCGGCTCGTGCTCCCGCGGCCGGTCGATCGCGCAAAGAATTTGCCAAGGAGGGGTGGGCCGTCGCGGGCGGGGGCTTCGCGTCCCTATGCTGGTGCTGGTCGTCCCGTCCCGAAGGAGCTCGTGCATGAGATTGCCCGCCCTGATCATCGCCCTGCTGTGGGCCACGCACGCCGCGGCCATGCCGTCGAGCTCACCCTCCTTGACCCTCCACGGCTCCGAGGGGTGGCTGACGGGGATCGAGGGCGCGGCCTCCGTGGGGGATCTCAACGGCGACGGGATCGAAGACCTGGCGGTCGGCGATTACCAGGCGGGGGACAATGACGGCATGGTCCTCGTCTATCTGGGCGTCGCGGGAGCGCCGCCCTCGGAGCCCGACCTGGTGCTCGAGCCGGTGGCGTCCGGTGGCCGCTTCGGCTTCTCGATGGAGGGCGTGGATCTCAATGGAGATGGTTATGATGATCTCGTAGTGGGCGCGCCGCTGGGGACAGGCGAGGTGTTCGTGTATCTGGGATCGGCGGCGGGCCCGTCGGAGGTGCCGGACCTCTCGCTCACCGGCGGGGGTTCGGACAACTTCGGGTACAGGGTCGCCCGGGCCGGCGACGTGGACGGCGACGGCTATGCGGATCTGCTGGTGGGGGCCGCGCTGGGATCGGTCAGCGTCACGAGAGCGGGCACGGCCACGCTGTT
Source organism: uncultured Enterobacterales bacterium (assembly GCA_964615375.1). Lineage (GTDB taxonomy): Bacteria > Myxococcota_A > UBA796 > UBA796 > CAZKWG01 > CAZKWG01. The sequence continues at coordinate 52,904 of CAZTOW010000022.1, forward strand.
CTACGGGGGAGCTTCCGGCGTCTCCGAGAGCGACAGCACGGTGTTGGAGGGAGAGAGCATCAGCAGCTACTTTGGAGCTGCGTTGGCCGGCGCGGGGGACGTCAACGGGGACGGCTACGACGACGTGGTGGTGGGCGCGAGGAACTACAGCGCCATGAAGGGGCGATTCTACCTCTTCCCGGGGTCCGCCTCCGGGCTGTCCAGCACGCCCGCGTTCACCGTGGACGGCTCCACCTACGATGTGCGTCTGGGCTACGGCGTGAACGGCGCGGGCGACCTGAACGGTGACGGGTTCGGAGACGTGTTCGTGGGGGCGTACAACGCGAGCTCGGGCTCCTCCAACAGCGCCTTCGCCTACTACGGGTCGGCCTCCGGGCTCTCCACGGCCGCCGTGACCACGCTCACGGGCCCCACGACGGGCGGTTGCTTCGGACGCAACGCGGCGGCGGGCGACCTGAACGGGGACGGCTTCGGCGATCTGGTGGTGGGAGAGCCCGTGGAGGCCGACAGCGCCAGCACGGGCTACGCCTATGTCTACCTCGGGAGCAGCGCGGGTCTGTCCGCGACGGCCGCCGTGACCCTGTCCGGCGAGGAGGAGGGCGAGCGCTTCGGCGCGGAGCTCGGCGGAGGTCGCGGGGATCTGGACGGGGACGGCGCGCTGGACGTGCTGGTGTTCTCCTCCCTCTATGCGGACGTGGGCCGTGTCTACGTCTTCGGGGCGGACGCCACGGGGCTGGCTACCGCGGCGACGCGGACCTTTGACGCCATGGACGCCCAGATCGGGGACGCCGTGTCCGGCGAGGCGGACATCAACGGGGACGGGCTCGCGGACCTGCTGGTCGGCGTCGAGCCCACGGGTGACGGGCCGGGTCGCCTGCGGGTCTACTTCGGCGCCACCTCGGGCCCCTCGGACACGCCCGATCAGGAGCTGGAGGACGACGGCGACGGGAGCGCCTTCGCCAGGACCCTCGCGCCCGCGGGGGACGTGAACGCCGACGGCTACGACGACGTGCTGGTGAGGTACTCCGACGTGGAGGTCCACCTGCACTATGGGTCCTCGAGCGGCCTGTCGATCTCCGACTACACGGCGCTGCACGCCGAGGCGAGCGGGGGCGATTTCGGCTCGGCCCTGGCCGCGGCCGGGGACGTCAACGGGGACGGCTACGCCGACCTGGCGGTGGGGGACGACGACTACGGGGACGGAGACGGACGGGTCTACCTGTTCTACGGCGCGGCCGACGGGCCCCGGTGGTCGCCCACGATCCTGGAGGCGTCCGGGGTCCTCACCTTCGGCTACGCGCTGGCGGGGGCGGGTGATCTGAACGGGGACGGCTACGCGGATCTGGTCGTGGGCACGGCTCAGGAAGACGACGAGGATCTGGGGACCACGGTCACGCCGGGCTGGGCGGGCGTGTACTACGGATCCGCCGACGGGCTGGACACCGAGCTCGGCGCGGAGCTCGAGGGGGAGGCGATCGGGGATCGGATGGGTCGGGCGCTCGCCGTCCCCGGGGACCTGAGCGGGGACGGCTACGACGACCTGGCGGTCGGCGCCACCTACGAGGGCGAGGCGCTGGGGAGGGTCTACCTCTTCGAGGGCGGGCCGGCGGGTCTCTCGACCACCGCCAGCCTCACGCTGGAGGGGGCGTCCGCGAGCGACGGCTTCGGCGCCGCCCTGGCGGGCCTGGGGGACGTGGACGGCGACGGGACGGGGGACCTCGCCGTGGGCGCCCCGGGCGCCGACGACAACACGGGAGAGGTCACGGTCTACCTGGGCTCGAGCGCGGGGCTGGGCGAGACCCCGGCGCTGATGCTGAGCGGCGACCAGGCCGGCGAGCGCTTCGGGATGACCCTGGCCGCGGCCGGCGACGTGGACGGGGACGGCGAGCGCGAGCTGCTGGTGGGCACCACCTACGCTTACGGAGGCGGGCGCGTGTCCCTCTACGGCGGCGAGGGTGAGGAGGAGGAGGTAGAACCCGAGGTGGACTCGGACGGGGACGGCTTCCTGAGCGCGGTGGACTGCGACGACGCCGATCCGGCGGTGAACCCGGACGCGGTCGAGGTCTGCGACGACGCGGACCTGGACGAGGACTGCGACGGCCAGGCCGACGGCGAGGACGCGCTCGGGCAGCAGACCTGGGCGCTCGACGCCGACGGCGACGGCTTCGGCGGCGAGCACACCGTCGAGGCTTGCGACGCTCCGGTCGGATATGTTTCTAACTCAAATGATTGCTGGGACATGGACTCGACGGTCAACCCCGACGCGGTGGAGGCCTGTGACGACCTGGGCGTCGACGAGGACTGCGACGGTCTGGTGAACGGCGAAGACGACGACGGGGGCTGCGACACGGGCTCCGAGACCGGCCCGCTCGGGGGCGAAGGGGAGGGGGAGGAGGACACCGGAGACGACGTCGCGGACGGGAAGACGGCTCGGGGCTGCTCCACCGCGCCCGGAGGTGGCGCTCCCCTGGGTGTCCTCGGCGCGATCCTCGCGCTGGGCGCTCGCCGCCGCCGCCTCCCGCTCGCCGCCGCCGCGCTCACCCTGTCCTGCGCGCCCACCGCCCCCGAGCAGGCCCCGCCGGACGGGCTCTCCAGCAAGGCCGTGGCCCCCGCTCCGGCCCTGGAGAGCAGCGCCGCCTGGAGCTACGCCAGCGACACGGAGGCGGCCATCTTCGTGCACGCGACCGGCCTCGGCGACGTCAACGGGGACGGGTTCGCCGATCTCGCGGTCTCCACCTTGGACGACTCGGGGAGCGGGGCCGGCGAGCGTCTCTACCTCTTCCATGGCTCGGCCGCCGGGCCCGCCAGCGCGCCGGACAGCACCTGGACCGCGGACGCGGGCGTCTGGGCCTTCGGGCGCGTGGCCGCGGCGGGCGACGTGAACGCGGACGGCTTCGACGACGTGATGGTGGGCGGGGACGAGGGCTCGCCGGAGGAGCGGGACGGGGGCTCCCGGCGGATCTGCTACGGCTCCGCGGACGGTCTGGCGGAGGACACCTGCGAGAACCTGGGGGACGGGGACGCCGATCTGGAGGTGCTGGGCCCGATGCTGGGCGCTCTCGACGTCAACGCGGATGGCTACGACGACGTGGTGGTGGCCCATGCGCGATACTCGAGCACCCAGGGCGCGATCTATGTCTTCCACGGGTCCTCGGACGGCCTCAGCCTGGCGCCCGACGCGCTCCTCGAGGGCAGCCGATCCGACGCCGCGTACTTCGGCGCGCAGCTCGCGGCGCCCGGCGACCTGGACGGGGACGGCTACGACGATCTGGTGGTCACCTGTTACGAATCCTCGGAGCTCTATGTCTACCTGGGATCCGACTCGGGTCTGAGCTTCGCCCACTCCGATCTGGTGGTCCTGGAGGACAGCTCGCTCTCGACGGGCGCCGGGCTCCAGCTCGCCGGGCTCGGCGACGTCAACGGGGACGGCTACGGCGACCTGGCCGTGAGCGACCCTTACCTCACCAGCTCGGACACGGGCGTCGCGGGGCTGGTCCTGGGCAGCTCCGACGGGCTGAGCGGCGCCGCCAGCCTCACCTGGACCGGGACGACCACGCGCGGCTACCTGGGGCGGGGCCTGGCGGGGCCGGGGGACGTGAACGGGGACGGGCTCGCCGATCTGCTGATCAGCCAGTCCGGCGCTTCCAACGTGTATCTGTACGAGGGCTCCACCGCGGGCCTGTCCACAAGCGCCTCCACCACGCTCACCGTGAGCGCGCGGGGCAGCTTCGGCGAGGAGATCGCGGCGGCGGGGGACGTCAACGGCGACGGCTACGACGACGCGCTGATCCTGGCGCCAGATGAGGGATCGGGGAAGGTGTACCTCTATCTTGGCGAGAACACCACGGACCTCGACGGCGACGGCTACACCTCGGACGTGGACTGTGACGACGCAGATCCCGCGATCCACCCCGCGGCGACCGAGCTGTGCGATGACGCCGACGTGGACGAAGACTGCGACGGGCTGGTGGAGGACGAGGACGGCGGCGCGGGCGGGACGACCTGGCACCCGGACGCCGACGGGGACGGCTACGGCGCGCTCGACGGTGAGCTGGTCTGCGATCCCCCCGAGGGCTGGCTGGAGGAGGGCACGGACTGTGACGACACCAACCCGGAGTCGCACCCGGGGGCCACGGAGCGCTGTGACGAGGAGGGGCTGGACGAGGACTGCGACGGCCGGGTGAACGACGACGATGACGCTCCCGAGGGCCTCGCGCCAGTCTACGAGGACGAGGACGGGGACGGCTACGGAGACGCCGCGGCGGGCGAGCGCTGCGCCCCGCTCTCCGGCCAGGCCAGCGTGGACGGAGACTGCGACGACGCCGACCCGGAGGTCCACCCCGACGCGCTGGAACGTTGTGACGACGCCGACGTGGACGAAGACTGCGACGACCTCGCCGACGACGCCGACACCTACGCCTCGGGCAAACGTTACGCCTACACCGACGGCGACGCGGACGGATACGGCGGCGCGCGCCTGGAGGCCGCATGCGACCTCTCCTCGGGCGAGAGCTTCGAGGACGACGACTGCGACGACGCCGACCCCGAGATCCACCCCGGCGCGGAGGACGTGCCCGAGGACGACGTGGACCAGGACTGCGACGGCGAGGACGCCGAGGAGGCTCGGACGGTAGACGGCAAGGGATCGGATGGCGGCTGTGACACCAGCCAGTCCCCAGCCGGCCTCGGGGGGCTGCTCTCCGCGCTGGCGGCCTTGATCGGGAGGTCTCGCCGGCGCGCGCGCGGTGGGCGCTCGGGGCCAGCGGTCGGGGCCTGATCGCCTTGGGTCTGATCGCTCAGGGCGCCAGGGCCGCGCTCACCCAGGCGCTGTAGCCCGGGACCCGGTGTACGCTCAGCGTGGGGTCCGGGCTCAGCGCCACCGAGATCCCGGACAGCCGCGCCGGATCGGGGAAGCCGAGCGTGAGCGCCTCGGGCGGGCTCGGGTTCCGCCAGTGACCGCAGAGGGCGGGCTCCAGGATCGCGCGGTCGGCGCCCAGCGCGTCCAGCAGCAGGCCCAGGTCCACGTAGCCCTCCCCCGCGTAGCCGTAGACCCCGGGCGCCAGCGCGTCCAGGCTCGCGCCGCCGCCCAGGCGGGCCAGGCGGGCGGGCAGGGCCTGGAGGCCGTCACGGTGAAAGCAGGCGTAGGCGGCGTACATGGCCGGACCGTCGGCGCTGGCGATGGCCTCGGCCACCTGGGGGCCCTCCCAGTCCGGGTGGCGGGCCAGCTCGGGCAGGACGGAGGCGTACCAGGTGTTCGGCGCCGCCAGCGGGAGCTGGGAGGCGACCAGGGTCCGCGCCCCCCGACTCAACGTGTAGAGAGGCTCCAGCGCGGCCTTGCTGCACACCTGGGCGAAGAGCAGCTCTACCTCGCCGGGCACGGTAGCGTCGAAAGCCACCAGCGCGTCCGCCACCGACGCGACGTCCAGCCAGCTCGGCGCTCTCCCCGGGCCGGGGTGGTCGTCCCGGGCCAGCTCGCGCTGAGCGCCGCCGTGGTCCAGGATCACCACCCCCCAGCGACGGGCCTCCGCGCGCTCGCCCGCCCAGTCCAGCAGGGCGCGCAGGCTCGCGGGGGAGCTGCTGTCCTCCAGATCGGGCGCGGGCGTGGCGGTGCAGACGCCGTCCCGGCAGGCCCAGAGGGTGCTGCTGTCGGGGAGATCCTCCAGGAGGAAGGCGGGGACCCCGCCTGCGGTGCCGGCCCGGATGGCCTCGCGCACGGGGGCGGCGAAGGGGGAGAGGTCGTTGTCGTAGGGGACGAGGAAGATGAAGGCCCAGGGCTCGGGCTCGGGCGTGGGCGGGGGGGCGGCGGCGCAGGCGAGGAGGAGGGGGAGGACCATGGGCGGGAGGGTAGCATGGGGCTGGCGCCCGAATGGGCACCGCCGCGCCCGAATGGGCGCCCGTTCGGGCGCTCGGCGAGGGGCCTCGTTCGGACCTGGGCGCGTCCGATCTTCCGCAGACGCCCGGTTCTCGGCCACGGGAGCGCTGTGGTCCACCTCTTGCAAGTTCAGGTCCCGTGTGGGGCACCATCCCAGGTCCTCCTCACTGTCCGGCCCTCAGCTCAGGAGGAGACATGAACTCGCCCCTTCGAATCGCCCAGCTCTCCCTCATCGCTCTCTCGCTCTCCGGCGACCTGCTCGCCGGATGCTCCCTGGGAGAGGAGGTGGGCGCTCAACCTGCGGAACGCCGCTCGGACCCCGGTGTCGAGAGGAGCACGAGCCACGCCCGTAACGACGAATGGGAGGAGGGCGAGGTGATCGATCGGGTTGTGGGGACCTTCATCGCGGGGGTGTACGACGCGGGCCCGGCCCCCTACGAGGCGGCCCACTGGGAGTGCGCGGAGGTCTTCGACCTGCTCTTTCAGGACACTCACGTCGGCGCCACGTGGGAATTCCCGATGCCCTTGTGCGAGGGGTGTGACTACTACCTCCCGGCCGATGCCGTCTGGGACGATGAGGGGTCCGAGGCCCTCGGATTCGACGAATGCAACCCGATCGACGAGCCCCTCATCTGGGACCTGAGGGCCGGATTCGACGAGATGTTCGCGGTCAGCCTCGAGCCTGAGTTGTTCGACTACCCCGTTGTGTACTGGTATGTGGGTGGCCAGTATTCAACCGAGCCGTACCCGGCGAACTGGCTGCCCGTCTCCTACCTGCGGGAACCCCTCACGGAGGACGAGTATCACGCGCTGGAGTGGGAGTGGTTCATGTTTCTTCGGCCAGACCACGAGGCCGACCTCGAGTACTACATGGGCAGCTTCTACGCGGAACCCTACTTCCTCGAAGACTGAGGGGGCCTCGGCGAACCTGGGCGTCCGCGCGCTCGCCCGCCCAGGCGAGCAGGGGGCGGAGGCTCGCGGGGGACGCTCTCCACCAGGTCCGGCGCGAGGGGGGCAGCGCCTGCGCCGCCCCGGCAGGCCCAGAGGGTGGCGCGGTCGGGGAGATCCTCCAGGAGGAAGGCTGGGACGCCGCCTGCGGTGCCCGCGCGGATGGCCTCGCGCACGGGGGCGGCGAAGGGGGAGAGGTTGTTGTCGTAGGGGATGAGGAAGAGGAAGGCCCAGGGGTCGGGCTCGGGCGTGGGCGGGGGGTGGAGGCGCAGGCGAGGAGGAGGGGGAGCATTGGTAGGGAGGGTAGCATGGGGGGTAGCACATATGCGAGTCACCCTCCTATGTCCCTAAGTACAGCAGACCCCATGTGATAGGAGTAGATGCTCTTCCTTTCTTCTGTTCGCCATTGAAATCCATCCCCGATCTGATAGGTTTGTCCCTGGTGCCTGGTGACAGGGGTGTCTGAGTAGATGCTCCATGCTAGAACAAATGGATCAGGAATCGTTGAATCCCATGCAGACCTAATGTTGTTGAGGCGTGAAAATAGTGATGTGCCCTTCCATTGTTCGTAGTCTTGGCCAGCGTCGCCGTTGGCGCGTACAATTAGATTTCTGAGCTCATCAGGTATTTGAGGTAGTATTTTTCCCTCGTACAATCTCTTGGGGGTGCCAACTTCGCTGATGTGAGCGTTGGTTGGGTAGTGCGATGTTAGTGCTCTTTGCCCACTTCGGGCGGAGATTGCTTGGTAGTTCCTACCATAATAGTGCAGGGTGCGCGATACTCCCCTAATGCCCTGGAGTGCCGTGAATGGCGTTCGGTGACTGCCCCATCGCGCTTCGCTCGCGTCTTGATGTGCGATCCCGATGTAGAGAGGCAGTCTAAGGCGCACCAGTTTGCGTTGGACCGCGCTGATTAGTTCCTTTACTCGACGGAGGTTCACGTCGAAACTTTGCCTGTCATCAAGAAGGCACCACTCTGGCTCATTGAAGATGTCGATAGAATGGACATGTGCCCTATAAGCGCTAATGGCAGCCTGGAACGGTGTTACGATGTCCTGGATGAATCTCCTCATTTTGCGGTTGTTGGATAGTATTTGATCTCTTCCGCCAGGAACTGGCGTCAAGTGGCTGGATGTGTCCAAGTCAGCTGGAGGCGGGAGGAACATCTCGAAGGACATCAGTACTGGCTGTATCTTGATTTTTGGCCAATCGTTTGGAATCCTACTATTGACGCGTTCGAATACGCTGAGGCATTTCCTGAAGTCAGATACAATCGAGCTGGCGCCTTGGGTTGCCGCGTCGGTGTTGTGATGACTCAGGAAATCCCATCGTTCAGGCTGGGTTATTGGGCTCAATCTGTGGGGTCTATGGGCCCCAGTTCCATAGGAACGTCCGTCAGCAAGGACGAACCATCGAACAATTGTGACACCAAGCTCTGACAGGTTCACCAGATCCTGCTCTAGATGTGCTTCCCACCGGTGTTGTCGGTCTGCTCTTGGGGCGCCATCATAGAACACATCACCAAAATCCCATCCACAATCATACCATGGAAGGTTGACGCCGACTGTTCGTCTAATCTGCATAAACGTAGTGGTGTCGGAAGTGCTAATTGGTAGCCGCTGCCTGTGGGAGAGTGCCTTCTCGGGACGTCTGCGATGTCCAGGTTGAATTCTGAACCTGTTATCCGTGCTCGATATTGTGGCTGGAGCCCAGGCGTCATCGAAGAGTTCGTAGAAAGACACGGTGGCCTGATTGGGTAGCGCCTCGTACCATCTGTACTGGCCCTGTTCATCGAGTTGGCTATCTAGGTGGAGGCGGTTTCCTGCGTAAATCTTGAATTTCTCTCCCGGGCGACCTGTAACCCCGTCCGGGTTGAGCAGTTGTAAGGTACCAATGACAGGTGTTGTATATGCGGTCTTCCTTGGCGTCCTGTCCCCCACGATCACATCCCCCGAGCCCATCACCAGTCGCCCCTGTCCGCCGCAGTGCATGGTGAGATCATCCTGTCGATGGACTGGCAGATCATTGAAGAACACCGTGCTGCTACCAGTCTGCGCGCTCCAGAGGTTGGAGCCGCAGCAGGCGAAGTGCATGCCCGGATCGCCCACGCGAAGCGCAGGGAGGCCGTTGACGAGCACGTCGGGTGAGCCCGCCACTGCCGGGCCCATGGGGCTGTGCGGGCAGGCGGGGCAACCATGGGCGTCGACGGGAGCGTGGGCGTAGTCACCGAGGCGACCGGCTGGGGGCATGGGAGGCTCCAGGAGCTGAGGTAGTTGCTTCCATCCTCAGAACCGCAGCCCCAGGGCCGCGGATCCGTACACCATCGCGTCGCTCGGGGTCTGGCCGTCCCCGTTGGCGTCGCCATACTCGGTGAACGCGTAGCCCCCGAAGGAGAGGCCGGTGTACGGACGCACGCCCTGGTCCCGTCCCCAGTCCCGGCGGTAGTGCAGTACGGCGACGCCCGTGACGCAGAGCACGGCCTCCTCCAGTTCCTCGGCGTCGTCTTCGTCCTGTGGATCCAGTCCGGTGACCTGCTCCAACCAGAGGGTGGTGCTCCCCCAGCCGAAGTCGATCGTCGGCCAGCTCCCCTGCAGATCCAAGGTCAGGGTCCTGCGCCCCGGAATCCGTCGGGTAGCGTGAGAGAGCTGGCCCGCGAGGCTGACCCCCTGTGAGGAGAACGCGAAGCCTGGGAGGTGACCATCGGCGTCTCCAGCCATGAATTGCACCCCCAGGCGCAGGCCGCGGGAGAGGCGGCGGTTCGCCTCGGGGCGGGAGCGGAGCCAGAGCCCGGCGTCGAGCGTGGCCAGGCCTTGCAGGTCATTCATGTTCAGCCCGAGGCTTCCTCCGAGATCGATGGCCAGCGCGGGGTGTTCGGGCAGGCTCAGGCTCCTCCGCGCGACCAGACTGGAGTCGGGCCACGGGGACAGCGACAGGCCCAACGCCGTCTGATTCGGGACCGGCGCCGCGGAGGCCATCAACCCGCCGTTGTGAACCGGAGGAGGGGCCATGAACTCCCAGCACCCCGCCAGGAGGAGCGGAGCCACGGTCAGCGTGGCCCGCGTCGTGTAGGTCCTGTGTCGAATCATGTTCCACCCTCCTCTTTGAGCTGCGCGGTGGCGAATCTCCCTGTCGGGCCATCGCAGCGGACTACGACCGTCTCCCCGGAGGTGATCTCGACCTCCCCAGGGTAGGCGATGCGCTCGTCGCCCTCGAACCGCACCGAGATGGCGTAGCGGCCTGGATTCAGGCTCGAGGGGTCGACGATGGCGCCGCTCTCGACGCTCATGACGGCGACCTCGGCGAGCTGTCCGCGCTCCCCCCGCACGATGATCTTCCCCGGTGGTGGGGGAGATGGTGGCGGTGGTGGCGTCGGCCGCGGCGGCACGCCTCTGGGTGTCGTCTCCTTTGATGCATTCGGAGCCTTGGTCGTCGGCGTCACCACCTCGCCCCCGTCCGGGCCGACCGGAGGTGGTGGCGGTGGCGGTGACGCGATCTCCTCCGTCGCCGCTGGCGGTGACGCGATCTCCACCGCCGCCGCTGGCGGCGACGCCTCTCGCGCCACCTGCGCCTGCCAACGCGCGGTCGCGGCGCCCAGGAGCCCCCCGGCCACGAGGACCCCCAGCACCGCCGCCCCCAGGAGCGCCGCGCCCGGTCGTCGAGCCGGCGCGGTCCGGGGCGTCGGCGGTGGAGGCGCAGGGGTGGGGAGCGCTCGAGGCGGGTTCAGCGCGGGCTCGGCCCGCGGACCGGAGGGCGGCGGGGGTGGCGGGAGCGCCGGCTCTGGCCTCGCCGCCGCGACGGGCGCCCGGGGTCCGGAGACCTGATCCAGGCGCGCCCTGCTCCCGTGGCCGTTGTCCGTGGCCGCGCCGGGCAGTGAGCCTACGCTCTCCCCCAGCGCCTGAAACGCCCCCTCCGCCCAGCGCACCAGCCAGGGCCCCGGGCTGGCGGCGACCAGCTCCATCAGCGTCTCCTCCAGCTCGGAGGAGGAGGGTCGCCGCGCGGGATCGTAGGCGAGCATCGCCTCCAGCAGCGCCAGCAGGCCGTAGCGTGCGCGCGCCTCGAAGCGCCCCCGCAGGCCGTCCAGCGCGGCGAGCACGCGATCCCGATGTCGGTGCGAGTCGATGGGGAGCTGCCCCAGGCCCCCACCCGCCAGGCACTCGTAGAAGACCACGCCCAGCGCGTAGATGTCCGCCGCGGGCAGATCGCGCCCCTCCAGGCGCTCGGGCGCGAGGTAGCCCATGGAGCCGAAGGCCAGCGAGCGCGTGTACGCTTCACGCTCGGAGAACTGGGCACGGGCGACGCCGAAATCCAGGACCTTGACCTCTCCCGTGGGCGCGAGCCGGATGTTCGCCGGCTTGATGTCCCGGTGCACCAGCCCCAGCGGCAACCCGGTGTCCGGATCGAGGGCGGCGTGCGCGACCCGCAGCGCGCTGGCCACCTCCAGCGTGATCTCCAGCGCGGGCCGCAGCGGCAGCGCCCCCAGCCCGATGAAGGCCGAGAGATCCGCGCCCGGCACGAACTCCATGACCAGCGCCCAGGCCCCGTCAATCTGGATGAGGTCGTCGACGTGCACGATGGCGCGGTGCCGCAGCAGCCCGAGCAGGCGGGCCTCGTCGCGGAAGCGGCGCCCGAATTCCTGATGCTGGTCCAGCTCCATCCGCAGGACCTTGATGGCCACCTGCTTGCTGAACCCCGACGCCCCCGAGAGGCGGGCGCGGTAGACCGCGCCGAAGCCGCCCTCGCCGATGAGCTCGCGCAGCACATAGCTTCGACCTCCGCCGGCCTGGATCACCGCCCCCGCCTCCAGCGCTCTGGACATTCGGACCTCCTTCCAGGCTCAGAGGGAGAGAGACAGCCGGAGGTCCGGCAGCATCATCAACCGCGAGCTCGGGTTCGGCAGCGCGCAGGTGCCGACGACGTGCACGCCGAGCTGCGCATGCAGCGGGCGCTCGCTCGGGCCGAAGCGGAGCCCCAGGCCCGCGCCGCCGCAGGGGTCGGTCCCCGCGACCAGCAGGTCCAGCGAGCTCTGAAGCGCGAGCCGCTCAGAGAGGCGCCAGTCCAGGAAGAAGAAGAGCAGCCCGGCAGGGGGCACGTCGAAGGTGCCCACAGGATCCCCGGTCGCCAGCGAGCTGAGCGGGATGGGGAGGAGCAGCCCCCCCTGGACGCCCACCCGATCCAGGCGGCGCGCGGTAGTGTCGGGGCCCGGCGGGGGGCGCACCGCGAGGTGCAGCGTCAGCAGGCTGCCAAGGTCCATCCCGACCTGAGCCACCCCCATCCCCGGGGCGGTCGTGGGGACGATCTCCTCTACAGGCGTCGGTCGGGCGGAGCTGTTCGGTGTCGGAGGCGCCGGGGCCAGGGGTTGAGCGCGAGCCTGCTCTTCGGGAAGAGGCTGCTCTTCCAGCTTCAGTTGGGCTTCAGGTTCCAGAGCCAGTAGATCCTGCTCCTCGCGCCCCACGATCTCTGTGGCCGGTTCCACGCCGTCATACCAGAAGGTCTGGAGCTCTCCGCGCGCGCGCTGGACCACGGCGGCACGGCCGACAGGCAGGTACAGGGCGCCCTCGCGCCCGTTGACCAGCCAGCCTCCTGTGTCCAAGGGGATGGTCTGCTGGGGCGGTGAGGTCTGAGCCTCCTGCCAGGCACGACGCAGCAGGCTCCCGTCGGGCGCCAGTGAGCGCGAGAGCTCGTAGCCCGGCGCGAGCTGGAGCAGGCCTCGAAACGCCGCCGCAGCCTGGATGGGGCGGTCGTTCATGGCCGCCGAGAAGGCCTCCAGCTCGAAGAGGAGGGGGAGGTCATTCTCGAGCAGCCGCTCGTCGACGCAACGCAGCGCATCTCGAGCGCCCGCGAGATTCGCGTCAAATGCCTCCCACTCCCAGCGCTCATAGGCGCCACGGGTCTCGTAGAGGGCGACCCGAAGGCTCTCGCGCGTAGCGGGGCACACGGGCTCTTCCGCGTGGAGCGCGCGCGTGTGGGCCATGCTCAGCAGACAGACGATCCCGAATATCGCGGCGGATCGCATCGCGGACCTCCATGACGAGAGCCAGAGCGGCCTGAGTGCCGCGAGGCTCACCAGCTCTTACCTTGCGGATCCAACCGTAGTCGGAAGATCGGATGCGCGAAAGGGGGGGGTAGAAATTCTCTTCCTGTGAAGTGCAGGTGGGGATGGATCTCGATGCACTTCTGCAGGAGATGAAGATAAGGATGTTTTATTGTAGGATGATCAGAGAGGGGTTTGGCGGGAACCGCAAGATGCAGGGGAAGAGATGTTCACAGTGTGTGAAGTGATGGCCCCATGTTGTGATATGTTCTCTCCTGTGTGAACCGTGTCCGCGCCTTCGCGCCCCCTGCAGTCGCTCTCTGGAGGCATCATGTCGCAGAAAACCTTCCGAGATCCAGATATCTTTCTCTATTCGAACTGGAGGGACTACGTTCGCGCCTGGCTCAGCGCGGACCCTCATGGCGGCCGCACCCGGGCGCGGCTCTCGAAGGCGCTCGGCTGTGTGCCCAGCCAGGTCACCAACCTGCTGAACTCGGAGCCCGCTCGTCGGAGGAGGCTCTCGGACGAGTACCAGGAGAGGCTGATCGAGGTGTTCGAGCTCGATGAGCGGCAGGGCGCGTTCTTTCGGCTCCTGGTGCGCTACGATCGGGCGGAGGTCGGCACTGAGGCCCGTGCCCGGGCCTTCGACGAGATCTGTGCACACCAGCGCTTTCGCGACGCCCACGCCGTCACCGTCGAGCAGTACGAGCTGATCTCGAGCTGGATTCATGTCGCCATCCTGGAGCTTGCGCGGTCGTCCAGCTTTCAGAGCGATCCCCAGTGGATCCGTGACAGGTTGAGGCCGCGGGTGCAGCTCCAGCAGGTTCAACGGGCCTTCGATACGTTGGTCAAGCTCGGCTTCCTGAAGTACGAGCCCTCGGGGCATGTCGTCCCTGCGCACGACGTCGTCCTCATGGACCCGGTGCACACCCCGGGAGCCCCCTCCATACGGGATGTGAGGCGCGACGCCAGCCATGAGATGAGCCGTTGGATGTTGGAGCGGGCCAAGGAGGCGCTCACGGAATTCAACAGCCGCGAGCGTCAGTTCATGGCCTCGACCCAGCTGGTCCCGGCCTCCCGTCTGCCGGAGGTCATGGCGATGATTGAGCGTTGGCACCGCGAGTGGATCGAGCTCTGCCTGCGAAGCGAAGAGGACGACTCGATCGAGCGTGGTAGGGTCTACCGGCTGAACACTCAGCTCTTTCCGCTCTCCGAATGGCTGGAGGGAGCCCCAGCGGTCGGTCAGAGTGCACGTCAGGAGGGTTGAACTCGATGATCCCCTGGGGGACGTGCGGGCGCTCGAGGCGCGGCTCCCAGAAGAGCCAGGAGAACGGATTCGGGAGGATAGACAGCGCAAACGTCAAGATGGCGTCAGACATCTCGTCCCTCGGGTGGGGGTGGGTGATCGATTCTGGACGACGAGTCACAATGCAAAACCCGTGCCGGGATAGGCGTGGGGCTTGTGCGGCTCGACCTGGGGTTCGGCATTGCGTCGATTGAGTGGCTACGCAATCCAGGGGAAAGCCAACATTAATGTTCGTGCCTCTCGACCTGTCAAGGGTGTCGGGAGAGGCTGAACGGACGGCGCGCGACCCGCGCTGCGAAGCGCTCTTCGCATGAAGGGGGGGGTAGAGGATGCGCAGGTCGCTACGCAGTCCCCCTCGCCCCAGCCCTCACCCTCCCCAGTCCATCCCCTCCGCGGCCTGCACCACCCGGTCCCGGAACGGCGCGAGGTCCAGCGACAGATCCACCGGCACCTTCATCTGGATGGGCAGCGTCGCCCGCACCGGGATCATCTTGTCCACCCGTACTTGTATCTCCGTGCGCACCGGGATCGTGGCCCGGATCGGCACCTTGAGCTGGACCTCCTGCTTCAGCACCGGGATGTCCACCGGCACGGTGACCGTGGCGTCCAGGGGCAGGCTCAGGTCGATAGGGATGTTCAGCGTCTCCTGGAAGGGCACGTCCAGCGCGATGGGGAGCTGCTGATCGACCTCCACGTCGAGGTCGAGCGGCACGGGCTCGAGCTGCACGGCGGCGAGCTCGCTCAGCAGGTGCTGGCGCAGGGCCTCGCGCTGGCTGGCGGCGCCCAGCAGCAGACCGATGAGCCCGAGGTTCAGGATCAGCGAGAGCAGGGTGAGCGCCCAGAGCAGACGGTAGCGGGGGGGCATCGGGACCTCCAGGGGAGAGCTCGATTATCCCGTCCGGGTAGGCTCGCCCCGTCTTGCTCGGGACCCCCGCGCGTGATTCAATGCCCGCGAGGTCTCCCCATCATGAACGTTGTAGATCCCGCTGGGCTGCTCCAGCGCATCCCCGAGCTCGCCCCCATCGCCAGCGCGACCCCCCAGGTCTCCGAGGCGCTGCGCTCTGGCCGTCCGCACAAGGTCTACCGCGCGTTGTGGTGGGCAGACCTGCTCGGGCGCCTGCCCATGATGCACCGGGAGCAGGCGAAGAACCTGCTGAAGCAGCGCCACCTGTTCCTGGAGCCCATCACCGGCGCGCCAGGACTGTTCACGCTCAACGGCGTGGGGGTGAGGGTCTATGGGACGGGGAACACCCCGGACGGCCTCGAGATGGGCGTCCACTTCTTCGTGGTCCTCTTCGTCCCCATCTTTCCGTTCTCGGCCTACCTCTACCAGCGGGACGGCAATCAGTACCGGTTCTTCGGCAAGGTGCCGCTGGGCAGCTTCACCTGGGCCTGGAAGAACCTCGCGGTCTCCTCGCTGGGCCTCGGCCTGCTCGGCGCGGGCTACGGCGCCTTCTACGCCTCGCGATACCAGGACGTGATCGTGCTGAACGCGCTGCCGGTGGCGTTGGACGTCGAGATCGGCGCGCGCCAGGTCCACGTCGAGCCCGCGAGCCGCGCCGAGGTGGAGGTGGACGTGGGCCAGCAGCACGTCGTGGTCCACCTCCCCGACGGGAGCGTGCTGGAGGAGGGCGATCTCGGGGTGGTCCACGCGCGGGATGTGCTGGCCTGGAACGTGGGTGGGCTCGCGCCGGCCTACCAGGAGACCGCCATCTACCAGGCGATCCCCCAGGAGGGGCCGCCCCCCGAGATCTATTGCGGGCAGCAGGCCATCGCGCTGCGCGACGTCGACTTCGTCTTCGAGCCCCTGCCCGAGTCCGTCTCGATCCCCAAGGGGGCCCAGAGCGCCACGCGCCACCACTTCGACGTCGTGAGCTACGACTGGCGCACCTGCGCGGCCTGGGCCACGGGCGGGGCAGGGGAGCCCGCGGAGATCGCGCGGATCGTCGCGACGCTGGAGAGCCCGGCGCTGGCGGGCGAGGGATTCCCCTACAGCCTGGCCGTCCGCATGAGCACCTCCACGCCCTCGGAGGCCGCCGACGCCATGGCCGAGGTGGTCCGCGCGCGTGGCGACGTCCAGAGTCATCGCGCCTGGCAGGTGGCGATGGAGATCGCGGGCCGGATCGGCGAGCTCCCGCCGATCTACAAGGCCCGCTACGAGGCCAGCCCGGACGACCCGGACGCCGCCTACCTGTACGCGCGGATCCTGCCCTCGGCCGAGGCTGTCGCGGTCGCCGAGGCGGCCCTGACGAAGAGCCCGGGGCACACGGACCTCCTGCGGGTTCGCGCCTATAGCCACTACCAGCTCCGCCACTTCGATGCGTCCGCCCAGGACCTGGCGGAGGTGCGCCGGACGGCGCCCGAGGTGATGGACGATCAGCTCTGGATCGAGGTGAACGCCGCGCGTGGGAGGCCCGAGGTGGCCGCCGAGGTCTGCAGGCCCAAGGAGGAGTTCGACGAGAACCTGTTCGTGTCCTGTCGACGGCTGGCCACGCTGAGCGGGATCGACATCCCCGATGTCGTCCCCGAGGGGCTCCCTGGCAGCGTGCGCGTGGTGGGCGAGGCGCGCCTGGGGCTCCCGGTGGATCCGGAGGTCGCGGTCAACGCCGACGACCCCGCGCGCCTCGCCGTGCTGGTCTCCCTGCAGTCCGACCCGGAGGCGGCCCTCAAGCTCTTTCAGGATCAGCCGGACCTGGTCACGGCCCTCCTGGACGACGAGTCGGCCCTGGCGGTCTTCGGAGCGGCCGTGGCCGCCGGGGACGCCACCAGCGCGGAGCGTCTGCGCAGCCCCCTGGGGCGTGGGCCCGGCTGGGCTGGCCTCCTCGCGCTCATCGAGCGGGGCGAGATCACCCCCGAGCTGGACGACGCCACCCTGCCCGATCGCGCCGTCGCCGAGCTCATGCGCAGCCGCATGCCCGGGCTCGCCGCCGCCGAGCGCGCGCGCCTGCGGGCCGAGGCCCAGCGCGACGACCTGATCCACGGCCTCGTCCACCTCGCCCTGGAGCGCTGGAAGGGATGAGCGCGCCCCGACCGTCCGGCATGCTGGAGCGCGCGCTCTTCGCGCTGCTCGGCCAGCTCGGGTTCTACGGGATCGGGGGGGCGCTCGCGCTGGGGCTGCTGGCCATCCCCTGGGGGCAGGCGCAATATCAGGGCGGGCCGGACATGCTGGGGCTCGCGGCCGTCCCCCTGGCGGGCTTCGTGCTGTGGGCCATGCTCCCGCCGCTCAAGACCCAGGAGGTCCACGGCCTGCTCCTGAGCCGCGCGGATCAGCCGCGCCTCTTCGCCCTCCTGGACCGCGTCTCGGCCCAGGTCGGCGCGCCCCTGCCCGAGGAGGTCTGGCTGATCCCCGAGGCCAACGCCTTCATCGGCCGCGTGGGCGCGCTGCGCCGTCGCCGCCGGCTGGGGATCGGGTACGGGATCCTCCACATCCTCGACGAGGACGAGCTGGCCAGCGTGATCGGGCACGAGCTCGGGCACGCCCTCGGCGGAGACGTGGCGCTGGGTCCCTGGGTGCTGGGCACGCGCAACGCCATCCACACCGCCCTGCGCCGCCTGGACGCCGAGGGCGCGGGCCTGCACCTGCCCTTTCAGCTCTACGGGCGCTGGTATCTGCGCGCCTCGCTCGGGGTGAGCCGGGCGCAGGAGCTCGCCGCCGACGCCGTGGCCGTCCGCGTCGCCGGGGCGGAGACCGCGGGCCGCGCCCTGCAGCGCATCCACGACCAGGCGCCGCTGTGGGAGCTCTACTGGCACCAGGAGCTGATCCCCCTGCTGGAGCGCGGGCGCCTGCCGCCCATCGGCGAGGGCTTCACCCGCTTCCTGGGGGCCTCGCCGATCGAGACGCTGGCCGCCAGCCTGGCCGAGCGCGAGCGCGCCGCGCAGACGGAGGTGCAGGACAGCCACCCCGCGCTCCCCGAGCGGCTCGGGGCCATGGGCGCCTCGGCCGAGCCCCCGCCCGCGCTGCGCGCCCCCGCCGTCCGCCTGCTGGACGCCGAGCCTGAGCGCCCCCTGATCCAGGCGCTGATGACCAACCCCATCCAGATTCAGGCCTTGCGCTGGGAGGACGTGGGCGAGTCCCTGCGCGTGCCCATCCTGCGCGCCGAGCTCGAGCCCTACCGCGCGGTCCTCGCGCAGGTCAGCCCGGCCAGCCTCGTGGACATCGTGAGCCGGCCCGAGCCCTGGCTCGAGCGCGTCCGCCCTCCCGGCCCCACGCTCCTGAGCGAGCAGGCCCAGGTGAGGCGCCTGATCACGATCCTCGGCGCCCACCTCACCCTGCTGCTGGCGCGCCGAGGCTTCCGCGTGATCGACATGCCCGGCGAGCCCATCACCGCCGTGCGCGGCGAGGAGCGCGTCCAGCCCTTCCTGGAGGTGGCGCGGCTCCAGGAGGACGCCGACGCGCGGGCGGCGTGGAAGGCGCGGGCCTCCACCTGGGAGGCCCCGCCCTCCACCCCTACTTGATCTCCCAGGCCTCGACCGCGTTGCCCATGAAGCGCGGCACCAGCACCAGACCCCGCTTGCTGTCGTAGCCGACGTCCGCCGGCGCTTCGAGCTCGCTCACCACCGCCGTGAAGGTCCCGCCCGGCTTGCCGCGGTAGAGCGCCTTGCCGCCCCAGCTGGAGACCAGCACGTCCTGGCCCACCGCCACGATGCCGTCCAGCCCGCCATTCGGGAGCTGCGTCGTGCTCTGCTTCTGGCCCTTCATGTCGAAGGTCTGGAGCTCGTTCGCCCCGAAGAACACGACGTGGACGCTGTCCTTCGTCACCAGCAGGCCGTTCGGGCCCTTCAGCTCCGGCGACTTCACCAGGGTCTCCACGCCCGGCTGCGCCCCCGGCTTGATCCGGTAGATCGCCTCCGTGCCGCTGCTCTTGAACTCCGCCGTCAGGCCCGAGTCCGAGACGTAGACGTTGCCGTCCCCGCCCAGCGCCACGTCGTTGAGGAAGGTGGCCCCGGGGATGGCGATCTCGCCCTTGGACGCCCCGGTCTTGCGGTCGAACATGCGCACCACGTCGATGTCCGCCACGTAGAGCACGCCGTCCTTCAGCGCGCTGCCCTTGGGCGCGTTGAGGGTGACGCCGTTCTTGCCGCCCTCGATCCAGCGCTCGGTCTTCACCTTGCCGTCGGGGCTCAGCTCGCTGATGTAGCCGTTGTTGTCCCTGTCCAGGGGCGAGCCGCCGATGTTGCTGACCAGCCAGGTGTCGCTCTTCGCGTCGTAGAGCACGCTCTCCGGCGTGTTGAAGCCGGCGGTGGAGCTGAGCTTCGGCGCGGGGGAGGGGCTCGCGGGCGGCGTGTCGCCGGCCAGGGCGACGGTGGAGAGCAGCGCCAGCAGGGTGAGGATGCGCATGGGGGACCTCAGGCGCGCAACGGGGCGCGCGGTCAGGGGGAAGTGCTCAAGGGAACTCGGGCGGCAGCGTGCTGTGGCCGTCGGCGTCCACGTCCACGCGGGAGACCTCGCCCACCGCCGACAGCGGCAGCGGCCCGTAGTGGTGCGGGAACAGCGCCCCGCCCCGGGAGGGCTCCCAGCGCAGCGCCGTGAGCCCGTCCACCCGGACCTCCAGGAGGCGAAGATCAGCCTCGCCCTTGAAGTGCAGGGCCAGCGTGCGGCGGAGCTGGGCGCGCGTGGACAGGTGGACGTAGCCGTCGCGCAGGTCCACCGCCGAGCCCTCGAAGCTCCCGGAGGACCGGAAGTCTTCCCAGGTCCCGGCCGTGATGACCTTGTAGATGATCGCGTCCTGCACGTGTGCGAGCCTCGGGCCTCTCTTAGCACGCCGCCCGAGACCAGCTACATTCCCCCGGTGAGCGCCACCTCCGACACCACCCTCCTGAGCGCCCGCGCCCTCGCCCGCCTGGGCCGCGACCTGCACCGCCGGGGCTGGCTGCCCGCCACCAGCGGCAACCTCTCCGCCCGTCTGCCCAGCGGCGACGTGCTGATCACGGCCTCGGGCCTGCACAAGGGCCGGCTCCGACCCGATGACATGGTCGAGGTCGATCTGGAGGGCACCCCCCGGGCGGAGGGCCAGCGGCCGAGCGCCGAGACCGCCCTGCACCTGCAGCGCTATCGGGAGGGCCCCAGCACCGGCGCCGTCGTACACGTCCACTCGCCCAACGCCACGCTGATCTCGCTGCGCGCCACGGGCGAGCTGCGCTTCCGCGGATACGAGCTGCTCAAGGCCTTCCCCGGCGTGCGCACCCACGACGTCGAGCTCGTCGTCCCCATCTTCCCGAACGATCAGGACATGCGGCGCCTCGCCAACGTCATCGAGCGCCGCCGCCGCCATGACCCCTTCTACGGCTACCTGATCGTCGGGCACGGGCTCTACGCCTGGGGCGACACCCTCGACGACACGCTGCGCCACCTCGAGGCCTTCGACTTCCTGTTCCACTGCAAGTTGATGGGTGGGCCATGACGACCCTGGAGATCCTGCCGGAGGACCGATCCTCGGAGGGGCGCACCCTCCACGACCCCGTCCAGATCGCCCGCGCGCTCGCCGAGGTGGGCGTGGGCTACGAGCGCTGGCAGGCCCAGAGCCCGCTGCCGCCCGACCCCAGCGAGGGCACGGTGCTGGCCGCCTATTCGGACGCCATCGCCGCCCTCTGCGCGCGCCACGGCTTCAAGAGCGTGGACGTGGTCCGCATGCACCCGGAGCACCCCTCCCGCGCCGTCGCCCGCCAGAAGTTCCTGAACGAGCACACCCACGACGACTTCGAGGTGCGCTTCTTCGTGGAAGGGATCGGACGCTTCTATCTGCACATCGGCGCGTCCGTGTACATGATCACCTGCGCGCGTGGCGATCTGCTCTCGGTCCCCGCCGGCACCCGCCACTGGTTCGACATGGGCGAGCGCCCGCGCTTCATCGCCATCCGCCTCTTCACCACGCCGGAGGGCTGGGTCGCCACGTTCACCGGCGACGACATCGCCGCCCGCTTCCCGGAGCTGGTCACCCCGTGAGGGCCGTGCTCACGGACATCGAGGGCACGACCACGGCCGTCTCCTTCGTCACCGAGACCCTCTTCCCCTACGCCCGCGCCCGCATCCCCGCCTGGGTGCGCGCGCGCTGGGAGGATCCATCCCTGGTGGAGATCTTTGCTGCGTTGCAGCATGAGGCGGGGGTGCAGGGAGCCGACGAGAGCGTCGCCGCGCTGCTGCGTTGGATGGACGAGGACCGGAAGATCGGCCCGCTGAAGACCATCCAGGGTCTGATCTGGGAGGGTGGCTACCGGGACGGCACGTTGCGGAGCCACCTCTACCCGGACGTGGCGCCCGCCCTGCGGCGCTGGCGGGCCAGCGGGCTCACGCTGGCGGTCTACTCCTCGGGCTCGGTGGCGGCCCAGCGCCTGCTCTTCGGCCACACCCCCGAGGGCGATCTGTGCCCGCTCTTCAGCGCCTTCTTCGACACCGCGACCGGACCCAAGCGCGCTGCCGAGAGCTATCGCCGCGTCGCCGCCGCCCTCGCGCTGCCCGCCCCCGAGATCCTCTTCCTCTCCGACGTGCCCGAGGAGCTCGACGCCGCGCGGGAGGCGGGGATGCTCACCGCCTGGCTCGTGCGCGAGGGGCCGCCGCCCGAGGCGCCGCGGCACCCGGTCTACCCCGACTTCACGGGCCTGCCCGTGGAGGTCGCCGCCGAGGTCGAAGCGCCTCCGGCGGGTTAGGATCCCCTATGTCCGAGCCCACCTTCGCCCGCCCCGACCGCTTCTTCGTCATCCTCTGGGCCTGCTTCCTGCCCTTTGGCGCGCTGCTGGGCTGGATCTTCTTCCCCGAGGCCTGGGGGCTCTGGACGCGCCTGGGCGTGGGCGTGGGCTGCGGGGCCGGCTGCGCGCTCATCCTGACCGTGAACCGTCTGTTCGGCGCCTACAACGTCAAGGAGTGAGCGCTCAGCAGCTCATCCAGCGCCTCCAGCAGTCGGTCGGCGTGCGCCGCGGAGAAGCACAGGGGCGGCCGGATCTTGAGCGTGCTCTGGTCCGGGCCGCTGATGCTCAGCAGGATGCGGCGCTCGCGCAGGCCGTTGACCAGGCGCGTCGCCAGCGCCGGATCCGGCGTCTCCGTCCCGGGCTGGACCGTGTCCACCGCGCAGCACAGGCCCGCCACCCGCACCTCGCCGAGCCCCGGGTGTCGCGCCGCCAGCGCGCGCAGGCCCCGCTCCAGGTGGGCGCCGACCGCGCGGGCGTTCTCCGCCAGCCCCTCGTCGCGCAGCACGTCCAGCACCGCCAGCGCGGCGGCGCAGGAGACCGGGTTGCCCCCGAAGGTGTTGAAGTAGCGGACCTTCGCGGCGAAGGACGCGACGATCTCCGGGCGGGCCACCAGCCCGGCCACCGGGTGGCCGTTGCCCATGGGCTTGCCCATCGTGACGATGTCGGGCACCACGCCGTGCCGGGAGAAGCCCCACATCTCGCCGGTGCGGCCGAAGCCGGGCTGCACCTCGTCGGCGATGAAGAGCCCGCCCTCCGCCCGGATCGCGTCCACGGCGGGGGCCAGGAAGCCGGCGGGGTGGACCAGGTTCCCGTCGCTGGTGAACACCGTGTCCACCAGGAGCGCCGCCGGCCTCAGCCCGTGGGCGCGCAGGTCGGCGACGGCCTCGCGGACGCGGGCGGCGAAGCGGGCGCCGGGGTCGCCTCCACCTCGGGGTGGATCCAGCAGGCGGACGTGGGGCCCCGGGCCCACGCCCTCTCCCAGGGAGGGTGACCAGCGGGCCACCGCCTCGGTGACGCCGTGGTAGGCGAAGCGCGTGACCAGGAAGCCGGTCCCGCCCGTGTGGGCCTGTACCAGGCGCCCCGCGAGATCGTTGGCCTCGCTCCCGGTACACGTCAACATCACGTTGCCCAGCGCGGGCGGCATCGTGGCCAGCAGGCGCTCGGCCAGGTCCAGCACGCCCGTGTGCAGGTAGCGGGTGTGCGTGTTCAGGGTGGCGGCCTGGCGGGCGATGGCGTCCACCACGCGCGGGTGGCAGTGGCCCACGGAGGGGACGTTGTTGTAGGCGTCCAGGTAGGCGTTTCCATCCGCGTCGTAGAGCCAGACGCCCTCGCCGCGGACCAGGTGGAGGGGGCGCTCGTAGTGGAGGCGGTAGGCCGGGCCCAGCAGGCGGCGGCGGCGCTCGACCAGGGCCATCTCCAGGGGGGAGAGCGCAGCGGCGCCGGGGACGAAGGCGTTGCCCATGAGCTCACGCATCGGGGGCTCCGTGGCTGACGGCGAGGAAACGCTCGGCGCCGGGTCCGGTGGCCGCCGTGGCGCGGGCGAGCCGGTCGCGCAGGAAGGGGAGGTTGGCGTGAAGGTCGGCCAGGTCCTCGGCGTCGTCGCGCACCAGCCAGCTCCACATGGTGGCGCTGACCAGGAGGCGGGCGACGATGAGCTCGGGCAGGATGGCCAGCTCCTCGGGCTCCAGCGGGACGCGGGCGTGGTAGGCCCGCACCATCGGCAGCACCGCGGCGAAGGGCTGGGCATCCGGGCCCAGGTGGTAGGCGCTGGCCACGGCCAGCTCCTGGATCAGCGGCCCGTGGACCATGTCGCCGAAGTCCAGCACGCCCGACACCCGCGACAGATCGGCGGGGTTCAGCAGCACGTTGTTGTTGTTCGCGTCGTTGTGGATGGGCTGGGCCCGCAGCCGGCGCAGGGCGGGGGCGGTGTGGGCCTCGAAGTGGTCCAGCCCGCGCTCGACCTGCGCGCGCAGCTCCGCGTCGGGGATGTGGTGGGTGAGCGGTCGGAGCTGGGTGGCGCGCTGCGGGTCCCAGAGCAGCGCGTAGCCGCCGGCCGGGTGGAAGAAGCCTCGAAGCGCCCGATCCAGGCGCGCCAGGGTCTCGCCGAGGTGGCTGAGCTGTACCTCGGTGAGCGGCTTGTGCTCGCCCACGGGCGCGCCGGGCAGGTAGGTGAGCAGCCGGGCGAGCTGCGGCCGACCCGCCCCCAGATCCACCGGCACGCTGGGCATGCCCTCCACCGAGAGGAGCACGCGCGGCACGACCACACCCGGATCGACCTCGGCGATGTGCTGAAGCGCTCGGATCTGGAAGTCCACCACCGCTGGATCCTCGGTGGGCGGGTGGACCTTGAAGACGTAGCCCGGCCCGTCGGGCACGCGGACGTGGAAGTTCTGGTCGCGCTCGCCGGACAGCGGCTTCGCCGAGCCCACGACGCCGAAGTGCCGCGCGCACAGGTGTGCGGCCTCCTCGGGCGGCAGGGGCGGGGCGGCGGCGTCGAAGAGGTCGGTGGCCTGGGTCATCTCATCCCTCGGGGCGGGAGAAGATAGTCCGTCTCCTCGCCCGTCGTCAGGCGCGCATGCTCAGGAGCAGGGACAGGAGGCGGCGGGCGGCCTCCTCGACCCCGGTGTCCGGCAGGATGAGCCCGTGCAGCACGCGCAGGCCGTAGGGGATGCGGCTGCCGGTGCGCCGGGGGCTGGGGAGGCCGTCCAGGAACACGGGGACGACCTTCTGCTGCGAGCCGGGATCGCGGGCCAGCTCGATCGCCTGGGCGATCTCGTCCCGGGCGTACCAGGCCTGGTCGATGCGCTCGGAGACCAGCACGACGACGACCTGCGAGCGCTCCAGCGCGTCGGGGATGGCCTGATCCCAGGCGTCTCCGAGCTTCAGCGAGCGCGTGTCGAGGAAGAGACGGACGCCGGGCTGGAGGCCGAGCAGCGTGTCGAAGAGGCTCTCGGCCACCACCCTGTCCGCGCTGGCGTGGGCGATGAAGATGTCGTAGTCGAAGGATGCGGGGGCGGGCGCGAGCGGGGTCGTAGGTGTCACGGGCGCGGCGGGCGTCGCGGGCGCGGCGGCGGCGGCGGCGGCGGCGGCGGTGGCGGCCGGGGCGGCCGGCGCGGTGGCCCTCGCCGCGCGCCAGAGGCGCTCGAGCTCGTCGATCTCCGCGACCCGTCGGGGCCGCTCCTCTCGGAGCAGGCGGAAGAATTCGCCGCCGAGGGCCTGACGGCGATCCAGCGCGCTCACGGCGTCGGCGAAGAAGCTGGCCGGCGAGGCCAGCGATCCCGGGAGCTCCTGCTCCACCGAGGCGTAGTGCCAGCGCAGCAGGCGCCGGAACTCGTCCGTGGAGAACATCGAGAGCAGGGCCTGGGTCAGCGCGCGTTCCCACATGAGCCCTCCCTACTCGATCACCAGGCCGCCCACCAGCCTCGAGAGATCCTGCTCGGCCCGAGGCCAGACCAGATCGGCCCCGTCCATCGTGAGCATGTAGACCACGTCTCCCTGCACGCGATCGTAGGCCGGGACGGGCACGAGCACCGGGGCGTTCGAGTCGAAGCCCGTGCCGACCGCGCGCTCCCAGCTCAGGCCGGGATAGGGCGGCCGGGAGCGGCGCCAGAAGGCCACCACGCCGTGCAGCCCGCCCACCGCAGGGTAGAGCTCGGGGTTCGTCATCTCCGCAGCGACCGCCCCCTCGATGGGCAGGCTGTAGGGGCGGGCCGTGCTGCCCGGCATGCTCGTCTGGGCGAGCCTGTCTTCCAGCTTCGTGCCGTCGTCGAGCATGGCGATGAAGATGACGTTGACCTGGATCTGGTTCCGGCCCTCCGTGTACACCGGAGGCGCCAGCATCAGGCCCACCTTGTCCGGGGTCTCCTCCAGGAACTGGCCGCCCCAGCCCTCGGGGACCGTGACGCAGAAGTCGAAACGGTGGTTGCACAGCTTCCCGTGGGCCGGGTCCTCCGTCCAGCTCTCCTCGCGGGGGAAGCTCTGCGTGTCGCCGGGATCGCGGTAGGAGGCCACGATCTTCGCCCGCAAGGCCTCGAAGGGAGCGGGGTCTCCACCCAGCGCGACGCCGCGGTCCACGCCCTGGAGGGCGTGCGCCCGGCGCTGCGCGATGGCCTCGAGGTTGGCGTAGTCCCACCAGAACGCGGCGGGGAGGGGCTGCGGCCACTCCCGGCTCTCCACGCTGGAGATGAGTCCCTCCGCCGCGGTGAGGAGGCCAGCGTTGGCGAAGAGCTGCGCCTGGAGCCAGGTGGGGCGCGGATCCTCGGCCAGCCCGGCCGCGGCCCGGAGGTAGAGCTCCGCGATGTCGTTCACGTCCCCGCCGTCGCCGAGGAGCCAGCGATCGGTGGCGAGCTGCGCGCGCAGCAGGGTCAGCTCTGCGTTCTTCTTGTCCTTCTTTCCCAGCTTGTCGGCGACCTTGCGGCAGCGGTCGACCAGCGGTCGCGCCTGCTCGGGTGCCTGCGCGGGGAGCGCGACCAGGCTCAGACGCGGCGCGGCGGGGGGGAGCGACACCAGCTCCCGCTTGCAGTCGGCCAGCTCCGCCGACGCGGGGAGCGCCTCCCAGCGGATGAGCTCATAGTGAGCCTCGACTACCCCCAGGAGGGGGGTCGCCAGCAACGGAACCAACAAGGGCATGGCCACATCCCCCCGGCTTCAGTCCTCGTCCTTGCTCCCGGCGGCGCTGCCCACGGTGCGGGGGATGATCTCGCCCAGCTTCTCCAGCACCTTCGCGCACGCGCTCTCGAGGTTCTTGCGGACGAAATTGTCGAAGATCACGTCGCCCAGCGGGCCCGGGCCGCCCGGATCGAAGTCCATGTGCAGGGTGACGAGCGTGTTGGTGCTGGGCTTCAGCGTGCGCAGGCTGTAGTGGAGCTGACCGGCGAAGCGCTTGCCGCTGGTCTCCACCTGCACGCGACGCCCGCCGTGGCTGTCGTCCATCCCGACGTAGCGGTAGGTCATCACCCGCTTCTTGACGGGCGTGTTCAAGGTGAGCTCCCAGTGGCCTGGGGAGACCTCCTTCATCGCGTCAAAGGCCCCTTCCAGGATCTTCCGCTGGTTGGACACGTCGCCCAGCCACTCGAAGACCTCTTCCCGACGAATCCCCCGCAGCATGATGTCCGTCGTGAGTACAGCCATGACCCTCTCCCGTGAACGGGGCTGGTATCACGGCGGGCCGGGTTAGGACAGCCTGTAGCCCCCGAGGAAGTGCCCATGCTCCCGCTCGCCCTCATCCCTTACTTCCAGGTCCCCGTGTGGGAGCTGGGCCCCGTCGTGCTGGATCCCTGGGCGATCCTGGTCTGCGCGGGCTTCATCGTCGGGCTGGAGGTCGCGCGGGCCCGCGGCATCCGCCTGGGGCTCGACGTGCGCGACGTGGTGGACGGGGCCGTGTTCACGGTGGGGATGGGCTTCTTCGTGGGCCACATCGTCCACGTCGCCGCCTACAACCCCCACCTGATCGACGAGCGCGGCTGGACGGAGCTCTTCCGCGTCTGGGGAGGCTTCTCCAGCACCGGCGGGATGCTGGGCGCGATCATCGGGTCCAGCCTGTTCTACGGGGTGCTGAGGAAGCGCCCCTTCTGGGTGCACGCCGACGCCATCATGTTCGGCTTCCCCTGGGCCTGGGTGCTGGGGCGGCTGGGGTGCTTCACCGCGCACGACCACATCGGGAAGAAGAGCGACTTCTTCCTGGCCGTGGACTTCCCCGGCGGGGCGCGACACGACCTCGGCCTCTACGAGGCCATCTGCACCGTGGCCATCGGGCTCACCTTCCTGGCGCTCCGCCGCCGACCCTTCCGGCCGGGGCTCTTCGTGGCGCTGTTCGCCGCGATGTACGCTCCGATCCGCTTCGGGCTGGACTTCCTGCGCAACACGGATCTGGAGAACGCGGACGTGCGCTGGGCCGGGCTCACGCCCGCCCAGTGGGTGATGATCGCCTTCTTCGGGGTCTCGGTCGGGCTGCTCTCGCGCTTCCTGCGCGCGACGGAGGGGCTCGTCACGCCCCAGACGGGCGCGGAGCCTCCCTCGGACGCGCAGACCTGAGCGCTACTCGCAGACCGGCTCGCCCGCGTCGCAGCCCGGACAGTCGCTGTCGGCCACGCCGATGACGGTGGTGTCCACCTCATCCCCGCTCAGGTCCTCCACCCGGATGGAGAGGCAGTAAGCCTCGTCATCAGGGCAGGCCTCGCAGGTGATCCCCAACAGGACGGCGAAGTCGCAGAGCTCGTCGGGGGTGAACCCGATCCAGTCGGCGACGTAGCGGGCGTCCATCTGGCCCTGGAGGGTGCCGTTCTCGAAGCGGCTGCCGTCCTCGGTCCAGACGCCGCTGAAGTCGAGGTTGTAGATGGGCACCGGGTCGCCCTCGATGAGGGTCACCCAGAACTCCGCCGACGTGCCGCGCACGCCGCCGTCGTCGTAGGTGGCGTCCTCGATCTCCGAGCTGGCCAGGCAGTAGTCCTGGTGCGTGCTGCTGGTGTCCTCGGTGTCCGTCGCGGCGATGCGCAGATCCACCGTGCCCGGGCCTGCGCCCCAGACGCCCAGCAGGCCGGGGACGAGCTGGTCGCCCAGCAGGGCCTCCAGCGCGGCCGGCTCGGTGATGGTGCCGTCGGAGAGGTTGAACTCCCAGGCCCGGTCCACCAGGTGATCGGGCGAGGTGGGCGCGACGGTGGTGAAGCTGAAGCTCTGGGAGCCCGTGCAGGTGTTCGCGGTCACGGTGTAGAGCGTGTCCGCCTCCAGCTCGCCGTCGGCGGTCCAGGTCAGCGTGAGGCCGTCCGTGGAGACCGTGTACGTGCCCGGGATGTCGCTCTCCAGGTAGGCCGTCGCGTCGGCCTCCGTGAGCACCACCGAGGGGACGGCGTCGAGCGCGACGTCCACCGCGCCGTCGAGCGGGTCGGTGCTGGCCACCGCGGCCGTGCAGGGCGGGGGCTCGTCGGTGTCGTCGGGGGGCGTGCCCGTGTCGTCGGGGGGCGTGCCCGTCTCCTCGACCTCTCCAGAGCCGCCCTTGTCTTCCTTGTCGCACGCCGCCAGCAGGGTCAGGAACAGGAACCCGCGCATGAAACCTCCATCTCAGGAGAGCATATCCCCGCCGCATCCAGCCCGCAGCAGGCTTTTCACTCGGCGGGCTCCTCGCCGCGCCACTCGGCCTCCCGGCGGTAGATGGTGCGCGAGGTGATCCCCAGCAGGGCCGCGGCGCGGGCCTTGTCCCCGCCCATGAGCTGCAGCGTGCGCTCGATCATCTCCCGCTCCACCACCTTGAGCGGCGTCCCCACGGGGAAGGAGAGCACGTTGGGGGTGGCGGGCTGCTGGCGCAGCGCGGGGGGGAGGTCGCTGAGCCCGATGGTCTCTCCGCGGGCGAGCACGACGGCGCGCTCGATGGCGTTCTCCAGCTCGCGCACGTTGCCCGGCCAGGGCCAGGCGCTCAGCGCGTCCATCGCGTCGGGGCTGACGCCGGAGATCGCGCGGCGGTTGCGGCGCGCGTGCAGAGCGACGAAGTGGCGGACCAGCAGGGCCACGTCGTCCCGACGCTCGCGCAGGGCCGGGAGGTGGAGCCGGATGACGTTGAGGCGGTAGTAGAGATCCTCCCGCAGCTTTCCTTCGCGGACGGCCTGTTCGGGGTCGCGGTTCGTGGCCGCCATCACGCGCACGTCGGCGTGCAGGGTGCGGGTGCCGCCGACCCGCTCGTACTCGCCGTCCTGCAGCACGCGCAGCAGCTTGGCCTGCACGGGCGGGCTCATCTCGGTGATCTCGTCGAGGAAGAGCGTGCCGTTGGCGGCGAGGTCGAAGCGGCCCTCCTTGCGCCCCTGCGCGCCGGTGAAGGCCCCGGGCTCGTAGCCGAAGAGCTCGCTCTCCAGCAGGCTCTCGGGCAGGGCGGCGCAGTTGATCGTGACCAGGCGCGCGTCCCGGCGCGGGCTCGCCCGGTGGATCCAGCGGGCCAGCAGCCCCTTGCCCGTGCCGCTCTCCCCGGTGATCAGCACGCTGGCGAGGCTGTCGGCGACCTGGCGCGCCTCCTCCAGCAGGGCGCGGAGCTGCGGGCTGCGGCCGATCATCTCGTCGGGCACGGCGCGGGCGAGCTCGTCCTTGAGGGCCCGGTTCTCGGCGACCAGCGCGCGCTTCTCCAGCGCCTTGCGCACCGCGCGCACCAGCTCGGCGCGGCGGAGCGGCTTGGTCACGAAGTCATAGGCGCCCTCCTTCATCGCCTCCACGGCCGTCTCCACGGTGCCGTAGGCGGTCATCACGATGACCTCCAGGTCCCCGTCCAGGCTGCGCGCGGTCTTCATGAGCTGGAGCCCGTCCATGCCGGGCATCTTCAGATCGGTGAGCATCAGCGCGAAGGGCTCCTCGCGCAGCCGGTCCAGCGCCTCCCGCGCGTTGGCGGCGTGCTTCACCTCGATGCCCTCGCGGACCAGGATGCGCTCCAGCGAGAGGCGGTTGGGCTCTTCGTCGTCGACGACCAGGACGCGAGGGTTCACAGGCGCTCCCTGACAGGATGTCGCACTGTGACATCTTTTCGGAGTGGTGTCAACCTGTCAATGGGCGCGGCGGGCGAGCAGGAACTGACGGAGCTCCTCACCCGAGGACACCAGGAGCAGAGCCTCCGCCGCGGCCTCCAGATCCTCCAAGGTGCACAGGCTCAGGATGGCCTCGAGGCTGCTCAGGGACTCGGGGAAGCGCAGCGCGATCTGCCGGCGGAGCGTGGACGCCATGGCCTCTCGCCGACCCTGGGAGATACCTTGCGAAATTCCCTGCGAGATTCCCTGTGAGATTCCCTGTGAGATTCCCTGTGAGATTCCCTGTGAGATTCCCTGGTCCATCCCCTTCTGAAACCCCTTCTCGTAGCTCTCTTCGACCAGCTCACGCAGAAACTGGGACTCCATGAGCTCCTCCTGGGTCACGAGGTGGCGGATCAGCTCCCCGCCGAAGCGCCTGTCACACAGAATATATAACGACGCCAGCAGGTCGCCTCGCTGTGCAGGGCCGAGGGTCCGTATCTGCCGGAGCGCGACCAGCACCGTCTCGGGCGTCGCGCCCGCGCCCGGTCCAGGCAGGGTCTCTCGTGCGGGCGCCCCAGAGGGCTGTTCAGCCCTCTCCGCCGGGTGAGGCGGGCATCGTCAGCGTGAAGGTGCAGCCCTCGCCGGGCCGGGCCTCGCAGGCGAGCGCGCCGCCCACGTCCTCGAGCTCCTGGCGGCTGATGGCCAGGCCGAGCCCGGTGCCCTGGGCCTTCGTCGTGTAGAAGGGCTCGAAGGCGCGATCCACCTGCGCGGGCTCCATGCCCGGCCCGTCGTCCCGGACGACCACCCGCAGCCTGCCCTCGGCGTGGGAGAGCGCCACCTCGACGTGCCGTGCGCCGGCCTCCACCGCGTTGCGCAGCACGTTGCGCAGGGCCCGGCGGAGGGCGTCCCCGTCCAGCTCGACGACCGGGAGCCCCTCGCCGCGCACGGTGACCTCCACGCCGGCCCGCCGCAGCACCTCCTCCTCGACGCGCGCGACCTCGCGGGCCAGGGCGAGCGGATCGGTGGGGGCGAGCTCGGGCTGGCGGCGGCGCGAGAGATCGAGGTAGCGCGCCGTGATCCGCTCCAGTCGCCGGATCTCGCCGGTGATGGTCTCCAGCATCGCCCGGGCCTCCTCGCCCGCGTCCGCGCCGGGGGCCAGCTCCTCGGAGAGCAGCTCGGCGTTGAGGCTCATGGCGTTGAGCGGGTTGCGCACCTCGTGGGTGATCTGGGCCAGCATCTGCCCGACCAGGGCGAGGCGCTGCGAGCGGGCCAGTCGCTCGCGATCGGCGATGCGCTCGGTGACGTCCTCGCCGACGATGAGCGCCCCGCGCGGCCCGAAGGGGACGACGTCCACGTCGAAGAGCCGACCCCCGAGCGAGAGCGCCTCCACCCGTCGCGCCGCCCGCTCGGGCGCGCTCGCCAGCAGCCCGGCCAGGGCCTCGGGGAGCGGGGCCCCCTCCGAGACGCCCCACAGCGTGGTCGCCGCGGGGTTGGCCATGGCGACGTGCTCCGGGTCGCCCTCCACCACGACGAGGCCGGCGCGGATGGCGTCCAGCACGCTGCGCAGCCGGAGCGAGAGCCGGTCCAGGGCCGCCGCGCGCTCCGAGAGCCGCCGGTCACGCTCGGCCACCGCCTCCGCCATCGCGTTGAATTCCCGGGCCAGAACGCCCACCTCGTCGCGGGAGCGCACGTCCACCCGCGGGGCCGCCTCGCCCGCCGCCAGGCGCTGGACCTGGGCCGTGAGCCGGCCGATGGGCTGGAGGGTGAGCAGCGCGAAGCCCGCCATCACCCCCGCCAGCACCGCCGCCAGCGCGGAGAGCGTGCCCGACACGGTGAGCGCGCGGACCTGGGCCTGGGCGGTGCGCTCGCTCACGGCCAGGATGCGCCCCTCCACCAGCGCGCCGAGCTGGTCGATCTGGAGCCCCAGCTCCTTCTTCTTGCGGTCCAGCTGGTTGCGCGCCGCCGTGGCCTGGCTCGGCTCCCCGGCGCCCTCCAGCCAGTCGGCGGCGGCCTGGTCGAAGCCCTGGCGCGCCTCGTCGATCTCGCCCAGCAGGGTGAGCGCGCCCTCCAGCGCCCGGCGCTCCTCGGGGTCCTCCATCGGCGTGAGCGCGGCCACGACCATGCCCCGGCCGCGCCCGATGTCGTCCTCCAGGCTCGCGCTGTAGAAGGCGGCGTTGGAGCGATGTCCCGCCAGCGGGCGCGGGCCCTCCCGGCTGCCCCGCTCCAGGTCCCTGTCCATCTGCCTCAGCACGGCGTTCAGGTCGGCCGCCACCCCGGCCAGCGGGAGATAGACGGCGTTGATCGCGCGCAGGCCGTCCCCGATGGAGCGGAGCTGCACCAGCCCGTAGACCAGAGCCCCGGCGAAGGCCGAGAGGCTGAGGGCGAAGACCGCGAGGATCCGCGTGCGGATGGAGCGGAGGAGCACCTCAGGGCTCGCGCGGCGGCGGCGCGTCCCCGTCCGGCACCTGCGCGGCCGGCGCCCAGGCGCCCTCGGGCCCGAAGACGTCCAGCGGGCGGCCCCTGGACGCGGTGGCGACGACGCGATCCTCCGCGCCCAGCGTCAGCGTGCCCCTCGACCAGATGGTGAGCAGGTCGGAGGAGCGGATCTCCAGGGTGTGCTCGCCGGCGGGCAGGCCCTCCAGGCGCACGGTCGCCGCGCCGGAGAAGACGAGGCGGCGCGCGTCGTCGATCACCAGCGCGAGCCGATCCTGGCCGGTCGCCTTCACCTCGAGGGCCGGTCGGGGAGGCGGCCCGCGCTGCACGGCGTCCGCCGTGACGCTGGTCGCGCTCACCCGCAGGAGCGCGTCCCCCGACTCGGGGAGCTGCACCGTGAGCGTGCGCGCCTTCCCGCCCGCCACGACCTCCAGCAGGTGCGGGCCCGCGGGGAGGCCGACCAGGGCGAGGCGCTCGGGCCCCCAGGTCTGGGTCAGCACCTCGCCGCGCTCGCGCAGCTCGAAGGGCACGGCCGCGTCCACCAGCAGGTCACCGGCGAGGGCCACCGAGAGCAGCGTCATCCACATCATGCTCGCTCCGTCGCGACGCGCGAGCGTGCGCGCCCGAGGAGGTTATCCCACCGAGAACATGACCGCCCTCCACAGCCACACCCTCGACAACGGCCTGCGCGTCCACCTGCGGCCCGATCCCTCCGTGCCCGTCGTGGGGATCGCGCTCCACTACGACGTCGGCTCCCGCAACGAAGAGCGCGGGCGCTCCGGCTTCGCCCACCTGTTCGAGCACCTGATGTTCGAGGGCTCGGCCCACGTCGCGAAGACGGAGCATTTCAAGCTGATCCAGGGCCATGGCGGCCAGCTCAACGGCACGACCAGCCAGGACCGGACCAACTACTACGAGTCGCTGCCCGCCCATCAGGTGGCGCTCGGCCTCTGGCTGGAGGCCGACCGGATGCGGGCGCTGGCGATCACGGAGGAGAACTTCGAGCACCAGCGCCAGACGGTGATGGAGGAGCGCCGCCAGCGCGTGGACAACGCGCCCTACGGGCTCGCCTGGCTGCGCTTCGGCGAGCTCTCCTACGCCTGCTGGGCCTACGCGCACCCGGTCATCGGCTCCTGGGAGGACCTGGAGGCGGCGCGCTTCGAGGACGCCCTCGAATTCCACCAGCGGTGGTACCGGCCGGACAACGCCGTGCTCACGCTGGCGGGCGATCTGGACCCGGACGAGGTGATGGGCCTGGTCCACGCCTACTTCGGCGACATCCCCGCGGGGGGCGAGCGGACCGAGCCCGACCTCCACGAGCCGCGTCGCGCAGGGCGGGTCGAGGCCGTGGAGGAGGCGCCGCTGGCCCAGCTCCCCACGGTGTTCACCAGCCACCAGGCCCCGCCGCTCTGGGACCCCGACTTCTACGTCTACGAGGTCATGGAGACGCTGCTCTTCAGCGGCCCCTCCAGCCGGCTCTACCGACGCCTGGTCGTGGACGAGCAGGTCGCGGTGGAGGTGAACGGGGGCTACGAGGCGCATCGGGGCCCCAGCCTGATGGCGGGCTACGTGGTGGCGCCGCGGGGCGCCGATCTCGGGCGGGTCGCGGCGCTCTACCAGGAGGAGCTCACGCGGCTCCAGCGGGAGCCGGTCTCCGCGCGCGAGCTCTCCAAGGTCTGCAACCAGCTCCGCACCGCGCGGCTGCTCGGCCAGGAGAGCGCGCTCCAGCGGGCCCTGGCCCTGGGGCGGGCGGCGCTCTTCCACGGCGACCCGGACTGGGAGGCGCGCTACCTGGAGCGGGTGGCGGCCGTGCGACCGGAGGACATCCAGCGGGTCGCCGCCCGTGATCTCGGCGCGGAGACGGCCGTGACGCTGAGCGTGGTGCCCCGATGAGCGGCGTCCCCATGAGCTACCCCACCACGCCCCCCATCCGACACACCCCGCGCCCCTGGGCCTTCCCGGTGGTTCAACGCCGGGTCCTGTCCTGGGGCCTCACGCTCGCCGCGGTGCGGCTGCCCGCCCTGCCGCTGGTGCAGGTGCGCTGGACCTTCCGCGGGGGTCGCTCCGCGCTGCCCACGCCGGCCACCGGGGCGGCGCGGCTGATGGCCAACGTGCTGAGGCACGGCACGCGGCGTCGGGGCTCGGCGGAGCTGGCCGAGGCCCTCGATCACCTCGGCGCGCGCCTCAAGGCGGGCGTTTCCCTGGACCAGGCCAACCTCACCCTGACCGGGCAGTCCGCGCAGCTCGCCGAGCTCCTGGACCTCGCCGATGAGCTCGCCTTCGAGCCGAGCTTCCCGCAGGCCGAGCTCGACCGGGAGCGGGTGAGCGCGCTGGAGCTGCACGAGCACGAGCGCGTCCACGCCGAGACGGTGGCGGCGCGATGGCTGGCCTTCCTGCTCTACGAGGCGCACCCCTACGGCTGGCCGCCGACGACGAAGGCGGGCCTCACCCACGCCGCGCGTGAGGAGCTGGAGGCCCTGCACGGGCTCCTCTTCGCCCCGGAGCGCGGGCTGCTGACGGTGGTGGGCGACGTCGATCCGGAGCGCGTGCTGGAGCAGCTCGCGGCGCGGTACGCCACGCCTCCCATGGCCTCTGCCCTGCTGGGGCCCGTCAACCGGGCGCCCCGGAGCGGCGGACGCCGGGTGGTGGCGGTGGATCGGCCCGGTTCGGAGCAGGTGGCGGTGGCGATGGGCCACACGGTGCTGGAGCGCACGCATCCGGACTATCTGGCCTTGCGCGTGGCCAATCAGGTCTTCGGAGCGGGGGCCAGCAGTCGCCTCTTCATGGACCTGCGCGAGCGCCGCTCGCTCACCTACGGGGCCTTCAGCGCGCTGGACGCCGGGGCCCTGGGCGGCGATCTGGTCGCCAGCCTGTCCACCGCGCCGGCCAAGGCCGCGCAGGCCGTCGGCGCGCTGCGCGATCAGTGGGAGGCCCTCGTCGCGAGCCCGCTCACCGAGGACGAGCTCGATCCGGCCCGGCGCTTCCTGGTGGGCTCCTTCCCGCAGAGCGCGAGCGGGGTGGCCGGCATCGGCGGGCTGGTGGCCAGCCAGTGGCTGCTGGGGCTGCCCGACGACACCTGGACGACCTACCTGGAGGCGCTGGCCGCCATCGACGCGGGGCGGGCCTCGGACGCGGTCGCGCGCTGGGTGCGCCCCGCCGAGGCCTGCGCCGTGATCGTGGGCCCGCTGGAGCTGGCCCGGGAGGCCGCGCGGGCGCTGGGCGAGCCCGAGATCGGAGAGGCCGCGTCCCCCGCCTGGGAGCGCGAGCCGGCTTGACCCCCGTGGCGTCGGGCGCGCGGGCCCAGGAGCCCCTTGCGGGCGCGCACGCTTGCGGGCATTTTCTCGCGAGGCTATGCAAAAGCCCCTCTGTCCCGAAATCTGCGCGTCGCCCCGCTTGCGCCCGGCGACCGCGATCCCGAAACTGACCTCCAAAGGAGCTTTCATGCGGACTCGACTCATGGCGGCGGCGGCCCTCGCGGCCCTGCTCGCCGGCTGCCAGGGCGAAGGTGCCTCCTCCACTGCCTCCGGGACCGGCCCCGCCAAGACCGAGGGCGCGGGCGCTGAGGCGGCCCCCCAGGACATGGGCGAGGTCCTCGCCACCGTCAACGGGATCGAGATCGGCAGCAAGGAGTTCGAGGCGCTCGCCGCGCGGAAGACGCCCGCGAGCGGGGACGCGCTGTCCGCTGCCGAGAAGCAGGAGGTCCTCGACCGCCTGATCGAGGAGAAGCTCCTCTACCAGGCCGCGCTGAAGAAGGGCCTGGACAAGGATCCCAAGGTCCAGAAGGTGATGGTCAACAGCCTGCTGCGCGACGAGGTCTACAACCAGGTCCGCAACAGCGACTTCACCGACGAGCAGCTCCAGGCCTACTACGACCAGCACAAGGAGGAGTTCGTCGTCCCCGAGAAGGTGCAGATCAAGCGCATCCTGATCAAGGTGACCGACGAGCGCCCCGACGACAAGGCCAAGGCCGAGGCCGAGCGCATCCGCGGCGAGGTGGCCAAGAAGCCCGACACCTTCAAGGATCTGGCCGGCAAGTTCTCCGAGGACCCCTACCGTCGGCGCGGCGGCGACGTGGGCTTCGTGCCCCGCAGCGGCAAGCCCGGCCTCGACCAGGCCATCGTGGACAAGGCCTTCGAGATCCCCGTGGACAGCGTGAGCCCGGTCTTCAAGACCTCGGAGGGCTACAACATCATCCACGTCTCCAACAAGCGTGAGCGCGTCGAGCGCACCTTCGCCCAGATGAAGGGCTCGGTGCTGCGCAAGGTCAAGAACGACAAGCTCAAGGAGCTCTACGACAAGTACGTCGCGGACCTCAAGACCTCGGCCAAGGTCGACGTCAAGACCGACAAGCTGAACGCGCTCGAGATCAAGAGCGTGCGCCGCCCGCTCGGCCCCGGCTTCGTGAGCCCGGAGCTGGAGGACGAGATGGACATGGGCGCCGAGGGCGCGATCCCGGCCCCGCCGGACGGCGCCGAGGCGCCTGAGGCCCCCGAGGGCGCCGGCGCGCCCCAGTGACGACCGCCGCGGTCCTGCTGGCGGCCTTGCTCTCGCTCTCCGGGGCGGAGGCGGCCGTCGTGGACCGCGTCGCGGCCGTCGTGAACGACGAGGTCGTGACGCTCTCGCAGATCTACGATCTGGGGGGGCCCTTCATCGAGGAGCGCGTGACGTCCACGGGCGGGGACCCCTTCGCCCGGCGCGCGGCCGAGCTGGAGGTGCTCGACCAGATCATCCTGCGCAAGCTCATCGCGCAGGAGACGCGCAAGCTCGGCCTCGACGTGAGCGAGGACGAGGTGGCGCAGGGCCTGGAGCGGCTCGCCGCCCAGAACGGCCTCACGGTCGATCAGCTCCGGCAGGAGATCGAGCGGCAGGGCCTGGTCTGGGTGGACTACCGGACCGAGTTCAAGGAGAACCTGCGGCAGCAGAAGTTCACGGTCAACGTCATCTACCCGCGCATCAAGGTGGATGAGGACGAGCTGCGCGACGCCTGGCGCCGCATGGTCGCCGCCCAGAACCTCCCGCAGGTCATGGACGTCGGCGCCATCTTCCTGGCCTGGCCGCTCGGCGCGGACGACGCGGCGAAGCAGGCGGTCCGGGATCGGGCGGCGGCGGCGGTGGCGCGCGTGCGGGCGGGCGAGGCCTTCTCGGTGGTGGCCCGCGAGGTGGACGAGGGGCCCTACGGCGCCAACGGCGGCAAGATGGGCACCTTCGGCCAGGGGGAGCTGCTCCCTGTGCTGGACGACCCGCTCTCCACGCTGGCCGACGGCGGGGTCAGCGACCCCATCGACCTGCCGCAGGGCGTCTTCGTGCTCACCGTCTTCGGTCGCCGCACGGCGGACGCGCGCCCCTTCGAGGAGGTGCGGGATCAGGTCTTCGATCAGGTCTACTCCGCGCGCGTAGACGACGAGATCTTCCAGTGGTACCAGCAGCAGCGCCGCAAGTCCGCGATCAGCGTGAAGCTGGAGTCGCCGCCCTCGGAGTGAGGCTGGAATGAGGCTGGTCCTCACCCACGGGATGGGCGTCGGGCCTGAGCTGGCGCTACAAGCGCTGGGGGCTGGCGCGGCGGGAGAGGCCCGGGTCTGCCTGGTCGGGCGTCGGGAGCCGCTGGACCGGGCGAACGCGCGCCTGGGTCTGCCGATACGCGCGTTGGAGGCGCTCGATCCGGGCGCGCTGGCGCCGGGAGGGATCGGGCTGCTGGAGACCCCGGACGCGCCGGAGGCGGCGGAGGTCGTGGCCATCCGGGAGGGCGTCCGCGCATGCCTGGAGGGCCGGGCCGACGCGCTGGTGACCGGGCCCATCCACAAGGCCCGGCTCGCCGCGCGCGGCTTCCCCTGGCTCGGGCACACCGACATGCTGGGCGAGCTCTGCGGGGCCGAGCCGGTGATGGCCTTCGTGGGGGGCGAGCTCCGCGTGGCCCTGGTCACCGTCCACTGCGCGCTCGCTCAGGTCCCCGCCCTGGTCACCGGGGATCGTGTGGCCCACACGACGCGCGCGCTCGCGAACGCGCTGTCGCGGGACCTCGGGCTCCCCCGGGCGAGGCTGGCGGTGTGCGGGCTCAACCCGCATGCGGGGGAGGAGGGGCTCCTGGGGCGCGAGGAGATCGAGGTCATCGGGCCCGCGGTGGCGGCCCTGCGCGCCGAGGGGCTGGACCTCGTGGGGCCGGTCTCGGCGGAGACGGCCTTCCTCGACGCCCGCGCCGGCCGCGTGGACGGGGTGGTGGCGATGTACCACGACCAGGGCCTCGCCCCGCTGAAGGCGGTGGACTTCGGGCGCTCGGTGAACTGGACCCTGGGGCTCCCCATCGTGCGCACCAGCGTGGACCACGGCACGGCCGACGCGCTGGTGGGGACCGGGCGGGCCGACCCCGCCAGCATGGCGGCGGCGATACAACTGGCGGTGGAGATCGTCTCGCGCAGGCTCAGCGCCGGCGCACCATCACCGGCTCCCGGCTCGCGATCCGCTTGAGGGCCTCGCGCGCCGCGGCCTGGACCTCCGGGCTCGGGTCGCGCAGCTTCTCCTCGATGGAGGGGACCATGGCCGGGCCGGCCAGCTTGCCGATGGCCGCCACGCAGTCGCGGCGCACGCGCACGTCGGCGTGGTCGAGCCCGCGGCGCAGGGTGGTCACGAAGCTCTTCCAGTTCGTGTAGCCCGAGAGCCGCGCGCCCATGGCGGAGACCGCCGGGTCCGTGCTGTTGAACATGTCGCGCACGCGGTCGCGCCCGGCCATGTCCAGCTCGAAGCCCATGGCGAAGCGCTGCTCGGCGCGGGCCAGCTCGCCCTGGTCCATCAGCTCCCAGGGGTCGGCGCGCAGGAGCGCGGGATCGGGCGGCGGGGCCTCGTCGCTCGCGCGTCCCGCCGAGGGGGCCTGCTCGGCGCCCTCGCTCAGGACCGGCAGCGTCTCCGAGACCGCCACCTGCGCCATCCCCGCGCCCACGTCCGTCACCGCTGCGTGCTGCCGGATGACCAGGCGAGCGTCGGGGATGGCGCGGGCGAGGGCGGCCACGAAGTGCAGCAGCTCCAGCAGCGGCCCGTCCACCTCCGCGCGGGCGACCATCTCCGTGCCGTCGGTGACCACCTCACAGCCGCGGGGGAGCTTTGCCCACTCCTCCTCGGTCAAGGCGTGATCTCGATAGAGGACGAATCCAGGCATGAGGGCTCCCTCGGGTTTCAGCGTGCCCGCATCATCGCACACGCAGCCCCTGCGGATGGGGCTCGGGTCGATTATATTGCCCCCTTCCCCCGGACCCCCGGTCCCCAGCCTCCCGGAATCAGACGCTCATGGGCGAGTTCAACTTCCCGCCGGTCAACTTCGACACGCGCCCGGATCGCTATCAGCACTGGGACCTGGAGATCCAGGCGCCGGTGGCCACGCTGCGCATGCACATCAAGGAGGACCGCCCCATGTGGGCCGGTCGCTACGAGCTCAAGCTCAACTCCTACGATCTCGGCGTGGACATCGAGCTGGCCGACGCCATCCAGCGCCTGCGCTTCGAGCACCCCGAGGTGCGCGCGGTGGTGCTGACCGGCGCCTACGACCGGATCTTCTGCGCGGGCGCGAACATCCGCATGCTCGGGCAGGCCCCGCACGCCTTCAAGGTGAACTTCTGCAAGTTCACCAACGAGACCCGCGACAGCATCGAGGACGCCAGCCGGAACTCCGGCCAGACCTGGATCGCGGCGCTCAACGGCACGGCTTCGGGCGGCGGCTACGAGCTCGCGCTGGCCTGCGAGAAGATCGCGCTCATCGACGACGGCAACGCGGCGGTGGCGCTGCCCGAGGTGCCGCTGCTCGGCGTGCTCCCCGGCACGGGCGGGCTCACCCGCGTCACCGACAAGCGGAAGGTGCGCCGGGACATCGCCGATCTCTTCTGCACGAAGGCCGAGGGCTACAAGGCGCGCGACGCGGCGAAGTACCGGCTCATCGACGTGAGCTTCCCCCGCAGCCAGTGGAACAGCGGCGTCTACGCCCTGGCCGAGAGCGTGGCGAAGGCCAACCCGGCGAAGGAGGGCGGGGGCGTCCCGCTCCCCGATCTGGAGCGGAAGACCATGGAGAACGGCTGGTCCTACCGCTACGTGGACGTGACGGTGGAGGGCCGGGTGGCCACCCTGCTGATGAAGGGCCCGGACGCCGAGCCCTCCCGCTCGGCGGAGACCTGGGCCCTGCGCGCCTTCCGCGAGCTCGACGACGCCCTGCTGCGCCTGCGCGTGAACCACCTGGACGTGGGCCTGCTGCTGCTGCGCTCCCAGGGCGACCCGGCGGCGGTGCTCGCCCACGACGAGCACGCGCGGGCCAGCGCGCAGGACGACTGGTTCTGGCGTGAGGTCGTGCTCTTCCAGGCCCGCACGCTGCGCCGTCTGGACAACATGGCCAAGAGCCTCTTCGCCATCGTCCTGCCGGGCAACTGCTTCGCCGGGGTGCTCTTCGAGATGGTGCTGGCGGCCGACCGCGCCTACATGCTGGCCGACGAGGACGGCGAGAACAGCGTGCAGCTCTCCGACGGCAACGCGGGCGCCTGGCCCATGTCCAACGGGCGCACCCGCCTCCTCACCCGCTTCCCCGGCGAGCCGGACGCCCCGAGCGCCGCCCTGGAGGAGGGCGGGCCCATCGACGCCGAGCGCGCGGACGAGCTGGGGCTCGTCACCGCCGCCCCCGACGACATCGACTGGGACGACGAGGTGCGCATCGCGGTGGAGGAGCGCGTCAGCCTCTCGCCGGACGCGCTCACCGGGATGGAGCAGAACCTCCGCTTCGGCGGCGCCGAGACCCTCGAGACCAAGGTCTACGGTCGGCTCACCGCCTGGCAGAACTGGATCTTCCAGCGACCGAACGCTGTGGGGGAGCGGGGCGCCCTGACCATGTACGGGCACCCCGAGCGACCTGTCTTCGACTTCCGGAGGACGTGATGAGCACCATCAACTACGACGAGCGCATCCCGAACAACGTCAACCTCTCGGAAGACAAACGGCTCCAACGGGCGCTGGAGAAGTGGCAGCCTGCCTACCTCCAGTGGTGGAACGACGTCGGCCCGCAGGTCTTCAAGACCAACGAGATCTACCTGCGCACGGCCATCTCCACGGCGCCGGGCGGCTGGGCGCACTTCGGCTACGTCAAGATGCCCGAGTACCGCTGGGGCATCTTCCTGGAGGACCCGGATCCGGATCGGCGCGTCCCGGGCGGTGACCACGCCGGCTCGCCCGTGTGGCAGCAGGTCCCGGGGGAGTACCGCAACATCCTCAAGCGCATCATCGTCACCCAGGCCGACACCGAGCCCGCCAGCGTCGAGCAGCAGCGCTGGCTCGCCAGCCGCGCGCCCAGCCTGATCGACGCCCGCAACCTGTTCCAGGTCAACGTGGAGGAGGGCCGGCACCTCTGGGCCATGGTCTACCTGCTCCACGCCTACTTTGGGAAGGACGGGCGCGACGAGGCCGACGCCCTGCTGGAGCGTCGGGCGGGGGACGCCGACAAGCCGCGCATCCTCGACGCCTTCAACCAGCCCTGCCCGGACTGGCTGACCTTCTACTGCTTCACGATGTTCACCGACCGCGACGGCAAGTACCAGCTCGGCGCGCTGGCCGAGTCGGGCTTCGATCCGCTGGCCCGCACCTGCCGCTTCATGCTCACCGAGGAGGCCCACCACCTCAGCGTCGGCGAGAGCGGCGTGGAGCGCGTGCTGCGGCGCGCGGCGGAGCTGACGAAGCTGGACAAGAACGGGGACGCTCGCGACCAGGGCGGCATCGACCTGCCCACCGTCCAGAAGTGGATCCGCTACTGGTTCTCCTACTCCATCGACCTGTTCGGCTCGGAGGTCTCCACCAACGCCGCCGACTACTTCGGCGCCGGGCTCAAGGGCCGCTGGCACGAGGAGAAGGAGTACACCGAGCACAGCGCGCTGGATCAGATCAAGAACATCCCGCAGGTGATCGGCGGCCAGGTCAAGGACGTCGAGGTCCCGCTGCGCAACGCGATGAACGAGGTCCTGCGCGACGCCTACATCGCCGACTGCGAGCGCGTGGTGAAGCGCTGGAACAAGTCCCTGGAGGAGGAGGGCGTGGACTTCCGCATCGAGCTCCCCAACCGCCGCTTCTTCCGGCGCCAGGGCGTGTACGCCGACCACCACTTCGACCCCGAGGGCAATCTCATCAGCGAGGAGACCTGGGCCCGCAAGGTCGGCGACTGGCTGCCCACGGCGGATGATCGCGCCTACGTCGCCAGCCTGATGCACCCGGTCCATGAGCCGGGCAAGATGGCGAACTGGGTGGCGGCGCCGCGCCGGGGCATCGACGGCAAGCCGGTCGAATTCGAGTACGTGCGCGTCTGATGATCGCCCTCCTCCTGCTCGCGGCCTGTCATCGCGACAAGGGTGAGGACAGCGCCGCGCCCGCCCTGGACCTCACCGAGGCCCTGGGCGCGGGGGAGGTCCGCGCGGGCGTCATCACCGACGAGGACGCCCTCTTCGGCGGGGTCAGCGCCGAGGGGCGCGCGGGCGACATCAAGCTCTACAACGCCGACGTGCAGTTCATCCTGCAGGCCGTGCGGGAGAGCTCCTACTACGTGGACTATGGCGGCGGCCTCCTGGACGCTGACGTGGTCCGTGGCCCGGACGAGCCCGGCCGCGATCTGGTGGACGAGTACGCCCCCATGGTCGGCCTCGGCCGCATCCTGAACGCCGAGACCATCACGGTGGAGAGCGACGGATCGGACGGCTCCGCCGCCGTGGTCGTGGCCGAGGGCCCCGGCGCCCCCTTCGAGCTCATCACCGGCGCCCTGGAGAGCCCGGAGCTCGTCCCCGACCGGGACGTCCGCATCCAGACCCGGTATACGCTCGAGCCGGACAGCGCGCTGCTCCAGATCACGACCACCGCGACCTGGAACGATCGCGAGACCACGGCGATCCTGGCGGATCTCTTCCTGCTCGGGCTGGAGGTCTCCGACCCCTGGATCGCCGGCCGCGGCCTGGAGGGCGACACCCCCGACACCTACACCTCCATGTCCGCGCTGGCCTGGAAGAACGAGGTCGTCTTCAGCGTCTTCCCCGACGGCGACGCCTTCGTCTCCAGCCCGCTGACCGACGTGCTCTCCGAGGCCGCCCCCGTGCTGGCCCCGGTCCAGGGCACGGTCACGCTGGTCAGCGGGGACAGCGTGAGCTGGACCACCTACGTGGGCGTCGGCCGCGATCCGGCCGCCCTCGCCACCGCCTGGGCGGAGCGCGTGGGCATCGACACCGAGCCGCTGGGCGGCCAGGTCACCGCGGGCGGCGAGCCCGTGGCGGGCGCCCGGGTCCACCTGTTGAACGCCGACGATCTGCCCATCGGCCAGGCCTGGACCGACGAGGACGGCCGCTGGTCGGCCACCGCGCCCCCGGGCGAGGTGGTAAGCGTGATCGCCACCGGCCGCGGCCACGCCGTGCCCACCGATCTGCCCGAGGGCGCCGGCTGGTACGGACCCTACGCCGCTGAGGGCGCGAACGCGCTGACCCTCGCCTCCCTGGAGGATGGCGCGCCCGCCGCCCCCTTCGCCGAGGGCTACGGGATCTCCGAGCCCGCCGCCGCCGGCGAGGACGTCGCGCTCACGCTCACGCCCCCGGGCTGGCTCCAGGTCTCGGTCGAGGACGGGCTCCCCGCCGTGGTGCGCGCGGCCCTCGGATCCGACGCGGTGAGCGCCTCGTCCGTCGAGGCCCTGGTGC
Source organism: uncultured Enterobacterales bacterium (assembly GCA_964615375.1). GTDB lineage: Bacteria > Myxococcota_A > UBA796 > UBA796 > CAZKWG01 > CAZKWG01. Next base: position 97,337 of record CAZTOW010000022.1, read on the forward strand.
CCGGTCGCCCCGACGACCTCGTCTCCCTCGGCTTCCTGCGCGACGGCGAGCTCACCCTGCCGGTGGAGCCGGGCGACTACGTGATCACGGTCCACCGCGGCCTGCGCTGGGAGCTCGACCAGCTGACGGTCACCGTGGACTCTGGCGAGACCGTCCCCTTCGCCGCCTCGCTGACCGAGAGCTACCCGCTCACGGACGTCTGGGTCTGCGACCCGCACAGCCACGCCTCGCCCTCCGGCGACGGCAAGATCACCATGGAGGATCGCCTCGTCGTCGGCGCCGCCCACGGGGTGCAGCTCCACTTCGGCACCGATCACGACCACGTCGCCGACTACCGGCCCCTGCTGGCGCCGCTCGGGCTGGACGGCGCGCTCCACAGCGTCGTGGCCGACGAGGTCAGCCCCGTGCTGCGCGGGCACTTCAACGCCTGGCCGCTGGAGCAGGCGCCCACGGAGCCCAACGCGGGCGCCGTTCAGTGGTGGAAGGGCGTGGAGAGCACCGACGCGCTCTTCGCCGAGATCCGCACCATGGCCAGCGATCTCATCGTGCAGGCCAACCACCCGACCGGGAGCTCCGGCCTCTTCGGCTACGCGGAGTACAACCTGGAGGAGGGGTCCATCGGCGACGCCGAGCGCTGGTCCGAGCGCTTCGACGCCATGGAGGTGCTCAACGACGGCGACTACGCGGACTACCTGCCCTACTACCTGGACCTGGTGAACCGCGGCTATTCGCCCCTGCCGGTGGGCGTCTCCGACAGCCACAACCACAAGAGCGGCATCGGCCACAGCCTCACCTTCCTGCACCACGCCGCGGGCGCCGAGCCCGAGCCCGAGGCCCTGCTGGCCGCGGCGAAGGCGGGGGGCTCGGTCGTGAGCCACGGGCCCTGGATAGAGGCCACCATCGGCGGCGAGCCCGCCCCCGGTCAGACCTTCGTGGGCGAGCAGACCCTGGACGTGAGCGTGTGGGCGCCGAGCTGGATGTCGCTGGACACGCTCTCCCTGCTCCGCGACGGCGAGGTCGTGGAGACCGTCGCCCTGAGCGGGAGCAGCGCCGAGCGGGGCAGCGCGAGCTTCACGCTCACGCCGGAGGCCGACGCCTCCTACGTGCTCATCGCCTCGGGGAGCGCAAGCATGAGCCCGGTCTACCCGGGCAAGGTGCCCTGGGCCATGACCGCGGCGCTGCGCCTGGACCTGGCGGGCGACGGCTGGGACGCGCCCCTGCCGCCGCTCACCGTGGAAGACTAGGCAGCCTAGCGGGCGCCGTTGAAGTTCCCGGTGTAGTCCAGCGCGAAGCCCGAGTAGTCGAAGCTGCCGCTGAAGTCCGCGCTGAGCGCGCCGTCCGAGTCGAAGGCGCCCGTCCACTCGGTGGAGAAGCCGTCGCCCACCTCTACCGAGATGGTCCCTGTGGCGTCGCTGTAGCTGCCCACGGTGCCGGTGAGCGTGCCCTCGTAGGTGTCGTCCAGCCCGGCGTAGGTGGAGGCGACCCCGCCCGGGGTGAACACGCAGCTCACGGTGCCCTCGATCGCGCCGTCGGTGATGACGAAGACGGACTCGCCGGAGCAGGTGTCGCCGAAGCCGTAGACGCTGACCTCCACCGAGAACTCGCCCGCGTAGCGGCCGTCGTAGAGCGAGGGGTCTACCTTCTCGCCCTCACCCTCACCCTCGCCCTCGCCGCCGGTCTCGCCCTCGCCCTCGCCCTCGCCCTCGCCCTCACCCTCGCCCTCGCCCTCGCCCTCGCCCTCACCTTCGCCCTCGCCGCCGGTCTCGGTGGGCGTGCCGGTCTCGCCGCTGTCCGCGCTGTCCTCGGTCTCGCCGGTCTCGTCGCCCCCGTTCGGGTCGCCGGTCTCGGGCGGCTCCCCCGTCTCGGTGACGATGGCCTTGGTGGAGCAGCCCATGGCGAGGGCGAGGATGAGGAGACGGTGCATCGGACCTCCAGAATGGTTTCCCCTACCTGTACACTGGGGGCAGGGGAGCCGCTACTGTCACCGCTCAGGAGGCCGATGCGGGCGCGCTGTCCCGCGCCCAGGGCGGGCAGTCGCCGAGGTGCGCGGCGACGTGGTCCACGAAGAGGCGGACCTTCGGCGCGAGGTGCCGGCTGTGCGGATAGACCGCCCAGATCGCCAGCCCCGGGTCCGGGCGCTCGCCGAAGACGCTCACCAGCCGGCCCGCGCGCAGGTCGTCGGCCACCAGGAAGTCCGGCAGCCAGACCAGCCCGACCCCCGCGCAGGCCGCCGCCGCCAGCGCCTCGCCGCTGTTGGCCAGCATCCGCCCGGAGACGCGCACCGCCACCTCTTCGCCCGCGTCGCGGAAGACCCAGGAACTGCCGGTGGTCTGGTAGGTGAACAGCAGGCACTCGTGGTCCTTGAGCTCCGCGGGGGTCTGCGGCCAGCCGCGCCGGGCGAGGTAGTCGGGGCTGCCGAGCACGTAGCGCCGACTCGCGCCCAGCTTGCGGGCGATGAGGCTGCTGTCGTCCAGCACGCCGATGCGGATGGCGAGATCGAAGCCCTCGTCCACCAGGTCCACCCGGCGCTCCGTGAAGCTGGCCTCCACCCGCACCTCTGGGTACTTCATCAGGAAGTCCGCGATGATCGGCGCGAGGTAGCGCACCCCGAAGCTCTGGGGCAGGCTGAGCCGCAGCGTCCCGCGCGGGGCGGCCTGCAGGTGGGCGACCGCCTCCTCCGCCTCCTCCAGGTCGGCGAGGATGCGCGCGCAGCGCCCGTAGAAGGCCTGACCCGCCTCCGTCGGCGTCACCGCCCGCGTCGTGCGGTGCAGCAGCCGCGCCCCCAGCCGGTCCTCCAGCGCGCGCACCGACCGGCTCACCTGGGACTTCGACACGCCCAGCGAGGTGGCCGCCGCCGTGAAGCTGCCCGTCTCCACCACCCGGACGAAGGCCGCGATGGGCCCCAGGCGGTCTCCCGCGATTGTTGCTTCCATCACAACAGTATGCCATGAATTGCGTGACTTGTCTCTTCAGGCGGGAGGATTAGGTTCCTCGCACACCCCCCAGGGAGGTCCCATGCTCCAGATCGTCCCCGCCTCGACCCGAGGCCGCACCCGCATCTCCTGGCTGGACAGCGCGCACACCTTCTCCTTTGGAGGCTACCACGACCCGACCCGCATGGGCTTCCGCGTCCTGCGCGTGGTCAACGACGACCGGGTCGCGCCCGCCGGAGGCTTCGCCACCCACGGCCACCGCGACATGGAGATCATCTCCTACGTCGTCAGCGGCGCGCTGGAGCACAAGGACAGCCTGGGCACCGGCAGCCGCATCGTGCCCGGGGACGTGCAGCGCATGAGCGCGGGCACCGGCATCCAGCACAGCGAGTTCAACGGGTCGAAGACCGAGCCCGTCCGCTTCCTGCAGATCTGGATCCCGCCCGCGCAGCGCGGCCTGACGCCCAGCTACGAGCAGAAGAACTTCCCCCCCTCCGAGCGCCGCGGCGCCCTGCGCCTGGTGGCGAGCCCCGACGGCGCCCAGGGCTCCGTGCTCATCCACCAGGACGCGCGCCTCTACGCCGCCCTGCTGGACGGGGAGGAGGCGGCCAGCCTGCCCCTCGCCGCCGGTCGCCACGCCTGGGTTCAGGTGGTCCGCGGCCGGCTGGAGGCCAACGGCCAGCCCCTCGCCGAGGGGGACGGGCTCGCGATGAGCGAGGAGGCGGCCGTCGAGCTCCGCGCGGGCCAGGACGCCGAGGTGCTGGTCTTCGATCTGCCCTGAGCCGCCCATTCGGGCGCCCATCTGGACAAGGAAGCTGGTGTCAGGGATTGTCGATTATCCATTAAGATAGGCGATGTTCGCGCCCTGACCCCGCCCCTGGCCCCCGGCCCGCCCCTTGCACCCGCTCGGGCGGACAGGGGGCGACATGCACGTCGGATCCGATCTCGGGACCTGGGCCTTGGGGGCGCTGGGGCTCTTCCCCACGCCGCTGCTGCACACCTTCGACGCGCCGCTGCTGGCTGAGGCGATCTTGACGGCGTCCGAGGCGGGGATCTTCGACCTGCTGGCCGAGCGCGAGCAGGGTCCCGCCGAGCTGGCGCGCCGGGCCGGGCTGGAGCCGGAGGCCACGGCGGCGCTGCTCCGGGCGCTGGCGCGGAGCGGCTACCTGCGGGAGCGCGCGGGGGTCTACGGGCTCCGGCGCGTGTCCCGGCGCTGGCTGGTGAGCGGGAGCCCGCGCTCGCTGGCGGACAAGCTGCGCTTCCAGCGGGCGGAGATGCGGCTGTTCTCCCAGCTCGGCGGCTGGCTCCGCTCCGGGCGCCCGGCCGGGCTGCACCAGGGCCTGGGGCCGGAAGGCTGGGGCGCTTACCAGCGGGCCATGCGCGCGTTCGCCCTCCATTCCGCCCCGCAGATCGTCCCGCTCTGCCCCGTGCCGCCCGAGCCCCGGGAGATGCTGGACATCGGAGGCGCTCACGGCCACATCTCGGCCGCCTTCTGCCGGCGCTACCCCTTGCTGAGCGCGCAGGTCCTGGACCTGCCGGAGGCCGTGCGCGCCGCCGCTCCGCTGCTGGCTCAGGAGGACCTGGGGGAGCGCCTGGCCCACCTCCCAGGCGACGCGACCACGACGGAGCTCGGTCAGCGCCGCTACGACCTCGTCTTCATCGGGCAGCTCGCCCACCACCTCAGCGAGAATCAGAACCGCGACCTGCTGCGCCGGGTGGTCGGCGCCCTGCGTCCGGGCGGGATCGTCGTGATATACGACGCGATCGGCGAGGCCCGCGGGGGTGGGCACGGGGCGCTGATGGACCTGTTCGGCGCCCTCTCCAGCGGCTCGCGCGCCTGGTCGCTGGCCGAGATGCGCGGTTGGATGGGCGAGCTCGGGCTCGAGGTCCTGCCCCTCCGTCGCCTGAAGGGCGGCACCCACGGCATCCTGCCCGCCCGAAGGTAGGCCCTAGCCCGCGTCCGGGTCGCTCATGCGGCCCATGAAGAGGATCGCGCCCGTCAGCTCGTCGCGGATCCCGAAGAGGAAGGGGTGATCGGCCACGAAGGTCGGCGGATCTTCGTGCTCCGCGGTCAACTGGACCTCGGAGATGGCGGTGGCCGCGGCGGCCTCGGTGCCCTCCTCGTTCACCTCTACCCAGCCCTCGTGGATGACCTTGTCGATCTTCAGCGCCTGCTCGGTCGTCGCCCCGCTGAAGTCCGCGGCGTCGGAGAACGCGGTCGGCATGCCGAGGTCGGAGAGGATCTCCTGGAGCTCGAGCTTCTGGCGCAGCTCCATCCGGGGAAGGCCGATGACGACGTCCATGGAGCTCGCGCTGTCCAGCCAGCCGCTGAGCGTCTCGCCGTCGAGCTCCGCCTCCAGGGCCGCGAGCCCGTCGGCGCTGTCTGGCAGGACGACGAAGAGCGCGACCTCGTCCCCCTCGTAGGGGAGCAGCAGGACCTTGCCGCCCTCGAACTCACCGTAGCTGGCGGGGAGCTCGCCGTTCATCATGTCCACGCTGGTGGTGCTGCCGCTGGCGAGCGTAAACTCCTGGGTCTTCGTGTCGGCCTCCTCGAAGGCCTCGGCCCAGTCGCCCTTGAACCAGATCGCGTTGGTCAGCACCATGCGCGTGTCCCTGGTCAGCACGCCCTCGGCGATGAGCTCGGGAATGGCGCCCTTCGTCTGGCGCGAGACCCAGTCGTTGATGTCCTCACGGGCGCCGCTGAGGTCCTGCATGTAGTCCACCTCCTCGAGCTCGGCGTCGTAGGCGTCCTTCGTCACGGCCAGGAAGTCCTCCTCCCACGTGACGCCCTCCTGACCGAAGAGGCGGTCGGCGATGGCGATCTCGTAGCCCTTGAAGCGTCCGTCCAGGTCCTGCATCAGGGCGCCGAGGTTGTCGTGGAAGGCGGCCTCGTCGTCCACGTACATGACGGTCCGCATCTCGTCCGCCGTACTGCCCTCCGCGCCGGCCAGGGTCATGCCGAGCGCGCTGTAGACCGAGAAGGGCGACAGGAAGAGGTTGTCCTCGTCCTCCGCCGCGGCGGCGCCGTAGAGATCGGCGGAGAAGGCGTTGTTGCTCGCGACCACGGCCTCGAGGTCGGCGGTGAGCTCGATGTCGCGATCGACGGTGCAGGCGGACAGGAGCAGCAGGGCGGGGATCAGGGAGCGGGACATGCATCCTCCAGCGTGAGGCCGGAGGAGGGTGCAAGGGGCGTGCCTGCTTCGGGTGCGGCGTTGCTCCGAGGGGCTTCGCTGGGTGCGCGCGGGGACCGCGACAGGGATGTCGCGGGGGCCTCACCGAGCGGCCTTCGGGACCTCCCCGCCCTCGACCAGCTCCGCCTCTGGCCCGTCGGCGAAGCGCACCGGCTCCGACGCGCAGAAGAGCCGCCGCTCGCCCACATCCACCTCGCAGGAGAAGACCATGAAGTGCAGGTGCGGCGCCCTCGCCAGCCCGCTGCTCCCGGACCGCGCGATCTCCTGGCCTTGAGCTACCGCCTCGCCCAGGCCGACCCGCGCCCCGCCGCGGGTGAGGTGGCCGTAGAGGGCGTAGCTGCCGTCCTCGTGGCGCAGGACGATCCGGTTCCCGTGCGCCGGGTCGTGGTCGTCGTCCGACCAGCGATCCTCGCGCCCCACGACCACGCCCGCCCGCGCCGCGCTCACGGGGCTGCCGATGGGCATCGAGAAGTCGTAGGCGAAGGCCGCGTCTCCCCGGTGCGTGTTGTCCGGGTCGCAGTTGCCCTGGTGCACGCGGCGGGAGCCCTCGGGCCAGGGCAGGCGGTAGGGCGAGCCGGCCGCGTCCGGGTAGCTCGGCGCCTCGCAGGGGTCGGCGCGCCCGAAGAGGAGCGCGAGCCCCCCGATGAGGAGGACCAGGCCCAGCGCGGCGCGGATTGGCGGTCCCGTTCGCGTCAATCCCCTGTGGTGCCTCCCCAGGCTCCGGCTATCCTGTGCGCGGACGGGATTGGAGGTCTTCATGCTCAGGTCGTGCGCGCTCGCCCTCACCCTGTCCTCCGGCTGCGTCGAGGAGGCCGTGGACACCGCGGAGGGGCTGCCCAACTGGACGATCGACGAGATCTCGATGGAGGCGGAGCTGGACGGGACGGTGAAGGTCCTCGGCCGCGCGCGCCTCAACCACGCCGAAGGGGCCGGGGGGACGACGCTCTACGTGCTGCTGACCGACCAGGACGGGAACGAGGGATACCAGCTGAACATGGTGGGGGAGGAGCTCGCTGAGGGCGAGGAGACGGGCTGGATGATCGCGTTCCCCCCGCGCGAGGACGAGCTCTGGACCTCGGTCTGCGCGAGCATCCAGGGCGAGCCCGACTCCACCCTGGCCGAGGGCGCGGACCTGGGCTGCCTGGAGCGCTGAACGTCAGCCCCGCACGACCTCGAAGGCCCGCGCCGCCCCGAGGTGCTGGAGCGCCTCCAGCAGATCCTCCGGGGCGGGCTGGTCTTCGCCCCCCGCGAGCCGCGCCAGCAGCTCCCCCACCGTCCAGCGCCCGCCCGCGTTCAGCAGCTCTACCAGCGGCAGGAAGGGGGGCAGGGCGGTCAGCACGATCCCGTTCACCGCGCAGGGGAAGCCGTCGTCGTTCGCCTGCGCCCACAGGATGGGGCGCGGGTCGGTGGCGTCGATGACGTCCTCGAGGGCGAGCTCAGGCAAGGGCAGGCGCTCGGGGATGCGGCGCAGGCCAGCGGAGGAGAGCCAGGACAGGGCCTGCTCGCGCCAGGCGGCCTCGATGTCGGGCGCTTCGAGGTGGCGCTTCACCTCCTCCCACTTCGCGTCGAGCGCGCCCAGCGTCACCGCGGGCCCGGCGATCCGCGCCGGCAGCGGCGGATCCTCCGTCATGGCCGCGACGTCGAAGAGCTCCGTGCTGGCGTCCTCCAGCATGCGGAAGGGGGAGCCGGGGGCGTGGCGCGAGGACGGGGCGACGGCGAGCGTGAGCGTGGCGGTGAAGCCGTCGTCGGCGGCCTCGGCGAGGTGCCACCAGGAGGCGGGCCAGAAGAACACGTCTCCCGGGCCGCCCTCCAGGACCACGGCCTGGTCGCGCCAGGGGCCCTCGTCCAGATCCTCGAACATGTGCTGGCCGCGCTCGCCGCCCTCGTGCACGCCGGGCTGGTCGGCAAAGGTCTCCCAGGGCCAGAGCAGGAAGCGCTTGCGACCGTGCAGCACGAAGGTGAGCGTGTGCAGCGAGTCCTTGTGCAGCTTGAAGAAGGCGCGCCGGTAGTTCCCGAAGAAGATCTCGGAGTGCGCCCCGCCGGGCGGCATGCCGACCCGCTCGTAGAGCGCGCGCAGGAGGCGGGTCGCCCGGGTCCAGACGCCGAAGTCCAGGGCGGGGATGTCCTCCTGGACGAGCCCGAGCTCGCCCGAGCCCAGCCGCGCGCTCAGCCGGGCGATGTAGCCGGCCAGATCGCCGTCTTCGGGGCGCGGGGCGTCGCGGCCGATGTCGTAGCCGCGGGGGCCGCCGTCCAGGAAGACGCGGGGGAGGAAGGTGGAGACGCCGAGCTGATCGAAGCGTCGCGCGGACTCGAGCAGCGCGCGGAAGGCGTCGTCGGCGTCGAAGAGCGGAGGCTCGACGGGCCGCCGCCAGGCCCTCGGATGGCGATCCCAGCACTCCTGCGCGAGCTCATCGAGCATCGCGTGGGGGAGTGGGTCTCGTTCCATCATCGAGGATCCTGTCGGCGGCCCGTGGAGATCCGAGACTACTGACGGCGGACGCGACCGTCAGTGCCGGCGCCAGAGCGAATCGAGGCCTTGATCTTCATGACTTCCTCACAGAGGGGGGTTGGCGAGGAGCCCAAGGCGTCCCCGCACACCAAGGGTATCCCTGGCCTCCGTGGGGCACAAGGGTCTGTCCGACCGCGGTCCGATCGGCGCGCTCAGGGCGCGGGCACCACCGCCCACGGCCCGTCCGCGCGTCCGACCAGGAGCTCACCCTCCGCGCTCCAGGCCAGGCGCTCGCCCCAGCCCTCGGGGAGCACGGCCTGGAGGGTGAGGTCCCGCCGGTCGCGCGCGGGGGCGAGGTCGTGCGCGCACACGACGCCCAGCCAGGCGCGCCCGTCGGCCAGGCGCCCGCGCAGCAGCAGGGTCTCGCTGCGCCCGTCGCCGTCGCGGTCGCCGAGGTCCACCGCCCCGGAGAAGGGGCCGCCGGTGACGGTGTAGCGGGCGTCCTCGGCGCGCTGGATGGGCTGCTGCTCCAGCCGGGTGTGGAAGCGCGCGACCTCCCCCAGGACCACGAGGTCGGGCACCTCGTCGCCGTCCACGTCTCCCACCAGCCGGGCCCGCGCGCCCTGCTGCACCCGCGCCAGCGTACGGCCGGTGCGGCCGGAGATCACGCGGACCTCGGCTCCTGTGGCCTCCACGAGGTCGAAGATCCCGTCCCCGTCCAGGTCCTCGCCGGGCTCCTCGGGCTCGGCCCGGCGCTCGCGATCTGGGCGGAGCGGCTCGAAGATGGGCTCCACCTCGTCGTCGCAGTCGTTGTCCACGAAGCCGTTGTCCCAGCGCTCCTCGGCCTCGGGGTAGGACTCGGGGTCCAGGTCGTCGCAGTCGTCGCGGTTGTCCACCCAGGGCACGCCCGGCGGGGCGAGGGGCGGGGTGGCGCCATACCCGTCGCCGTCGCGGTCGGGGTAGAGCGGGGCGGAGAGGGCGGCGAGCGAGAGGAGCAGGGCGCTGAGCATGGTGACCTCGGGGTTGTGCCCGGGTCCTTTGCAGGGGCCATGCCTCAAGGAATTCAAGTACTTGCGCTGACGGAGGGTGACGGAGGTCCGTCGACGGCTGTCAGTGGGCGCGGCCGGGGATATGGGTAGACGATGCCCCGCGAGCTCATCCTCGAACTGAACGTCAACGGCGAGCCGGTGCGGCGTCTGGTGCCGGCCAGCCGCTCGCTCCTCGACCTGCTGCGCGAGGACCTGGATCTCACCGGGTCCAAGCACGGCTGCGACGTGGGCGACTGCGGGGCCTGCACGGTGCTGGTGGACGGGCGGCCGACGCTCTCCTGCGTGACGCTGGCCGCCACCTGCGCGGGTCGGGAGGTGCGGACCATCGAGGGGCTGGGGGCGCGGGGGCTCCACCCGATTCAGGAGGCGCTCCACCGACATGTCGGCGCCCAGTGCGGCTACTGCACGCCGGGCATCGCCATCGCGCTCGCCGCGCTCCTGGACCGCCCGCTGAAGGACCGAGGGGCTCGCCCGTCGGAGGCGGAGATCCGCGAGGTGCTGGGCAGCAACATCTGCCGGTGCACGGGCTACACGAAGATCATCGCTGCCGCCCTGGACGCGGCCGAGCGCATGGCGGAGCCACAGCCATGAGCATGGAGGGCAAGGGCTGGCACGCGGGCGAGCCCGCCGAGGGCGGGGTGGTCGGCGGGGGCGGGCGCGGCAAGGTGGACGGGCTGCCGCGGATCACGGGAGAGGCGCGCTTCACCGACGATCTGAAGCTGCCGCGCATGGTCTACGCGAAGGTGCTGCGCAGCCCGCACGCCCACGCCCGCATCCTCGCCATCGACGACCGCGAGGCCCTCGCCATGCCTGGCGTGCTGGCGGTGCTGCGCGGCGAGGAGCTGCCCACGCGCTACGGCCCCATCCCGGTGGCCCAGGACGAGACGGCGCTGGCCATCGGCAAGGTGCGCTACGTGGGCGAGCCGGTCGTCGCGGTGGCGGCGACGACGGAGGCGCTGGCCTGGGAGGCCTGCCGTCGGGTGCGGGTCGAATACGAGCCGCTGAAGCCGGTCTTCACGCTGGATGAGGCCCTGGACCCGGAGAGCCCGCTGGTGCACGAGGCGGCGCGCAAGGGCTCCAACGTGCTCCGCCGCGTCCACCAGAGCTACGGGGACACGGACGCGGGCTTCGCCGAGGCCGATCTGGTGATGGAGGGCGAGTATCACTACCCGGGCTCCACCCACGTCCCGCTGGAGACGCAGAGCGCGCTGGCCAGCCTGGGCGCGGACGGGGTGCTGACGGTGTGGTCGTCGACCCAGAACCCGCACTACCTCCACCGCGCGCTGGCGAAGATCCTCGATCTCCCGGCGGCGCGCATCCGGCTGGTCAAGCCGGCGGTGGGGGCGGGCTACGGCGGCAAGTGCGACCCCTTCGTCACCGACGTCTGCGCGGCGCACCTGGCCTGCAAGCTCGGGCGGCCGGTCAAGGTGACGATGGAGCGCGAGGAGGTCTTCTACGCGCACCGCGGCCGGCACCCCACGAAGCTCAAGCTCAAGATGGGGATGAAGCACGACGGGACCATCACGGCGCTCACGCTGGAGGCCTGGGCCAACGGCGGGGCCTACTCGAGCTACGGGGTGGTGACCTCCTACTACCTGGGCGTGTTCGGGACCATCCCCTACAAGCTCCAGCACTACAAGTTCACGACGGGGCGTGTCTACACGAACCTCCCGCCCTGCGGTCCCAAGCGTGGTCATGGGGCGATCCAGCCGCGCTTCGCGCTGGAGGTCCACCTGGACCGGATGTGCGAGGCCCTCGGGCTCGACCCCGTCGAGGTCCGGCTGAAGAACATGGTGGAGCCGGACACGGAGACGGTCAACGGCCTGCGCGTGACCAGCGTGGGCCTCCGCGAGTGCCTGGAGCGGGTGGTCGAGGCGAGCGGCTACCGCGAGAAGCGCGGGAAGATGGGGCCGGGGCGCGGGATCGGCCTGGCCTGCTCGGCCTACATGTGCGGGGCGCTTCACGCGGTGTATCAGAACGAGATGGCGCAGAGCGGGGTACAACTCCAGGTGGAGCGCTCGGGCCGCGTGACCATCTTCTCGGGCACGGCCGACATCGGGCAGGGCTCGAACCACATGCTGGCCACCCTGGTCGCCGAGCGCCTGGGCATCCACCCGGAGGACTGCCGGGTCATCGAGGCGGACTCGGATCTGGTGCCGGTGGACCTGGGCTCCTACTCGAGCCGGGTGACCTTCATGGCGGGGAACGCGGCGCTCCAGGCGGCGGACCGCGTGCGGGAGCTCATCTTCTCGGCTGTCGCGGAGCAGCTCGGGGTAGGGCTGGAGACGATCACGGCCCGGGACGGGGTCGTGCGCGCCGGAGACAAGGAGATCCCCTGGACGAAGGCCGTGGAGCTGGGCGAGAGCCGGCACGGCACGCTGGGCAGCACGGGCTCCTACAAGCCGCCGAAGATCGGCAACCGCTTCCGCCGCGAGAGCGTGGGCCCGAGCCCGGCGTATTCGTTCACGGCCCAGGTGGCCGAGGTGCAGGTGGACGAGGAGACGGGAGAGCTCAAGGTGGAGCGGATCTGGTGCGCGCACGACCTCGGCCGCGTCCTGCACCGGGAGATCGCCGAGGGCCAGGTGGAGGGCTGCGTCTACATGGGCGTGGGCGAGGCCATCCTTGAAGAGCAGACCTACGAGCAGGGTCGGGTGCGCGCGCCCAGCATCCTGGAGTATCGGATCCCCACCGTCCACGACACGCCGGAGATCCACACGATCCTGGTGGAGTCGCACGATCCGGGCGGGCCCTTCGGCGCCAAGGAGGTAGGGGAGGGGCCGCAGCTCAGCACGGTGCCCGCCATCGCCAACGCGCTCCACGACGCGACCGGCCTGTGGATGACGGCGCCGCCGTACACGCCGGATCGGGTGCTCAGCGCGCTCCGCCGCCGCGACCGGGAGGCCCGCTGATGCTGCCCTTTCCGGATTTCAGCTTCGAGGCCCCGGACACGCCGGAGGACCTGCTCGCCCTGGCCGCGGAGCCCGGGGCGCGGCTGCTGGCGGGCGGGACGGACCTGCTGCCCAGCCTGAAGCACCGCCTGTTCGCGCCGCGGCTGCTGGTCTCGCTGGGGCGGGCGCCGGGGCTCGCGGGGGTGCGCGAGGAGGGCGGGGAGCTGGTCGTCGGCGCCATGACCCGGCTGGCCGACGTGGCGTCGGATCCAACGGTGCAGAGAGGCTGGCCGGCGCTGGCGGCGGCCTGCAGGACCGTCGCGACGCCCACGATCCAGGGCATGGGCACGCTGGGCGGGAACGTGCTGCTGGACACGCGGTGCCAGTACTACAACCAGCCCCAGGGCTGGCGGGCGGCGCTGGGCGGCTGCCTCAAGTGCGAGGGCAGCGTCTGCCACGTCGCGCGGACGGGCGCGGGCTGCTACGCGGCGAGCTCGGCGGACACGGTGCCGGTGTTGTGGCTCTATGGGGCGCGGCTGCGCGTGGCCTCGCTGAGCGGGGTGAGGGAGATCCCGATCTCCGACCTGTACGGCGCGGACGGGCGCGAGCCCCACCGCCTGCGGCCCGAGGAGGTCCTGCTGGAGCTGGTCGTGCCCAGGGTGGAATTCCCGGTCCTGCACCGCAAGCTGCGGCGGCGGGGCGCCATCGACTACGGGTTGTTGCTGGTGGCGCTGCGGCGCGAGGGCGAGGGCGCGCGGGCCGTGCTCTCGGCCCTGGGCCCTCAGCCGTTGGAGGTCTTCGCCGAGCGGGCGGAGGATCTGCCGGAGATGGCCTGGCGGGCGGCGAAGCCGCTCCACACGCACCTCGTGAGCACGAGCTGGCGGAAACACATGGTGCGGGTGGAGGTGGGGCGGGGGCTCAGGGAGATCTCCTGATCCTCTGCTATGTTGGTTCTCATGTTCCTCCTCCCCCTCCTCGCCTGCGCGCCGGAGCCCGCGGTGGTCCCCGAGGAGCTGCCGCCGATCCTGGCTGGCGGGGTGGCCGCGCCGGAGGAGGTGCCCGCCGGCCCCACCCTGGCCGAGGCCCCGCCCTGGGCCGCGCCCGAGGTCGAGGCGCTCCCCAAAGCCGATCACCTGCCGTCCGGCGACTACGCGGCGCTGGTCGCGGCGATAGAGGCGGATCGCCAGGTCTTCGCCAGCTACGACGCGCAGGACGCCGCGCGCGCCTACCTGCTGGACGCGATCACGGCCCACCTCTTCCCGGCCTGGGCGGGCACGCGCTGGGCCTTCTACGGGACGGCCGAGGCGCCGGGGCAGGGCGAGATCGCCTGCGGCTACTGGGTGGCGAGCGTGCTGCGTGACGTGGGCTTCCGCGTGAACCGGAACCAGCTCGGCAAGCAGGCCTCCGAGCGCATCCTGCTGACCTTCGCCGAGCCCGCCCGCCTGGAGCACTTCGGGCGGCGTCCGGTGACCGAGGTCATCGCGCGGGTCTCCGCGCTGGGCGAGGGGCTGTGGGGCGTAGGTCTGGCCAACCACGCCGGCTTCCTCTGGAACGACGGGGAGCGCGTGCTGTTCTGCCACTCCAACTACAACGGGACCCGCGGCCCGGAGTGCGAGGACGCCAACACCTCCTGGGCCTTCGTCACCTCGTACACGGTGATCGCCTCGGTGCTGGCGGACGCCACGGTGGACGCCTGGCTGGAGGGCCGGGCGCTCCCGACCGGGAGCTTCGCGGCCGGGCCGCGATAGCGCAGCTCACAACTTCTTGTCCGCGCCCCCCTGTACCTTCGACGGCGTTCGCGCTAAAAAATGCGGATCCGTGTGCGTGTCCGGCGCTGGGGCTCCGGGCGGGGGGGCGGTCCGATGTGGGAGCTGAGCATCCGGCTGGTGGACGCGAGCGGCGCCGCGCTGCCGGGGCACCGCGTCACCGTGGCCTTCCAGCTCCGGCTGGCCGGCGCGGGGGCCGAGCTGATGATGCCGGCGGAGGCGGTGGGCGTGAGCGACGCGAGCGGCCTCGCGAAGCTGAGCCTCCCCTCGGCGGAGAGCCTGGGGGACCTCCTGAAATTCACGGTGCGCGACGCCGACGCGCGCGTGGTCCACGAGCTCGAGGCCCCGCGCGCCGGCGTGGGCGGCGAGCTGAGGCTGGCGGTGGGCGCGCCTGCGCGGCCGACGACGCTGACGGTGGAGCTGAGCCGGGGCGGCCAGAAGCTGGCGGGCGTGGACGTGGTGCTGCTGGGGCGGGCCGAGGGGGCCTCCTCCTTCAGCCTCGTGCTGGCGGGCAAGACCGACGAGGCGGGGCGCATCCAGGGGCCCTGGCCGAGCGCGCGCTACGCCGAGGCCAGCGCCATGGTGCGCCTGGAGGGGAACCAGACCCTGCCGGTGGCCCTGGTGGACGGCGCCTTCGGGCCCCGGGTGGCGCTGGTGCTGCACGAGGTCGGCGCGCCCGCGCCCGCGCCCGCGCCTGCGCCCGCGCCGCCGCCTGCGCCCGCGCCGCCGCCCGCACCCGCGCCCGCCCCGACCCCTCCGCCGGTCGCTGGCGACGAGGTCCCGGCGACGCTGGTGCCCAACCCGAACAGCCCCTCGAACCCGGGCAGCAGCACGAACCCGGGCAGCTCCACGAACCCGGACGCCGACGAGGACGAGGACGACACGGACGGCGGTCGTCGGAGCCGGCGGCGGCGGGTGCGCTCCAGCGGCACCTCCAGCGGGCTCAGCGCGACGATCAGCTACGCCATCCTGGCCGTGATCGTGCTCGTGGGCGCCGCGCTGCGCTTCTACGAGCTGGGCGGCCCCAGCCTGTGGAACGACGAGCTGTCGAGCTGGCGCCGCGCCAGCTACGACACCGTGGACAAGGTCATCAAGAAGGGCGCGGGCGAGGACGTCCACCCGCCGGGCTACTACCTGCTCCTGCACGTGGTCCAGGGCATCAGCGACTCGGAGTTCGCGCTTCGCCTCCCGTCCGCGCTCGCCGGGATCGCCTCGCTGATCCTCGTCTTCCTGCTGGGGAAGCGGATCTGGTCGGAGAAGGAGGGGCTCATCGCCGCCGGCCTGATGGCCGTGCTCTGGGCGCCCATCCGCTACAGCCAGGAGGCGCGGTCCTACGCGCTGCTGATGCTCTTCGCCATGCTCACGATGTGGGCCTGGATGAACCTGATGCGCGAGGCGGAGCGAAAAGGGCGCTTCAACGTCGAGCAGGCCCTGTGGTACGTGCTGAGCGCCACCGGGATCATCTACCTGCACTACTTCGGCGTGCTCCTGGTGGGCCTGCAGTTCCTCGGGGGGCTGGCCTTCATCGGCAGCCGGCGCCACCGGCAGGGCGCGCTCACGCACCTGGCGGGGGTCTACATTGCCGTCGGCCTGCTCTACCTGCCCTGGGTGCCCAACTTCCTCGAGGATCTGACGCAGTCCAAGAGCTGGATGGAGAGCCCGGACGAGGCGGAGGGCTCGACCTTCTGGTCCTACGTCAAGTTCCTCTTCAACCACCAGGGCGGGGTGGCCGGCTACATGACGGTGCTGGTGCTGGCCTCCGCCGCCGCCGGGATCCTCCAGGCCCGGTCGAGCGGGAAGGGCCTCGGCTTCACCGTGCGCACCCGCTGGGGGATGGTGAGCCTCTGGTTCATCATGCCCTTCGCCATCACCTGGCTCCAGAGCGTGCTGGCCACGCCGGTGCTCTCGAACCGCAACCTGCTGGTCTCCGCGCCGGCCGCCTGGCTGCTCATCGGGCGGGCGATCACGGCGCTCCCGCTGCGTCCGCGAATTCAGGCGGTGATCGCGGTCATCACCGTGATCGTGGCGGGGGTCAGCTTCAGCAGCAAGAACTACTACTCCAAGCCGAACCGGCAGCAGTACCGCGAGATGGTGCAGTACGTGGTGGACCACGAGGACGAGAACAAGAAGGAGGTCATCATCGTCACGGGCCAGCCGCAGCACTTCAACTACTACCTGGACCGGCTGGGCGCCTCGCGCATGGCGGACATCTCGGCGAGCTCCGAGGACGACATCGGCAAGGTGGAGCGGCTGCTGGAGGAGGAGAAGCCCCAGGTCATCTGGCGCCTGCGCGCGGGCAAGAACGCCGACAGCGACGTGGACGCCTGGCTGCACGAGCGCTTCTCGGTGCAGGACGAGCAGGAGCTCTACGGCGTGAGCCTCACGCTCTACGGCAAGGGCGGTGAGGGCGCGGCGCAAGCGGGGGCCGCGGAGGGCGGCGAGGCCGAGGCGGGGGCCGAGGGGAGCGGAGACGAGGCCGGCGCCGAGGACAAGAAGAAGAAAAAGAAGAAGAAGAAAGGTGAGAAGGGCGCCACGGGCGAGCCGGCGGACGCGGAGCCGGCGGACGCGGAGCCGGCGAAGAGCCCGGACACGGGGAACTAAACCGACTAGTGCATTCTCGCACGCTCCACGGTCGACCAGCGCGGGTGTGAGCGCAGCGGCGCCAGCTCCGGCTGGTGGGTCAGCACGTCGGCCAGGACCTCTGGAGCGGGGGCGCGGGCCAGCGCCTCCTCCACCGCGCTCATGGCGCCCTCCACGTCTCCACGGGCCAGCCGCACCGTGGCCAGCTGGCGCAGGGCGCGCGGCAGCAGGGCGGGATCGGCGTCCGTGAGCGTGCGGGCCAGCGTCACCGCGCGCTCGGCGTCGCGCTCGGCGGGGGCGGGCTGCGCGAGCCGCCGCCACGCCTCCGAGCGTCGGGTCAGCAGCGTGACCACCTCGGGGGTGGCCGGGGCGCGCTCCAGGCCCTGCGTCAGCCTGGTGAGCGGCTCGCGTGAGCGTCTGTCCTCGGGGTGGACCTGGGTCACGAGATCGAAGGCGGCCGCGAACGCGGAGAACCAGGATGGCCCCAGGGCCTCGCGGAGGGCGGGCGCGTAGGCGTCCGGCTCGGAGAGCAGCAGCCGATCGCGTGCGCCCCCCAGGGTGGGATCCCGGAGCGCCAGCGCCCGCAGCTCGGCGTCCCGCTCGCTCTGACGCCCCAGGGCGCCCAACGCCACCACGCGGGGGAGCGAGGGCGTCGAGGGCAGCAGCTTCAAGGCCTCGTCGGCGCGCCCCTGGACCAGGAGGGCGTTGGCGACCAGGGCGGGCTCCTCAGGCGCGTCGCGCACCTCGAAGCCGCGAAGGGAGATGGCATGCAGCGTCATGTCGGTCAGGGCGCCCTCTCCCGTGATCGCGATCTCCAGCCAGCCCTCCTGGGGCGGCGCGCCGTCCCGAGAGCTGTAGACGTACCTGCCGATCTCCCCGCCGTCCTCGCGCTCCAGCGAGCAGCTCTCCTTGTTCTCGTCGGGATCCCAGGTCCAGCGCAGCCGGGACGGCCCGGCCGGCCGATCGCCAGGGCCCCCGCCAGCGGGGAAGCCCGAGCAGGTGGACGAGGGCATGTACCAGCCACCGCCGCCCACGGTCGCGAGGAGGACGCCCCGGCGAGGCCCCCCCGGCTCCTCGATGAGGCTGACCGCCAGCGCTCCGCTCCAGTCCTGGTTGTGGGTCTCCGCGCTGAGCGTGAGCTCCACCGGGCCGCCGAGCCAGCGCACCGGGAGGCGCGCGACGGTGCCCGGGTTGGTGGAGACGACGCGCAGGCCCGAGCGGGTCGCCCGCGGCGTCTCGGGCAGTTCGAAGCGCCACTGCGGGTGCAGGGGCCCCCGGAGGTCCAGGTCGATCGCGGGGGTGCGGGCCCGTCGCTGGAGCTCCTCCAGCTTCTCGGTCAGCCTGGCGGGAGGGTCCGGCAGCGCGGCCCGCCGGGTGCCGACGGCGATGGCGGCCTCCGTGCGCCAGTCGCGGACGTGCAACCAGAAGGCGGCCTCGAGCGCCGCGGGGGCGCTGGTGGGCTCATCGGCGGCCTGCTCGTAGAGGGAGAGCGCCTCGCGCGGTGAGGTGGTCGCGACGATCTCGGCCGCGCGGATCAGCGCCTTCCCCTGCCCGGGTGTGCCCGTCATCAGCTCGCTGAGCGTGATGAAGCGCTCCACGGCGGCCTCGGTGGTGCCCATGGCGACCAGATCCTCGGCCCGCTCCCAGGCGGCCTTCAGGTCCTGGTCCAGGTCCTCTGGCGCCGCCAGGGGGCGAATCGGGGCGCGGGTGAGCGGCGGCAGCGCGTCATGGCCGGTCCCGAGCGCCCAGAGCTGGTCGGTGGTCGTGTCTCGCACGACCAGCTCATCATCGCCGTCCCCGTCCAGGTCGATGAACACCAGCGGCGCGACGCCCTCCAGGGTGACGCTCCCCCAGGTCCCGTCGGACCGCTGCTGGTAGATCCAGGTCCACCAGGTCTGGAGCATGACGACCAGCTCCGAGGTCCCGTCTCCGTTCAGATCCCCCGCCAGCAGGTCCATGGACCGCGGGCTCGGGAGGGAGCGGTTCTCGATCTCCCAGTTCTTCGGAGGGGTGGGCGCGGGGATGAGCCCTCGCCACTCCAGGGCGTCGCCACCCCAGGCGAAGAGGTTGATCCCCTGCTCCGCCCCCTGCGGCGTGGTCGCGCCGAAGATCTGTCGATTGAGGAGCTTGTCCGGGTCATGCGCCTGATAGGCGGCCAGCAGGTGCTCCCCGCCGACCTCCGCGGGGACGAGGCGGGCGATCTGGCCGAGCTGCGCACGGTCCAGGAGATCGAGGCGACCGTCCCGCGCGCGGAGCACGCGAAGATCGTAGGTCCCCCAGTCCCCGGTGGCCAGCACGAGCTCCACGGACCCGTCCCCGTCCAGATCGCGCGCCAGGAGCTCGCGGATCTCGGAGTTCGCGTGGTTGATGGAGGTGTTCGCCAGGTGCAGAGACGCATCCTCGAGGGCCTCGCCCTCCAACAGGCTGCGGTTGTCGGCGACGTAGAGCCGGGGCTCTCCGGTGCCCAGGAGGTCGCCGAGCAGCGCAGCGCTGGGGTACTCACAGGCCCAGGAGGCGCGCAGCTCGGACGATCCCTCGGAGAGCGCGGCGAAGGCACAGCGCTCCCCCGTCCGCCGGATGAGGTCGGTCGGCAGGCCGCCCAGGCGGGCCACGGGCACCGGAAGCAGCTCGACGCCCGCACGGGGAGCGAGGTGGATTACGCGCCGTATCCGAGGGGCCTCGGCGCGTGCGTCCAGGAGCGACAGGCGCTGCTCAGGGTACTCGTAGAGCCCGAGCTCGGGGCGCCCGTCGCCGTCCTCATCGAGGGCGAAGGCCAGGTCCGCATGCCCCGGCAGCGTCGTGGCCTGCGTCAGCATGCTCAGCAGGCGCCCCTGCTCCGGGTCGTCGGAGAGCGCCCGTGCCCGCGCGAGGTCCCGCTCGGTGGTCGCGAGATCCCGTTGCAGCGGTCGCAGCGCGGGATCCCCCGCGGCCCCCCGCGTCTCCAGCATGCCGATCACGCTGCGCAGCCGGTCCCACTGGTCCTGGGCTCGGAAGGTGCGCGCGAGCGTCACCAGGATCTGCTGTTGGAGATCGGCGTCCAGGGCGAGGGCGTAGGCCGCGGTGAGCGCCTCTTCCTCCCCGTCGTAATCCTCGTCTTCGGCCCGCCGACCGGCCTCCTCGACCCAGGCGCGGGCGAGCGCGTTGGTCTCGCTGTTCTCCGGGAGTTCGGTGAACGAGCGGAAGAGGGCCGTCGCCTCCTGCGCCTGCCCCGCCGCGCGCAGCGCCTCCAGCCGCTGCTCCATCGTCTCGCGTCGGCGCTCCGCCCGCTCCTCGCGCTGATCCTGGGCGTGAGACGCGAGCCAGCGCGCACCGAGCTGCTGCGTCGTGATCGCGAGCCCGAGCCCGAGGGTGGCGAGCAGCGGCCCTCTCGTCCGCCGCAGCGCCCGCCTGCTCTGACGCCGGAGCCAGTCCGAGGGGCCGATCACCCGCTCGCCCTGCAGGAAGCGCTGGAGGCTGTCCGCGAGGGCGCTCATGTCGGGGAAGCGATCGGAGGGGTCGAGGGCGACGGCGCGCTCACAGATCCAGGCGAGGGCCGTGGGCACGGTCCTCGGCAGCCGCTCGGCGCGCCCCGCCAGCGCGAGGGCCAGGATCTCGTGCGCCGACCCGCCTCGAAAGGGCGGGTGTCCAGCCAGCAGCTCGAAGAGCAGCACGCCCAGCGCGTACTGGTCGGAGTGTGGACCGGCGGCGCTGGCGCCCTGGCGGACCAGCTCCGGGGCCATGTAGCTGGGGGTGCCCAGGATCTGGCTGTCCCGGGTCAGGTTGTGCTCTTCGGCGTCCAGCGCGCGAGCCAGGCCGAAGTCGGTGATCACCGGGCGCCCGTGCTCCAGGAGGACGTTGGCGGGCTTGATGTCGCGGTGGATGACACCTCGGGCGTGGGCGTGCTCGAGCGCGCGGGCGAGATCGAGCGTCAGCTGCGCCGCCTCTCGGGGCGGGAGGGGGCCGCGCTGCCTCAGGTGTTGGGCGAGCGAGCCTCCGGCGATGAGGCGCATGGTCAGATAGATCTGTCCATCTTCCTCGAAGCAGTCATAGAGCTCGACCACCCGCGGGTGGTGCAGACGTGACGCGGTGCGCGCCTCCCGCAGCAGCCGCAGACGAGCGCTCTCGTCGGCCAGCCGCCCGAGCCGCAGCGTCTTGAGCGCGACCGGACGTCGGAGCTGCGTGTCCCAGGCGCGATAGACCACGCCCATGCCGCCGCGACCGAGCTCTTCGGCGAGCTGATAGCGCCCCACGCGCAGACCCTGGAACTCGGCGCGCGTCGGCCCGCGCTGCTCGTCGAGCGTGATGCTGGGGGAGTCCAACGCGGGCGCCGGCTGGTGGGGGTCCAGGGCCTGCGTGTCCTCTGGCTGCTGAGGGTCGGCCATCCGCACGCTCTCGAACCTGATGAACCTACCACGGTGAGGGAGGACCCGCTGCATCGGGCGCCTGCTGGGGCCGACGACGGGACATCGCGAGCAGACCGGCGCTGTATGTAAATTGGTCTAGTGCATTCTCGCACGCTCGACGATCGACCAGCGCGGGTGGGCGCGGAGGGGCTCGAGCTCGTCGAGGTGGGTCAGCACGTCCGCCAGGACCTCCGGCGCCTGAGCGCGCGCCAGCGCCTCCTCCAGGGAGGCCATGGCGCCGTCAGGGTCCCCGCGCGCGGTGAGCGCCGCCGCCTGCTGGCGCAAGGCCCGGGAGAGCAGGGTGGCCGCCTCGGGACCGTCGAGCGCGCGGGCGAGGAGCACGGCCCGCGAGGCGTCCTCCTCCGCGTGCTGCGGCTGGCCGAGGTGGAGCCAGGCGCCCGCCCTGCGGCTGAGCAGCGTGACGACCGCGGGGGAGGCGGGGGCGCGCTCCAGGCCGATGGTCCAGGCGCTGAGCAGCTCCTGGGTGCGCGCGTCCTCGGCGTGGACCTGCGTGACCAGATCGCAGGCGTCGGCGAAGGCCGGGAACCAGTCGGGGCCGAGGGCCTCGCGCAGGGGTGGGGCGAAGCGCGCGGGGTACACGAGCAGGAGGCGGTCGCGGGCGCCCTCCAGGGTGGGGTCGAGGACCAGCAGCGCGCGCAGCGTCGCGTCCCGCTCCGGCACGCGGTCGAGCGCGTCCAAGGCCAGGATCCGCGCGAGCGAGGGCGCGCCGGGCAGCAGGGCCAGGGCCTCCTCCGCCCGCCCCTGGGCCAGGAGCTCCGTCGCGCCCGCGGCCTCCTGGTCGGGGGGGGACCGCGCCTCCAGCCCGAGCAGGCTGATCCTCCGGAGCGTGATGTCGGTCACGGCGCCGTCGCCCTCCATCCCGATCTCCAGCCAGCCCTCGCGTGGCGGCGCCCCCGCGTGAGAGCGGTAGACCAGGCGGCCGATCTCGGCGCCCTGCGCGTCCTCCATGGCGCAGCTCTCGCTCTGCTCGGCGGGATCCCAGGTCCAGCGCACCCGCGCGCTCCCCTCGGGTCGGCGGCCGGCTCCCCCGCCGCCCGGCAGGTCGGTGCAGGTGGCGGCGGGAGCGTAGATGCCGCCTCCGCCGGTGGTGGCGAGGCGGAGGCCGCGGTTGGGCTCGCCCCCGTCCCCGACCAGCTCCACCCGCAGCATGCCGCTCCAGTCCTGGCGGTCGGTCTCCAGCGTGAGCTCGATCTCGACCGGGCCCCCGAGCCAGCGCACCGGGAGGCGAGCGAGGCGGCCGCCCCCGGTCCCCACGAAGCGCAGGCCCTTCGGGCTGAGCCGCGGGGTGTCCGGGCGCGTGAAGCGCCAGCCGGGGTCGAGGGGCCCGCTCAGATCCAGGACCAGGGTGGGGGTGTCGGCCCGGCGCTGGAGCTGCGCCAGCTTGTCGACCAGATCGGCGGGGGGATCGGGGAGGGCGGCGCGCCGCGCGCCCACGGCGATGGCGGCCTCCGTGCGCCAGTCGCGGACGTGCAGCCAGAAGGCGGCCTCCAGGGCCTCGGCGGCGCTGGCGGACTCGTCGGCGGCCTGCTCGTAGAGGAGGACGGCCTCGCGCGGGCTGGTGTCGGCCACGATGCGCGCCGCCCGCAGGAGGGCGCGGCCGCGCTCGGGGGTGCCCGCGGTGAGCTCGGCCAGCGTGCGGAAGCGCTCGACGGCCACCTCCCGGGTGCCCATCGCCACCAGATCCTCGGCGCGCGCCCAGGCGGCGCGGAGATCGGGGTCCAGGGTCTCCGGGGCGTCCAGCGGTCGCACGGGCGCCCGCGCGCGGGTGGGCAGCGCCTCGGACCCGGTCCCCAGGGCCCAGATCTCCCGCGTGGTGGGATCGCGGACGATGAGCTCATCGTCCCCGTCCCGGTCCAGATCGATGAACAGGAGCGGCGCCAGCTGCTCCAGCGTCAGGCCCTGCCAGCTCCCGTCGGCGCGGTGGATCTGAATCCACGTCCAGTATCCGCGGGTCAGGATCGCGAGCTCCGAGTTGCCGTCTCCGTCCAGATCGCCGGCCAGCAGGTCCTCGGTGCGCGGCTGGTGGAGGGAGAGCTCGTCGATGTCCTGGCGTGAGGGCGGGGTGGACATCGGGAGCAGGCCGCGACGCTCCAGCCCGCCGCCGGTCCAGGCGAAGAGGTGGACCCCGCGCGCGGCGCCCTGAGGCCCGTCCGCGCCGAAGATCTGCCAGTTGAGCGGGTGCTTCGTGTCGTGCTGCTGCAGGGTGCCCAGGAGGCGCCGCCCGCCCGCCGTCAGCGAGACTACCCGGACGAGATCGCCGAGCTGCTCGCGATCGAGGAGCTCCAGCCGCTCCCCGCGGGCGCCGAGCACGCGGAGATCGTAGGCGGCCCAGCCGCCGGTGGCCACCACCAGCTCGCGCGCGCCATCGCCGTCCAGATCCTCGGCCAGGAGGTCGCGGGCCTCGGAGTTCGCGGCGTTGAACGAAGTGTTCAGCGCGCGCAGGGGCGCCCCGAGCGGCCCGCCCACCAGCCGGCGGTCGTCCGCGAGGGTGAGGCGGCTGCCGCCATCGCCCTGGAGATCGGCGATCACGGCGGAGACGGCGAGCGTACAGGGCCAGCGCCCACGCTCGGTGAACGCGCCGCCCCCGAGCGCGAGCAGGCCGCAGCGACCCTCCCGCTGGAGGATGAGCTGCGCCGGGCCGGAGGGCGCGCGCACCTGGACGGGGACGCGGTTCGGGTCGATCCACGCGGAGAGATCGAGCTCGGCCCGCGGCGGCCCGGCGGGGTGGAGCGCGTCCAGGAGGGTCAGCCTCCGCGTCCCACGATCGAAGAGGCCGAGCTCGGGCGCGCCGTCGCCGTCGTCGTCGAGCGCGTAGGCCAGGTCCGCCTGCTGCCCCAGGGCCGTCGCGCTCGCCAGCACGCCCAGGAGCCCGCCCAGCGCCGGGTCGTCGTTGAGGCGCCGCGCGCGGGCGATGTCCCGCTCCGTGACGGCCAGATCCCGCTGGAGCGGACGCAGGGCCGGGGCGCCCCGCATGCCGCGCCGCTCCAGCACCTCGAGGACGCTGTGGAGGCGGTCCCACTGATCCCGCTCGCGGAAGCGCGTCGCCAGGGTGAGCAGGATCTCCTCCTGGAGTTCGGCGTCCCAGGCGATCGCGTAGGCCGTGGTGAGCGCGCGCTCCGCCTCCTCGGGCTGCTGGTCGGCGGATCGCCGCGCCGCCTCGCCCAGCCAGGCCCGCGCCAGCGCGTTGGTCTCGCTGTTCTCGGGCAGCTCCACGAAGGACCGGAAGAGGGTCGCGGCCTCCTCCGACGACCCGGCCTCCTGAAGGCGGGACAGCCGGCGCTCCATGGCCTCCCGCCGCCCCTCGGCGCGCTCCTCCCGGGCCGAGCGCTCCCGCGCCTCCAGCCAGCGCGCGAGGCCCCGCTGCGCCCCGAAGGCCACGAGCAGGCCGACGGCGAACAGGGCGGGCGTCCGCGCCCTGGAGCGGAGCTGGCGGGACAGCGCGCCCAGCCGGGCGCTCAGGGTGTAGACGCGCTCTCCGCGCAGGAAGCGCTCCAGGGCGTCGGCCAGGGCGCTCAGGTCGGGGAAGCGGTCCTCCGGGCGACGGGCGAGGGACCGCGCGCAGATCCAGGCGAGCTGGCTTGGGACCTCCGGGGGGAGGGGGTTCAGCTTGCCGGCGAGGATGGCGGCGAGGATCTCGTGTGGGGAGCCACCGCGGACGGGGGGCTTTCCGGTGAGCATCTCGTAGAGGACGACGCCGAGTGCGTACTGGTCGGAGCGTGGCCCTGCGGCGACGGCGCCGCGTCGGATGAGCTCTGGCGCCATGTAGCTGGGTGTGCCGAGGATCTGGCTGTCGCGGGTGAGCTCGTGCTCCTCGTTTCCGAGGGCTCGTGCGAGGCCGAAGTCGGTGAGCACGGGCCGGTCGTGCTCGAGGAGGACGTTGGCGGGCTTGATGTCTCGGTGGATGACGTCGCGGCTGTGGGCGTGCTCGAGGGCTCGGGCGAGCTCGAGGGTGAGGCGCGCGGCCTCCTTGGGGTCCAGGGGCCCGTCCTGCCGGAGTCGCTGGGAGAGGGAGCGTCCGGGGATGAGCCGCATGGTGAGGTAGACGTTGTCGTCCTCCTCGAAGCAGTCGTAGAGCTCGACGATGCCCGGGTGATGGAGCCGGGAGGCGGTTCGGGCCTCTCGGATCAGCCTCAGCCGGGCGCTCTCGTCGGCCATTCGGTTGGCGCGGAGGGTCTTGAGCGCGACGGGGCGCTGGAGCTGGGTGTCCCAGGCGCGCCAGACGACGCCCATGCCGCCGCGGCCGAGCTCCTCGAGCAGCCTGTAGCGTCCGACGCGCGGGCCCTCGAATTCTTCGACGGAATCGGCGACCCGCTCGTCCAGGGTCACGTTGCGAGGCGCGGCGAGATCCTCCCGGCGCGGCGGCTCCGGGAGCTTCAGATCCAGGACCTGCGTCTCCTCCGGCTGTTGGGGATCGGCCATCCGCACGCCCTCGGGACCCTGAAATCTAACACAGTCAGGGAGAGGTCGCGCCTCCTGCGCCCCGGCGCATCCGCGCCCGCGCGACGAGCGCCCACCCCGGGTGCGTGTGCAGCGGCGCCAGCTCCTCGCGGTGGGAGAGGACGTCCGCGACGACCTCGGGCGCGGGGGCCTCGCGCAGGACCTGCTCGAGGGTGGCCATCGCGGCGTCCGGGTCCCCGGCGGCGAGCTGGGCCATCGCCTCCTGCTGGAGGGCGCGCGAAAGCGGGCCGGGCGTCTGGGGATCTCGCAGCCCGCGGGCGATGCGCACCGCGAGCCGGGCGTCCGAGAGCGATCGATCGAGCTGCCCCAGCAGGCGCCAGGTCTGGGCGCGGCGGGTGAGCAGCACGGCGACGGTCTCCGAGGGGGGCGCGCGCTCGAGGCCGAGGAGCATGCTCGCCAGCGCGCGCTGGGCGGGGGCCTCGTCGCCGTGCGTGAAGGTGAGCAGATCGAAGGCGCCCAGGAAGGTGTCGAACCAGCGATCCCCCAGGGCGGCGCGGATCGGCCCGGCGTAGTGGGCCTCGGTGACCAGGAGGAGCTCGTCCAGGGCGCCGCCCAGCGTGGGGTCCAGGGCCAGGGCCGCGCGCAGGGTCGCGTCCCGCTCGTCCAGGCGACCGAGCGCGTCCAGGGCCAGGGCGCGAGGCAGCGAGGGCGAAGCGCCGGCCAGCTCCAGCGCCTCCTGGGCGCGCCCGAGGGTCAGCAGGCCGTTCACCCGGAGCTCCGGCTCCTCGGGGGCCTCGCGGAGCGCGAAGCCCGTCAGCCTCAGCTCGGAGATCAGGAGATCGGAGACGGCGCCCTCGTTGTGGGAGCGCAGCACCAGCCAGGGATCGGTCGGGGGGTCGCCGCGGATCGAGTCGTAGACCGCCCGCCCGATCTCCGCGCCGGCCTCGTCCAGCACGACGCAGCTCTCCTTGCGGTCCTCCGGGTCGTAGGTCCAGCGCACGCGCGCCGGGGCCCCCTCCGGGCGCACCCCGACGTGCTGCGCCCTGGGGACGTCCCGGCATCCCGCCGCGTGGGTGTTGATGTTGCCGCCGCCCGTGCTCGCGATGGTGAGGTGTCGCTCGGGGACCTCCAGACCGTCCGTGTCCAGCCCGACATCCAGCCAGCCGCTCCAGTCCTGCCGGTAGGTGCTCACGACGATCTCGATCGCCGCGGGGCCTCCCAGCCAGCGCAGGGGGAGCCGCGCCAGGCTCCCCTCGTCGCTGAAGCGCAGGCGGAGCCCCTGCGGCGTGGCCCGCGCGGTGTAGGGACGGGAGAAGCGCCAGGCGGGGTCCAGCGCCTGGGTGAGGTCCTGGCGCAGCGTTGGGGTCGCCGCCTTGCGCCGCCAGGTCTCCAGGCGGGCGACCAGCTCCGGGGGAGGATCGGGCAGGGCCCGGCGGAGGTCGCCCAGCTGGATCGCGGCCTCCGCGCGGAGGGCCCGGTCGTGCATCCAGAAGGCCTCCTCCAGGGCCCGTGGCGCGACGGAGGGCTCGGCGGCGGCCTCCTCGTAGAGGCGGAGGGCCTCCTCGGGGCGGCTGGGGGCGATGACCTCGGCGGCGCGGAGCTGGGCGAGCCCGCGCTGCTCGGGGCTGGCGCTGAGCTCTCCCAGCGTGAGGAAGCGCTCGTAGGCGGCCGTGATGTGGCCGATGGCGACCAGATCCTCGGCGCGACTCCAGGCGGCCTGCTGGTCGGGGTCCAGGGCCTCCGGCGGAGCCTGGGGCGAGGTCGGCGCGCGGGTGAGGGCAGGGAGCGCGCCGGTCCCCATCCCCAGGGCGAAGGCGAGCCCGGTCTCGTTGTCGCGCACGATGAGCTCGTCGTCTCCGTCGCGATCGAGGTCGAAGAAGGCCAGCGGGCGGCGCTCGTCCAGGGCGAGGGCGGTCCAGCCCCCCGCGCTCTGCCGGCTGTAGATCCAGGTCCAGAGGCCGCCGACGCTGAGGGCGAGCTCGTCCTGACCGTCGCCGTCGAGATCGCCCGCGTAGAGATCGAAGGCCCAGGCCATCTCCAGGCTGGTGTCCTGGCTGTGGGGGCGCGCGGGCGGCTCGGGCATGGGCAGCAGGTCGCGCTGCGCCAGCCGGCCGCCCTCCCAGGCGTAGAGGTAGACACCGCGGGGCGCCGCATGGGGCAGCTCCGGGCCGAAGATCCTCCTGTCCAGGGGGGTCATCGGATCGGCGGTCTGGACGACGGCGAACAGATCCTCGCCCCCCAGGCGCGCGATCCGAAGCCCGTGCAGGGTGCCGAGCTGCGCGCGATCCAGGGTCGCCCAACGCTCACCCTGAAGCTGGGTCACGCGCAGGTCGTAGGCCCCCCAGACGGAGGAGGCCAGCACGAGCTCCAGCGGGGGCGCGCCGTCCAGGTCGCGGGCCAGGACGCCGTGAATCTCGGAGTTCGCCGCGTTGATCGCGCTGGCGAGGGGCCTCAGCGTGTCGAGCGCGTCCGTCGGAGCCACCAGCAAACGCCGGTTGTCCGCGACGATCAGCTCCACCTCGCCGTCCTGGTCCAGGTCGACCTCCAGGGCGCTCATGAGGTTCTCGCAGGGCCAGGGGGGCTCCCGCACCAGCTCCCCGCCCAGCACCCGCGCCCGCGCGCAGCGCTGCCCGTCGCGAACGAGGATCGCGTCGTGAGCGCGCGCGTCGGTCACCGGGATGGGGATGGCGGGCCCCTCGACCCCGCCGTCGCTCTTGAAGGTCTTCAGCGCCTCGGGCGCGCTCGCCCCTGGGGGGAGCGGCCCCGCGCGCAGCAGGGTCAGCGCCTGATCGCGGAAGCTGTGGAGGGCGAGATCGGGCGCGCCGTCGCCGTCCCCGTCCAGGGGGAAGGCGGAGCCGGCCCGGAGCCCCAGCGGCTGGACCTGGCCGAGCGCGCGCAGCAGGGGTGTCAGCGTGGGGTCGTCATTCAAGGCCTGCGCCTCGGGGAGCCTGCCCTCGGTCACCGCCAGATCGCGGCGGAGCAGGCGCAGCTCAACCTCGGGGATGCCTGCGCGCTGATCGAGCATGGCCAGCACGCTGCGCAGGCGATCCCACTGATCGTCGGCGCGGAGGTCCTGGGCGAGGGCCAGCAGGACCTCCCCCTGAAGCTCGGCGTCGGGCGAGAGGCTGTAGGCCTGGGTGAGGGCCTGCTCGGCGCCCTGGTCGTCGTCGTCGGCCGCGCGCCGCCGGGCCTCGCTCAGCCAGGCGCGGGCGAGGGCGGCGCTCTCCCGGTTCTCGGGGAGCTGGGCGAAGGACTGGAAGAGGTCGCGGGCCTCCTGCAGCTTCCCCTCCCCGCGCAGGGCGTCGACGCGGCGCTCCATGCTCAGGCGCCGGGCCTCGGCGCGCGTGGTCCGGGCCTGCTCCTCGCGCTCCTCCCACCAGGCGGAGCCGGCGCGCTGGACGCCGAAGGCGAGGCCCAGCACCAGGAGGCCCTGGGCGGGGAGTCGGAGCCGCTCGGTGGTCATCCTCCCGCGTCGGGAGAGGCTGTCCCAGGAGCTCATCACCTGCTCGCCGCGCAGGTAGCGCTCCAGGGTCCCGGCCAGGGCGCTCAGGTCGGGGAAGCGGTCCTCGGGTCGGGTGGCCATGGCCCGGCCGCAGATCCAGGCGAGCTGGCTTGGGACCTCCGGGGGGAGGGGGTTCAGCTTGCCGGCGAGGATGGCGGCGAGGATCTCGTGTGGGGAGCCACCGCGGACGGGGGGCTTTCCGGTGAGCATCTCGTAGAGGACGACGCCGAGTGCGTACTGGTCGGAGCGTGGCCCTGCGGCGACGGCGCCGCGTCGGATGAGCTCTGGCGCCATGTAGCTGGGTGTGCCGAGGATCTGGCTGTCGCGGGTGAGCTCGTGCTCCTCGTTTCCGAGGGCTCGTGCGAGGCCGAAGTCGGTGAGCACGGGCCGGTCGTGCTCGAGGAGGACGTTGGCGGGCTTGATGTCTCGGTGGATGACGTCGCGGCTGTGGGCGTGCTCGAGGGCTCGGGCGAGCTCGAGGGTGAGGCGCGCGGCCTCCTTGGGGTCCAGGGGCCCGTCCTGCCGGAGTCGCTGGGAGAGGGAGCGTCCGGGGATGAGCCGCATGGTGAGGTAGACGTTGTCGTCCTCCTCGAAGCAGTCGTAGAGCTCGACGATGCCCGGGTGATGGAGCCGGGAGGCGGTTCGGGCCTCTCGGATCAGCCTCAGCCGGGCGCTCTCGTCGGCCATTCGGTTGGCGCGGAGGGTCTTGAGCGCGACGGGGCGCTGGAGCTGGGTGTCCCAGGCGCGCCAGACGACGCCCATGCCGCCGCGGCCGAGCTCCTCGAGCAGCCTGTAGCGTCCGACGCGCGGGCCCTCGAATTCTTCGACGGAATCGGCGACCCGCTCGTCCAGGGTCGAGGCCTGCGGCGTCGAAGGCTCGACCCGGCGCTCCAGCTCCAGGACCTGCGTCTCGTTCGGCGGCTGCCGGTCGGCCATCCACGCGCCCTCGTCCCCAAAAATAGCACCTGCTCAGGGAGCGCCGCCGCCTGCTTCGCCTGGGTCACGCCCCATCCTGATCCGCTCCAGGAGGTGCCACTGCGGGTGATCGTGCAGCGACGCGAGCTCCGGGCGGCGCGCCAGCACGTCGGCGGAGACCTCGGGGGACGCGGCGCGCGCGAGCGCCTCCAGGAGGAGCGCCATCGCGCCGTCCTCCTCGTGGCGGGCGGCCAGCACCATCGCGTGCTGCTGGAGGGCTCGGGAGAGCGCCCCCTCCTCGTCGGGGTTGGGGAGGCGGCGCGCCATGGCCACCGCGCGCGCGGCGTCCTGAGCGGCCAGCTCGAGCTGTCCCTGGAGGCGCAGGGCGTTGGCCCGCCGGGTGAGGAGGATGGCGACCGCGGTGGAGGGCGGGGCGCGCTCCAGGCCCTGCAGCGAGGACAGCAGCGCGCGCTGGGGCGCCGGCTGGTCGATGTGGATGGACATGAGCATGTCGAAGGCGTGGAGGAAGGCCGGGTACCAGTCGTCGCCCAGCGCGGCGCGGACCGGCGCGTCGTAGCGGCCCTCCCCCAGCAGCAGCAGCCGGTCCAGCTCGCCCCCCAGCGAGGCGTCCCGCGCCAGGGCCGCCTGGAGCGCCGCGTCGCGCTCCGGGACGCGCCCGAGCGCGTCGAGGGCCAGGATCCGCGCCAGCGACGGGGAGGGGCCGGCGGCCTCCAGCGCCTCCAGCGGGCGCCCGCGCGTCAGGAGCGCGTTGGCCACCAGCGCGGGCTCCTCCGGCGCCTCCCGCAGGGCGAAGCCCATCAGGCGGATCTCCGTGATCACCATGTCGGTGACCGCGTTCCCGCCCATCAGGCGAAGGGTCAGCCAGAGGTCGCGGGGCAGGTCGCCCTGCATGGAGTCGTAGACCGAGTGGCCGACCTCCTCCCCGCTCTCCTTCGCCACCGAGCAGCTCTCTCGGCGCCGGGTGGGGTCGTAGGTCCAGCGGATGCGCCCCATCCCCTCGGGGCGAAAGGCCACCGTGATCCGGCCGGGGACGTCCTCACAGACCGCGGTCTGGTTGAAGATGTCCCCGCCTCCGGTCGTGCCGGCCGAGATCCCGCGCTCGGGGCGACCCTCCAGGTCGGAGTCCAGTCCCAGGTCCAGCCACCCGCTCCAGTCCTGGCGCAGGGTGCGCAGCGTGACCTCCAGGCTGGTCGGTCCCCCCAGCCAGCGCAGCGGCAGCCGCGCCACCTGACCCGGGCCCGCCCAGGTGAGGCGCATCCCCTCGGCGCTCTGGCGCACGCCGGTCGGGTGGTCGAAGCGCCACTGGGGGTCCAGGCCCTCCTTCAGATCGAGCCGCAGGGTCGGCGTGGCCGCCATGGCGTGCAGGGCCTCCAGGCGCTCCATCAGCGCTGGCGGCGGCTCGGGGAGGGCGGCGCGGCGCTCGCCCACGGAGACGGCGGACTCGTAGCGCAGCGCGCGATCGTGTAGCCAGAAGGCCAGCTCCAGCGCGTGTTCGGCCAGGGCTGGCACCTGGGCGGCCTCCTCGTAGAGGCGGAGCGCCTGGATCGGCTGGCTCTCCTCGAGGATCTCCGCCGCGCGCAGCTGGGCGAGCCCGCGCTGACCGTCGTCACCGCTCAGCTCGGCGAGCGTGAGGAAGCGCTCCTGGCTCGCCTCGTAGAGGCCGAGCGCGACGAGATCCTCGGCGCGACTCCAGGCCGCCCGCAGGTCCGGGTCGAGGCCCTCGGGCGGGAGCGCCGGGCGTTGAGGTCGCCGGTCCAGGGGCGGCAGCGCCCCGCTCCCCGCGCCGATGGCGTAGGCCATCCCCGAGGCGGTGTCGCGCACGATGAGCTCGTCGTCCCCGTCGTGGTCCAGATCGATGAAGGTGAGCGGCCTCCGTCCGTCCAGGACGAGGTGCCCCCACGCGCCGTCCTCGCCCCGGTGGTACACGACGGTCCAGGCGCCGCCCTGGTCCAGGACCACCTCGTCCTGCTGGTCGCCGTCCAGGTCCCCGACCATCAGGTCCTCGTCGGCGCTCTGGTCGTCCAGGGCGTCCTGCGACAGCTTCCGTTCGGGGGGCGTGACCCAGGGGAGCACATCGCGGGTGACGAGGCGCCCGCCCTCCCAGGCGAAGAGGTGGACGCCGCGCGGCGCGCCGTGAGGCAGCTTCGGGCCGAAGACCCGCCAGTCCAGCGGGGTCATGGGGTCGTGGTACTGGAGGGCGGCGAAGAGCCGCTCGCCGCCCACGCGCGGCCGCTCCAGGGTGCGTTGCTCGCCCAGCTGCACCCGATCCAGCATCACCCAGCGCTCCCCCTGAGCCGCCAGCACGCGGACGTCGTAGGCGCCCCAACCCGCCGAGGCCACCACCAGCTCGGGCCGCGGGTCACCCTGGAGATCCTGGACGATGACGCCGCGGATCTCGGAGTTGGCTGCGTTCAGCGAGGTGTCCAGCGCGCGCAGGGCCTCGGGCGCGTCGGCCGGGCCCGCCAGCAGGGTGCGGTTGTCGGTCGTCAGGAGCTCGAGCGAGCCGTCGAGGTCGAGATCCGCGGTGTTCGCGGTCAGCACGGAGACGCAGGGGCGCGCGCCCACGACCTCCGCCGCGTCACCCGGGATGCGGGCCAGCGTGCAGCGCCCATCCTGGTACAACATCACGGCGTCGCCGTAGCCCTCCGGGGGCCGCACCCGCTGGGGACGTGCGCGCCGGTCGAGCCAGTCCGAGAGCGGGATCTCGGCGCGGGCGCGGGGCGGGGAGCCCTCGCGGTCCAGGAGGGTCAGCGTGAGGTTCTCGCGCCGATAGATGCCGAGCTCCGCCCGACCGTCGCCGTCCACGTCGAGGGGGAGGGCGTAGCTGGCGGGGATCCCGAGGGGCTGGACCTGGGACAGGGCCTGGAGGAGCGGGCCCAGACCCGCGTCGTCGTTGAGGGCCTGCGCGCGGGTGAGGTCGCCCTCCGTGACGGCGAGGTCCCGCTGGAGCAGGCGCAGGGACTCGGCGGGCGTGTCCTCGCGCAGGCTGAGCGCGGCCAGCGCGCTGCGGAGCCGATCCCACTGGTCGTGGGCGTGGAAGCTGTGGGCGAGGGCGACGAGGGCCTCCCCCTGCAGCTCGGGCGTCTGGGCGAGGCTGTAGGCGGAGGTGAGCGCCTCCTGCGCGCCCTCGGCGTCGCCGTCGGCCTCCCGTCGGTTCGCCTCGCCGAGCCAGGCGCGGGCCAGGGCCGTGGTCTCGTGGTTCTCGGGCAGCTCGGCGAAGGAGCGGAAGAGGGCTCGGGCCTCCTCCACCTTGCCCGCCTCGCGCAGCGCGCTGATCCGGCTCTCCAGGGTCTGGCGGCGGCTCTCGGCGCGCTCGGCCCGGGCCTGCTCCTCGCGCGCGTGCAGCCAGGAGGAGCCGACGCGCTGCCCGAGGAAGGCGAGGGCCAGCGCGCCCAGGGCGAAGGCCGGGAGTCGGAGCCGCGTCGTGAGGAGCCCGGCGATGCGCGCGAGGTTCTCCCGGCCGCTCAGCACGCGCTCACCGCGCAGGTAGCGCTCCAGGGTCTCGGCCAGCGCGCCCATGTCGTGGAAGCGATCCACGGGGTCCTGGGCCATGGCCTTGGAGCAGATCCAGGCCAGCTGGAAGGGGACCGTCGAGGGCAGCGGATCGTGCCGCCCGGTGATGATCGCGGCCAGGATCTCATGGGCGGAGCTGCCGCGGACATGCGGCCGCCCGCGGAGCATCTCGTAGAGCACCACGCCCAGCGCGAACTGATCGGAGCGGGGGCCGGCGGAGCGCGCGCCCTCGCGGATGAGCTCGGGGGCCATGTAGGTGGGCGTCCCCAGCACCTGGCTCTCGCGCGTCAGCTCGTGGTCCTTGACGTCGAGGGCGCGGGCGAGCCCGAAGTCGGTGAGCACGGGCCTGCCCTGCTCCATGAGCACGTTGGCGGGCTTGATGTCGCGGTGGACGATGCCGCGGGCGTGGGCGTGCTCGAGGGCGCGGGCCAGCTCGAGGGTGACGCGCGCGGCCTCCTGGGGGGAGAGCGCCCCCTCCGAGCGCAGCCGGTCGGAGAGCGAGCGCCCCGCCACGAGGCGCATGGTCAGGAAGACCTGGCCGTTCTCCTCGAAGCAGTCGTAGAGCTCGACGATGCCCGGGTGGTGGAGCTGCGAGGCCGTCCGGGCCTCCCGCACCAGGCGCGGCGCGGCCTGCTCGTCCTCCTCCGCCTCCCAGCGCAGCGTCTTGAGCGCGACGATCCGCCCCAGCTGCACGTCCCGGGCGCGCCAGACCACCCCCATCCCGCCGCGACCCAGCTCCTGCTCGAGCTCGTAGCGGCCGACGCGCGCCCCCGGGCGGAGCTCGCCGCGCGCGCCCCTCCGTCCGGGCCCCGAGGCGCGCTCCCCGGCGGGCACGTCAGAGCTCGGACGAGGCAGCGGCCTCGTCTCGTCTGCACCTGTGGGGTCTGCCATGCCAGCGCCCTCGGTCGCGCCCGACAGCCTATCACGCGCGCGTCCGGGCGAGCCCTCCCTCCCCGGCGGCGCCGCGATAAGTGCTGGGGCGCGAGCGAGGAGGAGGACCGATGGGGCAGGATCTGAGCGCGGCGCTCATCGAGGTGGCGCGGGCCTGGCGGGCGGCGGACCCCGATCCGGAGACGGCGGCGATGACCGACGCGCTGCTGGAGCGGGGCGACATGGTGGCGTTGCAGGCGGCCTTCGGCGCGCGGCTGGAGTTCGGGACCGCCGGGCTGCGCGGGCGCCTGGGCCCGGGGCCCGGGAACATGAACCGGGCGCTGGTGCGCATCGTGAGCGCCGGGCTCGGCCAGTACCTGCTGGACACCGTGCCGGACGCGGTCTCCCGCGGGGTGGTCATCGGGCGGGACGGGCGCCGCGGCAGCCCGGAGTTCGCCGAGGACGCCGCGCGCGTGCTGGCGGGTCTGGGCATCCCGGTCTACCTGCACGAGGGCGTGGTCGCCACCCCGGTCCTGGCGCACAGCGTGGTCTTCGTGGGGGCCGCCGCGGGCGTGATGGTCACGGCCAGCCACAACCCGCCGGAGGACAACGGCTACAAGGTGTACTGGGGAAATGGCGCGCAGATCATTCCCCCACACGATACAGGTATCTCGCGTACCATTGACCGGGTCGGCTCGGCCGCGGACGTGCGCGCGCCGGAGCTCGACGGGCTCCGCGCCCAGGGCCTCGTCCACCCGGTCCCCGCCGCCGCCTGGGAGGATTACCAGGCCCGGGTGCTCGCCTGCCGGGTTCACCCGGGGCTGCCCTCGGTGCGCGCGGTCTACACCGCCATGCACGGGGTGGGCTGGGCGCCGCTGCAGCGCCTGATCGCCGCCAGCGGTCACGCGCCGCTGATCCCGGTCGCCGCCCAGGTGGAGCCGGACGGGGCCTTCCCCACGGTGGCCTTCCCGAACCCGGAGGAGCCGGGGGCGCTGGACCTGGCGATGGCGACGGCGCGGAGCGAGGGGGCGGAGCTCATCATCGCCAACGACCCGGACGCTGACCGTCTGGCGGTGGCCGTGCCCGACGGGGCGGGCGGGTGGAAGGCGCTCACCGGCAACCAGATCGGGCTCCTGCTGGCCGACGATCTGCTGACCCACGGTCGGCGGGACCGGCCGCGGCTGGTGGCGACCACGCTGGTCTCCAGCCCGCTGCTGGCGCGCATGGCCGAGGTCCACGGCGCGGCCTACGCCGAGACGCTCACCGGCTTCAAGTGGATCGCCAACAAGGCCATCGCCTGGGACGGCGACTTCGTGATGGGCTTCGAGGAGGCCCTCGGCTACACCGTCGGCGCCACGGTGCGCGACAAGGACGGGCTGAGCGCGGCGCTGGTGATGCTGGACCTCGCCGCCTGGTGCCGGCAGCAGGGGCGCTCGATGCTCGAGCACCTGGAGGGCGTGTACCGGCGTTACGGCTACGTGGGCAGCGCCCAGCGCTCGCTCACGCTGCCCGGCCTCGACGGGAGCGCGCAGATCCGGGCCATGATGGGGCGTCTGAGGACCGCGCCGCCGCTGGTGCTGGGCGGGGTCGAGGTGGTGCGCCTGCGGGACGTCTCGCTGGGGCGCGCCACCACCCTGCGCACGGGCGAGGTCACGGCCCTGGACCTCCCGCCCAGCGACGTGCTGGCCTTCGACCTCGCCGACGGCGGGCGCGTGCTGGCCCGACCCTCGGGCACGGAGCCGAAGATCAAG
Source organism: uncultured Enterobacterales bacterium (assembly GCA_964615375.1). Lineage (GTDB taxonomy): Bacteria > Myxococcota_A > UBA796 > UBA796 > CAZKWG01 > CAZKWG01. The sequence continues at coordinate 133,566 of CAZTOW010000022.1, forward strand.
TTCTATGTGGACATCTCGCTGCGCATGGGCGAGGCCGAGGGGCTGGCCGAGGTCGAGGCGCGGGCGCTGACCCGGGCGCGGGCCCTGGCCGACGAGATCGTCGCGCTGGCGAAGGGAGGCTGAGGTGGGCCGGGCTGTCCTCGATCCGAGCCTGCGCGCGACCATCCTCCGGCGCTGGCCGCTGCTCTACGCGGAGGGGGCGGACCCCGCCCTGGACCGGCCGGACCACGCGCGCAGCGGCTCAGCCCTGGTGCGGGTGGGCGACCGGCTCGTGATCATCCAGGATGACGCGAACTTCCTGGGCCTCTACGATCCGGGCGCGGGCAGGCTCACGGCGCTCACGCTCCCCGAGGGGCCGGGCGGGAAGCGGCAGTTCGACAAGGGCCGCGGCAACAAGATGGACAAGCTCGACCTGGAGGCGGCGGTGCCGATCCCGGACGGCCTGCTGGCCTTCGGCTCGGGCAGCGCGCCGGGGCGGGACCGGATCCTGGCCGTGCGGGGCCTGAGCGGGAGCGCTCCCGAGATCACGCTGCTGGACGCGGGGCCGCTCTACCGGGCGCTGGAGGCGGAGGCGCGCTTCGCCGGCAGCGAGCTCAACGTGGAGGGCGCCGTCTGGGACGGTCCCTGGCTGAGGCTGTTCAACCGCGGGAACGGCGCGCCGCGGGAGGGGCGGCTCCCGGTGAACGCGAGCGTCCGGCTGGAGGCGGAGGCGCTGCTCCGCTGGCTCGAGGACACGCGGCAGGCGCCGCCGCCGCTCCAGGACGTCGAGGGCTGGGATCTGGGGCGCGTGGGCGGCGTGGCGCTGACCTTTACCGACGCGGCGCCGGGGCGGGCCGGGATCCTCTACCTGGCCGCCGCCGAGGACTCACCGGACGCCGTGGAGGACGGGCCGGTGCTGGGCGTGGCGCTGGGCCGGATCTCGGGCGGGGAGGCGCGTTATGCGCTGCTCACCGAGGCCGACGGGCGGCCGGTCACCGACAAGGCCGAGGGGCTCTGGCAGGACCCGGAGACCCCCGACCGGGCCTGGGTGGTCTTCGACCTGGACGACCCGGAGCGCCCCACGGAGATGGCGGAGCTCCGGCTGGAGGGCTTCTGAAGAGGGGGCTTTCTCAGGCCTTCTTCTTCCGCGCCGCCTTCTCGGTGAGGTAGGCCGACGATCGGCTGTTCAGCCCGGTCACGTACTGGTTGTACAGGTCCGTGCCCGGCTTGGAGCCGTTGTACTTCTGGGCGATGGTGCCCGCGGTCATGTCCTTGCTGGTCATGTCCACGCCCTTCATGTTCATGAAGGCCAGCTGCATCTGCACGTCCTCGGTGCTGGGCGTGAGCCGGTCGGCGCTGCGCTTCATCTCGTCGAGGGTGAAGGTGTGGGAGGTCCCGTCGGCGCCGTTGGCCTTCAAGAGGCCCTGCTGGGCGTAGGCGCCCATGATCTGCGCCGTGCCGTAGCTGGTCGCCATGTCCGCGATCAGGTCGTAGTTGGTGCCGAGCTGGCCCTCCATGTCCTTCGTCACGTCGAAGCTGCCGATGCCCGCGCTCATCTTGAAGCCCTTCTCCGGGTCCTTGCGCGCGGCCAGGTTCTTCTCGTAGCTGGCCCGGAGCGCCTTGTACTGGGCGGGCTCGAAGCGCTGCTGGCCCTCCTTGTAGATCTCGGCGAAGCGCTCCTTGGACATGCCGGCGAGATCGCCCATCTTCCCGGCCATGCCGATCTGTTTGGCCCCGCCCAGGCTCTTGAGCGCCGTCAGCCGCGCCGTCTCGGGCTTGGACAGCGGGCCCTCCTTCTGCTTCGCCATCAGCTTCGTCATCTCGTCGTACTGGTTGGCCCGCAGGTTGATGCCCGCCTCCGTGATCTGCTCCACCGCGGCCTTCTTCACCGCCGGGTCCTTGCTCTCGAGCGCCGCGAGATCGAGCGAGCCCGACTTGACCTGATCGAAGAGGTGCCGCTGCTCCTCGGTGAGCCCCGCCGAGAACTTCTCCAGCTTCGCCGGGTCCGCCTGGAGCGCCGTCAGATCCACGCCCTTGAGCTTCGTGCTGAGCCCCTTCGCCTGGCCCACGAAGGAGTCGCTCAGGTTCTTGCGTCGCAGGTTCCGGCTGCCCTCGTTGCCCATGATCCCGGCGAGCTGCGCCTCCATGTGGCCGCTGACCTTGTTGGCGTCCAGCAGCCCGCGGGAGTCCTCCATCAGCGTGACGAGGTGCTTCGTCTTGTCCGCCTGGTTCATGTCCACATAGGGCGTCTGGCTGGCGGTGGAGCCCGCCGCGCTCAGGGCCGCGCCCGCCACCCCGCCCAGCGCGCCGAGCATCCCGGCGCCGGGGACCATCGACATCATCCCCAGCATCGCCGAGTTGCCCAGCAGCCCGGCCGCCGAGCTCAGCGGATTGGCGAGCGATGGGCTGATCTGTGCGTCCTGGACGCGATCGTTGCTGCTGACGTCCTGCTCAGGCTGACGGGTACGTGCCATGGTCGTGCTTCTCCGAGATTCACCCTACAGGATCTCAGAGCCCGACTCAACACCCGTCGTTGGTTGTGCCGGGCGTTCCTTTGTCTCCGCCCGAGCTGATCGCCGTGGACTGTGCGCACCAGCTCGCCTTGCTGTCGTTGGACACGTCGTCGTAGAGGTCCGGGTCCAGCCCGGTGGCCTTCCCGGCGTTCACCCAGCTCTCCTTGTACTGCACCTCGTCCACCGTCAGCGCCGGGTTCACGATCAGCACCTCGTCGTCGGTGTTGCCCAGCAGCATGCAGTCCGTCCCGCTGCAGGTCCCGTAGCTCGGCCGCCGCACCTCCAGATCACAGGTCACCCCGCCGTTCTGCGTGGGGTCGTCCTCCACGCAGACCACCAGGTGCTCGCCCGCGCCGATGCTCAGCCCGTCCAGCGCGGCGATGTCGTAGTCCAGATCCTCGATGGTGTGGTCGTCCAGAGCGATGTCGATGTCCGTGGTGTTGTAGATCTCCAGCCACTCTCCGCGCTGATCGGAGACCACGTCCGGGTCGGGCATGATCTCGGTCACGATCAGATCCCCCGCGTCCGGCCAGATGCGCACGCTCACCGTCTCGCTGGTGGCGCTCTCGTCGCCGTCGTCCACCACCACGTAGAGCTCCCACGTCTCCTCCAGCGTGGTGGCGGAGGCGGGCACCGTGGCGGTGGTGTAGCGGGTGGAGACCACCCCGTCCTTGGACCAGACGTAGGTGGTGCTGAGCGGGTCGTCGTCGGCGTCCGAGGCGGCCACGCTCACGACCACCGTGAGATCGTCGCCGGTCACCGGGTACTCCGGGTCGATGGCGATGACCGGCGGCTCCGGCGGCGAGTTGAGCACGGTCACCGCGTCCGAGCGAACCGGGTCTCCCGCCGCCTCGCCGTCCCAGGGGGTCGCCACGCAGACCACCTCCTGGTTCTTCTCGAAGGCGCCGGACAGCGTGCTCTCCGTCGCCCCGGAGACCGCGCGCCCGTCCACCTCCCAGGCGTAGGTGTAGCCCTCCTCGTCCCCGTCCGCGTCCGACCAGCCCGAGGGCGCGCAGGTGAGCGTGTCCAGGGTGGTGGGCGCGTCGGGGCTGAGCGCCACCGCGTCCACGCTCGGCGGCGTGTTGAGCACCAGCACCTCGGCGGTGGCGGGGGCGCCCTCGTCCTCGCCGTCGGTGGCGGTGACCTCCACCTTCCAGACCTCGCCCTTGGACGTGCGGGCGGCGTCCACGCTGGCGCTGGTGTAGCCGCTCATCAGCGCGTCGTCGCGGTACCACTGGTAGTTGTAGCTGACCGCGTCCCCGTCCTCGTCGGTGGCGTCGGTCAGGATCTCCACGCGCAGCGCGTCCGTGGTCGTGGGCTCCGCGGGCGTGACGGCGATCTCAGGCGAGCCGGGCGGCGTGTTCTCCTCGTAGACCTCGAAGTCGATGCTGGCGAAGCTCTGGAGCCCGCCCGCGTCCTCCACCGTGAGCGTGATCGTGTGGACGCCGACGCTGAGCGTGTCCACGCTGCAGCTCGTCCCGCCCCCGCTGTCCGGCCCGCCCGCGCAGAGCTCGCCGTCCCGGTCGGAGGACCAGGAGACCCGCAGCGCGTCCTCGGCGTCCTCAGCGTCGGAGACCTGGCCCTCGAGGGTCACCAGCCTGCCCACGCGCTCGCCCGAGCCGTTTGGTGTGAGGATCTCCGCCTCCGGGGCCGTGTTGACGTGGTTCACCGTCAGGTGGACCGTCGCCTCCTCGGCGAATCCGTCCGTGTCCGTGACCCGCAGGGTCAGCGTGTGCTCGCCCTCGGCCAGCGCGTCGGTGGAGTACGTCGTCTCGCCCGCGCTGCTGAGCGTCCCGCTGTCCAGAAGGCCCAGCGTGTCGCTCTCCCACTCGTAGAGCAGCTCCGCGGCCTCGGTGCGCGCGTCGCTGGCCTGCCCGGTGAGCGTGATCAGCGCGCCCGCGTCGAACTCGGCCCCGTCCTCGGGCGAGGTGATCGCCACCTCCGGCGGCCCGTTGGCCGGCAGGATCTCCAGGCTCACCTCGTCGGTGTCGTTGAGCCCGTCGTCGTCGGACACGGAGAGCGTGATCGTGTGCGTCCCCAGCGAGAGCGCCGACGCGGGGAGCTCGAACATGCTCGTCCCTGCCGTGTCCGCCGGCAGGTCGCTCAGCGCCCCGTCCTGGTTGCTCAGCCACAGCACCGTGAGCGTCTCGGGCGTCTGCTCCTCGTCGCCCACCTGCCCGTAGAAGGTCACGGTCTCCTCGCCCTGCACGAAGCCGTCCCCGTCGGTCGGGCTGAGCAGCGAGGCCGTGGGCGCCGTCGCCACCACCTTGAGCGAGGTGTCCGAGCAGGCCGCGAGCGCCAGGGCTGACGCCAGGGCGAGAGAGAGAGGAGCGCGCATCTTGCCTCCGCCGCTACCCCAGGCCTTAACGCGCCTTCATGGCGGAGGCGTGACGATCATCCTTCATCGTCGAAGAGGTCGGCCACCCCGATCTCGATGAGCTCGAAGGGCTCGGCCCGGACCGTCTCGGCGCGCCCCGCCATCAGGATCACCTGGTAGCCGCCTGGAGTCCAACGGTGGACGCGCAGGGTCTCGCGGTCGGGGTCGATGATCCAGTAATGGTGGATCTCAGCCTGATGGTAGATCTGAACCTTGTCCCATGTGTCTCGCACGGCGTTGGAGCGGCTGAGGATCTCACAGGTCCAGTCAGGGGCGATCTCCACCGGGCTGCGATCCGGGAAGCGCGGGAGCCGCGCCCGTCCCCTTTACGATCGAAGCCTCCCAGGAGTCTGCCCGCGCGGTTTTGGGAGCTCCCGTGCCGCCCCGACGGCATCGCCTTGCGCACCAGCTCGCCCGCCAGCAGCTCGTGGAAGCGGTCGTCCTCCGGGATGGCGAAGAACTCCGCCTCCGTCGTGTACAGGAGCCGCTCTGCGCTCGAGGTCATGTGTCGAGGCTATCACGGCCGCCGCTCGTTGGCGGTGGAGCCCGCGGTACAGTCGCCGGATGGTCCTTCTCCTCCTGCTCGCCTGCGAGCCGCCCCGGGTCGCCACCGACACGGAGCGCTACGCCCAGCTCCTCCGGGACGGCTTCACCGACCCCGAGCAGGCCCTCGGCGTGTGCGCGAGCCTGGCCGACCCGGACCTGGCCGGGGACTGCGCGCTGGTCATCGCGATCCAGAGCGCGAAGGGCACGCGGCAGGACCCCGCGCTCTGGTGCGCCCGAGTGCCGGAGGGCGCCTGGCGGGACGAGTGCCACTTCGAAGGCGCCGAGATGATGGCCCGGCGCAACCAGCCGGATCGCGCCGCCGCCCTCTGCCGCCTGGCCGGCGCCTTCCGCGACGACTGCGGCATGCACCTCTGGATGAACGAGCTCTCCCGCCTCAGCCAGGGGCTCACGCCCGCCACCCTCGCCGACGCCCTGCCCGCCGCCAGCGCCGCCTACGCCCGCTGGGCCCCGGCCCTGGCCGAGGACACCGACATCGAGGAGCGCTACTGGCGCATGTTCTACCAGGGCCTCTTCGGCCCGCGCGCCGCGGTGGACCTCTCCGTCTGCGCCCCGCTGCCCGAGGCCGACGCCCGCCGCTGCGAGCAGGCCGGCGCCGCCCTCTTCCTGGAGCAGCTGGGGCCCTTCCTGGTCCAGAGCGGCCGGAGCGCCGAGTTCTGCCGCGAGCCCGCCCGCTCCGAGCGCGTCGCCCCCTGGCTCGGCGCCCTCCCGCACCCCGCGCTCGACCAGGCGCTCCAGGCCCGCCAGCCCCAGCTCTGCGGGTGGTAGTCCAGCCCTACTTGTAGCTCTCCAGCGTCCGCCCCGACAGCGTCGGGTCCGCGCGCAGGCCGTCGAGGCCCTCCGCCCCCGGCCGCAGGAGCAGCGGACCCGCGGGCGCGTAGGTTGCGCGGATCTCCGCCTCCACCGCGTCTGGCAGCATCCCCAGCCGGTAGGTGTCCACCACCACCGCGCAGTCCGCGGGGAGCTCGCCCTCGGAGAGCTCGGGCATCCAGGAGCCGTCCTCCAGGCCCTGCGCGAAGAGGGTGTCCAGGTACCAGTCCCTCACGCAGGGGCGGGCGAACCACAGCAGCCCCGCCGGGTCCAGCGCCGCCGTCTCCTCGCCCAGCCCCCGTCGGGCCGCGCGCAATGTCGCCACCGTGTCGTCCAGATCCGCGCGGAGCCCGCGTCCTATCTGGGTGAACGGCGATCCTCCCTGAAAAATCTGCGCCCCCAGGCACAGCAGCGCCGCCCCCGCCGCGAGCGCCCGCGTCCTCCCCGGGGCCAGCCCCTCCCAGCGCCGCGCCAGCAGCAGCGCGAAGAAGGGCGCGGGCAGGGCGAGCATGTAGCTCCAGGGGTGCGGGTGCAGGAGCGGGAAGCCCGCCGTGAGCAGCCCGAGCCCGACCAGCGCCCGCTCCTCCAGCGGCGCCTCCCGCGGCCGGCGCGCCCAGGCCATCAGCCCGAGCCCGACCAGCGCCCACCAGCCGAGATCGCGGAGCAGCCAGCGCGTCAGCGCCTCTCCCGGGTCGGCGCGCCCGCTCCCCGCCAGCCGCACGAATTCCAACTGGGACTGGATCCAGCTCCCCCACAGCCCTGTGGCCGTGAGCGTCAGGGCCCAGGCTCCTCCCACCCCCAGCAGCCCGAGCCCCACGCGCCGCCAGCTCAGGTCCCGCCCCCGCAGCAGGCCCGCCAGCCCCAGCAGGCCCACCCCGAAGAAGGCCCCCTTCAGGTGGTGCAGGGCCAGCCATCCCGCCGCCGCGCCCAGCCCCAGCGCCGCTCGGGGCGAGCGCTCCACCAGCCCGGCGAGCCCCAGCAGCAGCCCGGCCAGGATCGCGGCGTCATACCGGAATTCCAGCCCATGGACCAGGAAGGTCGCCTGGCAGAGCGTGAGCGTGAGCCCCGCCGCCAGCCCCGCCCCCCGCAGGCCCGCCGCCCGCGCCGCCACCCCCCAGCTCCCCAGCACCGCCCCCAGCGCCGCCAGCCGGCAGGCCAGGATCACCGCGCCCGGGTCCTCCAGGGTCCGTCCCAGCGCCCCCATCAGCAGCGTCCAGGGCATCACGAAGGCGGGCCGCGCGTCCACGCCGCCCAGCGCCAGCCACCCCGCCCGCAGCGCCAGCGGCTCGTCGAAGTTCAGGCGTCGCGTCAGCGCCAGGGCCACGAAGCCCCCCAGCGCCGCCGCCGCCGCGACCCACCACCCTGCTCGCCCCAGCCTCATGGCCCGCGTTTATGCCACACGCCGCCTGCTCACCAGCGGTGCGTGCTCGGATCGAAGTCGTCCGGCTCCACGCTCTTCAGGTAGGCGGCGATGGCCAGCCGGTCCTCCTCGGAGAGCCAGGCGTAGCTGTCCACGACCTTCTCCGCCATGATCCACTCCTCGTAGGCCATGGACCCGTCCGGCTTCTGCCCCGTCGCCAGGAAGCTGGCGATCTGCGCCTCCGACCAGCTCCCGATCCCCGCCGTGGGGTGCGGCGTCAGGTTGGGGTGGATCTCGCTCTTGCCCATGTTCGCCCCGCCCGCCAGATAGCGGCGCCGCTGCATCAGCCCCGTCCGCCCGCGCGGCGTGTGGCACTGATCGCAGTAGGCCACCGCCTGCACCAGGTAGGCGCCGCGGTTCCAGGTCTCGCTCTGGCTGGGGTCCGGCTCGTAGGGGCCCGAGCGGAACTCCAGCCCCCGCCAGATCCGCAGCAGGCCCGGCAGCCGATAGATGGGCTTCGGCTCGTGCTCGCGCTCCTCGCTCTTCACGGCCGGCTGCGAGCGCAGGTACACCCAGAGCGCGTGGATATCCTCGTCGGTCATCTTCGTGTAGGCCATGTAGGGGAAGGTGGGCCAGTAGATGCGCCCTTCTGGTGATCGCCCCTCGCGCATGGCGCGGAAGAAGTCCTCCTCGGTCCAGGCGCCGATGCCCGTCTCCACGTCCACGCTGATGTTCGGCGCGTAGAAGGTCCCGAACATGGTGGGCGCGTCCCGTCCGCCCGCCAGCGGGACCGGCTCGCCCCGCTTCGGCCAGCCGTCGGGGAGCGAGTGACAGCCCACGCAGCTCGCCGCCCGGTAGAGCTGCTCGCCGCGCTGGGCGATCGGATCGTCCGCCGGCGCGGGGGAGGCGGGGGCGGGGGCCGGCGCGGCCAGGCCGAGCCCGGCGAGGACGAGGAGCAAGGTCCGCATGGTCACACCTCTCGCAATTCAAGTGATCATAACGCTCGCGTGGCCCTCGCAGGCTTTGCCGCGGTGAAACGATCTCATTAAGGTTCAGGGCTCTCCTGGAGGTTCAACATGAGTCGGAAGCTGGGTTCGATGCTGCTGGGCGCGCTGCTGCTGGGCGCGCTGCTGCTGGGCGCGAGCGTGACGGTGAGTGATGTGGCGCGCGCGGACGAGGCGACGCAGACGCCGTCCAAGAAGGGCCACTGGGTGGCGAGCGAGACCATCCAGATCGACGCCACCGCCGATCAGGTCTTCCGCTACACGGGCAGCCTGCCCAACTGGCAGCAGTGGACCCCCTGGAACAAGGAGAAGGATCCCACCAGCGTCTGGTCCTACAAGGGCGAGCCGGGCACCGTGGGCCACGAGATGAGCTGGGACGGCCCCGAGCTGGGCGTCGGGCGCATGGTGTTCACGAAGGTCGAGGGCACCACCGCCTACTACGACCTCTTCTTCGGCAAGTCCAAGACCGCCAACCAGGGCTACATCGCCGCCGCGGGCTCCAGCCCCGTCACGGTGACCTGGTACACCGAGGGCAAGCTGAAGGGCATCAGCAAGCTCTTCAAGAAGAAGATCGAGGCGGCGGTGGGCAAGGACTTCGAGGACGGGCTCGCGAAGCTCAAGCCTGTGGTCGAGGCCGCCGCCGCCCGTGAGGCCCACCGCGCGAAGGTCAAGGCCCTCGAGGACCAGATCACCGCGGAGAAGGCCACGCTCGCCACGCTCCAGCAAGCCGCCGACGCGCTCCGCGCCGAGGCCGAGGCCGCGCTCAAGGGCGCCGACGAGGCCCTGGCCGCGGCGAAGAAGCCCGCCCAGAAGAAGGCCGCCGGCGACGCGAAGGCCGCCGCCGAGGCGAAGAAGAGCGAGGCGGAGAAGGCCGCGCAGGTCGCCATGGCCCAGGCCGACAAGATCAAGGCGCTGGAGGGCGATCTGGAGAAGCTGAAGGCCGACGCTCCCAAGGACTGAGCGCGGGCAAAGTGGTGCGGAATATGCTAGAATAGTTCATGGCCCTGCCCCCGCGCTCACCTCCGCTCCCCTGGCACCCCGAGGCCGGCGCCCCGCCGCCGCGCCTCTGCCTGGCGGGGATCGCCGCCGCGCGCTGGGTGGATCACCCGCAGAACCCGCTGCTGGGCTCGCGTGGGCCTCCGCTCGCCGAGCCCACCTTCCTCCCGCCCGGCCAGACCCCCGACGAGCGCTGGCACCTCTTCGGGCGCTCCGGGCGCGGGATCGTCCACCGGGTCTCGGATGACGGCGTGAGCTGGTCCGGGCGCGAGGAGCCCGTCGTCCCCGAGGGGCGGGAGCCCTGCCTGGTCCAGGAGGGGGGGCGCTACCACCTGCTCTACGCGGTCTCCACCCGCGACCTGCCCTGGCGGGCCGCCGTCACCCACCTGGAGATCCGCAGCTCCGTCGACCTTCAGCGCTGGAGCGCGCCGCGCACGCTGCTGCGCCCCTGCCTGCCCTGGCACCGCGAGGGGGGCGAGTCGCTGGGCTCGCCCCGCCTGTTGCGCTTCGGGGGACGCCTGCGCCTCTACTTCGGCGCCGGGCGCGTTCGCCTCGAGGACCAGGGGCGCGACGTGAGCCGATCCATCGGGGTGGCCGAGTCGGAGAGCCTGGACGGCCCCTTCACCTGCGCGCGAGAGCCCCTGCTCGGCCCGGAACCGGGCGACCCGCTGGCGCGCCTGGCCGCAGGCACCCTCAGCGTGCTGCCGGTCGAGGATGGCCTCATCGGCTTTCAGTGCCCCTTGACCCAGGACCAGGAGGGGCGAACGCATGCGAGCGTGCGCGCGCTCGGATCCGCGGACGGGCTGCGCTGGCGGCCCCTCGGGGGAGCTCCCGCGCTGCGGGGCGGCGATCAGGGCCGTCCCGCCTGCCTGTACAGCGCCGAAGCGCGCGCGGTGGGCGGGGTGCTCCGCATGTACTACAGCGGGGGCGCGCGGAGGCGCTGGGGGGGCGAGGTGGGGTCGATCCACCTCGCCATCGGAATCTAGGAGAAAGTGGCGCGACCTGCCAGAGCTCTGTACACTGCGCGACCTGAAGACTGCACGACCTGAAGACGGGGCGACCTCCAGGAGGACGGGGATGGCGAGACCGAAGGGCCGGACCGTGAAGCGCGAAGACGTGGTGAGCGCGGCGATGGCGCTGCTGGACGAGGGTGGACCCGACGCGGTCACCCTGAGCAACGTGGCGAACCGCCTCGGGCTCAGGACCCCCTCCCTCTACAACCACGTCGCAGGCTCCAGCGATCTGGAGCAGGCGGTGGTCCTGGAGGTGCTGGAGCGCACGGGCGCTGAGGTGCTGCACAGCCTGGAGCCGGAGATGCCCACGCGGGATCCCGAGGGATTCTTGCGCGCCTGGGCCTGGCGCTGGCGCTCCTACGCGCTGCGGAACCCGAGCCACATCAAGTTCCTGATGGCCGCCCCGGTGGACTGGTCGGCGATGCCATATTCCCCGACCTGGAACACGGTCATGGAGCGGCTCGGGCAGGCGATGGGGGCGATGGGCCTCGCGGGCGTCGATGCGCTCCACGGCGCGCGCTACACCATCTCCACCGTGCAGGGCTACGTCCGCTTCGAGCTGCGGGGCGCCCGCCTCCCGCCCGGTCAGGACGACCAGGGCTTCGGCTGGGCCCTCGATCGGGTCATGGAGGGGATCCGCATGCGCGCGCCCTCGTCTTCGGGCCTCAACGCCGCTTAGGCGCGGGCTCCTTCGCCTCGCCAAGACGCGACCCCCGGTCGCGCCTTGGCGCTTTCTTGCTGGTCGATAGCTCACAGTCGGGCGTTTCCTGGGGTTCGATACTTCATGGACACGTCAACGCCCGACTGCTGTCGCTATCTCCCCGCATCCCGTTCGGAGCGCGTATGTTAACGCGCTCCTGCTC
>CAZTOW010000023.1:0-143797 GCA_964615375.1 uncultured Enterobacterales bacterium
GGCATCGGCATCGGCATCGGCATCGGCATCGGCATCGACATCGACATCGGCATCGACATCGACATCGACATCGACATCGCGGGACGGCATCGGCATCGGCATCGACATCGACATCGGCGATCTTCTCCGAGTCTCCCCTCATCCGGCCTTCGGCCACCTTCTCCCGGAGGGAGAAGGGGAGGAGTGAGGGCCACTCCTTAGGCTGATGCGAGCACGAGAATGTCCAGACCCTCGCCTTCACTTGGTGGAAGGGGGAGGAGTGAGGGCCACTCCTCAGGCAGATGCGAGCACGAGAATGTCCAGACCCTCGCCTTCTCTTGGTGGAAAGGGGAAGAGTGAAGGCCACTCCTCAGGCTGATGCGAGAGCACGAATGTCCAAACCCTCCCCTTCTCCCTCTGGGAGAAGGTGGCCGAAGGCCGGATGAGGGGAGACTCGGAGAAGATCGCCGATTCCGGCCCACGATGCCGATGCCGATGCCGATGCCGTCCCGCGATTCCGATTCCGATGTCGATTCCGATTCCGATGTCGATTTCGATGTCGATGCCGTCCCGCGATGCCGATGCCGATGTCGATGCCGATGTCGATGCCGATGCCGATGCCGATGCCGATGCCGATGCCGTCCCGCGATGCCGATGCCGATGCCGATGCCGATGCCGATCCCGACTCCCTCCCGCGATCCCGATTCTCCCTATCCCTCCCTCCTCTTCCCCTCCCGCCACAACCCGTCCAGCTCCTCCGCCTCCAGCCCGTCCAGCCTCCATCCCCGCTCCGCCGCGATCTGCTCCATCGCTGCATATCTCCTCGCGAAGCGCCGATTCGCCTCCTCGAGCGCCGCCTCGGCCGGGGTCCCGGCCCAGCGGCCGAGGTTGCAGAGGGCCTGGAGCAGGTCGCCGAGCTCGTGGCGGACGGCGGGGTCGGCGAGGCCCTGGCGGTGGGCGAGGGCGTGCTCGAGCTCGGCGAGCTCCTCGCGGACCTTGGCCATCACGCCGTCGAGGTCGGGCCAGTCGAAGCCCACGCGCGCCGCGTCGGTCGCGAGACGGTCGGCGTCGCCGAGCGGGGAGGAGGCCGGCTTCGGGGCAGGCTGGGTCGGGTCCATTCGGCGTGCCCTCCGAGAGCGGTTATCATCCCGCGCACGACACGGAGCAGCCTCGTGGCCGACCCCGCGCCTCCTGAGACCTTCGGAAAATACGAGCTCCTGGAGAAGATCGCCAGCGGCGGCATGGCCGAGGTGTTCCGTGCGCGCGCGCGCGGCATCGCGGGCTTCGAGAAGATCCTCGTCATCAAGAAGCTGGCCGACCGGCTGGCCCAGAACCAGGAGTTCACCGAGCTCTTCATCGACGAGGCCCGGATCGCGGTCCAGCTCCAGCACCCGAACATCGTCCAGGTCTTCGAGCTCGACGCGGTCGGCGACGACTACTACATGGCGATGGAGTACGTGCAGGGCCTGGATCTGGCCCGCCTGCTGCTCCGCGCCCGGGTGCTGGGCCCCTTCCCCATCCCGCTCGCCCTCTTTATCGGCGGCGAGGTGCTCAAGGCGCTCCAGTTCGCCCACACGCGCAAGGACGAGACCGGCCACCCGCTCCACATCGTCCACTGCGACGTGAGCCCCCAGAACGTGCTGGTCAGCGGCGCGGGAGAGGTCAAGCTCACCGACTTCGGCATCTCGCGCGCGGCCTTCCAGGCCAGCTCCAAGCACGAGGTGGTGCGCGGCAAGCACGCCTACATGAGCCCGGAACAGGTCGAGGGCAAGGCGCTGGACGTGCGCACCGACCTGTTCTCGCTGGGCGTGGTGCTCTATGAGGTGATGACGGGGCGGCGCCTGTTCAAGGCCCGCACCAAGGACGAGACCCTGGAGCGCGTGCGGCGGGCCGAGGTCCCGAGCCCGCGGGCCTACCGGCCGGAGCTCTCCGAGGACGTCGAGTGGCTGCTGCTCAAGGCCCTGGCCCGCGCGCCGGAGGACCGCTTCCAGAGCGCCGTGGAGATGCTGGAGGAGCTGTCCAGCATCCTGGTGCGCGAGGGGCACCGGGCCACGAACCACGAGCTGGCGGCCTACGTGAAAGAGGCCAGCGAGGCCGGTCAGGACACGCGGAACGCCTCGCAGAACCCCGCGAAGCCCGCGATCTCCAGCCGCGCCGTGCCGCCCGCGGTGCTGGTCGTGCTGAGCGTGGAGGCCGCGCCCCCGCCCCGCGCCCTGGCCACGCCGCGGACCACGCTGGCGGAGCTCGGCCGCGCCTGGGAGGGCGTGATCGCGCCCAGCGGCGGCGAGATCTGGGAGCGCGGAGACGGCTCCATGCTGGTGGTGTGGCAGGCGGGCGCCGGGCTCAAGGACGCCGTGCGCCGGGCCGTCCACGCCGCCGAGGCGCTGCAGAAGCTCACCCTGGGCGCCGGCTACCGCATGAGCGCGGGCGTCGCGCCGGGCATCGCCCGCGTCCACCCGGACACGCGCCGGCCGCCCAACGGCTGGGAGCTCAGCGGGCCCTTCTACCTGGCGCGCTGGATGATGAACCTCTCGGCGCACCGCGGGCGCGTGCTGCTCACCGAGGTGGGCTCGCGCAACGTGGAGCTGCGCACCCAGCTCCTCGGGCGCATCCCCATCCAGGGGAGCCGGAGCATCAACCTCTTCGAGCTCGGCTAGGCCCCGCGCAGCGCGCGCTCGACGGCGGGGTCCTCCTGCCCGCGCAGGGCGCTGACCTCGAAGGTCGCGGGGGCCCGCGCGCCGCGCATCTCCACGCACATCTGGCGCGCGATCACCCGCACGCCCACCGCGCGCGGGCGCAGGGCCTCGAGGACGGTGTCGGCGATCTGGGCCGCCAGCCGCTCCTGGAGCTGCGGGCGGCGGGCGAGCACCTCCACCGTGCGCGCCAGGGCGCCCAGCCCCGTGATGCGCCCGGCGGGCCGGATGACCAGGTTCACCGTCCCGAAGAAGGGGAGCAGGTGGTGGGCGCACAGCGAGTGGAAGGGCAGGTCGCGCATGGTCAGCAGGTCGTGGCTCTCGCTGGCCAGGACCTCGAGGGGAGGGAGCGTCCGAGGCTGGAATTCCGCCAGGAGGCCCGCCACCAGCGCGGGCGTGCGCGCCATCTCCGGGTCGCCGTTGAAGCCGAGGCCCTCCAGGGCCAGCGCGAGGTGCTGTTCGGGCGTCATGGGTCACCGAAAGAGGGCGCGAGGAAGGGTCTGCAATATCATGGGTTCAGGAACCGTAACAGCAGCGCGGAGGTGTGCATGGACGCGGTCACCGGGCTCGAGGCACAGGCCATGTTGGAGCAGGCGCTCGCCATCCTGATGGGGCTCGCGCTGGCAGCGACCTGCGGGATCCGGGCTTTCCTGCCCCTGTTCACTCTCTCGCTGCTGGCGTACTTCGGCAAGGTGGAGCTGGGCGCCGCCTTCGCCTGGCTGGGCACGCCGCTGGCCGCCCTCTGCTTCGGGGTGGCGGTGCTGGCGGAGCTGCTGGGCGACAAGATCCCGGCGGTAGACCACGCCCTCGACGCGGCGGGCGTGGTGGTCAAGCCCGTGGCCGCCACCCTGGCCACCGCCAGCGTGGTGACCGAGTTCGACCCGATGCTGGCCGTGGTGCTGGGCCTGGTGACCGGCGGCGTGGCGGCGGAGGGCATCCACCTGACCAAGGCCAAGGCGCGGGTGGTCAGCTCGGCGCTGACGGGCACCATCGCCAACCCCGTCCTCAGCGTGCTGGAGGACATCGCCGCCTTCCTGGGCGTGATCCTGGCCTGGGTGGTGCCGGCGCTGGTGGTGCTCTCGGCCATCGGATTCGTGCTGACCGTGTGGCTGTGGCGGCGCTCGCGGAGGGCGCCGGTCGCGGCTTGACGCGATGCAGCATTCCTACTATGCTGCATCGCAACATGAACGAGAACCCCGCCGCTCCCTCCGTCTCTGGCCGCGCATGGCTCGCGCTCGCGCTCCTGTGCGTGGTCTACCTGATGAACTTCCTGGACAGGACGCTCATCTTCATCCTGTTCCCGCTCATCAAGAAGGAGATGCAGTTCTCGGACCTGCAGCTCGCGGCGCTGGGCAGCACCTCCTTCGTGCTCTTCTACACGCTGCTGGGCGTGCCCTTCGGGCGGATGGCGGACCGGGTCAACCGCAAGCGCATGATCGCGGCGGGCCTGGTGACCTGGAGCGTGTTCAGCGGGCTCACCGGGCTGGCGAGCGACTTCTGGAGCATCTTCCTGTGTCGCGTGATGGTGGGCGTGGGCGAGGCGACCCTGGGGCCGGCGGCGACCAGCCTGCTGAGCGACCTGTTCCCCAAGGAGCGGCGCGGCACGGTGCAGTCCATCTACTCGGCGGGCATCCCCCTGGGGGCGGCGGCGGCCTTCTTCGTGGGCGCGCACCTGGGCCAGGAGCTGGGCTGGCGCTGGGCCTTCTACCTGCTGGGCTTCCCCGGCGTGCTGCTGGCGATGCTGGTGCTGCTCATCGCCGAGCCCGCCCGCGGCGCGACGGAGGGCGCCTCCGCGCAGCAGAGCGCCGACCCGCGGGCCCTCCTGGGCGCGAAGCCCCTGTACTGGCACGTCTTCGGCTACGCGATGCTGGCGGTGGCGGCCAACAGTCTGAGCATCTGGATCCCCAGCTTCCTGGTCCGCTTCTGGGAGATGCCCCTGCCCGATGTCGGCACCCTGACCGGGCTGAGCATGGCCGTCTCCGGCGGGCTGGCGACGGGCTTCGGCGGGGCGGTGGCGGACCGCTTCCGGTCGCACGGCCCCGGTGGGCGCATGCGCTTCACCGCGCTGCTGGCGCTGATCTGCACGCCGCTGTGGCTGGGCCTCATCTGGGCGGGCTCGGTCGGCATGGTGCAGGTCTGCTTCTTCCTGCTGGCCGGGCTCGGGCTCGCCTGGCTGGGGCCGGCGGCGGCGGACGTCCACGACATCGTGGGCCCGCGCCTGCGCGGCTTCGGGATCGCGGTCTACTTCTTCGTGGTCAACGCGCTCGGCTACGGGCTCGCCCCGCTGGGCGTGGGCGCCCTCTCCGACGCGCTGGGCGTGGCCGAGGCGCCGGGCAACATGCGCTACGCCCTGATGAGCGCCCCCATCGCCAGCCTGATCGCGGCGGGGCTGCTGTACATGGGCAGCCGCGCGATGACGAGGGCGCAGGCGGAGGCCTGAGGGCACCCGAGCGCGGGTCGCGAACCCCGAGCAGGTCTAAGGCAAGGCGGCCTCGATCTGCTCGTCGGGGATCCCTTCCAGCTCGATCGCGATGATCTCGGCGCCTGAGCCGAGGAGGACGAAGGTGGGGATACCCCCAGCGAAATAGTCCTGCAACACCTCGGTGCCGGGATCCGCGAGCACTGGCGTGGAGACGTCGTACTCCTCGGCGAAGCTGGCGACGTACTCCTCTGTGGGGCTCTCCCCGTCCTCGTCCGCCCCGATAAGGGTCAGGACCATGAAGGTCTCGTCGCCGAAGTCGTCCATCCAGCGTCGAACCTGGTCCATGGAGTCCGACGCCGTGGGGGACCAGCCGGCCTCGAAGACCAGGACGACCGCGGCGCCACAGTAGTCGTACAAGCTGACGTCTTCGCCGGTCTGGTCCGTCAGCGTGAAGTCGTGAGCGACATCACCCTCGGAGTAGCCCGTGCCAACAGGCGTCGTGGTGCAGCCATAGGGGCTGGTCGGCGTCGTGGAGCCGCCGCAGGCCGGCTCAGACGGGTAGGCCTCGGCGAGGATCTCGATGGCGTCCGTGCAGTACGCGCGGCAGACGGTCTGGGCGTCCTCCTCGTCGTTCCAGCAGGTCCCATCCTCCCCGTAGATGGCCTCGATGGTCGCGGTGGGCTCACCCGTCGCCTCCGCGCAGGCGATGTAGTCCAGGCACTCTCCAAGGTCGGTCTCCTGGCTCTTGTCACCGCAGGCGGGGAGGACGGAGCTGAGGAGGAGACCGCCGAAGACGACACGACGCACGTCCATGATCGCACCTCGCAAGGCTGAGCATTCTCGAATGGCCAGGATAACCCAAGGGGGGCTGCCGCACCTGCGGGCGGCGACGTGACGGGACCCGCGCCTGGGCACCTCTACCGCCTCCTCCTGAAGCCATTATGCTCCCCCTATGCGTGAGCGCCTCGATCTCCTGCTCTTCCACGCCTGGCACCTGGCGCTGGATCCGCGCGAGCAGGAGGTGATGCGGCCCTTCCCGCCGCTGGGCGTGCAGTACCTCGTCTCCTGGCTGAGGACGCACGGTTTCCCGGCGGTGGACTGGTACGACGCCACCTTCGAGCCCGGCCCGGAGCGCTTTCACGCCGTCTGCGCCGAGCTCGACCCGCGGGTGGTGGGGCTCTACGGCCACACGGTGACCCGACCCGTGGCGAAGCCGATGGTCGCGCGGGCGCGGGAGGAGGGGCGGCGCGTGGTCGCGGGCGGGCCCGACCCCGTGCAGTACCTGGACGAGTACCTGGACGCGGGCGTGGAGGTCGTGGTCATCGGCGAGGGCGAGCGCACGCTCACCGAGCTGATGGAGCACCTACGGGACAACGGCTGGGTGTGGAATTTTGCTGCGTTGCAGCAGGTCCGCGGGATCGCGTTTCGGCTGGACGGGCGGCTGGTGCGCACGGAGCCCCGCCTGCTGATCCGCCCGCTGGACCAGATCCCCTGGCCCGCCCGCGAGCGCCGCGACCTGGACCGCTACTTCCAGGCCTGGCGAGCCCGCCACGGCGAGACCGCGCTGAGCGTGGTGACCAGCCGCGGCTGCCCCTACCACTGCTCCTGGTGCAGCAAGCAGGTCTACGGCGACACCTTCCGGCGCCGCTCGGTGGACGACGTGATCGACGAGGTGCAGCAGCTCCGCGCCACCTTCGCCCCCGACCAGATCTGGTTCGCCGACGACATGTTCACCATCAACCGGCGCTGGGTGCTGGACTTCTGCCGGCGCATGGTCGAGCGGGACGCGGTGGTGCCCTTCTACGTGATCGGCCGCCCGGAGACGCTCGATCCCCTGCTGTGCGCCGAGCTGCGCCGGGCGGGCTGCTATCGGGTCTACGTCTCGGCCGAGAGCGGGGCCCAGCATGTCCTGGACCGGATGAAGAAGGAGAGCTCGGTGGACGACATCTACCGGGCGGCCCGGCTCCTGCGCGCGGCGGGCATCGAGCTGGGGGTCTTCGTGATGCTGGGCTACCCCGGCGAGACCCGCGAGGACGTGGACCGGACCCTGGCCATGCTCCACGCCATCTCGCCGGAGGTGACGCTGCTGAGCGTGGCCCACCCGATGAAGGGCACGGCCTTCTACGAGGAGGTCGCCGACCGCATCGAGGACCGGCCGGGATGGGCCGAGGCGAACGGGGGTCGGCTGGCCTTCCGCATGGACCTCGACCCCCAATTCTACGAGCGCGCCCAGCGGATGATCTGGTCGGAGACCGAGCTGGTGCGCCGCCTGCGCCGGGGCGAGTACGACGCGCGCACGGCCTCCCTCCTGCTGAAGGCCCCGGTCTGGCGCGCCGCCGCCTGGCTCGCGGCGAGGTAAGATGGGCTCATGACGTCCACGCTCCCTTCCCCCGCGCCCTCCGTCGAGCTCCCCATCGCCCCGAGCGCGGAGGCGTGGCGGGCGATGAGCCCGAAGGAGCAGGACGCCTTCCTGGACGAGGCGCTCGCCGCGCTGCAGCGCCAGAAGGTGGAGCGGCGGGCAGCTACGGAGGCCGCGGCTCGGGAGGAGGCCGAGCAGCGGGCAGCTACGGAAGCCGCGGCGCGCCAGGAGGCGGAGCAGCGGGCCTTGGAGGCCGAGCGGAGGGTGCGGGAGCTGGAGGCCGAGCTGGCCCGGCTGAGGGCCGGCTCGGAGAGGGGTTGAGTTGGCTAGATGATCTAGTCTTTTAGCGCCGACGCCGCGCGCCCAGGGCCAGGGAGGCGAGCCCGATCAGCGCCCAGGTGGCGGCGTTGTCTCCGCCGGTCGAGCACATCCCGCTCGCGCTCTTGGGACGGACCGGGGTGCCGGTGTCCATCCCGCTGTCGAGCTCGCCGAGCTCCTCGCCGGGGAGCTCCTCTTCCTCCTCCTCTTCCTCCTCCTCGCCCTCGGCGGCCGCGCAGAGGTAGGGGAGGATCAGGATCCCGTCCGGGTAGTCACCGGCGATGATGTCCTCGCAGCCGTCGCCGTCCATGTCGCCCAGCGCGATGGTCTCCGTGGCGACGGCGGAGGCGATGTTCTCGAGGCGCCGGAGGCCGCTGGAGACCAGCTCGCCGTCCACCTGCTCGAGCAGCTCGAGGTTGTAGCTGTCGGCGACGAGCAGGTCCGCGTCTCCGTCCCCGTTGACGTCCCCGGTGATCACCCAGCTCGGCCCGCCGTCCTCGTTGGGGTAGAGCCGGGTGTCGCCGAAGCTGTCGCCCGTGAAGTCCACGCTCACCATGGCCCCGAAGTTGGAGCCGAGCAGGAGCTCCGTCACCCCGTCGCCGTTGTAGTCGGCGATGTTGAGCCGGTAGGGCCCGAGGTTGGTGAGCAGGTTCGCGGTCACGCCCTCGGTGTCCAGCCCGCCCGCGCCGTCCCCGAGGAAGACCCCGAGGTTGTGGCCGCTGGTCTCCTGCCAGGGCATCAGGACCGCGAGGTCGGCGGCGCCGTCCCCGTCCAGATCCCCGATCTCGACGTCGGTGTAGTCCCAGAGGCTCGAGTACTCCCAGGGGAGCGCGACGCGGGCGTGCTCCGTGAGCGTGGCGCTGTCGTTGGTGTAGAGCGCGGCCTCCAGGTCCTCGTTCATGGTCGCCAGGTCCAGATCGCCGTCTCCGTCCAGATCGCCGAGGTGGACCGCGCTGGTCCTCGGGTCCGAGGTGGTCGTGTCCTCGGTGAGGCCATCCTCGCCCCCCATCCAGACCGTGAACCCGTCCAGGTGGCCGAGGACCATGTCGTCCGCGCCGTCGCCGTCCAGGTCGCCGAGCTCGAAGGGCGCCCGGATCCCGCTCAGCACGGTGAGGTCGGCCTCCTCGGTCACGAAGCTGCCGTCGGGCTGCTGGATGATCTGGGCCAGCGCGACCCCGAAGGCCGTGCTGCTGGAGCTCGGCGCGAGGCCGGTGACCACGATGTCCGTCAGGCCGTCACCGTTGACGTCGCCGGTGCGGATGAAGCCCACCTGGTACATGCTCAGGGCGATGCCCGTGGGGCTGCCGTACTCGCCGGGGGCCTCGCCCCCGCCGCCGCCACCACCGCCACCACCGCCACCACCGCCACCGCCACCGCCGCCGCCGCCGCCGCCGCCACCGCCGGTGTCCCAGCCGCCGCTGTCCCAGCCGCCGCTGTCCCAGCCGGAGTCCGAGCCAGTGTCGGAGGAGAAGAGCGCGCTGCCGTGCAGAGAGAATCGGATGTCCGCACACGCGAACAAAGTCAGGAGGATCATGGTTTTTGCTCCTTCGTGAAGAGATGATGCTCGAGGGGGCGGACCCCGGCCCGCTCGGGTCGGAGCCGCGAGACACTCAGTAGACTATATTAATTAGTATTTATCTCCGGCGCCGCGCGCCCAGGGCCAGGGAGGCGAGGCCGATCAGCGCCCAGGTGGCGGCGCCGTCGCGGCCGGTGGAGCACATCCCGCTGGCGGTCTTGGGGCGGACCGGGGTGCCGGTGTCCATCGCGCTGTCGAGCTCACCGAGCTCCTCGCCGGGGAGCTCCTCTTCCTCCTCCTCTTCCACCTCCTCTTCCTCGGCGCAGAGGTAAGGGATGAGCTGCACGCCGTCCGGGTAGGAGGTCATGACCACGTCCTGGCAGCCGTCGCCGTTCAGATCGCCCATCTCGGCGATCCGGGAGGCTACGAAGCCCGTGCCGACCTCCGTGACCCACTCCAGGCCCTGGGAGTGGAGCTCGCCTCCGTCCTGGACGAGGATCTCGAAGTCGTAGAGGCTCGCGTTCAGCAGGTCCGCGTCCCCGTCCCCGTCCACGTCGCCGCTCATCTGCCACCCTCCGGTGGACTCGGTCCGGTAGCGCTCCGTGGAGCCGAATGCGCCGTCGCTCCAACCCAGGGTGGAGACCGAGGCCCGCGTGTGGCCGTACACGAGCTCGGTCGTCTCGTCGCCGTTGAAGTCCCCGATGGCGAAGCGGTAGGGTCCGTTCGTGCTCATCTCGTCATAGAGGACGCTGCTGTGCTCCACGCCGCCCGCCCCGTCCCCGAGGTGGACCTCCAGGGTCGCGACGGAGTCGGCGTTCCAAGGGGCGAGCGTGATGATGTCCATCGCGCCGTCTTCGTCCAGATCGAGGATCGCGACGTCCGAGTAGTCGAAGTCCGCGGAGTAGGTCCAGTCCAGCCCGAAGCGGTCCTGCTCGGTGAACAGGCCGGCGTCGTTGCTGAAGACCGCCAGCTCGAGATCGCTGTTCATGACCCCGAGATCGAGGTCGCCGTCCTCGTCCAGGTCGCCCAGGGCGAGCGCGCTGGTCCAGGCGTCCGCGTAGGTCTCGCCCTCCGTCAGGCCCTCGGAGCCGCCATACCAGACGGTGAAGCCGCCGACGTGCCCGAGCACGATGTCGTCCGCGCCGTCTCCGTCCACGTCCCCCGCGTCGAAGAAGCTCCGGGCCCCGCCGGTCACGTCGAGGGTCTGCTCGGTCACCACGAAGCTGCCGTCGGCCTGCTGGATGGCCTGACCGAGCACGACGGTCCGCTGCCCCACGCTCCAGGAGCCGTCCGAGGAACCGGTGACGATCACGTCGAGGAGCCCGTCTCCGGTGACGTCGGCGGCGCGGATGAAGGCGACGAAGGTCATGGAGAAGGGGAGGATCTGGTGCGCGCCGTACTCCCCGAAGATCTCCTCGCCCTCGCCCTCGCCCTCGCCCTCACCTCCGCCCCAGCCGCCGGTGTCCCAGCTGCCGCTCTCCCAGCCGCCGCTCTCCCAGCCGCCGCTCTCCCAGCCTGAGTCAGCCCCGGTTTCGGACGAGAAGAGCAGGCCGTCATGGAGGGAGAACTTGATGTCCGCGCACGCCAGCAGGGTCAGGAGGATCATGGTGTTTGCTCCGTCTCACAGAGGTTGAGCCAGGGGGTGTCGGCGTCGAGCCGGCCGTTCCTGTCGAGGGCGCGCAGGTGCGGGAGGGCGCCCGCGCAGTCCGGCCCCGCGGGCCGGGAGAGGTAGAGGCGAGCGGCGGCGCGGTGGGCGTCCAGCGTGCGCGGGCCCTCGACCCGGGAGAGGCGCTCGGCCAGGGAGAGCGCCTCTTCGCGGCGATCCAGCCTCAGCAGGGTCTCCAGCTCCACGCTGCGGAGCTCCTGGCCCAGGT
Organism: uncultured Enterobacterales bacterium; assembly: GCA_964615375.1. Classification (GTDB taxonomy): domain Bacteria; phylum Myxococcota_A; class UBA796; order UBA796; family CAZKWG01; genus CAZKWG01. The sequence goes on from CAZTOW010000023.1 coordinate 11,162, forward strand.
CACCCTGCGCGTCGGGGAGGGTGACCGCGCTCTCCAGCTCGCCGAGCAGGCGCTCCGGGGGCTCGCCGCGGTCCTGGAGGGCGCGGACGCGGCCGAGGCGGCCGGCGGCGCTGGTGGGGAGGCAGATCCCGCTGTCTCCAGCGTGCAGGCGCAGGGGGGAGGCGCCCTCGCAGGTGAGCTCGACCACGCCATGGGAGACGCTGACCTGGGTGCCGAGCGCGTCGCGCTGCACCACGAAGCCGGTGCCCACGACCCGGGCGACGCCCTCGTCCGTGCGCACGCTGAGGTTCACGCCCTGGTCGGGCTCCACCTCGAGTTGAAGTCGGCCCGCCCGCCAGGTGAGCTCGAGGTCGGCGCTGGAGCCGCTCACCTCGCCGACGCCGTCCACGGCCAGCTGCACCTCTCCGGTGAGGGGGCCGGTGGCCAGGTGCCCGGAGATGGGGCGGGGCGGGGCGAGGTGCTCGCGCAGCGCGGGGAAGCCCAGCCCGAGGGCCAGGCCCGCCGCGGCGAGGGCGGCGACCAGGGCGGGGGCGCGGCGGGGGCGGGGCTCGGGCGCCTGCAGGGCGCGCCTCAGGCGGCGCGCGGCCTCGGGCGTGAGCTCGGTCTCGTCGCGGAAGCCCCGCAGGAGATCGCGGTATTCAGGCATCGTCGCCTCCCAGGCCCTGGACGAAGGCCAGGTTCTGTCGGGTGGCCTCCTCGCGGAAGGCGCGTCGGGCCAGCCGCAGACGGCTGCCGACGGTGCCCTCGGGGAGCCCGAGGATCTGCGCGACCTCGGCGCGGGCGCGCTCTTCGACGTCGCAGAGGACCAGCACCTCGCGGTGCGCGTCCGAGAGGCGCTGGAGCACGCTGCGGACCTGCTCGGCCAGCTCGCGGCGCTCGGCGGAGCGGGCGGGGTCCGCGCCGCTGCGACCCTCGGGCACGTCCCCGGGCAGCCAGCGGCGGAGCCAGGCGCGGCGGCGGTGGGCGCGGATCACGCGGACGGTGATCCCCCAGGCCCAGGGCTCCACGGGGGCGTCGGGGCGGAGATCCTCGCGGCGCCGCAGCGCGACCAGCAGGGCGTCGTGCGCGGCGGACTCGGCGTCTACGCCGGGGGGCGCCAGGCGCGCGCACCAGGCCCCGACCAGCGGCAGCAGGCGCTCCATCAGGGCGTCGGCGGGGGGCGGGGCTCGCAGCGGGCTCACCATGCCCTGTCTTGCCCGCACCCTCCGGTTCTGATCACCGCCCCGACGATCACCCCAACCAGGATCACGGGGGAGCCCAGCGCGCGCCGAGGGTGGGCCAGATCCAGAGGCGGGAGAGCTCCGGGTCGTCGCCGTCCGGGTCGGCGAAGGTCAGCTTGCGCAGGTCCAGGCCCACGCGCCCGCCGAGGTCCAGGACCCAGGGGCCGGGCAGGGGCAGCCCGAGGCGCGCGTCCCCGTGCACGGCCGGGCCCCAGGCGGTCTGCGCGGCGTAGCCCGCCTCCTGGAACTGGTAGCGGAGCGCGGAGATCCCGCCGCCGAAGCCGTACTCCACGGGACCCAGGCCCGAGGTCCAGCCGACGCCGCTGTCCAGGCCGCGGAGCCCGAGCGCGTTGCTGTCGTCGAGCGGGGCGAGCTCGCTGGGGAAGAGGCCGAAGAGGCCCAGCTCCACCCACAGTGGATCCTGGCGCGCGTCCAGGGCCACCACGACGCCGCCGGTGGCGGACTGGGAGGGGCGGATGTTGGCCAGGGCGCGGGCGCCCACCGAGAGGCGCAGGCTCGGGCGGGCGGGCGGTGCCGGGGCGGGTGCCGGCGCGAGCTCTGGGGGCGGGGGCGGGGGCGCGGGAGCCTCGGGCGCGGGGGCCGCGGGCGCGGGGGCCGCGGGCGCCTCTGGGGGCGGGGGCACGGCGGGGGCGGGCTCGGCGACGGGGGCAGGATCGGCGCGGACCACGGCGGGCGGGGCGCGGGAGGGCTCGGGCCGGGGCGGCGGGGGCGGCGGCGGCGGGAGGCTCGCCACGGGGAGGCTCTGCGCGGTGACGGGGGGCGCGCTCACCTGGCGCAGGAGGCTGGCGGCGAGCATGGCCAGGTCCTCCCGGGCGCGCGGCGTGCTGGGGCGGGCGACCTCGGCGGCGCGGGCGACCCCGGCGTCGTCCCAGGCCAGGATCAACCAGCGATCCCCCTGGGCGAGGATCTCCACCCCCGGGCGGCCGTCGCCTGGGCTCAGGCCGGCGAGGCTGAGCGGCGCGCGCCAGAGCTCGACCGGCTCCCCCGCGGGGAGCTGCACGGTGGGCGGCGCGGGCGCACCCGCCCAGGCCGGCTCGCCGAGGGCCAGGATCAGGATCAGCGCGGAGAGGGTTCGCTCAAGGATGGGGCGCCTCGGCGCGGACGCGGGGAGGGGGGATGGCCTCACCCTTACCCTGAGAGCGGAGGGTTCGCCGCAGGGATGCGGGCGGCAGCTCCGGCGCGGTGGCGCGAGGAGGGGGCCTCGTGCTCCAATCGGCGGGCATGTCCTCCGGCCCGCGTCGCCTCCTCCCCCTGCTCCCGCTCCTCGGCGTCGCGCTGCTGCTGGCGCAGATGGGCCGATTCTGGGCCTACGTCAACGACGACGCCTACATCACCTTCCGCTACAGCCAGGCGCTGGCGATGGGGCGCGGGCCCTACTTCAACCCGGGCGAGCAGGTCGAGGGCTACACCAACGCCTCCTGGATGCTGCTGATGGCGGCGATCTGGCCGCTGGTGGGGGCGGCGGCGCTGCCGGTGGCGGCGAAGATCCTGGGGGCGCTGGCGCAGCTTGGGGCGGCGGTGCTGGCGGCGGGGCTGGCGCGGCGCGAGGGTCTGGGTTCGGGGGAGGGGGAAGGTCCGGGGGAGCGCGAGCTCCGGGCGCTGGCGGTGCTGGGGCTGTGCGCGGCGACGCCGGGTCTGGCCTTGAACGCCGTGAGCGGGCTGGAGACGGGGCTGTTCTCGCTCCTGCTGACGGCCGGTGCGCTGGCGGTGGGGCGCGAGTCGACGGGCGGGGGAGGGCGCTGGGGGGCGGCGCTGCTGGGGCTGTCGGGGCTCACGCGGCCGGAGGGGATGGCCCTGGCGGCCCTGGGGGCGCTGGTCAAAGGGCTCGCGCTGGCCGCGCGGGAGGGCTGGCGAGGGGCCGCGCGGCGCCTCGCGCCCGATCTGGCGCTGCTGGGGCTCCTCTTCGGGGGGGCTTTCGCCCTGCGCGCGGCCCTCTACGACGGGGAGCTGCTGCCCAACACCTACTACGCGAAGCAAGGGGGATTCGCCGGCATTCCGCCGCTGCCCTACCTCTGGGCGGGGATGGGGGGCATGTGCCTGGGGGCGCTGGGGCTGGGGCTGGCGCTGCCGGGGCTGGGGGGCGCGCTGCGGGCGCGGCGCGCGCTGTGGGCGCCGGTGGCCCTGACGCTGTTCGGGCTGCTCTCGCCGCTGCTCACCGGGGCGGACTGGATGCCCGGCCACCGGCTCACGGCGCCCTACCTGCCGCTGCTGGCGGCGCTGCTGGTCCTGGGCTGGACCGGGACGCTCGCCCGGAGGCTGCCGGTGCGGATCGCCGCGCTGCTGGCGCTGGGGGCGGCGCCGGCCTCTGCTGCGTTGCAGCAACAAGCGGGGGTGGAGCTCTACGAGGAGATCCGCCTGCGGGCGCGGGGCTACGCCACCGGGCACGAGGCGCTGGCCGCCTGGCTGGCCGAGCGCGGGGACCCGGGGGACACCGTGGCGCTCGTGGACATCGGGATCGTGGGCTACCGGAACCCCGATCTCAGCGTGCTGGACCTCAGCGGGCTCACCGACCGCCACGTCGCGAAGAGCCCGGGGCTCTTCCTGGAGAAGTCCTACGATCCGGCCTACGTGCTGGACCGCGCGCCGCGCTTTGTCGTGATCATCCTCCGGGCCGACGGGCGGAGCTACGAGGAGCCGAAGCGGGGCACGAGCCTCCACACCTGGACCACCATGGAGCGGACCCTGCTGGACGATCCGCGCTTCCAGGCGGCCTATCGGCGGGAGGGGGCGATGGAGCCCACCGGGTCCTGGACCGACGGGCTGGCGGCCCGCTACGGGGCGGTGCGCATCTTCGAGCACGCGCACCCGGGCATCCACTACCTGTTGATGCTCTTCGAGCGCGGCGCGCCTACGGACGCCAGCCCACCCTCAGCCCCAGCTCCGCCGTAGGCCAGGCGCGGTCCAGGTCGGTGAGCAGCCCGAGCGTGAGCGCCGGGCTCAGCCGCAACGGCCCCGCGTACACCGCGTCCCAGCGCCCGCCCGCCAGCAGGCCGCCGGCTCGGACGCGGGTGTCCACCGGGGCGCCGTCCACCAGCCCCATCCCCGTCGGATCGGCGTAGGCAGAGGCGGCGTCCACCTGGCCTCCGCCCAGCGCGTAGGCCGGGCCCGCCCAGGCGCCCAGCCCGCCCTGCGACCAGGCTACGCCCAGCGCCCCGTAGCCCAGGCCGAGCGAGGTCCCCACCGGCTCCACCCCGTTGACCACGTCCAGGCTCTCCGGCCCGGAGGCGAGGCCCTGGTAGCCGAGCTCGGCGCGCAGGCCCAGCGCGCCCCGGACGCGCAGCTCCACCCCCAGCCCGGCGCGCAGCCCGGCCCCGCCGAAGCCGTCGCCCCCGTCCCCCGAGCCGGCGTGGGTCAGCGCGCCCCCCACGCCGAGGTCCACCCGGTGCAGCAGCGCCGTGTCCTGATCGTCCGCCGCGCGGGTGACGCTGCGCTCGCTGCCCAGCGCGCGATCCAGCTCCTTCTCCGAGGCCTCGCGCTCGTCCAGGCGGGCTCGGGCCTCGGGCAGCGCGTCCAGCCGGCCCTGGGCCTCCTTGACCTGCGTGATCTCCACGCGGGTCCGGCTCCCGCCCTTGCCCACGTAGACCTCGCCGTAGCGCTTGACGTAGGCGGCCAGGAGCCGCTCGGCGCGGGCGTCGGGGAAGCGGGTGTCGGCCTCGATCTCGCCCCAGTCGCGGGTGGCCTGGCGGCGGAGCTCCTTGGCCTCGGCCTCCAGCGCGGGGGACAGCTTGCTCTGACCGCGGGCGGCGGCCTCGGCGGCCAGCTTCGCGCCCAGGTCCGGGGCCAGCCCGGTGTCGATGACCAGGAGCTCGTCGGCGGGCAGCCAGTAGATGCGGGCGAAGACCGCGGGGCCCTCGGGCGGGCCGATCTGGAGGAGGTGGAGGCCCCCGGCGGCGAGGTGGTTGGGGCTCACCCGCTGGCCGTCCATCATGACCTGGAGGCCCGCCGGGTCCGGGTTGACGCGGACCTCCCCGGGGGCCTGGGTGGGGCGCCCGCTGGCCTCGTCGTAGCGGCGGCGCAGGTCCGGCCCCAGATCCTCGTCCCAGAGCCCGGGCGACACGCGCGCCGCCGCGGCGAAGGCGTCGCTGGCCTCGTTGTCCTTGCCCGCCAGCGCGGCGCGCGCGCCCACCACCAGCCAGAGCTGGGCGAGCTGGTCCGGCTGCACCCAGGCGCCGCAGCCCAGCGCGGCCTCCACCTGCGAGATCGCCGCCTTCGCCTTCTCATCCTCCAGCGCGAGCACCGCCTGGCGCGCCTCCTCGAGGGCGGCGGTGGGGTCGGGGCAGGCGGCCCTGGCCTCTCCGAGCAGCGCGAGCGTGAGCAGGGTGAAGTGCAGGAGCCCTCCCGCCGCGGAGAATAGCGCATGCGAGGACCCGCGTGCGCTATTCTTGCGCTCACCGACCCTGGGGACGCCCATGCTCTCCCGCCGCCTGCCCGCGCTGACCCTCGCCCTGCTGGGCTGCGGCACCACCTTCAAGCCGGTGGACCTGGACGGCGACGGGCTGACGGTGGCGGACGGCGACTGCTGGGACGCGCCCCTTGGCCCGGACGCGGACGGGCCGGGCGGCGCGGAGATCTTCCCGGGGGCCGAGGAGACCTGGTACGACGGGGTGGACCAGGACTGCGGGGGTGAGGACGACTACGATCAGGACGGGGACGGCCACGCCGCGCTGGAGCTCGCCGAGGGCGGGGACGACTGCGACGACCTGGACCCGGCCAGCTACCCCGGCGCCGAGGAGGTCTGGTACGACGGGGTGGACCAGGCCTGCGACGGGCTGCCCGACGGCGACCAGGACGGGGACGGGCACGACGCAGAGATCGTAGGCGGGGACGACTGCGATGACGAGGACGCCAGCGCCTACCCCGGGGCGGAGGAGCTCTGGTACACAGGCGTGGACGAGGCATGCGACGGCGGGGACGACTACGACCAGGACGGGGACGGCTACGCGAACGAGGACTACGGCGGGGACGACTGCGACGACCTGGACCCGGCCATCTCGCCCGACCCCTCTGTGGAGGAGACCTGGTACGACGGCATCGACCAGGACTGCGACGGCAACGACGGGGACAAGGACGGGGACGGCTACGTCACCGACCCCTACGCCGCCAGCTTCGACTGGGCCAGCTTCCCCGCCCACATCGGCGCGGGGGACTGCTGGGACGACCCGGAGAGCCCGCCCATCGGCTACGACGTGCTCAACGGCTTCCCTGAGCTCACGGCCAGCGACCTGAACCCCGGCGCCGCGGAGACCTGGTACGACGGGGTGGACCAGGACTGCGCGGACGACACGGACTTCGACCAGGACGGCGACGGCTACGCCACGATGTTCTACCCGGACAGCGCGGGCTACGTGGGGACCGACTGCGTGGACGGATCCGATCTGGACGATCCGAACCCGGGCGGCGTGGCCGAGGATCAGGTGTACCCGGGGGCCAGCGACGCCTGGTACGACGGGACGGACGCCGACTGCGCCGGGGACAGCGACTACGACCAGGACCTCGATGGGCACACGGCCGCGGGCTACGGCGTGGGCTCCGACGACGACTGCGACGACACGCTGTCCTCGGTCCATCCGGGGGTGAGCGAGGACTGCGCCACCGACGACGACGACGACTGCGACGGGCTCACCAGCTCGGTGGACGCCCTGTCGTGCACGGACTGGTACCTGGACGCCGACGGCGACGGGCACGGGGTGGACGAGGCGAGCTGCCTGTGCGAGCCCGCCGCGCCCTGGGACGCGACCACCACCGACGACTGCGACGACGCCGACGGCTCGGTGAGCCCCAGCGCCCCCGAGGTCTGCGACGACGCCAACCGCGACGAGGACTGCGACGGGCTCAGCGACGACGACGACGACGACGCGCTCGGCGAGCTGACGCGCTACCGCGACGCCGACGGGGACGGCTACGGGGACTCCGAGCGCGCGCGGACCGCCTGCGACCACCCCGCGATCTACGTGGACGAGGGCGGGGACTGCGATGACTCGGACGCGGCCGTCAACCCGGACGCGGCCGAGGTCTGCGACGACGCCAACGAGGACGAGGACTGCGACGGGCTCAGCGACGACGCAGACCCGGGGGTGAGCGACGCGAGCGCCTGGTACACCGACGCGGACGGCGACGGCTACGGCGAGGACGGCACGAGCTTCCTGGCCTGCGATCCGGACGCGGGCGCGGTGACGGTGGGCGGGGACTGCGACGACGACGACGCCTCCCGCAGCCCAGGCGAGCCGGAGGTCTGCGACAGCGCCAACGTGGACGAGGACTGCGACGATCTGGCCGACGACCTGGACAGCTCGGCGAGCTCCAAGAGCACCTGGTACAGGGACGCCGATGGGGACGGCCACGGCGGAGAGAGCAGCACCAGCGCCTGCGATCGCCCCACGGGCTACGTGCCCACGAAGACGGACTGCGACGACGCGGACGCGGACATCAGCCCCGCGGCCACCGAGGTCTGCGACGCCGCCGACGTGGACGAGGACTGCGACGGCGTGGCCGACGATCTGGACACCTCGGCCACGGGGCTGGAGGTCTACTACCTGGACGCCGACGGCGACGGCTACGGCCTCTCCTCCGAGGACGTGCCGCTGTGCGACCTGGCCGAGGGCTACTCGGCCACGGGCGGGGACTGCGACGACAGCGAGGACGCGCGCTACCCCGGCGCCTCGGAGGTCTGCGAGGACGGGCTGGTCAACGCATGCTCGGGCAGCGTGGGGGACGCGATCTCGGCGTGCCGGCCGGAAGGGGCGCTCTCCTCGGACGCGGCGCGCACGGGCTACTCCGCGCGCGACGCGCTGGGCACGCGGGTCGCGGGCGCGGGGGACGTGGACGGGGACGGCTACGACGACGTGCTGCTGGGCGCGCCGGCGGCGAGCGGCGGGACCGACGTGGGCATCGTCTACCTGCTCTCCGGGTCGCTGGCGGCGGGGAGCGCCACGGCGCACAGCACCTTTGAGGCTCGCGTGGTGGGCGGGACGGGGGGCGACCGGCTGGGGCTGGGCCTGGACGGCGGCGTGGACCTGGACGGGGACGGCTACGACGACGTGCTGCTGGGCGCGCCGGGCGAGGACACGGAGGGCTCGGACGCGGGGGCGGCCTTCGTGCTCTACGGGCCGCTGGAGGGCAGCAGCACCACGGATGACTCGCCTTCATCGTGGGATCTCGCGCTCTACGGCGGGACGGCGGGCGAGCAGGCCGGCACCGCGGTGGCCCTGCTCGGTGACGTGGACGGGGACGGGCGCGGGGACCTCGCGGTGGGCCTGCCGGGCTCGACGGATATGGGGAGCTCCACGGGGATGGTCGCCGTCAGCTCCGGGCCCTCCAGCACCGGCGCGGCGAGCGGCGACTACGCGATCTACGGCGAGAGCGGGGACGAGCTGGGCGGCGTGGTGGCGGGCGCGGGGGACGCGGACGGGGACGGATACGATGATCTGCTGGTCGGCGCGCCGTCCTTCGACTGGGGCGCCGTGGCCGACGCCGGGCGCGCGGGCCTCTTCCTCGGGCCGCCGAGCTCCAGCTACCTGGACCCGGACAACGCCGACCTCCTGCTGCGGGGCTCCGCGGCGGGCGACAGCGTGGGCGCGGCCCTGGCCGGGGGCTTCGACGTGGACGCGGACGGGTACGCGGACATGCTGTTCAGCGCGCCGGGCTACGGCGCGGGGGCGAGCGCGGCGGGCGGGGCGGCGCTGGTGCTGGGGTCGCGCGGGATCTCCGGCAGCGGCGGGTTCTCCTCGGCGGACCTGCTGATCGTGGGCGAGACCAGCGGGGACGGCGCGGGCGAGAGCGTCTCGGGCGCCGGGGACGTGGACGGAGACGGCTACGACGACCTGCTGCTGGGCGGGCCGTCGGCCGAGGAGAGCGGGGGGAGCAGCGAGGGCGTGGCCTGGCTCCTCTACGGGCCGGTGAGCAGCCTGATGAGCCTGAGCCTCGCCGACGCCACGCTGGCGGGCGGGGTGGCCAACGCGCAGGCCGGGACCTCGGTGGCGGGCGCAGGGGACACCGATCGGGACGGCTACGACGATCTGCTGGTCGGCGTGCCCGGGGTGGACCGCGGGGCGGGTGAGGCGCTGCTGGTGTTGGGCTCAGGATACTAGTATTCTAGATGCCAGATTCCCAGGTGTCCCCGTCCGCCCGCCAGATGTAGCGGCTCGGGGTGTGCTCGCCCACGCGCACGGTCTTCTTGGAGGCGCGCCCGTCGGAGGTCGTGAGCTCGAGCCGGTGCTCGCCCTCGGGGAGGGTCAGATCGCGCACCGGGGTCGAGCCCATGACCTTGCCGTCCACCTTGAGCTCCGCGCCGAGGGGCACCGAGCTGACGGTGAGGGGGAAGGTGGGGAGCGCGCTCGCGGCGCTCGCCTTGGTGCTGGTCCCGGCGTCCGCGGTCTTTGCCGTCTTCGCCGTGGTGGCGGTCGCGGTCGCGGTCGCGGCGCTCGGGGTGGAGGTCGCGCTGGTCTTCGCCGAGGTCGTCGCGGTCGTCGTTGGGGCGCCCGAGGCGGTCGGCGCCACCGTCGAGGTGGCCGCCGCGGTCGCGGTGGGGCTCGGCGCGCTGGTCGGCTCTCTGCGCCGCGTCTCGGAGACCACCGCGGGCTTCGCGGTCGCGGTCGTGGTCGCGGTCGCCTGCGCGCCCCCCTCCGGCTCCTGAAGGGCCAGCCAGAGGCCGGCTCCCACCAGGGCGAGGCCGGCGAGCAGGCCGCCCGCCACGCCGCCCACGATCAGCCCGAGCGGGGGCCGGGCCGCGCCCTTCGGCTGGGCGCGCGGAGCCAGGGTGGGGGCCGTGGACGGCACCACCGAGGTCATCGTCATCGTGACGTCGCCCGGCAGGATGATCGAGGACTGCCCGTAGCGGCGCCGGCGCTCGTCCACCAGGTTGGGGACCTGCTTGCGCGCCAGCACCGCCAGCCCATCTCCGGGCGCGCCCTCCGAGAGCGCGAGGCAGCGCTCCTCCACGTCGCGCGCGCTCGGCCGACCCTCGGCGTCCCAGGCCAGCATGGAGGTGACCAGCGTCTGCAGCTCCGCGCGCCAGCTCGCCGGCCAGTCGGCGATGTCCAGCAGGCCCACGAGCTCAGCGACACGCGCCCGGTACTTCTCTGGCGAGAGCGGGATGCGCTCCACCACCTGTCCGGTCAGCAGGCGCAGCAGGGTGAGCCCGAGCGCGTAGATGTCCACGGCCGAGGTGATCGAGCCGAACATCCACTGCTCGGGCGAGATGAAGGCGAGCGTGCCCATGGCCTGGGCGTCGCGGGTCTCCGCGTCGCGGTCCAGGTCGGCGCGGGCCACGCCGAAGTCCAGCACCTTGACCGCGCCGTGGAGGCTGATCAGCACGTTGGCCGGCTTCACGTCGCGGTGGATGGCGCAGAGCGGGCGGCCGGTGACGGGGCTCTCGGTGTTGTAGGCGGCGTCCAGCGCGCTGGCCACGCCGGAGACGATCTGCAGCGCCGCGCGGGCCGGCAGCGGTCCGCCGCGCTTCACCCAGGTCTCGGCGTCCACCCCGTCGATGTACTCCATGATGACGGCGGGGCGGCCCTCCACCTCGATGAGGTCGTAGACCTTGACGATGTGGTCGTGGTTGAGCTGCGCCAGCAGCCGCGCCTCGTCGCGCTGGCGCGCGGAGACCTCGGACTCGTCGGGGTTGCCCGCGTGGAGGATCTTGACGGCCACGCGCTGCATGAGGCCCTGCCCGCCGCGCAGGTCCGCGAGGTACACCGTCCCGAAGCCCCCGCGCCCCAGGGGCTCGCGGAATTTCAGGTGTCGCGAGGTCCCTCTTCCCTCCAAGGATCCTCCCGTGTGCAGCATAGCCTAGTCGATGCGCTCTGGCCCCTCGGCCGCCATGAGCGTGGGCAGCGTCGGGACAGGATGGAGCTTCTTCCAGGCTTCCGCCTCTGCCCGCCAGGCGTCGCCGTCGTCCACCCCCCGCGGCGCGGGCGCCTCGGTGTCCAGCCACCACACCAGGGCGCAGCCCAGATCGATGGGGGCGCCGAGGTGGCGGCCCAGCCCCGCCCGGTAGCGGAGCAGCTCGGCCCGGGTCAGCACGGCCCCCGGCTCGGCGTCCACGGCGATGGCGGAGACCCCGTCGGCGCGCAGGGCCCGCACCGCCGCTGCGCCCGGATCCTCGGGGCTGCGCCCGCGCTCGAAGCTCTCCAGGTAGCGCATCAAAGGGCTCTGCTGGGCCCAGGTGCGCCAGCGCTCGGGCGGGCGGGCGCCGGGGGGCAGCAGCAGCGGGTTGACCAGGGGGCGGCCATGGAAGCGGCGGTGAACGCCCGGTCGGGAGGCGTCCAGCGCCTCGCGGGCCAGGGGGAGCTCCAGGATCGCCCCGCTGGCCCCGGAGAGCTCCGCCCAGCAGGTCTGGTGCTTCAAAGACGTGATCTGCACGGGCAGGTTGCCCGAGCGCAGGAGACCCTCCAGCAGGATCAGCCCCGCCAGCAGGCGCGGGCGGGGGGCCAGGGCGGCGAGCGCGGTCAGGCCCAGGGGGACGATGAGGGCCCAGCGCTCGGGCCAGGTCAGGCGCGCCAGCGCGGGGTGGAGCGAGCCCACCCAGCGAAAGGGGAGGGGAATGGCCTCTCCGCCGAGCTCGGCGAGGCCCTCGCCCCAGCGCAGCCAGGGCCCCAGGAGCATCCCGCAGCCGAGCGCGCTCATGACCAGCAGGCCGGCGCGCGCCCCGCGATCCCGCCAGCGGGGGAGCGCGAGGCCCACGGCGACCAGCAGCGTGAGGGCGATCCGGCTGGAGGTGTCGATGGGCTCCGCCCGCCACCAGAAGAGCAGATCGTTGCCGTGCTGGGCCACGAAGCGCTCGGACTCGGCGATGAGCGCGTAGCTGTCGGGCAGGCCCACGGGGGGCGGCACTCTCCCGCCCCCGCTCACCGCCGTCGCCGCGACCCCCAGCAGGATGGGCAGCAGGAAGGGCGCGCACAGCAGCCCGGCGACCCCGAAGACCAGGGCGATCTCAGCGAGGGGAGGGCGCCCAGGCTCGCCCGGGGACCGGGGGCGACCCAGCAGGAGGAGCGGCAGCAGCCCCGCGCCCAGGAACAACCCGTAGTACCAGTAGGAGAGCCCCGCGCCCGCCAGCCAGAGCCCCGTGATCACGGCCTGTCGCCGACCCGGCTGCGCGCGGAGGCGCAGGGCGGACTCCACCGCCAGCGGACCCCAGAAGAGCATGGCCTGGGGTGCGTGGTGCAGGTTCACCTCGCGCAGCAGGGGCTCGCTGCTCAGCAGCGCCACGCCCGCCAGCCACCCGTGCCCCTCCGTGCCGCCGATGGTCCGCCCCAGCCGGTGCCCCGCCAGCCCGTTGAGCGTGAGCACCAGGAGCCACCAGAGGTTGTCCGACCAGGGGTAGGGCAGCAGCCAGTCCAGGGGCGCGCCGCTCAGGTGGTCGAGCAGGTTCGGGATCAGGCCGAAGACGGGGTATCCGATCGGGTGGTAGACGCCCCCGCTGAGGGGCGCGCCCTCCTCCAGGCGCGGGCTCAGCAGCCAGTCGGCGACCAGCCCGCGCAGGGTGGCGGTGTCCTCGGCGTCCACGCCGGGGAAGCCCACCGAGGCGTCGCCCAGGTGGAGGGCCAGGGGCCAGGTGATCAGGACCGCGAGCAGAAGGTAGCCCAGCGCCCTCATTTTCCGGGCTGGTTGCCCACGATCTGGATCTCGTCCAGCACGACGCGGGTGCAGCCGGCGCGCTTCTCGATGAACCAGCCGTCCAGCCCCGCGTCGTTGATCTCCTTGCGGAGCCGGCACAGCAGGACCTGGTAATTGTTCTGACCGATGGTCTCGCGGCGGCGGCCCCAGATGCCCAGCATCGCCTCGTCGTCGGGCAGCCAGCCCAGATCGGAGTCTCCGCGCCCGCGGTCGCGGTCCAGCAGGGCCTGGCGCGCCAGCACGTAGAGCAGGGCCACCCGGTTCTCCGCGTGGATGGCGTGGACCACCCCGAGGCGCAGATCCTCGACGGTGGCCTCCGGCTCGCCCTGGGCGCCCAGGTCCACCTTGAGGCGGTAGGGGTAGCGGGTGCGGGCGTTCTTGCGCTCCTCCACCGTGCTGTCCGGGCCGCCCGGATCTTCGCGGAGGATGAGGCGGTGACCGGCGACCTCGAAGGGCTCGCCCGCCAGCAGGGGGCGCTCGTCGTCGTCCGTGCCCAGCCAGATCTCGCCGTTGTCGTGCAGCGTGATCGTCGCGGCGACGGCGGGTCCGTCGGTCAGCTCCAGATCCGAGCCGGCGCGCGAGCCGACCCGGAAACGGTTGGAGCGGACCGGGTAGACCACGGCCGTGTTCAGATCGGTGACGACGAAGTAGGGGCGCTCCAGCGTGAGCCCGGGGGGCGCGGGGCGCAGGCAGATGCGGAGCTGGATCGCGCTCCCCAGCCGGATGATGTCCTGATCGGCCACGGGCGTGGGGTTCGTCACCAGCACGTCATTGATGAAGGTGCCGTTCTTGCTGCCCAGATCGTGGGCCAGCAGGCGGTCGCCGAACCAGCGCAGCACGAGGTGATGGCTGGAGACGCGCGCGTCGGCGAGGCGCAGATCGTTCTCCGGCCGCCGTCCGATCATGACCGCGAAGGCGCCGATGGGGTGGATGTAGACCACCTCGTCGCCCTTGAGGACCTGGATCTCCCCGATCTGTCTCGTCATTGGATAGAGAGGCTACCGCGTGAAAGAATTTATTTCAACCTACTTTCATATCTGAAAGCAGGTTCAGACGTCCAGGTCCTCGACCAGCTCCATCCACTGCAGGATCTCTCGGGCGCGGGTCGCCGGGTCCTTGCCCAGCAGGTCGCTCATGACCTGCTCGGTCTCCAGGCGTTCCCCCTCGGGGATCCGCACCTGGAGCAGCCGACGGCGCTCTGGGGAGAGGGTCGTCTCGTAGAGGGTCTTGGGCATCATCTCGCCGAGGCCCTTGAAGCGGGAGATCTCTGGCTTCGCCCGCGGGGGGAGGCGCGCGAGGACCTTCTGCTTCTCGCGCTCGTCGCGGGCCCACCAGGTCTTGCCGCCCACCTCCACCCGGTAGAGCGGGGGGCTGGCCAGGTAGATGTGCCCCGCGTCGATGAGCGGGCGCATGTGCCGGTAGAAGAAGGCCAGCAGCAGCGTGGCGATGTGGTGCCCGTCGCTGTCGGCGTCCATCAGCAGGATGATCTTGTGGTAGCGCAGCCCGCTCGCGTCGAAGTCCTTGCCCAGCCCGCAGCCCAGCGCGGAGACGATGTTGTTCAGCTCGGTGTTGGCCAGCACCTTGTCCAGGCGCGCCTGCTCGGCGTTGAGCACCTTGCCGCGGAGCGGCAGGATGGCCTGGTGCTCCCGGTCGCGGCCCTGCTTGGCCGAGCCACCGGCGCTGTCGCCCTCGACGATGAACAGCTCCGAGGCCGCCGGGTCCGAGCTCGCGCAGTCCGCCAGCTTGCCGGGCAGGTTCAGCCGGCGGGTACCCGGGGTCTTGCGGCGGACCTGCTCGGTCGCGGCGCGGCTGGCCAGGCGCGCCTTCGCCGCCAGGACGACGCGGCCCACGATGGCGTCGGCGACGCTCTTGTGGTCGTGCAGGAACTGCTCCAGCACGGGGCGCACGGTGGCGTCCACCATGCCGCGGACCTCGGGGTTGTTCAGCTTCTCCTTGGTCTGCCCCTGGAACTGCGGCTCCCCGATGAAGACGCTGGCGATGGCCACCAGGCCCTCGCGGATGTCCTCCGCCGTGAGCTGCAGCCCGCGGGGGATGGGGAGGTCGTGCGTGTCGATGTAGTTGCGCACGGCCTTGACCACGGCGTCCTTGAGGCCCTGCTCGTGGGTGCCGCCGTCCTTCGTGGGGATGCTGTTCACGAAGGTCAGGAAGCGCTCGCGCGGGGCCTCCGTCCAGCAGAGGGCGACCTCCAGCCGCGGGTCGGCGGCGCGCTCGTAGTGGAAGACCTTCTCAGCGAGACGCGGGGTGTTGTCCTTCTTGATGACCTGCTCGACGAAGTCCTTGAGGCCCGCCTCGTGCAGCAGCTCCGTGCGCTTGCGGCCGACCTTGTCGTCGAAGATCACCTTCAAGCCACGGTTGAGGAAGGCGCACTGGTCCAGGCGCTCGAGGATCTGCTCCGGGTCGAAGGTCAGGTCGCCGAAGATCTCGTCGTCCGGCATGAACTCGATGCGCGTCCCGTGCCCGCGGGCCGGGCCGACCTTGCGCATCGGCTCCTTGGGCTTGCCGCGGCGGAACTCCTGCTGGTACTCGAAGCCGTCGCGCTTGACGGTGGCGACCAGCCGCTCTGAGAGAGCGTTGACCACGCTCGAGCCCACGCCGTGGAGTCCACCCGAGGTGGAGTAGGCGCCCTGCCCGAACTTCCCGCCCGAGTGCAGCGTGGTGAGGATGATCTCCAGCGCGGGCTTCTTGTGGACGGGGTGCAGGTCCACCGGGATGCCGCGCCCGTTGTCGTCCACCGCCACGGTGCGCCCGTTGTCGTAGAGCGTGACCTTGATGGTGTCGGCGAAGCCCGCCATGGCCTCATCGACGGCGTTGTCCACGATCTCGCGCAGGAGGTGGTGGAGCCCGTCGCGGCCGGTCCCGCCGATGTACATGCCCGGCCGCTTGCGGACCGGGTCCAGGCCCTCCAGGACCTGGATGCTGGAGGCGTTGTAATCACTCATCGGCGCCCTCCCCCTCGTCGGCCGCCTCGGGCGGGCGCCCGAAGAGGTCGGCCTGGGCCAGCAGATCGTAGCGGGTCACGGGGTTGTCCACGACCACCAGCTTGCCCCGCTTGATGATGGTCCCGCCGCGGTCGGCCCGGCTGCCCTCCCAGGCGGCGGGGCGCACGGCCTCCACCTTGCCCGTGGGCGTCCGCACCGAGGGGCCCTCGTCCCGCGCCGTGCTCAGCGCGAAGAGGAGCACGCGGTCCTCGTCCTTCAGCTTGATCGCGGTCACGCCCTTGCCCGCCCCGCGCATGACGTTGATCTGCGAGACCGGGTAGCAGAGCGCGTGCCCGAGCTCCGTGGCCAGGCAGGCGTGCTCGGAGCCGTCCGAGAGCAGCACGGTCAGCACGCGGTCCCCGTCCTCCACCTTCATGTAGCGGCGCCCGGCGCGGGTGGTGGGCTCCTTGTGGGCGTCCACCGCGAAGCGGAGCGTGCGGCCGAGGCGGGTGACGGCCACGCCGTGCGGGGGGGGCGGCTCCTCCTCGCCGTAGCGCGCGGCGATCTCCGGCCGCACGCGGGGCAGGGCCATGGGGTCGCAGACCACCACGCCGATGACGCGCTCGCCGTCCCCGAACTGAAAGTGGCGCTGGACCGGCTCGCCGTGGCCGCTGGTGCTGGGCAGGTCCCCCACCTTGAGCGCGTAGGCCATGCCGTGGTCGGTGAAGAAGGCCACCGTGCTGGTGGTGCGGGCGCTGGCCAGCCAGCCCACGCTGTCGCCCTCGCGCACG
Source organism: uncultured Enterobacterales bacterium (assembly GCA_964615375.1). GTDB lineage: Bacteria > Myxococcota_A > UBA796 > UBA796 > CAZKWG01 > CAZKWG01. Next base: position 27,746 of record CAZTOW010000023.1, read on the forward strand.
CGGATCTTCTCGATGCCCGTGAAGCTGCCCTGGCGCTTGATCCAGCCGTCGCGGGTGACGATCACGAAGGTCTTCTCGGCGACGACATAGGCGTCCTCGTCGTAGCGGACCTCGGCCAGCTCGGGCGAGCCGACGGCGGTGCGCCGGGGCTCCCCGTAGAGCTTCTTCAGCTCCAGCAGCTCGTTCCGCACGACCTCCCAGAGCTTCTGGTCGCTGGCGAGGATGGCCTCAATCTGCTCGACCCGGGCGCGCTTCTCGGCGAGCTCGTCCCGGATGGCCTGGATCTCCAGCCGCGCGAGCTTGTACAGGCGCAGGTCCAGGATGGCGTCGGTCTGCACGTCGTCGAGCTGAAAGCGGGTCATCAGCTTGTCGGCCGCGTCCCGGCGCCCCTCCGCCGCGCGGATGAGGCGGATGGCCTCGTCGAGCGCGTCGAAGATCTTCTCGAAGCCCAGCAGGATGTGGATGGCCTCCTTGAGCCGCCGCAGCTCGTACTCGAAGCGGCGCCGCACGGTGGCCTGGCGGAAGTCCAGCCAGTAGCGGAGGATGCTTGCCAGATCCAGGCGCTGCGGCTCGCCGATGCCCTCCGTGGCGGTGGGCACCAGGACCGTCAGGTTCGCCGGCCAGGTGATCTGGAGCGGGGTGTGCTTGAAGAGGTAGGCCAGGGCCAGCTCGGCGTCGCCCGGCCCGCGCAGCTCCAGCACCACGCGCACGTCGTCGGTGGACTCGTCGCGCACGTCCACGACCTGCGGGAGCTTCTTCTCCTCCACCAGCTTGCCGATGCGCTCGACCAGATCGCTCTTGACCACGCCGTAGGGCACCGAGGTCAGGATGGCGAGGTGCTTCCGGCCCTTCTGCTCGGTCGTCCAGGTGCCCCGCAGGCGGAGCGAGCCCTGGCCGGTCTCGTAGAGGCTGCGGATCTCCGCCTCGTCGTTGAGCAGCATCCCGCCCGTCGGGAAGTCCGGCCCCTTCACCTTCTTCAGCAGATCGGCCATGGGCGCGTCGGGCCGGTCGATGAGCAGCACGGCTCCGTCGATGATCTCGCGCAGGTTGTGGGGCGGGATGCGGGTCGCCATGCCGACGGCGATGCCCTCCACCCCGTTGACCAGCAGCTGCGGGAACTGCGCGGGCAGCACGATGGGCTCCTGGTGCTGGCCGTCGTAGTTCGCGCGAAAGTCCACCGTCTCCTGGCCGATCTCCGAGAGCAGCTCCACCGCGATGCGCGTGAGCCGCGCCTCGGTGTAGCGCATGGCCGCCGCCCCGTCGCCGTCCATGGAGCCGAAGTTGCCCTGCCCGTCCACCAGCGGGTGCCGCAGCGAGAAGGGCTGGGCCATGCGCACCATGGCGTCGTAGATGCTGGAGTCGCCGTGCGGGTGGTACTTGGCCATCACCTCGCCGACCACCGCCGCGCTCTTGCGGTAGCGCCCGTCGGGCAGCAGCCGCAGGTTGTGGTACATGGCGTACAGGATGCGGCGTTGCACCGGCTTCAAGCCGTCGCGGACGTCGGGCAGCGCGCGCGAGGTGATGACGCTGAGCGCGTAGTTCAGGTACCTGCGGCGGGTCGCCTCGTGAAGCGCGACGAGATCGAGCTCGGCCATGGGCGGGGTCCGGGGCGAGGATGGGTGGACAGCGGCGGGTGGAGGCGGGCGGGAGCATTAACATCGCCCCTGGGGAGGGCAACGCGGCGCTGAGGTGTTTGATAAGATGCGGACACCTTTGGACCGCATCCACTCGGGATGGAAGGGAGCCGCCCTGCTGCTCGCCCTGCTCGCGCCCGCGCCCGCGCTCGCCCACGGCGAGAGCTTCGAGCTGCGCACGATCTCGGCGTCCCCCGCGGACGCGGACGAGCTCTGGGGCGTGGTGGCGAACCAGGGCGTGGTCTGGAGCGCGGACGGCGGGGGCTCCTGGCGCTGGATCTGCGACAGCGCGCTGGGGGCCACCCGGGTCTACGACGTCGAGGCCCTGGGGGACGGGAGCGCCGCCGCCGGGCTCCTGGGCGGGATCGTGGTCCTGGACCAGGGTTGCGGGGTCACCAGCCTGGACGGCGTCCCCGAGAGCTCCTACGCCGATCACCTCGTGGCCGACGGCGACGCGCTGCTGGCCGCGGTGGCGGGGGCCGAGGCCGGCGGGATCTACCGCTGCCTGGACGGGGTCTGCGCGCCCACCGACCTCTACGGCGAGGGGGTCTTCGTCAAGTCGATCCTGGCGGTGGACGGCGGCTTCCTGGCCACGGCCACCCAGAGCGCCGACCTCTCCGCCGCCCTCTACGCGAGCGCGGACGGCCTCACCTGGGAGGCGCGCTACGCCTGGCCGGACGGGGACGTGGACCCGCGCGTGCTCTACGCCGAGGGCGACCAGCTCCTGGTCTGGGCCATCCCCCGGGAGACCACGGGGGTCGCGCGCCTGCTCCGCTCCGAGGACGGCGGGCTCAGCTTCGCCTCGGTCTACGCCACGGACGCCTACACCACCGCCGAGGGCTCGGTGGTCGCCCTGCCCGACGGCCTCCTCTTCGGTCACGACCAGGGCCTGGTCCTCTGGTCGGAGGACGGGGGGCAGGGCTGGGAGGATCGCTCCGCGGACCTGCCCACCGTCGTCTGCGGCCTGAGCCTCGGCGCTCGCGGCCTGATCTGCGCCGATCACCTCTACGACGGCATCGACCTCGCCGAGAGCGAGGATGGGTGGGTCTGGACGCCCATCGCCTGCCTGGAGGAGGCCACGCTGCCCGCCTGCGCCGAGCAGAGCTGCGCCGGCGCGCTGGACGCCTGGACCACCCAGGCCGGCATCGGCGGCGGCCGGTGCGACGAGATCCTCAACGCTCCGGCCGAGTCCGAGGCCGAGGGCGGCTGCGGCTGCGGCGGAGAGGCGGAGGGAGCGGCCTTGTGGCTGCCCGCGCTGCTCGGTCCGCTTTGGCGGCGCGGGCGCCGCCGGCCGGTGGCATAATCCTGGGACGGGTCACTCACGGGGAGAAGGAGAGTCCATGCGCTTCGCGATCGTCGCCCTGCTCGGCAGCACCCTCGGCGGCTGCATCATCTACGAGAAGGACGTCTACCGGCACCACGACGAGCAGGGCTGGAGTGAGCCCGACCCCGGCCCCGACGAGCCGGATCAGCAGCCCGGCGGCAACGGCAACGGCGGCGGCACCCCGTCCGAGGGCGAGGGCGAGGGCGAGGGCGACACCGGGAACGGCGGCGAGGGCGAGGGCGAGGGCGAGACCGGCCAGCCCGACACCGGCGGCGAGGGTGAGGGCGAGGGTGAGACCGGCGGCGAGGGCGAGGGTGAGGGCGAAGAGGAGGTCGTCTGGACCTTCTGGCCCGACGAGATCGCCCCCGGCCAGACCCTGCTGACCAGCCTCACGACCTACCCGGCCAGCGACTACTTCGAGGTCCTGGACGTCGCGCTCTACGGGGACCTGGAGGTCTGCGACTTCGTCATCACCAGCACCGAGATCTACGTCTCGGTGGCCGCCTCCCCCGACGCCGTCGAGGGTCCGGTGGACGCGCTGGTCGTGATGTCGGACGGCGGCACCACCTGGGTCACCGACGCGATCACCGTGGTCGGCGAGCCCATCCTGGACGACACGGGCGCCACCACCGGCTGCGAGTAGTCCTCAGACCCGCTCGAAGGGCCGCTCCACCACCACCCGGTCGGCGGCCTCGCGCGCGAGGTGACGCGCGAGGTCCATGAGGGGGCGCGCGCCGCGGTCCAGGAAGACCGTGGTGTCCCCTGACCAGGCCATCAGCTCCAGGTCGGTGTTCGCGTCCCCCGCGCACAGGGCCGGGCGGGCCTCGCCGAAGGGCCAGCCGGCGCGCGCGGTGTACACCTTGCCGAGGCCGTAGGGGACGGGCTCCAGGAGCTCGGGCCCATACGCCTGGCCGTCGAGCGCATGCAGCATCCCCGTGGCCCGCTCGGGCGGGATCCCGTAGAGCTGGCGCGCCGCCCCGGCCACGATGTCCCGCTGGCTCGCGCTCACCACCAGCGGCGTGATCCCGCCCGCCTCCAGCAGGGCCAGCAGCTCGGCGATGGCCGGGCGCGGCTCCACCCCCAGCGACATCTCGCCGCTCCCGACGAAGAGCTCTTCCCCCAGCGGGCCCTCCAGCAGCGGGAGCTCCAGGGGCAGGGGGGCGGGCACGGGCCGGTCGTGCCGATCGATGAGGTAGATCGTGGGGTAGCGCCGCGGGGGCCCCATCGTCGCCAGGCGCTCGCCCAGCGCGAAGAGCTCGTCCGGGCGGCGACCCCAGGCCACCCACACCGCGATCTGCGTGTAGCAGCCCGCCAGCCCCGCGCGCGCCAGCGTCACGCCCTCAGCGCCGACGTCCCGCAGGCGCGGCCCGAGCAGCCGCCAGCCGCCCGCTGCGTCGGGCGCCGTCCGCACCGTCCCCAGCCCACCCTCCCGAGCGAAGAAGGCGGCGCTCCACGGCGGCAGGAGCCCGTCCAGATCCCGCGCCTCGCCCGGGTCCAGCGCCACCCGCCCCACCCGCTCGTCCAGCAGATCGTGGGTGGCCACCAGCGTCCCCTGGAGCAGCCGCCAGGCGTCCACCAGGCGGCGCTGGCCCGAGAGTTGGCCTCCGAGGTCCAGATCCTCCGGGCGGAGCTCCTCGAACGGTCGCCTTGGCGCCAGCGCCTCCCAGGCGGCGCGCAGCGCGCCCCAGGCCTCCCGGAAGCGGGCGGCGGGGAAGAAGCGCCCGGCGGGCCGACCGGCGCGCGCGGCCACGGGCAGCTCGGCGGGCAGGAGCCCGGCCAGCCCCTCGGGGATGGCGAGCTCGCGGGCCAGCGCCAGCAGCGCGGTCTCGCCCACGTCCCCGTTCCAGAGCGTGTTGTCGGCGTCGAAGACCGCGTAGGGCGCGACGCGCGCGTCCTGCTCCCAGGGCCGGCGGGCCAGGAGCCCGATCAGCTTCGCGCGGCTCTCGGGGGACCAGCGGGACAGCAGGGAGGCCTCAGAGGCGTCCGGTCGCATGCAGCAGCTCGGCGTTGGCGATGGCCGCGCCGGCGGCGCCGCGGATCGCGTTGTGGGCGAGCGCGTAGAGCTTCAGGCCCATGACGGGGCAGCGCTCCACGCGGCCGACGGTGACCACCATGCCCCCGCCCGCCCCGGCGTCGTGGCGCGGGCTCGGGCGATCCCGACGGGCGGCGAGGGCCAGCGGTGGGCGCGGGCAGGAGGGGAGGGGAGGGCCCTCGCCCTGCCAGCTGGCCAGGGCCTCCATGGCCTCTTCGGGGCTCGGGTCGCCCTCCAGGCGCACGTTCATCCCGATCAGGTGCCCGTCCAGGACCGGGACGCGCACGCAGCGGGCCGAGACGCGGAAGTCGGCGGGGAGCCCAGCGGCGCCCAGGAGCTTCTGCGGCTCCTGGTCCAGCTTCTGCTCCTCGTCGCCCGCGTGGGGGTGGACCGTGCCCAGCAGGTCATAGGCGGGCTCGCCCGGGTAGCCCGCGCCCGAGGCCGCCTGCCAGGTCGCGCAGGTCAGCGCGCGCACGGGCCAGCGGCGGTGCAGCGGCGCCAGGGCCATCGCCAGCGGGATGGCGCAGCAGTTCGGGTTGGCCACGATGAATCCCTGGCCGGCTCGCGCGTCCAAGAGCGAGAGGTGGTCCGGGTTGATCTCCGGGATCACCAGCGGCACGTCCGCGTCCATGCGGTGCGGCGAGGCGTTGGTCAGCACGCCGAAACCCGCGTCCCGAAAGGTGATCTCCAGCGACCCGGCCACGCCGCTGTCCAGCGCGCTGAGCATCAGCAGCCCCGCCGGCGCGCGCGCGGGGTCGGCCAGGTCCACGCGCATGGACGCGACGCGCTCGGGCAGGGGCTCGTCGAGCACCCAGCGCGCAGACTCGGCGTAAGGGCGCCCGGCGGAGCGCTCGGAGGCGGCCAGCCAGGCCAGCTCGAAGAGAGGGTGCCGCTCCAGCAGGGTGATCATGCGCTGTCCGACCATGCCGGTCGCGCCCAGCACACCCACAGGGATCCGCTTCATCGGAGGCTCCATCCGGCGCCCTTATCCGGGTCGGCGCGGGGCCGCCCGGTCGCCGCTCCCGTCCACCCTGTCTGGATCTCGGGCGCCCGCGGCGTGTAGACTCGGGTATGCGCGATCTCCAGAGCCTCGCCAACCTCCTCGGCGCCAGCACCGCGCGCCGTCTCTGCGCCGACGGTCACGATGAGCAGGCCGCCGGCCCCGGCGGGGGCCTCGCGCGCGCCCTCGAGCTCGGCGGGCGCGGGCGCGTCCTGGCCAGCCTGCGCGCGGGCGAGCGGCTCTCGGTCCGGGACGGGGCGCTCAGCGTGGTCTGGGAGCGTCGGCGCCACGAGGCCCTGGAGCGGGTGAGCTGGTCAGGCGGCCCCAACCTGGACGCGCTCATTCCGCTCGAGCCCGAGGCGGCGGAGCCCGCGGCCCTCCCCGGCGCTGCCAGCTTCCGCGCGCGCTATGGCCTGCGCGACGCCTACGCCGCCGGGCCCCTGGCCTATGGGGTGAGCGGGCCCGCCATGGTCGGCGCGCTCGCCCGGGGCGGGCTGCTCGGCTTCCTGGGCACCACGGGCCTGGACCTGGAGACCATCCGCGCCGACATCGCCACCCTGGCCAGCCAGGGGCCGGGCCTCCGCGCGGGGATCGCGCTGCCGCAGCACGGCGAGGATCGGCGTCAGCAGGAGGAGGTGCTCTCGCTGGCGCGCCTGCTGGACCTGCGCTGCGCGCTGACCTGGGCCACCGCGCCGCCCTCTCCGGAGCTGGTGCGCTTCAAGGTGGCCGGGCTCACCCGCGGCCCGGACGGGCAGATCCGCTCGCGCAACCGGCTGATCGTGGCCCTGACCAACCTGGACAGCGCCGAGCCCTGGATGAGCCCGCCCCCCGGCGAGCTGCTGGAGGCCCTGCACACGCGGGGGCAGATCACGGCCTCCGAGATGGCCCTGGCGCGGCGCCTCCCCGTGGCGGACGACGTCATCGCCGAGGCGCACGCCGGGGGGCGCACCGAGCGCTGGCCCCTGCTGGCGCTCGTCCCCTGCCTGCTCCGCCTGAGAGACCGCCTCGCCGCGCGGGAGGGCGCGTCCGCCGGGGCGCGGATCCACGTCGGCGCGGCCGGGGAGATCGGCGACCCGGCCTCCTTGAAGGCGGCCTTCGCCCTGGGCTCGGACTTCGTGGTCACTGGCACCATCAACGCGACCGCCGTGGAGGCCGCCACCAGCCTCCGGGTCAAGGAGATGCTGGCCGAGGCGGGGGTGGCCGACTGCCGCACCGCGCCCAGCCTGGACCGCTTCGAGACCGGAGGCCGGGTGCAGGTGCTGGCCCGCGGGACGCGCTTCGCCCAGAACGCCGAGCACATCTACGATCTCTACCGGCACTACCGGGGGATCGAGGACATCCCCGAGGGCGAGGCCCGGCAGGTGGAGCGCACGATCCTCCGCCGCTCCATGAGCGAGGTCTGGGCGGAGATCGCCGCGGACCTGGCCCAGCGTCGGCCGGAGGAGCTCCAGCTCGCCGAGGAGGATCCGCGACACCGCATGGCGCTCGTCTTCCGCTGGTACCTGGACATGAGCGCCCGCTGGGGCGTGGCGGGGACGCGCGGGCGGACCCGTGACTATCAGATCGTCTGCGGGCCCGCGGTCGGCCTCTTCAACGACTGGGTGCGGGGCACCTGGCTGGAGCCCCTGGTCGCGCGGCGGGTGGTGGCCATCGCGGACGCCCTCCTGGACGGGGCGTCCGCGAGGCTCGCCCTCAGCGCGCCTGACGCCGGCGCAGCACCAGCGCTCCGAGCGTGATCCCCAGCAGGCTCGCGCTCAGCCCGAGGTCCTCGCCCGCGCTGCTGCAGGCGCAGCCGCCCTTGTAGACGATGGCGCCCGTGTCGTCGTCGGCCGGGTCCAGCGGGTCCGTCCCGTCCGTCACCTCGGTCCCGTCGGGCACGCCGCCGTCGTCGGTGTCGGTGTCGTTGGGATCGGTGCCGTAGCCGTTCACCTCGTCCCCGTCGCCGAGCCCGTCGTCGTCGGTGTCGGTGTCGTTGGGATCGCTTCCTGTGGTGTTGACCTCGTCGCCGTCGGAGAGGGTGTCCCCGTCGGTGTCGGCGTTGGTCGGGTCGGTGCTGGTGGTGTTGACCTCGTCGCCGTCGGTCAGCGCGTCACCGTCGCTGTCGGTGTTGGTGGGGTCGGTCCCGTAGTCCTGGACCTCGTCGCCGTCGTTGAGGGTGTCCCCGTCGGTGTCGGCGTTGGTGGGGTCGGTGCCGTGGTCCACGACCTCCCCGCCGTCGGTGAGCCCGTCGCCGTCGGTGTCGGCGTTGGTGGGATCCGTGCCGTAGGTGGGGCCCTCGTCGCCGTCGTTGAGCCCGTCGTCGTCGGTGTCGACGTCGGTGGGGTCCGTGCCGGTGGTGTTGACCTCGTCGCCGTCGGAGAGGGTGTCTCCGTCGGTGTCGGTGTCCAGCGGGTCGGTCGTGTAGGTGTTGATCTCGTCGCCGTCGGTGAGCCCGTCGTCGTCCGTGTCCGTGTCCAGCGGATCCGTGTTGAAGACGTCCACCTCGTCGCCGTCGGAGAGCCCGTCGCCGTCGGTGTCAGGGTCGTTGGCGTCCGTGCCGGTCTCGGAGATCTCCGTGGCGTCGCCGAGCCCGTCATCGTCGGTGTCGGCGTCGAGCGGGTCGGTGCCCGTGTCGTCCACCTCCTCGCCGTCAGAGAGGGTGTCCCCGTCCGTGTCCGAATTCGTGGGATCGGTCTCGTGGGTGAGCACCTCCGCGCCGTCGTCGAGCCCGTCGCCGTCCGTGTCCGACTCGGTGGGCGAGCTGCCCACGTCCGAGATCTCCTCGCCGTCGGTGAGGCCGTCGCCGTCGGTGTCGTCGCTGGTGGGGTCGGTGCCCCACACGCCGGTCTCGTCCGCGTCGGTGACCCCGTCGCCGTCGGCGTCCAGGTCCAGGTAGTTGGGGTCGCCGTCGCCGTCGGTGTCGTCGTTGCGCGGGTCGCCGTCGCCGTCGGCGTCCTCGTCGATGGTCAGCAGCCCGTCGCCGTCGTCGTCGGTGTCGATGTGGTCCGGCGTGCCGTCCTCGTCCCAGTCGGGCAGGTCGCAGCTCTCATAGACGCCGATGACGTCGAAGAAGTTGCCCACGCTCTCGTCGCCGGTGGCCGTGGACACCGCCTCGAAGCCGATGCGCGTGGTCGCGCCGGTGCCGGTGAAGGTGCTGATGTAGACCCCCCAGGCGTCCGTGTTGTCCGTATAGGTGTCCATCTCCACGCTGTCCAGCAGGAAGCGCGCCGTGTCCTCGCCCGCGCGCCCGCGGTGGCCGACGACCAGCACGTACTCCACGCCCGCCTCGGTCTCGACCTCCTGGTAGAGCTCGCTCGAGTAGTTGGCGTTCAGCTCGGCGAACTGGGCCCCCTCCAGCAGGGAGACGCCCATCTCCACACCCCAGAGCTCGATCTCCCCCGTGGGATCGGTCGTGCTCCAGCCGGGCACGCTCTCCTGGTCCACGAAGCCGAAGCCGCTCACATAGGGGTCCTCGAAGCCCGCGTTCTCCAGCAGGTCCACCGGGCCCGCGCAGTCGATGGTGCCGTCGCCCTCGGCGATGGCCTCGGGGATGCCGTCGTCGGTCACGTCGCCGTCGATGCGGCCGTCGTCGTCGGCGTCGTAGTCGCCGTAACCGGCCTCCCAGGTGTCGCTGACGCCGTCGCCGTCGGTGTCCAGGTCCTCCTCGTTGACCGTGCCGTCGCCGTCCAGATCGCCGTAGGCGGGCTCGGTGAAGTCCAGGATGCCGTCGTTGTCGTCGTCCAGGTCATAGTCGTCGGGGAAGACGTCGCCGTCGGAGCCGCCGTCCACCACGTTCACCGTGGTCGAGACCGTCCCGGTGTTGTCCACGGGGGCCAGGTCCACGTAGCTGTCCGTGATCGCCGCCGTCGCCGTCGCCACCAGGGGGTCGGCCGTGTAGTAGCTGACCGTGCCGGTGATGACGAAGGTGAGGCTGGCGCCGGAGCCGATGTCCAGGGTCGCGGAGGGATCGCCCGTGCCGCTGTCGGCGGGGCAGGTGGCGCCCTCGCTGGCCAGGCAGGTCCAGGTCACGTCGTCCAGCGTCTCGTCCAGGTCCACCGTGAGCGCGACGTCATTGACGTCCTCGGCCCAGCGGTTGGAGACCTCCAGCGTGTACGTGATGGTGTCGCCCGGGTCCACCTCGTCCACGTCCGCCGAGAGGTCCACCGCCACGTCCGCCAGATCGCGGTCGGCGATGGGCTGGAAGCCGACCTCGCCCACCTCATGGACGTTGGTGAGCGCGCCCGTAGACGCCGCGAAGCCGAGCTTCAGCGTGTCCGGCGCGATCTCCGTGGTCGTCGTGGCGAGGATCTCGGTGGGGACGGAGGCGTCGCCCGCCCGCAAGTAGACGGTGACGTCGTAACCGCCCTCGTCCACCGGCTGCAGCACGACGAAGAGCTGCTGGTAGTAGGAGCTGGTCTCGCTGGGGCGGGTGCGGGAGCTGTCCCAGTCCGACACGCCGAAGGCGCCGGTGGTGGCGATGATCTCCCAGTAGGTGTCCGCGGAGCCCGCCACCGAGATGGCGTTCTTGCAGAAGCCGCAGGTGCCCAGGAAGTTCGTGAAGTTGCCGTACTCGTCGATGCCTACGCCCAGGTAGGCGCTCTCCATGCCGCCGTAGCCCAGGTAGCCGCCGGTGGAGCCGATGGAGAAGGTGGTGCTGTCGTAGCTGCCGTCGAAGAGGAAGACGCTGAAGCCGTCAGCCCCCGTGCCCCCCCCAGGCGGTGTACTCGAAGGCGAAGACCACGCCGCTGCAGGAGTCGATGGGGGAGTCGGCGAAGGCGTAGCCGACTTCGGTGCCCGAGGCGTCGGTGAGCCGCAGCCAGCCCGAGCCCTCGTCGTCGATGACCCCCGCGGTCAGGTAGGCGTCGCTGCCGATGACCCAGCCGTCCGGCGTGGTGGAGGTGCTGAAGTCGCCGGTCGTGATCGCGGTGGTGTCCACGTCGCAGTCGTCGGCCGCGCGCGCCGAGGACCCCGCCGCGGCGAGCAGCGCGGCCAGGGGCAGCATTCGGAGGGTGAGGGGAATGATGGCGGGCATCTGGACCTCTGTGTCGGTGGTGGCCTGATGTGGCTTGAAGGGTCAGGTGACGTGCCCAGTTGACTAACCGACCTCGCCAGGAGCACAAGCGACCGCGAAAGTCATTACACCTCCCGTTCGGGCATGACGGGGACAGAATATGTCCTCAAATCTGACAGGTTGTATCGTGAGTCGTGAGTTATATCAGATTTATATTGCGCTATTTGCCTAATGGTTTGGGTTGAGATTCTTCGGCGGCCGCGCTATGTTGTTCGGGCGCGGTCCAAGAGCAGCCAACGTTCTCGTTGGAGCGGATATCTGCGCGCTGGGAAGGTCCATGGTACAGATCACGCTCTCCGACTTTCTCGATTTCGTGAACAAGGCTGGTCCATCCAAGCTGACCAAGGTGCGGCGCCTGAAGCAGCGCGCGCCCTATCGACCGAGCTTCGACTACTACCGGCCCCTGCGCGAGGCCATCGTCAGCGCGCACCGGGCGGGGTCGGATCGGCGACAATTGGATGAGATCCTCAACCAGGCTCTGGTGCGCGTGGAGGACGAGCGCGCCCAGCTCGAGCTCAGCGTCGTCGCCGACGCCTACCGCAGCTGGCTCGGCCGCAAGCGCCTCCGCTGGTTCGAGCCCGGCCGCGCGTCCTGGGTCTGCGGAGACGTCTCGATCCTGGTAAACCCGGATCTTGGTCTGTATATTGACGGGCGGCCTTGCGCCATCAAGATCTGGTTCCGCGATGAGCCCATGGAGAAGCGCGTTCTCGACGTCGTCTTCCGCCTGATGGAGGAGGCCATCGGCGAGCTGTGCCCGGTCGGGACGCGATTCTGCGTGTTGGATGTCCGCCGGGAGCGCCTGTTCTCGCCGACCGTGGCCGTCCCGAGCGCGGGCACCCAGCTGCAGGGCGAGGTCGCCTACCTCGCGGCGACCTGGCAGACGGCCTGAGCGGCTGACGGCCCGAGCGGCTGATGGCCCGAGCGGCTACAGCTCGGCGCGCACGACGGCGCTGAGCCGCTCGGCCTCGGCGGCCACGGTCGCCAGGGCGGCGCTGGCGCGGGCCCGCAGCTGCTCCCGCAGGGCCTGGTCGTCGAGGCCCTTGAGGTTGATCAGCACGTTGTAGTACGCGCCCTCCGCCGCGGCGCGGGCGGTGAGCACGGCCACCCCAGCGTCCGAGCGGGCGTTCTGGTTGCCGCGCAGGGCCAGCTCGCTCAGCCGGAGGGCGTCCACGCAGCGCTCCAGCACGCGCAGGGGGACGAGGGTGGCGCCCAGCGTGGCCTCCTGGATGGCGGCGGCGCGGGCGGCCTGCTCCTGGGGGCTCTTCTTCGGGAGGCCGAAGGCCGCCATCACCGCGTCGAAGGCGACGGTGTCGGCGTCGATGTCGGAGAGGAAGGCCTCGCGCAGGGCCTGGGCCCGCACGGCGTTGTCGTCGTGCGCCGCCCAGTCGGCCTCGTAGCCCTTCTTGCCGGTGGTCAGCGCGCCGACCATGGCGGTGAGCCCGGCGGAGAGCGCGCCGCAGAGGGCGGAGACCGAGCCACCGCCGGGCGCGGGCGCGGCGGAGGACAGCGTGTCGGTGAACTGGCGCAGGGTCTGGGTGACCAGGCGGCCGTCCTTGCGGATGCGGCGCTCGATGATGCGCTGGTCGGCGTCGAAGGCCCCGAGGTCCCGGAGCCCCAGCGAGCGCACGGCGACCTCGACCAGCTCCGCCTCCGGCGCCCCGGGGTTCGCCCCCTGGCGGCGCAGGTAGTGGCGACCGGCCTCCAGCATCGCGTCCAGCGGGATGAGGCCGACCAGCTCCGAGCCGGTGACCACCACGCCCTCCTGGTCCGCCAGGCGCCGGATCTCGTCCACCACGAGGTGCGGGGGCGAGACGGTGTAGTCGGTGAAGTTGATGGAGATCTGCGCGCGATCGTACTCGGCGATGTACCAGCCGATGGCCTTGACGTGGCGGAAGAGGCCCGGGTCGCGCAGGGCGTTGCCCGCCTCGTCGCGGAGGATGACGCCGCTCGCGTCGCGCCGGGGGAGGCCCTGCTCGCGGATGAGCCCGGCCACGCGGTTGGCCTTGCGCTTGTCGCGGGTGTTGAGGTTCACGTTCCAGGCGATGAGGAAGGGGCGCGCGCCGATGACGGTGGCGCCGGCACGCTCGTTCATGGCCGCGGGGCCAAAGTCGGGCGCCCACTCGGGGTCGGCGAGCTTCGCGGCCAGGCCCTCGTACTCGCCGGCGCGGATGTCAGCGAGGTTGCGGCGCTCCGGGCGGCTGGCGGCGGCCTCGTAGAGGTAGACGGGGACGCCGAGCTCCGCGCCCACCCGGGCGCCCAGGCGGCGCGCCAGCTCGGCGCAGCCCGCCAGATCGATGCCCTGGAGCGGCACGAAGGGGCAGACGTCGGTGGCGCCGATGCGGGGGTGCTCGCCCTTGTGGTCGCGCATGTCGATGCGCTCGGCGGCGACCCGGATCGCCCGGAAGGCGGCCTCCAGCGCGACCTCCGGCGTAGCTACGAAGGTCATCACGGTGCGGTTGGTGGCCTTGCCCGGATCGATGTCCAGCAGCAGGGCGCCGTCGACGCCGCGGATGGCCTCGGCGATGGCGTCGATGACGGCCTGATCACGGCCTTCGGAGAAATTCGGCACGCACTCGACCAGCGGCTGCGACATGACCTGGCTCCTGCGGGGCGGGGGCTCTAACCCGGCGCTCAGGCCCTCGGGGGCTGCAAAGCCTCTGTCATGATTGGCGCTCGCCGTTCTCGCGCCGTCGGGCCGGGCTATCTTCCCTTCGAAGACCCTCTTCCTACGCCGGAGGCGACCATGCGCTCCCTCTCCCTGACCCTGATCGGCCTGCTCGCGCTGGCCGGGTGCAACCGCGACAAGGACCCCGAGACCGGGCTGGTGGAGACCGACGACGACGGGGACGGCTACACCTCCGACGAGGACTGCGACGACGGGGACGCCGCCATCCACCCCGACGCCGAGGAGACCTGCGACGGGGTGGACGAGGACTGCGACGGGGACATCGACGACGGCCTGGAGACCACCCTCTGGTACGAGGACGACGACGCCGACGGCTACGGCCGCGACGCCAGCAGCGTCGAGGCCTGCGCGCAGCCCGAGGGCTACGTCGCGGTGGCCGGGGACTGCGACGACCTGGACACGGACTTCTACCCGGGCGCCCCCGAGGACGACTGCGCGGACCCCAACGACTACAACTGCGACGGCTCGGTGGGCTACGAGGACGCCGACGGCGACCGCTACCCCGCCTGCCTGGAGTGCGACGACGGGGACGCGACGGCCTACCCGGGCGCCGAGGAGATCTGCGACGGGGTAGACGATGACTGCGACGGCGAGATCGACGATGAGGCCTCGGACGCCGCCACCTGGTACATCGACTACGACACCGACGGCTACGGCTCGGACCGCTACTCCGTCCTCAGCTGCGATCAGCCCGAGGGCTACGTGGACAACGCCGAAGACTGCAACGACCAGAACGACGACGCCTTCCCCGGCGCCGACGAGGTCTGCGACGGCGACGACACCGACTGCGACGGCGAGATCGACGAGGACTCCGCCGTGGACGCCTCCACCTGGTACCTGGACGGCGACGGCGACGGCTACGGCGTCCCCGACAGCACCTGGGTCTCCTGCGAGCTGCCCGAAGGCTATGCCGCCACCGACGACGACTGCGACGACGCCGTCTTCGAGGTGAACCCCGGCGCGAATGAGGTCTGCAACGACGGGGTGGACGACGACTGCGACGGCTACGCCGACGGCGCCGACGCCGAGGGGGTCGAGATCTACTACGTGGACGCCGACGGGGACGGCTACGGCCTCGACGACTTCTCCATCGTCTCCTGCGAGCTGCCCGAGGACTACTCGGAGATCGGCGGGGACTGCTACGACGACGGCACGGAGTTCGGGGCCGGCATCAACCCTGAGGCCGACGAGATCTGTGACGATCTGGACAACGACTGCGACGGATCGGTGGACGAGGACGAGGCCAGCGACGCCACCACCTGGTACGCCGACCTGGACGGGGACGGCTACGGCGGCGAGACCGAGTTCACCACCTCCTGCGAGCAGCCCGAGGGCTACGGCGCGAGCGCGGACGACTGCGACGACGACGACGAGGGCGTCTACCCAGGCGCGTCGGAGACCTGCAACGACGGCGTGGACAGCAACTGCGACGGCCTGCCCGACGGCTGCGGGGTGGCGGCCTCGGACGCGGACACCATCATCGTGGGCGACGAGGCCAACAGCTCCTTCGCCAGCGCGATCTCGGCGCCGGGCGACGTGGATGGCGACGGCGAGCCCGACGTGCTGATGAACGCCCCCCTGTCGGACACCATCGACACCGACGTGGGCGCCGTCTACCTGGCGTCCGGCGAGCTGGACAGCGGTCAGGTCTCGGCGAGCGACGCGGGCCTGAGCATCTACGGCGCGGACTCCTCGGACGATCGCGCCGGATCGAGCTCGGCCATCAGCGATCTGGACGAGGACGGCTACGGCGACGTCATGGTGGGCGCCATCCGCTTCACCCAGACGCGCGGGTCGCAGCGCGGCGCGGTCTACACCCTCTTCGGGCCGCTCTCGGGCACCCAGGATCTGGCGAGCGACTACGACGTCCGCTACACCGGGCAGTACCAGTTCCTGCGCCTCGGCCTCGGCGTGGACGCCATGAGCGACCTGGACGGCGACGGCTCGCTGGACATCGTGATGGGGGCGGGGACCTACGACGGCGCGGCCGGGGACAACACGGGCGGCGTCTTCATCGCGCTCGGGCCGATCTCGGCCTCCAGCTCGGACATCACGACCGACGCCCTGGACGCGACCCTGGACGGTGACACCGCCGGCGACGGCATCGGCGGTGATCTCGCCACCGGCATCGACATCGACGCCGACGGCGTGGACGATCTGGCGGTGGGCAACAAGAACTGCGACGAGGACTCGCTGGGCACCAGCGTGGGCTGCCTCTACATCCTGACCAGCTACGCCGACGGCGTGAGCGACATCGGGGACCTCTCCGATATCGTCTACGGCGAGGCGGCGGGGGACAGCTTCTCCAACAAGATCGCCGCCGCGGGCGACATGAACGGTGACGGCTACGGCGACCTGCTGGCGGGCGCGCTGGGCAGCGACGAGGTCGGCGAGAACGCGGGCGCGGCCTACCTCTTCTACGGTCCCATCACCACCGGGCCGGCGACCTCGGCCACCGTGCGCTTCCTGGGCGGATCCTCCGGCGACGCGCTGGGCGTCAGCGGCGCGGCCAACGGCGACGCCGACGGCGACGGGAACCTGGACATCGTGCTGACCGCCACGGGCGCGGACGAGGGCGCCTCCGGCGCGGGCTCGGCCTACCTCTTCCTGGGCCCGATCTCGGCGGGCGACATCAGCGCGACCGACGCCTACGCCACCATCTACGGTGACGACGTGGACGTCGGGCTGGGCACCGCCGTGCAGTTCGGCGGCGCGCTGGGCGACGCGGTGGGGGATCGCATCTTCGTCTCGGCGCAGAGCGACGACCGGGCGGGCTCGGACGCGGGGGCGGTCTTCGTGTTCGAGACGCTGGGGCTCTGACCAGCTGGGCGCAGGGGGCTCCAGAACCCCGGCGACCACCGCGACGCGAGCTCAGAACCCAGCGCCGAGGGAGAGGTCCAGACGTGCGCCGGGCTCGGCGGGGTCCACGCTGAAGAGGGCGCCTCCGCGCAGGGTGAACAGGAGGAGCTGACCGCTGAGAGAGGGGCCGACGTAGAGGCTCCCCAGGGGTAGGCTGTCGCCGTCTCTCCAGGGATGGAAGACGTTGATCGAGGCCTGCGCGCCGAACATCCCCGGCCCTCGAAAGACCCCCTCGTAGCCGAGCGCGCCGCGGAGGCCGCCGAGTCCGGGCTCTCCCTCCAGGACGAAGCCGTTCCACATCGCCGCCCTGCAGGAGGTGCTGCCAGCGAGGCGCACCCGCAGCTTCAAGGCGAGGCTGAGGCGCTGGGGGACGCCGGCGTGGAGCTCGGCGCCGAAGCCGAGGATGGAACGGTACGGAGAGTCGCAGAGGATCCCCAGGCAGTGGCCCATGTAGGCAGGTGGTGGCTCCTCCTCGGGGGTGGGCGCGGGCCCGTCCGCGAGGCTGGCGCCGAGGAGCAGGAGGGTCAGGAGCATGGGGGCAGTGTAGGGGAGGGCGGGTTGGGTCGCCATTCCAAGAGGCCACCCAACAGCTTCTCCCACCCGGAGAAAGAAGGTCGAACCGCCAAGGAGCCAAGGACGCCAAGGGTCCGAGAACCCACGTTCTGTCTGAGCGCGGCGCCGAGCCCTCTCCTCGCCCCAACCTCTCTCCGCGTTGCCCCTTGGCGCCCTTGGCCCCTTGGCGGTTCACTCCCCCGCCCCCTCCGCCCCCTCCTTCTTCCCCCGCCGCTCCAGCACCACCCGCTCCACGAAGGCCTGCTCCTTCTTCGCCTTCAGCTTCAGGGTCAGCGCCGCGCGCTCCTTGCCCTCGCCGCCTTTGACCTCCAGGATCGTCGCCTTGCCCTCGGGCTCGCCCGTCACGGCGCCCTCCGCGATCAGCTTCACCCCGCCCGTGCCCTCCACCCGGACCTTGTAGCGCCCGGGCTTCAGCCGCACCCCCTCCAGCGTCCCGACCCCGCCCTCGGCCAGCGCGAGCCCGAAGCGCCCCTCCTCGTCCAGCGCCGCGACCGCCTCCTCCGACGAGCCGAACAGGTACCCGGGGATCGTGACGGTGCCGCCCTCCGTCTGTACACCCACCTTCGGGCTCTCCCGCCAGAACCAGATCTTGCCCACCGTCTCGACGGGATCGGTCCCGCGCACCATGACCCGCACATACTCCTTCTTGAAGCGAGGGTGCTTGGAGATCTGCCGGCCCGAGTCGAAGCAGATGTCCTTCTTGCCCACGATGTTGCAGAAGCTCATGAGATCGGGCTCCAGGCCCATCGTGTACTCGGCGTCGCCCAGCTCGTGGCCGATGAAGCCCTCGCCCAGGTTCTTGGGCGGGTGGGTGGCGAGGTAGCGGTCGTTGAGCCCGAGGATGTCGTGCGCGGGGAGCTTCGCCGCGTAGGGGAGCGCGCCCGCCGCCTGCGCCGCCAGGAGCGGCTGGGACTCGGAGAACGCCCGGCGGAGCACGTCGCCCAGGGAGAGCGCGTCGAACTCCCAGCGCTCGTCCAGGGCCCGGCGGTTCTCCTCCTGGCGGAGCTGCACGCCCAGCAGGATCGCCAGCAGCCCCGCGGAGAGCCCCAGGCCCAGGCGCAGGTCCCGACGGGCGAGCAGGACGGCGCCCTCTCCGGCCATCAGCGCGAGGCCCAGGATGGCGGGGAGCATCTGCCGCCAGCCGGGGAAGATGTCGCCGCCGACGCCGATGATGTAGACGACCCAGGCCAGGGTGGCCGGGCCGATGACCAGCAGCCTCGCCCGCAGCGCGCGGTCTCCCCGCGCCCCCACCAGCGCCACCCCCGCCAGCGCCAGCAGCGGCAGGTGCCCCAGCGCCCAGGGCAGCGCGTACTCCAGGCCCGTGCGCACCCGCGCCGCCGTCCAGGCCACCTTGACGTGCGCCGTGTTGGGGACGTAGTCCCCATAGTAAAGTATTCTAAAGACCAGTTGACCAAGGACCGCCACCACCGAGGGCAGGGCCAGCCCCATCAGCGGCCGGAGGCGCTCGCGCGAGACCCCCTGCGCCAGCAGGGCCCCGATGCCCACCATGCCCACCAGCAGCGGGCTGTCCGGCCGCGTGAGGCAGGCGCCCGCCAGCAGGAGGCCGGGCGGCACCAGCGCGCGGGGCTCCACCCAGGGTTGATGAATGCTGCGTTGCAGCAGAACCACCGCCCACGCGAGCTGCGCCACCAGGAGAGGCTGCTCCAGCCCGCCGATGGCCCACACCGCCACCGGCCCCGACAGCGACAGCCCGAGCCCGGCCACCGCCGCCCCCAGCGGGGAGGGCTCCTCCCGGCTGCCGAAGGCCCAGCATGCCGCCGCCACCATCGCCCCGCAGCCCAGCACGCCCAGCAGGCGCGCGGCGCTCATCAGGTCCATCCCCAGGCCCAGGATCCCGGTCAGCAGCACCCACAGCAGGTTGGAGTAGCCCTCGGTCCGCTGGTCGTCCGACCAGGTCAGCCCGCTCCCGGCGATCCAGCGCTCCGAGTAGCGCAGCGAGATGAAGGCGTCGTCGGAGATGAAGGGCCAGTAGTGGCTCAGGTGGGCCACCAGGACGGCGAGGGCGACGACGCCGATGAGGAGGGTGCGCTTCTGGGGCTCGCTCATGGGGGACACAGGTAACGCCGATCTCGTCGGCGCGGGCGCGCGCTGAGGTCAAGATGCTGGCGATTCCACGCGCTATAGTGCTCCTGTCCCCCATCGGAGCTCACCATGCGCACCCTCCCCGTCCTCCTGCTCACCCTCGGCTGCACCGGCGTCGGCGCCGACAAGGACAAGGACGCCCAGATTGACGACAGCGGCGAGACCGGCACCCCCAGCGGCGAGGGCGAAGGGGAGGGCGAGGGCGAGGGCGAGGGCGAGACCGGGCTGGACACCTGGTGGGGCGAGGACGGCACCATCGAGGGCTACCGCCTCTGGGGCGAGGCCACCTGGACGCTCGCCTTCGACGAGGAGGGCGAGGCGAACGGCTACACCGACTGCACCTACAGCCGCTCCTACGAGGGCGTGCAGACCCTGGACCTGGACTACCTCTGCCCGGAGTGCGAGCTCATCACGCGCGGCGTCTCTACCATGACCGACGGGTCCGACTGCTACGCCTCGGTCTTCGGGGAGGAGGACACCGGGGACCGCGTGGAGATGTGGGGCGTGGACGAGGCGGGCGGCTTCTACCGCAGCGGGCGCGACCAGGGGGCGATGGGCCTGCTGACCGAGATCACGGCGGCGGAGGGCGAGGACATCGCGATCACCTGGGAGAGCGACTACACGCTGACCGTGGGCGGGGCGATGACGCTGACCGCGAACGGGACCATGCGCTACGAGAAGGACCCCGAGGTCCTGCTCACCGACCCCTGGGCCCCCCGCACCGAGCCCTACGCCTGCGGCTGGCCGCAGAACGACCCGGGCACGCTCACGCTGGACTACACGCTGACCGAGGGCGGCACCTTCCCCAACGTGCGCCTGGAGGACCAGTGCGGGGATCAGCTCGCGTTGTGGGATCTGTACGGTTCTTACCTGATCATCGACAGCTCCCAGCCCGACTGCGGCCCCTGCCGGAGCATGGCCAGCGAGGCGGAGGCGTTCACGGCCCAGATGGAGGAGGAGGGCATCCCCGTCTACGTGGTCTCGCTCCTGGGCAACGGGCTGGCTGACCCCACCAGCACGCCCGACGCCGACACCTTCGACGCCTGGGTGAGCAGCTACGGCCTCACCGACCCCGTGCTCTACGACCGCGGCTTCGGCTACGCGCTCTTCCCGGAATTCTCCGAGGCGTTCACGGGTGAGGACTTCGGCTACCCGGTCTGGCTGGTGGTGGACCCGGAGATGAAGCTGATCTACGCCAACATCGGGTTCTCCAGCTGGGATCCGGTGGCCGAGCTCCTGCGCGAGGACTGGGAGTCGAGGTAGCGCGCGCGCTCTTTCGCGTTACCCAGGGGGGTCGCGGAGGCAGCATGTCGGACACCTGGAGCGCGTTCAAGGAGCGGGTCGGCGATCTGGAGGCCCTCGCGGCGGCGATGGGCGTGCTGGAGTGGGACCAGCAGGTGATGATGCCGGCGGCGGGGGCCGAGCTTCGCGGCTCGAGCATGGCCCTGCTCTCGCGGGTCTACCACGAGCGCACGGTGGACCCCGCCCTGGGCGAGCTGGTCGCGACCCTGGAGCAGGACGCGGACCCGGTGCGCCAGGCCGCGGCCCGGGTGGTGGGGCGGCGGCACAGGAGGGCGACGCGCGTGCCGGGGGCGCTGGTGGGCGCCTTCGCCGAGGCGGGCAGCGCGGGCTTCGCCGCGTGGATGCGCGCGCGGGAGGAGCGGTCCTGGGCCAGCTTCGCCCCGGCCCTGAGCCGGCTGGTGACGCTCTCGCGCGAGATCTCGAGCTGCCACGGCCCGGCGGATCACCCCTACGATCACCTGCTGGCCGAGTACGACCCGGGCTCGACCACGGCGGAGGTCAGCGCGATGTTCGGCCGGCTCGCGGGCGAGCTCAGCGGCTTCGTGCGCGCGCTCGACGGGCGCCCCCACCCCGACGAGGTCCAGGTCCCCTGCACCGAGCAGGACACGCTGGACATCAGCCGGCAGGTGGCGGCGGCCCTGGGCTACCGCTTCGACCAGGGGCGGCTGGACGTCTCGCAGCACCCCTTCACCGTCGGCATCGGCCCGGGCGACGTGCGCATCACCACGCACCCCTACGCCAATGACCTCGCCGGCACGCTGTGGGGCACCATCCACGAGACGGGGCACGCGCTCTACGAGCAGGGGCTCCCCGTCGAGCTGCGCGGGACCGGGCTCCGCGAGGCGGCCAGCACCGGCATGCACGAGAGCCAGAGCCGCTTCTGGGAGAACTTCATCGGGCGCTCGCACGCCTTCGCCATCTGGCTCGCCCCGCTGCTGAACGAGCGCTTCCCCGGCCTGAACCTCAGCGCGGACGCGCTCTTCCGAGCCTCGAACCGGGTGAGGCCCTCCTTCATCCGCGTGCATGCGGATGAGGCGACCTACAACCTGCACATCCTCATCCGCTTCGAGCTGGAGCGCGATCTGGTCGCCGGTTTGATCGAGGTGGACGAGCTGCCCGATCGCTGGGACGCGGCCTACGAGCGCCTGCTGGGCATCCGGCCGCCGGACCTGCTCCAGGGCGTGCTGCAGGACGTCCACTGGTCCAGCGGGCTCTTCGGCTACTTCCCCAGCTACACCATGGGGAACCTCTACGCTGCCAGCCTCTCGCAGGCCCTCCGCCAGGCCATCCCCGACCTCTGGGAGCGGGTGGGCGGCGGCGACTTCGCGCCCGTGCTCGCCTGGCTGCGCGAGAAGATCCACGCCCGCGGCAAGATCCTGGACGCCCCGGAGCTGCTCCGCGAGGCGGCGGGCGAACGCGACCCGGTGGCCGACTTCATGGCCAACCTCTACGAGCGCCAGGGGCGGGTCTACGGGATCGCGGGCTGAGGAGCGTTGTGCGGGTGCGCTGACACGTTAGTCAGGCTCCTATGACGATTCTTCTGCTCTACATACCGATCTCCTGTTCGGGTTCTGACAAGGGCCCGGGGGAGAGCTCGCCGGTGGGCGACACCGGCGCCATGGGCGAGGCCGACCTGGTCTTCGACGCGGGCGCGACCGGGCAGGCGGTGCTGGGCTTCGGCGCGCAGGTCTGGCCGGGAGACACCGCCTGGGAGGCGCCGCTGGCCGCGCTCGGGGCGCGCTTCGCGCGGATGGCGTTGAACCCGGGCTTCGGCTCGCTGGAGAGCGCGCCGCCCGAGGGCGCGAGCGCGGCTGAGATGGACGCCTGGGTCAGCGAGCACCTGGAGGACGCCTACCCCACCCTGCTCTCGACCTACCAGGAGACGTGGTTCACCCTCGAGGAGCAGAACATAACGACCGTTATGCACCTCTGGGAGGCGCCGCCCGCCTGGGAGTCGGACGGCGTGCTGGACAGCGCGCGGGTGGACGACTTCGCCCAGCTGTGGGCCAGCGTGCTGGTGGCGCTGGACGCCGAGGGGGTGCGCCCGCGCTGGGTCGAGCTGGTCAACGAGCCGGACGGGACCTGGAACACCTGCATCTGGCCCGACGACTACCGCGCCCTGGTCATCGCCACGCGGGCCGCGCTGGACGCCCGCGGGCTCGAGGACGTGGGCATCCTGGGGCCGGGGCGGGCCGTCATCGCCGGCTGGACGGGCACGCCCGAGGCGGACGACTGGGTGGCGGCCCTCGGCGAGGAGGGGGCCGCGGCGCTGGACGGCTTCTCCACCCACACCTGGGACGACTACGCGGAGGACGGGGAGGGGCTGGACTTCGTCGAGGCCCGCTGGCAGGCCTGGCGGGAGACGATGGACGCCGTGGACCCGGACAAGCCCGTCTTCGTCACCGAGCTGGGCAGCAAGGACATGGTCTTTGACGGCATCCCCTACCTGCTGGCCGACACCGGGACCTGCGGGAACGCCGCGGCCACCGACGGCTACGCCCTGCGCGTGCTGGGCCACGCGCTCATCGCGGCGCGGCACGGGGTGGTGGCCCTCTCCTCCTGGCAGGCGGCGGATCAGAGCTGGGAGTGCAGCCGCTGGGGCCTGGTCGATCAGGAGGGGCAGCCGCGCCGCGCCCACGAGGCGCTCACGCTCCTGTGGTCCCGCGCGCCCGAGGACGCGGTCACGCTGGCGCCCGCGGGGGACGACGGCGGGATGGTCGCCCTCGGGCTGCTGGGGGCTGACCGGCTGGTTGTGGCCCTGGTCAACGACACCGGGGAGGCGATCACCCGGAGCCTGGGCTTCCCTGGTCTCGAGCTCGGCGCGCTCTCCGAGGTCGCGACCTTCGGGGTGGACGAGCGCCTGCTGGTGGACGAGCTCAACGACCTGAGCGCGCTCGAGGACGCGAGCGCGAGCCTCGGGATCGACAGCACGAACGTGAGCTATTTCGATGGGGACCCCGCGCGGCTCTACCGCACGGCGCGGGAGGACGCCAGCGCCGTCTGGAGTGTGCCCGGCGCGCTCACCGAGGCCACCCTGGTCGCCTGGCGCTGGCCCCACGAGGACGCCCCCGACTACCGCCTGGAGGCGTCGGCGGACGGCGTGTCCTGGGAGGAGCTGAGCTTCTCCCTCAGCGAGGCGGAGGAGGATCCCAGCCTGTGGATCCGCGTGGAGCTGCGCCCGGAGACCCTCCCGGAGGGCAGCGCGCGCCTGCGGCTCACCCTGCTGGAGCACGGGGGGAACATCTGGAACCCGCAGATCGGGGACGTCTGGCTGCGGTACGCGCCCGCGGCCACGGCCTCGCTGCCCGCGCCCGGCCCGGTGACCGGCCCGCAGGAGCTCACCCTCCCGTCGGGGGCCGCCGTGGTCCTGGTCTACGACCGGTAGGCGCGGCCGCGATCAGCTCTCGTGCCCGATGGCGTGCGCCATCAGCGCGTCCAGGGGCACGATGTTCAGCGCGGACTGGTGCGTGCTCTCCAGCACCACCGGGCAGGCCTTGCCGGCGTGGAAGGCGTCGAACCAGCTGTAGGCCACCACGCACCACTGGTCGCCGGGGACCAGCCCGGGGAAGCCGTGCTCCGGCGCGGGCGTGATGAGATCGTTGCCGCGGGAGCGGAGGTGCTCCAGGAATTCAGCCGTCATCTGCGCGCAGATCGTGTGCGAGCCGCGGTCGCTGCTGTCGGTGTTGCAGCACCCGTCCCGGTACCAGCCGGTCTTCGGCTTGTGGGAGCAGGGGGCGAGGGGCTGGCCGAGCACGTTGAGCGAGCGGTACATGCGTGGTCTCCGAGGTCGGTGTCTATCCGCCTCGGGGGGCCCGGTCACGCGCGCTCAGTTGTTGATGCCGAGGTGGTTCCACACGCCCTGGAAGCCGCCCCGATTGTAGTGGGGCAGCATCGTCCTGGCCGCGCCCGCGTCCACGCCAGGGTGGTACTCGACGTGCGGCAGGTCCTGGAAATTCCAGTCCCCACCCCACTCCAGCCCGTGGCCCTCGGCCTTGCGCCCGTAGCGCTGCCAGAGCTGGGCGTACTCGCCGCCGGTCTCCCAGTGCGGGGTGCCCTGCTCGTTCATGAAGGTGATGTCGGCGGCGACCCCGTAGTTGTGCCAGGACGATCCGCCGCGGGCGTTGGTGACCACCCGGCCCGGCCGCGTGCGGCCCTGGGCGTAGAGGTCGTTCTGCTCCTCGACGGTGCGCAGCCCGTCGGTGACGCGCATGTCCACGTTCTCCCGGCGCATGTCCTTGAGCGTGTCCGTGGCGCGGCTGACGAACTGGCCGTTCATGTTCGGGTTGCTCAGCCGGTTGCCGCGGTCGGCGTCGTGCAGGTTCAGCAGCGTGCGGGCCTGCTGACCCGTGCCCTCCTGCATGCGGATGCGGGAGTGGATGTCGTCGAAGATGCTGGTGCGACCCTCCTGGCCCGTGAGCTGGTAGGTGCCGTCCGTGCGGATGTTGCCCGCCACCTGCCCGTTCGCGCCGACCAGCTCGCCGTTGCGGATGGTGTAGTTCTGCCCGCCCACGCTGAAGTCGCCGCTGTCGGGGTTCAGCGCGTTCTGGTAGGTCTGGTAGCCCGCCTCCTTGTCCGTGTTCGAGTGATAGCCGGCGATACCCCGCAGGTACTGGCCGGTCATCTCGCTGGGCGAGCCCTGGAACTGCTGGAGGAGCGCGCCCTGCTGGGCGGCGGTGAGCGAGCTGAAGCTGGGGTCGGCGGTGAGCCGGTCGAGGGCGGCGATGGCGCGGGGGTTGTTGGTGAGCGCCGTGCGCACTGTGGTCGCCGTGACGTCCGTGTTCGAGCCCAGCGCGGGGACGTCGGGGTGGGGGTTGGTCTGGCCGCCGAGGGCGTTGGCCAGGCCCATGCCCGCCTGAGCGCCCAGCAGGCCCATGCCCGGGATCCCCGTCATCATCCCCGCCGCACCGCCGACCGCGCCGCCGATGCCCTGCAGCAGCGCCTGGTTGCCCAGGGCGCCCTGCATCCAGGAGAGCGGGTTCCCGAGCCCGGCGAGCGGGCTCTGCGGCTCCTGGGCGGGGGTCTGCTGATCGGTGGTCTGAGCGGTCTGGAGGCTCTGTCCGGCCACGCGCACCTCGGGGAGAATGCTCCAGTATGCGAGCGCGCGGGGCCTCCGATCAAGGGCCCTACGTTACGATCTGGTGACGATCGCGTCCTGGACGCGATCGTCTGCGCTCGGTCAGGGGAGCTGCTCCACCATGGGGCCGTAGGTGTCGGGGCGCCGGTCGCGGAAGAACTGCCAGACCTGGCGGACCTCCTCGATCTGGTCCAGGTTGCAGTCGGCCACCACCAGCTCGTCCTCGGTCTCCGAGCCCGTCGCCAGGAACTGCCCGCGCGGGTTCACGATGTAGGAGGTCCCGTAGAAGTGCCCGATGTTCCAGGGCGCCTCCGAGCCGACGCGATTGGACGCGGCCACGAAGTAGCCGTTGGCGACGGCGTGCGCGGGCTGCTCCAGCTTCCAGAGGTACTGGGAGAGGCCGGCGACGGTGGCTGAGGGGTTGAAGACGATCTCGGCGCCGTTCAGGCCGAGGATGCGGGCGCCCTCGGGGAAGTGGCGGTCGTAGCAGATGTAGACGCCGATGCGCGCGTAGCGGGTCTGGAAGGTGGGATATCCCAGGTTCCCGGGCTTGAAGAAGTACTTCTCCCAGAATCCGGACGTGTGGGGGATGTGGTTCTTGCGGTAGATCCCCAGCGTGCTGCCGTCGGCGTCCAGGACGACCGCGGTGTTGTAGTAGACGCCGGCCATGGCGCGCTCGTAGATGGGGACGACCATGGCCATGTGGTACTTCTGGCAGTAGGGGCGCAGGCGCTCGACCGTGGGCCCGTCGATGGGCTCGGCCGCGCCGTACCAGCGCTTGTCCTGGCCGGGGCAGAAGTAGGGACCGTTGAAGATCTCCTGGAGCCCGAGGATCTGGACGCCCTGCTCGCCGGCCCGCTCGATGAAGGGCAGGTGCTTCTGGAACATCGCCTCCTGGATGTCGGAGAGCGGGACGCTCTCGTCGTTCACGGGGTTGCTCGCCTGGATCAGGCCGACCTTGACGATGCGGGGCATGGAGGGCTCCTCAGTAGATGTTGCTGGTGCGGCGGGCCGCGGTGTGGTTGATGTAGACGGTTTTGTCCTCGGCGTAGAAGCGCCAGGCCTCCGGGCCCATCTCCTTGGGGCCGGTGCCGGTGTTCTTGACGCCGCCGAAGGGCAGGTGCGCCTCGCCGCCCACGGTGGGGTTGTTGATGTGGGTGATGCCGGTGTCCAGGTGCTGGATGACCTGGAAGGCGGCCCCGAGATCGCGCGTGAAGACCGAGCTGGTGAGCCCGTAGGGCACGGCGTTGGCGGCGGCGATGGCGTCCTCCACCGAGCGCACGCGCACGACCGAGAGCACCGGCCCGAAGATCTCCTCGGTCGCGATGCGGGCGTCGGGGGCGACGTGGTCGAAGACGGTGGGGGAGGGGAAGAAGCCCCGGGAGAGCGCGCCGTCCGTGGCCCGCGCGCCGCCGGTGACCAGGCGGGCCTCGCCGCGGCCGACCTCCATGTAGGAGAGGACCTTCTCCATCTGCCGGGCGCTGACGCTGGGGCCCATGGTGGCCTGGCTGTCCAGCGGGTGGCCGGGTCTGACCTTCGACGCGAGGGTGGCGAGCTGCTCGACATAGGCGTCGGCCACGCTCTCCAGCACGATGGCCCGGCTCGTGGCGGTGCAGCGCTGGCCGGTGGAGCCGAAGGCCCCGGCGGCGGTGGCGCCGGCGGCGAGCTCGAGATCAGCGTCCTCCAGCACGAGGATCGGGTTCTTCCCGCCCATCTCGCACTGCACGCGCTTGTGCAGGGCCCCGCAGCGGGCCTCGACGAGGAGGCCGACCTCGGTGCTGCCGGTGAACGAGATCGCGGCCACGTCGGGGTGATCGATGAGCGCCTTCGCCGGCTCGGCGTCGCCGTGGACGATGTTCACCACGCCCGCGGGGAAGCCCGCCTCCAGGCAGAGCTCGCCGATCAGCTGGGCGCTGGCGGGGGTCTCGGGCGCCGGCTTGAGGACCACGGTGTTGCCGGCGACCAGGGCGGGCGCCATCTTCCACAGCGGGATGCAGACCGGGAAGTTCCAGGGCGTGATCAGCCCGACCACGCCGAGCGGGCGCCAGAGGGTGAGCGCGTGCGTGCCCGGGATCTCCGACGCGATGGACTGCCCGTTCATTCGACGGGCATCGCCGGCGGCGAACTCCACGTAGCGGATGGCCTTGAGCACCTCGCCGCGGGCCTCGCCGAGCAGCTTGCCCTCCTCCATCGCCAGCGTGCGGGCCAGCCTGTCCAGATCGCGCTCCAGCAGGCGCACGAGGTTGAAGAGGAGCTGCCCGCGGGCGGGGGCGGTGGTGTCCGCCCAGCGGCGCCGCGCGGCCTTCGCGGCCTCGATGGCGGCGTTCATCTCGTCAGCGCCAGAGACGGGGGCGCTGCCCACCACCTGGTCGGGGTCGGCGGGGCAGGTGTTCGGCGCCGTGCGCGCGCCGCCGTGGAAGACGCCGCCGATGAGGTTCTTCGCGTCGATGGTCTCGTAGGTCAAGTCCGTGCTCCCCGGGATGAAGGGGGATTCAAGACCAGGGGGCGGGGAGCTGTCAAGCGGGCTATCCAGCATGCTCTCCCTCGGAGGCCCCGTGTCGCTCCCCGTCTGGGCGCAGGCCGCGCTGCTGCTCGCGCTCTCCAACGTCTTCATGACCTTCGCCTGGTACGCCCACCTCAAGGAGCTGAACGACAAGCCCTGGTGGATCGCCGCGCTTCTCAGCTGGGGGGTGGCCCTCTTCGAGTACCTGATCCAGGTGCCGGCCAACCGCATCGGCCACGCCGAGCTGAGCCTCCCGCAGCTCAAGATCATGCAGGAGGTCATCACGCTCACCGTCTTCGTGCCCTTCGCCCTCTTCTACATGCACCAGCCGCTGAAGCTGGATTACCTGTGGGCCGCGCTGTGCATGCTCGGCGCCGTCTACTTCATCTTCAGGAGCTAGCGTGAGCGAGGAGACCGGGACGCTCCCACCCGAGCGCGTCAGGGCGATGTTCGACCGCATCGCCCCCGTCTATGACCGGATGAACCGGGTGATGACCGCGGGGCTGGACCGCCGCTGGCGCCGGCGGGCCATCGGGCTGGTCGTGCGGCCGGGGGCGCGGCACCTGGACGCCTGCTGCGGGACCGGGGATCTGGCGGTGCTGGCCGAGGGCGCGGGGGCCGAGGTCACGGGCCTGGACTTCTCGGCGCGGATGCTGGACATCGCGCGGGGACGCTCGTCCGGCGTGGCCTGGCTCCAGGGGGACCTCATGGCGCTGCCCTTCGAGGACGCGAGCTTCGACAGCGCCACGGTGGGCTTCGGGATCCGCAACGTCTCCGGGCTGGAGCAGGCGCTGGGCGAGCTGCGCCGCGTGCTGCGGCCGGGCGGCACGCTGGGCATCCTGGAGATCACGCGGCCTCGCGGGGTCATCAAGCCCTTCTTCAGCCTGTGGTTCGACACGCTGGTCCCGGCCGTGGGGCGCCTGCTCCCGACGGGCGGGGCCTACACCTACCTGCCAGCCAGCGTGCGGCGCTTCCCCGGGGCGGAGGCCCTGGCGGCGCTGATGGAGCGGGCCGGCTTCGAGGATGTGCGCTTCGAGCTCATGGGCGGGACCATCGTGGCCCTGCACACCGGGCGACGCGCCGGCTGAATCAGCGCGCGCGAAGAAGCGTCTCCGCGTCCGGGGCCGTGAGCAGCTCGTCCGTCCAGGCGCCGATCTGGTCGAGATCCGCCGCCTGGATCCGCGCGAGCAGGACCTCGGAGAGCGGGCCGAAGCGCCGCTCCAGCAGCCGGGTCAGGAGCTGGCGCTGGCCGACGATCTGCCCTTCCTGGTGCCCTTCCTGGCGGCCTTCCTGGACCCCAATCTGGAAGCCCTCTTTGCGACCTTCGCGACGAAGCTGGCTGGCGTAGCTCATGAAGACCTCTCCTGGAGGATAACCTGCCTCCGCTGCAAGTTCACGCGCGAAGCCCGGAGGTGGGGGCTCGCGCGCTGTCTCCGCCGCGTACTCCAGGCAGAGCTCCAGGTGTCGGGCCTCCCCCCGGTCGAGGAGCAGGCGCACGAGGCTCGCCTCTCGGAGCAGGAGCGGCCAGGGCTCCCGGTCCGAGGCCGCGCCGAGCAGCAGCAGGCCGAGTCGCAGGCCCGGCTCCGCGGGGAGCGCATGCGGCGGCGTTCGCCGCAGATCGAGGAGCGCGTAAGGGAAGGTGGGGAGCAGCGCGGGGAGGGTCTCCCGCTGCGCGGGCAGGTCGGCGAAGCGTCGTCGCAGGTTCGTGGGCGTCGTCCAGGCCGGGCGGCCCGAGTAGACCAGCCCGGCCACGATGGGCGGGACAGGGCCTCGTTGCGCCTTCAGGCGGTCTCTGCACAGCGTGAGCGCCGTCTCCATCATGCGCAGGTCCATGCGCGGGTCCGGGCGCGCCTGGTGCTCGAGCACGAAGAGGACGCGCCCGCCGGCGGAGAGCGTGAGCTCGACGAGCCCGTCCGGGGTGCGCGCCCGCCGCGCCCCGCTGAGCGCCGTGTCCCGGTGGCGCGCCGAGGCTGCCGCGAGCTCCACCGGGAGCAGGACCCGAAGCAGGGCCAGCGCCCGCGCGGGCGGGCGGATCAGGGATTTGAAGAAGCGATCATGAGGCTGGGGCAAGCGGACACCCGGAGCGGGGAGCTCCGCCCGCTTAGCCCTGGGGTGGAAGGGGGGCGAATTCGTGCGGACAGAAAATGTCCGCTTGGGTCGCAGGCCCTGATCGAGAGTTCAGATTCCTGCGCGCATCCTGCCCAGGAGCTCCGCCATGTCCTGCGGGAGCGGCGCGTCGACGACCAAAGGCCTGCCGCTGATCGGGTGCAGCACCCCCAGGCGCGCCGCGTGCAGCGCCTGGCGAGGGAAGGCCGGACCTCGCGGCTGCTCGGCCGAGCGGTAGAGGCGCTCGCCGACGATGGGGCAGCTCATCAACTGGCAGTGGAGCCGGATCTGGTTGCGCCGGCCGGTCTTCAGCCGCACCTCCAGGAGCGCGCCCCCCGCGAGGCGCTCCTGGACCCGCCAGTCGGCCTCGGCCAGCACGGCCTCCGGCGCCCCGGGCCGCGTCGGGCGCTGGACCCGGCGGGCGCGGTCCCAGGCCATCCAGTCGGCGAAATGACCCGATGTCCCTGGGATCTCCCCCGCCACCACCGCGAGGTAGACCCGCTCCGGGCGCTGGGCGTGGAGCTGCTGGTCCAGGCGCTGGGCGGCCTGAAGCGAGCGCGCGAAGAGCACGACGCCGGTGGTGTCGCGGTCGAGGCGGTGGACGACGTGGGCCTCGCCGCCGAGCAGGGCGCGGACGCGCTTGCGGAGCGTGTCCTCCTCGCGGCGCTGCTCCTCGCTTGCGGCGTCGGTGAGCAGGCCGGGCGGCTTGCTGACCGCGATCAGCGCCTCGTCCTGGTAGAGCACGGTCACGCCCGCCCGCGAGAGCGCCTCGCGCCCGCGGGAGCGCTCCAGGCTGGTCCCGGGTCGGTTCCACTGGACGGCCAGGCGGGCGCCCTCGGGGAGCGGCCGGGCGGCGTCCGCGGGCCCCACGGGCTGGTCGTCGAGCGTGATCTTGCCGCTCTCCAGCGCCTCCCGCGCGCGCTGCCGCGAGCCCACGCTGGGGATGGCGGCCACGAGGCGGTCCAGGCGCTGCCCGGCTCGCCCCGCGTCCACGCTCAGCGTGTCCTCACCAGCTCTGGTCGCCCTCTCCGCCGTCGATGCCATCGGTGCCGTCGTTGTCCGTGGCCGCGCCGCGCCCGCCGCGTCCGCCGCGGCCCGCCGAGGCGTGGTCCAGGGTGTTGGTCCCTCTGACATAATCCGAGTCCGGCGTCACGCCGACCGCCAGGATCGCGTAGCTGACGCCGCCCGAGCCCCCGCCGCCGCCGCCTGCGCCGCCGCCCACGCCGCCGTCGCCGCCCACGCCGCCGTCGTTGCCGCACCAGCCGTAGGTGCGGTCCGCCTCGCCGCCCAGCCCGCCCGCGCCGCCCGAGCCGCCCTTGCCCCCGTCGCCGCCGTCGCCGCCGTCGCCGCCGTCGGCCGCCGAGATGTCGTTGTCGGTCAGGGTGGGCAGCGCGCTGCCGCCGTCGGTGACCACGATGACCACGCCGATGGAGCCGCCGCCGCCGCCGCCGCCCGCTCCCGCCGCGCCGCCGCAGCCGCCCGAGCCGCCGCCGCCGCCGGTCCCGCCCGCGTGCGAGGAGGTGCCGCAGCTCGAGGCCACCTCGGCCCCGCTGCCCGCGCCGCCGCCGCCGCCGCCCGCGCCGTCGGTGCCGTCCGCGCCATCGGCCCCGTCCTCGGCCTCCCACAGCCCGGTCGACACGTCGCCGTCCACCAGCTCGCCGCCGAGCCCGCCGGTGCCGTCCTCGCCGTCCGCCCCGTCGGTGCCCTCCAGGCCCACGCCCCAGCAGGTGTCGATATAACAGGTACCGCACGCACCAGAATAGATCACGCCGTCGCAGGAGCCGCCGCCGCCCGCCCCGCCCTCGCCGTCGGGGAGCCCGTCCTCGCCGGTGCCCTCGTAGGCAGAGGCGTCCGGGCAGGAGTTGTCCCCGCCGGTGCCGCCGTCCACGATCGCGTCCCCGCAGGTGTTCGTCCCGCCCGCGCCGCCGTCGGAGAGGTCCGAGCAGTCGGCGTAGCCCCCGTTGATCCCTGCCTCGCCGTTGGCGCCCGTCGAGCCGGCCGAGCCGTTGGAGCCGTCCGAGCCGTCGCGCCCGGCGCGGGCCTCGATGGTGTTGTTGGAGATGAGCAGCGCGTCCGAGCAGTCCTCCAGCCAGAGCCCGACCGCGCTGCCGCCCTTGCCGCTGGCCGTCTTGCCGATGACGCGGAAGCCGTCCAGCACGGTCTCCTCGGTGATCCCGTAGGCGGAGACGGCCGCGGGGACGCCCGCCGACGGGCCGCTGCCCTCCAGCGTGCTGGGGTAGAGCGCGGTGTCGCGCTCGCTGAAGGTGTCGTCCCAGCCGCCGTAGACCAGGAGACCCTCCTCCAGCGTGATGTTCTCGCGATAGGTGCCCTCGGAGACCAGCACGTAGGTCTTGCCCTCGGCCACGGCCAGCAGGAGGGCGTCGGCCACGCTGTCCAGCGGGTCGTCCTGGCTGCCGTCCCCGTCCGGGCTCCCCAGGTCGGCGCTGACGTGGACCGCGTCGTCATGATCTCCGTCCGCGCCGTCGCAGTCGGCGTCGAGGCCGTCGAAGGGCTCGTCCGGGCCGCTCAGCACCTCGCACTCGCACCCGTCGTCCCCGTCGCCGTTCAGGTCCACGAAGCCCGCGTCACAGGTGTAGTCGCAGGTCGGGGTCCGGGGTGAGGAGTCGCAGTATCCGCTGGCGTTCGCCCAGGTCTCGGCGGTGCAGTCGTTGCCGCAGGCGCCGCAGTCCGTGTCGTTGACGTACTTCGTGCCCAGCTTGTACCCGTCGTCCGTAGCGCCGTCGCAGTCGTTGTCGTCGTAGTCGCAGGTCTCGGCGGCGTCCGGGTTCACGTCGGCGGCGGCGTCATCGCAGTCCGTGGCGTCGGCCACGGCGCCCTCGGGCGCGTCGCAGGCCACCACCTCCGAGGCGGGGTCGCCGTAGCCGTCCCCGTCGGCGTCGGTGTACCAGGAGCCGGCGTCCTCGGCGTCCTCGTCAATCTCCCCGTCGCAGTCCTCGTCCACGCCGTCACAGGTCTCCGGCGCGCCGGGGTGGATGTCCTCGTCGGCGTCGTCGCAGTCGCTGTCGTCGGCCACGCTGCCGGTGGGCGCGTCGCAGGAGAGGGTCTCCGCGCCGGGGTCGCCGTAGCCGTCGCCGTCCACGTCGGCGTACCAGGGATCGGCGTCCAGCGCGTCCTCGTCAATCTCGCCGTCGCAGTCTTCGTCCTCGTCGTCGCAGGTCTCGGTGGCGCCCGGGTAGACCGTCCGGTCGCGGTCGTCGCAGTCTCCGCCGCTCTCGGCGTAGCCCGACGGCAGGTCGCAGCCCTCGGTCGTGATGTCGTCGTCGCCGAAGCCGTCGCTGTCGCGGTCGCGGTACCAGGTCGGCGCGTCGGTGGCGCCGTCGTCGGCGGTGCCGTCGCAGTCGTTGTCCTCGTCGTCGCAGAGCTCCTCGGCGCCCGGGTAGGAGTAGTCGGCGGTGTCGTCGCAGTCCGTCCCGTCGCCGACGAAGCCCTCAGAAGCGTCGCAGCCCGTGGCCGTGGTGGCGGCGTCCCCGTACTCGTCGCCGTCACCGTCGGCGTACCAGGTGGGCGCGTCGACCGCGTCCTCGTCCGCGGTGAGATCGCAGTCGTTGTCCTGCTCGTCGCAGAGCTCGTCCGCGCCGGGGAAGCTGAGCGCGCTCGTGTCGTCGCAGTCCGTGGCGTCGGCGCTGTAGCCGTCCGGCATGGTGCAGCTCTCGACGGTGGAGAGCGCGTCGCCGAAGCCGTCGCCGTCGGTGTCCGCGTACCAGGTGGGCGCGTCCGTGGCCTCCTCGTCGGTCTCGCCGTTGCAGTCGTTGTCGAGCCCGTCGCAGAGTTCGTCGGCGTCGGGGTGGATCTCGGCGTCGCCGTCGTCGCAGTCCGTCCCGTCGGCGAGGGTGCCCTCCGGCTGATCGCAGGCCCAGACTACGCTGGCCGGGTCGCCGTAGCTGTCTCCGTCTCCGTCGGTGTACCAGCCCGGCGCGTCGGTGGCGTCCTCATCGACGCTGCCGTCGCAGTCCTCGTCCTGGTCGTCGCAGGTCTCGGATCCCGCCGGGTTCACGGTGCTGTCGGCGTCGTCGCAGTCGCTCCCGTCCAGCACCACCGCCACGCCCTGGTCACAGTCCGTGCTGGCGGTCTCCGGGTCGCCGTAGCTGTCGCCGTCCACGTCCTGGTACCAGATGGTCCCGTCGTTCTCGTCGATGGTCCCGTCGCAGTCGTTGTCCAGGTCGTCGCAGAGCTCGATGGCACCCGGGTAGGTGTCCGCGCTCTCGTCGTCGCAGTCGTCGGCCACGCCGTAGCCGTCGGCGTCCAGGTCATCGTCGGGGGTGTCGGGGTCGCAGTCGTTGTCGATCCCGTCATACGGCGTCTCGTCGGCGCCCGGGTTCGTGTTGGCGTCGCCGTCGTCGCAGTCCACGCTCTCGGGGTAGCCGTCGCCGTCCTCGTCCACGACCTCGGCGCCGGTCTCGTCCGGGATGGTCTCCGGGCCCTTGTCGTCGTCGCGGTTGCAGCCCCACAGGGTGAGGCTCAGGAGCAGGGCGAGCTGGCGCGTGATCATGTGAACCCCCGTTCAGGGGGTGGAGTATACATGGCCCGGGGTGGAGGTCAGCGGCCCACCGATGAGATAGACCTGTTCGGATGGATCTCCGCAGCCTACCGCGCCTCCCTCGCGCCTTCTACGAGGGCCACACCGTCGACGTGGCGCAGGCCCTGCTGGGCAAGCTGGTCGTGCGGGCCGGGCCCGAGGGGCTCCGGGCGGGGCGCGTCGTGGAGACCGAGGCCTACCACGGCCCGGAGGACAAGGCCTGCCACGCCGCGCGCGGGCTCACCCCCCGCACGGCCCCCATGTTCGGGCCCGCCGGCCGGGCCTACGTCTACCAGATCTACGGGATGTGGTTCTGCCTGAACACCGTGACCGGCTCCGAGGGCTTCCCCTGCGCCGTGCTCATCCGCGCGCTGGAGCCGGTGGGCGGCGTGTTCGGGCCCAAGGACGCCGCGGGCCCCGGCAAGCTCTGCCGCGCGCTGGATATCCAGCGTGGCTTGAACACCCACGACCTCGTGGGCGGCGACGCGCTGTGGCTGGCGGACGACGGGCACCGGGTCGAGCCCGAGCGGGTGCGTTGCGGCCCGCGGATCGGCGTGGACTACGCGGAGGAG
Organism: uncultured Enterobacterales bacterium; assembly: GCA_964615375.1. Classification (GTDB taxonomy): domain Bacteria; phylum Myxococcota_A; class UBA796; order UBA796; family CAZKWG01; genus CAZKWG01. The sequence continues at coordinate 63,101 of CAZTOW010000023.1, forward strand.
TGGGCGCACACGCCCTGGCGCTTCTGGGTGGAGGGGAGCCGCTCGGTGTCGCGGGCGCGGTAGCCATCGGGCACCTCCGCCCTGTAAGCGCGATCGACACGCTCGCCCCGCCCCAGAGTCCTGGCCGCGTCGACCTCCGAGTTCTCAGTGTCTCTGTGGTGAATCCTTCGAAAGGTTTGATGCTATGCTGACTTTTTGGCTGGATTCTACAAGTTCTGAGACAGTCAACCACAGAGTGCGCAGAGGGCTCGGAGGTCGACGCGAGAGAGGTCGGGGCGGGGTGAGGGCTCATGGCCGCGCTCGATGTGGAGGGAGGGGGCTTCGCCGTCTGGGCCGGAGCTCGGTGGGGGCCTGGTCGGGCTCTCGGGGTGGACTTTGCGTTATCCTCTTCTACCTGCCCGGAGTCGCCATGCCCCTCGCTGTCGTCCGCTCGCGCGTCGGTCCGCCCATCAACGGGCTGCTCTTCTCCTCGCCGGGCGAGCCCGCTGGGGCGGTGATCGTCCTGCACGAGTGGTGGGGCCTGAACGAGCAGATGAAGGGCTTCGCCACGCGGCTGGCGGGGGAGGGCTTCCTGACTCTGGCCCTGGATCTCTACGGGGGGCGGGTCGCGGCGGACGCGACGGAGGCTCGGGCGCTCTCTCAGGAGATGAAGACGCTGGAGGCGATGGCCCAGGTACAAGCTGCGGTGGACTGGATCGCGGGGGAGCCGATCTGCAACGGCAAGGTGGGCGTCACCGGCTTCTGCCTGGGCGGCGGGCAGGCGCTGGCCGCGGCGTGCAATGTTGGGGGGCTCTCGGCGGTGGTTCCCTTTTATGGGCTGCCGCTGGCCCAGCATGCGGACTGGTCGCGGGTGACGGCGCCCATCCAGGGGCACTACGCGGAGCAGGACACCCACGTCAACATGGCCCGCCTGCCAGAGATCGAGGCGGCGCTGCAGGCCAGGAACGTTCCGGCGACCTTCTACCGATACCCGGCAGGGCACGCCTTCATGCGCGAGAACGATCCGACGGCGTACCACGCCGAGAGCGCCGCGCTGGCCTGGACGCGCATGCTCGGCTTCCTGCGCGAGCAGCTCGCCTGATCAGCTGGTCCAGCCCGCGTAGAGCGGATCCTGGGCGATGCGCTCGGCGAGGCCGGGGGGAGGGCGGCGAAGGCCCGTCCGAAGGCGCTCGAGATCGTCGAGGAAGGTGCGGGCCAGCAGGGCCTTGGACCAGCTCGCCGGGAGCGGGAGGGCGAGCTCGATGCGCGTCAGCCGGCGGAGCCTGCACCCCTCGGGCAGGGCCGTGATCCGGTAGGCTGAGCAGAGGACGCGCCCGGCGACGGTCCCGGGCTCGGCCTGCTCGGCCTGGAAGCGCAGGGCCTCGGGGTGGGTGGCGTCGAAAGATGAGCTCTCGGCGTCCTCGCCTAGGATCAGCGCTTCGCGGGCGTCGCCGCCGTAGGTCTCCAGCACGCCGAAGGCGCGGTCGGAGAGGGGCCAGGGCAGGCGGCTGGTGTAGGAGATCAACTCCTGGTGGATGGACAGGCGGAAGACCCGCCAGCGCCGCAGCGCGCCGGCCAGCCCGCCCAGCTCGGCCTCGCGGATGAGGGCGGCGGTGTGCAGGAGCGCGCCGGGCAGGTGGCCCTCGGAGACGAAGGTGGGCGGCCCGTCGGGTTCCTCGCGGAGCCAGACCCGGTCCTCGCCGCGCGCGCGCTCGACCCAGGCCCCCTCGGGCGAGCCCTCCCCCGCCAGCGCGGGCCCGGCGCGCTCCCGCACCCGCGCCTCGGCCTCGGCCATGCTCAGGCTCAAGCCTGCTCCGCCCAGCGCTCCGCCCCCGTCGCGGGGCACTGCACGCGCTTGTAGGTCTTCCCGGTCACCGGGCAGGTGGAGACGGAGCCCACGGGGGCCGCGGGTCCGGCGTGCTCCCCCGCCTCGAAGAGGGCCTGCACGGCCTCGTCGGAGGCCAGGGGGCGCTCGTCGGGGCTCGCGGGCCGGGGCGGGGCCGGGCGCAGGCGGGCGCGCAGGGGGCGCGAGGGGTAGGTGAGGTGGACCCGGCTGATGCGCGCGGGGACCTCGTCCAGCAGCTCGAGCTCGTAGCGGTCCAGCAGGGCCTCCTGCACGCCCACCAGCGCCATCTTCACGAAGCGCTGGGCCACGCACCCGAAGGCCCCGCGGCCGAAGACCGGGGGGATGGGCTCGCCGCGGCTGTAGCGGAGGGGGTCGAACACGTCCGGGTCGGCGTAGGTCCGCGCGTCGTGGCAGAGCTGGTAGGGGAAGACCCCGAAGTAGCCGCGCGGCTGCACGGTGTAGCGCTGGCCGCCGTGCTCCAGCGTGACGGGCCGCGGCGGCGCGCGCACCAGGCTGGCCACCGGGTTGAGCCGCATGGTCTCCAGGAGCCCGTGGGTCAGCAGGCGCTGGCGGCGCTCGGGGCCGGCGCTGGCCAGCTCGCGCCGCAGGGTCGGGCTGGTGATCGTGTCCACCGTCGCCCAGAACCCGTAGGTGCCGGGGTAGATGAGCGCGTTCCAGATGGTGTACATCAGCATCCACGAGAGATCCGCGTCGGACAGCGGCTTCCCGTCGATCTCGATGGCCGCGATGCGGTCCAGCATCGGGTCCACGCTCCTCTGGCGGTGCTCGGCCACCAGGCGGTCCAGCACCTTCCGCAGGCGGCGGGTGGCGTGGTACTCGGGCAGGAAGAGCTTCAGCGGCGTCACGGAGAGCGTGGTGTGGACGATGTCGATGCCGTTGACGATGGCGCGGTAGTGGCGCTCGACCTCGGGGCCCAGGCGCTCCCAGAGGCTCTCGCCCAGCACGCCGCGCCCGGCCACGTCGAAGTAGAGCGAGACCAGGGCCTGGGAGAGGTCCACCTCGGCGCCCCAGCGGTCGAGGTGGCGCGCCGCTGTGCGCTGGACCATGGAGGGCACCCCGCGCATGCGCTCCGGGCTCAGCGCCACGTCCCGCAGGAAGGCGCGCCCCGCCAGCAGGAGGGCCTGCAGAGAGGCCGGGTCGTCGCGCTCGCGCCCGTACCAGAAGCCCACCGTCGGCACGTTGGCCATCACCGGGCCCATCGGCGCGGTCTCCGGGGGCAGGTCCATCACGAAGCGGTAGCCCTCGCGGGACAGCACGTAGGTCAGGTCGAAATTGAAGGGGATGCGCACCGTGAACAGGTCGCCGTAGGCCCGCTGGTAGTCCACCACCATGCCGGTGGGATCCGTGATGATGGCCTTCAAGCGGTAGTAGATCCCCAGCAGGGGCCAGCGCTGGCGGCCCGTGAGCGCGAAGGGCGGCTCCGGGAGCTGGGCGTGCTCCTCGCGGCGCGCGCCGGTGAGCCAGCGGGCCAGCGCGTCACCCTCGCGCGCGAGCCCCCGGAGGACCTCCCACTCCGTGCGGAACATGTCGGTGAGCGTCATCACGTGCGGCGTCCCTCCTCTGCTGTCTGGAAGCGAGGAGGGAATCTAACGCAAATCAGGCCTGACGCGCCCGTCTCCTGCGAACAGCCAGCGCGAGCGCGAGGCCGAGGCCCAGGGAGCCGGCGGCGGAGCGGGGGGCGGCGCTGGCGCACTGACAGCCGCCGGGGACCTTGTAGTAGCCAGGGCTGGAGTCCTCGGCGGAGTCGGGGACGCCGCTGTCGCCTGAGTGGGCCGTCTCGCCCTCACCCTCGCCCTCGCCCGTCTCTGCAGTCTCGCCCTCGCCTTCGCCCTCGCCCTCGCCCTCGCCCGTCTCCTCGGGGACGGCCGTGTCCCAGGGGGCGTCGGCCCCGGCGGCGCAGTCGGCGTCGGCCTCGTCGCGGGTGTGGAGCGCCAGGACCACCATGCCCGCGCCGAAGCCCAGCATGGGGGCCGGGCCGGCGTACTCTGCGCTCTCCGGGTCGAACATCTCCGGCAGGGTCCAGCCGTTGGCGACGGCCTGCCCGATGACCCAGTCCTCCACCGCGGCGGCCTCCTCGCTCAGGCAGGCGCGGCGCAGGGCCTCGGCGTAGCGCAGGTCGACCATGACCCACTCCTGCCGGTCGTAGGCGCTGCCGTCGTCGTTACGGTACAGGCCCGTCCCGCTCTCGACCTGAAGCTCCTCGCCCAGCCGGTCCAGCGTCTCCAGCGCCACCTCGCCCAGGTTGTCCAGCACGCCGGCGTTAAACGCGTCGAAGACCGCGGCGTCCAGCGCGTCGCCGTCAGCGATCTCCTCCAGGTTGCCCATCAGCACGCCGTCGTCCACCAGCTTTCGACGCAACGCGAGCCGGATGTCTTCCGCCGTCGCCGAGTACGTCTCTGCGCGCGCCGTGTCGCCCGCGGCGAGGGCCAGGTCGCTGGCCGCCCGCAGGCCCGCCACCGCCCAGACCTGCGTGTAGGTGAAGTGCTTCTGGTTCCCGTCCCAGTGCCGCTCCCAGATGGAGGAGTCGGCCGTGATCAGCCCGCTTGCCTCGCCGTCCGACTCCACCAGGGCCACGAGCACGTCGGCGACGCCGCCGAAGACCTCGTCGCCATACTCGGTGAGGAAGGCCGTGTCCCCGCTGGCGTCGATGTAGCCTTGCAGCGCCCAGAGGTACAAGCCGAAGTTGTCGAGCTCGATGTTGGGCCCCGTCCCGTCGTCGTCGCTCCACTCCGAGCCGTCCCCGTAGGTGCGGCACACGCTGAGCGCGTAGTCGTCCACCCCCAGCTCGCTGGCGTAGTCGCCGGCCTTGCCCTGCAGGAAGAAGGCGAGGGCGCCGCGGGCCTCCGCCGTGTAGCCCGCCGCGCTGAGCGCCCGGATGGCGTAGGCGCTGTCGCGCACCCAGGTGATGTTCCAGGTGTGCCCGAAGTCCTCGGACGGCCCGACCGCGGGGTAGGAGGCCACGATCTGGCCGTTGGGCGCGCCCTCCTCACGCACCTGCGCGCCGCGGAGCTGCACGAGGGCCTGCGAGAACACGGCCAGCTCGTCCTCGCTCAGGTCGCTGGGCCAGGTCCCGCGCTCCAGCCAGCTCTCCCACTCCAGGGCCTCGTCGCTGAAGATCTGGTTGGGGGCGCGCCCGCCCCACCAGAGGTCCAGCTCGCTGGCCACGGTCGTCGTGTCCCAGTCCTTGGAGAAGCCGCTCACGACGCCGATCCACGCGCTCTGGCCCGGCCCCATGTCCCCGAGATCCCACTGCCAGCCGCCCACCTGGTCGTCGAAGAGCCAGGGCTCGCTGGCGCTCCCGCAGCGGCTGTCCAGGTCCTCGGCCGCCAGCAGGGTGTCGTAGACCTGATCGCAGCTCCAGGCGTCCGGGCTCTCGAGCGGGAGCATGTGCATGATGAGGCCGGTGCTCTCGCCCTGCTCGGTCAACAGCCCGTCCTCGACCCAGATCTCCTCGTCCTCGTTGGCCGAGCCGTCCCCATCGTCGTCGCTGCCCAGGTGGAAATTGTGCAGGGAGTACACGTTCACGTCCCGCACCGTGCTGGCGGACGTGTTCTGGACGTGCAGGAGCTGCACGAAGCCGGGGAGCGTGAGCGAGAACGGGGCGAGGTCGATCTCGGTGATCGTCAGCCCCGAGCGCGATCGGTCCACCCGGATCGCGTTGCTGCCCAGCTCCGGCGCGTAGCTGTCGGCGTCGGACATCCACTCCGCGCTCGTGCCCACCCGCAGCCCGAAGTAGGTGTCGTAGAGCAGGTCGCGCGTGTCGTCGTCGCTGGCCGAGGGCGTCTTGTAGAGGTGGTCGTAGAAGGCGTCCAGCACCGGGCCGTTGTCGTTGCCGCCGTCGAAGACGACGACCCCGTAGCCGTTGGCCGAGACGAGCTGCTCGAGGCTGGAGACGGGCTCGGCGGCGTACACGCTGGGCAGGAGCAGGGCGAGGAGCACGCGGACCTCCGGCCCGATATCGTATACCTGTTCAGGGTGCGGCCGCCGCCTCTTCGCGCGCCGGCAGCGCGTTCACCGCGCCCTCCGCCCCGAGCCGCAGGAGCACGATCTCGCCGGCGATGCCCATGCGCGGCGGCAGGCCGGTGGTCCAGTTCCCCCGGTGCACGTAGAGCAGCGCGCGCCCCTTCTTCCAGAAGCCCTGGTCGTGGACCCCCAGCGGGCGGAGCACGCTCCAGGGGAGACCGAACATGTCGGTGCCCACCTGCCCGCCGTGGGTGTGACCGGAGAGCACCAGGTCGAAACGATCCCCGGGCACCCAGCGGAAGAGGCGCGGGTCATGGGCCAGCAGCACGCGGGCGTGGACCCCGGGCGCGGGCGGCAGGCGATGGAGGGTCTCCAGCAGGCGGGCGCGGGCCTCGGTCCAGTGGAAGTTGACGCCGACCACCTCGACCCGGCGCCCGCCCACCTCGACGACCCGCGCCTCGTCCACCAGCAGGGGCGTTCCGACCTCGTCCAGCTCCTGCCGGAAGCGCTCCAGCACGGGCAGGTCGTGGTTCCCGGGACAGCACAGCACCGGGCTTCGCAGAGACCGGAGCTCGTCCAGCAGGAAGTCGTGGGCCTGCTCGGAGTAGGGCATGAGCAGGTCGCCCGTGATCACCACGAGGTCCGGGGACAGGGCGTTGGTCTGCTGGAAGAGGCGGCGAAGCTCCTGGCGCCGCATGGTGGGCCCGACGTGGAGGTCGGAGAGGTGGACCAGGCGCAGCTCGGATCCACCCAGGGTGGAGATCGGGATCCTGTGCTCGCGCACGATCTCGCCCTGGCTGTAGGTCCAGAAGGCTCCCCAGAGCGCGAGCCCCAGCGGCAGCAGCCCCCAGAGCCCCGGCCAGCACAGCGCAGCCAGCCCCCCGCCCGCGGCGAGCACGAGCGGCGCGCGCAGGATCAACAGCAGCCCCATCCACAGGGAGAAGGCGTAGGCCACCTGGCTCAGGCGGGCGAGCCCGATGAGCGCGCCCGGGTCTCGGCGCAGGTCCAGGACGTGGAAGAGCGCGTAGATCCCCAGCATCCCGGAGAGCAGCACCCCACCCAGCGCCCAGAGCGCGGGCCCCTGGATCCCGGAGCCCAGGGCCCCGCCCCACAGCACCGGGTAGACCGCCACGCAGCCGCTGACGACCGCCGCCACCGCGTGGTCGTTCAGCGTGGTGCCGCCGCGGTAGACGCGGGCCACCGTCCCGGCCGCGACCAGCAGCGCGAGGGCGATGGCCCCGCCCAGCATCCGTCTACGCCGTGGCGCCGAGCACGTTGACGATGCGGACCTTGACGCCCTCGCCCAGCACGCCGGTCTGGCAGCCGAGCCGGTACTCGCCGGGCACGTTGTTCATCTTCTTCGTGTTCTTCTCGTGATCGGTCTCGGGCGTGAGCTGGTCGTGCGCGTGCAGCAGCTCGACCCGGCAGGTGCCGCAGGTCCCGTCAGCGCAGCCGGTCGCGATGGGCTGGGGGCCGCGGTTCGAGGACATGACCAGGGTGTCCCCTTCCTTGGCGCGCGCGCTGTATGAGCTGCCGTCGGGGAGCACGAAGTTCACGGTGTAGTTCGGCACCTCGGGGGCCTTGGGGGCCTCCGACTTCGCCGTCTGGTCCATCCCCAGCAGGGACTTCAGCTTCTTGCGGATTCCAAAGGGGGTCATGCGAGCCTCCGGGGGGTCTCAGGGCCTGGCCTTGTAGGCGAGCCAGTCGTACAGGAAGTTGGGGAGCAGCCGCGCCATCTTCATGAACAGGATGGTCGGCCAGGGGAAGTTGATCTCGGTGCGCCCGCGCTCGATGCCGTTCGCCACCAGGGTCGCGGCGCGCTCCGAGCTCATGAGCAGGGGCATCTGGAAGCGGTTCTTCGCCGTCATCTCCGTGGCGACGAAGCCCGGGTGGACCGTGGTGACGGTGAGCCCGCGGGGCTTGAGCTCGGTGCGGAAGCTCTCCATCAGGGCGGTGACCGCCGCCTTGCTCGCCGAGTAGGGGCCGGATTTGGGGAGTCCGCGCCAGCCGGCCGGGCTGCTGACCGCGACGAGGTGGCCGCGCCCGCGCTCCAGCATCCCCGGCAGCGCCGCCGCCACGCTGAAGAGCACGCCGTCGATGTTGACGCGCATCGTGCGAGCGGCCTCCAGCGCGTCCAGGCGCGTGGCGGAGGCGGGGGTGCCCACGCCCGCGTTCGCCACCAGCAGATCGCAGGGCCCCAGCCGCGCCTCCAGGGAGGCGAAGGCCGCCCGGGTCTGCTCCAGGTCGGCGACGTCCGCCGTGGCCCAGGCCGTGCGCTCGCCCAGCGTGGCCGCCAGCTTCTCCAGCAGGTCGCCCCGCCGCGCGACCAGCCCCACGGACCAGCCCCGCGCGTGGAGCTCGCGCGCCAGCGCCGCGCCGATGCCTGCAGATGCTCCCGTGATGATCGCGACGGACATCCCGGCGGCCTATCCTGTTTCCAGGAGGAGTGCCCACAGGAGGCCCCGCCGGGATAACCAGGGCCGCGATGCCCTCCTGGTTCGCCGTGATCCCTCCTGGACTCGAGGCCGCGCTCGTGCGCGAGCTGGACAGCCTCGGTGTGCGCGCCCGCGGCGTGCCCGGCGGGGCCCGCTTCGAGGTCGGCCTGGAGCAGGGCGCCCGCCTGGTCGCCAGCCTGCGCACGCCCTCCAGCGTGCTGCTGGAGCTCGCCCGCTTCCGGGCGCCCAACCTCGATCAGCTCGCCGCCCGCGTGCGGGAGCTCGACTGGCGGCCTTATCTGGAATTTGATATACCAGTAAAAGTGGAGGCCACCCTCCAGCGCTCCCAGCTCCGCGTGCGCGAGACCGTTCAGGGCAAGGTGGAGCACGCCATCCGCGACGCGCTCCGCGGCCCCCGCCTGCCCACCCACCGCCCCGGGGGCCGCCCGGCCGAGCCCCAGATCGTGCGCGTCCGGGTCGAGGAGGACGAGGCGCTGATCTCCCTGGACGCCGGGGGCGAGCTCCTGCACCGCCGGGGCTGGCGCGAGGAGAGCGTCGGCGCGCCCATCCGCGAGAACCTCGGCGCCGCGCTGCTGATCGCCGCCGGCTGGGCCCCGGACGAGGTGCTGCTGGACCCCTTCTGTGGCTCGGGCACCCTGCCCATCGAGGCCGCCCTGATGGCCGCCGGCCGCCCGCCCTGGACGCGCCGCCACTTCGCCTGGCAGCGCTGGCCCGCTCTGGCCCGCAGCTCTCCGCCCGACCCCTGGAAAGGGAAGGGAGAGGCGCGGATCTACGGCTCCGACAAGGACACCCGCGCGCTGGGCGTCGCCCACGAGAACGCCCGCCGCGCCCGCGTCGAGATCGCCCTCCGCCAGCAGGACGTCGCCGACCTGGAGCCCCCCGCCCCGACCGGGCTGGTCGTGGCCAACCCGCCCTACGGCGAGCGCCTCGGCCAGAGCGTGGGCGGGGTCTACGTCGCCTTCGGCCGCTCCCTGCGCGAGCGCTTCCAGGGCTGGCGCGCCCTCTTCCTGGCGCCCGACCCGGAGCTGGCCCGCAAGGTCCACGTGGGCGCCGAGCGGATCACCAGCTTCAGCAACGGCGGGATCCGGGTGGGCGTCTGGGTGGTCGAGCTGTAGAGCTCAGCCGCCCAGCGCGCTCGCGCTGTCGTTGGCCGTGGCGGCGGAGCGGATCCAGCGCTGGAGCGTGTCTGCGTCCGCGGCCTCGAGGCGCGCGTCCTGCTCGGCCGAGAGGGCGAGGCCCCGCGCCTCGAGCACCGCGCGCAGGGAGCCGCGCAGGGACTCCACCTGACCCTCCTGCCGACCCTCCTGCTTGACCTCGTCCAGGCTCTCGTAGCCGTGGCGCGCCAGGAGGTTGGCCAGCGCGGCCTCGCGCGCGAGCTCCCGGTCGAAGAGCGCGTCCACCAGCACCGGACGCCGCAGGATCCCTGGCGCGCGAATCTGCTGTCCGGGCAGGTACATGGTGGCGGTCCCGTCCTGGCGCCACACCTCCACGCGCCGCGGCCCCACCAGGCGCACCACCCAGACCTCCAGCGTGCCGGCCTCCAGGAATTCCTGGACCTTGACCATCAGGTCCTTCTCATCCTGGCCGGTGTCCACCACCTCCAGGGCCAGCTTGGGCGCGCCCTGGACCCACCCCGGCCGGCTGGGGACGTTGCCCACGGCCACGTCCGGCGCGCGCAGCATGTCCTTGCGCGACGTGTAGCCCACGTCCATCCCGTACTCGTCCACGTCCGGGTCCGATCCCAGCACCATCGAGGAGGCGCTGGACGAGCCCGCGTGACCGCCGCCCGAGGGGGCGCAGTAGATCGGGTGCCCGTCGGAGAGCTCGTAACGGCTCCCTGGGTGAATCTCCTGGGCCTCGAGCCCGCCCGGCGCGCGCATCGTCTCGTAGGAGTAGCGATTCATGTGAGGAGCATATCCTCGTGGCCCGGGTTTGAGAAGCCTAGAACCTCAGGACCTTACCCATAATTTCCCGGCGTTCCTCCATGAAGGCGTGTTTCATGAAAAAGCAAGGCCCCCGGCGATCAATCCGGGGGCCTTAAGTAGATCGACGTTACACCTGTGTTACTGGCGGCTGCCCGCCCCGACGACACGGAAGGTCGGGCGCCGCGCCGCCCGGTAGCCGCCCGCCTCCCCCACGGGGGCCCGCTCGGCGAGCGCCAGCGTCTCCAGGGCCACGCGCGCGGCGTCCCCGCCCGCCTCGACGGGCAGCGCCGAGGAGAGCACGGACGCCACCGACGCCACCACGAGGTCGATCACGTCCTCGGCGGGCTGGTCGGGGTGGGAGCGGAGCGCCCCGCCGATGGCGATCCCGCACAGCAGCGCGACGCGGGTCGCTACCGCCTCGCGCGCCGCCCAGGCGTCGGACACGCTGTCGGAGTAGTCGGCGTAGATCCGTCGCTGCTCGGAGGTCAGGGTGTTCTCCAAGGCGATGCGGGCGCGCTGCTGGGCGCGCTGGAAGGGGGCCATCTCCTCGCCCCCCACCATCTCGATCATGGCCTCATAGGCGGTGTGGTCGGTCCAGTCGTCGATCCGCCACTTGATCAGGGTCTTCATGACGCACGTCTCCATGCCCGCCGGGGTTGACCGGCAGTCGGGCAAGCGGGCGAAAGCCAGCCTACCGGGCCAGCAGTCAGGAGACGGCGTAAATCCGTCGTTTGACACGGTGGAACCTGCGCGCATAGATGGGCGCAGGCCCGGGGGTGTAGTTCACTCCTACCTCCTGGGCTTAGGCCCGTCGGGGAGTTCGCACCTCCACGGCGGGCCGTTCTCGTTGTGCCTCCAGGGGTAGCACAGGGGGGCGACCCCTGTCCACCCCTCGCGGTCAGAGCGCTTCCTCGCCCCTACGATCTCCCCGTTCCCGCCGTCGTCCGGCGCGCCTCAACATCTCCCCCATCCCCCGGAAGACCCGATAGCGGGGATCGGGCGGGAGCTTCCCGAACGCCGACACCAGCGCGAGCACACGCTCCATGAGATCCCCGCCGGTCTCGCGGATCGTGGCCAGGAACGCATACAGGATGGTGGCGAGCAGGGCGATCCGCCGCACGCCGCGCAGGGTCAGCGCCCGCACGTCTTCGAGGTCCACGCCCCAGCCCCTGGAGTCCTTCATGGCCCGGGTCGCCTCCTCGCACTTCCAGCGCCGCCCGTAGGCGCGCGCCGCCTCCAGGATGGCCGCCTTCCCCTCCAGGTGCTCCGACGCCAGCAGGGCGAGGGGCTGCTTCCCGAAGCCCCAGACCACGATCAGGGTGCGCGCCTTCCCCTTCGGGCTCGGGTGGTTCTTCTGGTTGGAGAGGTAGACCTTCCGGGAGCCGACTTCGAGCGTGATCGTCTTCTTCCCCGCGCCCTTCGCCCGCTTCCGGCCCGCCTTGATCTCCATCTTGAAGCGGGGGATCACTTCGAGCGCGGCGTCCTCCACGCTCAGGCATCGGCCGTCCGCGGTGAAGACCTCGCGCTGGTTCTTCACCGCGTACTGAAGGCGGCAGATCCAGCGCAGGTTCAGGGCGTCGAGTCCGTCGAGGTAGCGGGTGTTGTCGAAGCCACGATCCGAGGTCCACCACGCGCGCGGCCCGATGGAGGGGGCGGCGATTCGGATCTGCTCCAGGAAGACGGAGGTCTGAGAGGACTTCGCGATCTCCTCGTAGCTGAACGGATGCAGGAGGACGGGGATCTGAAGCTCGCCGAGGTCGGCTTCGAGCTGCACCACGGGGTAGCCGAGCCCGGTCTCCCCGTCCGAGCCGTTCCAGCACCGCGAGACCCCCTCCATGCCCCGCTCGGGGTCCGGGTTCGCCCAGGGCTTGGCCAGGTCGGTGTAGTCCACCGCCACCACCACGCCCTCGCCGTCGTCGCGGCGCGCGTGACGGGCCACCACGTCCAGGTGACGGGCCAGCAGGGCCGCGTCGTCCAGGCGATCCGAGTTCAGCCCCCGGCTCAGTCGCTTCTCCGTGTGGATGAGGCGACGGGGATCGCCGTCCTCGGCCTCCTCGTCCAGCGCGCGCCCGATCTCGGAGAGCATCGGCGACTTCGAGATCGCCATGCCCCGGAGCATATCGGCGATCCAGCGCTGGTTCGGGACGTACTGATCCTGTCCGACCTCCGCGCAGAAGTCGGCCAGGGCTCGCGTGATCGCAGCCACGGCGCACCCGTTTGCAGCCGGCGGGAGCGCGCGCTAAGCTGGGTGTGCGTGCCAAGCGCACCCGAGCCCACGACCTCGCCGGGTTGGGGTTCTGGTTCCAGCGCCCGCGGTGTTCTCAGCACCGCGGGCGTTGTCGTTTCTGACCCCTTGATCTTAGCCGGTCGAACACGAGAAATCACGCTGCGAAGGCTTGATTTGGCTCGAATGCGGACAGAAGTTGTCCGCGCCGTTGGGCCCGCTGGCAGCCTCCGGGACGGGTGTCTCGGGCCGGGGGCCGCGAGACGGGTGTGCGGGCTCCGGCGCGTCGTGGCGGGGACGCAGCGCGGCGGGATGGGCATCGGCGATCAGGGATCGCCGGGGGTGGTACCGGGGCGCGGTGGCGGATCTGACTGGATCTACGCCGGTATCGAATTAGTGGCTGCTGCACTACACTCACAATGGAAGTACGCCATCATGGACTACAAGAGCACCCGAACAGCCGTAAAGGTCGATGACATTGCCGTTCTCGCGTCTTGGCTCATGGCCGCACGTCCCTCGATATCGTTCGACGACTGCGTGTTCGAGGCGCTGCACACTATCATCGACCTGAACCGACAGCCCCAGGCCCCGACATGGCGTTCTCCAGTGGTTCTGGAACTGGCCCGAACCCTGCTGCTCCGGGAGCCAAACACCCCGCTGCTGGATCACTTTAAGGAGGCCATTCGGCTCAAGACCGAGGGGTTGACTGCCACTCTCATGAGGGGAGGGAAGATCTCGGGCGCCGAAGGGGCGATCTACTATGTCGTTCGCAATGTGCATCGCGGGGAGGCAGACGTGACGCAGGTCATCGGAGATATCGAGCTATATGCCGAGCTTAACGACGAGAATTCCAGCTCAGTCGATCCGGTGGAGGGACGCTGAAAGCTGCCCAAGGGGACCTGCTCCTTCCGCCAGAGAGATCGCTTCATATGCCAGCATGATCGACAGGGGTAAAGGAAGATTGGCCTGGAGCGCCCGTTGAACCTCCTCGGAAAGCTGAACGTAGAGATCGAACATAGCGCGCGCTGGGCGCTGGGTGCCGGTCTCGGTCGCCTCGGTGACGGTCTCGCGCAGCTCGGACATGGACACCTCCGGGTCGGGTGATACCCGCTCGACTGGTGCCATGTGGTGAGCCCTGTGCGACGGCTGACGGATCGCGATAGAGGCCGCCATCAGGGACCGTGCTACTCGATGAACAAGCAGAGGGAGACCCACGATGTCGATGAAACACCCGCTACTGAGCATCATCAGCCTGTTATCGGTCTTCGTACTCGCCTGTGCTGGCGACGACGCCGGCAAGGGCGAGTCAGGGGACACTGGAGAGGAGAATCAGGAAGCCGACTGGCTCGTTGCGGATCTCGCTCTGGTGCCAAATAGTCTGAACTATGCGGCCGTAACTGGCGTCGTGACCCTTCAGGGTGACCTTGCGGGCGCAGGGACGATGGCTGAGGTTCGCTACTACCAGGACGACTACACCACGCTCATCACCGACGCCTCTGAGATGATCGGCAGCGATCTCGAAGAGATCGGCACGACACAGGCGTTTGAGCTCACCCACTACACGGTCTACGTGCTGCCCGCTATCGGGGGATACGCCTATGTCTGCGCCAGCTTCCGCGCAGATGACTCGAACTATGAGGACTGGACGGAGGTAGGTTGCCTTGAAGGCGTTGAGTGAAAGTCGGCGCCGAACGCCGATTCCCGACAACTTCAGCGCCCATCTGAAAAGTCGTCGTTTTCCTGGCCTTCACCCGGGATTATTTTGTGGGTAAGGTCCTGTAGAACCTCCCCATCGCCAGCGCGAGGTCGATCGCCGCCAGGTCCCGGTTCGCCCGCTCCTGGAGCGTCGCCATCTCCGCGGCCAGCAGGCCCAGGCGCGCGTCGTCCACGTCCAGCCAGGTCACGCCGCCGTGCTGGAGGGCGATCTCGGCCAGGCGCAGGTTCTCGGTGGCCAGCGCCCGCTCCCGCTCGGCGCTGGTCAGGGCGGCGCTGGCCCGCTGGTGGCGCTCCCAGGCGGTGCGCACCCCGGTCTCGGCGTCCAGGCTGGCCTGGCGGGCCAGCAGATCGGCCTGGCGGGCCTGGCTCTGCGCCTCACGGGCCTGCCCGATGCGCGCGCCGCCGTCCCACAGCAGCCACTTGCCCTCGAAGACCACCATCCACATGGTCTTGTCGTCGGTGAAGCCCGTGTTCTCCGTGTAGACCCAGGTGTAGCGCCCGTTCAGCGTGGGCAGCCAGGTGAGCTGGCGCGCGGTGACCGCCAGATCGGCCGCCCGCGCCTGATCCAGCGCGCTCTCGATGGCCGGGTGCCCCTCGTGCGCGGCCTCCAGGGCCTCCTCCAGCGAGGCGGGCACGCCCACCGGGGTCTCCGGGAGGCTCACCTCCACCGTCGTCGGCAGCCCGGTCAGGCTGGCGAAGGCCTGCCCGGCCATCACCACGCCCTCCTCCGCGCTCTTGAGGTCGCGCTCGGCCCGGGCCACCGCCAGCTCCGCCTGGAGCCGCGCCCGCTCGGGGGCCAGGCCCAGGTCCACCTGCTGGTCCACCAGCTTCTCGTGGCTGCGCGCCGCGTCCACGGCCTTGGACGCCAGCTCCCGCATCCCGCGAGCCACCGCCAGCCCGTAGTAGGCCTTCGCCGCCCCCGCCCGCACCTGCTGGCGGGCGGACTCCACGCTGCTCTGGGCCGAGTCCACGTTGTAGAAGGCCCCGCGCAGCAGCGGCAGGCTGGACGCGTCGAAGAGGGGCTGGCTGATGGTCGCGTCGGCCCCCCAGGCCGTCTTCTGCTGCAGCGTGATGGGCTGGCTCTCCAGGCCCAGCAGCTCCTTGTACTCGTCGGGGATCGACTCGGTGAAGTCGACGGTGATCTCCTTGTCGTTGATCGTGTACGAGCCGTTGGCGATCACCTTCGGCGAGATGAGCGCGAAGGCCTGGCTGCGCAGCGCGCGCGCCTGGATCTCCTGCTCGCGGGCGAGCCCGAGGCCGGTGCTGTTCTGCTCGGCGGCGGAGAGCGCCTCCTCCAGGCTGAGGGCGCTCGCCGGGAGCGGCGCCAGCGCGAGGAGCAGGGCGGCCAGGGGGCGGCCGATGAAGGAGAGGAGCGTGTGGGGGGGGCGCTGCGTCACGGTGGACCTCGGCCCAAGAGGCTATCCGAGAGGCGGGCCGCCCGCCCGTGCCGGCTGTCTGGCGGAGCCCCCCCGCGTCCGCTACGATGTGCCTCGGAGTGCCACGATGCCGGGTTTCGGATGGCTGCACCTCACCGACCTGCACGCCCCCGGCGTCGGCGGCTTCCGCACGCTCTGGCCGAACGTGGAGGAGCAGCTCTACGAGGACCTGGGGCGCATGCACGACCGCTCGGGGCCCTGGGATCTGGTGCTGTTCACCGGTGATCTGACGCAGCGCGGCTCGGCCTCCGAGTTCGCCGCCCTCGACGAGCTGCTCGGCGCCCTCTGGGAGCACCTGCGCGCGCTCGGCTCCGACCCCGCCCTCTTCGCCGTCCCCGGCAACCACGACCTGGCCCGCCCCGACCCGCGCCGCCCCGAGGTGCGCCTGCTGGCCCGCTGGGAGGACAACCCGGACGTGCAGCGCGAGCTCTGGGCCGACCCGCTGAGCCCCTACCGGCGCCTGCTGGAGGAGAGCTTCTCGGCGTACTCCAGCTGGTCCTCGGCCCCGAAGATCCGGGCGCCGGGCGAGCTGCTGAGCGGGATGCTGCCCGGGGACCGCAGCGCCGTGCTGGAGAAGGAGGGCGCCCGCCTCGGGCTGCTGGGGCTGAACACAGCCTTCCTCCAGCTCGGGGACGGGGCCTGGCAGGGGAGGCTGGCCCTGGACACGGCCCAGTTTCACGCCGCCACGGGCGGGGACGGGGCGCGCTGGGCCCGGGGCTGCGACGCCGCCCTCCTGCTCACCCACCACGGCCCCCACTGGCTGGACAAGCTCAGCAACGAAGCGCTCAACGGCGAGATCGCGCCCCCCGGTCGCTTCCTGGCCCACCTCTACGGCCACATGCACGAGCCCGCCGCCCAGCAGCTCGCCGTGGGCGGCGCCCAGCCCTGGCGGCGCTGGCAGGGGGCGAGCCTGTTCGGGCTGGAGGGTTGGGGCGCCAGCCAGGACCGCAGCCACGGATACAGCGCTGCCCGGCTGGAGATCGACGGCCAGGGCCAGGGGCGGCTGCGCCTCTTCCCCCGCGCCGCGGTCAAGCACCAGGCCGGCTTCTGGCACCTCGGCGCCGACCGCAGCTACGTGCTCGAGGACGACGGCGGCACCACCCCCGAGACCGTCCCCCTGCGCCGCCGCCGCCCCCGGGTGGGCGGGCTCCAGCCCGGCCAGGACATCATCACGCTCCCCATCCCCGAGCCCCCGCTCCCGCCGGAGAGCTGCGAGGCCCTGCTGGCCCTGGCCGACGGGGTCCACGACGAGGACGTCGAGCGGGTGAGCAAGATGATGGGCCGCGGCGAGTACGTGGCCCTCCTGGCCCCCGCCGGCTTCCGCCTCCCGCTGGCCATGCGCGCCCTGGCCGAGCGCCTGGCGAAGCGCAAGGACATGGTCGCCTTCCGCGTGACGCCGCTCACCCTCGCCGAGACCATGGACGACTGGCTGGACCACCTCCTGCGCGAGCTCGGCGCCCGGGTGGGCGGCCTCCAGGTCAGCGCGCGCGGCAACCGCCTGCTGGCCCTGCTGTACGCGCTCCAGGACGCGGCCCGGGCGCTCACCGATCGCGGCGCGCGCCTGATGGTGCTGGTCGATCCGGTGGAGAGCTTCGCGGGCGAGCACCGCGAGCGCGTCGTGCGCCTGCTGCAGGTGCTGGCCCAGCTCTCCGAGGAGCGCACCAACGATCCCAGCCTGGAGAGCGTGGGCGTGGCCATGTCCGGGGGCGAGGAGCTCCAGCGCATCCTGGCCGGGCGGGTGGTGGTCAGCGCGGACCTGTCCCCGGTGCGGGCCAGCATGCAGACCGTGCTGGGCCCGGTGCTGCCGCCCCAGGGCGCCGACCCCGCCGTCCGCGCCGTGGTCGAGGCCGTGGGCGGCCACCCCGAGCTGGTGCGCTGGGCGGCCAACCGCGGCGGGCGCTTCCTGGGTCGGCCCGAGGACGAGCTCCCCCTCCTGGCGCGCCAGGTCGAGCGCTTCCGCGCCGGCCTCTTCCGCGACCAGCTCCAGCGCCTCCTGGCGGGCGAGACCGCCGCCTGGAAGGACCCCGATCCCGCCCTCCGCTGGAGCGGCTGGCTGCGCCTGGACACCCCCGGCTGGCTGGGCCCCGTGCTGGAGGAGCTCGCGCGAAGGGCGGCGGGCCCCGGATGAGCGCGCGCCTCCCCCTCCTCGCGCTGCTCCTCGGCCTCACCGTGCAGGCCGCGAAGGACGTGCGCGAGGTGCTCCGCGCCACCGCCCTGCGCCTCCCCTCCGACCCCGAGGGCCAGGACCCCTGGGCCGGCGGCCGGGTGGAGGTCTGTTGGAGCGCGCCCGGCGC
The DNA here is from genome assembly GCA_964615375.1 of uncultured Enterobacterales bacterium. Taxonomy (GTDB): domain Bacteria; phylum Myxococcota_A; class UBA796; order UBA796; family CAZKWG01; genus CAZKWG01. The sequence continues at coordinate 80,961 of CAZTOW010000023.1, forward strand.
GGATCCCACCCTGGCCGTGCGCGTCTACGCGGGCTCGCTGGACGAGCCGATGAGCGCCTGGGAGCCGGTCGCCGGCCCGCTCCTGGGGCGGAGCTGCTGGCGGGGCCCCTGGGAGCCCGACCGCGCCTGGGCCGTGGCGCCCGTCCGAGACGGGGTGGAGGGCGAGCGGGCGCTGGCCCGGGGCACGGCGCTGCGGGCGCGGTCCCGGGTCCCTGTCGAGGCGCGCCTGGAGGGCGATCAGGTCACGGCCATCGCCGAGGGCGGGGGACGGCTCTGGTTCGCCACCGACGGCGGCGGGCTCAGCGCCGCGCCGCTCTCCGGCGACCTCGCCCCCTGGGAGGCGCCCTGGACCACCTGGCGACAGGCCGACGGGCCCGGCGCCGACCGGCTGGGGGCTGTGCTCTACGAGGCCGCCGCCTCCCGCGTGTGGGTGGGGGCGCGCGGGCGCGTGGCGGCGCTCAACCTCCAGGACGGGACCTGGCGGGCCTACGGCGTCCGCGACGGCCTGCCCGAGGGCCTGATCACCACCCTCCTGGTGCCCGAGCTCGGATCCGTGGTCGCCGCGGCCGAGGGCGGTCAGATCGTCCAGTTCGATCCTCGCTCCGAGCGCTGGGTGACCCTGGCGGAACTCGAGACGCAGGATCCTGGCGCCCGCGTGCTGGGCGCGGACGGGGACGGTCGCTTCTGGATCTCGACGTCCGAGGGCCTCCGTTCATTCAACCCGCGCGACGATCGCTGGGCGCGGCTCGCCTGCCCCGGGCGCGTCACGGCCATGCTGCACGACGCCGCGGGCCAGCTCTGGTTCGGCACCGAGGACGCCGGGCTGATGGTGGTCCGCGAGGGGCGCTGCGAGCCCGTCTCGGCGCCCCCGGACGGCGCCTGGCCCGCCATCCGCGCCCTCCTGGACGGGGAGCGCGGCCCGCTGGTCGGCGCCGATCGCGGCCTGCTCCGCTGGGTCAGCGCCGAGGGCCGCTGGGAGAGCGGGGCCTCCGATCCCTCCCTCGCCGGCCTGGCGGGTCTGCCGATCACCGGCCTCCACCGCGACGAGCGCGGCGCGCTGTGGGTGGCGGTCCGGCACGAGGGCCTGCGGCGCGTGGACCCCGACGGGGCGGTCAGCGCGGCCCGGCCGGCGAGCGTGCTGCGGGCGGGCCCGGTGGGCGTCGTCATCACCACCAACGGCCAGGTCTGGTTCGGCTCGGAGGGTGGGATCAGCCGGCTCACCCTGGGGACGGGGGCGTGGAGCTGGTGGCGCTCGCCCAGCGTCGGCGTCACCGGGGGCGTCAGCGCGCTGGCCGTGGGCGGGGCGGGCGAGCTCCAGACCCTCTGGGCGGGGGGCCAGGGCGCCGTGGCCCGCTTCCTCCCCACCATGGAGCGCTGGGACAGCTTCGCCCTCCCGCGCCCCGAGTCCCGGGTCCTCTCCATCCTCGTGGACGAGCCCGCCCTCTGGGTGGGCACCGACGCGGGGCTGCTGCGCTTCGATCTGGCCAGCGGCGCCTGGGACGAGCCCTTCCGCGGCGGCTGGCTGGAGCGCGCGCGCGTCCAGGCCCTCCTGCGGGACAGCGCCGGGGGCCTCTGGGTCGGCACCCCCCAGGGCGCGCTGCGGCTCGAGGCCAGCGAGGGCCTGGAGCTCCTGCCCGCGGGCGGGGCCCTCAGCGGCCTGGACGTGGCGGCCATCGAGCAGGACGGCAGCGGGGCGCTGTGGTTCTCGTCCACCCGGGGCGATCTGGTCCAGCTCCTCCCCGCCAGCGGGGACACGCGGCGCGTGCAGCTCGACCCGGGCGACGCGATCACGGGGATGGCGCTGAATTACGACCGGCTGTGGTTCGCCTCGGAGCGGGGCCTCTCGGTGCGGGAGAGCGCGCGCTTCGACGGGGGCCTCCAGCAGCGGGTCGAGGCGCGCGGCACCCGCGGGGTGGCGGTGGACAGCGGCGGGCGGGTCTGGCTGGCCACGGCGCGCGGCGCGCTGCGCTGGGACCCGGAGACGGGGATCTCCCGCCGCTATCCGGCGGCCCTCGGCGAGCCCGAGGACGAGGCGCGGGTGCGGGCCTCGGTCACCGCGGGGGGCGGGCGGGTCTGGCTGGGCACCGAGGCGGGCAGCGTGCTGCTGGTGGACGCCCAGGGCGTCGTCCGCGACCGCCTGGACGGCGAAGACGGGCTCCCCGGCGCGCCGGTGCGGGCCCTCTACTGGGACGAGGTCGGTGAGCTGTGGATCGGGACGGAGGGGGGCGGGCTCGTGCGCGTGAAGGTCGCCGCGAGCGGCGTGGGCGCGCCTGAGGCCATGCAGATCTACCGGGCGGCCGACGGGCTGGGGAGCGATCAGGTCCTGGCCCTGACCAGCCGGGTGTCGGGCGAGCTGAGCGTGCTCACCGACCGCGGCGCCGTCCTCTTCGAGAAGGCCAGCGGCTTCCGGCCCCTCAGCCTGCCCAGCGGGCTGCGGGGCGCGCTGCGCAGCTTCGCCTGGCGCGGGCTCGACGAGCTGTGGGTGGGCACGGGCGAGGCCGTCGGCTGGCGCGTCCAGCCCTCGGGGCAGGCGCCGATCCGGGTGCGGGAGCCCGCCCCGGGCGCGAGCTGGGCCACGGGCGTCAACGTCTTCTTCAAGGACCAGGACGGGAACCTCTGGCTCGGGCTGGAGGGCGGCGGCCTCGGCCGGAAGGGGGAGCAGGGCGTGGAGCCCGTCACGGTGGACGGCGCGGGGCCCGGCCTCGAGGTGCGCGCCATCCGCGAGGCCGCCGGGCGCATCTGGCTGGCGACGAACCAGGGCGCCTTCTGGCGTCCGGTGGGGAGCCCGCAGGGCTACGAGCAGACCAACGCCCCCCTGGACACCCAGGGGCTGCCCGAGCGGCGCTGGACGCGCGCGGACGCCCTGGACCTGGGCCCCGGGACGCAGGAGATCTGGGACTTGAGCCCGGACGCCTCCGAGGGGATGTGGTTCGCCACCGACGCGGGCGCCCTCCGCCTGGATCTCGGCGTCGGGACGGCTCTCCGCGTGGACCCCGCCGCCCCGCCCCAGGCGGGCCCCGCCCTGCTCTCCGGGGAGCCCGTGGGTGTCGCCCTGCGCGGCGTCGCCGCCTTCGTGCGCGGGGACCGGCTGCTGGGCGAGCCCTCCGCCCCCGGGGCCGTGCGCGCGGCGGTCTCGGCCTGCGGCGAGTCCGATCTGCTCCTGGACAACGGCGAGATCCTGCGGGTGCTGGGCCAGGGCCTCTCCCGCGAGGTCGTCCACGCTCCGCTGGCGACGCCCCGCGCCCTGGCCGTGCTCTGTTCGGAGGGCGCGCTCTCGGGCGCCTCCAGCCTCTGCGTAGGCGGGGACGGGCTCTGGTGCCGGGGGATGGCGGGCCAGTGGACGGCGCTCTCTCTGCCCCTCCAGGATCCAGGCGCCGCGATCACCGCGCTCTACGCCCACGGCGCGGAGCTCTGGGCGGGTCACGAGGACGGGGAGGTCTGCCGCGCGGCGACCGGCGCGGCCTCCAGCGTCGCCTGCGTCACGCCCACCCCCTCCCTGGGCCCCGTGCGCGCCCTGGTGGAGGACGGGGCGGGCGGGGTCTGGGTGGGCGGCGACCGCGGCCTCGGGCGCCTGGTCCTGGGAGCGACGGGCGAGCTGACCGTGGTGGAGCCCCCGCGCCCGCTGCGCGCCCAGGGCGACGGCGAGCTCCAGTCGGGCATGAGCCTGGACCTCGCCGGCGCGGCGGTGAGCGGGCTCGACTTCGACCGCGCCACCGGGACCCTCTGGGTCACCATGCCCGATCGCGGCGTCGTGCGCGTCGGCCAGCCCGCGCGCCGCTCCTTCTTCCGCAAGGCCGTCTCCCCCGTCGAGCGCACCGAGCCCGCCCCAAGCCTGGGTGGATCGGAGCGCCTCGAGGGGGTGGTCGTGGACGCCGCCTCCCGGGTCTGGGTGAGCGAGGGCGGCGGCCTCTACGAGCTCGACGGGCGCGCGCCGCCCACGTCCACGATGTGGGTGTTGACCCTGGCGATCGGGGGCGGGCTCACGGTCTTCGCGCTGGTCTGGGGCAGCATCCACTTCAGCCCGGTGGTGCGCGGGTGGCGCCGCGATCCCAGCTCGGTGGAGCGGGTTGGGCTAGATAATCTAGCTCCAGCCCTGCGCGTGCTCCGCCTCTACGCCCCCGGCTTTGCCCGGGCGTCCATCGGCTTCACGCGGCTGGGCGCGCTGGAGCGGCTGGCGCGGGTGTGGGGAGGCGCGCCCGAGCGGGTGCTCCCCGCGGCGGCCGAGGTGCTGGGTCTGGAGCCCGAGGGCGAGATCAAGGAGGCGTCTCTGCAGGTTCAGCTCTCGCTGGGGCTGGCGCTCAAGCGCAGGGACACGCTGCTGGTGCTGCTGCCGCAGGAGGGCGACCCCGACGCCTTCCTGCGCGAGCGCCTGGAGGCCCGCGCCTTCCACGAGCTCACCCCGGCCCTGGCCATCTGGCCCGGGGACGAGCCGCCCTTCCTGCACGGCGCCGTCTCGCTCACCGAGGCCGATCTGCGCGCGGTGGGCTGGTCGCGGCAGCCGAAGCGGGCGCTGGCCGGGCTGGTCTGGCAGCGCTCGGACATGCAGGGGCTCTCGCCCTACCAGGCGCACGGGGCCGTGCAGGACCCCCGGATGTTCTTCGGGCGGGACGCCGTCCTGCGCGAGCTCACCGCCGCCGGGCGTCGCCGGGCGCTCCTGGTCATCGGGCCCCGCCGCGTGGGCAAGACCAGCGTGCTGTTGCGTGCCGCCGCCGAGCTCGAGCGCCGCGGCGCCCGCACCGTCTACGTCACCCTGCGGGCCACCGTCGCCGGGCCCTACGATCTGGCCGTCGCGCTGGCCCGCGCCGCCCGCCTGCCCCTGCCGGATCCCCCGTCGGAGGAGAGCTCGGGGGCGGAGGCGGCGGGCCTGGGCGCCTGGATCCGGGCCAACCTGAGCGGGGCCAACCTCCTGCTGGACGAGGCCGACGCCTTTCTGCGCAATGACCGCGCGCGGGGCAGCCAGACCTCGGAGGAGCTGCGCTCGCTCATCCAGGAGGGCGTCTGCGCGCTGGCCCTGGCCGGCTACGGCACGCTCTACCGCGCCGCGCTCTCCCAGGCGGAGACCGCCTACAACCTGGGCGAGCCGCTCTTCCTCGGCAGCCTGGAGCGCGAGGCCGCCCTGCGTCTCGCCACCGAGCCCATGGAGCGGGTGGGCATCCAGTGGGCGGACCCGGAGCTGGCCGAGCGCCTGGTGGCGACGCTGGGCATGTTGCCCCACCTGATTCAGGAGGCCTGCAGGCGCCTGCTGCTGCGCGTGCGCGGCTTCCGCGAGCCCGTGTTGAACTCCGCCGATCTGTACGCGGTGCTGGGCGACTGGCGTCCCGAGGGCGAGCCGTCCAGCCTGCGCGAGTTGCTTGTCATCAACGTGGAGACCAACCTGAAGGGCCCGGCCCAGGCCGCCGTCTGGCTGCTGGCGGACGAGCTGAGCGTCGGGTTTTCGCTCTCCGAGCTGGGTGACGCGCTGCACGGCGCGGGCTTCGTGGATCTGGACACCGAGCGTGTGTTGGAGATCGGGCTCGCGTTGCAGGTAGCCGGCGTGTGTCAGCGCGGGGCGGACCACCACCGCTTCCTGGTGCCCCTGCTGGGCGAGGCGGTGAGCCACCTGGACGTCGGCTACCGGGTGGCCGGGCTGCGGGACGCCTGGAAGGCGATGGAGCCTGGGGCCCGGCGGGGCTTCAAGTTCTGGGGCGGGGAGGGGGAGGGGTGATGTCGCCTGTCCCAGGCGGGGCCATCGTTGGCCAGGCGGGTCTGGCTGCCGGTGTCGTGTTGGCGGGGATCCGGCCCTGGCTGAGGGACACCGCGTTTCGGGGCCGCGTCCAATACGTCGGCGCCACGGACGGCGAGGACGCAGAGCGCTGCGACGGGTACTGGCTGTTCACGGCCTCCTGGGCTGGAGAGCTCCCATGATCGGCGCGGCTGTGCGGAGGGTCAGCCTCTCTGCGGCGGGGGCGGTGGTGCGCACCCACGTGAGCCGAGGGCCCTTCATTCTCCTCTCGCCGACCGAGCTCTCGTGGGTGATACTATGACCTGCCAGATCCGTTGCCCTGGCGGGAAGCCGAATGCCCGGCGCCAATCCCCATCGCTGATAGGATGCATGGTATGGATGAGTCTTTCAGGGTGTTCTAGTGAACTGGTCCCTCAGAATGGTGGCTATCTGTTTGATGGTGTTGCATATGTGCAGGACTGCGCGGGTGGTGATGATACAGGAGGTTGGCCGCTGCTAGAGTACGACCTTCAGCATGCGTCGAGCGCGCGGATCCGAGATGTTCGTGGGCGAGACTTTCAGTTTGCCACTATCATCTCGTCTCGTGTAGTCAACGTGCTCACCCTCGACTGTAGCATCACAGACGCCGACGCCCACACCTTCGAATGCTCCCCCTACACCGACGGGCAGGGGAACTCCTGGTCCGCGACCGGCGTCTGGCTGAGCGACACCGTGTTTCGGGGCCGCGTCCAATACGTCGGCGCCACGGACGGCGAGGACGCAGAGCGCTGCGACGGGTACTGGCTGTTCACGGCCTCCTGGGCTGGAGAGCTCCCATGATCGGCGCGGCTGTGCGGAGGGTCAGCCTCTCTGCAGCGGGGGCGGTGGTGCGCACCTACGTGAGCCGAGGGCCTTTCATTCTCCTCTCGCCGACCGAGCTCTCGTGGGTGATCCTATGACATGCCTGACCAGTTCTCTCAGGATTCGATGGAATGCCCGGCGCTTGCCCCTCCTGCTGGTTTCGTGCCTGATGCTGCCTGACTTGTTCGGGTGTTCCGATGAATGGACGCCTCTGGAGGGAGGGTACTGGTTCGACGACGTCACGTACGTACCGGACTGCGCGGCCGCTGACGATACGGGTGGATGGCCGCTGACGAAGTACAGTAATCTAGAGGGGGGGGGATTGGGGATTGATGACGTTCACGAGGCAGCCTTTCATCTTACAATGTCTGCCCTTTACACTTCTTGGTTCAACACCCTTTCTATGGATTGTCACCTCACAGATACAGACGCCCACACCTTCGAATGCTCCACCTACGCCGACAGTCAAGGGAATTCCTGGACCTCGAGCGGCGTCTGGCTCAGCGACACCAATTTGCGTGGCCGCAATGAGTATGTTGGCGTCACAGACACCGATGACGCGGATCCCTGCAAAGGTTACTGGCTGTTTTCGGCTTACTGGGTTGGTCCGCCCCTATGATCGGCGACCGCCTGCCGCGACCGACGGGATTCGCCCTGTCCCTCCAACCCTACACGACACACGGAGAGCCCCATGGCCACACAGTCCCGCCGTATCCTGGACCGTCAGACGCTCGTCACCGGCGACGCGATGGATCTCACCGAGGCGACGGACCTCGCGGAGTACAGCACGCTGGAGATCGTGATCACGGTGCACACGGCGGACACGCCCGAGGCGGGCGCGAGCGCCGCGGAGCTGGTGGTGCGGCACGCGCCCGTGGCAGAGGAGGACGGCTGGCTGGACTTCGAGACCGCCGTGACCGTGGATCTGAGCGTGGCGGGGAAGACCTGGCGTCACATCTCGTCGTTCACGCGCTTCCTCGGGTGGTCGGTCTCGGGGAGCCTGGCGTCCTCGGCCGTGGTGACGCTCGACGTCGTGGCGAAGGACTGAGCCGATGGCGCCGACCCCGGGTCGCGTTCATCGGGTCCTGATCGGGCACACGCCCCTGGTCCTCTCCCTGCTCACGAGCTGTGGATTCCGCCCGGAGGAGGGCACCTACGCCGTCACCGACGTGATCGGTCGGCTGGAGTGCTGGCAGACCGGGGAGACGGTCACGACGATCGAGGACGAGGGTGGCGAGCTGGTCGTGAGCGGCGTGGACCGGGAGCTCTTCAACCTCCACCTCGGGAGCTGCCCTGGCGGGATGTGCACCACGCTCGACGTCTCGTGCGTGCTGGGCGAGGTCGGCGAGCTCGCGTTCGCATGCGATCCGATCATCGACGCCGACGATCAGATGTGGGGCGTGAGCGGGGTGTGGCTCTCGACGACGGCCTTGCAGGCGCAGCTCACCTACGACTCCTGCTCGGAGGGGCGGTGGTACGGGGACTGCGCGTGCCTGGGGGACTGGTTCTTCGACGCCGCGCTGGCGGGGGTGGAGGGCTGATCATCCGAGAGCGGCCCCCTCGGCCCCTGCGCCGAGGGGCTCCAGCCCTCAATCGTCGTACGCCGGGGGCCAGACCCCCCGGTCCAGGAGCGGCAGGACCCGGAGCTCCACCTCGCCCGCGGGCAGGCCGGCGGGGAGGGCGAGCGCCTCGGGCAGGGGGAGCACGGGCCGACCCAGGATCCAGCGCGCGCCGAGGCCGCTGACCCGAGGGCGGGCGCCGACCACCCAGGACGTCCCCACGGCGGGCTGGGCGAGGACCACGCAGGAGGCGCCCTCGCAGCGCTCCCGCCAGGCGACGATCTCCTGGATGTGGATGGAGCTGCTGCGCTCGCCGGCGCGCAGCTCGAGGAAGCCATCCGGGCTCAGGCTCACCTGGTCGGGGACGCGGATCTCGGCCGGCGGCGCGGGGGCGGGCGTGGCGGGCCGGGTGGTGCGGGGGCCACCACTCCCCAGCACGGGCAGCTCCCCGAAGCGGTCGACGAGCCCGTCCAGGCCGCGCGTGAACGTTCCCCAGGGCACGTCGTCGTCGATCGTGAACACCAGGAAGGGCGAGGTGTCGAGGCCGCTCGTGGCGGCCAGGAGCTCGTCCACGGTCGGCCAGGGGTCTCCGCCGGGCGGGAGCGGCGCGCGCACGAAGAGCGTGTCCGTGTATCCGGCGCCGATCTCGTCGGAGCGGAGGTGGACGGTCAGCGGCGGCCTCCCGATGGCCGCGCCGATCCCAACCTCCCGCCCGACCGCGGTGGGGACGGCCCAGCCGCGCGTGGCGTCGGGGGCCTCCTCCAGGTCCCAGTGGGTGTAGCCCAGGGTCTCGAGGGTGTAGAGGGCGGGGCGGATCTCGCCGAAGGTGCGCGTCGGAGCGACCCAGATCCGGGCCCGGCACTCGCCGGGGAGCCCCTCGCCGACGGACAGGCAGGGCCCGCCGAGGGCCTCCTCCAGGGCGGGGATCGTCCTGGTCTGCGGATCCTCCGAGGGGTCGAGCCGTGTGCGCCCGAGGCACAGCACGCCGTCGGCGTCCATCACGAGCCGCGCCGAGCCCTCGGGCAGCGGGCCGGTCGCGCGCGCCCACTCGGGCGACGGGGGCGCGCAGGCGGCGAGGCAGGCCGCCGCGAAGAGGCCGCTGAGCCAGCACCTCGCTCCGATCACCGCGCCTCCTCCTTCTGGTCGACCATAGCGGACGCCAGGGGTTCCCGCTGAGGCTTGACGTTCGCGGGGCATCGGTCACCATGGTGTCCATCCCGTCCTCTCGCAGGAGCACGCCTCATGCGCCTCGACCACGTCGTCCACGCCGCCCTCTTCTCCAGCCTGGGCACGCTCGGTGCGGGGTGTGCGTTCTGCCCCCCGCGGGACGTGGACGAGGATTTCGACGAGCGCCGGTCGATCTCGCAGATGGACGTGGACTCCTATGTGGCCCTCCACGGAGCGCCGCCATCGAGCTGCGAGGAGCTGTGTGAGCTGGCCTTGGAACGGATCTTCTACGATGACATCGAGGAGCTGGACGTCCGCTCCTGCGCCACGGACATCGAGCTTCCCCTGGAGACAGGCTCCGACACGGGCGACACGGCGACGGCTCCTGACCAGGGTGAGCTCGGGGAGGTCCACTGCGCTGGCCACATCGTCGGTGTCTACGCTCCCCATTGCAAGGGCCGCCGGCCCCTCGGCCACCGCGCGCGGCGCTCCGCGGGCGCCGACGAAGCCGGCCTCGCGCTGGCGGAGATCGCGACCCTGGAGGGCGCGTCCGTCCTGGCCTTCGAGGAGCTGGCAGGGTGGCTCGCCGCGCGGGGGGCTCCCGACGACCTCATCGCGCGTTGCCGTGCCGCCGCGGTCGACGAGCGCCGCCACGCCCGAATCTTCGTGGCGCACGCGCGCGCGCAGGGCGGAAGGCCGGCGCGGCCCGTGCGAGATCCAGTGGAGGTGGATCTGCTGGGCGTGGCCCTCCACAACGCCGTCGAGGGATGCGTCCACGAGAGCTGGGCTGCGGTGGAGGCCCACTGGCAGGCCGTCCACGCGGAGCCCGAGCTGCGTCCGGCCTTCGCTCGGGTCGCCGCGGACGAGACTCGGCACGGCCAGCTCGCCTGGGATCTGCAGGCCTGGCTCCTGAGCGGCCTGAGCGAGGAGCAGCGCGCGACGGTGCTCGCCGCGCAGGGGCGCGCCCTCGACGCGCTCCCCGGCGCCGTCGGGCTCCGGTCCGGGCAGCTCGGCGAGCCCGCGGGCGGCTCGGGCCGGGCGCTCGCTGAGCGCTTCGTGGCGGGGATCAGATGTGAACAGATGTAGTCTATCTGTGATTCATGCGGATAATAGATGAGCACTTCGCGCCCCGCGGTCGAGGTTCGGATTCCGGAGCTGAATAATTCGAGGTAATATCCGGCGAATCAAACAAAATATATAAATATATTAAATTGTAATTGCCGATCGGTTGCAATCTCGTCCTGCTGGTATACGCTCTCGGTGTGGGTCAGATTCCCGGGGGACACGAACAGATCCCCGGCGGCCCACCGGGCGGCGTGCGTCGGCACGGCGCCCCGAGCTCGCGTCTCACCCCCGAAGGAGGTCCACCATGCCTCGTCTTCCCTCGCTCGCCATCGCGCTGATCGTCGGCCTCTCCAGCGGCGCTCAGGCCGCGCCCATCGCGCCCACCCCGTTCTCGGGGTTCGGGTACGACGTGAACTACTGTGACCTGAACGGTCTGTGGAACGAGTACGCGGACAACACCTTCCCCGGAGCGGGCCTGGACTGGTACAGCACGCCCATCTCCGCCCCCGGCAACCCCTGGCAGCAGGTCAGCATCGCCGCGAGCTCCGGGAACTGGGAGCGCAACGGCAACGAGTGCTCCTTCGGCTGGACGACCTTCCCCTGGGACGCCCTGACCCTGGACACCTACGGGCCGATCACGCCGATCACCTACACCCCGCAGGGCGGATTCGTGGGCGAGGACGGATCGTCCACGCTCTGGCGGGCCGGCGATCTGCGCGTCTACAAGCACGAGTACTGGGGGGCGGCCGATCGCGGCGACTACAGCGATGGCCTCGCGCTGAGCAGCGACAGCCAGTCCCTCATCATCGACATCACGATCACGAACATGGGCTGCGAGGACCAGAAGGTCTACTTCATGCACGGCGTGGACCCTGACCAGGACGTCTCCTCGGCGGGGGAGTACCGCACCTGCAACGACACCACGCCGTCGGGCAACTTCGTGTTCAGCGAGGGTCTGAGGACGGGCATCGTGACCGCCTATGGCCGCTGCGACGAGGCCAATGACCGGCTGGGCCACACGGTGTGGAGCACGGACGCGACCGGCGCCTTCTTCAACGACGAGGGCTACACCTACAACGACTACACGCAGCACATCAACCACTTCGCCGTGGTGCCGGCCCTGGACAGCGTGACCTTCACCTTCATCTTCGTGACGGCGGTGACCAAGGAGGACGCGCTGAAGCGCTACTACGCGACCCGCGAGGAGGTCTGCTGCGACCCGGACTGGGACGACTACGAGCGCGACCGGAAGTACCTGGCGGGCCTGGGCGAGTGCCGGTCCGCCACGGACACGGGGGCCACCGCGTCGAAGGCCGCCGCGGGCTGGCTCTCTCCGAACGAGGAGAGTGACAGCACGCGCTGAGCGTTGGAGGGGCTCGGGCAGCGTCGTGCTGAGGGCGCTGCTCGAGCCTTCTCGTTGAGGGGTGGGGCTGGTGGCCTCAGTCTGGGGAGCCAGCTCTGCTTCTCCAGGCGGAGTCGACGCGAGCGTGGGAGTGGCGGGACGAGGTCTCATCGCCGCGCGTGAAGGAAGAGGAGAATGCGAGTGTCACCTGCCCCGTGAATGGGAGAAGAGGCAGTATAAAGGGCTCCCTTTTGTGATTGACAAACAGCGTTACGGCTGCCCAGGCGCCCGTCTGCATAATCTGGCAATGCGATTGACAATCTATGCAGGCCACGTAGAAGTATCCTTCTATGGCCAGTTTTCCACGACACTAAAAGCTCTGCTCGAACCGCAGCACCAGCCGTGGCGCTCCGCCCAGCAGCGACCGGCTCCCCCACAGCGGCTGCGCGGCCCACACGCCCATGAGCGTGGGGCGCGCGCCCAGGATGTCCCAGACGGTGGCGACGCCGGCGGTCCAGCCGGCGGCCTGGAGGGGGTCGGGCTCGGCGCGGAGCCAGCCGCCCTCCAGCCCCGCGGAGAGCTGGACGTCGGAGAGCCAGGCGACGCCGGCGGGGAAGCTGCGGTTCTTGAGCGCGAGCCAGCGCAGCTCGAGCTCGCCGCCGGCCTGCCGGTCGCCCAGCGCGACCCCCGGCTCCAGCCCGGCGAGGCCGAGCCCGAGCTGGCGGTGGGGCAGCAGGCTCTCCGCCGCCCCCGCCCCGCCGCGCGTCGCCAGCACGAGGCGGCCCCCCACGGGCAGGAGGCCGGTGGCGCCCGCGCCGATGGAGCGCCAGGCGAAGCTGTCCCCGCTGAGCCCCGCCCCGCCGCTGAGCCTCAGCCGCAGGCCGTGGCGCGGCAGCAGCAGGTCGTCCCGGGTCTCGTAGACCGCCCAGAGGAGCCCGTCCCAGACCAGGGCCCCCGCGTCGGTGGAGCTGTACTCCGGGTCCAGCAGGGAGGGGCCGAAGGCTACGCCCAGGCGAAACGGGCGGGCGCGCCGGTCCAGGAGCGGGCCCCAGTAGGTGAGCGCGTAGGCCTGCACGCTGGCGAGGTCGCGCGCGTCGGTCTCGGCCGAGACGCCCCACAGCCAGCGCGTGTTGTACTGCTGGCGGAAGGTGAGGTCGGCGAAGCCCGAGATCCTCCCGGAGTTGAGGTCGAGCTCATAGATCCACGCGCTGACGATGGTGCCCCAGCGGGCGGGCCAGGTGTCGCCGCGGACGCTCTCCTGGTGGGCCAGGCCCTGGGGGTCGAGGGCGACCCGGTTGGGGCGCACGGGCCAGCGCCAGGTGTGGCGGGAGGGGCCGGGGGGCGCGTCCCAGGAGAGCCGCGCGCCGTCCACCTCCAGCACGACCAGCTCGGGGGGCGCGTCGGCCGGGGCCTCCCGGGTCACCTCGAGGATCGTGGAGCCGTCCTCCTCGTCGGGGTGCACCGTGAGCTTCAGGTCCTGGTCAGGGCAGGGTGCCTCCCAGGCCAGGAGATCCGAGGCGGGGACGCCGTTCTGCTCGGCGGCCTCGGCCAGCGTGCTCCCCTGGACCAGGGCCTCGGCCAGGGCGAGGGCGCGCTCCTCGCCCACCCGCGCCTCGATCTTGCGCGCGGCGGCGGCGGGCGGCCCGCGGGGGACCAGGATCTCCAGGAGATCGTCCTCCACCGGATCGCCCGGGTGGGACTCGTCGAAGAGCTCGGAGTAGTAGGGCAGGTTCCCGTCGTAGAGCAGCTCGTCGATCTGCGGGATCCAGGCGAACCAGCCCAGGAGCTCGCGGGGGTTGGCCTCGGTGCGGCGCGCGTCGGAGAGGATGTCGGCGGCGATGGCGCGGGCCCAGGGGTCGTCCACTGGGAGCGTGGCCTCCAGCATGGCCTGGCGGGTGGCGGCGGCATGCAGGCGCCAGAGCCCGTCGGTGAGGCGCAGCGCGTGGTCGGAGAGGAAGAGCTGGTCGGGCCCGGCGCGGTAGAGGCGCCGGTACATGGGCGTCTCCACGACGACGAGCTGGGCGGCCTCGGAGAGCGGCCAGGCCTCCTCGAAGAGCTCGCCCAGGCGCTCCTCCCAGCGGCGGCGGCGCGGACCGGTCTCCAGGATGACCAGCTCGCCCACGGGGAGGGGCTGGCGCACGACGTGGCCCCGCGGCAGCACGGCCAGGGAGAGGCGCTCGGAGCGCCCGGTCCAGCGGAGCTCGTCGCGGCCGACGGTGCCGTTGAGCGCCCCCAGCGCCCCGGGCGGGAGTGTGAGCACCACGTCCCAGTCCACCGGGACCAGCGCCCCGCCGCGCAGGGGCTGAGGGTGCCAGAGCCCGTTCAGGAAGAGCCCGCGCCCGGGGACCAGCCCGGCGGCCCCGTAGCGGCGGGGGATGATCGCCGTGAAACGCCAGGTCTCCGGGTCCTCGGGCGAGCGCTCCAGGTGCAGGCTGCCGCGCTCCGGGCGGGCGGGCCAGGTGCGCCGCGCCGACAGGTCGTCGTCGGGCATGGGCAGGCGGGAGAGCGCCTCGGTCCAGCCCAGCCCCGGCCCGCGCACGGTGCCCTCGATGAGGCCGAGGCTCGGGTCCACCGTGGCCCGCAGCACGACCTCCTCCGCCCAGGCGCCGCGGCCGAGCAGGAGGATCAGGGCCGTGAGGAGCGGGAGCAGACTCAGTAGGCGACGCCCAGCGCGAACGAGGTCGTGGGCAGCATCCCCGGCGTCCAGGCCCCGCCCAGCCGCGCGTAGACGTCGTTGCTCTGCACCTGGATGCCGAGGCTCATCGCCAGCTTCGTCCAGCCCTCGTCGCAGACCTCAGCCCCGTCGTCGTTCTGGAAGCAGGGCTCCGAGTGGATGCCCAGCGAGTCCTGCTCGAAGTCGGAGAGTCGCAGGGTGGAGCTGACCCGGTTCATGCCCACGCCCAGGAAGGGCGAGAAGGTCCCGTGGTTGATCCCCGCGAGCTGGCTGATGCCGAGCGTGTACCCGATGGTGGCGGAGGCGTCCATCACGCCCACCTGCAGCTCGTCGTTGCCCACGTACTTCGTGTAGCCCAGCTGGATGGCCAGATCCGGCGCGTAGCTGCGGTAGCCCTCGATCAGCGCCCAGCGGCCGTAGCCGCCCACCACCGTCTGGCGGGAGAAGGCCAGATAGCCCACGCTGCCGCCCACCTCCAGCGAGAACGGCAGGCCCTTGCGCACGTTCAGGCTGGGCACCCAGATGACCCGCGTGGGGTCGCCGTCGGTGCTGACGCGCTGCCAGGACGTCGGGTCGTCCGCGTCATAGGCGCGGATGAAGGTCGCGTTGTTGGTGAGGCCGACATCGAAGCCCGTGACCCCGAGCGTCTCCGCGGGCAGCAGCGCCTTGTTGGCGATGGCCACGCCGAGCGTCTTGACCACCTCCTGATAGGCGCCGCTGGTCAGCTCGGTGTCGGAGACGGCCTCGCCGTCCCATGTGCCGAGCTGGCTGATGGTGATGTCGTCCAGGTCGCCCGCGAGAGCGGTGCTCGACCAGAGCAGGGCGAGCGTGAACACGCGCATCGAGAACCTCTCCTGTGGACGAATGCTATACGGCGACGGGCATTCGGACAAGGGCGCCGGGCGCCTATCCGCCGATCCCGGTCATCACGCCCTGAAAGACGGTGCCGCCCTCCACCTGGCAGTCGTGCCCGGATGGCTTGCCATAGACCATGAGCCGGACGGCGCGGGCGAGCTCCTCGTCGGAGGCGCCGCCGCGGAGGAGGTCGCGGAGCGAGGGGGTGTCCTCGTGCGCGAGGCAGGTGCGCAGGTGGCCGTCGGCCATGAGGCGCAGGCGGTTGCAGGTGGCGCAGAAGTGCTCGGACAGGGGCGCGATGAAGCCCACCTGGAGCCCGCTCTCGGCGATGCGCCAGTAGCGCGCTGGCCCCATGCCCACGGTGGAGCGGTCCGGGATCAGCGTGTAGCGCTCCTCCAGCCGGGCGCGGAGCTCGCGGGAGGGCACGCTCTGGTGCCAGCGCTCCTCGAACGGCATGTACTCGATGAAGCGCAGCACGGTGTCGCGCGCGTGCTGGGCGCTCCACTGCACGAGCTCGTCGAGCTCGTCGTCGTTCTCGCCGCGCAGGACGACGACGTTGAGCTTGATGGGCGTGAGCCCGACCTCCCGGCAGCGCTCGATCCCGGCCAGCACGCGCGCCAGGTCACCCCCGCGGGTGATGCGCGCGAAGCGCTCCGGCCGCAGCGAGTCGATGGAGATGTTGACCCGGGTGAGCCCCGCCTCCTTGAGCCGCGGGGCCAGGGCGGCGAGCGTGTGGCCGTTCGTGGTGATCGCGATGTCGCGGAGCCCGAGCCCGCTGAGCCCGGACACCAGCCGCACGAGGTCCCGGCGCACGGTGGGCTCGCCCCCGGTCAGCCGCACGCGCTCCAGGCCCATCTCCACGAAGACCGACACGATGCGCACGATCTCCTCGTAGCGCAGCAGCTCGGCCCGCGGCGTCCAGACCATGCCCTCTTCCGGCAGGCAGTACACGCACCGGTAGTTGCAGCGGTCGGTGACGCTGATCCGGAGGTAGGTGTGGACGCGCCCGTAGCCGTCCGTCAGCGGGATGTGGCCCATGAGCCCTTCTAGCCCGACCGAGGAGCCCCGTCAGCTCTCCAGGGCGAGACGGCGGGCGACGGCGTCGGCGACGCCGCGGAAGATGGCGGCGGCGGGGATGGGGTCGAGGGTGACGGGGCGGCCGGCGTCGCCGCCCTCGCGGACGCGGCCGTCGAGGGGGACCTGGCCCAGCAGGGGGACACCGTAGCTCTCGGCGGTGCGCCCGCCGCCGCCCTGGCCGAAGGGGTGGATGCGGCTGCCGTCCGGCAGGTCCATCCAGCTCATGTTCTCCACGATGCCCAGCACGGGCACGTCCAGCTTGCGGAACATCTCGATGGCGCGCACGGCGTCCAGCAGGGCGACCTCCTGCGGGGTGGTGACGACCACGGCGCCCGAGAGCGGCACCGCCTGGATCATCGTGAGCTGCGCGTCGCCCGTGCCCGGGGGCAGGTCGATGATCAGCACGTCCAGCTCGCCCCAGGCCACGTCGTGCAGGAACTGCTTGACCACGCCCATGACCATGGGCCCGCGCCAGATGATGGGCTCCTTGTCGTCCACCAGGAAGCCGATGGACATGCAGCGCACGCCGTGGCCCTCCAGCGGGAGGATCTTCTTCTCGGCGTTGGCGAAGGGGCGGCCGTGGACGTTCATCATCAAGGGCAGGCTGGGGCCGTAGATGTCGGCGTCCATGAGGCCCGTGCGGTAGCCGGCCAGCTCCAGCGCGACCGCCAGGTTGGTGGCGACCGTGGACTTGCCCACGCCGCCCTTGCCGCTGGCCACGGCGATGACGTGGCGCACGCCGGGGATGGGGGTCTTGGAGATGGGGCCGCCGTGGGGCTGCATCATCCCGTGCCCGTCCAGGCCCTTGATGGCCTGCGGGGCGGGCTTCGAGGGCGCGGGGGCATGCGCGGGAGCGTGCGCGTGGTCGTGGGTGTGGCTGTGGGCCGGGGCCGGGCTCGCGGAGGGGGCCGGCGCGCCCAGCTCACGGACCTTGATCTCCAGCTCGCCCGCCCAGCCCGCGGCGCGCAGGTTGCGAGCCAGGGACTCCTCGATGCGCTGGCGGGCCTCGGCGCTGTGCTCCGGCTTGAAGGTCAGCACGAAGGCGAGCCGGTCGTCGCTGAGCTCGCTCTGGGAGATCATGCCCGCCCGCCACACGCTGCGGCCGGAGATGGGATCGCGGATCTGGGTGGCGGCGGGCTCGAGGACGGCGTGGGCCTGAGGTTCGATCACGGCGGTGCTCCGATGGAGCTTCGCTCTAACCGACCCAGGCGCCCCGAGAAGGGTCAAGCCTCCGCGCGGCTGCGCACGGCGCGGAGCATGGTGCGGCGCACGGCGATGGCGAAGCGCTCGCCGGTGAACGGCTTCTCCAGGCGGCCCCAGGCGGGGTCGAGGGCGGGCTCGTTCTCGGGGATGAAGCCGCTGACCACGAGGACGGCGAGGCTGGGGCGGCGGGCGATGAGCGTGCGGGCGAGCTCGATGCCGGAGCGCCCGGGGAGCATGACGTCGGTGACCAGGAGATCGAAGGCCCCGCCGGCCTCGTCGAAGGCGCGCTCGGCGTCCTCGGCGGCGCCCACGGCCACGACCTCGCAGCCGCGGGTGGTCAGCTCGGCGCGCATGTGCTCCCGGACGTCGGGGTCGTCGTCCACCAGCAGCGTGCGGGCCGTGACGCGGCTGCTGCCCGTGGACAGCGTGCCCGTGTTCTCCGCGGGCGGGAGCAGGATCTCGAAGCGCGCGCCGCGCCCGGTCCGCGCCGCGCCCACCTCCGCCGCCCCGCCGTGCTCGCGCGCCACCCGGGCCACCACGCTCAGCCCGAGCCCGGTGCCACGCCCGGGGCTCTTGGTGGTGAAGAAGGGCTCCCAGATGCGCTTGACCAGGGCCGGGCTCACGCCGGGGCCGTCGTCCTCCACCACGAGGCTGGCGCCGCCGGAGTAGGGGCCGCTCACCACCCGGCTGGCCTGGAGCCGGATCACGCCGCCCTCGGGCATGGCGTCGCGCGCGTTCAACAGGAGGTTGAGGAGCGCGTGCTCGAGCTCGCTGGGGTTGCCCAGCACCCGCGGCAGATCCGCGGCCACCTCCACCTCCAGGTTGATCTCCGGGGGCAGCATGGAGCGCACGAGGTCCACCGCGCTGCTGATGGTCTCGTCCAGCAGCATGGGCGAGCGCTCGGTCTCCCCGCCGCGCACCGCGCTGACCAGGCGCCGCGTCATCACGGAGGCGCGCCGGATCACGGCCTCCATGCGGTCCAGGCGGCGGCCGGTCGCCTCGTCGGCGCGGGCGCGCAGCAGCTCGACGTTGCCCAGCAGCGCGCCCATGGCGTTGTTGAAGTCGTGGGCGATCCCGCCGGCCAGGATGGCGGCGGTCTCGGCGCGGGCGGCCTCAATCAGGCTGGCCTCGAGCTGGCGGCGCGAGGTGATGTCGCGCATGACCAGCAGCGTGCGCTCCTCGGGGAGCGAGGAGGCGAGGCTCTCGACGTGGAGCGTGCGGCCGGGCTTGGGCTCGATGCGCATCTCGGCGCGGCGGCTGCGCTCGGCGCTCTCCAGGTGCTGGGCGGCCTGGGCGCGGTCCTCGGCGACCACGAGCGAGAGCAGGTCCAGGCGCTCCAGGGGGCGCTCCAGCAGAGCGAGGGCGGCGGGGTTGCCCACCTGGACGTGGCCGTCGCGTCCCACCACCAGGATGGCGTCGCGGCCCTGCTCGATGACCTCCTCGTACCACTCGGAGGTCTCCACGAGCTGCAGCGTGAGCGCCAGGGTGATGGAGATGGCGTAGACCATCAGCCCGCCCGTGATCAGCGCGCCGCCCTGGAAGCCCGGCCGGAAGAGGTCGATCAGCACCGTCACCGAGAACATCGCCGTCGCCAGCGCCACGGCCCCGATGGAGGGGACGTTGTCGCGCAGCCCGCGGTAGTAGAGCCGCCCGGCGACCAGGATGGCCAGCACCGTCAGCGCCTGGTTCAGCGGCTCGAGCCAGGGCGTCTCCGCGAGCGGCAGCACCAGCGCCAGCAGCGCCGTGATCCCGCACATCGTCACCAGGGCCCGGACCTCGTGCCGCGCCTGTTGGCGGGCCATGTGGGCGGTGAACAGGAGGCTGGCCCCGAGGGTGCTGGGGATGAGCACGCTCCACCAGGGCGCCAGGGCGGGGCTCGGCGCGTTGATGCTCAGCGGCAGCCCGCCCAGGTGCTGCACCTGCATCCCGAAGAGCGCCATGACGACGCCGAACCACAGGAAGTCTCGCCGCCGCGGGCGCAGGGCCGCCATCCCCGCCGTCAGCGCGCTGCACATCATCAGCGCCGTGATCAGCGTGCCCTGCTCGCGGGCCACGACGGCCTCGCCGTGCAGGGGAGCGGCGCCCCAGGGCATCCCGCGCAGGTTCCACAGCACCAGCACCACCGCCGTCCCCACGGTCAGCAGGGCCAGCACCTGGGCGAGACGGTCACCGTCGGGAGGCCGTGGGCGCATCCCGCGAGTCTACATCGGCTGCGTCGCCGTCGCGCTCTTCGCCGCGGGGACGGGCTCCACCGGCCGCTCCAGCACGCCGTCCAGCACCCGCAGCACCGCCTTGTAGCTCCCGAAGGGCGGGTAGACGTAGGTGCCGTTGATGCGCGGGTGCCGCATGACCTCCAACAGGGTCTCGCGCGCGACCTGGATCCCGACCTCGCGCTGGCCGTCCTTGGTGGTAGGGGCCTTGATCGCGCGCAGCACGGCGTCGGGGATCTGCATCCCGGGCACCTCGTTGTGCAGGAACTCGGCGTTGCGGGCGGAGACCAGCGGCATGATGCCGACCAGGAAGGGCACGCGCTTGCAGCTCTGAGTCTTCTCCAGGAAGCGATAGAGCAGGTCCTGATCGAAGACGGGCTGGCTGAAGAAGAATTCCGCCCCTGCTTCTACCTTGCGGGCGAAGCGCTCAGCCTCCAGGTCCATGTCCACCGCGCCCGGGTTGCAGCCGGCGCCCACGAAGAGGGCCGTCTGGCCGCCGATGGGCCGACCGGAGAAGTCCAGGCCCCGGTTGAGCTGCTGGATGAAGTGGATGAGGCCGATGGAGTCGATGTCGAAGACCGCCGTGGCGTTGGGGTAGGTCCCCATCTTGGGCGGGTCGCCCGTGACGGCCAGGATGTTGCGCAGGCCCGTCGCGTGGCTGCCGATGAGGTCCATCTGCATGCCCAGCAGGTTGCGGTCCCGGCAGCAGTAGTGGACCACGGTCTCCATGTCGGGCGTGCGGCGGCGCACGAGGTGGGAGAGGGCGGACGGCCCCATGCGGGCCACGGCGCGCGGGCCGTCGGCGATGTTGACCACGTCCACCCCGGCGCGGTGGAGCATGGCGGCGCCCTCCACGGCGTGCCCGGGGTCGATGCCGCGGGGCGGGTCGAGCTCGACGGACACGCAGAACTTCCCGCTGTAGAGCCGCTTCGCCAGCTCGCTCCGCTGCTCCACCGGCACCGGCGGGAGCTCCTCCTCGCAGCGCTCCGGCTTCTTGCGAGCGCTGGCGCTCACGAAGACCCGGCTGGGGATGCCCGGCGAGATCGACCGCAGGAAGGTCCGCATCTCCTTGATCATCGCCGGGGTCGTGCCGCAGCAGCCGCCCACCACCCGCGCCCCGCTCTGGGCGAGCCGGCGGGCGTACTCCGCCATGTACTCGGCGTTGGCCAGGTAGAGCGTGCGGCCCTCCACCGTCTGGGGGAGCCCGGCGTTGGGCATGGCCACCAGCGGCGCCTGCGAGACCTTGGCCATGCGGGCCAGGATGTCCAGGATGCCCCGCGGCCCGTTGGCGCAGTTGGTCCCGATGACGTCCACCTTCCAGGAGCCCATGGTGGAGGCCGCCTGCTCCGGGCTCGGGCCCTCGAGCTGCGTCTGATCCGGCCCGGTCATCGGGAAGCTCATGCAGGCCACGATGGGCAGGTCCGAGATCGAGCGCACCGCGCGCACCGCCTGCCACAGCTCGCCGATCTGTGAGAACGTCTCCAGCACGAAGAGATCGGCGCCCGCCTCGGCCAGCACGGTCGCCTGCTCGCGGAAGGTCGCGTAGGCCTCGCCCGGGGTCAGCTTGCCCACCGGCCCCAGCGCCGCCCCCAGCGGCCCCATGCTCGCCGCCACCCAGGCCTGGCCCTCCGCCGCCTCCTTCGCCAGCCGCACCCCGGCCGCGTTGATGTCGTCGTGCCGGTCGGCCAGCCCGAAGGGCGCGAGGCGCAGCCGGTTGGCCCCGAAGGTGTTGGTGGTGATGACGTCGGCGCCCGCGGCCAGGTAGCTCTGGTGGATCTCGGTGACGATGTCGGGGTTGGTGAGGTTGACCTCGTCGTAGGAGCGGTTGATGAACACGCCCCGGGCGTAGATCTCGGTCCCCATCGCGCCGTCGAAGAGAATTGTCCGCTCGGTCAGCGCTTCACGAAAGGGCTGCACGTCGCCTCCATCCGAATAGAAATACCGCAGGCCGGGCACCGTGGTCTATGGCAGGGGTGGGTCCGAGACAGAAAACGACGATGGGTCGCTTCGGTGACAGCGGGGTTAAGGAGGGGGCTCATGCCCCACACCCGCTCCTCTCCCAGCCTCGCCTACGCGCTCAGCGGCCCCGCCGACGCGCCCGCCGTCGTGCTCATCGGCGGGCTCGGCAGCGCGCAGGCCGCCTGGATGCTGCAGGTCCGCGCCCTCGCCCCCCAGCTCCGCGTGCTCACCTACGATCACCGCGGAACCGGCGACTCCGAGCTCTGGGACGAGCCCGCCACCATGCTGGACTTCGCCGGAGACCTGCTGCGCCTGATGGACGAGCTCGAGCTCTCCCGGGCGAGCCTCGTGGGGCTGTCCTTCGGGGGGCGCGTGGCGATGACCGCGGCGCTGGAGCGGCCCGAGCGCGTGGACCGCCTGGTCCTGGGCGGGACCTCCTGCGGCGGCTACCAGGACGGCGAGGTCTCCGGCAGCATCGACGATCTGCGCGCCGCGCCGCTGACCGACCCCGAGGCCGAGCAGGCCCGCTGGGAGCAGCACATCCTGCCCGCCCTCTTCGGCCGCTCCTACCGTGAGCGCTACCCCGAGCGGGTCCGCAACCTGGCCCGCTGGCGCGCCCGCCGCCCCACCGACGCCCGCGGCCTGGCTCGGCAGTGGGAGGCGCTGCAGGGCTTCGACGTCTGCGGGCGGCTGGGCGAGATCGGCGCGCCGACGCTCATCCTCCACGGGGACGAGGACGCCCTGGCGCCGCTGGCCAACGCGCGCCGGCTGGCGGCCGGCATCCCCGGGGCCCGGCTGGAGATCCTGGCCGGCGTGGGGCACTCGCCCAACGTCGAGGCGCCCGAGCGCATGAACGCTCTGCTGCTGGAGCACCTGCTGTCGTGAGCAGAACCCTGTTCGTCGGCGACGTCCACGGCTGCGCGGGCGAGCTCCGCGCCCTGCTCGCGCTCGCCCGACCCGAGCGCCTCGTCCTGGTGGGCGACCTCTTCACCAAGGGCCCCGACCCGCAGGGGGTGTGGGACATCGTGCGGGAGTGGAACGCAGACGCCGTGCTGGGCAACCACGACGTCGCCGTGCTGGAGCGCTGGCGGCCCGGCGAGCGCCTGCCGCTGGCGGCCTTCGACTGGCTGGCGGCCCGGCCGCTGTGGCTCACGGGCCCCGGCTGGCGCTGTGTGCATGCCGGCATCAGCCCCGTGGGCCTGGAGGCGACCCGCCGGGACGAGCTGCTGAACCTCCGCCGCTGGCCGGACGGGGGGGAGGGCTCCAAGAACCCCTTCTGGTGGGAGCTGGTCCGGGGGCCGCCGCTGACGATCTACGGCCACGACGCGCGGCGGGGGCTGAACGATCGTCGGCCGCACACGCTGGGTCTGGACAGCGGCTGCGTGTACGGGGGGCGTCTTACAGGGTATATGTTAGAAGAGGGTCGGGTGCTGTCGGTGCCGGCGGAGCGGGTGTGGAAGGCGGTGGGGTGAGGCCCTCCGGCTCGTCCTCCTGGCGGGCTCCCGGGCCCTGACCCACCCACTCCAGCCCCACTCCCAAGGCCGCGTCCACGGTGGTGGACCCGCCCGTCACCAGGCTGGCGCCCAGGGAGGCTCGCCCGCTCAGCCACAGCGGGCCCACGCGCCCGCGCAGGGCGGCCTCGAGGTGCAGCGGCGCGCGCAGCACCCGCTGGGGCGCGACCTCGAAGGCCAGCGGGACCAGGGCGCGGCCCTCCAGGCCCACACGATCACCCTCTCGGCGGGCGCGCAGGCCGGCGGTGGCGCTCAGCGTCAGGGCGGGGTCCATCCAGGGCAGCAGCAGTCCGCCGGCCAGCAGGGCCTCGCCCTTCCATCGACCGGCGGGCTCGCCCAGCGGCAGGTCCCGACCGAGCTGAAGCTCTGGGCTCCAGCCGGCGGGGTGGGCGGCGAGGCCCAGCCGCCAGGTCTCGGACAGCGGCGCCGCGACCGAGAGGGCTTCCTGGCCGAGGTCCAAGGTCAGGCCCTGGCCGCGCAGGGCGGGGACCTCGGCCAGCGCGACGGAGAGGGCGAGCAGGCCCAGCATCAGCGCAGCTCCACGCCGTCGAATTCGCCCACCTCCAGGCGCGCGGCGGCCGTCGGGTCGTCGCGGAGGCTGGCGTCCAGGAAGGTGTCCAGCACGTCGAGCGCGGAGCTCCGCACGTCCTCGAGCTCGCCCAGGACCTCGCCGTCCGAGCTCAGCTCGCGCTCGGTGGCCTCGTCGGTCCAGGCGTAGTGGTTCATACCCTCGACCACGCCCAGCCAGAAGGGCTCCTCGAAGCCGGTGATCTGGGCCTCAATGGTCTCGATGGGGGCCCTCGGGTCGGCGCCGCCGGCCAGCGCCAGGGCCGGGCTGCCCGCGCGCGCGGCGACGTCGGCGGAGGCCGCGGGGTAGCCGGCCAGCATCGCCAGCGCGCCCAGCTCCTCGTGGTCGGCCCACAGCCCGGCCGAGACCACCGCGCCCAGCGAGTGACCCGCCACGCCAGCGGGCCCGTCGGGCGCGATCACCCCCTTCAGCGTGCCGGCCTCCTGGGCAAGCTCCCGCAGCCGATCCCAGACCCATATGCCGTCGTCCGGCTGGAAGAAGGCCAGGTCTCGGGGGTGATCCGCCAGCACGCCGACGTAGCCGCGGGTGGCGAGGTGGGCCAGCAGCCAGCCGTAGCGCTCCGCGTCCACCGCGCCCCCCTGCACGAAGATCAGCGTCGGGGCGGGCAGCGCCTCGGGCGCGGGCCAGCCCTGCTCGTCGGAGGGGAAGTAGATCCTGGCCGGCACGACGTCCGTGGCGCGGGCCAGCACGCTCAGCTCCACCGAGGCGGCGCCGTAGGGCCCGTCCAGGCCCAGCGCCCCGTCACGGCCCGGGTCGGGCGCGGTCCACAGCTGGCCAGCCTCGGTGGGGCCGGTCTGGCAGGCGAGCAGGAGCAGCGGCAGCATGGGGAGCTCTAACCTGGGAGAGCGGCCATGCGCGTCAGGGGCTCGTCCTCACGCAGTCTGGCAGCTCCCGATACACGAGGTCGTCCCGCCACCCGTACTTCGGCACCTCCTCGCGGGTGAATCCGGTCCACTCCGCGACGCCGCCGAAGGGCCCCAGCAGCGGGGCGCTGAGCCCCCGCCGCTCCCACATCTCCACGATCCAGCGCCGATCGACCCCAGGGTCCGCGGCCTCCGCGTAGAGCTGAATCGTCCCGGGCCCGCGCTTCAGCTCCATGTCCAGGCTGCTCTTCGAGTGGATCCGGTCCTCTGTGAGCGACGCGGGCTGCGCGCGGAGGTTGGCCCCGATGTCCATGGAACGGCAGGACTCCACCTCCAGCACCACGCTGTAGGCCGGGTGCCCCATCTGCTCCGTCGCCGAGACCTGACAGGAGCGCACCTCCAGGCAGTCGGCGAAGCGCTGATCCTCGAGCCGGTCCCAGCGCTCCTCCAGCGTGGGCCAGGCCAGCGGGGTGCCGACGGCCAGCGGCAAGGAGACCAGGTGGACGCCCAGGACCGTCCACCCGCCCGCCCCCGGGCGGAGCCGGCGGATCACCACGAGGGCCAGCGTGCTGATGAGCGCGTTCAGCAGCGCCACGCCCACCGCGAGGAAGGCCGCCCCGACCGCCAGCATCGCGCCGATGGAGGTCCCCGGATCGCTCATCAGCCAGAGCGCCAACACGGTCGCGGCGCCGAGGGAGAGCCCGCAGACCCAGCGGTGAACGCGCCAGAAGCCGGAGCCCTCCGCGCTCACGAGCCCTCGCCCACGTCGCTCCGCCGGAGCCTCAGCTTGATCGGCTGGTAGCTGAGCGCCTCGTAGAAGGCGAGCGCGCTCGGGTTGGCCGCCCGCACCTCGAGCTCGACGTCGGACAGACCGCGCTCCCTGGCCACGCCCTGGACGTGCTCCATGAGCGCCCGGCCCACCCCCTGGCGGCGCTCGGAGACCCCGAGCTGATCGACCAGGAGGAAGCTGCGGGCGCGGGTGAAGGCGTTGGCCTCGCGCCGGACCTCGTTGAAGATCAGGTAGCCCACGGCCCGGCCGCCGCGCTCGGCGATCAGGATCTCGTGGGTCGACATCACCTTCTGCATCCACGCGGCGACGGCCTCGGGGTCGGGCTCGCGGTAGATCTCCGGCTCCGCGTCGATGTGGTGCTGCTGGACGTCGGCGTTCAGCCTCACGAGCTCAGGGATGTCGGCCACGGTAGCGACGCGGATGACCAGACCGGGGGGGGCGGTGGACATGCGCTCTGCCTACTCCGCGGAGGCCTCTCGCACCACCACCTTGTCCATCTTCTCCCCCACCTCTCTCGGCCGGTACATCTCCCAGGCCGCGCGCCCCGGTCCGGCGTCCCCACAGGGGCTCGGGTCGCCCCAGGGGGCGAAGACGGTGATGTCGGGGTCCACGTAGACGGGTCTGCCCAGCAGGGCCGTGAGCCGGCGGAGCAGGACGCCCGTGTGCTCGGTGGCGGCGCTGTCGATGCGCGTGCTCCCGCCGCTCAGGTAGAGCCGGTGCTGCACCACGACGTAGCGGTAGCCCAGCGCGTGGATCGCCTCGCTGTCCGCGGCCTCGATGCTGCCTTCGGCGCGCGGGTTCTTCCCCAGCGCCAGCAGCAGGGACAGGAAGCGGTTGTCGGCGATGAGCGCCCGCTGCTCGGCCGGCGTGAACACCGGGTTGTCCTCGACCATGCCGCCGAGGATGGGGCGGCCGTGGGCGGTCTGGTAGTAGAGGTGCGACTGCGACTTGCTGTAGGGGAGCTCGATGAGCGCGCCGGGCTCGCCCTCGGCCAGGCAGCGGTAACCGGGGGGGATGGTGGCGTCCCAGGTGGGGAAGGGGGCGTAGCCCTCCCGGCGCAGCTCAAAACCAAAAATGCCTAGTGAAAAAACGCCCACCACCACCCCGGCGAGCGCCCCGCGGCGCCGCGTGACCTCCCCGATGCCCGCCGCCGCCAGCACGCCGATGAGCAGGGCCGCCAGCGCGATGGCCCGCCCCGGCCACCACAGCCGCCGCATGAAGGGCACCAGCTTGACCGCGAGCACGTAGAGCGGGTTGGGGAGCGCGCCGTCGCCCAGCCAGATGACGTGGCCGAAGGCGAGGATCATCGCGGCGCCCAGCATGGAGCCCAGCACCCAGCGGTGGCGGCTGAGCGCGAGGCCCAGCGCCGCCAGCCCCACCTGCGCCAGCGTGAGCACCACCCCGGCCGGCGAGAAGATCTCGGTGCCGTCGGGCCGGTCGGTCAGGAAGCCGTTGGCCAGCAGCAGCGGCTGGAAGAGGTTGAGCCCGATATCCACGCCCTCGATGGTGGTGGTCTCCAGCGTGAGGTAGGGCCAGGTGGGCTCGACCAGGAGGCCGGGGGCGTCGTTGCCGATGGTGGAGAGCACCAGGGGCATGGCGGCGGGGGCCACGAAGAGCAGGGAGATGAGGCCGGCGAGGGCGTGCCGCCCGAAGAAGCGCCGCGGGTCGGGGTGCAGCACCGCGCGCTGGGCGAAGTGGACCACCGCGATCATCCCGGCGAAGATGGCGTAGAACCAGTAGGTGAACGCGGTGAGCGCGAGGTGCAGCGCTCCCCAGAGCGCGTGCTTCCACCCCGCCGACTCGAAGCGCAGCAGGTGGTAGAAGAAGAGCGGCAGGAAGGGCTGGAAGACCTGGGTGGGGCGGCCCTCCAGCAGCTCGAAGAGCAGGAAGGGGTTGAGCGCGTAGAGGGTGGCGCCGAAGATCCGCGCCGCCCGGCTCTCGGAGAACTGCCCCATCAGCGGCAGCGCGCAGAGCCCGTTGGCGATCAGCGCCGCCAGGACGAAGGCGTTGTAGCCGCGCACCGGCCCCAGCAGGGCGTAGAAGGGCTGGGCCACGATGGCGTCCAGGACGTTGGCGCCCGTGTGCCGGTAGATGTCCTTGCCGAAGGGGAAGAAGAAGAGGTCGGTGTGGCCGAAGCCCTCACCCTGGCTGAGCTCGCGCCCGACGAACCAGTAGAACCAGTGGGTCCCGTAGGCGTCCACGCGCTCGGCGCCCAGGAAGCGCGCGCCAAGATCGCCGAGGGTGGGCCCGAAGACCATCCCCAGCAGCCCGAGCGCGCACAACGCGGCCAGGACCGCCGGCCAGCGCGCCTCGGGTCCGCGGAGGTCCAAGCCGCGCCTACCCGGCCACGTCGAAGCGCAGGAACTCCATCGTGAACTGACCCCGGCCGCGCGTCAGCGAGCGGAGATCGGTCGTGTAGCCGACCAGAGAGGAGAGCGGGCACTCCCCCTCGATGGTGGCCATGCCCATGTCCGAGGTGGATCCGGTGATGCTGGCGCGGCGGGCCTGGAGGTCGCCGAGCACGGAGCCCAGGTTCTCGTCCGGCGCCACCACCTCCACCCGCATGAGCGGCTGGAGCACCGCCCCGCCCGCGGCCTGCAGGGCCTCGCGCCCGGCCTGGGCGGCGGCGATGCGCAGGGCCTGGGGCGTGCTGGCCTCGCCCATCAGCTCCACCTCCAGCACGCGGAGCTGCGCGTCCTGGAGCGGGGCGCCCTCCAGCGGGCCGGCGGAGAGGGCGTCGCTGGCGCCCAGGCGCACGGCCTCGGCCTGGGCGGCCGAGTACGGGGCCTTCTCCGGGAGGATCCGCGGGCTGCACTGCAGGTCGTTGCCGGCGTCGCGGGCCCGCGGGCTCGCCTCCACCCGCACGCGGGCGTGCAGCACGATCTCCTTGTCCCCCGCCTTGATCACGCGGTTCAGCGTGTAGTCGGCGACCCCGGAGCCGGAGATGGTCTCGCGGGTCATGACCTGCGGGCGGCCGGCGCGGACCTTCAGCCCGAACTCACGCTCGATGCGCTCGAAGACGATCTGCAGGTGCAGCTCGCCCATGCCGGAGATGATGCGCTGGCCGGTGTCCTTGTCCTCGCGGAAGCGCAGCGTGGGGTCCTCCTCGACCACCTTGTTCATGACCTCGAGGAACTTCTCCTCCTCCTTGCTGCTCTCTGGCTCGACGGCCAGACCCAGCACCGGCTCGCGGGTCTGGATGCGCTCCAGCAGGATCTCGTGCCTGGGGTCGCACAGCGTGTCGCCGGTGGTGGCCCAGCGCAGGCCCGCCAGCAGGACGATCTGACCGGCCTCGGCCTCGTCCGAGCGCTTCTTCTGGTCGGCGTCCACCTCGAAGAGGCGGGCGACGCGCTCCTCCATGTTCTTGCCGGCCAGGCGGACCGTCTGGCCCGGCTCCAGCTTCCCGCGGTAGATCCGGGCGAAGACGTGGCGGCGGCCTTCCCAGAGCTGCACCTTGAAGGCCAGCGCGGCGAAGGGGCCCGCGGGGGTCATCTCCACGAACTCCTCCTCCTCCTGGCCCTCCTTCGGGTTGACCACGCGGGCGAGGGTGGCGGGGCGGTCCAGGGGGGCGGGGAGCAGGGCCAGCACGCCGTCCAGCAGGGGCTGCACGCCCCAGTTGCGCAGGGCGGAGCCGCCGAAGACGGGGTGGACGCGGCCGGAAAGGCAGCCCTTGCGGATGGCGGCCCAGATGACCTCCGGCGCGATCTCCTCCTCCATCAGCACCGCCTCCTCCAGGCTGGGGTCCAGCTCGGCGGCGGCGATGAGCAGGCTCTCGCGGTGGCGGCGCAGCGTGTCCTGCTCGAGCTCGGGGACGGGCTCGCGGTGGACGTCTTCGCCGTTGGGGCCGACGAAGCGGAGGCGCTGCTGGTTCACGAGGTCCAGCACGGTGCCGTCGTCCAGGGGGACGCACATGGGGACCGGGTTCGCGTGGAGGCGGCGGCGCAGGCTCTCCATCGCGCGGTCGAAGCTGGCCCCGGGCCGGTCCATCTTGTTCACGAAGACCAGGCGCGGGATGGAGAAGCGGCTGGCCTGGCGCCAGACGGTCTCCGTCTGGGGCTCCACGCCGCGCACGCCGTCCATGACGATGACGGCGCCGTCCAGCACGCGCATGGCGCGCTCCACCTCGATGGTGAAGTCCACGTGTCCGGGGGTGTCGACCACCTGGATGAGGTGGTCCTTCCACGGGCACTTCGTCACGGCGCTGGTGATGGTGATGCCGTGGGCCCGCTCCTCCGGGAGGTAGTCCATGTGGGCGTTCGCCTCGTGGACCTCGCCGATGCGGTGGAGGGCGCCCGTGTAGAAGAGCACGCGCTCGGTCAGCGTGGTCTTGCCGGCGTCGATGTGCGCGGCGATGCCGATGTTGCGGACGTGGGCCAGCTTCGCGGCGACGTCCGAGGGGCTGTCCTTGCCCGCGTTTGCTCTGTCCGCGCCCTTGTCGGCGCTCTTCTGGGCGGCTGCCACGGCTCCTCCTGAAAGAGGCGCCTTTATAACGTGTCCGATACGGTGGTGGCACAGGCGGCCTCTCTGGACTGGGGCCGCCCTCCCTCCTCCAGGAGAGCCTCATGTCCCGCTTCGCCCTCGCCCTCAGCAGCCTCTGCGCCCTGGGCGCACTCCCCGCCCTCGCCCAGGAGGCCCCCGCCCCCGCGCCCGAGCCCGCCCCCGCGCCTGCCGCCGAGCCCGCACCTGCCCCCGCGCCCGCCGCCGCGCCCACCGGCCCGGCCGAGGACGTGCGCGAGGTCTACGACGTGGACGGTCGCCTGACCCGTCGGCTCCTGATGATCAACGGCGCGCTGAGCGAGGAGGTGGTCAACACCTACGACGCGAGCGGTCGCCTCTCCTCGCGGGTCACGACGAAGGGCGCCAGCGTCAGCACCGAGACCTGGACCTACGACGACAGCGGCAACCCGCTCACCCACGAGACACGCGAGGGTGAGGTGGTCGCGCTGAGCGAGAGCTGGACCTATGTCGACGGTCGGCTGAGCACGCAGACGGTGCAGAGCGGCGGGGTCTCCAAGACGACCACCTGGACCTACGACGAGGAGGGCCGGGTGATCCTCGTGGAGACGAAGACCGCCGACGGCGCCCTCGTGAGCCGCTCCGTGTCCGACCGCCAGGCGCCGCCCCTGCCCAAGGTGCCCATCGAGCTGGAGATCTCGGGCGGGGTGTCCACCGACTCCGACGTGCGCACCAACAGCATCACGGCGGGCTTCTCCATCGAGCGCAAGGTGCCGGTGGAGCTCTATGAGGTGGACCACCTGGAGGTCTCGGCCTTCGGCAACTACACCCGCGGCATGTCCCAGGGCGAGCTGACCAACAACGACCTCAGCGCCGGCTTCGGGCTGGACTACAACGAGTTCGTGAAGCGGACGACCGCCTTCCTGTTCATGGCCGTCGAGCGCAACCCGGTCTCGAACCTGGACGTGGACCTGGAGATCGCCCCGCTGGGCATCAAGTACGACCTGGTGCCGGACGGCGGCGCGTTCTCCCTGGACGCGAGCTTCGCCCCCATCTGGAACTTCCGCTCGATCACGGTCGCGGCGGGTGGGGACTGCGAGGGCGAGGTCATGGCGGCCGACGGCCACTGCACCTTCAACAAGGTGCGCGGCTCCTTCCGGGCGCGCGCGGCCCTGGAGATCGGCCCGGTCAAGGTCAAGGACATCCTGGAGTTCCAGCCCACGCTCAACCCGGCCAGCGGGGACCTGGTGGCCGGCATCGGCGAGGAGGCCATCGTCCAGAACACGGCCTCGTTGTCCGTGAAGCTCTCGCAGCGCCTCGCGCTGGCCAGCGCGCTCTCCGTCACGCGCGACCCGCTGCTGGCCGAGCAGGCCGACTGCGACGCCGACCCGGAGAACCTGCTCTGCGACGGCCTGCTGGTGGAGAGCGCGTCCACGCTCACCCTGTCGATGAGCTTCTGAGCCTCCGGGCTCCGGGGCTCCCGACCTTCAGCGCTTGTACACGTCGTCCGTGATGAAGAACGGGCGCGTGTCGTCGTTCTCGCTGTCGATCAGGCCGTCCGGGCAGCGCACGCGGGCGGCCTGGTAGCAGCGGGCGCGGCAGGTGGCCGTCTGCTGCGCGGAGGCGTTGAGCTGACGGAGCTGGTCCTCCATCTGGCGGCAGACCTGATCACGACCGCGCTCCATCTCGCGCCAGACCGTGCCCTCCAGCAGGAGCGGGTCGCCGGTCCAGCAGTCCGGCTCGGGCAGGTCGGCGAAGCAGAGGCGCTGCTCTTTCAGCTCCGTCTCGGGGATGCAGGCGTAGCGGATGCGCGCCGTGAGGTCCGCGAGACAGGCGTCGCGACGCGGGCCGCCGCTCGGATCGTTCGGGTTCAGGGCCTGGTAGCGCAGCATCAGCGCGTCGGCCCCGGCGGACATGGCCCGGCCCAGGCGCTCGCTGGCGGCGGCGCGCGCGGCGTCCTCATCCGCTCCCAGGCCGGTGCTGGCCCAGGTGCCCGCGAGGTCGCAGCCGGTGGCGGGGCCCGTCCACACGGCGTCGCAGCGCACGGGCGCGCGAGAGCTGTCGCCGGCGAGGGCGACGGAGGAGAGGAGGGGGAGGAGGATGAGGGTGCGCACGGATACATCTTATCCGTGGCGGGCGCGACTGTCAGCAGGCGGGCGCGGCGACCCCAGCCCTGGGGTCAGAGCTGGGGGTAGCCGTCGCCGTCCCAGTAGCCGTAGATGAACTCGATCTTCCCGCTCTCGCTGTCGAAGCCGCCCTCGAAGATCGGGTACCAGGTCTGCCCATAGGAGGAGTAGTACCAGACGGTCTCCGGGTAGGCGGCGCCCCAGGCCAGGGTCCACTCGAAGTCGAAATTCAGCCCGACATCAGAGGCGCCGCTCGAGAGGTCGTCATTGTACTCGAAGGCCACGACGAAGCCCCAGTCGCAGTCGTCGCAGGCGGTCTCCAGCTGCTGGCACCAGTCTGAATTCCACCAGACGTCGTAGTCCGAGGTGTAGAACCAGTTCAGGAGCCCGTCGTCCTCGTCCTCGTCCACGCAGGAGTCGCAGTCGTCGTCCACGCCGTTGCCGGGCTCCTCGTCGGCGCCCGCGATCTCGTCCACGCAGCCGTTGCAGTTGTTGTCGATCTCGTCGCCGATCTCCTCCTCCTCGTCGGGGCTGAGGCGGCGGCTGTCGTCGTCGCAGTCGTCGTTGTTGTCGGCGTAGCGGTCGGTGCTGGTGGTGGGGTCGTTGCAGAGGGCCTCGCCCTCGGCGTTCATGTCGCCGTAGCCGTCGCCGTCGGCGTCCGGGTAGTACAGGGTCAGCGACGCGGGATCGACGTCGGGGTCCTCCTCCTCGGCGAGCCCGTCGCAGTCCTCGTCGCGGTCGCCGAGATCGCACTCCTCGACGCCTTCGGGGTTGATGTAGGCGTTGGCGTCGTCGCAGTCGTCCGTGTTGTCGGCGTAGCCGTCGCCGGGGGACTCGCAGGACCGGGTGCAGCCGCTGTCCACGCCGTAGCCGTCCAGGTCGGCGTCCGCGCACCAGGTGAGGGCGTCCACGGCCGTGTTCTCGTCGATGTCCTGGTCGCAGTTGTTGTCCTTGCCGTCGCAGTACTCCAGCGCGTCGTGGAAGACGGTGGGGTCCTCGTCGTCGCAGTCCTCGTTCGCGATCCAGCCGTCGCCGTCGTTGTCGAAGGGGCCGGTGTCCACGGGCTCGCCGGTGTCCTTGTCGTCGCCGCACCCGAGCATCCAGAAGCAGAAGAGCCACGTCGCGCGCATCGTCCCTCCAGGGGGCGAAGGATAGCACCGCGGGGGCGCGTCCGCTCCGTGTCCGGGGCGGAGGTCTTGACCGGATCTTGTCAGGGGAGGCGGACCGGGCGCTTGAGGGCCTGCGCTGGGGGAGGTATTATGCTGGGAATACCTGATGTTTCGGGACTGCTTCTGTTCAAGCTGAGGGCGGGTCTGGCGCCCTCGCGAGGAGGGTTCATGTCTGGTCTGCTGTTGCTGCTCAGCTCGCTCGCTCACGCCGTGGACGCCGACGGCGATGGCGTGGACAGCGCGACGGACTGCGACGACGGGGACGCCACGGTCTACCGCAAGGAGTCGTCCACCAGCTCGTCCTACACCCTGGACACCGACGCCGAGGTGGAGAGCTTCTGCGACTCCTGGTGCTCCCGGCAGGTGGGGACGCTCAAGCTCACGGACGTGACCAGCTCCGCGGGGCTCGCGTGCGTGACCCGGGTGAACACCGAGCTGGAGATCGACGCCCCGGACCTGCCGGATCTCTCCGGCCTCAGCGGGCTCACGCAGATCGGCCGCTTCGACCTCTACAGCTCGTCGCTGGTGGACCTTCAGGGCCTGGAGGCGGTCACGCAGGTGAGCTCCCTCTACGTGGGGTGCGGGAGCAGCACCATCAGCTGGCTGGAGCGGGGGGAGGACTACAGCGGGGACATCATCTACGCGAGCGACGTCGTCAGTGACTGCGTGGAGGGCGACAACCCCGCGCTGGAGAGCTTCTACGGCCTCGGCGGCGTGACCGAGCTGAAACACCTGCTGGTCGGGGCGGCCAGCCTGACCCACCTGTCGGGGCTCGACGGCGTCACCTACATCAAGTACGCGGCCTTCTACGGCCAGGATGGCCTGACCTCGCTGATGGGGCTGGACGCGCTGGCCAGGGTGGTGGAGCTCTACATCGGCGACAGCGACGGGCTCACCAGCCTGCACGGGCTGGGTGCGCTGACCTGGGCGACGCGGGTCGACCTGGAGGGGAACGACGGCCTGCTGTCCCTGGACGGGCTCTCCCGCCTGGCCACCCTGGGCACGCTGGAGCTCGAGTCCAGCATCGCGCTGCGCTCACTCACGGGGATGGACGCGCTCACGGGCAGCGCGAGCGTTCTCCTCGACGACGTGCGGCCGATCCGCGATCTCTCCGGGCTCGAGGGGCTGACCGGCCTCAAGAGCCTGACGTTGACCCGGCTGCCGACGCTCCAGAGCCTGAGCGGGCTGGACAACGTCACGTCCGTGAGCGGGGACCTGCAGATCGCCGGCGTGCCTCGCCTGGAGGATCTGGAGGGGCTGGGCGCGTTGACGAGCGTGACGGGTCGCCTCTCCCTGGGCTGCGTGCTCCAGGACAGCGGGAGCGTGAGCTGCATCCCGATGGCGGGGTTGAGCTCGCTCTACGGGCTGGAGGCGCTGAGCTCGGTGGGGACGCTCACCCTGGTCGGCCTGCCGACGCTCGGTGACCTCTCGGGCTTGGAGGCCCTGAGCACCGTGAGCACGCTCGAGCTCGACGCGCTGCCGGTCGAGGACCTCACGGGCCTGAGCGCCTTGACATCGCTGACGAGCCTCTACGTCGGGTGCCACCTGAGCACCTACGACATCTCCGAGGACTACATCCTCGGCTGGAATTGTATCGGCAACCCCGCGCTGACGGACCTGAGCGGGCTCGGCAGCCTCAGCGCGCTCTCGACGGTGAAGCTGGTGAACAACCCCTCGTTGACCAGCCTGGCGGGACTCGAGTCTTCCGCCCGGCTGGCGACGCTGGAGGTCGCCAACAACAGCGCGCTGGCCAGCCTCGGCGCGCTCCCCTCCCAGACGAAGATGTACTACCTCTATCTCGGCTGTTTCATGAGCCGCTACGTGTCGGAGGACAGCGGGACCTACCGCTACGCCGTCTGCCCGGGGTCGAGCGCGCTCACGGCGCCTCCGACGCTCTCGAGCACCAGCTACCCGAGCGTCCTCTACCTGAGCAACCTGCCGGCCCTCAGCTCGCTGGACCCGCTCAGCGCGGTCACCAGCGTCGAGCGGCTCTTCGTCGCGGGGGCGCTGGGCGTCACGGATCTCACGGGGCTGGACGCGGTCAGCTACGTCGGGCACCTCGCGATCGGGTGCGCGCCCAGCATGTGGGAGAGCGAGTACGCCTTCACCTCCAATTGCACGGGCACCAGCGGCCTCACGTCCCTGGACGGGCTCGGCGGCGTGACGGAGGCAGGCTACGTTCAGATCCAGATGAACAAGGATCTCAGCGACGTCAGCGCGCTGGAGGCCCTCGGGTACATCTACAGCGCCCAGATCATCAACAACCGCAGCCTCTCCACGGCGGACGCTGAGGCTCTTCTGGACGCCATCGGCTACATCGAGGGCTCCACCACGATCGCGGGCAACGCGCCCTGAGCGCGTCCGCTCAGTGACCGGGGGCGACGTAGAGCGTGCCGCCCTTGGGCGCGAGCGTGGCGTCCCAGGAGGCGCCGACCACCAGGTCGGGGAGCGCGTCGCCGTCGAGGTCGCCGGGCAGGGTGACCGCGGTCCCGAGGTAGCGGGTGCCGCTGCCGGCGTCCATCACCCCGTCCACCGTGTCGCGGTCCACCGCGCCGCGGAGCAGGCCCGGCCCGCCCCACAGCAGGTAGAGCGCGCCGCCGTCCGTCCCGTCGGTGGCGTCCAGGTAGCCGCCGATGACCAGGTCCGGCGCGCCGTCGTCGTCGACGTGGCCGGTGGCGACGGTGGAGCCGGGATCGGCGCCGTCGACGCGCAGCGTGGTGTCGGCCGCGCTGTAGGCGAGGGTGCCGCCGCTCGGGTCTACAAAAATGTAGACCTCCTCCGCCATGTGGTAGTCGGCGATGACGAGGTCGGCGGCGCCGCTCTGATCGAGGTCCGCCGGCCTCCCCACCCCGCGGCTGTTGGAGCCCATCCAGCCCCCGCCGCTGTCGGTGACGTTGAGCCAGCAGCGCTCGTCCAGCTCGCCCGCGGGGAGGGTGGCGCCGCCCAGGACCACGCCGATCTGGGAGCTGGCGGCGGGTCGGCCGACGACGAGGTCAGGGTAGCCGTCCCCGTCCACCTCGCCGCTCACGACGGTCTCGCCGCTGCGGTCGTCCGAGGAGCCGCGCAGCGAGGCGTCGGCGTCGGAGAGGTCCAGGGTCCCCGCCGCGCCCGCCCCGGAGAAGACGCCCACGCCCGGGGTGTTCGCGCCGGGATCGCCCACCACCAGGTCGGCCACGCCGTCCCCGTCCAGGTCCTCCGCGCCGTCCACGGCGTAGCCCGCCGATCCGTCGTCGTCGCCCACCACGGTCACGGCGGCGGCGCTGAGGCTGAGCTCGCCCTCGCCCGGGGTCCCCAGGAGGACGTAGGCCCGCCCGCCGTCCGCGCCGCGGGCGCCCACGATGAGGTCGGCGAGCCCGTCCCCGTCCAGGTCGCCCAGCGCGTTGGACACGAAGCCGAGCTGGTCGCCCTCCCGCGCCCCCTGCACCCACCAGGCGGCGTCCTCCTCGATGACGCCGGACCAGGAGACCACGCCCGCGCCGTCCAGGGTGTAGAGGCGCCCGGACTCCGCCGCCTCGAATGGTGAGCCCACCACCAGCTCGGCGAGCCCGTCGCCGTCCATGTCCCCGCTGGTGAGGTTGTCGATGGAGGTGATGCGCCCGTTGGGCTCCGAGCCGGAGGTGGCGTAGGCGGCCACGTCGTCGACGACCACGCGATCGGTGGTGCCGTCGCAGTCGTCGTCCCGGCCGTTCCAGACCTCGGGGTCCTCGCAGTCGGAGGGCTCGGCGGTCTCCGCGGTCTCGCCCGTCTCGGCGGTCTCGGCGCTCTCTCCCGAGTGGGCGGTCTCGGCGCTCTCTCCGGTGTCCGCGCTCTCGCCGGAGTGGGCGGTCTCCGCCGTGTCCGGGGCGCCGGTCTCGTCCTCGCCGGTCTCCGTGCCCCCGGTCTCGTCGATCGGGGCTTTGTCGGCGGCCTTGTCGGCCGTGCAGCCGAGCAGCAGCCAGAGCGTGAGCATGGTCTCCTCCACCGGGCGGGGCCGCACCCGCCGGGAGCAGACATTGTACAGCGCAGGGGACGTCAGGAGCGCGGCGCGCTGACCTGCGCCATCCAGGCCGAGAGGCGCTCCAGGCTCTCCGGCCGCCAAAGGGCCTTTCGGTCGTAGAACTCCGCGAAGGCCGGCGCGTCGGGGCCGAGCGTGACCCAGGGCTGCTTGGAGTCCACGAAGATGTGGACGTCCGGCGGCAGGCGGTCGGGCTGGTCCAGGGTGCCCACGCGCACGAAGCGCACGATGTCACCGCGCCCGCCGTAATTGCTCCAGAGCGCGATCCGGCAGGTGGGGCAGCGCGCGACGACCTGGCCCTTGCCGCTCTCCGTGGGGAGGGTGCTGAGCTCCGGCTCGCCCGAGAGCAGCTCGACGAAGCCGGTCTCGATCATCGCGTTGAGCGCGAAGCTGGCGCCGCTCTCCCGCTGGCACCACCGGCAGTGGCAGCAGTGGACGATGAGGGGCTCGCGCTGGAGCCGGTAGCGGACGTCGCGGCAGGTGCAGCCGCCCTCGAGGGACGTCATGGGGGGAACCTCCGCGGGGGAGGGTAACCGGATCGGGTGGTCGAGCGCCCATCTTCCTGAGGGGGAGCGGCCTGAGGAGAGATCTCGGCATAGGCGCAGGCGCCTCGCGCGCCGCTACCGTATCGCCACGAGGATCTCGTTGCGGCGCAGGAAGGGCACCGTCCAGGGTGGGTTGTATTGCGCCACCACCGGCTCGCCTGCCGCCTCCAGGCCCAGGCTGCTCAGGGCGCTGGCCAGCTCGGCCTTGCGCTCGTTGACCGCGGCCTCTCCGGCCCAGCCGCGGAACCGCAGCGCGGCGACCCTGTGAGCGGGGACCTCGCGCAGGGTCACGCGCGGATCGAGCGGGCGCGGAAGGGTCTCCAGCGTGTACTCGGAGGGCATCACGAAGCTCACGAGCCAGCCCGCCTCCGTGGCCTCGGCGCCGACAGGCGCGGTCATGGCGATCTTCTCGCCGGTCTGCGACGTGGCCTCGGCGCCGACGGGCGCGGTCATGGCGATCTTCCGGCTGCCCGCGTTGCCGCCAAAGATGTAGTTGGCCAGGATGCGAAAGCCGTCGTTCAGGCTCTCTTTGTAGGGGCCGCGCACCACGGTCTCCGCGCGGATCAGGGGCGCGTACTCCCGCAGCTCCACGTCCTCCTGGCGCGAGAGCACGGTGTACGAGGGCTCTTTGACGCCGGCGGCTATCGCCGCGGGTACGCCGAACACGACAGCGCCGAGCAGGGCGAGCAGCGCGAGACGGGTGAGCACGGGGTACCTCCGGGTGTGGGTGGTGGTTGTGCAAAGTATGTACACACCATGTTCATAGGCGTCAAGGGTCGGGTGCTCGCGCGCTCGGAGGGGGGCGTCCTGCATGCTCGCTTCGGGGGCTCGCCGGGAGGTCCGCTTGCTTGATATTTCAGCCAGGTTCCTGAATTTTTGTGGAGGAATTACCGCGGAGGGCGCCGAGAGCGCGGAGCCATCCTGTTCGGAGCGCGCGCTGGGGGCCGCGGCGATCCTGCGGCCATGGGGGGCGGGTCCTGGGGCGCGCATGCGCGACGACGCGCGCGCATCGCCGGGTCACTGAAAAATCAGCGTTGTATCGTCTCGTGGGCGGCTTCGGAGGCTGGCACGGGGCTTGCAGTATGGTCTGGCGTCCTCACGACAAACCCGAAAGGAGCCTCCCATGAACACCAAGAAGAACGCTCTCAACATCTCGCGTGTCATCGTCCGCACCAACGTCACCGCCGGCCGCCCGCCCGCCGCCTCCTATCCTGGCGTCTGCTGATCTGTGGCTCGCCGGAGATGCCGCGCCCTCGGGGGTAACGGCCGTCGCTACCCCAGTCAGCCATTCAGCAGGATCCCTGTGACGATGGCGTCGAGCGCGTCCTGGCGGCCCAGCAGGCCCTCCCGCTCCGCCAGGACCGCCTCACCCAGGCGCTCCAGGCGGTCGCGGGCAGGCAGCGGCAGCGCGCGGATCTCGGTGGCGCTGACCTGCGTGTTGCCGCTCTGGATACGAAAGTAGTCGTCGATGAGGGAGCTGGCGAGCAGCGCGCCAAGGCCCCAGGCCAGCCGGCGATCCAGCTCACCGCCAGGCTGGTGGATGAAGTTCAGGTGGTTCTCCAGCCCGAGTTGTTCGCCGGGCAGTCGGCCTCGGTCGAGCACGGCAACGGTGAGGCGCCGGGCCTCTTCCTTGGCCGAGAAACGGCGCATCAGCACGTAGGTACGGTTCGGGACGAGGAGCTTTTCCCCAGCGTCCAGGCGGATGTGCTCGGCCTTGCGGAACGTCTCGCCGATGGGCCAGCCCACCTCACCAGCGCGGACATGCTGCATCCAGAGCAGCGGCACGTTCGCCGCGCTCGCCGCCCGCTCCAGCGCGTCCGTGCGGAAGGGCACCACCGGCCCGGTCGAGATCTCCAGGCCCAGCGTGGCCAGGCGCTCGCGCCAGGCCTGCACCGTGCGCATGGTCGCGGCGTCCTCGGCTCCTGTCGGGAGATAGAGGACGCCGGACGGTTCGCCAGGGAGGAAGACGAGCTCGCGCGGCACCACGAAGCTGCGCGCCTGGTCCAGGTCGCTCACCCCGGCGGAGCTGCTGATCTCGAGGGTCTCGACCGGATCTCCACCCTTCCGGTAGGCGACGATGATGTTCTCCTGGAGCACCTCGTCGTCGCTGAACGCGTCGCGCCGCGAGTCGAAGAGGTGGACCGACTCCAGGACCATGCTCGCGTGGAAGCGCCGGCGGAAACGCTGGTAGTAGCGGCCAGACGCGAAGCTGCGCGGGACGATGAACAGGAGCTGCCCGCCAGGGCGCAGCAGGTCGGCCGAGACCTCCATGAAGCGCGCATAGGCGTTCGGGGCGTCCCCACCGCGGACCTCTCCAGGCGACATCTTGAAATAGGGCGGATTGGCGATCACCACATCCACCGCCGGCAACGGCGGCAGGCCCTCGCGCGGCTGGTGCAGGCTCAGGAAGTCCTCACCGCGGACCTCGGGTCGGAATTCCACCCCGAGTTGTCGTTGCGCCAGCGCCAGCGAGCGCAGGAGCAGGCCCCGCGTCTCCGGCTCGGCCTCCACGGCGATCAGCCGCACCGACGAGGCCCCCGCGGCGAGCGCGTGGCGCGCGACGGCGACGCCCAGGATGCCCGTCCCGGCGCCCGGGTCCAGGACCGTCAGCGGTCGGCCCGGCGTGATACGCGCCTTCGAGGCCATGTAGGAGGCGATCTCGGAGGGCGTGAAGTACTGGCCCCAGGAGGACCTGTGGTCGTCCGAGGTCGCGCTGCGGCGCGCGTTGGAGAGGGCGGTGATGGCGGGGAGGAGGTCGGGCTGCATCACTGCCGGGAGCCCTTCAGACCCGGAAATACCGCGCCCTCGGGTGGTGCACGACCAGCGCCGCCGTGGACTGCTCCGGGTGGAGCTGGTCGTCGGCGTCCATCACGACGCCCACGCTCTGCTCGGCGCCCAGGAGGCGCAGCAGGTGGCGCTGGTCGTCCATGGTGGGACAGGCCGGGTAGCCGTAGGCGTAGCGACAGCCGCGGTAGCGCGCCCGGAAGAGGTCGCTCAGGTCCCGCGGGTCGTCGCCGATGATGCCGAGCTCGGCGCGCATCTGGCGGTGGACGTACTCGGCGAGGGCCTCGGCCATCTCCACGCCCAGCCCGTGCAGGTAGAGGTAGTTGCGGTAGTCGTTGGCCTCGAACCAGCTCCGCGCGACGTCGCTGGCCTTCTGACCGACGGTCACCACCATGAGCCCCAGCACGTCGCCGTCGGGGTGGAAGAGGTCGGAGATGCAGCGGCCGGGGAAGGGGGAGCCCTCGGGCACGCGCTGGCGCGGGAAGCTGAGCCGGGTGCCGTCCTCCAGGACCACGGCGTCGCCCTCGGGCTTGCAGCGGAACCAGCCGTAGGCGGCCTTGGGCGCCAGGATCTGCTCGTCCTCGACGCGGCGGACGAGGTCCACCAGGATGGGGCGGACCACGGTGCGCAGCTGCTCCTGGTGCTCTTCGGCGCTCATGCCCTTCTTCAAAAAGCCCCACTGGAACTTGAAGAGCACGTCCTCGTTCAGGAAGGGCACCAGGGCGCGGACGGGGACGGCCTCGAGGGCGCGGGCGCCCCAGAAGGGCGGCTCGGGCGGGGTGACGAGCTCGATGGGCCGCGGGTCCAGCTCGTGGTCGGGCAGGGGGCGGAGCGCGCGCTCGGGCAGGACGGGGGCGCTCTCCACGCGCTGGGCGGTCTCCAGCGCCTGCTGCCAGACCGAAGGCTGGCCGCTGGCGCGGGCCTGGGCCAGCTCGTCCATGAAGGCGAGCCCGGCGAAGGCGTCGCGGCCGTAGGCCACCCGCTGGCCGTAGGTGTGGGTGCAGTCCTCCTCGACGAAGGCCCGGGTGAGCGCGGCGCCGCCCAGCACCACCGGGACATGGACGCCCTGGCGGCGCATCTCCTCCAGGTTCTCCCGCATGATGACGGTGCTCTTGACCAGCAGCCCGCTCATGCCGATGGCGTCGGCCCCGTGCTCGCGCCAGGCGCGCAGGATGTTGTCGATGGGCTGCTTGATGCCGAGGTTCACCACCTCGTAGCCGTTGTTGGACAGGATGATGTCGACCAGGTTCTTGCCGATGTCGTGGACGTCGCCGCGCACGGTGGCGAGGATCATCCGGCCGCGCGACTGCCCCTCCACCTTCTCCAGATAGGGCTCCAGGAAGCCCACGGCCGCCTTCATGGTCTCCGCGGACTGCAGCACGAAGGGGAGCTGCATCTGGCCGGAGCCGAAGAGCTCGCCCACGACCTTCATGCCCTCCAACAACACCTGGTTGATGAGGTCCAGCGGCCTCCAGGTCTGGAGCGCCTCCTGAAGATCGGCCTCCAGCCCGTCGCGCTCGCCGTCCACCACGCGGTTCTTGAGCCGCTCCTCCACGGGCAGGTCCGTCTGCTTGACGCGGGTGGTGGTGGTGGCGTCGGTGAACAGGCCGATGAAGCGCTGCAGCGGGTCGTAGCCCTCGCGGCGGCGGTCGAAGATGAGGTCCTCGGCCACCTGGCGCTGCTCGTCGGGGACCTTGTGCAGGGGGACGATGGTGCTGCTGTGGACGATGGCGGCCGTCAGCCCGCGCTGGCGGGCGTGGTAGAGGTAGACCGAGTTCAGGACGTGGCGTGCGGCGGGCTTGAGCCCGAAGCTCACGTTGGAGAGCCCCAGCAGGATGCCGCAGCGCGGGAAGGCGGCGGCGATGCGCTCGATGCCGTCCAGCGTCCAGAGCCCGAGCTTGCGGTCGTCCTCGTTGCCCGTGCAGATCGTGAAGGTGA
This sequence comes from uncultured Enterobacterales bacterium, assembly GCA_964615375.1. Lineage (GTDB taxonomy): Bacteria > Myxococcota_A > UBA796 > UBA796 > CAZKWG01 > CAZKWG01. Next base: position 123,398 of record CAZTOW010000023.1, read on the forward strand.
GCGGATCGAAGAGGATGTCCGCCGGGTCGAGCCCGTGGCGGTTCACGGCGATGTCGTAGAGGCGGCTGGCGATCTCGAGCTTGCGCTCCGGCGTGCGCGCCATGCCCTCCTCGTCGATGGTCAGCGCGATGACGCCCGCCCCGTAGCGCTTGGCCATCGGGCAGAGCACGTCGCACTTGTGCTCGCCGTCCTCCAGGTTGATCGAGTTGATCAACGACTTGCCGCCGATGAGCTTCAGCGCGGCCTCCAGCACCGGGATCTCGGTGCTGTCGATGACCAGCGGCGCGGACACGCTCCCGCGGAAGCGCGTCACGACCTCCCTCATGTCCCGCACCTCGTCGCGCCCGACGAAGGCGGTGCAGACGTCCACGGCGTGGCTGCCCTGGCGCACCTGCTGGCGGCCCATGGCCACGGCGCCGTCCCAGTCCTCGGCGTCCAGGAGCTGCTTGAACTTCTTGCTGCCGTTGGCGTTGGTGCGCTCGCCGATGGCCAGGATGTCCGCGTCCTGCTTGTAGGGGACGGTGCCGTAGAGGCTGGTCAGCGCGGGCGTGAACTCCGGGTTGCGGCGCTTCGGGGCGCGGCCGGAGAGGCGCTTCGCCACCTCGGCGATGTGGGCCGGGGTCGTGCCGCAGCAGCCGCCGATGACGTTCACGCCGTCCTCGCGGGTGAAGCGGTCATGCCACTCGGCCAGCTCCAGCGGGCTGAGCGGGTAGTGCGGGCGCCCGCTGACGAGCTGGGGCAGCCCCGCGTTGGGCAGCACGGAGACGCGCTTGCGGCTGTGGCGGCCGAGCCAGGCGACGTGCCCCGCCATCTCCTGCGGGCCGGTCGCGCAGTTGAGCCCGATGACGTCCACGAAATCGAATCCATCTAGTATCGTCGCGGCGGCGGCGATGTCGGTGCCGACCAGCATGGTGCCGGTGGTCTCCATCGTGACCTGGGCGATGACCGGCACGCGCACACCCTTGCGGTCCAGCACCACCTTGATCGCGGCCAGCGCCACCTTGGTCTGCAGGATGTCCTGGCAGGTCTCCACCAGCAGCACGTCCACGCCGCCGTCCACCAGGCCCTCGACCTGGGGGATGTAGGCCTCCTCCAGGGCGTCCCAGCCGATGTGGCCGAGGCTGGGCAGGCGCGTGCCCGGCCCGATGCTCCCCGCCACGAAGCGCGGCCGGCTCTCCGTGCTCCAGGCCAGCGCCGCCTCCCGCGCGATCTCGGCGGCGCGCCGGTTGTTCTCGTAGGTCTGGTCGTCCAGCCCGAACTCGGCCAGCACCACCCTCGAGCCGCCGAAGGTGTTGGTCTCCACCACGTCCGCGCCGGCGCGGAAGTAGTTCTCGTGGATGGAGCGCACCACGTCCGGGCGCGTGAAGTTGAGGATCTCCGAGCAGTTCTCCAGCCCGTTGTAGTCGGACAGCGGGAGATTGGCGGCATGGAGCTGCGTGCCCATGGCGCCGTCGAAGATCAGGATCCGGTCGTCGAGCGCGTCGAGGAAGTGCGACATGCCGGGGCATCTAACCCCCGGGCGTGCCTCCTGCTGTCAGCTTAGGTCTCGACGCGGCCCTGAGCTCACAACCCAAGCTCGTCGAAGAAGAAGACCGCGCCCGAGCTGGCCCCGCCGCGGTTGTCGTTGTCCGCGCTGATCATCAGGTCGTCGTTGCCGCTCCCGTCCGTGTCGCCGGAGAAGGCCGCTCGCGAGCCCAGGTTCCCGTCCACGCTGTCCCCGTAGATCGTGGCGTAGGCGTCGGAGACCGTGAGCGTCCCCGCCGTCCAGGGCCCCAGGAAGAGGTAGGCCGCCCCGCCGTCGTCCGCGGCGTCGTCCGCCGCCGTCGCCGTCAGCAGCAGGTCCAGCGCCCCGTCCCCGTCGTTGTCCCCGCCGCCCGCCACCGCCGTCCCCAGCGCGTCCAGCGCCGTCTCGCCCAGCAGGGCGATCTCCGCCTCCGCCAGCGAAGTGTAGGTGACCGGCCCGAAGAGCAGGTAGGCCTTGCCTGCGTCACCCCCTGCAGCGTCGCTGCCCGGCGCGCCCACGGCGAGGTCGCCGTAGCCGTCGTCGTTGAGGTCCCCCGCGCTGGAGACGGAGGTGCCCGCGTGATCCTCGGCCGCCTCGCCCGCCACCGTGAGCGCGGCGTCGCTGACCACGGTCTCCCCGCTGGCCGGGTCGCTCACCAGGTAGACGCAGCCCGCGTCCGCGCCCGCCGTGTCGTCGTCGCGCTCCTTGTTGCCCGCGGCGAGCTCGGCGAGCCCGTCGCCGTCCATGTCGCCCACGCTGGCCAGGTCCGCCCCGAGCGCGTCGGAGGCCGCCTCTCCGTAGAGCAGGACGTCGGCCAGGCCCACGTTGAAGTCCGTGCTGGTCGTGTCGAAAGGCCCGAACACGATGTAGACCCCGCCCGCGCCGTCCCCGCCCGTGTCCAGACCGTTCGTGCCCAGCGCCACGTCCAGCGCGCCGTCCCCGTCCATGTCCAGATCGCCCAGCACGCCCGTGCCGATGCGGTCGAACTGGTTCTCGCCCACCATGCGGAAGTCGTAGTCGGTGGCGAGGTCCAGCGAGCCCGTCAGCGGCCCGAAGAGCCCGTAGACCGCCCCGCGGTTCTTCGGCCGCGCCAGCGGGTAGCGGATGGCGCCGATGAGCAGATCGTCCAGGTCGTCCCCGTCCAGGTCGCCGCCCCCGGCGACGCTGGTCCCGGCGCGGTCGTCGTTGTCCGAGGTCCCGTCGCCCTCGATGATCACGTCCGCCGTGCCCACGCTGCGCTCTCCCCCGGAGATCGGCCCGTAGGCCAGGTAGACGCGCCCGACGTCCGTCGCGTCGCCGTCGTAGCGGTAGGCGCCCAGCACGACGTCGGCCAGGTCGTCGCCGTTGACGTCGCCCGCCGGGCCGATGGCGTTGCCCAGCGAGCTGTTGGCCGCCTCGCCATACAGGATGGTGTCGGCGTCGCTGGCCGTGGTCCAGCACCCGTCGGCCAGCCCGTCGCAGTCGCTGTCGACGCCGTCGTCGCAGCGCTCGTCCCCGTCGGGGTTGACCTCCTCGTCCTCGTCGTCGCAGTCCAGCGTGTTGCTCACGTAGCCCGGGGGCTGCTCGCAGGAGGAGGTGGCGCCGTCCGGGCTCCCGAAGCCGTCGTCGTCCGCGTCGGCGTACCACTCCACCGCGCCCTCGGCCCCGGTCTCGTCCGTGCTGCCGTCGCAGTCGTTGTCGAATTCGTCGCAGATCTCCACGCCGTCCGGGTTGATCGCCGCGCCCACCTCGGTGCCGTCGTCGTAGCAGTCCCCGCCCTCGGCGGCGTAGCTCTCGGGCTGCTCGCAGGAGACCGTGGTGAAGGCGTCCAGCCCGTAGCCGTCGGCGTCGGCGTCGGCGTACCAGACAGAGGCGTCCACGGCGGAGTCCTCGTCCACCTCGCCGTCGCAGTCGTCGTCGATGTCGTCGCAGATCTCGTCCTGCCCGGGGTTCACCTCCGGGGCGTCGTCGTCGCAGTCGTCGTCGTTGGGCGCGTAGCCGTCGGGCTGCTCGCAGGCCACGCGGCTGTCCTCGGGGACGCCGTAGCCGTCGGCGTCGGCGTCGGCGTACCAGGTGGAGGCGTCCACGGCGGAGTCCTCGTCCACCTCGCCGTCGCAGTCCGTGTCGTCGCCGTCGCAGACCTCGTCGGCGCCCGGATAGGCGTCGTCGTTCTGGTCGTTGCAGTCGTCCTGGTTGTCCACGAAGCCCTCGGGCTGATCGCAGGCGACCTGGGCGTAGCGGTCGGAGCCGTAGCCGTCCGTGTCGTAGTCGATGTACCAGGTGGCCGCGCCGTCGGCGTTGTCGTCGATCTCCCCGTCGCAGTCGTCGTCCACGCCGTCACAGGTCTCCGTGGCCCCGGGGTAGGCGCTGGCGTCGGCGTCATCGCACTCCAGGCAGGCCGGGTAGCGGTCGCCGTCCGCGTCGGCGTAGCCCACGGAGCCGTCGCAGTTGTAGTCGTTGGGGTCGGCGCAGTCGTCCTCGGTCGCCCCCGGGTGGTAGTCCGCGTCGCGGTCGTCGCAGTCCCCCGCCACCGAGACGTAGTGGTCGGGCCCAGCGCAGGCCTGGATCTCCGTCGCCTCGTCCCCGTAGCCGTCCGCGTCGTGGTCCTCGTACCAGGGCGTGGTGTCGAGCCCGTCGTCCAGCTCTCCGTCGCAGTCGTTGTCGACGCCGTCGCAGGCCTCCGTCTCGCCCGGGTGGATCTGGCTGTTGGCGTCGTCGCAGTCCTCGCCCGGGTCCTCTCCGGCGACGTAGCCGTCGCCGTCCTCATCCACGCCGATGTCGCCGGTCTCCAGGCCACCTTTGTCGTCGGTGCAGGCGGCGAGCGCGAAGAGGGAGAGTACGCTGAGGCTTTGGAGGATTCGGAGGCTGAACATTTGTATTGTCCTGGTTCGCTGTGGCTTTCCTCCACAGTAGCCCCAGCGCGGAGCGCATGTCAAACCTGCCCGACCGCGCGGGGCGGGTCAGTCCTGGGCAGGTCATGGCGCGGGTCCGCGGCGTTGGCGCAGAAGCCCACACCTGCTATGACGAGCCGATACAAAGCAATCTCTTGGAGGGTTCATGCCATCCCTAGCCGGCCCTCAGCCCGAGAAGCGCTCAATCTGGCGCGTCCTCAGCTACCTCCTCCTGGTCGGAGTGGTGCTCTGGGGCGGATATCTCTCTTTTCGCTCCTCGATCCTCGAGCCGTTTCGGATCCCGGCGGGCTCCATGTCCCCAACGCTGCTCGTGGGCGACCATATCCTGGTTCGAAAGACAGCATACGGGCTCAGGCTTCCGGTGTTCAGGACGCCGCTCGAGGCCATCCGGCTCCCAGAGCGGGGCGACGTCGTGGTCTTCATCTACCCAGGCTCAAACGAGGGCAAGCCGCTGCAGCAGCTCGACCTTCCCCTTTCGCCCTTCTCGACCCTGGACTACGTCAAGCGGGTGATCGGCCTGCCGGGCGACACCGTCGAGGTCAAGGACTCCGTCGTCATCCTCAACGGAGAGGCGCTCCCCCAGGAGCGCGTCGGTGAGGCGACCTTCGTAGATGATCGCTGCAGGGAGAGCCCGGTGGAGGCCTACACCGAGCGGATCGGAGACCGCACCCATGGGGTGTGGAGGAGCGCGACCCCGGGGTACTCGATGAAGGACTTCGGCCCGGTCACGGTGCCGGCCGATCATCTCTTCATGCTGGGGGACAACCGGGACCATTCAGCGGACTCGCGCGTCTGGGGCTTCGTTCCTGTGGAGAACGTGAAGGGTCGCGCGACGAACATCTGGATCTCCCTGGACAACTGCGTGGGGACCACTCGAGATGAGCGAGCCGGCACCCCTCTCTGACGCAGCTCCGAGCAGAGTAGGTACCAGGTATCTTGATCACAGGTCGGGTGCCAGGTATCCGGGTCAATGCTCGGGACACCCGGCGTTGTGATCAGCGTTCGAGCGTCGAAGGAGAGCGACGCGCAGAGCTTGGACATGATCAAGATTCCTGGCACCAGATCCTTCGCCGCCGCGTAAACGACAGCATGACCAGCACGATCGCGCCGCTCCAGGGACCGCGGGGAGAGCCCGCGCAGCCGCAGCCCGCGTTCTTCTCGCTGGTCCCCACGACGTTGGAGTCACGCGTCTCCGGTGCGGCGTCGTCGGCTGCCTCTGCGTCCGTGTCTTCCGAGCTGGTGCCTGAGTCTGTCTCGTCAGCCCACCTGCACCACCATAGAACACCGTCGCCTCGCCGGTGTAATCATCCACTCGCTGGGCGCTGATCACGAGGTCGATCACGTCGTCTCCGTCGACGTCTCCCAGGCTGGCGACGTCCCAACCGAAGTAGACGCCGTTCGTCTCACCGACCCGCTCTTCGCTGTCCGCCATGCCGTCCAGCGATCCGCTCCAGACCATCACGCTCCCGGGAGCGGTGGGGAGCCCGGGGGCGCCGACGAGCACGTCGTCGAAGCCATCCAGGTCGAGGTCTCCCGCCGCGGCGACCGCGGTACCCAGCTGGGAGGCTTCTGTACCCGTCAGCTCAGCCGCGGCCGTGGCGGAGGCGCCGTCGCTGGAGCCGAGGTAGACGGCCGCGCCCCCTGCTCGCGTTGTGGCCCGGCGACCCGACGAGGAGATCAGCGTAGCGGTCTCCGTTCACATCGCCGGCGGCGGCGACCGTGTTTCCGAAGTAGTCGCCGGCCTCCTCACCCCGCAGCGTGGTCGTGCGCGCCACGCGCTCAGCGGTGTCGGCGAGGACATGTACACGCCCGGTGGCCGCGCCGTGAGTGGCCTGGCGATCGTCCGGTGGCGCCAGACAGGCGGACAGGCTCAGGATTAGTAGCATGGTTCCCACTCCTCTGGAGGGCATGGCTGTCTGGGTCGGGTCCGCTGTCCACCGCTCAGCTCCAGCCCGAGCCCCCGCCCTCGCTCATCCAGCTCACACAGCGCGCGAGCGAGGCCGCCATCGCCTCGGGCTCCAGGTGGACCGGCGCGCCGTGGCCGGGGAGCAGCCAGGAGAAGCGCCGACCCTGGAGGGCGGCGATGCTGCGTTGCAGCACGTCCCAGCGGTACCAGCAGGCGTCGCGGAAGGCGTAGACGTGACCCAGCCGCGGGCTCCAGGCCAGCGTGTCGCCGCTGAACAGGGACTCCTCGCGGAAGAGCAGGCAGGCGGAGCCGCGCGTGTGACCCGGCGTGGGCAGCACCAGCAGGTCCGGGGCCAGCGCCACCGGCCCCTCGCCGTCGATCCAGCGCTCCACCGCGGGCGCGGCCCGCCCGTCCGCCCGGTGCATCACCCGCTCGCAGCCGAAGCGCGCCTGGAACCTCTCGTGGTCGGCCACGTCGTCGCGGTGGGTGAGGAACATCCAGCGCACCCCGCCCAGCGCCTCGATCTGCCGCACCAGCGGCGCGGCGAAGCGCGGGCTGTCCACCAGCACGTTGCCCTCGGGCCGCAGGATCAGCCAGCTCGTCGCCCCGAAGCTCTCGCGGGCGTGGAAGCCACAGTGCAGCACGTCCGGCGCGAAGGGTCGGGGGAAGGCTCGCGTGGCCGAGGCCGCCTCCTTCCCGTCCCCCGAGCCGATGCTCCCCGTCGGGCAGCTCGCCAGCGCATGCAGCGCCACCTCCCGGCGCTCCGGCGTGTCCGGTTGCTGGTAGACCCGGGACATCCCGCCGCTCAGGTCGAAGCTCTCCGGCGCCACCCAGCGACAGGTCCCACAGTCGATGCAGGTGTCATCGACGTAGAAGTCACCAGGGACGTTGGCGGGCAGGCGGCGGGTGGGGGAGGGCATGGGATCGGATAACCCCGTGCCCCACCCTCAGCTCACCTTGTTCCACACCGCCGACAGCCCGCCCGACCGGTAGGTGCTCACCAGGCCGTAGGCCGATCCACTCCACTTGGGGTGGTACTCCAGGTGGGGCATGTCCCAGCCCCAGTCGCCGCCCCACTCGGTGAACCCGTTGCCCTTGCCGTAGGTCCCCAGCTTCTGCCAGTTCTTGCTGGGCGCGTCCCAGGTGGGGCCGGTGCCCTTGCTGTTCCAGAAGGCGATGTCCACGGCCAGGCCGTAGTTGTGCCAGGAGCCGCCGCCCTTGACCTTGGTGACGCCCTTGCCGCTGTTGTACAGCTCGTCCTGGCGCTCGAAGCTGCGGAACCCGTCCACCACGTAAGGCGAGAGCCCGTCGGCCTGCAGGTCCTTGATGGTGGCCTCGGCGATCTTCTTGACCTTGGGGCTCACGCTGGAGCTGTTCAGGCGCCCGCCTGGATCGGCGTTGCCCACGCTGACGGGGGTGCTGGGATCCTCGGTCTTCGAGTCCTTCTCGATCTTCTTCGCCGTCCCGCTGGTCAGCATCGCCGCGGTCTTCGGCCCCACCACGCCGTCCACGTCCAGCCCGTTGGCCTTCTGGAAGGCCTTGACCGCCGCCGCCGTCTTCGCGCCGAAGTCCCCGTCCACCGTCACGCTGGCGCCGTACTGGTTGAGCAGGCTCTGGAGCGTCTTGACCTGGTCCCCCTTGGAGCCGGTCTGGAGCGGGGGCGAGCCGGTGAGCGAGCTGCCCGTGCCCGTGTTCAGCTTCGCGTACAGGGCCGCCGCCGTCTTCGGGCCGACCACTCCGTCCACGCCGAGCTCGTAGCGGGTCTGGAAGCGCCGCACCGCCGCGTCGGTCTTCGCGCCGAAGTCGCCGTCCACCTCCAGCTGCTCCCCGTGCTTGTTGAGGAGCTGCTGGAGCAGCTTCACCTCCGATCCGCTCGATCCCTGCTTGAGGGGCGGGTCCCCGTCCAGCACCGCCGCCGCCGCGCTCTTCGCCTCCCGGTGGACCTCGGCCTGCCCGCCCCGGGCCGGCTCCAGCTTCGGCGCCGGGCCCTCGAAGCCCCGCGCCGCCCAGGCCCCGAAGCGCGCCCCCGCCTGCTCCGCGCTCCGCTCGCCCGCGTCCCCCGGCTGGTCCAGCGCCGTCTGGCCCGCGCCGCCCCCGGCCAGCGCATGCGCCGTCTCGTGCGCCGCCGTCTCCATGGCGTCGGCGTCGTCCAGGCCCAGGCCCTCGCCGAAGGACATGCGCCGCCCCTCGGTGCTGGCGACCGCGCCGACGCTCTCGTTCTCCTCGCCCTCGCCGAAGCCCGCCTGCAGCCCCGACAGCGAGGTCCCGAAGGCCGCCCCCAGCAGCGCGTTCAGCGGCGCCTGGAAGGGCCCGTCGGCCTGCTCCTCGCCCTGCTCCGCCATCAGCTCGGCCATCAGCGAGTTGTCCAGGCCCTCGTCCTCGGCCAGATCGACGGGCGGGCCGCCCTTCGCGGCGCTGCTGCGGCGAGGAGGGGCGGCGTGCTTGCGGAGCTGCTCCATGGGGACTCCCGGTGCGGACGAGCGTAGATTGATCCTCCATGATGCACAGGGCGCGCCCGCTCGCTCTCGGGGTGGAGCGTCTGTTCAGGGTGTCGGATCTCTTCCGAATTCGATGAAGACAGTCCCACCGTGTGCGTCCAAGACCTTTTGTCTTCGCGTCCGAGCCCCCGGAGACGCGGCGCGCGAGCCCGACCTGCGCTACGCTCTGCGCATGGCCCGCCGCTTCCGCCGCCCGCCCCCCGATCTCATGCGCCGGCTCGCGCACCTCGCCGCGGAGAAGGTGCCTACGCGGACCTACATGAGCCTCTCCCTGCTGGGGGCCATGCTGGTCGGCTTCCTGTTCAGCGCCGGGCTGCTGGCGCTGGGGATGCACGGGCTGGTCGGGCGCTGGGCCCTGGTCTCGCTGGCGGCCTACGCCACCTTCCTGATGCTCTGCCGCGTGGCGCTGAGCCCGCTGGTGGAGGAGGCGGTGCCCGGCCACGACGACCGGCTGCTGCCGGACCTGTCGGGGAGCTCCGGGCCGGACCTGGTGGACCTCGGGCACATGCACAGCTCGGGCGGCGGCGGCGCGCCCGTCGGCGACGGCCCGGCGCCCGAGGACTTCGGCGGCGGGCGCTCGGGCGGCGGCGGGGCCGGCTCGATCTGGGGCGAGCCCCGGGCCGGGAGCGGTGGCGGCGGCGGGGGCGGCGGGGGAGGGGACGTGGACGGCGAGGGCGTGGTTGCCCTGCTGCTCATCGGCGTGGTCCTGGCCCTCTTCGGCGCCTCCATCTACGTGATCTGGCAGGCCCCCGTGATCCTGACCGAGGCCGCCTTCGAGGTGCTGCTGGCGGCGGGGCTGGCGCGGGCGGCGAAGCGGCGCGGCTGGGCCAGCGCGCTGTTCAACTCCACGATCCTGCCCTTCCTCGTGGTCTTCGGGATGATCCTGGGGCTGGGCTGGGCGTCCCAGCACTTCTGCCCGGAGGCCGACCGGCTCAGCCTGGTGGTGGAGTGCGCGCAGGGCGCGAGAGAGGATTAGGCCCGCGCCGCCTCGATCTCCGCCATCAGCGCCGCCTTTCGGCCCTCGTCCATCCAGCTCGCCTCCACCGCGTTGCGGGCGAGCGCCAGGATCTCGCCCGGGCTCAGGTCCAGCGCCAGCGCGGTCGCGCGGAAATTCTCGGTGAGGTAGCCCCCGAAATAGGCCGGATCATCCGAGTTGATCGTCACGCACAGCCCGGCCTCCAGCAGGCGGCGGAGATTGTGCCGGGCCAGGTTCGGCACCACGCAGAGCCGCAGGTTGGACAGCGGGCACACCGTGAGCGGCACCCGACGGGCGGCCAGCTCGGCGACCAGGGCCGGATCCTCCTCGCAGCGCACCCCGTGGTCGATCCGGCTCACGGCCAGCAGGTCCAGGGCCTCGCGCACGTAGGCGGCCGGGCCCTCCTCGCCCGCGTGCGCCACCGCGCGGAGCCCCGCCGCCCGCGCCCGCGCGAAGACCCGGGCGAAGCGCGACGGCGGGTTGTCCCGCTCGCCCGAGTCCAGGCCCACGCCGGCCAGCTCCTCGCGCAACGGCAGCAGCTCGTCCAGGGTGCGCTCGGCCTCCTCCTCCGAGAGGTGGCGGAGGAAGCAGGGGATCAGCAGGCTGGTGACGCCCAGCTCGCGCTCGCCCCGGGCCAGGGCCCGCCTCAGGCCCCGGTGGACCACCGCGTACGGGATCCCGCGGGCCGCGTGCGTCTGGGGGTCCACGAAGATCTCGGCGTGGACCACGCCGTCCTGGTGGGCGCGTTGGAGCCAGGCCCAGCACAGATCGTGGAAGTCGTCTTCGTCCCGCAGCACCGCCGAGGTCGCGTAGTACAGGTCCAGGAAGCTCTGGAGATCGTGGAAGGCGTAGGCCGCGCGCAGGCCCTCGACCGTGTCCCAGGGCAGCGGGATCCCATGCCGGGCGGCCTTCTGGAAGACCATCTCGGGCTCCAGCGTGCCCTCGATGTGCAGGTGGAGCTCGACCTTGGGAAGGCGGGAGAGGAGGGCGTCCAGGGCGCGTGGTTCCATGCCGCTCCGCCTATCGCGAGCGCCCCTTCAAGGCTGGTGCCCCACCCGCACCTCCATCGTCGGGTGCCGCTCGGCCAGGGCCTCCAGCGCCGCCAGGCTGCGCTCCCCGCGGGGGGCGTCGGCGGTGAAGGTGCCCGGCGCCACCCCGTGCTCCCAGCCCCAGCGCGTGTGGCAGGCGTCCCCGGTCAACAGCACCGGGCCCTCGGGCGTGCGGACGACGAAGGCGGTGGAGCCCGGCGTGTGGCCCGGGACCCAGAGCGCGAACACGCTGCTGTCCCCGAACACGTCCAGCGCGCCCTCGAAGTGCGCGTCCGGCTGGAAGGCCCACTCCCGCAGCGCTCCCTTGCCGGCGAGCGCGCGCTCCGTGGGGCCGCGGACCAGGAGGTTCACCGCGCTCCGGGCGCCGGCCTCGCCGGGGCCGGTGTAGAGCGGCGTCGCGTCGGGCACGTCGGGCATGCCCGTCAGGTGGTCCAGGTGCAGGTGCGTCAGGAACACGCCCGCCACCTCCCGACCCGCCAGCCAGTCCGAGAGGGGCTCGCGGACCTCCAGCAGCTCCGTGTGCATGGCCTTCGCCGCGATCCCGCGGATCGCCGCCTGCTCCGGCGCGTCGCGCAGCGCCACCTCCGCCCCGGTGTCCACCAGGAACAGGCCGCGCTCGGGGTGCTCCAGCGCGTGGAAGTAGACCTGGATGGGCTCGTCCCGGTCGGTGAGCCCGGCGTCGGCCGCCCTCGGATCCTCGAGGTCCAGCAGCCCGGAGAGCGGGACCTGCCAGTCCGCGCTGGCCACGGTCCGAAGCCGGACGGGCCCCGGCTGCTCCAGCAGCGCCTCCCAGTCGGCGGGGGCGGCCCCGCCCAGCGTGGACGGGGCGACGGGGTGGTGGGTGAGGGCGCAGCCGAGGGCGAAGAGGGCAAGCAGCATGGGGACCTCCTGAAGACGCCAGAGAGGTATCCATGCGCGTGTGGGTCATGAAGTGCGAGAATTGGCATGATGCCATTCGATATTGGATGGCCCTTTGTATCGTCAGGCGGGCTCTGGTAGCCTTGGGGCTCACCCAGAGGAGCCCCCCATGCCTCGTTCCGCGCTCGTCGTCTCGCTCGTCGCCCTCTCCGGTCTCGCCCTCGCGGGCGACACGCCCAAGGACACCTTCCTCCCTTCGGGCTCGCTCACCTGGGTGAAGCCCTTCGGGCCGCAGGGCCCGGAGTTCTCCTACGTCTACGGCGACCCGAAGACCGGGCCCTGGCAGGGCCTGATGCGGTCGAACGAGGGGGGCGGCGCCGGCTGGCACACCCACGACGCGCCCTACACGGCGATCGTGGTGGAGGGGACCTGGCAGCACTTCTACGCGGGCGAGACGACCACGAAGGACCTTCCCCCGGGCTCCTTCTGGTCGCAGGCGGGCGGGGCCAACCACGACGACCGCTGCGTCAAGGGTCCCTGCGTCATCTTCATCAATTCGACCGGTCCGCAGACCTACCACCCGAAGACGGCCGACGGCAAGGACGTGCCGGCCCAGCGCTGAGGCTCCCGGGCGCCCGTCGCCCTGGGCTCCGCTGTCCTGATCGGGGCCACCCCCTGGCCGGAAGAGGCCACGCGCCCGGTCGGGTCGCGGCCGTAGGATGGGCTCGCACGCTGGAGCTGTGATGCCCATCCCTCTCCCAGGCCCCGACGGCGGGACTCTCGGACTCGACAACGTCCAGGCTTTCAGCAAGGAGCCTCTGGACTTCCTGCTGCGCAACCGGGCCACCTACGGCGACCGCTACCGGATGGACTTCGCGGGCGCCGAGGTGGTGGTGCTCTGCCACCCCGACGACATCCGGCTGGTGCTGGGGCCGCAGCGCGATCGGGTGCAGAAGTGGCAGAAGGCGCGGGCGCCCTTCGAGCGGGTCACGCCGGTGAACCTCGTGATCCTCGAGGGGCAGGCCTGGTCGCCCCTGAGGTCCATCGCCGAGGCGGGCCTCGGGCCCGCGGGGAGCGGCGCGCAGGTGGCGCAGCAGGTCGCGCTGGCGCTCGGGCGAGGGGAGGCCTGGGCCGCCGCGAAGACCGTGGACATCGCGAGCCAGACCTCGCTGCTGCACCGGAGCGCGCTCTGCGCCGCGCTGCTCGGCTACGATGACATCGCGCTGGACGCGCCAGAGCTCGCCCGGGCCCTCGACGAGCAGATGGCGCTGTTCATGAAGGACGCGCGCTCCCCGGTCCGCCCGCCCACCTGGCTCCCGACGCGCGCCAACCGCTCCCGGCGTCAGGCGCGGCGCGTCATCGACGCCGGATTCGCCGAGGCCATCCGCCAGCGTCGGGCCGGGGCCCTGGGCTCGGACGTGCTCTCCGGGCTGCTGAGCGCCTCCGCCGGGGAGCGCCGGCTCGAGGACGCGGAGGCCGCGGAGCTGCTGCTCTCGCTCTTCGTCGCCGGGCGGGAGACCCCGGCGCGCGCGCTGACCTGGGCGCTGCACAGCCTCGCCTGGAGCGCCGACCTCCAGGACGCCGTCGCCGCCGAGGTCGAGGCCGTCACGGGCGGCGGGCCGCTGGAGGCGGCGCACCTGGGCCAGCTCACCCTCACCCGCCAGGTCCTGCTGGAGGCGCTCCGCATGTATCCGCCGGCCTGGTCCCTCGTCTTCCGCGAGGTCCTGAGCCCCGTGGAGCTGCCCGGGCTCACCCTGCCGCCCGGCGCCGTGGTCTACATGAGCCCCTGGGTCGTCCACCGGGATCTCCGCTTCTGGCCCTCGCCCGACACCTTCGACCCGACCCGCTTCGCGTCGGGCTGGGAGGAGCGCGCCCACCCCTACGCCTGGCTGCCCTTCGGCGGCAGCCCCCGGGAGTGCGTCGGTCGGCGGCTGGTGCTGAGCGAGGGGCTGGCCCTGATCGGCGCGCTGGTGCGCGGCTGGCGCTTCACCCCGCCCCCGGGCGAGCAGCCCATCCCGCCGGAGGGCGCGTTCACCCTGCAGCCCAGCCGGCCCGTGCTCCTCGAGGTCGCGCGGCGCGCCCGCGGTTAGAGGCTCTCACCCGGGGAGCCCATGCGCCTGTTCCGCTTCGCCTACAGCCCCTACGTCCACAAGGTCCAGGCCTTCCTGGACCTCTGCGGGACGCCGTACACGACCGTGGACGTCCCCTACGCCGACCGCTCGGTCCTCCTGGAGGTCAGCCCCGGCTACGTCCACGTCCCCGTCCTGGAGCTCGCTCCGGGCGAGGTCGTGCAGGACTCCCGCCGGATCCTGGAGGTGCTCACCGCGCGCGCCCCCTGGTCCGCGCTGGTGCCCGAGGGCCAGGAGGCGGCCGCCTGGGCCTACCACGACTGGGTGGACGCCACGCTGGAGGAGCAGCTCTTCCGCCTCGCCACCCCCGGCATCCGGGCGCGCTTCCCCACCCCGAACGAGCGCGCGCTCTTCACCCTGGTCAAGGAGCGGAAGTACGGCGCCGGCTGCGTGGAGCGCTGGAAGGAGGAGGGCGAGGCCCTGCTGGCGCGCGGGCTGGCCCTCCTGGCGCCGACGCGGGTGACGCTCTCGCGCCGGAGCTTCCTGCTGGGCGAGGCCCCGACCATCGCCGACGCGGCCCTGTACGGGCAGATCGTGATGTGCGAGGCCGGCAGCCCGGGGGTGACGGCGGCCTTCGGGGCCGAGGTGGGGGCCTGGCTGGGGCGCCTGCGGGCGCTGGGGGTCGGCGGGGGATCCTGAGATGGACATCTCCTGGGACGACGTCCGCCTCTTCCTGGCCATCGCCGAGGGGGGCAGCCTCAGCGCCGCCGCCCGTCGCCTGCGGGTGGCCCAGCCCACCGTCACCCGCCGCCTGCGCGAGCTGGAGCACGCCCTGGGCGCCGCCCTCTTCCGCCGCTCGGTCGAGGGCGTGACGCTGACCGACGAGGGCGCCCGCCTGCTGGAGCCGGCGCGACGCATGGCGGAGTGGGCCGGCGAGCTGAGCCGCGTCGCCGAGCGCCCCGATCAGGGCCCCACCGGCCGCGTGCGCGTGGCGGCCACCCCCTACCTGGCGGCCGAGCTGCTGGCCCCGCTGGCTGGCTGGCTGGCCGAGGCCCACCCCGGGCTCCTGCTGGAGGTGAGCGCGTCGGTGGCCTACGCCGAGCTCGGCCGGGGCGAGGCCGATCTCGCCCTGCGCGCCCGCCCCGCCAGCAGCCCCGAGCTGGAGACGGTGGCCTCCATCACCCATGGCGTCGCCGTCTTCGCCGCCCCCGCCCTCGCCGCGCGCCTGGGGCCCCGCCCGAAGCTCACGGAGATCCCCTGGGTGGCCTGGTGCGCGCCCTACGACGCCGTCCCGCCCAACCCCCAGCTCCAGGAGGCCATCCCCGGCTTCGTCCCGTCATTCTCGGCGGACGACTACCTCGTGCTCCTGGCCGCCGCCGAGGCCGGCGCGGGCGCCATCGCCCTCGGCGACCTGCGCCACCGCTTCTCCCGCCCGCGGTCCCTGGTCCCGCTGGAGGTGGACCTGGGCCCGCACAGCCGCGCCACCCTCCACCTCGTGTGCCCGCGCTCGGCGCTGGCCATCCCCCGCGTGCGAAAGGTGGCGTGGATCCTGGAGGAGCTGATGCTGGAGGCCCGGCCCTGGGCCGCCGCGGCCCGCTAAGCGCCCAGGTCCACCACCCACACCCCCGGCAGTCCGGCCAGCACCCCGCCCACCAGATCGACGTGGGCCCTCGCCCGGTCCAGCAGCGGCCCGTCCGAGCTGCACAGCGGCAGGCCGAGCTCCAGGAGGGCCCGGTCGGCGTTGTCCTCCAGGATCACCTCCGCCCCGCGCTCGCGCAGCCGCGCCGCCAGGCGACCCGAGTTGGAGACCGGGCGATCGAGCACCCAGATCACCCGCGCGGCCGGCGCCAGGGACGCCAGGAGCAGGTCCAGGGCCCGCTCCGTCTCGGTGACCGCGCGGTAGCTCCCGTGCACGCTGGCCAGATCCCGGCAGAGCCCGTCCTGTCCCCGCAGCACCAGGCCACCGGAGAGCGCGGCCTCCACGGTCACGATCTGGTTGAAGCCGTCCACCGCCACCTCCGCGCCGGCGAGGTCTACCCGCTTCGCCCTGCGGGCTTCGGGGTCGGCGCAGGTGGCGCGGGCCAGGGCGATCCGCTGCCGCCGGGTGAGCTGGAAGTGGTCGCCGACCAGGGTGAGCGCGGCCTCCACCGCGTAGCCGCGGGCCAGCAGCCAGCGCAGATCGCCGGCCGCCTCGCGCAGGCGAGGCAGGATCTCCGGCCGGAAGAGGCGCTCGTCCTCGGGGTGCGGGCCGCGGTGCTCGCGCTGGTCGGGCACGCTCAGGGCCTCGCCGCCATCAGGTAGGCGCGCGTGCTGGGGTGCTCGGCGCCGGGGTAGGGGGCGCGGACGGTGGTGGCGCGGAGCGCGAAGCCCGCCTCAGCCAGCGCGGCCTGCACGGCCTCCACCCGGTGGAATTGGAAGTCCAGGTCCACCGGCTCGCCGAAGAGCTCATCCGTGTGGACGCGCTCCTCGCCGATGTGGAAGGCCAGCAGCAGGCGACCGCCCGGCCGCAGCACGGGCAGCATCGCGGCGAAGGTGGGGGCCAGCGCCTCGGGCCGAAGGTGGACGATGGCGTAGAAGGCCACGATCGCGGCCATGCTCCCCGGCGGGATGGGCAGGGCGCCCATGTCGGCCACGACGAAGCGCAGGTGCGGGTGCAGTCGCCGGGCCAGCTCCACCATCCCCGGGCTGAGGTCAGATCCCACCACGTCCGCGCCGTGATCGGCGAGGAAGCGCGAGATCTGCCCGGGGCCGCAGCCCACCTCCAGGATGGGGCCTGCCGCCTCCACGATCAGGTTCGCCAGCAGCGCGCGGTCCAGCGGCTTGCCGTCCAGCTCGCGCAGCAGGGCGCGGGCGTAGGCCGGGGCGAGCCGATCGTAGCTCTGGACCATGCCCACCGGCCGCTCGGGGAGCTCCGGCCGGGCGGTGAGGGGGACCGGGGCCGGGGCCACCGGGCGGGAGAGCGGGACGCGGTCGTGGGCATGGAACCCGATCCGCGCGTAGAAGGCTCGGGCGGCGGCGTTCTCGCGCTCCACCTGGAGCTCCAGCGTGGCGATCCCCCGCGCCCGCAGGAGCGCGTCCACCGCGTCCAGCACCTGCCGCCCCAGCCCGCCGCCCCGGCGCTCCGGCAGGAGGTAGAGCTCGGTCACCGTGGCCTGCGGCCCGCCGAATTCCAGGTCGAAGCCGAAGCTCAGGACGAGATGACCAACAACATGACCATCTGTCTGGACCAGCAGGGCCTGGCCGAGCTCGGGGCGTCGCCAGAGCTCGGCCAGGCCCCGGCGGATGGCGGCCTCCTCGTAGGGGATGTGATCATGGACGTAGTAGGCGCGGATCAGCGGGATGAGCGCGTCGGCGTCCGCGGGCGTGGTAGGCCTCAACGTGAGCTCCATGGACCCCTCAGCCTCGCCAGCCGGTGTGGTGCCCGATGCTGCGGGCGTAGTAGCGGAGCACCTCCTCGGCGCCCGGCTGGATGGAGAAGCGGCCGGCCTCGTGCTGGATCAGGCCGCGCCGGGAGAGCGCGTAGCCCGCCACGGTGACGATCTGCTCGGCCTCCTCCAGCGCGCTGAGATCCTCCTCCACCCCGTCGATCCCGCTGGGCGCCTCGTTCTGGCGCGAGAAGGCCCGGCCGAGGGCGATGGGCACGTCGCGGGCTCGAAGATCGGCCATCAGGGCCCGGACCCGCTCACCCACGGCGGAGCGGGTGGGCTCGCCCTCGCTCAGCAGGGCCAGGCAGAAGAGCGGGACCGGGGTGGCAGGGACCGTGTGGGCGACGGCGCCGAGGAGATCCTCGGCCAGCGCCTTGACCAGCGGCTTCCGCTCCTCCCAGGGCATGGCCGCCAGCTCGGCGCCGTCGAGCCGCTTCTTCTGCCAATCGGAGAGCGGCATCGGCCTCCCCACCGCCACCGCCGCGTAGCCGAACTTGCGGTGCGCCCGCAGCGAGAGCCGCACGAATCCGGCCCCCAGCAGCCTGGGCAGCGAGACCAGCACCCCCAGCCCCGAGCGCACCTTGGCCAGCGCCCCCGGCGGCCTTGCGCCTGGCGCCTCGGAGAGCAGGCTGCGATCCTCGAAGACCCGATCCAGGTTCAGGCCCACCGGCACGAAGACGATCTCGCGCTCGGGGTGCTCGCGGCGCAGGCCCACCAGGTAGTCCAGCAGCCCCGCCTTGGGCTCGCCCAGCGCGCCTGTGCGGGAGAGCCTGCCCTCGATGAAGAAGCCCGTGGTCCCGCCGGTGGACACCAGGAGCTGAACGTAGCGCTCCAGCACCTTGTGGTAGAGGCGGTCCTTCTCGCCGCGGCGCACGAAGTAGCTTCCGAACGCGCGGAAGAGCGCGTCCAGCGGCCAGACCCGCGCCCACTCGCCCACCGCATAGGACAGCGCGACGTGGCGCAGCAGCCCATAGGACAGCACCACGTAGTCGGCGTTGGAGCGGTGGTTCATCACGAAGACCACGCTCGCGCCCTCGGGCACCGCCGCCATCGCCCGCGCGTAGCGCTCGCGGTCGAAGACCAGCTCGTAGCACAGGTTCACCGCCAGCCGGGAGAGCCCGGCTCCGAAGCGGTAGTAGGCCAGCAGGTTGAAGGTGGGCGCGATCTCGTGGATCCAGGCGTCCACCCGCGCTCTCAGGGCGGCGATCGGCTCCTCGCGCTCGCGGGCCGCGCTGCGCACGGCCTCGTCCACCTCCCCGTCGATCTCCAGCGCCTCGCGCAGCCAGAGCCGGTCCATGAACCAGGGCGAGTCCAGCCGCACCCGGTTGTGCCGCACGTAGCCCAGCGCCCCGGCGCGCAGGCTGGTGTGCATGCGCCGGACCACGCGCGCGCGGACCAGCTCGTAGACCACGATGGCCAGCGGGACGCCGAGGACCCAGCCGAGGATGGAGGGCAGCATGCGCTCAGGATAGCAGAGCGCGGGCGCTCACCCGGCCACCCGCCGCATCAGGCCGCCTGAGGGCCGTCGGCCTGCGCCTCGGCGAAGATGATCACCGTGCCCGAGGGGTCGCGGACGATGGCCTCGCGCATCCCGTAGAAGGTGAAGCGCTCGCGCACGAGCACCTGCGCGCCCGAGGCCGCGCTCAGCGCCTCCTCGATGGAGCCCACCTCGGCGAACAGCACCAGCGGCGCCGACGCGACCTGCGGGATGTCGGCCTCCAGGCTGGCCCGCGACTGGAGCATCAGCTCCATCCCGCCGCGGACGAGGATGACGAAGCCGAGCGCGTCCTCGTGCGGCACCTCGGCGACCTTCTGCCAGCCGAGGCCGAGCCAGAAGGGGAGGGCGGGCTCGACCTGCTCGACGATGACGACCGTGGTTAGCTTGTTCATGGGCTCCCGCTCCGGCGCGAGAGCACCTCGTAGCGCAGTCCGCGCCCTGCATCCAGGCCGATCGCCAATGACAACGGTTTTGTTTTCGGCCCTCCTTGCACTTGACGAGTCAATATGGCACTTAGAAGATCTCTTCCCCGCCGCCTGCCTGAGGTCTGCCCGCCGATGCTCCCCGACAACATCAAGCCCGCCATCATCTATGGTCTCCTCGGCGTCTCGCTCGCGCTCAACCTCGTCATGGTGATGGACCGGGACGAGTCGGCCGCCGCCCCTGAGCTCCCCGAGGCCGTCGAGCCCGCCCCGGCCGAGCCCGCCGCCCCGTCCGCCGACGCTGGCGCCAGCGCGCTCGCCGCCGCGCCGGCCCCCGTCGCCGCCGCGCCGGCCCTCGCGCCCACGGGCGCCTGGAAGGTGCTCTCGTCGGAGGTGAACGGCAGCGTCTCCCGCACCTTCAACGAGGCCGACCCCGAGCACGGCGACGCCCTCGCCCAGACCTACGCGCGCCTCTTCGTCTGGGACATCGACATGCGCCGCGACCTGCAGCGCGGAGACCGCGTCGAGGTCGCCTACCGCGTCATCAGCGACGCCGAGATCGAGATCGCTGCCGCCAAGCTGCACTCCCAGAAGCACGGCAAGGTCATCGCCGCCTACCGCTGGCAGGCCCCCGGCGACGCCTTCGCCTCTTACTGGCACGAGGACGGCCTGGAGATCCCCTACCGTCTCAAGAGCGGCCCCATCAACGACTACGAGCAGATCACGAGCCTCCTGAAGGACCGCCCCACCCACGAGGGCATGGACTTCAAGACGCCCACCGGCACCCCCATCCTCTCGCCGAAGGCGGGCACCGTCACGCGCGTCAACTGGAACTGGAGCGGCAACGGCAACTGCGTCGAGGTCCGCTTCCAGGACGGCGTCATGGCCAAGTTCCTCCACCTCTCCGAGAACCAGGTCGCCGCCGGCGACACCGTGAGCGCCGGCCAGCAGATCGCCCTCTCCGGGAACACCGGCCACTCCACCGCCCCGCACCTTCACTACCAGCTCAGCCGCGGCGACCAGATCCTCGACCCCATCGACTACCACGGCGCCGAGCGCCGCAAGCTGACCCCCGAGGCCATGACCACCTTCACCCAGGAGATGGCCCGCCTCGACGCCGAGCTCGGCAGCGCCGTCGCTACCCGGTAGGCGATTGGTCTGGGCCGGCGACAGGATCCGGGTTCCGCGATTCGTGTGGGCCGGAGACAGGATCCGGGTTCCCCGACGGCGGCTGGGGCTACGGAGACCAGTCCGGGCCGGGGGCCGACCGGGTTGGAGGGGGCCCACGGGGCACCGGGTGTCCG
>CAZTOW010000024.1:0-140075 GCA_964615375.1 uncultured Enterobacterales bacterium
AGCGTCAGCGAAGAACGCCCGGTGCCCCGTAGGCCCCCTCGACCCCTCGCGGTCCGGTCCCCCGGCCTTCGAGGCCCAGCCGCCGGTGCAGCCCCGATCCTGTCGCCGGCCCACACCGATCTCAGGCCGGGAGGGAATCGACCCAGCGGAGGATGCGGGAGACGTCGGCCCAGCGGGTGCGGTTGTTGGGGGCGCCGAGGATGGTGAGGGCGACGCGGCGGCCGGACTCGGTGCGGACGACGGCGGTGAAGCAGTAGCGGGCGGTGTCGGTGTAGCCGGTCTTGGCGGCCAGGAATTCGAGGTCGTCGGTGCCGGCCATGCGGTTGGTGCTGTAGAGGCGGCGGTCGTGGGCGCGGCGGGTCTCGTGGATATCCCAGGAGGGGGCGCTGGCGACGGGGCCGAGGACGGGGTGCAGGCTGGCGGCGAGGACGGCGCGGGTCATGTCGCGAGCGGTGGAGAGGTTCTCGTCGTCGACGCCGGCGGGGTCGGCGAAGGTGGACATGGTCATGCCGAGGTCGGCGCTGGTCTCGTTCATGCGCGCGATGAAGGGCGAAAAGGGCAGGCCGCTCAGGGGGGCGAAGGCGAAGGCGGCGCGGTTGTCGCTGGCGACGAGGGCGGCGCCGACGAGGTCCCAGCCCTGGAGGCAGGTGCCGGTGTTGAGGTAGCTGTGGGCGCCGGGCCAGCCGGGCCACTGGGCGGGGTCGATGCAGACCTCGCGAGAGAGGTCGGCGCCCTCGGCCAGGGCGCTCAGGCTGGAGACAACCTTGGTGAGGCTCGCGACGGGGCGGCGATCGTCGGCGTTGGAGGCGTAGAGGACCTCGCCGGCGTCCACGTCGTAGACGAAGGCGCTGCTTGAGTGGACCAGCGGGCCGTCGGCGTGGGTGGGCTCGCCGTCGACGCCGTCGAGGGCCCAGAGCTCGTCCCGCGCGCTGTCGGGGAACCAGGTGGGCGGGCTCCAAGGCTCGGCGCCGTCGTCCTCCAAGGGGAGGAGCGGCTCCGGCGCGGGGGCGGGCGCGCGAGAGGGCGCGGGCGCGACGCGCAGGGTGGCCATGACCGGCGAGGGCGCGGGGAGCTCCGCCATCGCCAGGGTGGGCGCGCTCGTCAGGAGCGGCTGCACGGCGGCCTCGGCGCGGGCGACGTTCGGCGTCGCGTCCAGGACCGAGACGGCGAAGGCCAGCGTGAACGTGACCGCGAAGGCGCCTCCGCCCAGCCGCAGCATCTGCTTCTTCATCCCACACCCCACAGCGGTCCGTGTAGAGGACCACACAGCTCTTGCCACGTCAAGAGCTGTGCTCGAAAAACTTGAGGGTGTGGTGCGCGGCGGGCGAGGGCCCTGGACGCTCAGGCGAGGCGCGAGGGCCGCTTCGACGAGTTGCTGATCTTCATGCGCCCGCCGGCCTTCTTCTTCGCCATCCAGCCGGCCTTCCGCATGCGGTTCCTGTGCCACTTGTGCTTCAGCTTGGCGCGCAGTCGCGCCGTCTTCCCGGACGCCATCAGAGACCTCTTCTTGTATCGAGGGGTAGGTTGAATCCGTCGTGAGACCGCAGCCGCTATCCTGTCGGCGCCGGGAGGACAAGCGGTTAAGGCGCGCGGATGAGAAGCGGCGGCATCCTCCTCCACCCCACCAGCCTGCCCGGACCCGGCCCCTGCGGGGATCTGGGTGACGGCGCTCTGCGCTTCCTCGACTGGCTCGCCAGCGCGGGCTGCGGCCTCTGGCAGGTCCTCCCGCTCTGCCCCCCGGGCGGCGGGTTCTCGCCCTACAGCAGCCAGGGGGCGCGCGCCGGCGGCACCCACCTCATCAGCGTGGACAGGCTGGTGGAGGAGGGGCTGCTCCTGAGCCGCGAGGTCCACCCGCGCCCGCGCACGCTGGGCCGCGTGGACGTGGACGCGCTCGAGCGCTGGCACGAGCCGCTGGTCTTCCAGGCCGGGCTCCGCTACGCGAAAGCGGACCCCGCGGCCATCGAGGCCTTCGCCGCGGCGAACCCCTGGGCCCCCGACTGGGCCCTCTTCCGAGCCCTCTCCCGCGGCACCGAGGCCGGCTGGGAGCTGTTCTCGCCGGAGCTCCAGCGGCGCGACAGCCTCGCGCTGGAGGCCGCCCGCGCCCAGCACGCCGAGGCCATCCTCGCCGAGCTCGGCGCGCAGGCCCTCTTCCGCAAGCAGTGGGACGCCGTCCACGACGCCGCCCGCGCCCGCGGGATCCGCATCGTGGGCGACCTGCCCATCTACGTCTCCGGCGACGGCTGCGACGTCTGGGCCAACCGCGAGCTCTTCCTCTGGGGCGAAGACGGGCACGCCGACCCGCTCTCCGGCGTCCCGCCCGACTACTTCTCGCCCACGGGCCAGTTCTGGGGCAACCCCATGTACGACTGGGCCCAGCACCAGCGCACGGGCTTCGCCTGGTGGCGCGCCCGCTTCCGCGAGTCGCTGGCCCTCTGCGACGTCGTGCGCTCCGACCACTTCCGGGCCTTCGCCGCATGCTGGGCCGTGCCCCGCGCCGCGGAGGGCGACGCGCGCCTGGGCTCCTGGGTCCCCGTGCCCGGGGAGGCCCTGTTCCGCGAGCTGAAGTCCGAGCTGGGTCCGCTCCCCATCATCGCCGAGGATCTCGGCCACATCACCGAGGACGTCCACGCGCTGCGCGACGGCTTCGAGCTGCCGGGCATGAAGATCCTGCAGTTCGCCTTCTCCGGCACGGCGGATCACGCCTTCCTCCCCCACAACTGGGAGCATCCCCGCTGGGTGGTCTACACGGGCACGCACGACAACGACACCGTGCGCGGCTGGTACGACACCGCCGACGAGGACACCCGCCACCGCTTCCGGACCTACTGCTGGTCGCCCGGCTCCGAGCCGAGCTGGGACCTCATCCGGCTGGCCTGGCAGAGCACGGCGAGCATGGCGGTCACGCCGATGCAGGACGTCCTCGGCCTGGGCTCCGAGGGCCGCATGAACACGCCGGGCCTGTCCAAGGGCAACTGGCGCTGGCGCTGCCCCCTGCTCCCCGACCAGGCCGCCCACCGCCTCCGCGAGCTCGGCGACAGCTATGGACGCCTCCCTCGCCCTGGGGCTTGATATGATCCTCGCAGGCGCACGCGCCCACCCTCGCACGCAGGTGTCTCCATGCTGAGCCGGATGATGAACCTCCCCTTCAAGGTCCTGGGCGCGGTCTCGCGCAAGCTCCAGGAGCGGAACGACGCCGCGGTCGAGAAGAAGTACGGCAAGGGCGTGGACGCCGACGACTACTCGGAGATGGACGACCGCGACGCCCTGGGCGAGAAGCTCCCCGAGGACTGGGACCCGGGCAACATGGAGCTGGACGCG
This sequence comes from uncultured Enterobacterales bacterium, assembly GCA_964615375.1. GTDB lineage: Bacteria > Myxococcota_A > UBA796 > UBA796 > CAZKWG01 > CAZKWG01. The sequence goes on from CAZTOW010000024.1 coordinate 3,319, forward strand.
GGCAAGGTCCTCGCCGACCAGCGCGCGGGCAAGCGCATGAGCTTCGTGGACGTGCGCCGCCCCGCCGAGTTCGCCCGCGGCCACCTCCCCGGCGCGCTGAACATGCCGCTGGGGACCGTCCACATCCGCCTCGCCGAGCTCCCCCCCGACCAGCGCGTGGTCATCACCTGCGACAATGGGCGCCGCAGCGCCACCGCCGCCAGCTTCATCCGCTTCCGCGGGCTGGAGGACACCTGGGTGCTGACCGGCGGGCTGGAGGGCTGGACCCGGGCCGGCGGGAAGACCGAGGGAGGTGGACGATGAAGCGACGTTGGCCCCTGCTGCTGCTCCTGGTGGTCGGTCTGATGGTCGCCGTCGGGCTGGCCTGCGGCAGCGGCAACAACACCGTGCGCGAGGCCACCCGTCAGGTCTCCAAGGTCGTGCCCGTGGTGGAGAAGGTCTCCACGGAGCTCACCCGCGAGCCCGTGGCCTGCGAGCCGGCCTTCAAGACCCCGCAGCCCCGCGGCTGCACGAGCCAGACCATCACCTGCGGCTCGGTGGTGGAGGGCAACAACACCGGGATGGCCCGGCACTTCAGCGACCAGTTCTACGTGAGCGCCTTCTGCACCCCGCAGCGCCACTACTACGAGGAGGCGGGTGAGGCCGTCTACCGGCTGGAGCTCCCGCCCAACATCCAGGCCGACATCCGGCTGGACAGCGACTGCGTGGACCTGGACGTGGCCAGCATGAGCTGGGCCGACACCAGCTCCTGCCCGGGTGAGGCCCACACCAGCCGCATCCGCCAGTGCGAGATGGACACGCACTCCGAGGGCGGCAGCATCCGCATCACCACGGTCAACGAGCCGGAGGTCCACGTCGTCGCGGTGGACGGAAAGCAGGGGGCCCAGGGGAATTTCCGGCTGACCGTGACCTGCTCGACCTATCGCTGAGCCCATGCTCGACCGCCGCACGGCGCTGCGCGCGGCGCAGCTCCTCGCCAGCCTGCTGGTGATCTACGTCCTGGCGCGCGACCTGGACCAGGAGGAGGTCGCGGGCGCGCTGGCGCGGGTGTCCGTCGGCTGGCTGGTGGCCGCGATGGCGGTCAAGGGGCTGGGGCTCTGCATGCACGAGCTCCGCCTCTGGCTCTGCCTGCCCCGGCCGCGACCGCCGTTCATGCGGGTCTTCTCCGTCGGCGCCGTCGCCGGGATGATGAACCTCGCCCTCCCGGCGCGGGGCGGGGACCTGCTGGCCATCGCCCTGCTGAACCGCGAGTGCGGGGTACGGGCGAGCGCGGCCACCGCCGCCGTGGGGCTGGTGGCCTTCCTGGAGGCCGCCGTCTTCGGGGTCTTCCTGTGCGGGGTGCTGGCGCTGGGCGCGGCGCGCTGGATCGCGGTCATCGGGGAGCAGGCCCACGGCGAGGCCATGGCCCTGGTGGGCGGGATCACGGCGCTGGGGCTGGTGGCGCTGCTGGCGGTGGTGCTGGCGGCGCGCTCGGAGCGGCTGGCCGGCGTGGCCCTCCCCGGGCCGCTGCGCTGGGTGCGCGCCACCGCCGACGACGCCGGGGCGGTGCTGGCGGGGCCGACCGAGATCACGGTCCACCTCGGGCTGGCGGCGGCGGGGGTGGGGCTCACGCTCGGCGGCTTCGCCCTCGCGTTGCCGGCGGTGGGGCTGGACATCCCGCTGCCCGTGCTGGCGGCGGCGGGGGTGCTCGCCCTGTCCAGCGTGGCCGGGGTCGCGCTCCCGCCCACCTTCGCCGCCGGCCCGGCCGCCGTCAGCGTCGCCGTGCTCGCGGCCTTCGGGGCCACGCGCGCGGACGCCCTGGCCTACGCTGGCGCCTACTGGCTGGTCGCCCACATCCCGGCCGGGCTGCTGGGCCTCCCTTTCGTCTGGCTGCGGGGCGGCGTCTACTCGGGGGACACGCACTCGACGCCGTAGGTGGCGGAGAGCGTGGCGGCGCGCCCGGAGATCCACCCCCGCAGGTGGTCCTGGTAGGCCAGGATCGTCTCGTAGGCGATCTCCTTGCGGGGATCGGACTGCGCGTAGGGGTTGATCAGCGCCGCCGCCGCGTCCACGTCCGCCCGAAGCCCCATCCCGGCCACCACGGAGCAGATCTCGGTGATCGCGGCCAGGAAGCGGGACTGGCAGGTGGCGTCGTTCCAGCAGCCGGTGCTCAGCGCCCCCCACTGCGGGGTCATCGGCATGCTGTCGTAGAAGGCCCAGTCGTGGTCCCATGGGAGGATGCGGGCCAGATCGTCCTCGGGGTCGAAGTACACCCGGTAGTTGTTCTTGTTGTTGGAGTAGCCGTCGTACTGGCCGCTCCAGAACTCGGTCGCCATCAGGGCCAGGTGGTGGTCCAGGTCCAGGCGCGCGCCGATCAGCGCCTCCCAGCTCCCCTCCCCTCGCCCGTAGGCCGCGATGGCCTCGGTCACGAGGTGGACGTCGGCGTGCCCCACGTCCTCGCCCTCGTCCAGGTGGAAGAGGTCCTGGCTCGCGGTGTCGAAGTCGATGAAGGTGTAGCTCGACCAGTCGGGGGCGAGGCTGTAGTCGCCGTCGTAGAGGTTGCCCGTGGGGTCCGCGAAGTTCCGCTCCAGGAACAGCTCGTCGATGGCCTCCACGTTCGAGTAGAGCCCGTAGCTCTCCCCGTTGACCGTGACCCAGAGATAGCCCACCCGCGGGGCCGGCACGCCCATGGCCCGGTAGACCTGAAAGGCCGTCCGATCGTGGAGGAAGCTGTAGTCCTGAACCATGTTCTTGACGTTCAGGCGCTTGAGCCCGTGCCAGCGCTGGCCCGGGTCCACGAAATTCAGGTCGATCTTGAAGCCCGGCTTCCCCGAGAACGAGCGGTAGCTGCCGAGCTTCCCGCCGATGCGCACGCCGACGCCGTCCAGGGGCTCGCCGTCCAGCACGATGGAGCCCTCTACAAAATTGTAGGGGCTGCTGCCCAGCGCGGCGATGGCCTCGGCGGAGAGCGTGATGTCCAGGGAGATGACCCGGTCCAGCGTGAACACCTCGCCGCTGGTGTCCGGCGCCACCGACTCCGGCACCAGCTCCAGCGGCGCGCCCGTGTCCGGGCCCCAGCCCTCCTCCTCGGGCTCCTCCCCCGCGCCGAGCCAGAAGGCCTCCCGCGAGGGGATCCGGTCCCGACAGCCCAGGGCGGGCGCGAGGGCGAGGGCGAGGTGCAGGCGAGGGTTCAGCACGGCGAGATCATAGGATGGCCGTGGCAGAACCGGAAGACCGCCCCCCACCTGCGCCCCGAGGATCCCGACCAGCACGCGCCCGTCGCGTGAGGGCACCTGCGCGGTCCGAGCCGCTCGCGTCGCGCGAGGCGTTGACGTCGCGGCGCTCTTTTCGATATACCCGGCTGCCAGCCTAGGAGCCCCGATGCCCGCCCACCCTCCGGCCGACAACGTGCGCGGCGATCTCATCGCCATTGGAGGCGCGGAGGACAAGACGCGCGAGCGCCACGTGCTCGGCCGGCTGGTCGCGCTGGCCGGGGGCTCGGACGCCCGCATCGCCATCCTCCCCGTGGCCAGCATGATGCCCGGCGAGCTCGCCAGCGCCTATGTGCGCGTCTTCCGCGACCTCGGCGCGTCGGACATCCACGTCTTCGACATCCGCCGCCGCGAGGAGGCCTTCGACCCCGACCGCGTCCACCAGCTCCAGCAGTGCACCCTCGTCTTCTTCACGGGCGGGGACCAGCTCCGGCTGGTGGTCACGCTGGGCGGCACGCCGATGGTCCAGGCCATCCGCCGCATGAACGCCCGCGGGGTGCCCGTGGCCGGGACCAGCGCGGGGGCCGCCGCCATCTGCCAGCACATGATCGCCCGCGGTCGCTCGGGCCAGGTCGCCGGGCGCCACATGGTCAACCTGGCCGCCGGGCTCGGGCTCACCAACCGCATCGTGGTGGACCAGCACTTCTCCCAGCGCCACCGCATGGGCCGCCTGTTCTCCGCGGTCTCGCTGAACCCCTTCCTGATCGGCGTGGGCATCGACGAGGACACCGCCGCCTGCCTGGACGCGCAGAACCGCCTCTCGGTCTGGGGCAAGGGCAGCGTGACCATCATCGACGGCGCCGACATCTCGTACACGAACGTCCACGAGGTGGACGGCCGCAAGCCCGCAACGGTCATCGGCCTGCACGTCCACGTGCTCACCGCGGGCGGCAGCTACGACCTCGTCAACCGCGCCGGCGCCCCTCCCCCGCTCGCGCTCCTGGAGGGCGCGCAGCTCCGCGCGCTCGAGCAGCGCTCGGAGCTGGCCATGGACCCGGACGATCTCGACGAGCCTGACGAGGCCGACGACGAGAGCGGAGAGCCCACCGACTACCTGCCCCCGGAGCCCGCATGAAGGTCCTCGAGACGCGCGTCTACCGCGGCCCCAACCTCTACGGCTACCGGCCCGTCATCCGGCTGACGGTGGACCTGGAGGAGCTGGAGGAGTACCCCTCCGACCGCATCCCGCACTTCGTGGACCGCCTCGTCCACCACGTCCCCTCGCTGCACGACCACACCTGCAGCTACGGCGTCAAAGGCGGCTTCGTCCGCCGACTGCGCGAGGGCACCTGGATGGGCCACATCCTGGAGCACGTCAGCCTGGAGCTGCAGTGCCTGGCGGGCACGCCGGTCACCTACGGCAAGTGCCGCTCCACCGGAGAGCCCGGGATCTACCACGTCATCTACTCCTATGACGAGGAGCGGGTGGGCCTGCGCGCCTCGGACATCGCGCGCAAGCTGCTGCTGAGCCTCCTGCCCGCAGAGCTGCCCAGCGCCTATACCGAGCCCTTCGACTTCCAGAAGGAGCGCGAGGGCCTGGCCCGCCTGGCCGAGAAGATCGCGCTGGGCCCGTCAACCCGCAGCCTGGTGGACGAGGCCCGCAAGCGCGGCATCCCCTACCTGCGCCTGAACGACCAGTCGCTGGTGCAGTTCGGCTGGGGCCGCCACCAGAAGCGCATCCAGGCCACCGTCACCAGCGAGACCCGCCACATCGCCGTGGAGATCGCTCAGGACAAGGAGCTGACCAACAAGCTGCTCTACGACGCCGGCCTCCCCGTGCCGAAGAGCGAGCTGGTCTACGACGAGGACGAGGCGGTCGAGGCCGCGGAGAAGATCGGCTACCCCGTCGTGCTGAAGCCCTACAACCTCAGCCACGGGCGCGGGGTCGCCATCGATCTGCGCGACGAGGCCGCCGTCCGCGACGCCCACAAGAAGGCCGCCGAGCTCTGCGACACCATGCTGGTGGAGACCTTCCTGCCCGGTCGCGACCACCGGGTGCTGGTCATCAACAATCAGATTGTGGCCGTCAGCGAGCGCGTGCCCGGCCACGTCGTCGGCGACGGCCAGAGCACGATTGGCCAGCTGGTGGAGAAGACCAACCAGGACCCGCGCCGCGGCGTGGGCCACGAGAACCTGCTGACCCGTATCGAGATCGACCACCAGGCCGAGCGCCTGCTGGCACTGGCCGGCAAGACCCTGGACAGCGTGCTGGCGAAGGGCGAGGTCTTCTTCCTGCGCTCGACCGGCAACCTGTCCACCGGCGGCACGGCCATCGACCGCACCGACGTGATCCACCCGGAGAACGCCGAGATCGCCACGCGCGCCGCGGCCGTCGTCGGCCTGGACATCGCCGGCATCGACCTCATGGCCCCCGACATCAGCAAGCCCGTGCGCGAGACCGGCGGCGGCATCGTGGAGGTCAACGCGGCCCCCGGCTTCCGCATGCACCTCGCCCCCACCGAGGGCCGCCCGCGCAACGTCGCCGGCCCCGTCCTGGAGATGCTCTTCCCGCCGGGCGCCCAGTCGCGCATCCCCATTTTGGCGATCACGGGCACCAACGGCAAGACCACCACCAGCCGCATGGTGGCCCACATCCTCAAGATGTCGGGCAAGCGCGTCGGGCTCACCACCACCGACGGCATCTACATCGACGGGCAGCGCTGGCTGAAGGGGGACATGACCGGCCCCTGGAGCGCCCGCGTCGTCCTGCGCGACCCCACCGTGGACGCCGCCGTGCTGGAGACCGCCCGCGGCGGCATCCTGCGCGAGGGCCTGGGCTTCGACCGCTGCGACGTGGGCTGCGTGCTGAACGTGGGCAACGACCACCTCGGGTTGCGGGGCGTGAGCACACTAGATGAGCTAGCCTACGTCAAGCGCCTCGTCCTGGAGGTCGTGCGCAAGGACGGCGTGAGCGTCATGAACGCCGACGACCCGCTGGTCGTGGCCATGGCCCCCGAGGCGGAGGGCCAGCACCTCTGGTTCACCATGAACCCGAAGAACGAGCACGTCCGCGAGCACATCAAGAACGGCGGGCTCGCCGCGGTGCTGGAGGACAGCATCAAGGGCCAGATGCTCACCCTCTACCGGGGCGAGCAGCACCTCCCGCTGCTGTGGAGCCACCTCATCCCGGCCACGCTGGAGGGCAAGGCGATGTTCAACGTCGCCAACGCGCTCGCCGCCGCGGCCGTGGCCTTCGCCGCCGGGGTCTCGCTGGACGCCATCCGCCAGGGCCTCCGCACCTTCGACACGACCTTCTTCCAAGCCCCCGGGCGCTGCAACGTCTACGACCAGCACCCCTTCCGCGTCATCGTGGACTACGGCCACAACCCGCCCGCCGTCGCCGCCATGACCGACCTCGTCTCGCGCCTGCGCAAGCGCCGGGCCATCGGCGTGCTGGCCGCCCCCGGCGACCGCCGCGACCAGGACATCCGCGAGCTCGGCGCCACCGCCGCCCCCGCGTTTGACGTCCTCATCCTGCGCGAGGACGACTGGAAGCGCGGCCGCGAGCCCGGTGAGGTCATCCGCCTGCTGGAGGAGGGCGCCCGCTCGGTGCGTCCCGACGCCAACCTCCTCCACATCCCCGACGAGCAGATCGCCGTCCAGACCGCGCTCTCCATGGCCGAGCCCGGCGACCTGGTCGTCATGTTCGCCGACGAGATCACGCGGACCTGGAAGCAGGTGATCTACTTCGGCCGGGACGAGGTCACGCAGGAAGAGGCGGGTTGAGAGCCCGGTGAACCCGCTCCGCTCGCTCTCGATCCAGCGCCTGGACGGGCGCCTGCTCCTGCTCGACCAGCGCCTGCTGCCTCAGGAGGAGCGCTGGATCGACTGCAGCGCGCCACCCGACTGCGTCTCCGCCATCCAGGGCCTCGCGGTGCGCGGGGCGCCGGCCATCGGGGTGGCGGCGGCCCTGTGCCTGGGGTGTCTTGCGGCGCGAGGGGCCTCCGAGGCTGAGCTGCGGGCGGCGGCGGCGGACCTTCGCGCGGCCCGACCGACGGCGGTGAACCTGATGTTCGCCGTGGACCGGATGCTGGGGGCGCTCGCGAGCGGGACCGAGGCCCTCGTCGCGGAGAGCGAGGCGATCTGGGCCGAGGACGTCGCCCTGTGTGAGGGCATGGCCGAGCGCGGCGCGGCGCTGATCCAGGACGGCGAGGGGCTGATCACCCACTGCAACACGGGCGGGCTGGCGACGGCGGGCGTCGGCACCGCGCTGGGCGCCATCCGGCGGGCCCACGAGCAGGGCAAGCGCGTCCACGTCTTCGTGGACGAGACCCGGCCCCTGCTACAGGGCGGGCGGCTCACGACCTGGGAGCTCCTGCGCCTGGGCGTGCCCCACACGCTGATCACCGACAGCATGGCGCCGCTGATCCTCCGCGACGGCCGCGCCCAGCGCGCCCTGGTCGGCGCCGACCGCGTGGCGGCCAACGGGGACTTCGCCAACAAGGTCGGCACCTACGGGCTGGCCGTGGCCTGCGACTGGCACGGCGTCCCCTTTCACGTCGTCGCGCCCTCTACGACCGTGGACCTGAGCTGCCCGTCCGGCGCGCACATCCCCATCGAGCAGCGGGCACCCGCGGAGGTTCATGGTGTAACAGGCAGTCATGGTCAGATTCGCTGGGCCCCTGAGGCGAGCCCGGTCTACAACCCTGCCTTTGATGTCACGCCGGCCCGGCTGGTGAGCTCGCTGGTCCTGGAGGACGCCGTGCTCTCCCGCGAGGCGCTCTCAGCGGGGGCCCTCGGGAAGCGAGGCTGACCGGATTTGTCTCGTTCTTGACCTCTCTCTCGCGCGCATGGGAGCGCCGGAGGCCATGATGAGACCATGATGCTTACCCTGACCCTCCTCCTCGCCCTTGGGACCGCGCACGCCGGACCGGTGGACGTGAGCTCGTGTACCACGACGTTACATGAGCTCTCTCGACGCGAGGTGGACCCCTGCGTCGAGGCGCTGACCGCGGCCGGCGAGCTCCAGGCGGCCAGCCTCCTGCTGGAGCAGGCCGCCCAGCGTTGGCCCCTGGCCCGCCAGAGCCCGGATCGTCTGTACCAGGCGGCGAGGCTCCAGGTGACGCGGAGCCCACCCGACATCGAGGCGGCGAGGGCCCTGCTTCTGCAGATGGTGGATCGCTACGGCCGGGGCTCCCCGTGGATGCGGGCGCACGCCCTGGCGCCGGATCTCCGCGACACCACCCTCGCCCGCGTCGCGGAGGCGCTCGCCACGCTCGCGACCAACGCCCACGAGCTCGGCGACCAGGCGGCGAACGCCCGCGACGAGCAGGCGGCGCAGGCGCGCTACGAGCAGGCCACCACGCTGTACCAACGATACCTCGCCGACTTCCCCGAGGCCGAGGACTACCGCGAGATCCAAAGCTACCTCGCCACCACGCTCACCCACCTGGGCCGGCTCGCGGAGGCCGAGCAGATCTACCTGGAGCTGGTCACCGCCGCGGATCACCCCTGGATGGACGCCGCGCGCTGGCAGCTCATGCAGGTCCGGCGCCAGCAGCTCATGGACACCTATGGCGCCGCCGACACGCTGCCCCCGGACGCCGTCGTCGAGCGCACGGTCACGCTCCCGAGCGGCAAGGAGCGCCCGATCTACGCGCTCAGCCCGGCGCACCAGCGCTTCATCGAGGCGGCGGACGCGCTGGTCGCCGCGACGTTCACGGACCCCGACTATACGCAGGCGCTGGAGACCTTCCGACCGGCGCTGGCTTACCTCCCCGCGAACATCCTCTTCGTACACGGCCGCTACAACGAGGCCCGGCCTCGCTTCGAGGAGATCCTGGCCCGCTGGCCCGACCGGGACGAGGCGGCCTACAGCGCCTCCCTCCTCGTGGACAGCTACGCGGAGGAGGAGGACTACGAGGCGCTGCGATCAGCCATCCGCAGGGTACAAGGCGGATGTACCTTCAAGGACCCGTCGGGACGAGACCCCTTCCCGGGCCGCCCACCGACCGGGCTGGACGGCCTGGCCTTTCGCGCCGCCCTGGACCTCACGAAGACGGACCGGGCTGCTGCCGCAGAGGCCTTCCTGCGCTTCACCGAGGAGTATCCAAAGTCAGAGCTGGTGATTGACGCCCTCTACAACGCCGCCAACAGCTACGACATCATCGGCCGCATCGACGAGGCCAACGCCATCTTCGAGCAGTACGTCCACCTCTACCCCTCCGACGAGCGCTCGCGCTGGCTCATGTTCCGGCTGGCGAACAACCACAGCGCCATCCTGGAGCTCGAGGCCGCGATCGCGCTGTACGAGCGCATCGTCCATCTCCACCCCGGCTACGCCGACGCGCCCACCGCCCTGTACAACGCCTCCTTCCTTCGCCTCGGCATCGGGGACGCCGTCGGAGCCGGCCGCGGCCTCGAGCGCTACGCCACCGAGTACCCCGCGCAGCGCGACGCCGAGCAGGTCTTCTTCTGGGCCCACCAGGCCTGGGAACAGGTGGGACCCGCGGAGCTCATCGCCTTCTACCATCGCTATTTGAAGCGCTACCCCGACCAGAGCCCGGAGCACGTCCTCGAGGCCCGCGCGGCGCTGGCTCGACTCGCCGACGCCGCCCGGGACCCCCGCGCTGCCCAACGTTGGGAGCAGCTTCGGACCGACGCGCGCCGCCTGGCCGCCGCCGCGCCCCTCACCTCCTCCGCCCGATCCCTCGCGGCAGAGGCCGATCTGCACCGCCTGGAACGCCGAGCCCCCAGCCTCGGCCTCGCACAGATCGCCTCCGAGGTCGAAACCCTCGAGAGCACCTGGACTGACCTGGAGGCCACCGTCGGCGCGCTGACAGTCCAAGGGGAGGCGCTGATCGCCCGCGGGCAGCTCGCCCCCGGCCGCGCCGCCCTGGAGCGCGCGCTTACCCTCAGCGCCGAGGCCCGCACCTGGGGCCCCTGGTCTTCCCGCGCCCTCCTCGCCCTCCACCGCGCCTTCCCCGACGACTACCCGCCCGACTGGCAGGAGCTCCGCGGCACCTACGACAGCAGCCTCATCGCCACCGCCGGCCCCCTCGACCTCCCTGAACACCCCCTCCTCTCGTCCCCCACCCTGTAAGCGCGTTCGATCCGCCCGAACCTGCCAGGAGCTCTCGCCCGCGTCGACCTCTGAGCTCTCTGTGTCTCTGTGGTGAACCGCCCGAAAGACTATCTGTCAGCCCGAAATCTCGACCAGACTCCCCAGATCCCGAGACAATCAACCACAGAGGGCACAGAGCACACGGAGGTCGACGCGAGAGAGGGCGTGGCAGGCGGAATTCTCATCGCCGCGCTCGGGGGGAGCTTGGGGGCTTCGCCGTCTGGGCCGGGGGCTGGTGGTCAGTCTTCGGCGACCTGGGGAGGTATGGGGTGCTTCGGCTGCCTGCCCCGGCGGACGCGGTGATAGGCGAGCGCGCCGATCAGGGCCACGGGGAGGACGGTGACGATCAGGATCAGCAGGATGGTCAGCGGGCCCTCCTCGAAGCCCACGAGGAGCGCGAGGAATCCAGGGGGAGCTACCATGACGGGGGAGAGCAGAAAGGCGACCGAGCCCCAGATGGGACGGCGCCGGGCAAGATAGAGCGCCACCAAGGTGGGCACCAGCCAGAGGACGATCCAGGCTGCGCAGGCCCACATCAGGACCAGAAAGAAGGCCTCTGCTCCACGCTCTTGCGCGAAGGCGGTGGGGCTCAGCGCCATGCTCAGCGCCGTCAGGCAGAGCAGGGCCCGCATGTGGCGACGCGGCGTTGTCGTGGTGCTCCAGCGCATCACGGGCTCTCTAACGTCCCACCATGGGGCGCTGACGCGCGCAGGGGCCCGCGCAGGGCCAGCTGGTACAGGGCGTTACTGTAACGCTCGCAGGCAGTGTCAGTCATTATTGATTATCTATTTATTCCTCGATCTCGACGGGCTCGCCCTTGGGACCGACCTTCCAGCTGGCTTCGTTCAGGCGGCCGTAGGCGACGAAGGACTGGCCGTCGGCGGAGACATCGACCTTGTACTGGCCCACCTTGTGCTCGGGGAGCAGGTACAGCTCACGGAAGGGGCCGTCGGGCTCGTTCGGGGTGAAGGGCTGGGTGGGGTCGGAGGGGGTCCAGGGGGCGGCGAGGTAGACCTCGTGGATCGCGAGGTGGACCTTCTGCTGCTCCTGGATCTCCAGGAGCTGAAAGTAGACCCGGTAGCCGTCGTAGTCGTTCGAGAAGGAGCCGAGCTTGGAGCCGGCGACCGCGAAGAAATAGAGGAGGCCGAGGCCCAGGATGGGGAGGCTGATGCTGAGGGCCAGGATCTTCTTCGTCCGTGGGCTCATGAGGTGCCGCCTCCGCCGCGGGTGAGGAGGTGGGAGAGCAGGCCGCGGCGAGGGAGGCCGCGGACGCCGAGAGGGTAGCGCTCGTCGGCGGGGCGGGCGTGCGTGCCGAAGAGCAGGTCGAGGTAGGGCGCGAGGTTGCCGAAGTTGACGACGCGCTCGGGGTCCTGGGCGTGGTGAAATCGATGTAACACCGGATCTCCGAACAGGATCCCCAGGGGGCCGAGCGGGAGCGTCACGTTGCTGTGGATCAGCACGGCCCACACGCCGCGGAAGACGAGCACGGGCATGACGTCGCCCAGGCTCAGGCCCAGCAGGAAGATGGGGGCGTTGAAGGTGAGCTGGCTCCACAGGCCGTCGAGGGGGTGCTCGCGGTGGGAGGCCACGAAGTCCAAGACGGGCGCCGAGTGATGCACGGCGTGGAAGCGCCACATCCAGGGGACGGCGTGCGAGAGCCGGTGCCCCCAGTACAGACCCAGATCGCCGGCCACGAGCGCCAGCGGGACGCGCGCCCACAGCGGCAGGTCGGGGCCCTCCCAGCCGATCCAGCGCTGGAGCTCCGCGTTGAACGCGAGGAAGAGCCCCATCATCACCAGGTACTGGATGGCGACGAAGCCGAGATCGGTGAGCAGCTCGGGCCGCAGGCGGGACAGGGGCCGCGCCTGGAAGGCCCACTCCAGGGGTACGATGACGGCCGCGAGGAAGGCGACCCCGACGATCAGATCGAGCACGTGCGCCCACATGGCTCCCACCCTACGTCCCGTGAGCCCTGCTGGTCAACCGGCGTCACCGCCCGCGCCGCGATAACGAGATCGCATGGACGTGCTCTTCCTCTCGCCGCACTACCCCTACGAGATGACCCACTTCACCCGCGGGCTCGCCGAGGTCGGGGCGCGCGTTCACGGGGTGGGCGACCAGCCGCTGGGCAGCCTGCCTCCGCTCGCGCGGGCCCACCTGAGCAGCTACCTGCAGGTCCCCCGGATCATGGACGAGGACGACGTGATCGCCCGGGTGGAGCGCTGGCTGGGCGACCGCCGGCCGGACCGGGTGGAGGCCCTGTGGGAGCCCATGGTGCTGCTGGCCGCCCGCCTGCGCGAGCGCCTCGGCGCGCCGGGGATCTCCTACGACACCGCGCTGGGCTTCCGGGACAAGGGGCTCATGAAGGAGCGCGTGGGCGGCGCGGGCCTGCGCGTGCCGCACGCGCGCCGGGTGCGCTCGGCCGACGAGGTGATCGGCGCGGCCGAGGAGATCGGCTACCCCGTCGTCGTCAAGCCCATCGCCGGGGCCGGCTCCGCCGACACCTTCCGCGTGGACGACCGCGAGACCCTGGAGCGCCGACTGCCCGGCGTGCGCCACGTCGCCGAGCTCAGCGTCGAGGAGTACATCGACGGCGAAGAATTCACCTTCGACGCCATCTGCATCGACGGGCGCGTGGTCTACCAGAACGTGGTCCTCTACGTGCCGCGCCCCATGATCTCCCGGCACGAGGAGTGGATCAGCCCGGCCCAGATCACCATCCGCGACCTGAGCGTGCCCTACCTGCAGCCCGGCATCGCGCTGGGGCACAAGGCCATCGCCGCGCTGGGCTACGGCACCGGCTTCATCCACATGGAGTGGTTCCGAAACAGCAAGGGTGAGGCCGTGTTCGGCGAGATCGGCGCCCGCAGCGGCGGCGGCCACCTGCTGGACCAGATGAACTACACCAGCGACATCGACCTGTACCGCGAGTGGGCGCGGAGCGTGTGCTGGGGCAGCTTCGAGGCCGATGTCCCGCGAAAGTACAACTGCGCCGCCATCTTCAAGCGCGCGCTGGGCCAGGGCACGATCGCGCGCATCGAGGGCCTCGACGCCTTCCGCCGCAAGAACGGGCGCCACATCTGCTGGGACAACCTGGCCCGCCCGGGGACCCCGCGCCGCGACTGGAAGAGCAGCCTGGTGGGCGACGGCTTCCTGATGATCCGCCACCCCGAGTGGTCGGAGGCCTGGCGCATCATGGAGGAGGCCATCGGCGGCGTGCGCCTCATCGCTGGCTGAATCCCCTTCCCCCTCGGCACGGTCAAGGGTAAGACGTCCATCTACCCCTGGAGCGTCCATGCCCCTTCGAGGTCTCGCCCGCCGCGTCCTGGACCGCATCGGCGGCCCACGCCTGGTGGGCGAGGGCTTCGGTCCCGGCTCCGAGCGCGCCTTCGCCACCCTCCACGACGGCGCAGAGTCCAGCTTCTCCGCCCTGGGCGCCGCGGCGGTCTCCTCCTGGGAGGTCCTGCTGGCCGACCTCTCCCGTGCGCTCCAGCGACTGCCCGCGCCCGAGCGCGCGCGGCTCGTCGAGCGCGTCTCCGACGCCCTGGTCCCCACGGTGAGCCCGCTCCAGCACGGCGAGCGCCCCTTCCGCGCCGCGCTTCAGAGCGGTGTACAGGCCGCGCTCCGCTCCGGCCGGCTGGAGGACGCCACCGAGCCCCTCTGCGCCCACCTGGAGACCCTGGGCGAGCCCGTGGCGGCGGGCTGGGGCAAGACGGTCGCCTTCCTCCAGCCGGTCTGCGAGGCCCTGCCCGAGCCCGACGCGCTCCGCGGGAAGCTGGCGTTCACCGGTGGAGAGCTGCGCGGGGTCTTCGACGCCGAGGCCGCCCGCTTCCGGGCACGCATGGAGGAGCTCCCTCGCGCGCCCGCGCTGGAGCCCGCCCTGGCCGGCGCCCTGGACGCCTGGAAGCAGGGGGTGGTGCGCGGCCTGGAGGTGGCGATCTACGGCGCCCGCACCCGGCTGGTCGAGGCCGCCGCGCGCGCCCGCCCCCCCGCCTGATCGCGCGCGCCACGCGCGCCAGACACCACAATCCTGTTCAGGTGTCTGAAGATCGCGTCGCCGCCGATGTCCGCAGGTCTACCCTCTGGACAGGCGCTCCTGAGCTTGTAGCCTTCGGCGCATGTACGAGCCGGATCGCCCCGACCACGGAAACTTCTTCATCCACCTGCCGCGCGAGGACCGCGTCATCCTCGAGCTCTACGAGCGCGCGGCGAAGAACGCCGATCAGCCCGGCGCCGCCTGGACGCAGGTGGAGACCGTCTGGGCGGCCGGCGAGACCGAGGAGCGTGGGCTCAAGCGCTTCTTCCTGGACACCAACGCCCAGGTGCTGTGCATCGTCGAGAGCTGGGACGGCGTGGAGACCGCCCGGCGCACGCTGGACCTGGCGGACGAGGTAAACTAGATTATTTAGCCTTGTCGTTGATCTTGACGTGAGCGCCCCCCGCCGCTACCCATCCGGGCATGAGCGAGGATCCAGGCTCCAGGGCTTCCGACCACCCGGGCATCAGCCGCAGGCGCCTGCTGCAGGTCGGCGCCGCGGGCGCGCTGCTGGTGGGGGCGGCGGGGGCGATCTCGCTCGGAGGCTACCGGCTGCCGCCGGGAGAGGTGGCGCTGGGGCTCAGCCCCAAGGGCTGGTGCGTGGCCAGGGCCATCACCGAGGCGCTGCTCCCTGAGGACGACGGCCTCCCCTCTGGAGTCTCGCTGGGCGTACACCAGCGCCTGGACGAGGAGGCCTGGGCCTCTCCCCCGCAGGTCCGCGACGACATCGAGAGCGCGCTGGGGCTGCTGGAGCACGCGCCCATCCTCACCGGGCGCCTGCGCCGGCTGAGCCGCCTGCCCGTGGACGAGCGCCTCCTCTGCTTCGACGCGCTCTGCCGCCAGCGGCGACGCCTGGTGCTGGCGGCGGCGGTCTCGACAAAACAGATGTTACACCTGTTCTACTACGCGCACCCCGCGACCTGGGCCGCCACGGGCTACCAGGGCCCCTTCGTGCCCGAGCCCCGCCCGCCGGCGAGCAGCCAACGCTATCAGGAGCTGCTGGACGCCGCGAGGGCCCGCGCGTGAGCCTGCCCAACGCCATGGACGGGGCCGCGATCCTGGCCCAGGGCCTCCGCCAGACCAGCGCGGACGTCTGCATCATCGGCAGCGGCTGTGGCGGCAGCACCCTCGCGGCCGAGCTGACAGCGCGCGGGCGCAGCGTGGTGATCCTGGAGGCGGGGGGGCTCTACAGCCGACAGGACCTCGACCAGCGCGAGCTGCACAGCCTCGCGAAGATCGACGGCGGGCGCGGGCTGGACACGTCTACCGACATGAGCGTGCAGCTCACCTACGGCAACAACGTGGGCGGGGCCTCGGTCCACTACTGGGCGGACAGCTACCGCATCCCCGCCCAGCGACTCCAACTGTGGATGGATCGCTTCGGCATCCAGGGCCACGGGCCGGAGGTGCTGGACCCGCTGTTTGCGCGCATCGAGGCGGACCTGCACGTCCACCCGGCCGAGGACGCCTACGCCAACCGGATGAACACGCTGGTGCGCGACGCGGCGACCTCGCTGGGCTGGAGCGTGCAGCGCGTCCCTCAGGCCCGGCGCGGCTGCGCGAAGAGCGGCTACTGCCACCAGGGCTGCTCCTACGACGCCAAGCAGAGCATGCTCGTCAGCTACCTGCCGCGCGCGCTCGGGGCCGGGGCCCGGCTCTACGCGGACTGCCGCGCCGTGCTCATGGACTGGAATCAGAACCGTGTAACGTCTGTTACTGCTCAGGTGCTCGACCGGGCCAGCGGGCGGGCGACCGGCTCCATGTTCAAGGTGGACGCCAAGGTGGTGGTCGTCGCGGCCGGCGGCTACGGGACCCCCAGCTTCCTGATGACCCAGGGCCTGCGCGACCACCTGCACCACGTCGGCGAGCACCTCTTCGTCAACCCCTGCCCCATGACGCTGGGCCTGATGGACGAGGAGATCGTGCTGTGGCGCAACATCCCCGCCGCCTGGGGTGTAGACGAGTTCGTGCATGCGCGCCACGAGGCGGGGACCGCAGGTGAGCCCACCGGCTTCTTCGGCCAGCAGGGCCGCTATCTGGAGGGCGGCTATCTGCTGATGCCGAACCAGATCCAGCCCGCGCTGCTGGCGGCGGTGCTCCCGGGCACCGGGCCGAAGCACCGCGCGCTGATGCGCCAGATGTCGCGGATCGGCAGCGCCATCGCCTGGATCGACGACGCCGAGGAGGGCCGGATCACCTGGGACGGCTACCGCCGCCGGGTGAACGTGCCGTTGACCGGTGGGAACGCCGCGCGCATCCGGGACGCCTGGCGCAAGCAGGCCCGGCTGCTGCTGGAGGCGGGGGCGCGGGAGGTGCTCTTCGGAGACGTGGATGACACCCGCGTCACCCGGGCGGACGACATCGACGCCGCCGTGGACCGCATCTCGCTCCGCCCCGGGCGCAACGTCCTGGCCGCGCCTCACCCGGGCGGCGGCGCGCGCATGGGAGCCGGGCCGCTGGAGAGCGTGGTCGGCTACGATCACCGCGTCCACGGGACGGACAACCTCTTCGTGGCGGACCCGAGCGTCTTCCCCACCGGCCCCGCGGTGGACCCCAGCCTGACCATCATGGCCTTCTCGCTGGTCGCCGCGGGTCACGTCGATCAGGCGATCTGAGCGCGGGCGGCGCCGCTGGGATACAGCTCAGGTCCCAGGTAGGAGCACCCATGGAAGAGACCCGCGAGACCCTTGCCGGCAAGGGCGTCCCCGGGATCGGCGTCGCGCGCGCCACGCGGCTGGCCGAGCTCGGCATCACCGACCTCCAGACCCTGGCTGCCGCCGATCCCGACGCGCTGGCCACCGCCCTTCACGGGAGCGACACCCGCGACGGGCTCTGGCGCGCCGCCCGCCGCCTGGCCGTGGCCGCGGTGGACCACGCCCGCCAGGAGCTGGGGATGGCGGCCTGGCAGGAGCCGTCCGCGCAGGAGCCCACCCCCGTCGCGCCCCCGCCGCCCGCGCCCGAGCCCGCCGCCGCGGACGAGGGTGAGGACGACGACGAGGCCGAGGGCGCCGACGAGGGCGAGGCCGACGAAGACGAGGCCGACGAGGACGAGGCCGACGATGAGGACGGCGACGACGAGGCCGACGACGAGGACACGCTGGAGAGCGCCTCCGCGGAGGGCCCGCCCCTCGGCGACCTGCGCCGCACCCTCGCCAACGCCCGCTCGCTCCTGGACGCGCTGCGCGACGTGGTCCGCGAGAGCCCGGACAGCGGGGCGCGCGATCGGGCGCGCAAGGCCATCAAGCGCCTGCGCGGCGCCCTGTCCAAGCTCGAGGAGCAGATCGAGGAGATCCCCCTCCCCGGCACGCTCAGCGAGTCGCTGGAGCACGAGCTGGAGCGGGCTCGGCGGCGCTGGGACGCGCTGCTGGCCAAGACCATGAACAAGCGTCGGCTGCGGCGCGCGCGCAAGCAGGCCCGGCGGCTGCGGAAGATGGTCCGCGCGGTGCTGGAGCACCAGCAGGGTGACGAGGAGCAGGGATGAAGGACGCCGAGGGCAAGCCCGAGACCCTCTCCCACTGGCTGCGGCAGAGCTTCCTCGCGGGGCTCCTGGCGCTGCTGCCCGCGTTCATCACCTACCAGGTGGTCTCGCTGCTGTTCAACATGGTGGACGGCGTGCTGGGCGACGCGCTCAACCAGGGGCTGCGCGCGCTGACCCGCTCGGACATCCACGTCCCCGGGCTCGGGCTGCTGGTGACGCTGCTCCTGGTGGTGGGCATCGGCTGGCTCATGCGGCTGGTCATCGTCAAGCGGGCGCACCAGCTCTTCGAGAGGCTGGTCGCGCGCGTCCCGCTGATCAGCTCGCTGTACAGCGCCAGCCGGCAGATCGTGGTGCCGTTCACCGACCGCTCCCACCTGCCCTTCTCCAAGGTGGTGCTGGTGGAGTACCCGATGGCGGGGCGCTACACGCTCGGGCTGGTGGCCAAGGAGCGCGTGAGCGACGAGCCCGACGACGACCGCATGGTGGTCTTCTTCCCCTCGAACCACCTGCACCTCGGCTATCCGGTGGTGCTGTCCCGACACGCTGTGACCGTCATCGACATGAGCGTGGAGGACGCCATCAAGTTCTTCGTGAGCTGCGGCGTGGTGGGCGACGACCGCCTGGTGCGCTCGGGCGGCCGGATCTTCCTGCCGGAGGCCGCCGAGCCCCTCAGCCGCGACGCCGGGCGCGAAGCATCAGCCGCCCGATGTGCTCCTCTTCCCACGCAGTAGCGAAGGCGTAGTCGGGGTGAGCCCGCTCGGCCGCGCGGAAGGGCGCCGGGTGGACCAGGCGGCGGCTGCCCGAGCCCGGCCGGGGCGGCATCGCGATGTGCAGCATCTCGTGGAACACGATGAAGCCGACGAAGCGCTCCGGCACCTCCTGGTGATCCAACACAGGGTGGAGTCGGATGCGCGGCGGCCTGCCCCCGCAGGAGCCCAGGCGGATGCGCGTGCGCGCCCCCTCCGCCGGCCAGCGCCCCCAGCCGATGGGGGCGCTCAGCGCGCCCTGGAAGTGGGCCTCGTTCTGCTGATGGAAGAGGAGGCCCAGATCGTGGACCTCTCCCTTCGGCTCCAGGCGAGGCTCCCGCGCCGGCCGCAGCCCGCCCCGCTGCTCCTCGACCGCGCGCCAGTCGCCGAAGGCGGTCTGCACGCGCGACCAGGCCTGCCGGTCCCTTCCAATCACGGTCGCCAGCAGGTCGCGCTCGTGCTCCAGCGCCGCCCAGTGGACGTGGAAGTGCAGGGCGCCCTCGCGCTCGCGCAGCGAGTAGATGGTGCTGCGGTTGTCCACCACGACCACCGTGCAGCCGCCCGCGCGCGGCCACCGCTCCAGCAGCGCCTCTCCAAGACGCGCGGCTGAGCCCCGCAATTCCGGGCGGGCGAGCAGGGCGGCGAGCGGGGCGCCGGGGCGGATGCGGACGAAGACGGGCGGCGGGCGGGGCGGCATGGGGATCAGTGCTTAGCCGAGGGAGAGGCGTCGGTCACGCGGGAGCATGCTCGCCTCGCCAATCACAGGTTAGAAGCCGCTTCAGGTCAGGCGGACGTCGGTGCCCGCGCCCTGAACCTCCCGGAGCCCTCATGCCCGCCATCTTCTCGCCTGCCCTCTTCCAGTTCCTCGCCGACCTCGACGCCAACAACGATCGCGCCTGGTTCGAGGCCAACAAGGACCGCTTCGAGCGGGACGTCAAGGCCCCGTCCATGCGCTTCATCGAGGGCTTCGCCGCCCCGCTCCGCGAGATCAGCCCGCACTTCCGCGCCATCGCGAAGAGCCAGGGCGGCTCCATGTTCCGCATCCACCGCGACACGCGCTTCTCGTCCGACAAGCGTCCGTACAAGAACAACATCGGCCTGCACTTTCGACACGAGGCGGGCAAGGACGCGCACACGCCGGGGTACTACCTGCACATCCAGCCGCCGAACGTACACAGCTGGGACGGGGTCGAGAGCGGGTGCTTCGCCGGCCTCGGGCTGTGGATGCCCGACCCGGACACCCTCGCGCGCATCCGGGGCGCCATCGTGGAGCGCCCGGAGCGTTGGACCGAGGTGAAGGACGCGATGGGCGCGGCGGGGATGCCCATCACCCATGACGAGAGCTCGCTCAAGCGCCCGCCCCGCGGCTACCCGGAGGACCACCCCCACCTCGATGATCTACGGATGAAGAGCTTCGCGGTGAGCAGACCCATGACCGAGGCGGAGATCCTCGCCCCGGATCTGCTGGATCGCTTCGCCGCCACCTGCAAGGCCGGATCGCCGCTGGTCGCCTTCCTGTGTGAGGCGGTGGGCCAACCGTTCTGAACATCTGTTCCGTGATAGGATCCTTCACCCTCTAGCGGAAGGGTAGGAGGTTCCAATGTCGAAACGTCTGGTGTTTCTGTCGTGTGTGTCGTTCCTGGCGCTGAGCGCCTGCTCCGGGGGAGGCGCGGGCGGAGAGGCGAAGTCGGGCGGAGCGGCGAAGTCCGGCGCTGAGGGCGGGCTCGCGCTCGCCGACATCTCGGGCACCTGGTACATCGCCGAGAACATGGGGGGCAAGATGGCCTCCGCCAACGGCTGCGAGTCGGCCCACAAGACGGTCGACCTCCAGCCGAAGCAGCTCACCATCAACCTCGGCCAGGAGGAGATGGTCTACGACATCGGCTCCACGAGCCCCCAGGGCGACGCCCTCCAGATCCAGGCCACGATGTCGGGCAGCTCCGAGGCGGGCTCGCGCACCGTCCGCTACGCCGACGCCACGAAGAAGGTCCTGACGTGGCAGGAGCCGAGCGGCGAGCTCTGGCGTCTGGAGCGCAAGGAGACGCTCGCCGCCGACGGCCGCTTCCTGAAGGCCTGCTGCGACGGGCCCGAAGGCGAGATCGGCACGGAGTACGCCATGGTGCCCGAGAGCGAGGCCTGCCCGCCCGCGCCCGGCAAGTAAGGGACCGGGAGATAGCGGAGGCGCTGGGCGCCGCGGCGCGGGATCAGAGATCCAGCTCCTCGGCGCCGAGCTCGTCCGCCAGCTCCTCGGCCAGCGCGCAGGCCGCGTCCCAGGCCCCCAGGTTGTCGGCCCACTCGTCCTCGAGGGCCATGACCCGGCCGTCGCTGTCCAGATCGTAGAACGAGAGCTCGATGGTCCAGGTCTCGGGCTCCAGGCCCTCCTCCTCGCCCTCCTGGAGGGGGGTGTCCTCGCCCCCGCCCTCCCCCTCGGCGGCGGCGGCGTCGGAGGCCGCCTGCACCAGCGCGTTCGGCACCTCGAAGATGGCCGAGATCGTGTCGGTGTCCTCCACCTCCACTTGTACCTTCACGCCGGGCCAGCGCTTCGCCAGCGCGTTCGCCGCCGCGCGCACGCGCTCCGCGCGCAGGTCACCCCAGGGCAGTCTCCAGGTCAGCTCGCCGGACATCCGCGACCTCCTGGACCCTGGTTAACCGCCTCAGCTCACCGAGGGCAGCTCGCTGGTGTCCTTGCCCAGCTCAGTCAGCGCGCCCCGCAGCCACTCGCGCACGGCGCCCACCCCCAGGGGCGAGGGCTCGAGCTGGGGCAGCGGGTCGAAGGCCACGGCGGCGAAGCTGGAGGCGTCCACGCCCAGCTTGGCGCGCGCGTCCTCCAGGTAGCGCGGCCGGTCGCGCTCGCGCAGCGTGTCGATCTTGTTCACCACGGCCAGCGCGGGGCGGCCCGTGGCGACCACGCGGTCCCAGTCGGCCTTCTCCCGAGCCTGCACGCCGCCCTGGGCGTTGACCACGTACACGTAGAGGTCGATGTGGTCGAGGACCTGCCGCGTCTCCTCGGTCACCGCCTTGTCGATGTCGCCGAGACCGGGCGTGTTGATGACGTAGAGCGCGGTGGCGCCCGGCACGCGGTGGATGGCGACCTCGCGGGTCGAGCCGGCGATGGGGTCGATGTTGCCCGTGTCGATGCCGAAGAGGGCGCGGAGCGCCGCGTCCTTGCCCGCGCTGGGCGAGCCCAGGATCCCCACCGTGATCCGGTGGCGCACCGTCTGGCGGAGCCGCGAGACCTCCAGCACCGCCGGCAGGAGCACCGAGAGCTTCGGCCGCCCGAACCACCACAACGCGCCCAGCGCCCCCACCGGGGCGATGGGCAGCAGCACGATGGAGGCCACCCGCGCCGCGGTCGCCCCCGCCAGCACCGCGCCGATCTGGTAGCCCGTGCTCCGCCCGAGCCGGCTCTTCGCCACGTCCAGCGCCCGGCGCCCGTTGGTGGGCGGCTCCCCGTCCATCCCCAGCAGGCTCCAGGCCCGCGCGCGCGCCACCGGCTCCAGCTTGTCCCAGGCCGATCGCAGCACCGCCGCCGAGATCGCCTGCTCCATCGCCTCGTCGTCGGCCTCCGCCGCCACCTTCAGCGAGAGCCGCTTCATCAGCCCCCGCAGCACGCGGCCATAGGGCGGCCCCTTGCCCCCGCGCAGCACGTTCACGATCGCGTGCCCGCCCGCCCGCCTCAGCGAGGCCTCCAGCTCCCCGGCCAGCGCCCCGAGCCCCAGGTCCTCCGCGCGCACGCCCAGCGCCACGGCGAGCGGCAGCAGCTCGTCGCGGTGGCTGCGCCGCAGCAGCTCGGCCAGTGGCAGGGTGGTGGGTGGGGGCGCCGGTTCCTTCATCGCTGCTCGCGATCCTTGTACTGGAACGCCTCGGCGTCAAAGACCTCGCGGAGCTCGTCGGGCGAGATCGTCTTTCCCTGAGCGCGCTGGCGGAGAAACGCCACGGTGGCCTTCCCCACGCCGTAGGTGGACGCCGCGGCGAGCGTGGCGCCCAGCGCGCTCGTGGCCAGCTCCACCACCTGCCCGCCCGGGATCCAGCCGGCCGACTTGAGCGCCTGCATGCTCCAGCGCACGAAGCCCTTGCTGGTGCCCGCCAGCACCTCGGCCAGCAGGAACATCACGACGTCGCCCGCCAGCCGCTCGCCGTAGACCGCGGAGAGCTCGCTGATCAGCTTCACCTGGATGGCGGAGACCGCCGCGAGATCCGCCCCCGGCACCGGGATCGCGCCCGCCACCGCCGCCTTCCGCGCCGCCGCCCGGATGATGGGCTCCGCCGCCACCGCCCGGTCCTGCAGGTGCCGGGCGAAGAGCAGCTCCTTGCCCTGGGCCTCCAGCGTGCGGGAGAGCCAGCTGGTGACCTCCTCGAGCCCGATCGGCCGATCCGAGAGCGCCGGCAGCGGGTCGAAGGCCGTCACGACGGCGTCCTCCGGCCGGCAGCCGAGCTGCTGGAGGGTGGCCTCCACGAAGCGCTCGCGCTGGTGCGGGCGGATGAGGTCGATCTTGTTGAGGCAGACCAGCACCGGGCGGCCCAGCGCGCGCAGGGCGTCCAGGTCCTTGCGCTCGTCGATGCTGGCGCCGCCATCGCAGTTGACCAGGTAGAGCGCCACGTCCAGGCGGTCCAGCAGCCGGCGCGCCTCCGCCTCCACCTCCGGGCGAAGGTCGCCGAAGCCGGGCGCGTTGATGACCGTGACCTGCCCGCCGAGGTCCAGGGCCCGCGCGCGGCGGGTGCTGCCGGGGATGGGGTCGATCTCGCCCGTGTCCACGCCGAAGAGGGCGCGGATCGCCGCGTCCTTGCCCGAGCTCGCCGGCCCGAGCACGGCGATGACGAGCTGACCCGACAGGGCCTGGGAGGTCTGGCGGTCGGCCGCCTCCCAGCGCCGCAGCACCTCGGCGGCGGGCAGCAGGGGTCCGGGGGTCTCGCTCATCGCAGGCTCCGCGTGAGGAGGTCGAGGGGGATGGCCGCGGCGCCGCGCGCCCAGGCGAGGAGGGAGCCCGCGCTCAGCACGGCCTCCGGCGAGCGCCGACCGATCGCGCCCAGCACGCGATCCGCCGCCTGCTCCGGCGAGAGTGGCTTGCGCCGATAACGCTCGAAGAAGTCCGGCTTGCCGGCGTGGGCGAAGAACTCCGTCTCCACCACGGGTGGACAGACGAAGAGCACCCGCACGCCCGTGTCGGCGATCTCGCGCCGCAGCGCCCGCGACCAGCCCACCAGCGCGTGCTTGCTGGCCGCGTACGCCGTCTGCTCCGGGTATCCCGTGAGCCCGGCGATGCTGGCCACATTCACCAGCGTCCCCCGGCGCGCCGCGATCATGGCGGGCAGGAAGGCCCGCGCCACCCGCGCCGAGCCCAGCAGGTTCACGTCCAGGATCCGGTCCAGGTCGCGATCCGTGGTCTGGTCCCAGGCGCGGAACAGCCCCACGCCCGCGTTGTTGATCACGAGATCGACCCGCCCGTAGCGGTCCAGCACCGCGATCGCGCCCATGGAGACGCTGTCCGCGTCCGTGACGTCCATGGACAGCGCGAGATCCACCTCCGGGGCCAGCGCGTGCAGCGCCGCCTGGTCCCGCCCGGTCCCCACCACCCTCGCCCCGCGCGCCGCGAGCGCCCGCGCCAGCGCCCGCCCGATCCCGCGGGTGGCGCCGGTGACGACGGCGACGGCGTCTTGGAGCTCAGGGCCAGGGACGTTCACGCGGCGCTCGGGGGATGATAGGTGCGCGCTCTCGAGGAGGTCACTCATGCCTATCGCGCCGCTACGCCGCCTGCCCGCTCTCACCCCCGCCGGTCTCGTCGCCCTCGCCGCACTCGTCGGCTGCGCCAGCGACCCCTGCGCGGACTACGCCAACTACATGTGCGACTGCCACCCCGAGGAGGACTGCTCGGAGTACCAGACCATCTACGGCAGCGGCAACGCCGACGCCGATCTGCAGGAGAGCTGCGCCGCCGAGATGGACGAGGCCCAGGAGGAGGACGGCGCCGAGGACTACACGACGACCGGGGAGTGCGCCGAGGCGGACACGGCGGTCTGATCAGACCCCGTCCAGCTCGTCGTCCCCCTCGCCCACGACCTCCTCCGGCGCCACGCCCTTGCCCACCCGCCAGGCCAGCAGCGCGAGCCCCACGGCGACCATGCCGAAGCTCACCATCTGGCTGGTGGAGAAGCGATCCATGTAGCCGATCCCGCGCACGTCATCGCCGCGGAAGCTCTCGATGGCGAAGCGCAGGGGGGCGTAGAGCAGGAAGGACGCCGCGGCGATCTGGCCGTCGAAGTACCGGGCCCTGCGCCACATCCAGGAGAGGAGGATCACCAGGACGCCCGTGCCCAGGCACTCCCAGACCTGCGTGGGGTAGATGGGCACGTCGAAGATGTCGCCCACCCCGATCCCGCGCCGGTAGATGAGGGCCACCCAGGGGAAGCCGTCCACCTGCACGACCTCCCCGCCCTGCAGCGTCCACAGCGTGGACACCGCGTTCTTGCCCACCGGCATCCCGTGGCAGCAGCCGGCGAAGAAGCAGCCGATCCGCCCGAGGCAGTCGCCCAGCAGCACCGCGGGCGCGATCACGTCCGCCAGCTTGAGCAGGGGCATGCGCCGCCAGGCCAGGTAGAGGGTGAGGCCCAGCACGCCCAGGATCACGCCGCCGTAGAAGGCGAAGCCGCCCTCGTGCATGTCGAAGTAAGCGCTAGGGCGAGAGAAGAAGAGCTCCGGCTCGGCCATCAGGAAGTGCAGCAGCCGCGCCCCGGCCAGCCCGAAGATGGGCGCCAGCAGGTAAATCGGCACCAGGCGATCGGGATCCACCCCCACCCGCCGCGCCCGCGCGTTGGTCAGCATGGCCGCGGCGGCGAACGCCACCGTGATCATCAGACCCCAGGTGTGGAGGCCGACATCCTTCCACTGGACCAGGGTGGGGTGCATGACGAGGGCTCCAGGAGGGAATAGGGGGGTCGCGACCAGCGCCGCGGAGAGCGGGAGCGATCCCTATCCTCTCCCGAGGCGCGAGCACGCGCCCCTCCCGACTCCCTCCCCCGGAACGCCGATGAACGACGCGCTCATCGTGAGCCTGCTCAGCGCCCTCCCCAAGAACCACACCACGCGCCTGATGGGGGCGTTCTCGCGCACCGCGCTGCCGAGCGCGCTGCAGCGCTCGCTGCTCCGCTGGTACGTGGACCACTACCAGGTCAACCTCGAGGAGTGCCAGGGCGGGATCGAGGACTACCAGACGCTGGCGCGCTTCTTCATCCGCGAGCTCAAGCCCGGCGTGCGCCCCATCGATCCGCACCCCGACGCGATCGTGAGCCCGGTGGACGGGCGCACCCACACCTTCGGGGCGGTGGTGGACGGCGGCTTCGAGCAGGCCGACGGGCGCGTGGGCAGCGTGGCCGAGCTGCTGGACGGCGGCGAGGGGCTCTTCGATCCGAAGCGCTACGAGGGCGGTGGCTACGCGATCCTCTACCTCTCGCCGAAGGACTACCACCGCGTCCACAGCCCGCTGGCCGGCGCCGTGCGCGCCATCCGCTACCGGCCGGGCAAGCTCTGGCCGGTCTTCCCCGCCGCGACCCGCAAGGTCGAGCACCTCTTCGACCGCAACGAGCGCCTGCTCTTCGCCTTGGACACCGAGCACGGGCCCGTCATCGTCGCCATGATCGGCGCGTTTGGCGTGGGCCGCATGGCCACCCCGCTGGCCAGCGTGATCACCAACACCGGCGGGCCCGCCGAGGACCTCTCGCTGGACATCCCCGTCGAGCGCGGCGGGGAGCTGGGCCGCTTCGAGATGGGCAGCACCGTCATCCTGCTCTGCGAGCCCGGCCGCCTCTCCTGGGAGCTCACCCGCGGCGAGCCCGTGCGCCTGGGTCGCGCCATCGGGCGGCGCGCGAAGAGCTAGATTATCTAGCCTTCCGGGTAGGGCGCCCCGCCGACCAGCAGCAGCTTCAGCGCCTGACCGCTGGCCCATCCCGCCAGCTTCGCGTCGCCCAGCGCGGCGAGCGCGGCGTCCCGGCTCAAGGGTGCCCAGCTCGCCCCGCCGTCCGCGCTCCGGTGCAGGCGGCCGTCGGGCGCGATGAGCCAGCCCTCCGCCTCCGCGCTGAAGAAGACGGCGCTGGCCTCCGGCGCCGTGAGCGGGGTCCAGGTCTTCCCGCCGTCGGCGGTGCTGACGATCTCCCCGCGCCCGCCCACCAGCCAGGCGCGCTTCGGGTCCAGGCCGCTGACCGCCCGCCAGGCCCCCGACGGCGCGTCCCCGCCGCGGATCCAGTTGCAGCCGCCGTCGAAGGTGGTCCAGACCGAGGAGCCTCCCCCGAGCCCGCTGACCATCCAGCCGGCGCCCCCGGCGCGCAGATCGGCCGGGCCGGGCACGCCGAAGGTCGGCTCCACCCGCGAGCCGCAGTCCAGCCAGGTGCGCCCGCCGTCCTCGGAGACCTTGCTCTGCCAGCCGCCCGCCGCCGCCGGCACCGCCACCCACAGCAGCGCGTCCGAGCTCCCCGCCGAGAGGTAGGCCGGGAAGACGTCCTTCCAGACCTTGCCCCCGTTGGTCGTGACCCAGGTGTGCTCGCCCGCGGCGACCACGCCGGACTTCGCGTTCACGAAGGCGGGGGGCGCGCCCAGCGGGCCGAGGGGCCGGGCCGCCCCGTGCTCCAGGGCGATCTGGCTCCAGCTCTTGCCGCCGTCCGTGCTCACCCGCAGCCAGGTGGCCGTCCCGCGCACCAGCAGCCAGGCCGCCTTCCCGTCGGTCCAGGCCACCCGGTCCAGCTCGCTCGGGGCGGGCACCACCCCCTCCTCCAGGTCCAGGCTGGTGGGCTCCGCGCGCGCGACGCCGCCGAGCGCGAACAGGACCCCGATTCCGGTCAGGATCGATCGGATCACGTCCCCTCCTGAGCCCGGGCGCGGGCGAGGCGGCTGGCGAGCCGGGCCACCCCCCGCGCCGTGATCTCCGGCGCCGTCGCCGTGAAGCAGAGCCGCACCCAGGTCGCGTAGGGCGCCCCGAAGGAGGGGCCCGGCGCCAGCAGCAGGTTGTCGTCCAGGCAGTCCTCCAGGAAGCCCTGGAGCCCGCGATCATCGAGCAGGTCGCCCACGTCCAGGAAGAGGAAGGTGCCCCCCTCCGGCGCGGGCAGGCCCAGCGCGTCCGCGCACTGCGCCCCGATCTCCTGGTAGCGCGCCCGCGCCGCCTCCACCCAGGGGCCGCCGCCGTCGAGCGCCCGCAGCCCGGCGATCTGGGAGGCCGTGGGCGCCGCGTAGAAGCTGTGGGTGCTGATCTTGCGCACCTCCAGCATCAGCGGGCCCGTTGGGCCGACCACATAGCCGGCGCGGTTCCCCGCCATGCCGTAGGCCTTGGAGAAGCTGTGGGCGGAGAACGTGCGCTCCGGCGCCAGCGGCCCCAGCGGGACGTGGGGCCGGGCGTAGGCGTAGTCCTCGTAGACCTCGTCGGAGAGGATCCAGAGGTCGTGGCGGCGGGCGAAGGCGACTATCTCATCTAGTGTCTTTTCGCTCAGCACGCGGCCCGTGGGGTTGTTCGGCGTGTTGACGTAGACCGCCGCCGTGCGCGTGCTGAGGTAGGGGCTCAGCAGCGCGTCCACCTCCCCCGCGCGACCATAGAAGGGCACGTCCACCGGCACGCCCCGCGCCGTCTGCACGATCCCGCGGATGAGCGGCCAGTAGGGCGCGAGCAGCAGCACCTCGTCACCGGGCTCCAGGATGGCGCTGACCACGCTCTGGAGCCCGCCCGTGGCGCCCGCCGACATCAGCACGCGGTCCGCCGAGACCCCGCGGCGCGCGGCGACGGCCTCGATCAGCGGCCGGTAGCCGTGGGGCTCCACGTAGCGGTGCATCCCGGGCAGCTCGGCGACCCGCAGGTCCTCCATGCGCGCGCCGGGGGGCGGCTCCATCCAGGTGTCGCCGACGTGGAAGGGGTAGATCTCGCCGCGCAGGCTGGCGAAGCGGTGCGCGAGCGTGGAGAAGACGCCGCCCCTCATGGCGGTGACCGTGGACGCGACGGCGGGGTGACGGGGCATCTGCTCCTGGCTCTCTGACAGCGATGATCCTATCAAGAACAGCGCACCCTTGGGGAGCCTTCCTCATCGTCCGCCCCACGCCGGGTTACAGCCTCCTGGCCTTTATCGCCTCAGGTGCACGAATGGTCGCCTGGCTCCTGCTCGGCCTCTCGCTGGCGAACGCGGACACGGTGGTCCTCTACACGGGGGACGTGGCCGAGGCCGAGGCGCGCGCGCGGAAGGCGGCGCGGCTCAAAGGCGAGCTCACCCTGCGGCGCCTCGTGGATCTGGCCCCCGGCGCGGCCCCGTTCATCCCGGGCGAGCCCCCCGCGCTGCGCTGCGCCCCCGGCAAGCTGGAGAACGTGCGCGAAGGCCTGGAGAACGCGCTGGCGCTCCTGGACCGCAGCCGGGACGCCCTCGCCGCCCTGGACCTCGCCCGGCTGGACCTGGAGTGCCTGGGCGAGCCGGTGGACCCGCTCCTGGCGGCCCAGCTCTACTACCTGCGCGGCTTCCTCTCCTGGCGCATGGGCAACGACGCCAACGCCGAGTCCGCCTTCTACCGAGCCTTCCTGTTCTCGCCCAACACGGTCTGGGACGCCAGCATGGGCGGGCCCCGGCCCCCTCGCCCCTTCCTGGCCGCCGAGGAGCACGCGCACGGCTACGCGGAGAGCTGGCTGCGCGTGCTCCCCGGGCTGCCCGAGGGCTTCTCGCTGCGGGTGGACGGCCAGCCGCGCGAGCTGGAGGACGGGCGGGTGCCGCTGAAGCCGGGCGTCCACCTCCTACAAGTGGTGGTGGATGGCCAGACCGAGCAGCCGCTCATCTTCCCGCTGGGTGACGGGGAGGAGAAGGCGCTGGTGCTGCCGCTGGCGCTCTCGGAGTCCATGCTGCTCCGGCTGGACGACCCGAGCGTGCGCGACCCGCTGGGGCGCCTCATCACCCTCGCCTGGCCGGGGGACGTGGTCGTGGCGACCAGCCCGGTCAGCACCTGGAGCTACGAGGCGGGGGTCTGGACGAAGCGCTGAGGCCAGATCAGGAGGCGGCGCCCATCCGCGCGAAGAGGGCGTAGGCCTCGGCCCGGAGCTGGCGGCGGGTGGCCTGGAAGGCTCCGCCAGGCAGCGCGGCGAGGCGGGCGGCGGTGGCCAGGGCCTCCTCCAGGAGACGCTCGGGCGGGACCAGGGCGTCGAGGATCCCGCTGGCCAGGGCCTCCTCCGCGCTCAGGCGCTGATCGCAGAGCGCCATCTTGCGGGCCAGGATGGGCCCCAGCTCGCTCCGCACCACGGCCATCGCGCCCTCGGGGAAGTGTACGCCGACCCGCACCTCGGGCAGGCTGTAGACGGAGGGGACCGCCGCGCCGATCCGGGCGTCGCAGGCCAGGGTCAGCACCATGCCCCCGCCGATGGCGTGCCCGCTCACCGCCGCCACCGTGGGCACGGGGGCGGTGTAGATCACGCGGCAGAGCTGGTCCACCGCCCCCACCATCCGCGCGCGCCGCTCCGGGTCGTAGGACATGACGGCCTTGAGGTCGAGCCCGGCGGAGAAGGCCCCCTCCCGGCCGGTCAGGACCAGCGCCCTCCCCCGGCTGGCGGCCTCCTCCAGCGCCTCGGCCAGCGCCAGCAGGGTGTCCAGGTCCATGGCGTTGACGGGCGGGCGATCCAGGCGGACGAGGGCGAGGCCGTCGTGGAGCTCGGTCTGGATGTGGGGGCTGGTCATGAGGGGCTCCTTCGGATCTGCGCGAGCGAGACCCCCACCCCGAGCAGGGAGAGCGCCATGGCCAGCCAGTCCAGCGGTCGACGAACATAGTCGAAGCTGAGGATCCCGTCTCGCGCCGAGACGGAGATGAGGAAGCGATCCCCGCCCTCCCAGAGCGGCGCGCCCTCGATGGGCACCACCTCCCCGTTGATGCGCGCCTCCCAGCGGGCATACTCAGAGACGTGCAGGATGAAGCGCGCGCCCGGCTCCACCCCGCGGAGGCGGAAGGCGGCGCGCTCGTCCTCGAAGCTGAGGGGCTCGACGAGGCCGTCCCCGTCCAGCGTGTAGCGCTCGGGCCGGTAGTCCAGGTACTCGTAGAGACGCAGCGGCCCCCAGTCCTGCTCCAGGCGCACGTTGCGGGCGTCGACGGGCTGTCCGCTGAGGATCCAACGCACGCTGGCGACGCGGAACAGCGCGTCTGAGGCCTGATCCGGCGCCCACCGGAACATGTGGGCGGGGGTGTACCCAATCTTCAGGGTGGGCGTACGGTTGGTCAGCGTGGACGACATCAGGTGGTGATCGTGCGGGTGCAGGATCGTCGCGACGCGGTAGAAGGCCTCCCTGTGGTTCCACTGCTCGCGCGACCAGGCGAGCCAGGCGCTGGCGCTCTGGGCGAACCGGGGATCGTCCAACATGGGGAGCTCGCGGCCGTCCTCCACCGCCTTCTGGCCCCAGCCCACGAGGCCGTGGCCCAGCAGGGCCAGCAGCAGGGCCCCCAGGAGCGCGGGGCGACGGGCCTGACCCCAGGCGCGGACCCAGGCGACCGCCTGCGCCACCCCCACCCCCGCCAGCAGCAGGAGCAGGGTGCGGGCCGGGATCGACAGGCGGCGAAACTGGATGTTGGAGAGGTCCGGCCCCGGGAGATCCCTCCAGGGCAGCTCCGAGGCCAGGGTGGTGCGGGCCACCCACAGGAACACGAACAGGCCCGCCAGCGCGCGGCCGAGCCTGTCCCGGCGCCACAGCAGCAGCCCCGCCCCCAGCAGCCCGAGCGCGCCCACCCCCGGCGGGACGGACTCCATGAGCTGCCCCTGGGAGAGCTGGCCCAGCACCTCGATCCCTGAGACGCCCTCGCGCCCGATGTTGCGGGTGTAGCCCGAGCGCCCCAGGAACGTGAGCAGGAAGGTGGAGGAGACCAGCAACCCGAGGCCTGGCGGCGCGACCAGCCGCAGCAGCGCCTCCCGCCCGCGCAGCCCGTAGCCCAGCACCAGAGCCAGCCCGCCGAGGCCCAGCAGGATGAGGCTCATGGGGTGGCAGAGCAGGGCGAGCCCGCAGAGCAGGCTGGCGAGGCCGAGATCCTTGCGACGCCCGACCTCGACCCACAGCAGGGTCCGGTGCAGGGCGGGCAGCAGCAGGGCCTGAGCCAGCCCCTGCCCCCAGACGCCGTAGTAGACCTGGTAGAGCCAGCCCCCCTGCTCCCAGGCCCCCGGGTCCAGGATCCACAACGTCGCGGCGAAGGCGCCCGCCAGCGGGGAGAGGCGCCGCCGCCCGAGATCGTAGAGGCACCAGGCGGAGAACAGGTAGAAGCACGCGAACGCGAGCCCGTAGCTCCGCTCCCAGGATAACTGACCGAGGGTCATCGCCCGGACGGCCGCCGCCCACAGGTCCTGGCCGGGCGGGTAGAGGTCGCCCACGGGCTCGCCCAGGAACCAGTAGCTGCTCCAGCCCGAGAGGCGCGCCCGCGGCAGCAGGCGCTCCCACAGAAACCAGAGCTTGTGCAGGTGGACCGTGTGATCTCCCGAGGCGGGCACCCGTCCCTGCAGGAAGGGCCAGAGCCTCAGGGTGGTGAGCGCGACGAGCAGCGCGGCCACCAGGGCGTGGGTCCGACGCGGCGCCTCCGGGCTCAGCGTTGCGGCTCCCCCCCGATCTCGATGAGCAGGCGCCCGTCGTCACCCACCCGGAAGGTCCAGTGCTCGCCGGTGGGGCGGCGGCGCACGATGGGCTCCTCGCGGAGCTGGCGGGCCAGCCTCCCCATCTCCTCGGCGGTCTTGACGAACTCGTCCCGCAGGGTGGCGTTGCCC
This sequence comes from uncultured Enterobacterales bacterium, assembly GCA_964615375.1. Classification (GTDB taxonomy): domain Bacteria; phylum Myxococcota_A; class UBA796; order UBA796; family CAZKWG01; genus CAZKWG01. The sequence continues at coordinate 35,629 of CAZTOW010000024.1, forward strand.
TCCTTCAGGCGGGCGGCGACGATCTGCCAGAGCACGCGCTCGTCGGCCTCGTCGAAGTGGACGCGCGATCCGCCCTTGAAGCTCTCGATACGCATGGGACCTCCTCAGATCTTCCAGGAGATGTACTTGACGCTCAGATACTCGTCCATGACGTAGTGCCCGCCCTCGCGGCCGAAGCCGGAGGCCTTCACGCCGCCAAAGGGCGCCTGGGCCGTGGACACCGCGCCGTCGTTGGCGCCGATGATGCCGTACTCCAGGGCCTCGGCCACGCGGATGAGCCGACCCGCATCCCGAGTATAGAAATAGGCAGCCAACCCATAGGGAGAGTCGTTGGCGAGCCGGATGGCCTCGTCCTCGGTGTGGAAGCGGCGCACCGGCGCCACCGGCCCGAAGGTCTCCTCACGGGAGAGCAGCATGTCCGGCCCCACCTCGTCCAGCACGGTGGGCGCGCAGAAGCGCCGGGTGTAGCCCGCGCCCAGGTCCAGGAAGTCGCCGCCCGTGCGCACCCGGGCGCCCAGGGCCCGCGCGTCGTCGATGTGCTCGCGCACCTTCTCCACCGCGGCGTCGTCGATGAGCGGCCCCACCTGGGCGGCCTCGTCGGTGGCCGGGCCCACCCGCAGGCGGGCGGCGGCGGCGCAGAGGCGCTCCACGAAGGCGTCGTAGACGCCGTCCTGCACGAAGAAGCGGTTGGGGCAGATGCAGGTCTGGCCCATGTTGCGGAACTTGGACGCCATCGCCCCGGCCACGGCGGCGTCCAGGTCGGCGTCGTCGAAGACCACGAAGGGCGCGTGCCCGCCGAGCTCCAGGGACAGGCGCGTGAGGTGCTGGCTGCCGCGGGCCATCAGCAGGCGGCCCACCTCGGTGGAGCCGGTGAAGCTGAGCTTTCGCACGCGGGCGTCGCCCAGCAGCGCGTCCCCGATGGCCGGAGGGTCACCGGTGACGACGTTGAGCACCCCTGGCGGGAAGCCCGCCTCCACCGAGAGGGCCGCCAGCGCGAGCGCGGTGAGCGGGGTCTGCTCGGCGGGCTTGACCACCAGCGTACAGCCCGTGGCCAGCGCCGGCCCCAGCTTGCGCGTGATCATCGCCGCCGGGAAATTCCAAGGGGTGATCGCCGCGGCCACGCCCAGGGGCTGGCGCAGGACCAGGATTCGCCGGTCGGCGGTGCTGGCGGGCACGGTCTCGCCGTAGATGCGGCGCCCCTCCTCCGCCGCCCACTCGATGAAGCTGGCGGCGTAGCTGATCTCCCCGCGGGCCTCGGCCAGCGGCTTGCCCTGCTCGGAGCTCAGGAGGCGGGCCAGCGGCTCCTGGTCGCGCATCATGAGCTCGTAGAGTCGGCGCAGGGGGCGGGCGCGCTCGATGGCGGGGCGGGCGCGCCACTCGGGCAGCGCGGCGGCGGCGGCGTCCACCGCGGCCCGGGTCTCGGCGGCCCCGTGCAGGGGCACCTCGGCCAGGAGCGCGTCGGTGGCGGGGTTCAGCACCGGGAGGCCGCGCCCCTCCACCCAGGCGCCGCCGATCAGGTTTCGGGTCTCCATCGGGCCTCCGAGGGCTCAGTGTAGCGCGGGCGGGCTCGGGACCTCGGCCTGCAGCGAGGGCCGCGTGCCGATCTCCACGAGGAAGGCACGGATGGCCTCATCGCGCGCCAGCGCGGGGTCACCAGGGATCAGGCGGATGGTGAGCTGCGCCCCCGCCGCGATGGCGTCGGCCCGGAGCTCTTCGGCGTAGACCGCCTGGTCGTCGCGCGCGCTCACCCAGGCGAGGTGCGGGGCGCGGGTGAGGACCGCGAGCTGGTGGGTCCAGAGCCGGGCTCGCCGCGCGTCGACCAGGCCGAGATCGAAGGGGAGATCGTAGCGGACGAGCTCCTGCTCGGTCAGCAGGGCGCCGTAGCTCCCGATGGCGGCGGCCCCGAGCCCGGCCAGCCCGGCCAGCGCCCCACCCTCGGCGTCGCCGAAGACGAAGACGCGGGCGGGGTCCACCTCGGCCCGGCGCTGCAACCAGCCGAGCGCCGCCTGCGCGTCCGCCACCTCACCCCACAGGAATTCGTGCTCGCCCGGGTTCCCCGCCTCGCCGCGCACGGTGGGCAGCAGCACGACGTAGCCCGCCTCGACCAGCGGGTCGGTGGCGTCCACGTCCGCCTGCGTGACCGAGAAGCCGCGGTGCAGGTAGAGGACCGCCGGGTGCGGCCCCTCGCCCGAGGGCAGGCGCAGCCAGGCCCGCATGGCGCCGGGCTCCGCGGGATAGAGCAGGGCCTCCGCCCCCTTCAGCGCGGGAGTCTCCCGGTCGGCCCCCGGGGCGCGCCCGTGCCGGACCAGGGTGGGCGCCCCTGCCCGCGAGGCCGGGAGCGCCTCCGCGGCGATCTGATCGATCCGGCCGAGCCGCCCGCGCCCGGGGCCCTCCAGCAGGGTCACCCTCAGGGCTCGGGAGAGCGCCTCGCGCTGGGCGTCGTCGAGGCCATCGATGGCCCGAAGCTCCGCCTCGGCGCCCTCCACCTCCCCGTCCCGCGCGCCCGAGAGCAGCGCGCCCGCCCGCGCCAGGGGGTCCGCGGGCGCCAGCCTCAGCGCCTCCGCGCAGGCCCCGCGCGCCGCGTCCTGCTGGTACAACTCCAGGTAGGTGTGGCAGAGGGCCACCCGATAGGCGCCGTTCTCCGGGTCGAGCCGGACGGTGTGCTCGTAGGAGCGGATGGCCTCGTCGTGGAGCCCCAGCTCGCGCTGGATGTCCGCGAGCAGCGCGTAGGCGGGCTCCAGCTCCGCGGAGAGGCGCGTGCTCTCGCCCAGCAGCTTCACGGCCTCGGGCAGGTCGCCGCGGGCGCGGGAGACGCGGGCCAGCATGTAGTAGACCTCGCCCCGCTCCTTCTCCACCTTCAGGCGCTCGGGCGTGGCCTCGAGCGCCTCCTGGCCGAGGCGCTCGGCGGTCTCGAGGTCACCGGCGTCCAGCGCCGCCTCGAGCTCGCGCATCCGGCGTCCGTGCGGGGTCAGGTCGGCGCAGCCGAGGAGGAGGAGCGCGAGGGAGAGGGTCTTCATCATGACGCGGAAGCGTGCCCCCCGCCCGCGGTGCCCGTGGGCATCTCCCGGTTCGAGGCGAAGCCGTGCCCCTGGTGACCCACGGCCAGGACGCCCACGCCGAATTCGTGGGGGAAGAGGTCCACGCCGCGCTGGCAGGCCTCGTGGGGCGGGACCCCGGCGGCGATCCAGTCGTAGACGGTGCGGGAGAGGAAGCGCCGTACGATCTCCTCGCCCACCCCGGTGGCGGTGACGGCGCCGTCGGGCCCGGCGTAGAGGCCGCAGCCCACCAGCGGCGTGTCGCCGATGCGCCCGCGCAGCATGATCAGCGTCCCGCCCGTGGACGCGGCGGCGGCGAAGCGGCCCTCGGCGTCGCGGGCGACGGCGCCGACGGTGTCGCCGAGGCGCTGGTCGTAGTCGGGATCGTAGATCGTGCAGTCGGCCTCGAAGTTCCAGAGCGCGCGGAGATCGCGGCCCATCCAGGCGCCGAACTCCTCGTCGTCCACCAGCTCGCCGCGCAGGCCGCGCCGGGCCTCCAGCAGGCGGGCGCGGGCCTTGGGGGTCACGGCGTCGTGCTCGGGGAAGCCCAGGCGGCGGGCGAAGCGCAGCGCGCCCTCCCCAGCCAGCAGCAGGTGGGGCGTGAGCTCGCGCACCTTCGCCGCGACCAGCACCGGGTTCTTCGTGGCCGCCAGGTTGGCCACGGCGCCGGAGCGCCCGTCATCGGTCATGACGGCGGCGTCCATCTCCAGCGTCTGGCCGTCCAGCCGCAGGTTGGAGCCCGTGCCGGCGTTGAAGCGCGGGTCGTCCTCCAGGGCCACGGTCGCCGCGATCACGGCGTCCAGGGCGGATCCTCCCGCCGCCAGAATCCCGTGTCCCAGCTCGGCCGCGGACTCGGTGCCGTCGCGGTGGCGCGCGGGCGCCCCGGCGCCGCCATGGGTCAGGATCACTGGTTCACGGGTCATCGCCCCCTCCGCATTGGGCGGACTCCTAGCCCGGCCGGGGGCTGGGGACCAGGGGGGTCGCCACCTGCGCCCCGCAGCGAACCAGCGCGTCGTGGACCGCCCGCACCATGGCCGTCCGCCCCGCCTGCACGTCGCGGGCCTCCATCCAGGCGCGCACCTCCAGCTCCACGGCGCCGTCCACGTAGCCGCGCAGCACCACCTCCACGGGCGGGTCCAGCAGCACCAGATCCAGCTCGGAGATGGCGCCCTGCACGGCGCTCTCCACCGCCCGGAGGTCGGCCCCGTGCAGCAGCCGCACCCGCATCTCCAGGCGCCGCACCGGGTAGCGGGTGTAGTTCACGATGGTGGCCTTCAGCACCACCTCGTTCGGCCAGCGCACGCGCAGGTTCTCGAAGGTGCGGACGTGGGTGGACAGCAGCGTGATGCTCTCGATCACGCCGATGCGACCCTCGATCTCCACGATGTCGCCCACCTGGAAGGGCCGGTCCACCAGCAGGAAGAGGCCGGCGATGAGGTTGGACAGGCTGGTCTGGGCGGCGAAGCCCACCGCCACCGTCAGCACGCCCGCGGTCGCCAGCACCGCCGTCAGGTCCAGCCCCAGCTCGCGGGCCACCCCCAGCGCCACGGCGAAGGCGCCCGCCGTCGTGATCACCCGCCGCGCGACGAGGCCGTGGTGCGCGCTCCCCGCCGCCAGCAGGCGCCCGGCGGCGAAGGCGCCCAGCAGGCGCACCAGGGGCAGCCCCAGGACCAGCCAGAGCAGGGCCCGCGCCCAGGGCCAGGCGGAGAGCTGGGGGAAGAGCTCGGTCAAGGCTGGAACTCCACCGAGCGCCGGGTGGTCTCCAGCAGCCAGGAGAGGGCCGGCACGCCGGGGCGGGCGGCGGCGGCCTCGTCCACCGGCGCGTAGCCGGCCGGGGGCTCGCCCGCGGTGGAGCGGGCCTCGGCGCGATGGTCGGCCTCCAAGGTCACCAGCACGTCCCCGGCGGCGACCCGCTCCCCCCGCCGCCACAGGCCCAGCGCCGTCTCGTCCACGGGCACCCGCCGCAGCGTCAGCGGCCCCTCGGCCCGGTTCTGCACGCGCAGGCGCAGCGCCGCGGAGGTCCAGCCTTCGAGGCTGGGATCCTCGGGCCCGACCAGCAGCGGCGCGGGCACGGAGGGGTAGACCTGCCCCGTGTCCACGGGCCCCAGCACCGCCCGCCGACACCCCGGCCGCGCCGTGTCCAGCGCCTCCCGGAGGCCGTCGGCGCCCAGCGCGCGCTCCAGCGGGACGGCGATCCACAGCTCCAGGCGCTGCCCCGGCGGAACCAGCACCGGGGCGTCCAGCCTCGCCAGCAGTGTGCCCTGGCCCAGCCGCAGCTCCCAGCGCAGCCGGGGGGCCAGATCGGGCGCGACGACGAAGCTCTCGCCCCCCGCGCGCTCGTAGACCATCCCCCCCGCCCGTGGGCGCAGGGTGGCCTCCGGCGCAGGAGCGCTCCAGCGCAGGACGCCGTCCTCGACGCTGGCGGGCCAGGGGGGGAGCAGGGGCATCCGATCCGATATCCAGCGGAGCGGGTTATGGGGAGGCCGAGACGCCCGGTCGCGAGATCCCCTGCGGCGGCCGTCCCAGGAGTCCGCATGGCGACCGTCGCCCTGAACGAGCAGAACTTCGGCGAGACCATCGAGAAGAACGACATCGTCCTGGTGGACTTCTGGGCCGAGTGGTGCGGCCCCTGCCGCGCCTTCGCCCCCACCTACGAGAAGGCCAGCGAGGCCAACCCCGACATCGTGTTCGGCAAGGTGGACACCGAGGATCAGCAGGGCCTCGCGGGCTACTTCCGCATCCGGTCCATCCCCACGCTCATGATCTTCCGCGAGCGCGTGCTGCTCTTCAACCAGGCGGGCGCGCTGCCGGCCGCGGCCCTCGACGACCTCATCAAGCAGGTGAAGGGGCTGGACATGGCGGCCATCCACAAGGAGATCGCCGAGCACGATCACGGCCACGAGCACAGCCACGATCACGACTGCGACGGCCACGACCACCAGCACTGAGGCTCCCATGCGCGCGCCCGGCCTGCTCTTCCTCCTCGCCGCCTGCTCCGACTATGGGCTGAAGGCCCACAAGGACCCGGAGGGAGAGGGGGAGACCGGGCGCGACACGGGCGAGACCGGAGCGCCGGCGCCGGACAGCGGCGAGACGGCGGACACGGGGCGGGGCGACACGGGCAGCGTGCTGGACTCGGGCGAGCCCGACACGGACACGCGGCCCTGCGCCGACGATCCCGGCCCCGCCGCCTGGACCTGGTGGGGCAGCCAGCCCTTCGCCGAGGAGGACGGGCCCTCGGACGGCTCCGGGCGAGCCTGGTACGCCACGGACTACGAGATGGTGGGATGGTCCACCGTCTCCATGCCCGACTCCGGCCACTGCCCCTCGGGCTACGACCGCGTCTACCGCGCGTGGTTCGACGTCTCCGACGTCGATCACAAATTCAAGTTCCGCTTGCAGTCCGACGACGGGATCTGGCTCTACGTCAACGGCGAGTACGTGGGGCACTGGGGCGGGGACTGGCAGGAGGAGGGCTGCGTGAACGACGACGCCGGCTGCGAGGTCGCCGTGGACGTGGACCCCATCAACATCACCGAGTACCTGCACGAGGGCAGCAACCTCGTCGCCGCGCGCGTGTCCAACGCCATCGACTCCCACTGGTTCGATCTCCAGTGGGAGTGCGAGGACTGAGCCCGGCGCCCGCGCTCACAGCAGCGAGCTGGCGTGCTCCCAGACGGCCACCACGCTCTGGCGCTCGGGGGTCTCACCCGCCCGCAGCACCTGATCCGGGCCGAGCGAGCCGACCTGGCGCTGCGCCGCCTGCAGCGCCGCCGGATCGCAGAGCGCCTCCCGCTGCTCGCGGTCGTCGCAGAGCAGATCGAGGAAGCTGGTCAGGTTCGAGCTGAGCGTGGTGGGGATGCGGTCACCGGGCGCCGCCACCTGCAGCTCGCCGCGCGAAGACAGCATCACCAGCGTCCCGTTCCCGAAGAAGCCCAGGATGAAGCGCCGCCCCACCCGCCCCTGGAGCGCGCGGTTCAGCTCCTGGACGGTGAGCCCCCTCCCCTCCCAGCAGCCCAGCAGGCGCAGCCAGCCCCCGCCGAAGGAGACCCCGTCGAAGTTCTCCAGCAAGGCCAGATATCCCGGGGGCACGCTGGCCAGCTCCGGCGCGCGCTGGGGGGAGCGGTCCAGCCCCACCGCCTGCCCGAGGCGCTTGACCGCGACCACCACCGGATCCTCGGGCCGGGCGGGGACAGCGGGCGTGACCCAGACCCCCTCCTGCGCCCCCAGCGCGCCCAGGGGCCGGGGCTCGGCGGGCTTGCGTTGGGTCTGGGCCGGCTGCTCGGCCACGCTGCTCGGGCCCTCGTAGGCGGGCTCCGGGCTCAGCAGCACCGGGCGGGGGGCGGCGCTCCCCGGCTTCGGCGGCGGCCCCCCGGGGCGCTCCCCTCCCCCGCCCGCGGGCTTCGCCCCCTGCTGCGCCGGCCTCGGCCCCCGGCTCGCGCTCACCGATCGCAGCGCCAGCCCGGTCCCCACCACCAGCACGGTCGCCACGCCCAGGATCACGGCCAGCCCTGAGCCCTTGTCCTCCGGCTCCTCCTCGACCACCCGGGCGGGCGGCGGCGGGGCGGCGGCGACCTCGGTCTCCACCCGCCGATAAGGCCGCAGGTTGTAGCGCTCGCACTCGGGGTCGGCCCACAGGAGCTGGGCGGCGGCCTCCAACACCAGGGCCTGATCGGGGGCCTCGCCCTCGTCGGTGATGCGCACGGTCGCGCCGCAGCGGCGGGTCACGCGGATCCCGCGCGGCGGCACCTCGCCCTCGTAGCCCTTGCCCTTGGACAGCGTGTAGATCAGCAGCACCCCGGGCTCACCGGTGGGCGTCGTGACCACGCGGCCGTCGACCTCCTTGGCGATGAGCTTGCGCTCGGCCATCCCCACGACGAGCTCCGCCCGCTCCCGGGCGATGTCGTCCAGGGTGAGCATGGTGATCTCGCCCGGCGAGGGCTCGTGCTGGAGGTGGAGCGTCCTCCCCCTCGGGCCCTGGAGCTGGTCGCCCTGAAGGGTCCAGCCCGCCTCGTCGTTCACGCGAAAGCCCAGGGCTCCCGGGTCCGGGGCCTGGGCGAGGGCGGCGTACAGACCGATCCAGTGCAGCATGGCTCACCATGCTACCGGAATCGGATCAGATGTTCAGGCGGCGATGGAGGCGCGGATGAGGTTCAGCGCGCTCCCGGCCACGAACCAGCGGACCTGATCGGGCGAGAACGTGTGCCGGAGCGGCACCGTCTCGGCGCTCCCGTCCGCGTGCGTGATCTCCATCGTCACGTTCTCACCGCGGGCGAGCCCGTCGAGGCCGCGCAGCGCGATCCGGTCGGTGGCCTGGACGCGCTCGTAGTCCGCCGGGTTCACGAAGACCAGCGGCAGGAGGCCCTGCTTCTTCAGGTTGGTCTCGTGGATGCGGGCGAAGGACCGCGCGACGACCGCCAGGCAGCCCATCAGCCGGGGCTCCATCGCGGCGTGCTCGCGGCTCGAGCCCTCGCCGTAGTTCTCGTCGCCCACCATCACCCAGCCCTGACCGGCGGCGCGGTAGCGCTTCGCGATGTCGGGGAGGGGGACGTTCTGCTCACCGGAGAGCACGTCCAGGCCCGTGCCGCGCCCGCCGAAGGCGTTGATCACGCCGTTCATCAGGTTGCCGCTGATGTTCGTGAGGTGACCGCGGTACTTGAGCCAGGGCCCGGCCGGCGAGATGTGGTCGGTCGTGCACTTGCCCCTGGCCTTGGCCAGCACGGTGAGCCCGGTCAGGTCGCCGCCGCTCCAGGGGGCAAAGGGCGTCAGCCGCTCCAGCCGATCGCTGCCGTCGGGGATGGCCACGGTCAGGCCGCGCCCGTCCTCGGGCGGGACGATGAGGTTGCTCAGCCCCTCGGCGAAGCCCGCGGGCGGCAGCTCAGGCGCCTCCGGCGCGGAGAAGCGGATGGACACGCCGTCACGGGTCAGCGTGTCGGTCACCGGGTTGAAGCCCAGGTCTCCGGCGATGGCCATCGCGGTCACCACCTCGGGGCTGGCGATGAAGGAGAGCGTCTCGGCGTTCGAGTCGTTACGGCCCGGGAAGTTGCGGTTGAAGCTGGTGACGATGGTGTTCACCTCACCCTTCTGGATGTCGTCCCGCCGCCACTGGCCGATGCAGGGCCCGCAGGCGTTGGCCAGCACCACCCCGCCGATGCTCTCGAGCGCCGCCATCTGGCCGTCGCGCTGGATGGTCTCGAAGATCTGGTCGGATCCCGGCGAGATCATGAAGGGCGTGGCCGAGCGCAGGCCCACCGCCGCCGCCTGCCGGGCGACGTGGGTGGAGCGGCCGATGTCCTCGTAGCTGGAGTTCGTGCACGACCCGATGAGCGAGGAGCTGATCTTCGCCGGGTAGTTGTTCTCGCGGATCGCGTCCTTCAGCGCGGACAGGGGGCGCGCCAGGTCAGGCGTGTGCGGGCCGACCAGGTGCGGCTCCAGCGTCGTGAGGTCGATCTCGACCACGCGGTCGAAGTACAACTCCGGGTTCTGCTCGACCTCTGGGTCGGCGCGCAGCGCGCCCGCATGCGCGTCGCAGAGCGCGGCGAGCTCAGCCCGACCGGTGGCCCGCAGGTAGGTCGCCATGCGCTGGTCGTAGGGGAAGATCGAGGTGGTGGCCCCGTGCTCCGCGCCCATGTTGCAGACCGTCGCCTTGCCCGTGCAGCTCAGGCTCTCGCAGCCCGGCCCGAAGAACTCGACAATGGCGTTGGTCCCGCCCTTGACCGTGAGGATCCCGCAGAGCTTGAGGATCACGTCCTTGGGGCTGGTCCAGCCCGAGAGCGTGCCGGTCAGCTTCACGCCGATCAGCTTCGGGCAGAGCACCTCCCAGGGCATCCCGACCATGGCGTCCACGGCGTCCGCGCCGCCCACGCCCACCGCCGCCATGCCCAGCCCGCCCGCGTTCGGCGTGTGCGAGTCCGTGCCGATCATCAGCCCGCCGGGGAAGGCGTAGTTCTCCAGCACCACCTGGTGGATGATGCCGGCGCCGGGCTTCCAGAAGCCCATGCCGTAGCGCTCACCCGCCGTGCGCAGGAACTCGTAGACCTCGTAGTTCTCCTTGAGCGCCGTCTTCATGTCGGCGTCGGAGCCCTGGTGCGCGCGGATCAGGTGGTCGCAGTGGATGGTCGTGGGGACCGCCACCTTCTCCCGCCCGCACAGCATGAACTGGAGCACCGCCATCTGCGCCGTCGCGTCCTGGAGCGCCACGCGATCCGGGTTCAGCGCGAGGAAGCTCTTGCCGCGGACGAACTCGGCGTTCTCCGGGTCCTCCAGATGGGCGAAGAGGATCTTCTCGGCGTTGGTGATGGGCCGCCCCAGCCGCCGCCGCGCGATGTCGTGGCGCTCGGCGAGCTGGGCGTACTTCTTCTGGATGATGTCGAGATCGAACATCGGGGACCTCCGAGAGCGAGGCCGGGGGAGGTAACACGTCTCGGGGGTGGGTGGGATATGGTGCGGGGAGGAGGCGGCCCCTGACCCGACCCTCTGGCGCCGAGATCTGGCTCTTCGCGGCTGGGTATTTCCTGGCCTACGTGCCCTATGCCGCCGGGACCAAGGCGCTGAGCCGCGGCGTCATCCCCGGCCTGCCGGGCAAGGTGGACGGGCTCACGCTGCTGCCCGTCAGCGTGCTGGCCTCGGTGATCGGCCTCCTGCTGGCGTTCACCGCGCTGGGCTGGTGGCGGCACGCCTCGCGCTGGCGCGTCGGCGGGCTGGACCTGCCCCGCCCCGGGCTCTGGACCGGGCTCAGCGGGCTCTGCACCGCCGCCGTGATCGGGACGACGACCCTGGCCTACACCTTCGAGGGCGTCTCCATCCTGCTCATGATGCTGCTCATGCGCGGCGGTGTGCTGGTCCTGGCCCCGCTGGTGGACCTCTGGAGCGGGCGGCGGGTGCGCTGGTTCTCCGGCCTCGCCCTCCTGCTCTCGCTGCTCTCGCTGGGGGTGACATTCCGCTCGGACGCGGGCGCGGCGCTGAGCTTCGCGGCTGTCCTGGACGTGGTCGTCTACCTGCTGGCCTACCTCGGGCGGCTGCGCACCATGAGCCGCCTGGCCAAGACCGAGGACTCGGGCACGCGGCTCCGCTACCTCGTGGAGGAGCAGCTCGTCGCCAGCCCCGCCCTGCTGCTGGGTCTCGCGCTGGCCGCGCTGCTGGCGCCCGGGGCGGTCGGCGAGAGCCTGCGCGCGGGCTTCGGGCCCTTCCTGCAGACCTCCGCCTGGCCCTACGCGCTGGGCGTCGGGTTCTGCTCCTACCTGACCGGGCTCTTCGGCGGGCTCATCCTGCTCTCTCCGCAGGAGAACAGCTACTGCGTGCCCGTCAACCGGGCCTCCAGCGTGCTGGCCGGGCTGCTGGGGGCGATGGGGCTCGCGCTGCTGGGCTGGGACCGCTGGCCGGCGAGGGGCGAGTGGGCGGGGGCGGGGATCATGCTGCTGGCGCTGGTGGCCCTCTCCGCGCCGACCCTGGCCGCGCGCTGGGGCCGCAGCGCTCCTCCGAGAGCTTAAGAGACTACAACCATCTCTTGTACCGATCGTCCGGCGCGTAGTCGATGAACAGCGGGTGATCGTCCACCCCCGCCCGCATCCGGCAGTGCAGCAGCCAGATGCCGTAGGTGCTGGGGTGGGCGCGGACCCAGGGCTCGGCGCCCTCGCGCAGGAAGCGCTCCATCAGGGTCTCGGCCTTGTGACCCTCCGGCCAGATCGGGGGCCCGAAGGCGCAGATCTCGGGGCCCTCCTCCGGCGCGCGGTTGAAGGCGGGGACGATGGGGGCCCCGGCGCTGAGCGCGAGCTTGAAGGGGCCCGGAGACAGCAGCGCGGTGCGGCCCAGCCAGGAGGCGGGCACGAAGCGCTGGCCCAGGCGCCCGTCGAAGGCGATGCCGACGATCTCGTTGCGGGCGAGGCTGCGCAGCAGCTCGCGGGGGGAGGTCTCCATCGTGAGAAAGCGGACGGGCAGCCCGTCCTCGGCCGCCTCCCGCGCCTCCCGCGCCTCCTGCCGCCAGCGGTTGTGGCCGAAGACCTCGGGGTGGGCGGCGGCGACCTCGGGCGGGGCAAGCCCGCGGGCGGCGTACTGCACATAGCGGTAGCCAGCCAGACCGAGCCCCGCGAGCATCATCATCACGTCGCCCGCATGCGGGTAGAGCAGCACCGCTCCCCGCCCGCGCGCAAGCGCCGCGTCCAGGTGCTCGCGCCCCTGAAAGGCGAGGTGTAACATCCAGTTACGCTCGTCTAACTTACCTAGCAACAACTCCTGGAAGTGCGCCCGGAAGGCCTGGCGGTAGGCGTCGCGCACCAGACCCACGTCGTCGCGGCCGAAGCTGCGGCGGAGCTCGTCCTTGAGCAGGGCGCGGCGCGGGGCGGCCGAGAGGTACTGCAGCGGCCACAGCCCCCAGGCCGCGCGCAGCAGATCCGGGCGATCCGCCGGCACCACCTCGCGCAGCTTCACCCAGAACAGCCAGCGCGCGAGATCTCCCGGGCTCGCGTTCGGGGGGCCCGCCCGCATCAGGAGCCGATCCGCACGCTGCCGTCGTTCTGCTCCTCCAGCCCGTAGCTCACGCTCTGGCGCGAGCGGGAGAGCGCCGCCGCCAGGGCCGCGTCCCGGGTGGTGACGACCACGAGGTAGCCGCGCTCGGGGAGGGTGCGGAGCACGCGCGCGAGCGCCTCGCGCATCCCGGTGCCGAGGCCCAGCTCCGGCGCGTCCAGCACCAGCAGATCCCCCGGCGAGGCCAGCAGCTCCAGGTAGATGGACAGGAGCGCCAGCGCGCGCACCCCGGCCCCCGCGGCGTTGATGGGCAGCCGCGTCACGCCCTGCCGGAAGTGCAGGTCTCCGTTGGCGTCCATCTCCACGCGCCCGCCCAGGACCTCCTCCCACAGCCGCCGCGCCAGCTCGGGGTCCCCGCCCAGGCTGGCCCGCTGCTCCGGCCCGTAGCCGCGCAGCTCGCCCAGCATGCGGGCGGCGTCCCGCGCCCCCTCCGACTGCCAGGGCCGGTCCTGCGTGCCCTCGCGCACCCGCGCCGCGCCGCCCTCCACGATGCCCAGCCGCTCCTCGGGGAAGCAGGCCGCGCGCCGGAAGATCCCGTCCCGAAGCCAGCCGGAGAGGCCGAGGATCAGCCCTCCCACCTCGTGCCGCGCCGCGGACACGCTCACCGGCAGCGGGTCGAAGAGCTCGCCCTTGACCTCGGCGCTGGCCGTGACCTTCATGCCCTGGCGCTTCAGGGTGGCGTCCACCGTGTGAAACAGGCGTGGATCCTCGGGCTCCATGCGCCAGCGCAGGCTGGCGGCCGGCGGGAGCTGGTCGGGCACCCCCAGCCAGCGGGCCAGCGTGCCGCCCGTCGCCGAGACCCCGCCGTCGGGCCCCAGCTCGCCCAGCTCCTCCTGCTTCAGCGAGATCTTGTGCTCTGCGCCGTCCTTCGCGTCCAGCGCCGTCTTCGCCGCGGCGATGGCGCTGGTCAGCGCGGCCGGCGCCCGCAGCTCTCCCGGCGGCGGGAAGTTGTAGCCCTCCAGCCGCCCCTCGATGGAGAGCCGGCGCCCGGCGCTGTAGATCGCGCTGGCGACCCAGCTCTTGCCGGTGTTGTTGGCGCCGTACAGCACCGTGAGCGGGGCGAGCTCGATGTCGGCGGCGGTCACGCGACCGAGCTCGGTGATGTGCAGGCGCATGAGGGGACTCCGTGGGCTACCGGGCGGCCTGGCTCCCTGGCCACTCTAACTGGCCTTGGGAGGATCAGGAGGGTCGACGCGGGGCCAGTTCATGGCGGCCTCGATCTGCCGACGGAGGCGCTGGATCTCGTAGTTTGAGTGCGAGGTAAGCCAGACCTCATGGAAGCTGACTACACCAACAGGGTCGGAGAAGCGAAGAAGCAGGCATAGCTTGTCGTATCTGTCACTCCCAAGCCAAACATTCTCGGTCCACACCCAGGTGGCCCCGATAATGTCTCTCCAAGGAATCTCAAGCCTGTAAGCATCTGGATCAGCTGGTGTGAACTGGAGCCCTTGATCCGAAGCGGAGACCGTCTGATCCCCGTCAAGATGGAAACCGTCACTTGAGGCATCTACCTGGATGGATACACTACTCCAGAGTGCCGGATTCATCTCAGGGTTCACCCTCCTTGCACGGGCCTGCCTGACCAGCGACAACCGACCAACGAGCTCCTCCGCCACCTGCCAGAGCGCCCGACCATCCAGGATCACTGGCGCAAAGTCCGCGAGGCTCGGGAGCTTCACCTGCTCTCCGAGCAGGGGCACGAGACGCCCGACCTGGGGGCGCTCGCTGAAGAAGCGGCGCACATAGTGGCTGATGTTCTCAGCCTCTCTGGGCTGGACCCTGCCCCCCGCCATCACCACGACGTTCCTGAAGTGAGAGAACCCCTCGGTCAAGAGCTGCGCCGAGAGCAGTTGCGGGACCACCTTCAACCCCTGTCCCCCCAGCAGCCCCGCCAGCTCCGCCGCCCTCCCCGCCTCCGCCGTCGTGTGCAGGATCAGCAGGTCCCAGGGGAAGGGGTTGTGCGCGTCCGCGCTCTCGGCGACATAGGACTCTCGCGAGCCCAGCAGCCGGTCCGCGTCGTCCAGCCCATGTTGTAGGAGCGCCGCCAACGTCTCCAGCGCATAGCCCACACCCTCCGGGTCGTGGGTCCCCTCCTCCACCACCGCCAGATCCTCTCCGAAGCTCCAGTACGCGACGTGCGGGATCCGCACGCGGTTCAGCAGATCCGGCGCGGAGCTCCCCTCGGAGATCCAGCGCCTCACCAGAGGATCGAAGGCCCCCTGGAACTCTTTCAGCCAGGACTGGCTGCGCTCGACCTCCACCCGCCCCTCGAAGCGGGTGAGCACCGGGAGCACGCGCAACAGCCCGCGATCCACTGGCAGGCGATCCCGATTGCGCTCGGCCAGCTCCGCCACGCGCCGGAGCCCGTCGATGCTCTGCCGGTTCGCGGTCCCCAGCAGGACCAGGATGTCGGGCAGGAGGATGGTGCAGATCCCACCAAGATCCGTGATCCCCGTGCGGCTGTCCACCAACACGAGATCGTAGCTCTCACACCACTCCGCGCGCATCTGCTCCAGCGCCACGCCGAGCTCGTGCCGCGCGAAGAGATCCTCCCAGCGGATCGCCTGCACGCGCCCCTCGTAGCGGTCATCTCCTGCTCCCGCGCAGAGCAGGTCGATGGGATGAGTCGCGTCCGCGAGCACCGCCTTTCGGAGGTGATCTCGCCAGGGGAGCGGCGCGCCTGCCCGGTGCGCCTCGATGACGTCCAGGAGCCCCGTCAAGGGAGCCGGCGGATCAAGGAGCTTCTTAAAGTAGAGGTGCAGCCCCGGCGCCTCCAGATCCCAGTCTACGCAGAGGACGCGCAGCCCCCATCGGGCCAGCACGGCGGCCACGTTCGCCAGGACGAAGGTCCGACCGACCCCTCCCTTGTAGGAGTAGAAGGTGAAGATCAGCCCTGGGTTCATGCGAGCCTCGGCTGTGGGATGCTGAGCCCGGAGACCTCTTCGGGTCGCACAACCGGCCAGGCGGCGTCCCAGGGCGGAGCGGCCGCCACGATGGACGCCAGATCGTCGGCCATCGCCTTTACCTGCTCCATGAAGCGCCCGTAGCCCTCCGTGTTGCGGTACGCGGGCCGATAGTCCGAGAACGGCTGCATGTCCCGCCACTGTGTGTCGCGCGCATGCGGGTGGAAGTGATCACCGTCGCGGAAGCGCAGCGGGTAGATGATCTGTGGGACCTCCACTCCAGCCGCCTTCAGGGTCGCCTCGCGGGCACGCATGGTCTCCCACTCGGCGAGGCACCACCGCGACCGGAAGTAGGCGGGCGACCACACGCACACCATGCACCGAGAGCGAAGCAGCGCCTGCTCCAACGCCACTGGCCACTCGGCGCCGACCTCAATCTCTTCGTCAATGAAGATCTGAGGATCGCGCGGCATGGACTCCTGCAGCCACCCGTGCAGCTCACCCTTGAGGTGCGTGTGGACCCACTCGCGCACCACGTCGGAGCGCCGATAGCTCAGGAAGACGTCGTAGCGATATCCGTCCTTCATGGTCCCCGACCGTGTGTCAGCGCACCCTATCACGCCCCGAGCAGCCCCCCCACCTCCTCGGCCAGGAGGCGGATCGAGCGCGGCGCGCAGCCCTCGGCGTTGTTGTTCACGATGATCAGCGCGGGTCTGTTGCGTCGCAGCATGTCCACGATGAGGCGGGCGAGCTGGCCGCGGGTCTCGGGATCCGGGTCCTGCAAGCGGTCGAAGGGCGCGTACTTCGCCCCGGCGCCCTCGTGGGTCATGCTGCGTTGCAGCATCCAGCGAACCACGAGCGCGGGGGAGCGCTCGATCTGGAGCAGGCGGGCCTGCGTCTCGAGATCGGGCAGGTGCGGGTACGCGAGCAGGCAGGGGGCGGCGCGCGCGGTGTAGAGCGCGTCGGCCAGCGCGGGGCCGATGAGGGCGGCGTTGCGCACCTCCAGCGCGTAGAAAGTGCCCCGGGGCAGCGCGGAGAGGAAGCGGTGGACGCGAGCGGGGAAGCCCAGCGGCCCACCCAGCTCGACGACGTCCTGGGGCGCCATCTGGAAGAGCAGGGGCCCGGCCTTCTTCCCCAGCCCCTCGGCGAAGGGCCCGACCACGACCTCGCTGGCGTAGGCGGGGTCCAGGAAGTGCGGGCTCTTCTCGCCGGCCTGGGCCCCATAGCGCGGGTGCCGCGGGAAGCGCGCCAGGGTCAGCACCTCATGGGCTTTGGCCAGGAAGCGGAAGTGCTCGGGCACCTGGGCGGCGTGCTCGGCGAAGGTCGCGCGGTCCATCGGCGCGTAGTGGGTGCGGTCCACGCCCACCGCCCGCAGCAGGGGGTGGCGCCCGTAGGCGGAGAGCCCGCTGTGCGAGAGGATCGGCTCAGGGACGACGCGATCGTAGACCTGACCCACCCAGCCCGGATAGGCCCAGGAGCTGGTCCCCATGCGCAGCAGCGGCGGGAGGCGCTCGCCCAGCGCGCGGAGCTCGGCGGAGACCTCGGCGGGACCGACGGCGGCGGCGGGCTCGACCGGGCGAGCGCCGAACAGGGTCTGCTGCTGGGGGGCTGGCATGAGGGAGGGTCCGTGAGCGCGCAGATAACCCGCCTCCTCGCGTTCGGAGCATGCACGCCTCCGACGCCGTGATATGTTGAGCGCATGAGCCGCACCGCACGCACGTCGTTCATGGGTGACCCTCCACGCCGCGGCGCTCCCGCGGGCGACCCTCCCGGCCCTTTCCGCGCCGGCATGGTGCGCGAGGGAGATCCGATGGAGATCTCCAAGGGCTACGCCATCCTGACCATGGCAGGAGGCGGCAAGCATGCCTCCGGCTCGGTCTATGGCGGGCAGATCGTGGACAGCGACCCGCTCAGCCCGGGGGCGGGCGTGGACATGGGCTTCAGCCCGGACGATCTCACGCTGCGCGCCCCGGACGTGGCGGTGACGCCGCACATCGAGGAGGACGGCTGGATCCACGAGTACCCTCCGCTGGCCATCGAGTACGCCGGCCGCTATCAGCGCGAGGCCGAGCTGGAGGACAAGATCCGCGACATGCTCGCGGGAGGGACGCGCTTCCTGTGGGTGGTGCGGCTGCGGGGTGAGCGTCACGTCGAGGTCCACACCCCCGACGCGCCGATGCGGATCGCCCGGCCCGGCGAGGAGCTGGAGGCGCCCGGCGTGCTGGCCAACCCGATCCGGGTGGAGGCCCTCTGGAGCCGCGAGGCGGCGCACGAGCACACGCTCCGCAACCTGCTCCAGCGCAAGGGCTACGCCGATCTGGACGAGGTGCTGGCGGAAGGGAAGATCGAGGGGAAGATCGAGGGGATGACCGAAGGCGAGGCCATCGGACGTGCCGAAGGCGAGGCCATCGGGCGCGCCGAAGGGGAGACCCAGGGCAAAGCCAGCGCCCTCCTCCTCGTCCTCGACGCCCGCGGCCTCCCGGTGAGCGAGGCCCAGCGGGAGAGGATCCTCACCTGCCGCGACAGCGCCACCCTCGACCGCTGGACCCGCGCGGCGGTGACGGCGGCGTCCACGGACGAGGCGCTCGCGGGCACCCGCTGAGGCGTCTGGCGGCGGCATCGGTTAAGCGGGGGCCCCAGTCTCATCCCGCGAGGACCCCGCATGAACACCCACGCCACCATCATCTGGACCGAGATCGACGAGGCCCCTGCCCTCGCCACCTACTCCCTGCTGCCGATCGTGCAGGCGTTCACGGCGGGCACGGGGGTGAACGTCGAGACGCGGGACATCTCGCTCTCCGGCCGCATCCTGGCGAACTTCCCCGAGCGGCTGAGCCCCGAGCAGCGCGTCCCCGACCACCTGTCCTGGATGGGTGAGCTGACGCTCAAGCCGGAGGCGAACATCATCAAGCTGCCGAACATCTCGGCCTCCATCCCCCAGCTCAAGGACGCGATCAAGGAGCTGCAGGGCCAGGGCTACCAGGTCCCGGACTACCCGGAGGCCCCGTCCAGCGACGAGGAGAAGGCGATCCAGGCCCGTTATGCCAAGGTGCTGGGCAGCGCGGTGAACCCGGTGCTGCGCGAGGGCAACTCCGACCGCCGCTCGCCGGCCTCGGTCAAGGCGTTTTCGCGGAAGAACCCGCACCGGCTCGGCAAGTGGTCGCAGGACTCGCGCACCCACGTCGCCCACATGGGCGAGGGCGACTTCTTCGGCTCCGAGCGCTCCGTCACGGTGAGCGAGGCGACCAGCGTGCGCTATGAGCTGGTCACCGAGGCCGGCACCACGGTGCTCAAGAAGGGCGTGGGCGTGACGGCGGGCGAGGTCCTGGACAGCTCGGTCATGCACACGGCCCCGCTGCGCGCCTTCTACGCCCGGGAGATCGCCGACGCCCGGGAGCGCGGGCTGCTGCTCTCGCTGCACCTCAAGGCCACGATGATGAAGGTGAGCGACCCGGTCCTCTTCGGGCACGCGGTCAGCGTCTACTTCGCCGACGTGTTCAGCAAGCACGCCGACACCCTGTCCGCGCTGGGCGTGAACCCCAACAACGGCCTCGGCGACCTGTACGCCAAGCTGGCCAGCCTGCCCGCCGACAAGAAGGCCGAGATCGAGGCGGACATCCAGGCCACCTACGCCCGCGGACCCTCGCTGGCGATGGTGGACTCGGACAAGGGCATCACCAACCTGCACGTCCCCAACGACATCATCATCGACGCCTCCATGCCGGTCGTCGTGCGCGACTCCGGCAAGATGTGGGGCCCCGACGGCAAGCTGCACGACACCAAGGCCCTGGTGCCCGACCGCTGCTACGCCGGCATCTACCAGGCCGTCTTCGACGACTGCCGGCAGAACGGCGCCTATGACCCGGCCACCATGGGCAGCGTGCCCAACGTGGGCCTGATGGCGCAGAAGGCCGAGGAGTACGGCAGCCACGACAAGACCTTCCTGGCTTCTGCGGCCGGCACCGTGCGCGTGGTGGACGAGCGCAGCGGGGCGGTCCTGATGGAGCAGGCGGTGGATGCGGGCGACATCTTCCGCTCCTGCCAGACCCGCGATCTGCCCGTCCGCGACTGGGTGAAGCTGGCCGTGCGCCGCGCCCGCGTGACCGGCTCGACCACCGTGTTCTGGCTGGACGAGCACCGCGCCCACGACGCCCAGATCATCCAGAAGGTGCGCACCTACCTGGCCGATCACGACACGAGCGGCCTGGACATCCGCATCCTGGCCCCCGTGGACGCGATGAAGCTCTCCCTGGCCCGCATCCGCGAGGGCAAGGAGACCATCTCGGTCACCGGCAACGTGCTGCGCGACTACCTGACCGACCTCTTCCCCATCCTGGAGATCGGCACCAGCGCCAAGATGCTCTCCGTGGTGCCCCTGCTGGCGGGCGGCGGGCTCTTCGAGACGGGCGCGGGCGGCTCGGCCCCGAAGCATGTCCAGCAGTTCCAGAAGGAGGGTTACCTGCGCTGGGACTCGCTGGGCGAATTCTCGGCGCTGGGCGCCTCGCTGGAGCACGTCTCGCTGACCTTCGGGAACGCGGCGGCGGCGGTCCTGGCCGAGACGCTGGACGACGCCATCGGCCGCTTCCTGGACAACAACAAGTCCCCGGCGCGCAAGGTGGGCGAGATCGACAACCGCGGCAGCCACTTCTACCTGGCGCTGTACTGGGCGGAGGCCCTGGCGGCCCAGACGAAGGACGCCGCGCTGGCGGCCCGCTTCGCGCCGGTGGCGAGGGCGCTGGCCGAGGGAGAGGCCACGATCAACGCCGAGCTCATCGGCGCCCAGGGGCGGCCGGTGGACATGGGCGGCTACTACCACCCCGATCCGGCCAAGGTCTCGGCCGCGATGCGCCCGAGCCCGACGTTCAACGCCATCATCGACGGGCTGCGCTGAGGCGGGCTCGACAGGGGCGGGCGGGAGGCGCAGACTGGGCCTGAGGTGCCCATGATCGTCCTCCTCGCCCTCGCCGCGTGTCAGGATCCCGAGCGCACGCTCCCCGAGACCGTCTACGAGCGCTTCGGGGAGCCGATGGCGTCCACCCAGGTGGCGATCATCGGCGCGGGGGGCTCCGGGCTGGCCGCGGGCTGGGCCGCTCGGGAGGAGGGGGCGGAGATCGCGCTGATCGAGCGCGAGGCCGAGTCCGGCGGGGGCTCACGCTACGGCAGCTTCCTCTGGGCCGCTGGCACCGCCACGCAGGACGCGCAGGGGGTGGAGGACAGCCCGGAGGCCGCCCTGGCCGAGTGGGCGGACTTCACGGGCGGAGGGGACCCTACGGATCCACTGGTGATGGATTTCGTGAATGGATCGGCCAGCGTGATCGAGTGGCTGACCCGACTCGGCATGAGCTACACGTCGGTGGCCTCCGACGAGGACGCCGGCACGGTGGAGCGCCTGCACCAGCAGTCCGGCACGACCATGCCCGTGGACCTGCTGGGCGAGGAGCTGGCCGACGCCGTCTGGCTGAACCAGGAGGCGACGGAGCTGCTGGTGAGCGGGGGCGAGATCATCGGCGTGGCGGTCCAGGACACCATCAGCGGCGAGGAGAGCTGGTTCGAGGCCGAGGCCGTGGTGGTGGCGACGGGCGGCTTCGCGCGCAACCTGGACCGGGTGCGCGAGAGCTGGCCGGAGGTGGACACGGACGCCCTCTACTACGAGTGCTGGTGGGGCATGGACGGCAACGGCCTCGACCTGGCCGAGGCGGCGGGCGCGGGCACCTTCCTCGACGAGCAGCTCGGCGCCTACGTCCACTCGACGCCCGACCCGCGCGACGAGACGGGGCGCGAGGTGCTGGTGATCATGGGCGTGCAGAATGGGATCTTCGTGGACGGCACCGGGCGGCGAGTGGTCAGCGAGGCGATGTTCCGCTCTCTGCGGCTGGCGGATCTGGCGCGGGAGAAGGGGCAGCTCTATGCCATCTTCGGGCAGGAGCAGTGGGACCTGCTGACCTTCCAGACGCCGGACTACACGGAGGACATGGGATCGGATCGCAAGAGCCTGAGCGGCCCCCAGCTCGCGGACCTGCTCGGCCAGACGGGCTTCGACACGGCGGCGGACCTGGCCCACGGCATGGATCTGGACGTGGGCTCGGTGACGGAGACGATCGAGGGCTTCAACCAGATGTGCGAGGACGGCGAGGACACGGACTTCGGGCGCACGGTGGGCGAGCTCTCGATCCTCGAGCCGCCGTACTACTGGGTGCCGCTCACGCTCGCGACGGCCAAGAGCTTCGGCGGAGTCCGCATCGGGGAGACGGGGCAGGTGCTGAGTGAGGACGACCAGCCCATCCCCGGGCTGTACGCGGCGGGGGAGGCCGCGGGCATGCTGGGGAGCGCGGCGGCGGGGCGGGGCTTCTCGGGGGCGCTGACGGCGGTGTACTACACGGGGCTGCGGGCGGGGGGGACGGCGGCGAAGGGGGTGGTGGAGTGAGGGGTGTGTAGGGCGGAGATCTGGCCGGAGGGGTAGGATTTTCGGGCGTTTTACCGCGGAGAGCGCGGAGCACGCGGAGTCGACGCGAGAGGGGTCGGGGCGGGTTGGGGGCTCATCGCCGCGCTCGTTGGAGGGGCTTTGGGGGCTTCGCCGTCTGGGCCGGGGGGCTGGTCTGGGGATGAGCGTTGCGGTAGTGCTTCGTCACAGGGACGATGAGTGGTTGGAAGAACCCTCACCCGGAGGGAAAGGGGGAAATGCCGATATCTTCCCCTTCTCCCTCTGGGAGAAGGTGCCCCGAAGGGGCGGATGAGGGTTCTGCTGGCCTACCACTCAACTTCGCTGTGACAGACCACCAGGGCCTTCGCGATCCGTTGGGCTACCGTCGGTCAGGATCCTGTCGTCGCCCTCTCCAACCTGGCGCGCTCCCCCTTCATCCCATACCGCTCCGCCAGCACCTTCCCCTCCGCCCACCGCCGCCGGGCCTCGGCCTGCCGGTCCTCCAGCCAGCAGAGCTGGCCATCCAATCTATCCACCAGGGGTTGATGCAGCGGGATCCTCCTCGTGCGGACCTGCATGGCGTCGAAGAACCGACGAGCGGGCGGCCCCCAGGTGGGGAGGTCGGCCTCGCAGAGGGCCAGGAGGCCGAGGCCCGTGACCTCGGCGAGCCGCAGCGCGGGCGCGCCGGCGGCCAGGGCGAGTTCGCCCCAGCGCCGGGCCTCGGCCAGCGCTCCCCGGGCCAGCGCCTCCTGCCCCACGATGCGCTCGTAGCAGGGGCCGAGGCCCTCGGCGACGTTGACGGCGCGCAGGATGGCGTAGAGGGCGGGCACGGGCTCCACCCGGAAATACTCGGACCAGCCGAGCTCCAGCCAGAGGCGCGCGTCCAGGCGGTCGGGATCCCCCATGCCAGCCCAGGGAGGCGGCTCCTAATTCGCCAGACGGAACATTCTCATTGACGCCCCCCCCCCCCCCCGCGCTACATCTCTAGCAACCCGTCGTCGTCGTGCGTCATGTGGGCGCACCGGTCGAGGGCCTTGGAGAGCGATCATGATCGCGTATACAGAGCTGGTGATCGATCAGGTGGTTCGGGGGAACACCGAAATCTTCTCGTTTCCGCAGTTCAACGAAGTTCTGGGGTCGGCCGACAACATGACGCTGGAGGTCGAGGTCGAGGAGACCAACGGAAGTCCCGCGAGCATCACGGTGAAGTGGTATCACTCCATCAGCGGCAAGGGCTTCGCGACCCTGGGCACGCCGGTGAACGCAGACACCGGCATCACCAGCCTGCCCTACCGCGCGCTGGCGAACCAGGCCGGACCCAGCGGGAAACTCGGACGAGTCAGTGTAACCTTGAACGGAGGGACCTCACCCACAGCGCGTGTGCGCGTGTGGGTCACCGGCCGCCTTCAGAGCTAAGGAGGTATTCTATGCTGACATATTACGTCCGCTTCTTAGATGGGGTCACGCTCGCCGAGGGTGACGCCATGACGTCTGACCAGGCCTTGGACCTCGCGAACTACAAGGAGCTGGAGATCGTGGTCCGCGTGTTGGAGGCCGGCGAGGGCGAAGAGGCGCGGTTCATCGTCGAGCACTCGGCGAGTAACGAGGAGGGCGCGTGGCTGTCGTTCTCCGATCCAGTCGAGGTGGACCTCGGCACGACGGGGAACACGTGGATGCATCAGAGCGCGTTCACCCGATGGATCGGGTGGCGTCTCAGCGGGACGCTGCGCAGCAGCGCCGTCGTCACGGTGGAGATCCTGGCGAAGGGTTGAGCACGACAAGGAGGTGCATCATGGATGACGGAGCGCAGGGCAAGCCGCAATCTGCGGTGAACGGAACAAGGAGATCTCCTCGTCGCAAGGTGAAGGGACAGGTTGCCTCTCCTTCGCCTGGCTTCACATGTCGCGACGATTGTACCCGTGATAGCGCCGCTGAGAAGGTCAGATGTTCATCGTGCGGCACTACGGCTGTCCGCGCGCCGTGCTCCTGCGCGCCACAGCACGGCCACGGTTCTTGCCCACCCTGTGCAGGTGCGAGCGGCGCACCTCCGAGTAGACGAGCAGCCTCCGCCACCGCGCCAGCCGCAGGCGTGCGGCGCCAGCGGATCGAGGGCCCACGCGCGGAACTCTACAACCTGTACAAGAATGTCCGACGGCTGGCTACCCTCACCCATCGCAGCGTGTTCTATGAGAGATGGGAGGTGCTCGACGCTCAGGGCCAGGTCCTCGAGCGGAGCGCGCGCGGGAGCCCCTTCGTCTGGCGCAAAGATCTCGGGGTCGTGCCCGTGGATCCAGAGGATTCCGGGCTCGATGACGGCAGCTCGGTCCTGCAGGAGACGCGCGGATGCTCGGATGAGCGGGGGAGGTGGCACCGGATCGTCCGCTATGTCCGCCTTCCGCCACCTCAGCGGAAGCAGGCTGAGCGAGGAGCTCCGAGGGGACCCTCAGCGCACACCCAGCGAAGCTCGAAGCCGCAGAGCCTGTCGCAGCTCCTGGTGGGCTCCTACGATCCGGTCCCTGTCGTCCTCGAGCTGCGCGACCAGGAGGAGCTCCCGCGAGCTCCTTCGCGCGTCGTGACAGGGCTGGCGTTCACCGAACATGGGCGTTCGGATCGGCTCACCCCCCTTCGGACGCGCATTCGAGAGGCGAACCGCCGTAAGCGCACCGCCTGGGCTCGACCCCTGCGCGCCTGGCTGCGGTCGATCGGCGCGAGGGTAGATTTTCACCTGACCACCCATGCCAACCTCCTGTATGTCCGCGTACCCAGGAGACACCTGACCGATCTCGTCGGGCGGGCGGAGGTCGTCGGGATCGAGCGCCACTCGGGCAGGGAGGTCGAAGAAGAGACGCTGGAGGAGTCCTACCTGTGTACCGGGGCGCCCATG
Source organism: uncultured Enterobacterales bacterium (assembly GCA_964615375.1). GTDB lineage: Bacteria > Myxococcota_A > UBA796 > UBA796 > CAZKWG01 > CAZKWG01. Next base: position 60,394 of record CAZTOW010000024.1, read on the forward strand.
CGGTCCAATGTATACAAGGACCATGAAGAGTGCGCGACCCATGCGTTTTATCCACCGTGGGCCTATCTGGATGGCGTCAACGCCGCCACCGGGGTGCTTCAGTACATCAACGCGGGCTATGACGGGATGATCTCGGGCGGAAACGCGCCCTGGGCGTGGTTCTCCACGAACGAGGAGACCCTCTCGCTCGGCGTCCGCGACTACTGGATCCACACGGTCCATCCGGCCTTCGAGTACAATGGTGACAGCCGGTTCCTCTATCTCTTTTACGAGATCAAGGATGGGGTCGTACGCATCGCGTCCCGAGATGAAGTCGAGACCAGGCCAAAGCCCGACGACGCGGACTCTCACGGCACTGGAGCCTCCGCTGTCGCCATGGCCAGCGTCATGCTGGGCCAGGACCCAGATCTGACCACAACCATCACCCAGGCCGCGCGGAGCGGCATCGCAAGGATGGTAGCGGGCCTGGGTTCTGTTCAAGACGTGCAGCTTCCAGACATGCTCGAGACGATCGCGTCCGACTTCGGCACATCCAGCCGCGGCGAACCTTGTGGTGGGCTGGACGTGCTCACGCACAGCCTCTCCGCAAACGAAGGAGAGCATATTCCCGGATCCAAGTATAATTGTCCGACCGAGGACCAGGCCCGTGGGCTCGATAGCACCTCCCAACTCTTCAGTACCTATTTCCGGGAGGAGGGGCTCCTCTATGTCAAGGCAGCCGGGAACATGGGAGGGGTGGACGTCGGAACATCCTGTGCGAGTGCATCATCCGTGTCCGCTCCAGGCGCCGCGCCCGCCGCGCTCCCGGTCGGGGCTATCGCGACATCCGACCTTGCGCCAATCGATATGCAGAATGCACCTGACCTTCGATCGGACTCATCCGTGGCGCGTACGCCTGACGGGCGAGCGTACCCCCTCCTCGTCACTGCAGGGTACCAGTGTGGCACCGCGTCCATGGAAGGGGCCTACTATGCGGGTTCCGAGTTCACGTACGGAAGGATGGGCGCGACCAGCGGAACGGCGCCGCGCGTCGCCGGGTCGGCGCTGCTCTTCAAGCATTACGATCTCGATCAGCACGGTTCGGTCGCCAACGCGCCCGGCCGGACCCTGGTGGGCATGCTGAACTTCGCGGATGGCTTCGCACTCGACACCAGCCTGGCAGGAGATCCACGCGGGGTGCCGCCGCTCCCCGGCTGGGGGCTCGGGCGCCTGCGGATGCGGCTCTACGCCAGCGGGGGCCTCGGGGGCGTCGGCGACTCCGGGATCGAGAGCTTCCGCCTCCATGATGGCGAATGTGTGAGCTTCGACCTCGGCACGCTCCGGGGGACCGTGCCGTCCGCGGTGCGACGGATCCGCATCACGGCCTGGTGGCTGGAGGTCAACACCGGCGTGGACGAAGAGAAGGCGGAGATCCACATGGGCATCATCGGCTACGCGACCACGACCCGTAGCCTGTTCCTCGACGTCGTGACGAATGGCTCCGACCACGTCCTGCGCCTCGAGTATGATCGCACCGACAGCGCGTTGGGCTGCCCACCCGGCGGACAGCCCGTCACCCTCTTCTTCTGGGCGCCTCACGTCCCTGCGGACGAGCGCTACCCTGAGCGTGACGACTATCGGACCCTCTACGTGAGCTGGTTCTGGGAGACAGGCTCGGATCCCTCGAAGATCGATTGCGGTGATTCCGTCACGGACTACTGTGGAGGTCTCTCCTCGTTGGACCTGACGATGGTCACGGAAGGTCCCGTGGCGCGAGGGAGCTACCCTATCGGTGACCTGGCTCGGGCAGCCTCGCGAAGCGTCGTAAGGGGACTTCGGGTAGCCTGCGGACTGTCCGGCGCTGGCACCAGCCCCGTCAGGCCATCCGCGGTGGCCCCATGACTCCCATTGCTTCTCGCCCTCACCAGGACACAGCCCACAGTTCGCTTTGGTGGTCACTGATGGGGGTGCTTCTGCTGATGCCCCTGCTCGGATGCTCTGGCAAGGACTACCTGCCTGGGACGAACGTGATCGTGACAGTGGGGATCGAGAGAGGAGACGAGCTTGGGGAGACCTATCGTGATGAACTTCAGGTTACTGTCCAGATAGTGTATCTCCTGTCTGACCCCGGCGAGTGTGGTGCGACATATGAAGGAGAAACACTCGACATATTCGAGACTGAGCTCGACACGGAGACTACTCTCGCGACCGAGCCTGGCTGGGTATGCGGCTACGCTGATGGCTCCGCGCGCGCCACCGGGGTCCACAGTGATGGTGACGGGCACAAGGACTGGATCGACTGCGGAGAAAACTCAACTCCACTGAGCGTCGATCTGGATGAGGAGGCCGAGCTCACGATGGAAATGGATTGCAACATCTACGAAGAGACGGAGGTACCTGAATAGACTGAACGCGACGTTTCGGCGCCATCGAGTTACGGAACGGAGCGCTCCTGTTCGGACGGGCCCAACCTCTCGGGCCGCGCGGCGGCGGGGTGGGGCTTCTCGGGGGCGCTGACGGCGGTGCACTACACGGGGCTGCGGGCGGGAGGGACGGCGGCGAAGGGGGTGGTGGAGTGAAGGGTTTGGGGCGGAGATCTGGCTGGGTGTTAGGATCTTCAGGCGTTTTACCGCGGAGAGCGCGGAGAGCGCGGAGTCGGCGCGAGAGGGGTCGGGGCGGGTCGAGGGCTCATCGCCGCGCTCGTTGGGGGGCTTTGGGGGCTTCGCTGTCTGGGACAGTGACCTGGTCTGGAGATGACTGTGCGATGAGGCGCTCGCCTTCCGTCGCGCTCGGTACTCGTCAGGATCCCGTCATCCCCCTCTCCAGCCTGGCCCGCTCTCCCGCCATCCCATACCGCTCCGCCAGCACCTTCCCCTCCGCCCAGCGGCGCCGGGCCTCCGCCTCCCTCCCCTCCAGCCAGCACAGCCGACCATCCAACCTATCCACCAGGGGTTGATGGAACGGGATCCGCTTCGTACGGACCTGCATGGCGTCGAAGAACCGACGAGCAGGCGGCCCCCAGGTGGGGAGGTCGGCCTCGCAGAGGGCCAGGAGGCCGAGGCCCGTGACCTCGGCGAGCCGGAGAGCGGGCGCGCCGGCGGCGATGACGAGGCGAGGATCGGCCAGGAGGGCCTTGAGCGCGGCCCCGCCGCGGGCGAGGTCCCCGGCCCGGATGGCGGCCAGGGCGCCGCTGGCCTCGGCGGCCATGACGCTGGCCGGATCGAGGCCGACCCGGGAGTCCACGACGGTGGCCGCCTCGTGGAGCAGGCGCGCGCTCTCGGCCGGGTCGTCACCGGCCAGGGCGACGCTGCCGAGGAAGAAGCGGCTCCGCACGCGCACGATGGGGCTGCCGCGCCGCTCGCCACCGGCCAGGGCGAGCTCGCCCCAGCGCCGGGCCTCGGCCAGCTCCCCCCGGGCCAGCGCCTCCTGGCCGAGCAGGATCGTGGCCAGATCGCGATCCTCCACCAGGCCGGCGGCCTCGTCGAGATCGCGCGCCCGCAGGAGCAGCCCCCGCGCGTCGTCCCACTCCGCCCGCGCCAGGGAGGCGGCGGCCAGCACGCCCAGCGCGACGCCGCCAGTGGCGGGCTCTCCGGTCTCGTCTACGCCGGCCATCGCCAGCCGACGCCAGCGCCGGGCGGGGCCCTGGAGCCCGGCCAGGGCGGCGAAGGCCGACAGGGTCGCCTGGCCCACGATGCGCTCGTAGCAGGGACCCAGACCCTCGGCGACGTTGACGGCGCGCAGGATGGCGTAGAGGGCCGGCACGGGCTCGACCCGGAAATACTCGGACCAGCCGAGCTCCAGCCAGAGGCGGGCGTCCAGGCGGTCCTGGTCGTCGAGGCCCAGCCAGGAGCGCGGCAGGACGCGGCCGAGGCGCTGGCGGAGGAGCTCGCGGAGCAGGGGGAGGGCGGTGGCGCGCGGGGTGGCGGGGACGCGGTGGCCGCGCAGGGTGAGGGCGTCGAGCAGGCTGGCGCGGGCCTCGGTGGGCAGGCCCACGCGCAGGCGGGAGAGGCCGACCCGCAGGAGCCAGCGGCTGCGCTGGCCGGGGGGCGCGTCGGGGGCGAGCTCGAGGGCCTTGAGGAAGAAGCGGCGCATCTCCTCGAGGGCGTAGTAGCGACTGGCGTCCTCACCGGCGGCGTCGAGCGCGGAGACGGCGCGGTCCTTGACCTCGGCCCGGGTCCAGTGGAAGGCGAGCACGGGCAGGTCCACGGGCTGGCCCTCGGCTGCGTGGCTCTCCAGGCGCACGGCGACGGCCCCGTGCAGGGACTTGCGCTGGGCGAAGGTCATGAGCCCGTAGGCGGCGTCGCGGACCAGCGCGCTGTTGATGGTCCAGCGCTCCTCGCCGTGCTCGTGGACGCGGCCCAGCAGCGCGGCGCTCTCCAGGGCCGTGAGCGTGCGCAGGAGGGCGGCGGGGGTGGACGAGACGGGGTGGACGGCCAGCAGGTCGGCGACGGTGAAGGGGCGGCCGAACACGCTCGCCGCCTTGAGCGCCACCTGGGCCTCGGGGGGGAGGCGGTCGATGCGGCTGGCCAGCGCGCCCTCGACGGAGGTGGGCAGGCTGGCGGGGGCGAGCGTGCGCCAGGGGGAGCCGTCCTCGGCCTCGGAGCGCTGGGCCTGGAGCGCCAGCGCGAGCTCCGCCGTGTAGAAGGGGTTGCCCTGGGCGCGGGTGACCAGGGCGCGGGCCATGGCCGGCGACACGGCGTCCACGCCGAGCACGGCGGCGGCCAGCGCGATCTGGGCGTCGGGAGGCAGGGGCCCCAGCTCCAGCAGGCGGGCCCGGGGCAGGGCGAGCAGGCGCTCCAGGGCGGCCTCACGCTCCCCGCCGAGCGGGCCCGTGCCCAGGAGCAGGTGCAGACCGGGCAGGCTCGCCGCCACGGCCTCCAGCAGGGCGAAGGAGGCGCTGTCCAGCCAGTGGAGCTCGTCCAGGATCAGGACCAGGGGCTCGGCGCCGGCCAGCGCCCCCAGGAGCTCGACGAGGAGGCCGCGGGTGCGGTCGGCGCGGGCCTCGGGGTTCATGGCGCCCGTGGTCGCGTTCTGCTGGAGCCCCAGCAGCAGCACGACCTCCAGGAGCGGCAGCAGAGGCTCCCGCTCCGGAGCCAGCAGGCTCGGCAGGCGCAGGCGCGCGGCCTCCCGGCTGGCCCGACCGCGCACGCCCAGGAGCTCGGCGAAGACCGGCCTCCAGGCGTGATAAGGCGTGAGCCGCTCGATGGCGTCCGCCGCGCTGTGGACCACCCGGAGCCCCAGCTCCTGGGCGGAGGCCCGCCCGTAGAGGAGCAGCCTGGACTTCCCGATGCCCGGCTCGCCCCGCACGACGAGGATCTCCCCGCCCTCCCCGGCGACCAGGCGCCCGAGGCCCTGGCGGAGCAGCTCCTTCTCCTCCTCGCGGCCGATGAGCAGGTCCCTGCCACCGCTCTGGGCCAGGAGCATGCCCACCGGCCGGAAGGTGGCCAGCGGGGCCTTCATCCCCTTGAGCTGGACGGGCTCCAGCACCTCCCAGGCGACGCGCCCGGCGGTGGCGGCGCGGGTGGCCTCGTCGCAGAGCACCTCGCCCAGGCCCGCCCGCTGCATGAGCCGCGCCGAGCGGTTCACGACGTCGCCCAGCATCGTGTACTCCCAGCGCGCCGGCCCGCCCAGCGTGCCGCAGAAGACCCGCCCGCTGGTGACACCGACGGTGGCGGCGTGGCCCTCCTCGGCCAGCGCGTCCCGGATCTCCATGGCCGCCCGCACCCCGCGGAGCGCGTCGTCCTCGTGGCTGAGCGGCGGGAGCCCGAAGCCGGCCAGGACGAAGAGGCCCTTCTCGTCCACGCCGAACTTGTCCACCACGCCCTCCATGCGGGCGAGGCAGGTCAGGATCACGGCCGCGAGCTGCTGGAGCGCCTCGCGGGGCGGGGGCTCGGCCACGCTGAAGCCGGGGAGGCGCACGAAGAGCACGGTGACGGGGCGAAGCTCGGCCACCCAGGCCGAGAGCCCGGCGTCCAGGCGCTGAAGCAGGGCGCCGGGCACGAAGGGGCGCAGCAGCGGGGCGAGAGAGGGCGGCGGGGCCTCGGGTCGGGCGGGGGCGGTGGCGGGCTCCTGGGTGAGCGTGCGCAGCAGGGCCCCGCCGGGGAGCGGCGTGGTCTCCGCCAGGGGCCCGAGGGCCTGGGCCACGGCGTGGGTGAGCGCGGTCTGACCCGGGGGCGCCTCGCGCTGGATGGCGGCGGCCTCGGCCACCCCGGCCCCCGCCACCAGGAGCAGCCAGCGCCCCTCCACCCCGCCCACGGGCGCCAGCAGCACGGGCCCCCGCGCGATCCCAGCTCGCAGGCGGATCTCCGGGCTCCCCGGCGGCAGATCCTCCGGGCGGCCGGAGGCGGCGGGCATGACCAGGGCGAAGCTCGCGGCCAGGCGCAGGGCCCGCTGGAGGTCCGGCAGGGCGGGCCAGATGGCGACGAAGGCGTCCCCGGCGAAGCCCACCACGTCCCCGCCGTAGAGGCTGACCAGCTCGACCAGGGCGGCGAAGGAGCGGTTCAGGAGGCGGCTCAGATCCTCCGGGCCGGCGGCGCCCCGGCTGGCGAGCTCGGCGGAGATGGCCGTGAACCCCGAGATGTCCGCCACCAGCACGACGGCGTCCAGCTCCGTGCGTGCGTCCCCCGGCTCGCGGGCGCGGGCGAGCGCGGCGCGCACCGTGACGGGGAGCGTGGCGGCGAGGAGCTCGACGGAAGAGCTCAAGAGTGGGTCCCAGGATGAGACGTCGAGTCTACCCTATCTCGCGAGGCCCGCGAGCCAGCTCCGCACCACGTTGCGCGCCACGGAGCCGCGGTAGCCCGCGGTGCTGCGCACGTCGTCGATGGGCGCGATGTCCCGGGCCACCCGATCGGCGGCCTCGGGCGAGGGCGCGCTCCCCACCAGCGCCTCCTCCACGGCGCGCAGGCGCACCGGCACCGGGGCGACCGAGCCCATGGCCAGACGCGCGGAGCGCACCACCCCATCCTGGAGTTTTACTGACCCTGCGAATACCACTTTTGAGATCGACTGCGCGGCCCGCGTGCCCACCTTGCGGAAGACGTGGGCTTCCTCGCCCTGATCGTCGCGCCAGGGCGGGACGTGGACAGCGACGACCAGCTCGTCCCGGGTCATGTCCACCTTGCGGTAGCCGAGGAAGAAGCTCGACGCGGGGACGCGGCGCCGACGCTCGCGGCTCTGGAGCTCGATCTCGGCGTCCAGGGCGAGCCAGAGCGGGAGCGAGTCGCCCGCCGGGGAGGCGTTGACCAGGTTGCCGCCCACCGTGGCGCGGGCCTGGATCTGCTCGGCGCCGATGGTGGCGGCGCACTCGCGCAGGACCTCGGGGACGCCGGGGGCGCGCCGGAGATCGGCGAAGGTGCTGAGGGCGCCGATGGAGAGCCCGCGCCTCGCGTCACCCTCCACGTAGCGCAGGCCCGCGCAACCCCAGAGGTTCAGCACGGCGGCGGGGGCCAGGGTCCCGCTCTCCAGGGCGACCATGACGTCGGTGCCCCCGGCCAGCACCGTGGCCTCGGGCATGGCGGCGCGCAGCTCCAGCGCCTCGCTCAGCGTGCGGGCGGTGCGGACGGGGGCGGTGCACCTCAGCATGCGCCCTCCTCCCCCTGGCGGGCCTCACCCGCGGGCGCGGGGGGCTCGCTCAGCGCGTCCACCACGGCGTCGATCACCTTCTGGTAGCCGGTGCAGCGGCAGAGGTTCCCAGCCAGCGCGGCGCGCGTGCGCTCGGGGCTCGGGTGGGGCTCGCGGTCCAGCAGGGCGCGGGCCATCACCAGCAGTCCGGGCGTGCAGATGCCGCACTGGGTGGCGCCGTGGGCCAGAAACGCGCTCTGCACGGGGTCCAGGCGCCCGTCCCGGGCCAGACCCTCCACGGTGAGGATACGCGCGCCCTGGGCCTGGATCGCGGGGACCAGGCAGGCGCACACGGGCTCACCGTCCATCAGCACGGTGCAGGCGCCGCACTCCCCCTCGCCGCAGCCCTCCTTGGAGCCCGTCAACCGCAGGTCCTCCCGCAGCAGGTCCAGGAGCCGGCTCATCGGCGGCACGTCCACGGCCACCGGCCGATCATTCACGAGGAAGCTGATCATCACGCCCCACCTCGCCTCTTCTTGCCCCGCGCGGCGGCCCGCGCCTCGATCCCGGCCAGCACCCGCTCGGGGCTCATCGGCAGCTCCTCCAACACCACCCCGGTGGCGTTCTCGATGGCCAGCGCCACGGCGGCGGCGGGCCCGTCCATGGGGATCTCCCCGATGCCCTTGGCGCCGAAAGGTCCGCCCTCGAAGGGCACCTCCACGAGGCGCACCTCCATGGGCGGGGCGTCGGCGGCGGTGGGGATGATGTAGTTCGTCATCCGGTCGTTCCGCATCGCCCGCCGATCGTCCAGCACCACCTCCTCCATGGTCGCCCAGCCCAGCGCCTGGAGCGCGCCGCCCTGGAGCTGGCCCTCGGCCAGGGTGGGGTTGATGGCCCGGCCGACATCGGTGGCGCTGACGAAGCGCCGGTAGAACACCTCGCCGGTGTCCATGTCCACGTCCAGGTCCACCACGGAGGCGCTCCACCCGTAGGTGGGGTAGGCGTCCCCCTGATAGGTGGCGTTGTCCCACTGGAGGTTCGGGTCGCCCTCGTACTGCTCCTCTACGCGGAGGGGGCGATCCGAGCGCCGCAGGGCCAGGAGCGCGTCCAGATCCTGCGCGTCCGAGCCTGCCTCTACCTGGAGGGTCCGACGCAGGGCGCGGGCCGCGCTCTGGGCCACGCCGCCCACGACCATGGTGGTGCGGCTGGCGACCGTGGGCCCGCTGTCGGGGACGCGCGCGGTGTCGTGCGGGTCCATGATCACGCGCTCCAGCGGGAGACCCAGCTCCGCGGCCACGATCTGCGGGAGCACGGTGTCGGCCCCCTGCCCCATGTCGATGGCGCCGGTCAGCAGGTGGACGTCCCGCCCGCGCAGCTCCAGGGCCACGCGCCCCATGAGCCGGGCCTCGCCGTTCCCCGTGAAACCACAGCCGTGCCAGACCACGGAGACGCCGCGACCTCGCCGCAGACGCTCCACGGGGCCTCCCCCGGGCGGGCGCGTCGCGGCCGGGGCGGGGCCGCGGGCGGCGTCGAGCGCCTCCTTGAGCACGCGCATCCCGGAGGGCTCGCGCAGGACCTGGCCGGTGGCGGTGCGATCCCCCTCGCGGAAGAGGTTGCGCCGCCGCAGCTCCACCGGGTCGATGCCGATGGTGCGGGCGATGCGGTCCATGTGGCGCTCGACCGCCCAGCAGGCCTGGGGCGCCCCGAACCCGCGGAAAGCACCGTTGGGAGGCGTGTTCGTGGCGACCACCCGCCCGCGCAGGCTCACGTCCGGGCAGCGGTAGGGCCCGGTCAGGTGCAGCACCGCCCGCGAGAGCACCACCGGAGAGAGCGTGTTGTAGGCCCCGCCGTCCAGCAGGAGCTCGGCGTCCCAGCGCAGCAGCTGGCCGCCGCCCGAGGTGAGCGAGCGGATGCGCACCAGGCTGGGGTGACGCTTGGTGGTGGCGCGCATGTCCTCGTCGCGCCGGTAGATCATCTTGACCGGACGCCCCGCCCGCAGCGCCAGGAGCGCGGCATGCGCGGCGAGCATCGAGGGGTACTCCTCCTTGCCGCCGAAGCCCCCGCCCGTGGCCGCCTGCACGACGTGGAAGCGCTCGTGCCCCAGCACGCGCTTCAGCGCCTTGTGCACATAATAAGGACACTGCAGCGAGCCGATCAGCGTGAGCGAGCCGTCCCGCTCGGGGATGGCCAGCATGCCCTGGGGCTCGATGTAGAGCTGCTCCTGGAGGCCCGTGCGGTAGATGCCCTCGTGCATGTGGACCGTGGGGCCGCCCGAGGGGTCCACCCCGCGCTTGAGCCCGAGCCGGGCCGCCAGCTCGGCGTCGTGGCGGTTGATCTCCACCCGATGAAAGACGTTGTCCTTGCCGAAGATGTGGTTCGTGTGGCCCGCGCTCTCCGACGGGTCCAGCACCGGCTCCAGCTCCTCGGTGAAGACGCGGACGTGGCGGACCGCGGCCAGGGCCTTCTCCCGCGTCGGCGCCGCCACCAGGGCCACCGGCTCGGCGACGTGGCGGATCTCCGCGCCCGCCAGCACCGGCTGGTCGTCGGTCATCAGCGCGACCACGTTCTCGCCCGGGATGTCCTGGGCGGTGACCAGGACCACGTCCGACCAGTCGAAGGTCGGGTCGCGCTCCAGCGCCAGCAGGCGGGCCCGAGGCCGGGTGGAGCGCACCGTGGCGCCGTACCAGCAGCCCTCGGGGCGCAGATCGTCCACATAGGTCGCGGCCCCGGTGACCTTGGCCTGACCATCCGTCCGTGTGGTTCGAGCGCCGATCATCGTCATGTCCCTTCGCATAACGCATGCGCGCGCGCGTCGAGCAGGCTAACGGGGCGGGATGCGCGAACAGCTCACGCAACTGGCCCTGGACCTCTGGTGGACAACCCAGCCTGAGGTGATGACCCTCTGGCACGACCTCGACCCCGAGCGCTGGCAGGAGTCTCAGAACAACCCCATCGTCCTGCTCCGCGAGACGGACCTCGCCCTGGCGCCCCCCGGCTGGATGGCGCGGGCCGAGGCCCTGCTGGAGCGGTGGCGCGACTTCCACGCCGCCCCGCGCATGCAGGGCGTCCCGGAGATCGCCTACTTCTCGATGGAGTTCGGACTTCACGAGTCCCTGCCCATCTACTCGGGCGGGCTCGGGATGCTGGCCGGCGATCACCTGCGCAGCGCCTCCGATCTCGGGCTGCCGCTGGTGGCGGTCGGGCTCTTCTACCATGAGGGCTACTTCAAGCAGCTCCTCCACGACGGTCGCCAGGTGGCCGCGTACACGCCGAACGAGCCGGACCGCATGGCCATGCGCCCGGTCTTCGACCCCTCCGGGCGGCGGCTGACCGTCTACGTCCCGCACGGCAACCACTTCTACGCGGCGCGGGCCTGGGTGGTGCAGGTGGGGCGGGTGCGCCTCTACCTGCTGGACACCGACTTCGACGGCAACGCCGTGGAGCACCGGGTCCTGACCCGCCAGCTCTACGGAGGGAACACCGAGACCCGGCTGGCCCAGGAGGTGCTGCTGGGCATCGGCGGCGTGCGCCTGCTCACGGCGCTGGGGCTACGGCCCGAGGTCTTCCACCTCAACGAGGGCCACGCGGCCTTCGCCATCCTGGAGCTCTGGGCCCAGGGTCTGGACAAGGGGCTGGACCGGGACGAGGCCTGGCGCCGCGCCCAGGCCCGCTGCGTCTTCACCACGCACACCCCGGTCGAGGCGGGGCACGACCGCTTCAGCTTCGACATCGTGAAGGGCGCGCTGCGCGGCTACCGCGAGTCGCTGGCGCTGCCCCAGGGCTCGTTCATGGACCGGGGCCGCGTGCGGCCGGGCGACATCCATGAGCCCCTCTGCATGACCGTGCTGGCCATGCGCGGAAGCCGGGCCACCAACGCCGTGAGCGCGCTTCATGGGGAGGTCACGCGCCTGATGTGGCGGGACCTCCGCGTGCCCGTCCACGCCATCACCAACGGCGTCCACCCCACGGCCTGGCTGGCCCCGGAGACCGTGCGCCTCTTCGACGCCCACCTGCCGGGCTGGCGCGACCACCTGGAGGATCGCGAGTTCTGGCTCGCCGCCGAGGAGATCCCCGTTGACGCGCTGGTCGCCACCCGCGACGCCCGCCGCCGCCGCCTGGTGCGCGAGGTGCGCCGGCTGCTGGGCCGCGAGATCTTCGACGAGTCCCGCCTGACCATCGGGTTCGCCCGCCGCTTCGCCCCGTACAAGCGCGGGAACCTGCTGTTCACCGACCCCGACCGCTTCTACAACATGTTGGAGAGCGGGGTACAGCTCGTCTTCGCCGGGAAGGCCCACCCGCAGGACATCCACGGCCAGGGCATCCTGGCCGAGGTCGTGCGCTGGACGCGCAACCCGCGCTTCCGCCGGAACGTGGTCTTCCTGCCCGACTACGACGCCAGCCTGGGGCGCCTGCTCACGCAGGGCGCGGACGTGTGGCTGAACACCCCCCGCCGCCCGCGGGAGGCCAGCGGCACCAGCGGCCAGAAGGCCGCGCTCAACGGCAACCTGAACCTGTCCATCCTGGACGGCTGGTGGCCGGAGGCCTACGACGGCCGGAACGGCTGGGCCATCGGCGAGGCCCGCGCGCTGGACCACGTCGAGGAGCAGGACCGCCTGGACGCCATCTCGCTCTACGAGAAGCTGGAGCGCGAGGTGCTGCCCACCTTCCGCGACGACGACGCCTGGGCCCGCATGATGGCCCACACGCTGGCCACCTGCTTCCCCGTCTACAACACGAACCGCATGGTCCGGGACTACCTGGAGAAGATGTACCGGACCGCGTGATCCTCAGAGCGGGACGCCCAGCTCCCGCGCGCGGGCGAGCTCGCTCTCGGTGAGCGGCGTGGGCGAGCTCTGGACGACCTCGGTGAGGAAGTCCACGATCATGCTCCGGGCGGCCTGCCCGGCGCGGGTGTCGGCGCGGGTGGCGTAGAGCTCCAGCAGCGCGGCCTTGCGGGCGGCGGCGTCGGGATAGCTCTTCCCCTCCCAGCCGACCCCCTCCGCCCACAGGCGGTCGAGGCGGCTGGGGAGCTCGCTCAGCAGCTTCGCCTCCCCCTCCCCCGCCAGGGCGGCGTTGAGCTCGCGCAGGTCGGGGGCGATGACCTCCATCACGCGGGCCTTCTCCTGGTCCTGGAGCTTCTGCTTGGGGATTCGGATGGGGAAGCCGATGGAGATGGAGCCGCGATCGGGCTGACCGGAGGCGTTGGACACCATGCCTGGCGCCGAGGTCGAGGTCTCCGAGGCCTCCACGCGGACCGCGATGGGCTCGACCACGATGAAGGGATCGCGGAACATCAGGGCCCCGCTCTCCAGGATCAGGACCTTCGGCTTCCAGCGGTCGCGGCCCGTGCGGCCGTAGACCTTCGTGCCGTCGCGGGTGGTCCGCAGCCGGTAGCCGTAGAGGAGGAGATCGTGCTCGAGCTGGGCGCGGGCGTGGCCCACGCGCTCGCCCCAGACGAGGATCTCCTCGTTGGCGACGGTCTCCGCGTCCACGGCGGGCGGGCTGGCGGGCTCGACGGGCGCGGCCGGCGCCGGGGCCGCCACGGCGGCGGGATCGTCGCTCGCGCCACCGGGCTCGTCCTGAGCGAGGGCAGCGGCGCAGAGAGTCAGGAGAAACCACGTGCGCATTGGAGCCCCCGTCCACGGCCAGGAACGTAACCGGCGCGTCAAGGGCCCGCTCGCCCCTCCCGGAAGCCGCCCCTCCCCCCGCGGCCTCACGACGCGCCATCCGAGGCGGACGTCCTGTGATAGGATGGCGCAGAATACGGGGTGTTCTTCGCTGTGCTGTTCGCTGAGTGGGCGCTCGCTCTCCTTTCGCTGCTCCCCGCCCAGGCTGCCTGCCCGTCGTCGATCCCGGACCTTCGCGCCGGGATCGACGCTGGGATAGCGGCTTATCAGGCGTGGGAGTGGGACCGCTTCGGCCTGGCCCGCGCGGACGTCGCGGCCATGCTCGGCTGTCTGGACGGCCCGCTCGCGCCCGAGGACGCGGCGCAGATCCACCTCTTCGTCGCCCTGCAGGCGGGCGTGGACAAGGACGAGGCGCGCGCGACCGAGGCCTTCCGCGCGCTGCTGGCGGTGAACGCGGGCTACGTGCTCCCCGAGGACCTGGCGGCTCCGGGCAGCCTCCTGCGGCGCGCCTTCGAGGCCGCCGCGGTCGCCGAGCCCCTGGTGACGCGCAAGCTCCCCGGCGGAGGCTGGATCGTGGACGGCCAGTCCGGGGCGCGCGCCCTGCCGCTCTCCCGGCCCGCGCTCGTGCAGAAGGAGCTCGAGGCGCAGCTCCACACCTGGATGGTCGCGGGCGAGCCGCTGCCGGACGACCTCAGCGCGGCCCTGGTCCGCCCCTCCCGCAAGACCGCGGCGGCTGGCGGGGAGAGCGCGCCCGCGGAGGACAGCGATCGTCCCTCGCGAAAGCGCACCCTGGTCCTCGGCGTCGCCAGCGGCGGGGCGCTCGCGCTCGGCGCCACCGCCATGACCTTCGCCGTGCGGACCGAGGAGCGCTTCTGGGATTCGACCACCGACTCTCAGGCGGTGACGACCAAGGGCCAGAACAACGCCCTCTACTTTGGCGCGCTCGCCTCGGGCGCCGTGGGGCTCGGTCTGGGCGTCACGGCCACGATCACCGTGCTGGGGCGCTGATGAGCGCCGCGCAGACCACCGCCGTCTCCTCCGACTCGGGGCGCACCTACGAGATCATCGGTGAGCTGGGGCGCGGCGGCTTCGGCGCGGTCTACAAGGCCCGCCACGTCGGTGAGGCCGGCTTCGCCCGGCTGGTCGCCGTCAAGATGCTGCTGGACGAGGGCAGCTCGCGCCCGGAGTACGCCAACCGCCTGCGGGACGAGGCCCGGCTGCTGGCTCGCCTGCGGCACCGGGCCATCGTGGCGGTGGACGATCTGGTCTGCCTGGAGGGACGCTGGGCGGTGGTCATGGAGTACGTGGAGGGCGAGGACCTGCTCTCGCTCATCCGGCGTGGCCCCATCCCCCCGCGCGCCGCCTGCGAGATCGCGCTGGAGGTGGCGAGCGGACTGCGCGTCATCCACGGGGCCAAGGACCCCTCGACGAAGCGCCTGCTGGGCATCGTCCACCGCGACCTCAAGCCGTCCAACATCCGCATCACGCCGCACGGCGAGGTCAAGCTGCTGGACTTCGGCATCGCCCGCGCGGCCTTCCCCGGGCGGGAGGCGGTCACGGGCAGCGTGCGCTTCGAGAGCGTGGGCTACGTGGCGCCCGAGCGGATGTTCGGCCTGGACACAGCCGGATCGGACATCTTCTCGCTGGGCGTGGTGCTGTACGAGTGCCTGACGGGGCTGCGCATGGGGCCGCTGCCCGAGCGCCAGGGGGCCTTTGAGGCCATGCGGGACAAGGCGCTGAACAACCTGCGCCAGGTGGTGCCCGACCCGGGGCCCACGCGCGAGGTGCTGACCCGGATGATGGCCTTCGAGGACCGGGAGCGGCCGACCGCGGCCCTCGCTGTGGACCTGCTGCGCGCGCTCTCCCAGGAGCTCGACGGCCCCTGGCTGGCGACCTGGGCGCCGGAGCTGCTGGGGCGCTCACGCTACGGAGATCCCGAGGATTACCAGGGTCCGGCCATGGGCGCGCCGGGTCCCGCCGCGGGCGGGCTGGGCCCCGCCTCCACGGAGTCGCTGGCCGTCCACCCGCGCGACGAGGGGGCCGATCTGGACGAGGAGGACGCGCTCGGCCCGCCGCCCACCATCGGGCTCTCGCTCCCGCGCGCGCCCGCGCCCCAGGTCATGGACGCCCTGGTGCCCGCCGACGAGGATCTGGAGCCCGAGCCCGCCCCGCCGGAGGAGGCGCCCGCGCCGGCCGCCCCCGCGCCGGCCGAGGACGCGGGGGAGACCGACGAGGTCCTGGTGGCCCCGGTGGACGTGAGCACGGAGGATCACCCGCTCTTCTCCCGCCCGCCGGCCCCGCCCCCGCCGCCGGAGACCATGGCCCTGCCCCGGCCCGCGGCCGCCGCGACCCCCGCCGCGGCCCCCAGCCTCTCCCAGGGCCTCCCGCCCGCGGCGGGCTGGCTGATGGGCACCGCCGCGGCGCTCCTGATCATCGGCCTGCTGGGCACCCTGGCCATCGCCCGCTGGCACCCGGAGCTGCTCTATGGGCCAGGCTCGACCGAGGAGCCGGTCACGGAGCCCGCCGAGGAGCCCACGGTGGCGGAGCAGCCCGTTCTCCCGGCCGAGCCCCCGGTCGAGGCGCCCCCGCCCGCGGATCCGCCCGTCGCCGAGGCCCCCCCCGTAGTGGAGCCGGTGGAGGAGCCGGTGGAGGTGCCGCCGGCCACGCCGCCCGTGGAGACGCCGACGCAGCCCGTGGCCCAGACTTCGGCCCAGAGCTCTGGACAGACTTCGGCCCAGACTTCGACCCAGACCTCGGCCCAGAGCGCTCGGGGGACCGGCTCGAAGGCGACCGGGGCGCGGCCGAAGACCCCGACGAAGGCCACGACCGCCACGGGGAAGGTGCTGGTGCGCGGCCACTACGACCGGGCCGAGCTGGTCGGCGCGGGGGGGAGCGTCCCGGTAGGCGAGGTGGCGCCCGGCGCCTGGAAGCTCCGCGTGCGATTCGCCAAGGAGCTCACCTGGGTGGAGACCGGGCTCACGCTGAACGTCGAGGCGAACAAGACCGTGACGGTGGACTGCTCTTTCGAGAGCGAAGCATGCAGGATCGCGCGATGACTCTCGAGCCCGGTCGCTTGCGGGTTCCTCGCGCGGAAGGTAGGTGATGGGATGAATTCGGCCTCCGACCTGTCTCAGTCGGCTGATGGGGACCTGATGCGCGGCGTGTGCTCCTTCGATGTGCGACTCCCTCTGGCGTTCTGCCTATGGTCAGCCTCCTCGGCCGCGCTCGCCGCGCCCTGCACGGATCCGGTCTCGGCGGCGAGCGTCGACGCGCTCGTGGCCAAGGTGGACGTGGCCTTCGTGGGTTCGGACACGGACGCGATCCCGGCCATGGCGACGGAGCTGCGCGACAGCCTGCCCTGCGTGACCGAGGCCCTGGACGGGCGGCAGGTGGGCGGGATCCACCGCGTGCTGGCGCTGGACGCCTTCATCGCCCGCGACCGGGACCGGGTCCGCCAGAGCCTGGCCGCGGTGCGCTCGGCGGATCCGAACTACACGCTGCCCGAGTTCCTGCCGCCGGCTCACCCGATGCGCGCGGACTTCGAGGCCATCGCCCTGGTGGACGCGCCGACCAGCCCGCTGCCCGCCCCGGAGAACGGGCGCCTGTGGGTCAACGGCAAGGTGGCCGAGCGGCGCCCGGACGGCTTCCCCGCCGTGGTGCAGTGGGAGAAGGGCCGCGGGAAGATCGGCATGACGGCGCTGCTGCTGCCCGGCGATCCCGCCCCGGCCTACCCGGTGGCCAAGGCGGTGGCCGTAGGCGACGGCGGCGAGAAGCCCAACGGCGGCCGGGGCCACAAGGAGCCCAAGGAGCCGAAAGACCCGAAGGACCCGAAGGGCGAGCACGAGGGGCCCCGCTGGGTCCTGGTGGGCGCGGGCGGCGGCGCGGTGGTGGTCTCCGGCGTGCTGGGCCTGGTGGCCAGCGGCGCGGACCAGCGCTGGGGAGACTGCGCGGGCGAGGCCGGCTCCGAGGGGGTCACGGCCTGCGTGGACCTGAACGCGGACGCGGCGAAGGCGGCCTGGACCGGCGAGCCGGGCTGGGACGACCTGAACGACTGGCAGCGGCGGGCGGAGACCATCCGCTACGGGATGGGCGACGCCAGCGCGGACGGGAAGGTGGCGGGGGCCGCGGCGCTGGGCGCCCTGGCCGTGGGCGCCGGCCTGATCACCGTCGGATTCGTGTGGTAGTGGAATTCCTGGACCCGGACAGGTGCGGAAGGGGATGACATGCGGTCGATGCTGCTGATGGGGATGGTCCTGGGGCTCGCGGGCTGCGGGAACGATGAATGTGACGCCTGCTGCGACGCCATCGGCGCGCTGGACGAGGACGGGGACGGCTCCCTGCCCGCGGACGTGTCGCTGCCCGAGGCCTGCGGGGAGCTCACGCTGGAGGAGGCGCTGGCCGGGCTCTCCTACACCACCGACGACTGCGACGATCAGGACGCCGAGCGCTTCGTGGGCAACGCCGAGCTCTGCGGGGACGGCAAGGACCAGGACTGCGACGGCGAGGACCCGGAGCGCTCGACCTGGTACCCCGACGGCGACGGCGACGGCTTCGGCGACGCCGACGACGCCGGCACGGAGGCCTGCGATCAGCCGGAGAACACCGTGTCCGACAACACGGACTGCGACGACGGCGACGGCGGCGTGAACCCGGACGCCGAGGCCGAGGCGGTCTGCGGGGACGACCTGCCCGCCAACCTGGACCAGAACTGCGACGGCATCCTGCGCTGCGGGGTGTCCGAGGGCATGGGCGCCGCCAGCTTCGTGACGCTGGCCCCGGGCGCGGGCGCGGCGGTGGCGGCGGACGACGGGATGGCCGTCATCGGCGGGGACGACGCGGCCTGGACGCTGAGCGCGGATCGGCAGCGCGAGCTCCGCGAGGACGCGCTCAGCCTGGGCTTTGCCGCGGGCGAGGAGGCCGGGGCGGACGTGGCGGTGCTGGGCGGGGTCGTGATGGTGGGGGCGCCGGGGTACGATGATCCTGAAGGCGGCGATTTTGCACTCAATATCGGAAGGATCTACCTTGAGAACGGCATTGTGGAGGGAGATGCCAAGAACGTCGCCGTGGGGCGCCGTCTCTCGGCGGGCGCGTCACTGATCGCCGTAGGACGGTACTCGGGGACGGCTTGGGATCTCTATTTCCTGGCATCTGAGGCGCTGCCTTCGGCAGGAACCGAGGTGAGCCTTGCAGACATGGAGGCTACCCCGATCTCCGGCATCGCCGGCAGCGCTGACGCCCCCCCCTCCGTAAGCATCGCCTCCGCAGGCGGCGAGACCATGGTCGCCGTCGGTCAGCCCGATGAGGTCTCCCGAAACGAGCGCGCCCAATGGTACGCCGTGGACGGCACCACGGCGACGCTCTACCGCGCCGTCACCAGCAACTCCGACACCTTCGGCAGCTCCATCCTCCTGATGGACCTGGATGACTCTGGCGAACTAGATCTCCTAGTCGGCGACCCCGGCACCAAGAAGGTCTTCGTCTACCTCGACGTCCAGGAGAGCGCGGACGCGCTCGCCTCCACCGACGCCGACCTCACCTTCACCGGCGACGCCGACGACACCGGCGCCACGCTGGCCAACGCCGGCGACATCAACGGCGACGGCCTCGACGATCTGCTCATCGGCGCCGACAACGCCGTCTACCTCCTGCTGGGCGGCTCTGGCGCCGAGCTCAGCGCCTTCGTGACCCTCGAGGGCGGGGCCGGCGAGGGCCTGGGTGAGGATCTCAGCGCCACCGATCTCGACGATGACGGCTATGATGATCTCCTCCTGGGCGCCCCCGGCGTGGGCGGCGTCTACGTCCTCTGGGGTGGCCCCTGAAGCAGCTCCTCGCCCTCGCCGGCCTCCTCGCCCTCACCGCCTGCGGCGGGGACAAGGGGAAGTGCGCTGAAGACCTCGTCGCCGTGGACGCGGACGGGGATCTCTACCTGCCCAATGACGCCGAGCTGCCCCGCTCCTGCAGCGGGGTGGACCTGGAGGCGGCCATCGACGAGGCGGGTCTGCTGACCGGCGACTGCGACGACGAGGACGATGACCGGCACCCCGGCAAGACCGAGACCTGCGGGGACGGCAAGGACCAGGACTGCGACGGCGAGGACCTGGCGCTGGTGCTGGGCTATCTGGACGCGGACCTGGACGGCTACGGCGACCCGCTGTTCTCCCAGGAGAATTGCGGCGAGACCGAGGGCTACGTGGACAACGGGCTGGACTGCGACGACGCGGACGCCACGATCAACCCGGACGCCGTCGAGGAGATCTGCGGCGACAGCGTGGACCAGGACTGCGACGGCGCCACGGCCTGCCCGCTCTCCGGGGACATCGATCTGGGCTCCGACGACTGGTCGGCCCTGGGCACCCTGGTCGCCATGGCCCCGGGCGGGGGCGGGGCGCTGTCCACGGGCGGAGACCTCAGCGGGGACGGCGTGGAGGACGCCGTGGTCGGCGGGTCGAGCGCGGCCTGGACCCTGGTGGTGGGATCGGATCGCTCGCCCGTGGCCAGCCTGCTGGACGCGGGGCTCGGAGAGGACGAGGACGCGGGCGCGGCGGTGGCCCTGCTCGAGGACATCGACGGCGACGGGCTCGCCGAGGTGGCTGTGGGCGCGCCGGGCTGGGACGACAGCGCCGTGGACATGGGCCGCGCGATCCTCCTCTGGAGCGGCAGCGGGGCGACCAGCGAGATCCTCGGCGAGGGCAAAGAGGACTTCGCCGGGGCGGTGATCGCGTCGGCCAGCGCCGGGCTGGGCGTGAGCCAGTACACCGGGGACTCCTGGCGATTCTTCGTGTTCGGCGCGGCCGATCTGCCCCCCGCAGGCTCCACCTACACCCTGGACGGGGGCTCCGAGGACACGCGGCTGACCGGGCTCTCCGGGGACGAGGAGGCCGCGCCCACGGTGGTCTCCCAGAGCAAGTCCGAGTGGTCGGACATCGCCGTCGGCCAGCCAGCCTACAGCTCAGGCAAGGGGCGCGCCCAGCTCTTCTTCGGGGTGAACCCCAGCTCTGGCGTGGTGGACGCGGCCGGGGCCACGGTCACCAGCGCCACCAGCGCCGACCTGGGCGCCGCCGTGGCCATGCCCGATCTGGACGCCGACGGCTTCCCCGATCTGGCGGTGGGCGCTCCCGGAGAGAAGGCGGTCTACGTCTTCCTGGGCCTGGCCTCGGACACCACGACCTCGCGCGCGGACTTCGTGTTCTCCGGGGGCACCGGCACGGGCGAGGCCCTGGCCGCGGCGGGCGACGTCAACGGCGACGGGGCGGGCGATCTGGTGGTGGGCGCGCCGGGCGCGGACACCGCCTACCTGCTGCTGGGGGGCGCGCTGCTGCCCACGGACACGGACGTGCTGCGGGCGACGGCGGTGATCGCGGGGGTGGCGGGCAGCCAGCTCGGCGCCGCGGTGGGCGCCGCGGATCTGGATGGCGACGGCTTCGACGACGTCCTGCTGGGCGCTCCCGGGGCGGACGGTGTCTACGTGTTCTGGGGAGGGCCCTGATGCGCGCGCTGCCGGTGCTGCTGTTGTTGGGAGCTTGTGATGCCTACGTGAGCCAGGAGGACCTGGAGAGCTGGCGTTGTGACCACTGGCTGGCCGAGCAGAGCTGGTACCTGGACGAGGACCGTGACGGCTGGGGTGATCTGGAAGCGGAGCGCGCCGACTGCGAGCGAATGGAGCTCTTCGTCGGCCAGTCGGGCGACTGCGACGACGGGGACGCCAGCCGCTTCCCCTCGAACCCCGAGCTCTGCCAGGACGGCATCGACCAGGACTGCGACGGCGAGGACCCGCAGCGCTCCACCTGGTACCCCGACGAGGACGGGGACGGCTACGGCGACGAGTCCGCGCCCCAGGAGGCCTGCGAGCCGCCGGAGGGGGCCATCGCCCAGGGCGGCGACTGCGACGACGACGACGCGGAGACCAACGCGGGCGCGGCCGATCGGACCTGCGGGGACGGGATCGACCAGGATTGCGACGGTCGGATCGAATGCGCGCTGACCGGGAGCGTCGATCTGTCGGAGGGCTGGTCCGCCTACGGGCTGACCCGCACCCTGGCCACGGGCGCGCCCACCGGAGTCGCCGCGGGCGCGGATGTGGACGGCGACGGCGTGGCGGACGCCGCCGCCAGCGGGATGGCGATGGGCTGGCTCCTGGGCGTGGGCGATGACCGCGCCGACGAGAGCACCCGCCTCAGCGTGGACCTGACCGACGCCGACGACCCGGGCCTGCGGGTGGCGGTGGTGAACAACGGCGCGTTGGGCGCGGTCGCGCTGGGCTCGCCGGACCACGTGGGCGACGGCGGGACGGGGGAGGGCGCGGTCGCGCTCTGCTGGAGCGGGGACGACGAGAACCCAGGATGGATCACGGCCCCCACCGACTACCTGTACACCGGGGCCGCGGTGGCCGCGATCGACGGGACGCTGGCCGTCAGCACCGAGATCGAGGTGCTGGAGGAGCTGCGCACCTGGCACACGACGGTCACCCTGCTGAGCGGGGAGGCCATCCCCGGCAGCGGCGAGACCCTGCGCCTCGATCGCGCCGTCTCCGACGCCGAGGTGGACGTGATCAGCGCGCTGTCCCGGCGCCGCCCGGTGGTGGCCCTGGGCGCGGACGACGAAGGGCTCGAGATCGCCGTGGCCCTCCTGCACGACGACGACGACGAGGACGAGGCGAAGATCTACTGGTTCGGCGGTCCCCTGGCGGGCGAGGTGGAGGCCGAGGACGCGGGCTTCGCCGAGCTCTTCGACGAGATCAACCTGGGGAGCTCGCTGGCGCTGGTGGATCTGGACGGCGACGGCGCGCTGGATCTCGCCCTGGGCTCACCCGACCAGGAGGAGGTGGAGGTGCGCCTGGGCCCGCCCGAGCGCGCGGGAGAGGACCCGGACATGGTCTTCGAGGCGCAGGACGTGGGCCCCGCCCTGGCCAACGTGGGCGACGTGGACGGCGACGGGCTCGACGATCTCGCGGTGGGCGCGCCGAACAGCGACCTGGCCTACCTCATCCTCGGCGGCTCGGCCGCGGGCGGCGAGCTGGAGGCGGAGGCCACCATCCTCGGGCCCGAGGGCTCTCAGCTGGGCGCCAACCTCGCCGGGGCCGACGTGGACGGCGACGGCTGGAGCGACCTGGTCCTGGGCGCTCCGGGCAGCTACTCGATCTACGTGCTCTGGGGCGGCTTCTGAGCCGACGCCTCAGGACCCGGGCTTGATCGAGCAGGTGTAGGTCGCGCTGGAGCAGCGGACCTGCAGCGTCTTGCCCTCCACGACCTCCAGCGAGCCGAAGGGCATGGGGTCCTCCAGCTCGGAGAAGCGCGCCGTGAGCTTGTAGGAGCCCACGGTGAGGCTGTTCGCCCCGGACTCCAGGCGCCGTCCGCCCGCCCGGACCTCGACCCCCGCGGCGTCGAGCTGCACGGTGCCCTTGGGCTCGGCCTTGGGGGGCGTGGTCTCGGCCTTGGACGAGGTGCCGCCCTTCGAGGCCTTGGCGCCCGACTGGGTCGCGCTCGAGCCCCCGGTCTGCCTCGGGGTGCTGGCCTGCTGCGCCGGGGTCTGAGCTGGGGTCTCCACCGGCGGGGTCTCCACCGGCGGGGTCTCCACCGGCGGGGTCTCTACCGGCGGGGTCTCCACCGGCGGCGGCTCCACCGGCGGCGGCTCCACCGGCGGCGGCTCCACCGGCGGCGGCTCCACCGGCGGCGTGGAGACGCGGTGGCTCGGATCCGGGTCGGGCGGATCCACCGGGGGGAAGAGCTTGTCGCCCCAGAACATCCAGACCACCAGCACCAGCAGCGCGGCGCCCAGCAGCCCGCCGACGCAGAGGCTCACCCAGGCCGCCGTGCTCATGGGCTCGTCCTGGGCGGGCGCGGCGCGCATGTCGGGGCGCGGGGGGACCATGGTCGGCGTGTCCGGCAGCGCCGTCACCAGCGCCGGGGAGACCGGGCTCATCGGCGGCGGCGGCGGCGGCGGCGCGGAGGTCTCCACCGGCTCTGGCGGCGTGGGCGTCACCGGCGGCGGCGTGGGCGCGATCGGCGGCGGCGCGGGCGCGATCGGCGGCGGCGTGGGCGCGATCGGCGCCGCGGGCTCAGCCTCCAGGAGCTCCTCGAACTCCGCCTCTCCCATGGTCCGGCGACCGCCGCGAGCCGCGGGGGTGGCGCGCGCGGGCGCGGCCGGCACCAGCGTGATCGGCGGCGTGGGCCGGGGCACCTCGTCCTCGTCCCGCGGGGGCATGGTGTGGGAGGGCTGGGCCGTGAGCGGGACGCCCACCACCGGCGGCGGGAGCGGCCGGGCGGCGTCCTCGTCCTCCTCGGAGGGCGCGAGCGCGTCCATGTCCATGGGGACGATGGGGCCCTCGGTCTCCAGGATCTCGTCGTCCTCGTCCTCGTCGAAGAGGTCCACGTCCGACCGATCCCCGGCCAGGCCCTCGCCCTCGGGCGGAGGCAGCCAGCCGAGCAGGTCCACCGGCTCGCCCGGATCGAAGGCGGGCTGGGAGGGGGCGGCCTCCACCCCGGCGTCCTCGCGCTCGCCCTCGCCGCGCCCGGTGCGCGCGCGCCCGGAGCCGGTCACGGGGTCGGCCACCGCCAGCGCCGAGACGAACTGCTCGTCGCGCACCAGCACGAGGGGCAGCAGGGCCAGCGCGAGCTGCTCGGGCTCACGCGGCAGGTTGGAGAGCGGGATCTCGTCCTCGTCCGGGGCAGGAGGCCCGAAGAGGAAGCGGATGACCAGCCCGTCGTCGCCGCCGCGCCCCGCGCCCGTGGTGATGGCGGCCCAGGGCACCTTGGACCAGTAGAGCACGCTGGCCAGGCCGACCATGCTCTCCACCGCGTCGCTCCAGGTCTCCGGCGTGCGGGGGCCGCAGCGCACCCGGATCTCCCGCGGCAGCCGCGCGCTGTCGGCCAGGGCCCAGCGAGGACCGCCGGGACCGCGAGGGTTCACGTCCAGGCGCCCGAAGCTGGCGAAGTAGCTCTCCAGCACGTCCAGGGCCGTCTGCTCGCCGTGCTCGGCCGCCGCCAGATAGCGGGCGTACCACCAGTCTACCGGGCGATCCGGCGCGGCGCGATCAGCCAGCGTGGCCTGGAACAGCGCCTTGACCGCCGACTCGATGGAGGAGCGGTCCAGCGGCAGGTCCACCCCCACCAGCGCGTGGATGAAGCGCGGGTTCTTGCGCCCGCCGTGGTCCAGGCTGGCCGGGATGCGGAAGTGCGTGACCACGCCCAGCCCCCCGTGCCCGGGACGCCAGGTCGTGTCCTTCAGCGAGAGGTTGGCGAAGGTCAGCGTGACCTCGCTCGGCCCGGGGACGTCGTGCACCTGCACGAGGTCCAGCAGGTGCTGGACGTGCTGCGGCGTCACCCCTCCGGGCATCCCGCGCGGCCGGCAGATCCAGTCCAGCTGGTGGCCGGGGACGTTGCCGTGCAGGTAGTGGAGCCAGCTCGAGCCCGGGGGCGCGATGTAGCGGACCTCCTTCATGACAGGCCACCGAAGGCGTCATCCGCCGACTGGGTCTGTAGGAGCTGCTCGTCGAAGGCCTCCGACGGCAGCAGCTTGCGGATGAAGTGGGGCATCAGCAGGTGGGTGTTGTGCCCGGAGACCGCGCTGCCGACCATCACCTCCACCTCCACGTGATCCGAGAACTCTTCCAGGTACCCGATGAGCCGGGCGTAGTGCTGCCTCGCGATCGCCTCTATCTCGCGCGGCGTCCCCGCGATCAGATCGGACTTGTTGATGAACAGCACCACCGTGCGGCAGGTCTTGGTGATCCGCGGCGACTTGAAGAAGAAGCGCAGGTGCCCCGGCTGGAATTCCTGGACCTGCGTCTCCACCCTGTCCTCGTCCACCGCGTGCGCGTCGGCCCCGCCGAGGTCGACCACGAAGAGCAGCCCGTGGATGTCGTTCAGCACCATCGTGTCGTGCGCGTCCACGATCTGCTCGCCGCCGTAGTCGTAGACCTCGAAGACGTGGTTGACGATGACGTGCGACTGCGGGGACAGCACGCTGGAGACGGTGCGCGTGTAGCGGTCGAAGGAGGTGCCCTGGACGTTCTTCAGCTCCCACAGCGGGTTGGCCCACTTCAGCGTGAGGCTGGTCTTGCCCGTCTTGGGCATGCCGATGCTGACGATCTTGTAGACCTGCTGCCGGAATTGCGGGCGGCGAGCGAGCTCCTTGCGCAGGCGCTCGAGCTCACCGCTGTCCGCGGCCAGCCGGGACTCCGCCTCGGACGCCGCCTTCTGCGCCGCCCCCAGCTGGCTGTCCGCTCGCTGCCAGCTCTCGTAGGCCTGGCGGTAGTCCTTGAGCACGGTCCCGGCGCGCTCCCGCTCGGCCCTCAGCTCGCTCTCCCGCTCGGCGAGCGCGGCCTGGGCCCGCTGCGCCTGGGCCAACGCCTCCGCGCGCCCCTTCGTCAGGAACCACAGGGCGGTGAACGCCGCGACGGCGGCGAGGGCGAACAGGAAGGCGAGCAGCCACGGCAGGTACGGCATCAGCGAGAGACCCGAGGCAAGCACCCCATCATATCACGCCTCGCCTCAGCCGAGATCGGCCATCGCGTAGGCGGCTCGCAGCGCACGCGCGGCCTCCGCCAGGTTTCGGTAGCGGGACTGCGGCTCGAGCTCGCTCATCTTCTTCAGGCAGCGCAGGACCGGGGAGAGGGCCTCGGTGCTGCCGCGGTAGCCGGGGACCGAGAGCGGCGCGATCCCCTGGCGTTTGATGCGGATGAGCTCGCCCATGGTGTTGAAGCCCCCCGAGAGCGGCGAGGCCCCGCCGCTCAGCACGCAGTGGAGCACCAGCGCGAGCGAGTACTGGTCGGCGCGCAGCAGGTCCGGCTCGTCCGCGCTGAGGAAGAGCTCCGGCGCCATGTAGAGCGGCGAGCCCAGGCGCAGGTTGTCCGCGGTGAGCGTCTCGCGGAAGTCCTCGGCGTGGGCGGTGCCGCGGGCGATACCAAAGTCACCTAGTTTAATCTGCACCGGCCCCGGGGGCCGCGAGGCCAGGAACACGTTCTCCGGCTTCAGGTCGCGGTGGGCGATGCCCCAGGCCTCCAGGTAGCAGAGCAGGTCCAGGAGCTGGAGCGAGACCTGCACCCGCGCCGGCAGGTTGAGGTTGGGCAGGTGATCCCGCAGGCTGCCGTCGCAGAGCTCCATGGTGTACCAGAGCAGCACCGAGCCCGGATCATCCGGGATCTCCAGCGCCCCGAAGCGGTAGACCCGCACCAGGCCCGGCACGTTGCTGGACCGATAGAGCAGGCGCACCTCGCGCAGGAAGCGCTCCCGCGTGGCCTCCAGGCTCTGGCGGCGGGGATCGGTGCGGGTGACCTTCAGCGCCACGCGGGTGTTCAGCTTGCGGTCGTGCGCCGAGTAGACGGCCCCGAAGCCGCCCTGCCCGAGCAGCTCGAGCTCGCCGATCCCGGGCAGGCGCGCCAGCAACGAGAGGGGGATGCGATCCGCGGGGTTCAAGTCGCGCGCGCCCCCACCGAGCCCTCAGCCTCGTGGAGGGCCGCCTCCAGCGCCTGGATCTGCCCCGCCAGGCGCGCGCGTCGCTCCGCGGGGAGCGCCCCCGCCAGCGCCGCGAGCGCCTCCCGGTTCGAGGCCAGCCCGGCCGGCGAGCCCTTGATCGCGTTCATCTGGATGGAGTCGGCCAGCGCGCGCAGGGCGTCTTCGGGCCTGCCCGCCGAGGCCAGCACCTCGGCCAGCGCCCCAGCGCTCCGCGCGAGCCCGGTGGCGTCCCCGACGGCCCGCTGCACCTCCACCGCCATCGTGAGGTGGCGCCAGGCCCGCTGCAGGGCGCCGCGCCGCCGCTCCAGGCGCCCCAGCGTCTCCCAGACCCGGGCGAGCTCGCGCCGGTCCCCGGCCTCCTCGTAGACCTGGGCGGCCTGCTCGGCGTGGGCGACGGCGACGGCCAGGGCCTGCTCCTCCATCCCCGGGCGCGCGGCGACGTGGAGCGGCAGCCGGGCGAGCAGGTGCTCGGTCTCGGCGAGCTCCAGGCGCTCCTCCGCGCTGGGGTCGCCGAGGCTCGCGAAGACCCGCCGCGACTCCTGGAGGAGGTGGGTGGCCCGCACCGGATCGCCGAGCCGGACCCAGACCGCCGCCTGATCATTGAGCAGGCGCGCCGCCACCCGCGCCCTCCCCGCGGCGAGCAGCTCGCGGCTGGCCCCGGTGAGCTCGGAGAGCGCGCGCTCCAGCGAGGGCGCGTCCCCGATGTCGTAGCAGATCGCGGCGATCATCGCCCGGATCTCGGCGCGGAGCTCGGGCTCCTCCCCCTCCTGGACCAGCCCGAGCGCCTGCTCGGCCTCGGCCAGGGCGAGGCTCAAGGTGAAGCCCCGCGGGCCGCTGCCCTCCCAGTGGACGCGGGCCAGCTCGACGTGGGCGCGGGCCCGCAGCGCGCGGCGGGCGGGGGTCTCCGGCAGCAGGGTGGACAGGGCCAGGGCGCGCTCCAGGTAGGCCTCGGCCGTGCCCGAGGCGCCGTCGGCGATGGCCTCGCGGGCGGCGCGCACGAAGCGCGGGATGGCCGCCTCCGGATCACCGGCGGCGGCGAGGTGCTGTGCCGCGCGACCGGGGACCACGCCGGGGCGACGCGCGCGGCCGACCTGCTCGGGCCCGCGGATGCGCGCGCGAAGGGCGGCAGGATCGCGGAAGATCGGCTCGGGCTCGGGGACGGGTCGGGGCGAGCGCCAGGGGCCGGCGACGGGCTCGGGCGCTGGCGCTGGCTCGGACGCGGGCTCCGGCGTGGGGCCCAGGGCGGAGAAGGGGTCGGCGGCCTCCTCGTCCTCCGCGGGCGGGGGCGGCGCGGGCGGAGAGGCCTCCTCCACCTCGGCCGAGGGCGGGGCGAGGCGGGCGAAGGGATCGGCCTCCTCCTCCGGCTCCGGGGCCGGGCGCACCGCGATCCGCGCGCTCTTCGCGGGCGGCGGCGGCGCGGGCGCCTCGCCGGCAGCGGGAGCGAGGGCGGCGAAAGGATCCGAGGCGGGCTCGTCCTTCTCGACCACCGGCGGCGCGCTGGTCTGGAGGACGACGCCCCCGTCATCCGGCAGGAGATCTGCGCGCGAGGGCGGGGTGAGCACGATGGGCGGCGGGGCGTCGTCCTCGGCGGCCGGGGCCGGCGGGGGCGCGGAGGGCGCGACGGGGCGCGGGCGCGGCGGAGGCTCCGGGGTCGCCGCCGCGACGGGCTCCTCCCCCGAGAGGATCTGCGCCAGCTCCCTGTGCCAGGCCGCGGAGAGCGAGGGCAGCAGGCTCTGGCGCAGCAGCTCCGCCTCGCCCGGGTCCAGGCGGAAGCGCCCGTCGCCCAGGTCGTCCACGATCACGCCCGCGTCGCTGGCCTCCTGGAGCCTCAGCAGCACCTCGCGCTCGGGCATGCCCAGCAGGCGCGCGACCAGCCCGCTCTCGAAGCCGTCCCCGATCACGCTCGCCGCCCGCAGCGTCTGGCGCACCGGGCCGGAGAGGCTGGAGAGATCGACCAGCGCGCGCTCCGGCTCGTCGCCCGCGCTGGGGGCCCGGATCACCCTCCCCTCCCCCTCCACGCCCAGGACGGCGTCCAGCAGCTCGCGCACCGGGCCGCGGGAGGGCTCGCCCCGCAGGCCCAGCACCAGCGCCGGCCGCAGGGGGCGGCGCACCAGGCGCGTGAGCAGCGAGAGCGTCGCCGGGTCCGCCAGCTCCACGCTCTCGAAGACCAGCGCGCAGAGCCCGCTCCCGGCCTCCCCGAGCCGGTCGAGGTCGCCGAGCAGCTCCGCCTCGCGCTCGCCCTCGCCGTCGTCCCCCAGCAGGTGACGCCGGATCCCGCGCCGCAGTCGCCCGGCCGCCAGATCGATGGGCGGGCGCCCCATGAGCTGGGCCACCCGGTCCCGCGCCTCCAGCACCGGGCCCAGGGGTCGGTGCGGGCCGTCGCAGCGCACCCGCACGACCCAGGTGAGCCTCGGCGCCCCGGGCACCCGTCCCGCTCCGCCGATCAGCACCGTGGTGTGGCCCGGCTCCACCCGATCCCAGAAGCTGGCGCCGCGCCTGTCCGTCTGCCATTCCGCCTGGGGGTCAGCCATCGCGCTCTCCCTGCTGAGCGATGGTTGTATCCGATTCGAGCTTCCAGGTTAAGGGGAGCCCCTGGCGAGGCAGCTTCGAGCCCGACGGAGCCACGGTGCAGGCACCCGATCTCTTCCCCATCCCTTTCTCCACGCTGGTGGATCGGCTGGACCGCGAGCTCCGCGCCGGCGACGAGCTGTACGGCATGCGTCGCAAGGACTGGTGGACGCCCGCGCCCGGCCTCGACCTGCGCCTCGACCACCTGGGTCACCGGCTGGCCACCCCCGCCGGCCCCGCCTCCGGCCCGCACACCCAGCTCGCCCAGAACCTCGTGCTCTCCTGGCTGGGCGGCGGGCGCTTCCACGAGCTCAAGACGGTGCAGGTCATGGACGACCTGCAGATCCCGCGCCCCTGCATCTTCGCCCCTCACGTCGGCTACAACGTGGAGTGGAGCCAGGAGCTGCGGGTCGAGCAGAGCGCGCGCGAGTACGCCAAGGGCTGGATGCTGGTCCACTTCCTGGCGTCCGAACTGGGCCCGGGGCTGTGGCCCGAGCTGGGGACCTGCTTCGACGTGAGCCTGGGCTACGACCTGGCCGGCGTGCGCTCGGAGAAGGTCCGCCGCTACCTGGAGTGGATGCGCGACGCGAGCGGCCTCCTCGACGAGCTCCGCGCGGAGCTGAGCGGCCCCCTGGCCCGCTGGCGAGAGGTCCCCGTCCCCGGCCAGATCTCCGACGCGATCACGCTGTCCACCTTCCACGGCTGCCCCGCCGACGAGATCGAGGCCATCGCCACCCAGCTCCTGGACTGGGGCTGGCACACGGTGGTCAAGCTGAACCCGACCCTGCTGGGCTACGAGACGGTCCGCGGGCTGCTGGACCAGATGGGGTACACGGAGGGTCAGGTCCACCTGGCACCGGGCGCCTTCCAGAAGGACCTGCAGTGGTCGCAGCTCCTCACGATGGTGCCGCGCCTCCAGGCCCGCGCCCGGGAGCGGGGCCTGGGCTTCGGGCTCAAGCTCACCAACACGCTGGTCTGCGAGAGCCCGGAGCCGCCCTTCACCGTGCCTGAGATGTACCTCTCCGGTCCACCCCTGCACGTGCTCGCCGTGACCCTGGCGGGCCGGATCCGAGCCAGCTTCCCCGACATCCCGCTCACCTTCTCCGCCGGGGTCGAGGCGCGCAACTTCGCCTCCCTGGTGGAGGGCGGGCTGGGGCCGGTCACGAGCTGCACCGACCTGCTCAAGGGCGGGGGCTACGCCCGGATGACCCGCTACCTGCGCGCGCTGGAGGAGCGCATGCGGGCCTTGGGGGTCAGCGATCTGGCGGGCCTGCGGGCGCGGGCGGGCGAAGCCGAGGACCCGACCGAGGGGGCCCGACGCTCTCTCCAGCGTTACGCCGCCTCTGTCGCCCAGGATCCCGGCTACCACCGCGCGACCCAGACCGCCCCGCGCAAGGTAGGAACCCAGCTCGTGTTGCTGGACTGCCTCACCTGCGACAAGTGCGTCCCGGTCTGCCCCAACGCGGCCAACTTCACCTTCCCCGTGCCCATGGGCACCTATGAGGGCGGGCGCGCGCGATGGTCCGAGGGCGCGCTGTCCGTGGAGCCGGGCGAGCCGCTGATCGTGGGCAAACGCCACCAGATCGGCAACGTGGTCGACGCCTGCAACCTCTGCGGCCAGTGCGACCCCTGGTGCCCCGAGGACGGCGGGCCCTACCTGTCCAAGCCCAACCTCTTCCTCTCCCGCGAGAGTTGGGAGGCCCACCCCGACCGGACGGGCTTCCTGCTCTCGCCGGATCGACGGACCCTGTGGTGGCGCCGCCCCGAGGGCCTGCTCGCGTACACGCGCTCGGGGGAGCGCGCCCGACTCGACACGGGCGCGGGCGAGCTCGTCTTGGAGGGAGATCGCCCCGTCTCGGCCAGCGGCGCGGGCGAGCTGGACCTGCGCCTCGCCACCACGCTCCGCCTCTTCCTGGACGCCTTCTCCCGCTCGGATCTGCCCACCTGGATCCCGCCCCACGCCGACGCCCCCCGCAATGAGGACGCCTCATGAGCCTGCCCCTGCTGCCCACCCTGGACGAGCTGCTCCACCCCGAGCGCCAGCCCCACGCCATCCGCGCCGCCGCGCTCGCGTCCAAGGACCCGCTCGACCCCATCCACCTCTTCCAGATGTGCTGGCGCCGCCCGGACGGCGAGATCTCCCACCTCGTGCTCCCCCGCGCGCTGACCGGGCTCGAGTGCGAGATCGTGGTGATGAGCGGCCGACACTTCCCCACCGGCAGCCACAAGGTGGGGCCAGGGTACAGCATCGCCCGCGAGAAGCTGGTGGCCGGCGAGATCACGCCCGACGGCAGCACCCTGGTCTTCCCCAGCACCGGCAACTTCGGCATCGGCGGGGCCTGGGTGGGCCCGCGCCTGGGCTTCCGCAGCCTGGTCGTGCTGCCCGAGGACATGAGCGCCGAGCGCTTCGAGAAGATCCGGGCCTATGGCGCCAGCGTCATCGCCACGCCGGGCAGCGAGAGCAACGTCAAGGAGATCTACGACAAGGTCTGGGAGCTGCGGCGCGATCCGCAGAACCGCATCCTGAACCAGTTCGAGGAGATGGGGAACTACCGCTTCCACTACCACGTCACCGGCGGGGCCGCGGCGATGCTGGCCTGGGAGCTCGGCACGCGCGGCATCGGCGACGGCAAGGTCGCGGCCTTCGTCTCGGCCATGGGCAGCGCCGGCACGCTGGCCGCCGCCGACCACCTGAAGGCACGCTGGCCGGACTGCAAAGCCGTCGCGGTGGAGCCTCAGGAGTGCCCGACGCTGTACAACGTGGGCTACGGGGCGCACGCCATCGAGGGCATCGGGGACAAGCACGTCACCTGGATTCACAACGTTCGCAACACGGACCTGCTGGTCTGTGTGCACGATCGCGACACGCTGCGCGGGACGCAGCTCCTCCAGGAGGGACGCGAGGTCCTGGCCCGCCAGCTCGGACTCGACGCGGACACGCTCGCCCGTCTCGACGGCTTCTTCGGGATGAGCGGCGTGTGCAATGTGCTCGCGGCCATCCAGACGGCCCGCTACTACCAGCTCGGCGCGGGCAAGGTGGTCGTCACCGTCGCGACGGACGGCTTCGACCGCTACCCCTCCGTCATGCGCCGACTCGACGAGGTGGAGGGCCCGCAGACCGAGGACGTCGCCCGCCGCCGCATCGACCTCTTCCGCGAGAGCGCCCCCACGATGGTCCTGGAGGGGACCATGCCCGTGCGGCGCCGCTGGCACAACCAGAAGTACTTCACCTGGGTGGAGCAGCAGGGGAAGACCGTGGCCGAGCTCGAGGCGCTCTGGCGCCCGGAGTTCTGGCACGCGGAGGCGGCGAAGGTCGCGGAGCTGGATCAGGAGACGCTCCGGATGCGAAGATAGGGCGTGCTCGCCCTCCCCCTCGCCCTGCTCCCCCTGGTCCTCGCCGAGCCCGTCGTGGTCGACGCGACGCGCTCAGTGGTGCTGACCAACAGCGAGACCTTGGCCATGGGCGGGGCCGGCGTGGGCGGCGCGACCGGATCCGACGGCGCCTTCTACAACCCCGCCGCGGCGGCCAGCCGCGGGCCCGCGGACACCGACCCGCTGACCTACAGCACCTCGTTTTCCACGCTGAGCGTGGGGCCGAAGAACCCGGTGGACCTGGGCAATATCGGCACGGCCGAGGGCTGGAGCGGGGGCATGTTCAACCTCGGCGGGGCGCTGGGCTACCGGGACCTGGCCCTGTCGGTGGTGAACGGGCAGCTCCGGTACTACCTGGAGGAGATCCTTCCAACCGATGGGATCGACCGTTACACCGTCAACATCAACCAGACCCACATCGATCTCTCCGGCGCGCTGTGGGAGGACCGGCTGGTGCTGGGTGGGGGCGTGCAGCTCCTGCGGGTCGGCGCGGCGAACACGCGCTACGGGCTGGAGCCCGACCGCTTCGGCGGCGTCGGCCTGGAGGCGGGCCTGCGGCTGAGGCGCCCGCACCTGGGCCTCGGGCTGGTCTGGCGCCAGGGCGTGACCACGCGGGAGCTGGACGGCGTGGAGGTGGTGAACGCGGACGAGGCGCGGGTGCCGATGGAGCTGGCGCTGGGGCTGGCCTGGCGGGGCGAGCTCGCGCCGGGGCGGGCCAACTCGCTCCCCCTCCGGGCGGCGGCGGACCTCGTCTACGCGGCCCCCGTGGACGGCGCGCTCATGCTGGAGGCGCTCATGCTGGGGCAGGAGGTGGCGAAAGGCGCGGCGGGCACGCTCTCCCCGCGCCTGGGCGCCGAGCTGGAAGCCTGGCCCGACCGCCTCCGCCTGCGCGCCGGCACCTACCTGGAGCCCTCGCGCACGGCGCTGGCCTCGGGGCGAATGCACGGAACCGGCGGGCTGGAGCTGCGCCTGTTCCATCTCTCCCTATTCAATAAACGTATTAGTTTAGATTTTTCCTACGAGGCGGCCGTGGACGCCGCCCCCCGCTACCTCAACCTGTCCTACCTGGGCCTGGGCACCTGGTCGCGCGCGGCCCCGCCCCCCGAGGCCAGTTAGTCAGGGCCCCATGCGCCTCCTCATCGCCTCCCTCCTCGCGCTCCTGCTCTCGGCGAGCGCGGCCGAGCCCGGCTGGCTTCAGCCACCGCCCGAGATCCTCTCGGTCCTGCACGCCCCGGAGCCCCCGCAGGTCTGGGCCAGCCCGGACCACCAACACCTGATGCTGGCGGATCTGGAGCGTTACCCGCCGCTCGCCGACGTGGCGCGCCCCATCCTGCGCCTGGCCGGCGTGCGCTTCGACCCCGCCACCCGCGCCCCCCACGGCGTGAGCTGCGTCCGCTCGCTCTCGCTGCGCACCCTCCCCCGGACCGAGGGCGAAGAGGAGACCCCGCGCCCCGTCCCGCTGCCCGAGGGCGCCTGCGTGCTGGGCTTCCGCTGGTCGGCCGACGGGGCACGCTACGCCCTCACCCTGCGCGCCGAGGGCGGGCCGGAGCTGTGGGTAGGGAGCCTCGAGGCTGACCCTCGACAGGTCAAGAAGCTCCACCTGAACCCGCTCCTGGGGGCTGAGTTTCAGTGGATGCCCGACCAGCGGACCCTGCTGGTCCTGGCCCTGCCCGCGGACCTGGGCCCACCCCCCGCGGCCCCGGAGACGCCCTCCGCCCCGCGCGCGCTGGAGACTCAGGCCGCGGGCCCCAGCAGCACGTATGAGGCCCGCGATCTGCTGACCAGCGTCGAGGACGAGGCGCAATTCCGCTACTGGGCGCGCTCGGAGATCGCGCTGGTGGACGCGGACAGCCGGCGCGTGCGCCCCCTCTCCCAGCCGGGGCTCTACGCCAGCGTCCAGCCCTCCCCCGACGGCCAGCACCTGCTGGTGCGCCGCCTCCAGGAGCCCTTCTCCCGCCGGGTGGCCTGGGGCCGCTTCGCCCACGCCTACGAGCTCTGGGACGCCCAGGGTCGCCTGGAGCGGACGCTCTTCCAGCTCCCCGCCGCCGAGGAGGTGCCCATCCAGGGCGAGCCTGAGGGTCCGCGCGCCGTGGGCTGGCGGCAGAGCGCCCCCGCGACCCTGGTCTGGCTGGAGGCCCTGGACGGCGGCGACCCGGCGCGAACCGCCGAGCATCGCGACCATCTCATGACGTTACAGGCCCCCTTCAGCGCCACGCCCGCCGAGCTCTGGCGCGCCCGGCACCGGATCCAGGGCTGGTGGTGGGGCGAGGACGGGACCCTGCTGGTGGAGGAGTACGCGCGAGAGCGCCGCTGGACCAGCACCTGGCTGCTGAACGCGGACGATCCGTCTGTAACACCCGTTACAATCATGGATCACAGCGCCAAGGACCGCTACGGAGACCCCGGCACGCCCCTGACCCACTGGAGCCCCACCGGCGCCCGCCTCCTGCGGATGAGCGGGGACGCCATCTTCCTGGTCGGCGACGGCGCCAGCGCGCAGGGAGAGCGCCCCTTCGTGGACCGCCGCTCGCTGCGAGACGGGAGCGTCGAGCGCCTCTTCCGCGCCGCCCCCGGCACCTACGAGAGCCTCGTGGACCTGCTGGACGAGGACACGCTGCTCACCCGCCGGGAGTCGCCCACGGAGCCGCCCAACCTCCAGATCCGCGCGCTCGGAGCCCCGATCCCGGACGCGCCCGCCGGGGAGGCGCAGCGCCAGAGCACACCCGCCGCGGTCACCCATTACGCTGATCCAACGCCCATCGTGCGCCAGGTGCAGAAGCGCCTGGTCACGACCACCCGCGCCGACGGGGTCACGATCTCCTTCAAGCTGTACCTGCCGCCCGGATACCAGGAGGGCACGCGCCTGCCCACGGTGCTGACGGCCTACCCCTTCGAGTACTCCGACGCGGCGACCGCCAGCCAGATCGCGGGCTCCGACCAGACGTTCACGCAGCTCCGGGGCACGAGCCCGCTCTTCCTGGTGCTCTCGGGCTACGCCGTGCTCTCCGAGACCTCCATGCCCGTGATCGGCGACCCCGAGACGGCTTACGACAGCTTCGTGCAGCAGCTCGTGATGAACGCCGAGGCCGCCGTCAGCGAGGCCACCCGCCTCGGCGTCACCGATCCCGAGCGGGTGGGCGTGTGGGGCCACAGCCACGGCGCGCTGATGGTGGCCACGCTGCTGGCCCACTCCGACATCTTCCGCGCCGGGATCGCCCGGAGCGGAGCCTACAACCACACCATCCGGCCCTTCGGCTTCCAGAGCGAGCGCCGCACGCTGTGGGAGGCGAAGCAGACCTACCTGGACCTCTCGCCGGTGATGTTCGCCCCGCAGATCAACGAGCCGCTGCTGCTCATCCACGGCGAGCGCGACCAGAACCCCGGCACCGTCCCGTTGCAGTCGGAGAAGCTCTACGACGCCATCCGCGGCACGGGCGGCACCGCCCGCCTGCTCATCCTGCCGGGTGAGCTCCACGGCTACGTGGCCCGCGAGTCGGTCGAGCAGGTCCTGGCCGAGCAGCTCCGGTGGTTCGACGCCTGGGTGAAGGAGGCCCCGCCGCGCGCGGGCCAGCCCCCGCGCTGAACATCAATCCGGGTTGCCAACCCCCGCGGCTCGCGTGTCCAACCCTGCAGAACCCGCACTGGAGACGACATGCGACCCACCCTGCTCCTGGCCCTGCTCTGCGCTTGCGACGACAAGACGACCTCCGTGGACGACACGGGCGAGACCGTCTACGACACCGCCGCCGGCGAGAACTTCTGCACCGCCCTCTTCGATCGCGTCACCGAGCTGTACAGCGACGCCGGGACCCTGGGCGAGTGCACGGGCAACGGGGCCACCATCGCCGAGAGCCTCATGAACCTGGACGGCGTGGAGGTGGACAACGACGGCGAGAGCATGGACCCCTGCGTGGAGGTGCGCTGCGACAGCGACTATGCCTACATCGCGGCCAATGATGTCGGGTTCTACGATTTCGTGGGGACCACGCCCAACGCCCTGGTCGAGAGCAAGTGGATCTACCGCATCCCGCTCAACCCCCAGAACTTCGGCGACGAGACCGCGGACAACGTGGAGACCAACGACGCCTGCGTGGACGCTTACAACGAATACGTGAATGATCCTGCGGGCTACACCGACCGCGAGCCCAGCGAGCGCTGCGTCTACGAAGACGGTGACGTCGAGTACCTCTACGACCCCGCCACCGGCACCACCACGCGCAAGATCCTCTGCCTGAACCAGGTCGGGACCACCATCGCCGGCTCGCCCACCTTCGGCCCCAACGAGGCCCACACGCCCTTCGCCTACGGCAACCCGGCCTACTGGTACCCCACGGGCGAGGCCAACGACTCCTACTACTCGGGCATGACCACCGCGCTGGACCTCTGCGGATTCCACACCTCGGACGTGGGGCACAACCACGCGGAGAACCCGGTCTGCTACGAGCTGGACGAGGACAACGCCCCCGCCAACTCCTACGTGGACGTGGCCGAGGCCTGGGACCTTCAGGCGGCGATCGACGGCGACTGCACGGAGGAGAGCGGCATCGTCGGCTGGAGCTTCGACGGGTACCCGATCAAGGGCCCCTGCGTGTGCGTCGAGCGCAACGACGACGGCTCCTGCGCCAGCGTGATGCGCGCCCGCAGCTCCTGGCACTACGCCGGGCTCTCCCAGTGGGCGGAGAACGCCGACAGCGACCCGGACAGCGACGGCCTCCTGAACCTGGAGGGCCGGAGCTGCGCGTCGGACGACGACTGCTGTCCCGACGGTGAGGAAGACTGCGAGTACGTCTGTCACTACGAGACCTTCGAGGACTCGAGCGAGGCGAGCGGCTCCAAGGTCGCCAAGGCCTGCGTGCTGCACGACTACTCCTGGTGCGCCCACGACTACGTGGACCACTCGGACGTCTCGCCCCAGGACGCGGGCGTCGTTCCGCTGGATATGTGCAACGGCTACGAGGGGCCGGACGGCTACGCCTACCACGCCACGATGACCTTCCCCTTCCTCCAGGCCTGCTACCGCGGGGTCCCCTCGTCGAGCATAGGCGCCACCCAGCTGGACATCCAGGTCGGCGGCGGCGGCGGCGGGGAGCCGGGCGGCGAGGGCGGCGGGGAGCCGGGCGGCGGCGGCGAGGGCGGCGGTCCTCCCCCCAGCGCGGGCGAGGCGCCCTGATGGGCCTCCTCCTGCTCGCCCTGGTCGGCTGCGGAGGCTCCCTCGACAGCGCCGCGCCCGAGGACAGCGCCGCGCCCGCGTTCTCGCTCTCCCTGGAGGCCGGCGAGACCGTCCGCTACGCGCTCAGCGTGGACTGGGGCGAGGCCACGCTGGAGGACGGTGTGCGGACCTGGACCACCGATCTCGGCTACACGGTCCGGCTCAGCGCCGCCCGCGTGTCCAGCATCGGCGCGCAGCTCGATCCCTGCGAGGTCGACACGGGCCTCGCCGCCTGGAGCCCCCTCGACCTGCTCGGGGGCCCGGCCCGAGCCGACCACGTCGTGACCCTGGACAGCTCGCTCTACAGCGCGACCCTCGTGGAGGATCTGCTGGCGGGCGAGCGCCAGAGCTACGGGACCGGGGCGGCCAGCGGGCTCGACTACTGCGCGATCCACTGGCTCAGCGGGCCCACCACCGAGGACGGGATGGCGGGCCAGAGCATCCACCTGGAGGGCTCCGTGCAGGGCCCCGAGGACGCCGAGGCCCGCGCCTTCCTGGGCGAGATCTGGCTGTCGGCGGGCGGGCTGCCCGAGCTCACCGAGGGCTCGGGCGCCGGCGCCCTGGACGGGTCGGAGGGCGTGGCGGCCGAGATCGAGATCCTGCGACGGCCGACCCGAGCCCTGGACGGCGAGGAGCTCTCGGCGCTCTCCGACGCCGAGATCGCCTACGCCTTCCTGGCCGGGCTCGGGAGCGCCGCGGAGGCCAGGGTCTGGCGCTGAGGTTCAGGCCCGCGCCACCGACCCATAGCGGGCCACCAGGCTGGCACGCGGGATGACCCGGTCCGCCCCGCCGCGCTCGCCGTGGTGGCGCGCCTCCCGGAAGGGGCGCTCCGCGCGGACGATGGTGGCCAGGCTGCGCTCGGAGCAGTCGCCGTACTGGTGTATCACGGCGTCCAAGGCTCGACGTTCGTCGAAGCGCAGGCGCGCCGCGTCCCCGTGCAGCTCCGCGGGCGAGCTCACCCGCAGGCGCCCGCCGAGGGCCTCGTGGACCCCGCGCACCACAGGGCCGGCGGCCCAGGCCTCGATGGGGTCATCGAAGAGCGGGCGACCGTGCTCCGCCAGGAACCACGCCTGCGCGCAGTACAGGAGCCGGTGCAGCTTCATGACGCCCATCGGACCGGCGCGCTCGACCAGGCAGGACGCTACGTCCACCGCCGCCGCCGCCCGCCCGTCCGCGCGCTCCAACCCCGCGACCCTCTCCAGGTGCTCCATTCGCGACCTCCCCGCCTTGTGGCTGCTGAATGCTCTCGACCGTCTCCCCCGGTCTCCCTCGGAGCTTATCCAGCGGGAGGCGATCCGTCCTCGTGATGACGGGTCAACAGACCATATTCTGTCCGCATACTCCCGGAACGGATCGACGATAGGGAGCGATAGCCAGAGCACGACCCTTCCATCCGGGTCGACCTTCGCCGGAGCGCCTGCTATCGTGAGCCCACTCCACTGGAGAAGCCCCGTGCTGCGCACCCTCTGAATCACCCCCCGACCCGAAGGCTTCGGGTCGAGCACACCGCGCGCACGCTAGCCGGCCTCCGGGTGGCGCGCGCGCCGCCTGGAGTCCTCATGTCCGCGCTGTCCTCGCCCCTCTCGCTGCTCGAGCCCCTCCTGCTCGACCCCATCGGCGCCGCCGCCTCCCGCGTCGACCAGGGTCTCTTCCCCACCGAGGCCCTCGCCGCCCTCGGCCACGCCGGCCTGCTCGGCCTCACCATGCGCCCCGAGGACGGGGGCATGGGCCTCGGCCTGGACGCCGCCTCCGCCGTCGTCGAGCGCGTCGCCCGCCACTGCGGCTCCACCGCCATGGTCGTCTGCATGCACTACTGCGGGGCCGCCGTGATCGCCGCCCACGGTGACCCGCAGACCCGGCGCGCGGTCGCCGCGGGCCAGCACCTCAGCACGCTCGCCTTCTCCGAGGCGGGCTCGCGGAGCCACTTCTGGGCGCCGCTCTCCACCGCCCGTGAAGACGGCGAGGAGGTGGTGCTGGACGCCGCCAAGAGCTGGATCACCTCGGCCAACCACGCCACGGCCTATGTCTGGTCCTCCCGGCCGGCGGGCGCCGACGGCCTGTCCACGCTCTGGCTGGTCCCCCGGGCGGCGGCGGGGCTGGAGACGGTGGCCGCCTACGACGGGCTCGGCCTGCGCGGCAACGACAGCGCCCCCGTGCGCGCGACCGGCGTGCGCCTGCCCCTGTCCGCGCGCCTGGGCCCGGACGGCGCCGGCTTCGATCTCATGATGGGCGTAGTCCTGCCCACCTTCAACGTGCTCATCGCCTCCGTCGCCCTCGGGATCTGCGAGGCCACCGTCGCTGGCACCGCCGCGCACGTCGGCGCCACGCGCCACCAGGAGGCGGGCACAACGCTGGCCGATCTGCCGACCATCCGCGCCTATCTGGCCCGCATGAAGCTCCAGACCGACCAGCTCCGCGCGCTGCTGCAGGACACGCTCGCCGCGCTGGGTGAGGGCCGGGCCGACGCCATGCTGCGCGCGCTGGAGATCAAGGCCGCCGGGGCCGAGGCCGCGCTGGGCGTGACCGCGCTGGGCATGCGCGTCTGCGGGGGCGCCGCCTACCGCAAGGAGGTGGGGGTCGAGCGCTGCTTCCGCGACGCGCAGGCGGCGAGCGTCATGGGGCCGACCACCGACGTGCTGTACGACTTCATCGGGAAGGCCGTCGCCGGCCTGCCCCTCTTCTGAGCCAGGGAGGCCCATCATGCAGAGCGAGCGACCCTTCGTCCTCGGGGCCGTGGCCTACGACCCCAAGGTGGTGACCATCTGGGACGGCTTCAAGCGCTTCTTCGAGGAGCGCGGGCTGGCCTTCGACTACGTGCTCTTCCACAACTACGAGCGCCAGGTGGCGGCCCACTTCGCGGGCATTATCGACGTCGCCTGGAATTCGCCCCTGGCCTGGCTGCAGGCCGAGCGGGTCGCCCGACGGCTGGGGCGAGCGGCGCGCGCGGTGGCCATGCGGGACACCGACCAGGATCTGGCCTCGGTGGTCATCGTGCGGGCGGATGATCCAGCCCAGGTGCCGGCGGATCTGGCGGGCCGGCGGGTGGGGGTCGGGGCGGCGGACTCGCCTCAGGCCACGATCATCCCGCTCTGGTCGCTGGCTCAGCGCGGGCTGGACCTGGGCTCGGCGGAGATCGTCCGCCACGACCTGCTGCTGGGCAAGCACGGCGATCACATCGGCGGCGAGCGCGTCGCGGCCCAGGCCCTCCTGCGGGGCGAGGTGGACGCGGCCTGCCTCATCGACGGCAACCTGCTGGCCTTCGCCGCCGAGGGCACCCTGCCCGCCGGGAGCGTGCGCGTGCTCCACGCCACGACGCCCTACGACCACTGTAATTTCACGGTCCTGGACGGGGTGGATGAGCCCGCCCTCGCCCGCTTCGTGGAGCTCCTCCTGGGCATGTCCTGGGAGGACCCGGCCGTGCGGGGCCTGATGGAGCTGGAGGGCCTGCGCGCCTGGCGACCGGGGCGCACCGAGGGATACGCGGCCTTGGAGGCGGCCTGCGACGCCTTCGGGACCCTGGACGCCTTCGTGGCCAGCCTGGCCGGTCGGTGAGCGATCCGCGCCTCCAGCTGGGCGAGCTCTCGCTGGCCCGCGGCGGCCACCTGCTGCTCCGCCGGGCGCTGGCGGCGCTGTCCCCGGGCCAGACCCTACTGGTCTCCGGGGACGATCCCGCCCTCGCCGTCCACGCCCGCGCCCTGGCCCGGCGCTGGGGCTCCAGCTTCTGCCTGGAGGAGGGCGGGGTCCGGCTGGGAGCGCCGGGCCCCGGGCGCTGGGCCGGCGCCGAGCGCGCAGGCGAGAGCGGGCCGGGCGGGGCGGTCGATCACCCCTCGCCGCGCTGGGGACTGGCGGCGCGAGGGGCGGCGGTGGAGGCAGGGACGCCCGCGTTCTCCTTCGCCCTCGACAAAAAGGACCTGCTCTGGACCGACGACGCCGCCCGCCTCTACCTGCAGGCCGCCGCCGCCCAGTGGGATCCCGTGGGCGACATCGACTGGTCCGCCGCCTTCACCCTCCCCGACGAGGTGGAGGACGCCGTGGTCCAGGTCATGACCTTCCTCATCGAGAACGAGGTCGCCGCCCTGCTGGTCCCGGCGCGCTTCCTGGCCAGCACCCACCCGCACTTCCGCGAGATCCTGCAACTCCTGGCGATACAGGCCGCGGACGAGGCCCGCCACGTCGAGGTCTTCACCCGCCGGGCCCTGCTGCGCCGCCCGAGCCCCGCGCTCTCCACCGCGGGCGGCCAGCGCTCGCTCCAGACCCTGCTGGAGGAGCCCGACTTCGCGCTCGCCAGCTTCCTCACCTCCGTGCTGGGCGAGGGCAGCTTCCTCTCCCTGCTGCGCTTCCTCGATCACCACGCCCCCGACCCCGTCACGCGCTCCGTCTGCCGGCTGGCGGCCCAGGATGAGGCCCGCCACGTCGCTTTCGGGCTCGCCCACCTCGAGCGCCACGCCGCGCGCGAGCCCGCCCTGCTGCGCCGCCTCGCCGCGGCCGTGGAGCGCCGACACGAGGCCCTGCGCCACACCTCGGGTCTCAACGAGGAGGTCTTCGACGCGCTCATCCTCCTGGCCGCCGGAGGCTACGATGGGGGCGCGCTCCAGCGGGGCTGGGACGCCGTCCTGGCCCTCCAGGAGGAGATGGACTCCGGCCGCCGGCTGCGCCTCCAGCGGCTGGGCTTCCCCGAGGCCGAGGCCGCGCGCCTGTCCTCGCTGCACACGCGAAACTTCATGTAACACCCGTATAACATCTACTCTCTGGGACTCCGATGAAGCACTCCATCCCCCACGCCCTCTCCCCTCCCCTGGCCCGGCTGGTGACGAAGAAGGCGCTCGACAGCTACGTGCAGCGCTACCCCGAGCTCGAGCCCACGGGCCGCTGGACCGCCCCCGACCGCGCGGAGTTCAAGCTCAAGGCCCTCACGCGCACCGTGGACGGCACCATCATCGTCGCGGCCCGCTCCGTGGACTTCGACCTCGACCTCCCCGCCCTCCTGGAGCCCTTCCGCAAGAAGGTCACGACCATGGTGGAGGAGGAGGTGTTGCTGTGGATCCGCTGGGCCAACGAGGGCCGCTTCGACGCCGAGGTGCCGCCGGAGGCGCGGGCGCGGCGGGGATAATGGCGAGGAACCCCGACCAACGCGGACAGCGGGCGCATTCAACCCTGATAAATGCGGGTGCAGGTCGTATACAACCCTGATAAATGCGGGTGCAGGTCGTATACAACCCTGACAAGTGCGGTTGACGACCTCATTGAGCAGGGATAATCGCGATCCATGGACATGCCGCTCCTGGACACGCTGCGCGCGTTGAACCCCTGGCTGGCGGATCCCGCGCGTTTCCCCGTGGACGCCCAGCGTCGCGTCCCCTCCCGTTGGATTGCCCGTCGGACGCCGGGGATGGAGCGCTGGCCCGTCCGCGGCCTGGCGCATCTGGTGGTCGGGGCCCGCCAGGTCGGCAAGTCCTCCCTCCTGTGGAGCTGGCTGGTCCGCCAGGGTCGCCCGCCCCTCTTCCTCAACTGCGAGGAGCTGCTGATCCGCTCCTGGTGCCGCTCGGCCGCGCGCCTGGCCTTCGAGCTGCCCCAGGTCGTCTCCAGCGACACCCCCATCTTCCTGGAGGAGGCCCAGCACCTC
This sequence comes from uncultured Enterobacterales bacterium, assembly GCA_964615375.1. Taxonomy (GTDB): domain Bacteria; phylum Myxococcota_A; class UBA796; order UBA796; family CAZKWG01; genus CAZKWG01. The sequence continues at coordinate 103,783 of CAZTOW010000024.1, forward strand.
GAGGAGCCCGGCCTCCTGGTCAAGGGCCTCATCGACGGGGGCCTGCCCAACCCCCTCCTGGTCACCGGATCCAGCGCCTTCCACCTCCACGCCCGCACCCGCGAGTCCCTCGCCGGCCGCGCGGTCCGCATGGCGCTTCACCCCTTCAGCGTGGGAGAGCTGGCCTCCACCCTGCCCGACCTGCCGCCGCTGCTGCGCAAGCAACAGCTCCACGAGCTGTGCCTGAAGCACGCGGTTCAGGGCGGATACCCGGCCGTGTGGACCGGGGACGCGCCCATGGACACGCTGCGGCGCCTCATCGAGGCCTTCGTGATCCGTGACGCCTCGGATCTCTTCCGCATCAAGCACGTCGACGCCTTCCGACGCCTCCTGCTGCTGCTCGCCGGTCAGAGCGGCAACCTGGTCAACACGTCCGAGTGGGCCAGCCTCTGCGGCGTCTCGCGCGACACCATCCAGAGCTACCTGGACATCCTGGTGGACAGCTGGATGGTCCAGGTGCTCCCGCCCTTCGCCGGGGGCCGCCGCGCCGAGCTCACCGGGCGCCCGAAGATCTACCTCTGCGACACGGGCGTGCAGAGCGCCCTGCTTCGGCGCGAGCTCCCCTTCGAGGAGCGCGAGGATCGCGGCCCGCTCCTGGAGAGCTGGGTGGCGGGAGAGCTGCGCAAGCACCTCTCCCCGCTGGACCCCATGGACACGCTCCACTACTGGCGCAGCAGCTCGGGGGCGGAGGTGGACTTCGTGCTGGAGAGGCCGGGCGGGCTGCTGGCCCTGGAGGTCAAGGCGGCGCCGATGCGCGAGCCGAAGCTGAGCCGCTCTGCGCGGAGCTTCATCGAGGCCTACCAGCCCGCCACCTTCGTCGTGGTCAACCTGGGCCTGGACCACGAGGGCGAGCTCGGGCGGACGCGGGTGCTGTGGCGGCGGCCGGAGCTGATGGCGGACCTGCCCCCGCTGCTCGAGGGCCGCGCCGAGCCCATCACAAAGCGCTGAACATCGACGTTACACGCCCATCCGCTCGCCCGCCAGCATCCCGCAGGCGGAGCGCTGGCCCCGGCCCACGGAGAAGCGCCGCACGAAGGGGATCCGGGCCGCGGCGAGGCCGTCCAGGAAGCGCTCGCGCTCCTCATCCGTGGCCCGCCGGTAGCCGTGGGGGCGCAGATCGTTGACGTCGATGAGGTTGAGCCGGATGGGGAGGCGCCGGGAGAGCTGGGCGAGGGCGTCGAGCTCGTCCGGACCGGTGTTCACGCCGCCCAGGAGCACCCAGGCGAGGGTGACGCGCTCACCGGACCGCGCGGCGCGCTCCGAGAGCGCTTCCACGAGTTTATCGAGCTGAACCCGCCCCGCCACGGGCAGGAGGCGGGCGCGCCGCTCCGGTACGGCGGAGCTGAGCGAGACGATGAGCCGCCATGGCTGCGTCTCATCGGTGTAACGTCGAATCTGCGCCACGAGCCCGACGGTGGAGACCGTGATCGCGTCCCGCGCGATGCGCCCCCCGCAGGGATCGGAGAGCACCCGCGCCGCCTGCATCACGGCCTCATAGTTGTGCAGCGGCTCCCCCTGCCCCATGAAGACGGCGCCGGAGATGCGGCCGGGAGCCTCCGCCCGCGCCGTCCACCACTGGGCCACCATCTCCCAGGGCTCCAGGTCCCGGCGCAGCCCGATCCGGCCGGTCGCGCAGAAGTCGCAGGCCATCCCGCAGCCGACCTGGGAGGACAGGCAGAGTGTGAAGCGCCCGGGCTGCTCCAGGGGGATGCGCACGGCCTCGAAGACGGCGCCGTCGCCGCTCTCGAAGAGATAGCGCAGGCTCCCGTCCTCCTCGTCCGGGACGCGCTCCAGCACGCGCAGGGGCTCCCAGCGCGTATACGCCTGTAACGCCGCGTTCACGCGGGAGGAGACGGGGCGGACGCCCCCACCGTCCGCGCGTCCGAGAGAGAGCAGGCTGGCCTGGACGCGGCGCGCCTCGTCGAGCGTGCAGGGCTGACCCGCCTCCTGGAGAAGGCGGGCCAGATCCTCAGGCAGCAGGCCGAAGCGGTGGGGCACCATGCCGTGCCCCTATCGCGCTCAGAAGCCGCCGCCGATGAGCCAGGCCGAGCCGGCGTTGGTGGCCACCGTGTCATCGCCGGTGGCGCCCATCAGCACGTCGTCCGCGCCGTCGCCGTTCGTGTCCCCGACCCCCGCGACGGCCCAACCCAGGGCCCCCGTGCTGGCGCCCGCGATCAGCTTCACGTCGGCCGCGGACGCGCTGTGTGTGCCGCTTGTGTAGGGCCCGTAGAAGACGTAGGCGGCGCCAGCGTCCGTGGCCAGCGTGTCTACCCCCTGGGCGCCCAGCAGGAGATCCGCGTCCCCGTCGCCGTTGACGTCCCCGGCCCTGTCCACGCCGATGCCCAGGCGGTCGCCGTTGGAGGCGCCCGTGAAGACCACGTCGGCCGAGGGCAACGAGACCACGCCGCTGGGGGCTCCCTGGAAGAGATAGGCCGCGCCCGCGTTCGACGCGCTGGTGTCCGCGCCCCAGGCGCCCACGAGGAGGTCGGAGAGGCCGTCCCCGTCCGTGTCGTCCACGATCGCCACGGCCCTCCCCGCCTGGTCGTTGCCCGCTCCGCCCGTGAGCTTCGCGTCGGCGTCGCCCGCGGACATGGCCCCGCTCGCCGGCCCGAGGATGAGGTAGGCCGCGCCCGCGGTGGCGCCGCCCGTGTCCTCCCCGTTCGCGCCGATCAGCAGGTCGGGGTAACCGTCGCCGTTGACGTCCTCGCCACCCGACAGCCAGCGGCCGACATAGTCGTAGGTGGCCTCGCCCGAGACCTCCAGCCAGGCGCCGGACAGCGAGGTGCTGCCTGAGACCGGCCCCAGCTGCACATAGGCCTTGCCCGACCAGTCGCCCGCGCTGTCGTCGCCGGCCGCGCCGATGGCTACGTCCCGTGTGCCGTCGTCGTCCCAGTCCGCGACCGGCGCCACGGAGCGGCCCGACACGTCACCCTTGACCTCGCCGACCAGCTCGCCGTCGGCCGAGCCGAGCCCCATCTCCCCCGAGAAGGGCCCGAGCAGCAGGTAGGTGCTGCCCACGTTGGTCTTCGAGGAGTCAGCGTCCGCCTTGGGGGCCGAGATCAGGATGTCCAGATAGCCATCGCCGTCCAGGTCGCCCGCGCCAGCGACGGACTGCCCGGCCTCATCCCCGCTGGCCTCGCCGCGGAAGATGGCGTCGGCCTCGCTGTTCGCGTAGGAGCCGGTCACCGGGCCGTTCCAGAGGAAGACCGCGCCGGCCGAGCTCATCTCGGTGTTGTCCTTGCTGGCCGCCACCAGGACGTCGGTGTTGCCGTCTCCGTTGAGGTCGCCGGGACCCGCCACGGAGAAGCCCGTGTTGTCCGTCGCGTTCTCGCCGTAGAAGCTCGCCCAGGCGCTCGTCGAGAGGGCGTAGCTGCCGTCGAGGGCGCATTCGTCCATCGCCGTGGCCTCCGTCCCCTCGCAGTCCTGGATCATGCCGTCGCCGCAGACCTCGGCGGCGCCCGTGTACACGGTAGCGTCGTCGTCATCGCAGTCTCCGCTCGCGTCGACGTAGCCGCTCGGCGCCTCACAGGCGCTCTCGCTGCGATCGGGGTCGCCGTAACCGTCACCGTCGCCGTCCGCGTACCAGGTGATCCCGCCGCTGGCGCCAGACTCGTCCGTGTCCCCGTCGCAGTCGTTGTCTTCGCCGTCGCAAGCCTCGTCCGCGTCCGGGTTGACGTCGGCGTCAGCGTCGTCGCAGTCATCGGTGTTGTCGGCGTACCCACTGGGCAGATCACAGCTCTCCATGGTCGCTGTCGCGACGCCGAAGCCGTCTTCGTCATGGTCGAGGTACCATGTAGACACGTCCACGGCGTCCTCGTCCACGTCGCTGTCGCAGTCGTTGTCCTGGTCGTCGCAGAGCTCCTCAGCGCCGGGGTTGACGTCGCCGTCGCCGTCGTCGCAGTCTGTCGCCTCGTCGGTGTACCCGCTCGGCACGTCGCAGGCCTCGGAGGTCGTAGACGGATCGCCATAGCCGTCGCTGTCCGCGTCAGCGTACCAGGTGGTCATGTCCAGAGCGCCCTCGTCCCGACTACCGTCGCAGTCATCGTCGAGGTCGTTGCAGGTCTCGTCGGCGCCCGGGTAGATAGAGACGTCCGCGTCGTCGCAGTCCGTCGCGTCCGCGCCGTAGCCCTCGGGCGCGCTGCAGGCGGTCATCGCGCTGTCGGCGTCTCCGTAGCCGTCGCCGTCGCCGTCCATGTACCAGGTCTCGGCGTCGATCGCGTCATCTTCGTCCGTAGCGCCGTCGCAGTCGTTGTCCACGGAGTCGCAGAGCTCGCTGGCGTCCGGCGAGATCGCGTCGTCGCTGTCGTCGCAGTCCGAGTCGTCGGCGCTGTAACCGTCGGGCAGCTCGCAGGCCGAGGTCGAGCTCTCCGGGTCGCCGTGGCCGTCCCCGTCGGAGTCCGCGTACCACGTCGAGTCGTCCACCGCACCCTCGTCCGTGTATCCATTACAGTTGTCATCCACCTCGTTGCACGTCTCGTCGGCGTCCGGGTTGACGCTGTCGTCGTCATCGTCGCAGTCACCGCCGACCGGGACGGCGCCGTCGGGGGCCGTGCAGCTCGGCGCCGCGCTGTCGTCGAGGCCGTAACCGTCCGCGTCCGCGTCGGTGTACCAGGTGGTGGCGTCCACCGCGTCGTCCTCGTCTGTGGTCCCGTCGCAGTCGTCGTCCTCGCCGTCACAGAGCTCCAGCGCGTCCGGGTTGACGTCGTCCTTCGTGTCGTCGCAGTCGGTCATGTCCGCGACGTAGCCGTCAGGAGCCTCACAGGCGCGGGTGGAGCGGGTCGCGTCCCCGAAGCTGTCGGCGTCTCCGTCGGCGTACCAGGTCAGCGCGTCCAGCGCGTCGTCCTCGTCGATGGTCCCGTCGCAGTCGTCATCGACGTCGTCACAGAGCTCCTCGGCGCCAGGGTAGACGGTGACCGCCGAGTCGTCACAGTCCTCGCAGGCGGCCACGCCGTCGCCGTCGGCGTCCTCGTAGCCGACGGATCCATCACAGTTGTAGTCTTCGGGATCGTCGCAGGACTCCACGGCGCCGGGGTTGTAGGCCGCGTCCGTGTCGTCACAGTCCGTGTTGTACTCGACATAACCATCCGGCACGTCGCAGGACATCGTCGAGACGTCGGGGTCCCCGTATCCGTCGGCGTCGGCGTCGGCGTACCAGGTGGGCTCGCCCTCCGCGCCGGGCTCGTCGGTCTCGCCGTCGCAGTCGTTGTCCTGGTCGTCGCAGCTCTCCGTGGCGCCGGGGCTGATGTCGGAGCTCCCGTCGTCGCAGTCCGTCGCGTCGGCCACATAACCCTCCGGCGCGGTGCAGCCCGTGGCGGTCACGCTGAGGTCGCCGTACCCGTCGCTGTCCTGGTCACGATACCAGACAGCGCCGCCGGTGGCCCCCTCCTCGTCAATCTCCGTGTCGCAGTCGTCGTCGTCCCCGTCGCAGACCTCCGTGGCGCCCGGGAACTCGCTGCCGTCGGCGTCGTCGCAGTCCTGGCAGGCGGCGAAGCCATCACCGTCGGCGTCGGCGTATCCGGTCGATCCGTCACAGTTGTAGTCGTTGGGATCCTCACAGTCGCTCTCGACGGCCCCCGGGTTGTAAGCCGGATCGCTGTCATCACAGTCACCGCCTGTGCTCACCGCGCCCTCGGGCTGCTCGCAGGCCTGCACCGCGGAGCCGTCGTCCCCGTAGCCGTCCGCGTCCGAGTCGGTGTACCAGGTCCCGCTGACCTCCTCGTCCACCTGGCTGTCGCAGTCGTCGTCCACGCCGTTGCACGTCTCCTCGGATCCCGGGTGGATGGCCGAATTCGTGTCGTCGCAGTCCTCGCTCGCCGCGTAGCCGTCCCCGTCCCCGTCGAGATCCTCGCCGGTCTCGCCCGTCTCCTCTGGCTCGCCCGTCTCCGGCGGCGGGCTCTCCTTGTCACGGCAGGCGAAAAGACTGATGGAAAGAAGAGCGAAGAGGGAGGAGCGCATCTTGGCCTCGAGCAGGAAGACAGGCGCGTCAGAAGGACGGCGCGATCGGAACATACATTCAGTCCCGGCGATCGACAAGCGACGCGAAGCGGCGGTCCAGATGCGCCCGTGGACTCCCACGGGATACATCGGGGTTCATGAGCGAGGCCCTGCTGGCGCGCCGACCCCTGCACCCGATGGAGCGCGCCTGGCTGGTCGCGGAGCGCCTGCTGCCCGGCTTCGCCTTCGGGCTGCGCGTGGAGGGCGAGGGCACGCTGGACCCCGACGCGGTGGAGCGCGCCCTGCCTCAGCACCCGGGGATGGCCGGGCGGGTGGTGGGCAGCCTGGGCTGGAGCGCGGTGGTGATGGACCGGCCGCCGCGCGTGGCCCGCGCCGAGGGCAGGCTGGACCCCTGGGAGGGCCCCGCCGCCGAGATCGTGCTGGAGCCCGGCGCCATCAGCTTCCGTGTCCACCACGCCCTCGCCGACGGCCGCGCCGCCCACCGCTGGGCCGAGGACACCTTCGCCGCCCTGCGCGGGGAGCCCGTCCAGCCCGTCGGCACCCTGCTCCCGCCGCCCGCCACCCGCGGCCCCGCCCCCCCGCTGGACCAGCCCTCCCTCTTCGGCCCCCCCGACCCCCAGGCGCCCTGGGGTTGCCACCGAGCCCACCTGCGCGTGCAGACCTCCCCCCGCGGCGCGCTGCGGCGGGTGCTGCGGGCGATCTGGGCCCGGCGCGAGGGCGCGCGGATCAGCGTGCCCGTGGACCTGCGCCCTCCCGGCCAGCCCTCTGGCGGCAACCTCACCGGGATCGCGCAGCTCACGCACGAGGGCGAGCTCGAGAGCCTGCGCGCGCGCGCCGCCGACGTCTTCTCCCGCGCCGAGGGCCTCCGCTGGCTCCCGCTCTCGCTGCTCTCCTGGGGTGCCCGCCGCGCCGCGCTGCAGAGCCTGCGCGCCGACCGCTTCGACGCCGTGGCCACCGTCTCCAACCTCGGGCGCATGGACCTGGGACGCCTGAGCTGCCCCGGCTTCCAGGCGCGACGGGCCTGGTGGATCCCGCCCGAGAACATGGGCAACCCGCTGCTGATCCTGATCTCCGGCGACGACGAGGGGCTGGACCTCAGCGCGGTCGCGCCGCGCGCCGTCGTGAGCGAGGACGGGCTGCGGGCCTTCCTGGGGGAGCTGGGGGAGGGGCTCCGGCGAGGCTGAGGGGCGCTCGTCAGATCGCTCCCGGGAAAGTAGACTGTGCGCCTCTACAGGTCCGCCCGTGCCTCCTCCCCCCGCGCACCCTCACGCCGCCGCCCGCTCCTACCTCTACCTCCCCGACTGGGTCTCCCCCGAGGACCGGGCGGAGCTGCTCGGCTGGATCGCCACCCTCCGCCCGCTGTGGGAGCTGCGCTACTCCACGCGCCGCGCGCCGCCGAGGGGAGAGACGCAGCGTGGGCTGCTGAGGCCGGTCTACTGGCTGGGGAACTGGCAGTTCGCCTGCCTGGGCTACTACGAGCCGCCCCGCCGCACCCGAGACTGCGCGGTGGAGGTGGAGCCCTTCCCGCCCGTGCTGCGCCGGCTGGCCGACGCCATCGAGGAGCGCGTGCGCCGCGGCTTCCCGGCCTCGGACGTCCCCGCCGGCTGGCGCCTGGACACCTGCCTCATCAACTTCTACGGGAGCCGGCTGGTGGACGGGCGCTGGGAGGACGTGGCCCGGGTGGGCGACCACATGGACCGCGAGCCCGGCCCGGTGGCCTCCCTCTCCTTCGGCGAGCGCGCCCGGCTGCAGTTCGTCCGGCGCGGGCGGGACGGCGGGCCGCCGGTGAAGACCGAGTGGCTGGAGGACAGCGCGCTACAGGTCTTCGGCGGGCCGCTGTGGAAGGACGGGCTGCTGCACCGCGTCCAGCGCGTGGAGGACAAGGCGAAGCTGGACCTCCCGCCGGCCGTCGCCGGCTTCCGCACGCGGCGCATCAACCTCACGTTACGTCATGTCCCCGCGCGAGACGTGGTGCCCCTCGCCCGGCTGGGGTCCGAGGCCCGGGAGGACGTGCTGGGCTACGTGCGGCAGCTCGCCGAGGGCTCGCCCTACTGGGCCTCCGCCCTGGCGAGCGCGGTTCACATCCCGGCCCCGCCGTAGGCGCCGATGTCGCTGCGCGTGCCGTCGTCCTCGTCCGTGCGGTCGGGGTCTCCGGCGTCCAGGTGCGGTGAGTCGCCCTGCAGACGCAGGTCCCAGTCCTGGGGAGACGCTGACATGACATCGATGTAACGCGCGTCTTCATAGAGATGCTCCTCGCCAGCCGCAGGCGCGGACAGGGCGCCGCCGAAGGAGGCCGACTCCCCCCAGCCGCACCAGGCCAGGTCCACGCTGCCCCCATAAGCCCACACGGCGGCCCCACCCTCGGCGATCACATTATCATCCTGTAACGCGATGTTACTGGCGACAATCACGCCCTCCAGGGCCAGCGAGGCGCCCTCCACCCGCTCCCCCGCGCTCTGGTTGCCCACCAGGTCCGCCTGCGCCAGCGTCACCGTCCCGCTGAGGCGCGCGCCGCCCCCGCTGACGGCCCCGCCCGCCTCCGCGACGTTGCCCGCCACGATCACGTTCTCCAGGGTGAGCGCGCCGTCCACGAAGACGTGCAGCCCCGCCCCGCGCACCTCGCCCTCGGACGCGCACCGGTTGTCCCGGATGTCCAGGCGGCTGGCGGTGGAGGTCCCGCCCGAGAGGTGGAGCCCGCCGCCCACGCAGGACAGGGTGGCCTCGCTGACGTTGCCGCGCACCGTGAGGCGCTGGAGGCTCCCCGAGAGATCCTTCGCGACCATGGCCCCCGTGATCTCGTAGGCGTAACCGCTGTTACGCGCCACCGTCACCCCGTCTGCGTCCACGGCGCCGGTCACATAGGCCCCTGTCCCGTAGATCTTCGTCCCGCCGCTCAGGTCCAGCGCGCAGGCGCTCTCCGAGACCTCCACGTCCCGAAACTCACCGCCCTCCGCGTAGAGCCCGACCCCACGGATCGTGCTCTCCAGACCGGCGCATGCGTTGGCCTCCAGGGCCAGCCCGCTCAAGGTGGGCGCGGCGGGCTCCAGCACGCGCAGACCCGCGCCCCCGTCGGCCAGGCCCCCGCTCAGGGTCAGATCCATGAGCCCGGCCTCCGGCCCCTCCCCCGCGGAGAGGTCCGCGACCCGCCCGATCCCCTCCCCGTCCAGGATGGTCTCCCCGGCCCCCTCCCCTACGATCATCACATTGCGACCACCGAATTCCAGCCGCGCGGGCCAGGTCCCCGCGCGCACGCACAGCACGGAGCCGTCTTCGGAGGCGGCGAGGCCCTCGGCCACACTCTCGTGATCGTCCGGGACGGTCCGGTCGCAGGGGAGCGCGAAGCCAGAGCCCTCGCCGGTGTCCTGGCCCGTCTCGCCCCCCGTCTCGCCGCCCGTCTCGTTCGGCTCGGGCGAGCTCTCCCCGCCCCCCTTGTCCGCGGCGCAGGCCGCCACACTCCAGAAGATCAGCGCCCGCACCCCGCACCTCCTCCTCGGAGGCTAACGCAGCTCAGGGCAGGGCCGCGTCCCAGGCGAGCTCCGCCGCGCGGGTGAGGCGCGAGGCGACCTGCGGGCTCGGGGTCCGGGCGGCCAGGACCTCCAGCGCGACGGGGATGGGGGCGGCGCCGTCCAGGCCCAGCAGCCCGCGCAGGGCGGCCGGATCCGAGCCGGTGGGCGCGCCGACGACGAGGGGGCGCAGCAGGGCGGCCGCCTCGTCCAGGTGGGCCTCCCGGCACCAGGCGCGCGCCAGGGCGAGCGCTCGGCCGAGCGGGAGGCTATCCAGATCCGAGAGCGCCAGGCGCTCCAGGGGCTCCACGATGTCCTCGGTGATGTTCATGCTCCAAAATCTACCCGCCGCGTGTGACGAGACGGTGACACCTCGGGAACACCTCGCCGGAGCGAAGCCCGAATGAAAAAGATAACAGGCAAGGTCAGACACCTGGGGCTCGCCCTCATCCTGCTGACGGTCACCACGCTGCTCGTGCCCGGCTGTCGCGCCGGCTACGTGATCCGCTCGGCCTGGTACCAGGGGGAGCTGCTGGCCAGCCGGGAGAGCTTCGAGGAGGTGCGGGCGCGGCCGGACGTGAGCCCGGAGCTGCTGCGCGGCCTGGAGCGGGTGGAGGACATCAAGCTCTACGGCCACGAGATCGGGCTCAAGCCGACCAAGGCCTACCAGACGGTCAGCCTGGACTGGGACCGGAAGATGTGGAACATCTCCGCCTGCCAGCCCCTGTCCTTCGAGCCGGTGACCTGGTGGTTCCCCGTCGTCGGGCGCGTGCCCTACCTGGGCTTCTTCGACGAGGGCGACCTCGAGCGCTGGAAGCAGAAGCTGGAGGGCGAGGGCCTGGACGTCTACCAGCGCCGCATCGGGACCTACTCCACGCTCGGCTGGTTCTCCGACCCCCTGCTGCCGGGGATGCTGGACGGCACCGAGTACGAGGTGGCGAAGCTGGTGCTGCACGAGCTGGCGCACGCCACGGTGTGGATCCGCGGGAGCGTGTCCTTCAACGAGAGCTTCGCCAGCTTCGTCGGGGACGTGGCGGCCGAGGGATACGTCATCTCGCGCTTCGGCCCGGACTCGCCGCAGCTCCGGAAGGCCCACGAGGACGAGGAGGACGCCTTCCTCTGGCGGCGGCTGCAGCGCGACCTCTACGAGCGCCTGGACGCCGTCTACAAGGACAAGGCGCTCTCCGACGACGAGAAGCGCCAGAAGAAGGCGGAGATCTTCGCCGCCTTCCCCGCGCTGGTCGCCGCCGCCCCCTTCCACGACGGGGACTGGGCGGTGCGCGCGGCGCGCAAGGGGACCTGGAACAACGCCCGCCTCATCCAGTTCCGCACCTACAACGACCGGCGCCCCATCTTCGAGGCCCTGCTGGAGAAGAACGGCGGCGACCTGCTGGCCTTCATGGAGGACGTGCGGCGGGAGGCGGGCAAGGGCGACAGCCCGTGGAAGGCGCTGGAGGCCGCGACGGCCGCTCAGCGCCCCACGACCAGCACGCCCTGACGCACGCCGAACTCGTCCTCGCGGACCATCTGCGCGTCCGTGGGGGTCACGACGACGCCATCGACCCGGTAGACGTAGGTGTGGACCCCCGGGGGCAGGACCTGGGAGGTGCACCAGAGCCCGTCGGCGCGGCGCTCCATCGGCACGTCGGCCCAGCCGGTGAAGGTCCCGCAGACGCCCACCTCCTCCGCGCCGGGGGCGGGCAGACAGAGCTCCACCGACCGGGGCTCCGGCGGGCGCGAGGCGGAGGCGCGCGACCAGGAGAGGCCCACGCGGGCGGTGGCCGAGAGCGGGCTCCCGCCCGTCAGATCATCGTAGAGCGAGACGACGACGGGCAGCGACCAACCGGCGGGCCCGCTCAGCTCGGCCCCCAGCGTCAAGGTGGCGAGCACCTCGCCCGAGGCGACCTGATCGGCCCACACGCTCCCGGGCTCCCCCAGCGAGGTCCAGAGGCCCATCGCCCCGCGCAGGCCGACCGCGGGCAGGACGCTGTAGCGGTAGCCCATGCCCATCCCGGTGAGCGAGGGCGCGCGCTCCCCGAAGGCGCGGTGATCCAGCCAGGCCAGCATCCGGGCGCGCGAGCCGACCCGCAGCTCCCCGCGAGCCTCCGCCGCCAGACCCGGCGCCCCGCGCACCTCGTCCGCGCGCCAGACCCCGCCCAGGCCCACCCCGAAGCGGAGCGGGGCCAGCGGCGACGGCGTCCCCAGGTGCGCGCCGAGAGCCAGCTCTCCCCAGGGCGCGCTGGCGGCGCTGCCCGAGAGGCCGAGCTCGAGGCCCAGCGGGGAGCGGGCCACGCCCAGGCTGGCCTCCAGCGCGTGAAGATCGGCCAGCGCGGCGCCCTCGAAGAAGCTGGCCCGCAGATCACCCTGGTAGACGAGCCCGGCCTGGAGCGGCCCCACGCTGGACCGGAAGACGCCCAGGCCGACGAGCTCCGCCAGCGGGACCAGCGGACCCCCCAGCTCCGCGCCGCCCAGCGCGCTGGCCTCGAAGAACCAGGGCTCCGGGCGAGGCGGCGGGAGCGCGGGCCCCAGGGGCGGCATGACGCCCAGGCCCAGCCCCAGGAGGGCCGCCCGCGGCTCAGATGTCGAGCACCGAGTTGCGCCGCCCGAACCCATCGTCGCGGGTGAGGGGCGCCTCGGGATCTGGGACCCAGCGCTGTCCATCAATGATGAACATATACTCGTAGCGGCCCGGAGGGAGCTTGACGAGGGTGAAGAAGGTCCCGTCCCGCTCCGTCATCGGCGTCGCCTGCCACTCATTCCAGCTCCCGGCCACCGCCACGGAGCTGGCCTCGGGGGCCCGCAGCTCCAGCAGCTCGACCAGGCTCGCGGCGCCCGGCTCCGCCAGGATGGGATCCGGCGCGCGCTCGGGCGAGAGGCGCAGGTGGGCCACGCCCGCGGCCCAACCCACCAGGAGCAGGGTCACCGCCACCAGCGCGAGTCTGCGCCGCTCCACGCGCCGACCATGCGCGGCCAGCGCCTGATCGAGGAGCTCAGGGGGGGCGCGGTGGGTCCGCAGCCCCTCGTCCGGGGAGCGCTGCAGGCTCACTTCTTCCCCCCGCCTTTGTTGTCCTTGCCAGGGTTCTCGTTGCCCTTGCCCTGGTTCTTCTTGTCCTCGGGGCGCCCGCGCGTGCTCTCCTCCACGGCGGTGATGGCCGCCTCGTGGGAGAGGCCGCTGGCCAGCAGGGCGGCGGCGGCGTGTGCGAGATCGCTCATGCGCACCGCCCCGCCGGGGGCGCGCGCGGCGTCGCGGATGAGGCCCACCGCGACGTCCTCACCGAAGGAGAGCGAGAGCAGATCGCCGAGGCTGTCGAGGGCCGGGGCGCGCAGCTCCGACGGGAGATCCTGGAGCGCGCGCACCGCCGCCGGGGAGGCGCCCGCGTGCAGCGCGCCCGCCGCGGCGCCGAGGAGGCGATCCCGCTCCGGCCCCGCGGGCAGCGGCCCCAGCAGAGACTCCGCGCTCTGCAGATCCTCGCGCATGCCCGCCAGCACGCTCGCCACACGCGCCGGCGAGACGCCCTTGGCCAGGCCCTCGCTGGCCTTGGCGGCGAGCCCGGCCGTGGGGAGGCCCGCCTGACGCGCCAGCGCCAGCTCCTGCTCAATCTCCGCGGGCAGAGGCGCGGCGAAGCCCTCGGCCCCAAAGACGAGGGTCCAGCCGAGCAGGGCTACGAGGAGCGCGCGTCCCGCGGTTCTGGACATGGTGGACTCGAGGCCTCCGTCCCCTCTCTACGTGCCAGCCCCATCTCGGGATACAGCGCGTCGATCATCTGCCGCAACATCTCCCTTCCTCGCCGGACCCGCTGCTTGAGCGCGGGCTCCGCCACCCCGAGGATCTCCGACATCTCGGCGTAGCTCATGTCCTCCAGGTGGTAGAGGGAGAGGGCCTCCCGGTAGATGGGCGGGAGCTGGAGCAGCAGCTCGCGGACGCGCCCGTCCTCGTCCATGCGCTCCAGGAGCGCGGCGCAGGAGGGGGTGAGCTGGGGCGGCGCGCTCTCCATGCGGAAGACGCGGGCCCACCAGGGGCCGCGCATGCGGTCGCGGCAGCGGTTGATGGCGATGGTGAAGAGCCACACGCGGAAGGGGCGGTTGGGGTCGTAGCGGCGATGGGCCAGCAGCGCGCGCTCCAGCGCCTCCTGCGCCACCTCCTCGGCGTCCGCGGCCCGACCCAGCACGCGCAGGCAGAGCGTGTAGAGCGCGTCGAGCTCCGGCGCGACGAGGATCCCGAAGGCCCGACGGTCACCCTCCTGGAAGCGCCGGGCGATCTCATGGGGATCGCTCGGCGGCGCGGAGTGCAGGGTCAGGTGGGGTCGGCTCATCCGTGCGGAGGTCCTCGCACACATTCTATCCGATGGCGTAGCCGCGTAGCCATCCGCTGAGGTGCGCGTCGAGGAAGCTCGGGAGGTCGAGGGGTCTGCACTGCGCGCCGCCCAGGTTGTCCTGATGCAGCAGGGCGAGGACCAGGGGGCCCAGCAGGGCGAGCCCCGCCACGCGCGCGTCCAGGGGCGGGAGCTGCCCCTCCTGCACCAGGCGCTGGAGCAGGCGCTCCAGGGTCTGGAGGGTGGGCTCCAGGATGTGCTGGACATAGGCGGGTCCGCTGGCCGCCTCGCCCGAGACCCCCAGGCCCTCGGCCAGGGTCACGCCGTGGATGCGCCCCACGCCGAAGCGCACCCAGGCGCCGGCCACGTCGTGCAGGAAGAGGCGCAGCGTGCTCTCGGCGTCCTTGCCCCGGGTCAGCACCGCGCGCTCCATGTGCGGGCGCCCCTCGCTCTCCAGGTGCTCCAGCATCGCCCGCACCAGCGCCTCGCGGTCTCCCCAGTAGTGGCGCACGTTCGTCGGGCTGAGCTCGGCCCGCTCGCAGAGCTCCCGCAGCGAGGCCCCCGGGCCCAGCGCGAGCCAGGCCTGGCTGAGGGCCGAGAGCTGGGCCTTCGCCTTGGCCTCGAAGTCTGCGTTCTTCTTGCCCGCCGGGCGCGCCATGGGTTTCCTTGTCCAGACGATCAAAAAATAATGCCTCAGGCCCTTGACGGCAAGGCCCGCGGTGGTGATTTTATTGATCATACAGACAAGGAAACACCATGCCCCGCTTCGAGATGTTCCCCAACCAGTGGAGCCCGGTCCTGTTCAGCGACGAGCTCGGCGACGCCCCCGTGCAGGTGCGCCTCGCCGGGGAGAAGGTGGCGGTCTTCCGCGCCGAGGGCTCCGTGCATGCGCTCATCGACCGCTGTCCGCACCGCGGCGTGGCCCTCTCGCTGGGCAAGGTGGTGGACGGCTGCCTGCAGTGCCCCTTCCACGGCTGGGAATTCCGTGGCGACGGGAGCTGCGCGCACATCCCCTTCAACCCCGACACCCCGCGCGACCGGGCGAAGGCGGTGGCGCTCCCCACGCGCGAGCGGGGCGGGCTCATCTGGGTGTTCACGGGCGAATTGGCGGACGAGGAGCCGAACGTGCCCGAGACGCTGATGGATCCGAGCTTCGTCACCTACCAGACCAGCGCCGACTGGAGCTGCCACTGGACGCGGGCGATGGAGAACATGCTGGACTCCCCTCACCTGCCCTACGTGCACCGCTACACCATCGGCATGCTCATCCGGCCGAAGATGAAGCGGGACAGCCGCATGCGGCTCACGGTGACGCCCGATGACGGGGGATTCCTCATCCAGAGCGCCATCGACGACCACGGCCAGGACGGGGGCGGGCTGTGGTGGCGGCGCCCGAACGGGATGGTCCTGGACACCATCCCCCGCGGCCCGGTGCAGCGCATGCACATCTGGTGCGTCCCCCAGGACGAGGGCCACACGCGGATGATGCTGGTCGCGGCGAGGAACTTCGGGCGCTACAACCCCTTCGTGTGGGCCTTCGACCGCGTCAACCGCCGCATCCTGGCCGAGGACCAGCGCGTGCTGGAGAGCTCGGACCCGCCGGAGGTCCCCGATCCTCGCGAGGAGGTCAACGTCCCCACCGACGGGCCGACCCTGCGCTTCCGCACCTGGTACCTGCGGAACATCGCGAAGCGCCCGGCGGCGCCGGAGCTGGAGCTGGCCCCGGCGGAGGCGCGCGAGGCGGGATAAGCCCGGCCCATGCTCGAGCTCCCGCTGAACCTTCCGCCGTGGGTGCGGGGCCTGCGCTGCGTGCGCTGCGCCCTGCACACCGAGGATCCCTGGACCTGGACCTGCCCCTCCTGCGGCGGCGACGCGCGCATGGAGGTGGTCTACGCCCCGGACGCGCCCCGACAGATGGCGGCGCGCCTCGCGGGTCGGCCTCGGGACCAGTGGCGCTACCGCGAGCTGCTCCCCCTGCCCGAGGGCTGCCCGCTGCCCCCGCTCCAGGTCGGCTGGACCCCGCTGGTCCCGGCCCCCCGCCTGGCGGCGCACCTGGGCGTGCGGGCGGTGGTGCTGAAGGACGACGGGCGAAACCCGAGCGCGAGCCTGAAGGATCGCCCCAGCGCGGTGGCGGTGGCCCTGGCACTGGCGACCGGCGCGGCCCGGGTGGCCTGCGCGAGCACGGGCAACGCGGCCAGCAGCCTGGCCTGCCTGGCGGCCAGCGCCGGGATCCCCGCCACGATCTTCGTGCCCCGACGCGCCCCGGCGCCGAAGGTGGCGCAGCTCCGGGCCTTCGGGGCGACCGTGCTGCGGGTGGACGCCGACTATGACCGGACCTGGGATCTGGCGGCGGCGGTGGTCGAGGCGGTGGGCCAGGAGGGGCGCGAGCGCTGGTTCAACCGGAACGCCGCCTACAACCCCTACCTCATCGAGGGCAAGAAGACGGTGGCGCTGGAGCTGGCCGAGCAGACGGGCCCCGAGGTGCCGGACTGGGTGAGCGTGAGCGTGGGCGACGGCTGCACGGTGGCCGGCGTGGTGCGCGGGCTGGAGGAGGCGCACGCCGCTGGGCTGATCCCGCGGGTGCCTCGGGTGCTGGCCGTGCAGGCGGCGGGGGCGGCGCCCCTGGTCCGGGCCGCGCGCGAGGGCGGGCCGCCGCGCCAGGATCAGGCGGACACGCTGGCCGACAGCATCGCCGTGGGCGTGCCCCGCAACCCGGACAAGGCGCTCCAGGCCATCGCCCGCAACGGCGGGGCCTGGATCACGGTCACCGACGAGGAGATCCTGGCCGCCATCGCCGAGGGCGCCGCGCGCTCGGGGGTCTTCTCCGAGCCCGCCGCCGCCGCCGCCACCGCGGGCGTGCTGGCCGCGACCCGGGCCGGGATCCTCGACGCGAGCAGCTCGGTCGGCGTCATCGTCAGCGGCAACGGCCTCAAGGACCCGGCCAGCGCGCTGCGGGCGGTGAGCGGGCCCCTCGACGTCCCAGCGGACGTGGAGGCGGCGCTGGCGGCGATCCGCTAGCCCTGCTCGCGCTCGCGATCGGGGGGCTCCGGCGGGATGACCGGGCCGCCCTGGAGCTCGAGGATGGCGACCTCGCGCATGGAGGGCCGCCCGTAGCGCCAGGGCAGGACCGAGCTCCCCACGCCAGGGTTCACGTAGACCTGGTGGCCGAGCTCGGTGTACCAGCCGTCGATGTAGCGGATCTTCAAGAGGGAGTTGTAGAGGCGGCGCGTCACGCGCTCGATGTGGACCTGGCCCCCGTGGGTGTGGCCGCTCAGCACGAGCCCGACCCCGCGGCCCCACAGCAGCGGGGCGGCCTCGGGGTTGTGGGTGATGCCCAGGGCGGGCCTGCCGCGCAGCCCGGCGGCGGCCTTCAGGTGGTCGTGGTGGTCGGTGCCCGAGTCGTCCATGCAGACCAGGGCCAGCGCGTCCTCGCCCGAGCCCAGCTGGGTCCAGGCGTTGTCGATGACCTCCACCCCGGCGTGGCGCAGCGCCTCGCGCACGGGCTTGTCCCCGGACCAGTGGTCGTGGTTGCCCATGACGGCGATCTTCGGCCCCTCGATGCGGCCGAGCGTCTCGGTGAGCGCGTCCAGGTAGCTGAGGCCGCGGGCGACGAAGTCGCCGGTGAGCAGGGTCACGTCGGGCTTCTCGGCGTTGACCAGCGCCACCGCCGCCCGCTGGAGCGCGACGGGGGTGACGCTGCCGAAGTGCAGGTCGGTGACGTGAGCCACGCGCAGCCGACCGCCCCAGCCCGGGATGTTCATGCGGGCGTGGACCGTGTGCGGGGCCTTGAAGCCGTAGCGCGGGCCGTGGGTCATGGGGGAGAGGATGCGCACCGCGGGGGGGCTCGTAAAGTGGTGGGCGGAGGACCGCGCCCTGCCGGAGGGGGTGACGGACGTCCGTCAGTCGACGGACGCACAAGTGCTTGAATTCATTGTGGCACGCGGCTTGCTCACCTGGGGTGCGCCCTTCACCCCAGGAGCCTCCCATGGCGCTCACCCGCAGCTCGACGCCCACGACCACCCCGATCCAGGCCCCCACGCCGGAGCAGACGCCGCAGGAGGACGCGCCGCAGGAGCTCGCCTGGCTCGGTGCGTTGATCAACGCCGGATCGAACATCCACCCGTTGGCGGCCTACGCCATCCAGTCGCAGCGGGGCAACGACGCCCTCCGCGCGCTGCTGAAGACCGACGGGGACGAGGCCGCCGAGCGCCTGGACGGGATGAAGGCCCTGACCCCCGAGGAGCGGACCAGCGCCATGAGCGCGATGAGCGACGACGAGTTCCAGGCGATGGTGGACGACCTGCCCGAGGAGCGGCGCCATGAGCTCGGCGGGCTGCTGGAGGCCACCGACGACCCCGAGCGCAAGCTGACCCTGTGGTCGGAGGAGCAGCGGGCCGTCGCCCGCGCCAAGATGGAGGACCCCAACCCCACGACCCAGGCCACCGGGGCCAGCATGCTCGAGGAGATCGACGACGAGCTCGCCCACCTCGAGCGGGAGCGGGAGAGGTCCGGCGAGATCGGCGCGGAGAGCGTGGACGAGCTGGTGGCCCGCAAGGCCCAGGAGCGCGCGCTGGAGGAGATCCATGGCGTGAACCTGACCAACGCCAGGGCCGACGACTCCTGGCTGGGCGGGCTGCAGGGCGAAGACCCCGAGGCGGGCCGGCGGGTGTGGTCTCAGGAGGAGATGGCGGCCATGGCCGAGGGGCTGGGCGCGCTGCCGGAGGGCGTGCTGGCGGCGAACGGGATCACGGAGATCGCGCGGACGGGGGAGGGCTCTGGCGAGGTGATGCCGGAGGACGGACGGATGGCGCTCTCGGACGAGGCGTGCGCCAACGGGGTGACCGGCTCGACCCTGCACGGCGTGGGGCACGCGGTCTACGCCCAGGGGCACGAGGATCCCCAGCCCAGCGAGAGCGAGGTCTTCGCCGCCGACTACGCGCGGAACGTCACGGACCCCGAGGGCCTCCAGCAGGACATGGTCGGCGCACCCCGTGCTCGGATGGAGTCCATGTACGACGCCTGGCAGCAGAAGGTGCAGGCCCAGAACGCCAACACGGATCCCTCACAGGGCGCGCTGCTCGCCGTGGACGCCGAGAAGGCGAAGGCGGCCTTCCAGGAGCAACAGGACGCGGCCCAGCGACAGGAGCAGAGCTGGTACAACCTCCAGTACCTCCAGACCGCTACGCCCCGCTGAACTGCACCCCCTCGAAGACCATCGTGGGCGTGAGCACGCTCGAGTACGGGAAGGGGTCGTTGCCCACCTCCACGAGGCTGGCGAAGAGGCCGCTCAGGCTGCCCGTGGCGTTCATCTCGCCCACGGGCTCGCCCACCTTGCCGCCGCGCACGCGGAAGCCGCGCAGGCCATACGAGAAGTCGCCCGTGTTGTCGTCGCTGTTGCCGCCCAGCCAGCTCGTCACGAGGATGGCGTCGCTGGCGCTGGCGAGGATGGCGGCCAGATCGCGCTTGCCCGGGGCGACCACGAGGTTGGAGCCCCCGCCGGTCGTCGGGGTGAGCCCGGCCTTCCGGCCGTAGTAGGTGTCCACGAAGATGTTCTTGACCACGCCGCCCTCCACCAGGGTGAGCGGCCGGGCGGCGATGCCCTCGCCGTCGAAGGCGCGGCTGGCCTGCCCGCGGGGCAGCAGGGGCTGGTCGCTCAGACTGAAGCGCTCGGAGAACAGGCGCTCTCCCGTCTTGCCCGCCCAGAAGGAGCGGCCCTGCTGGACGGCGGCGGCGCGCGCCGGGCGGAGCAGGGCGTAGACGAGGCGGCTCGCGGCCCGGGGCTCGACGATCATGAGGGTCTTGGAGGTGGGCCCGCGCTGGGAGCCGAGCCGGCCCCTCACGCGGGAGAGCGCGTCCGCGGCCAGCTTCACGGGATCGGGCAGGTCGGAGACGTGGTGACCGCCGGCCCAGGTGCCGTCCTCGGGGCGGGCGTCCTCGCCGTCCTTGAGCGTCACGTCCACGCCGTACCAGGCGCTGGTGCTCTCCCAGTCGCCGTGGAAGCCGTTGGTGCTCACCCCCGCGCCGATGGCGTGGCCGTCGGAGACCCAGGAGCTCACGCTGACGACCTCGGCGGCGCCGCGGGCGGTGCCGTCCAGGGCCTCGAGCCACTGCTTGCGGCGGGCCGGGTCGATCTGGTGGACGCCGGCGTCCACGAGCTGAAGGTCGGCCGTGCTGCGCCCCTCATAGAGCGCCGCGTCGGGGAGCTGCCGGAAAGGGTCGGGCTGGAGCGCGCGGGTGAGCGCGACCGCGTCGCGCACGAAGGCCTGGAGGCGGTCCTCGCGCAGGTCGGTCGTGCTGTGGGTGGAGTAGCGCCCATCCACGTAGAGCTCGAGCGAGAGCGCGCGGCTGGTGCTCTCCTGCACGCTCTCCAGGGCGCCGTCGCGGAAGCGCGTCTCTACGGAGCGGTCGCGGGAGGCCCAGGCGAAGCCGCCCTGGGCGCCGAGGGTCTGGGCGAGTCCGAGCGCCTGCTCGGCGCGGGCATAGAGCTGCTCAAGCATCGGCGCCTCCAACGCTCAGCGCGCTGACGAGCACGGTGGGGAGACCCTGGGAGACGGGGACGCTCTGGCCGTCCTTGCCGCAGGTCCAGCCGCCGTCGTCCAGGGTGGGGTCGTTGGCCGCCATGGTCACGCGGCGCAGGGCCTCGGGGCCGTTGCCGATGATGTTGACGTCCTTGATGGGGGCCGTGATCTTGCCGCCCTCGACCAGCCAGCCGTTCTTCACGTAGAAGGTGAAGTCACCGGCGCCGATCTGCACCTGGCCGTTGGTGAAGGTCTCGGCGATGATGCCCTTCTGGACGCTGGCGATGATCTCGTCCTTGCTGTGCGGGCCCGCCTCCATGAAGGTGCAGCGCATGCGCGGCATGGGCGGGTAGCGGAAGCTCTGGCGGCGACCGGAGCCGGTGCTGGCGACCTTGTAGTGGTTCGCGCTCACCTGATCGTGCAGGTAGCTGACCAGGCGACCGCGCTCGACCAGCGTGGTGCGGCGGGCCTCGTTGCCCTCGTCGTCGAACGCGATGGCCCCGCGCTCGCCCGGCTCGAGGCCGCTGTCCACGATGGTCACGAAGTCGGGCGCGATGGGCTCGTTCATCATGCCCGCGTAGATCGAGACGTTCTTGCGGTTGAAGTCCGCCTCGAGCCCGTGGCCGATGGCCTCGTGCAGCAGGATGCCGCTGGCCCCCGCCGCCAGGATGACGGGGAGCTCACCGGCGGGCGGGCGCCCGGCCTCGAACAGCACCAGGGTGCGATCGACGGCCTTCTTCGCCAGACCGCGCAGGGCGTCTTCGGTGTACCAGTCGAAGCCGCGGCGCCCGGCGATGTTGGCGCTGTTGCTGAAGGTCTTGCCGTCCCTGGTGGCGGTGACCGTACACCACAGCCGGGTCTGCGGGCGGCGCTCCACCAGGAGGCGGCCCTGGCTGTCGGCGACCAGGACATGCTGGTCTTCGTCGACCCAGGAGACCGACACCTTGGAGACGGCCGGGTCCAGGCTGCGGGTGATGGCGTCGAGGCGCTGGATCAGGGGCAGCTTCTGCTCCACCCCGATCTCCGCCCAGGGCACGAGCGTCTGGTAGAGGCCCGGGTTGGGGCTGGGGCGGGTGAACGCGCCGGGCAGGGTGGAGGCGGCTCCCGAGGCGATGGCGGCGGCGGTGCGCGCGGCCGCGGTCATCGCCTCCTCGGTCAGATCCTCGGTGAACGCGAAGCCGGTCTGGTCCCCCTTGACCGTGCGCAGCCCCACGCCCTGGTCGATGGAGGTGCTGGCGCGGCTGATGATGCCGTCCTCCATCTGGATGGAGTTGGTCCGGCTGTGCTGGAAGAAGGCGTCGGCGAAGCTGGCCCCCGAGCCGGTGAGCGTGGACAGCAGGCGCCGGAGCCCGCCCTCGTCCACGCCGAACCAGTCGAGCGCGGGATCCTGACCCGCGGCGGGGGTGGGCGGCACCCCCTTCGCGCAGCCGGCGAGCCATCGGGGGAGGCTGAGGACGCCCAGCCCCAGGGTGGCTCCCTGAAGCAGGCCGCGGCGGGTCATGACCATCGTGGACTCCGTGTGCGAGCTCGCGCGCGCGGGGGGGACACCGGAGAGGAGGCGTGGATCAGGAGGTGGGCCGAGGGGCGGCGTCGTAAACACGACCCGCACTCCCACGCTCCCGCATCACGCGATAACCCACGACGATGCCCTCCGACACCCGCTTCGAGCCCGAGGCCGCCGAGGCCCTGCGCGCCGCCATCGCCGAGAGCGGCGGCGTGGAGGTCTTCGCCATCGGCCGCACGGACGAGCGCGGGCGCATCATCGACCTCGAAGTCCACGCGCGCGGCAACGCCGAGGCCGTGCCGGCCCTGACCAGCCGTCCTCGGCCGGGCGAGGTGGTCATCCACAACCACCCCTCCGGCGTCTTGCAGGCGTCCGAAGCAGACTTCGCGCTGGCGGCGAGGTTCGGCGAGGACGGCGTGGGCGTGGTGATCGTGAACAACGCGGTCAGCGACGCGCTCTGGGTGGTCGAGCCCCACCGGCGCGAGCGCGTGCGCGTGAGCCAGGACGAGGTGGAGCGCTTCTTCCTGGACGCCCTGCCCCGCGCCCTCCCCGGCTACGAGCCCCGACCGGGCCAGCTGGAGATGGCGCGCTCGGTCTGCGAGGCGCTGAACGAGGGCGACATCGCCGTGCTGGAGGCGGGCACGGGCACGGGCAAGTCCCTGGCCTACCTGGTGCCGGCGGCGCTGTGGGCGACGAAGAACCAGGGGCGCGTGGCGGTGGCGACGTACACGCTCACGCTCCAGGGACAGCTGATGTCCAGCGACCTGCCGGCGCTGGCCGCGGCGGGGCTCTCCGTGCAGGTCGCCCTGATGAAGGGGCGCACCAACTACATCTGTAGAAGGAGGTTGCAGGAGACCTGGGAGCAGCGCGAGCGCCAGCCCGCGGGCACGGCGGACGTGGTGGAGCGCCTGCTGGCCTGGTCGGAGACCTCCGCCGACGGCACCCGCTCCGATCTCCCCTTCCCCGTGGACGAGGACCTGTGGGATCTGGTGGGCAGCGACCACGACCAGACCCTGCGCGCCCGCTGCCCGCACTACAACCGTTGCTTTTACTACAACGCCCGGCGCCAGGCGGCGAGCTCGCAGATCCTGGTGCTCAACCACGCCCTCCTGCTCTCCGACCTGGTGCTGAAGGCGGACACCGCGGGCAGCCAGGGCATCCTGCCCAAGTTCGACCGCCTCATCCTGGACGAGGCGCACCACCTCGAGGACGCCGCCACCAGCCTCTTCGAGGACCGGCTCAGCGCCAGGGCCGTAGCCCGCGCCCTCTCGCCGCTGATGGACCGGGACAGCCGACCGGGCGCGATCTCCCGCCTGGGCGGCCACCACCTCTCCGAGGACGCGCCGATCACGGCGGAGAGCCGCCACCGCGCGCGCCAGAGCCTGGACCTGCTGACCCGCGAGGTGCCCGAGCTGCGCCGCAGCAGCCGCGAGCGCCTGTCCATGCTGGCCGAGGTGGCGCTGACGCCCGAGGCGCCCTCGCTGCGCGTGACGCCCGCGGTGGAGGACCGCGAGGACTGGCAGGAGGACATGGAGCCGATCCTGAGCCAGCTCGCCCGGGATCTGCACGAGTGCGCCGCCAACCTGACCGTGGTGGAGGAGGCCCTCGCCGAGCTCCCCGACGCGCTCCGCGCCCGCGAGCCACAGCCGGTCTTCGATCTGGGGCGGGCGCGGCGGCGGCTCACGGAGATGGCGGGCATGGCCGACGCCTTCCGGCGCGACACGGCGGGGGTGGTGCGCTGGCTGGAGCTGGCCCGCGAGCGCGGGGCGGAGCCGAGCGCGGTGCTGTGCCGGGCGCCCATCGAGGTGGCCCAGAGCCTGCGCCGCCGGGTCTTCGACCACCTGGAGAGCGTGATCCTGACCTCGGCCACGCTGACGGTGGGCGGGGCCTTCGATCACCTGCTGCCGAGGCTGGGGATCGCCGACCACCCGCGGGTCAGCACCGGGACCTACCCGAGCCCCTTCGACTACCCGCGCCAGGCGCTGCTGGGCCTGCCCCGCGACCTGCCCGAGCCGGACGCGCCGGGCTTCGAGGAGCGCGCCGCCGAGGTGCTGATCGGCGCGCTGGAGGTCACGGGGGGCGGCTGCTTCGTGCTCTGCACGAGCTTCCAGATGCTGCGCTCGCTGCACGCCCGGGTGCAGAAGGCGCTGGGCGACAGGCTCCCGCTGCTGCGCCAGGGGGACATGGGCCGCGACTACCTGCTCCAGCGCTTCCGGGAGAGCCCGTCCAGCGTGCTCTTCGCCACGGACAGCTTCTGGGAGGGCGTGAGCGTGTCGGGCGACGCGCTGCGCCTCGTGGTGATCCCGCGCCTGCCCTTCCGCGTGCCCACCGAGCCCGTGGCCCAGGCCCGCCACGAGCGCATCGAGGCGCTGGGCCAGGACCCCTTCCGAGCCTACTCGCTGCCCCAGGCCGTGCTGCGCTTCCGCCAGGGCTTCGGGCGCCTCATCCGCACACGCCGCGACCGCGGGGTCGTGCTGGTGCTGGACACGCGGGTCAGCTCACGCTGGTACGGCCGGATCTTCCTGGCCTCTCTCCCGCCCTGCGACCGGGTGGTGGGGCCCAGCCGCCGGGTGCTGGAGCGGCTGGCGGAGTTCTACAAGGAGCGCCCCTGAGTCAGGCGCCCCGCACGACCCGCCCCGGCCGCGCCTCGGTCAGCGCCCCGCCGCGCACCACCGGCTCCCCGGCGATGAGGACGTGGGGCATCCCCACCGGGAGCTGGCGCGGGGCCTGGTAGGTGGCGAGATCCTGGACCTCGTCGGGGTGGAAGGCCAGCAGGTCGGCGC
Source organism: uncultured Enterobacterales bacterium (assembly GCA_964615375.1). Taxonomy (GTDB): domain Bacteria; phylum Myxococcota_A; class UBA796; order UBA796; family CAZKWG01; genus CAZKWG01. The sequence goes on from CAZTOW010000024.1 coordinate 128,398, forward strand.
TGGCGCCCACCCGGGCCACGCCCAGCCCGCGCAGGGTCAGCGCCTCGGCCGCCTGGCTGGTGAGCTTGCGGATGAGCTCGGGCAGGGGCACGAGGCCGCGCTCGCGGGCGAGGCGGAGGATGCGGGGGAAGGCGCCGTAGCAGCGGGGGTGCGGCTTGCCCAGCAGCAGGCCGTCGGTGCAGCCGTTGACGGCGGGGTGGGCCAGGATGCGCGCGACCACGTCCTCCGACTGGGAGAACGCGATCATCGAGACGCCCATCGCCTCGTCGCGCAGCAGGTCCAGCGCGCACTCGACAGGGTCCTGGCCCTGGGCGTCGGCGATCTGCTGGATGGACAGGCCGATGATCTCGGGGCGGCGCCCGCTCGGCACGTCGGAGACGAAGATGCCCTCGCCGCCGGCCCAGCTCCAGAAGTTGTCCCAGGCGTGCGGGCCGTCGGCGAGCATGGCGTCTCGAATACGGCGGCGGCTGTCTGCGTCAGAGAGGAGCGTGAGCGTGCGCTCCACCCCGCCCGAGTGACACCAGGGCGGGAGGATGGCGCCCATCATGGTGGAGCCGGCCGTGTACGGGTACTGGTCGGCCGTGAGCCGCACCCCGTCGCGCGCGGCGGCGTCGAAGCGCTCCAGCAGCGCGTCCACCTTGCCCCAGTTGGCGCGGCCGGCGATCTTGAAGTGCGAGATGTGGACCCGGCACCCGCTCTGCCGGCCCACGGAGACCATCTCGTCCACGGCCTCCAGCAGGTAGTCGGACTCCGAGCGCAGGTGGACCACGACGGGGCGGTCGTAGCGCTGGAGCACGCGGCCCAGGGCCACGAGCTCGTCGGTGGGGGCGTAGCAGCAGGGCGGGTAGATGAGGCCCGTGCTGAGGCCGATGGCGCCCTGGTCCAGGCCCTGCTCCAGCAGGCGGCACATGGCGGCGATCTCGCCCGAGGTGGCCGGGCGATCCTCCATGCCCATGACCTCCAGGCGCACGTTCCCATGCGGCACGAGGTAGGCGATGTGGATGCCCGGCCGGGCCTGCTCGACCGCGTCCAGGTAGCCGCCCACGTCCGTCCAGGTCCAGCGGTCCAGCGTGCCGTCGAGCCCGGCGATGGTGCGGGCCATCTGGGGGCGGGTGGCCTCCGAGAGCGGCGCCACGGCCACGCCGTCCTGCCCGAGCACGTCCAGGCCCACGCCCTGCGCGGCCTTCATGGAGAGGCCGGGCTCGCGGATGACCATGAGATCGCTGTGGCTGTGCGTGTCGAGGAAGGTGGGGCAGACCACCAGGCCCGCGCAGTCCAGCTCCTCCCCGCCCGGGGGGAGCGCACCCCAGGGGGCGATGGCGGCGATGGCCCCGCCCACGACGCCGATGTCGACCGGCTGGCCCGGCGCGCCTGTACCATCCAGCAACGTCCCGCCGCGCAGCACCCTGTCCAGCTCCATGAGACCTCCGGCCCGCTGTCTAACACCGCGGAGGGCTCCTCGAAGGCGATCAGTGAGGGAGGCGGCGCTCGCGCGATCCCGGGGAGGGCTCCGCCTCAGGCTACGCTGAGGGTCTTGGGAGGCTCGCTCATGTCGATCTCGAGCTCGGTGCGCGCCCTGGGGCGGGGGATGATCCCGGACCTCTCCTGGGCGCCGAGCGCGGCGGTGGGCCTGCTGGCGGCCTGGGTGATGTTCGGCCAGGTGCTGCTGTGGCCGTGGGCGCGGGCGCTCGGCGACATCAACGGCGAGGCGCCGGGCCACGTCTGGGGGCTGTGGGCGACGTCCTCGCGGATTTTCGCCTACGGGCCGCTGGTGCGGGTGGCGGACCTGAGCTGGCCCCAGGGCTTCTCCGCGCACCTGATGGACCCCATCAGCCTGGTCGTCTTCTTCCCCTTCTACGTCCTGGGCGGCGGGGGGCCGACGGGGGCCACGCTGGGGTGGAACGCGCTGCTGCTCTCGGCCCCGCTGCTGGCCGCCTTCGGGTGCTATCGGCTGGCGCGGCGGGTGGGCGGCGCGGACGACACGACGCCCTGGGCCGCGGCGCTGCTGGGGGCCTGCGTGGCGGGCTCACCCTACCTGCTGGGGACGCCCTGGCTGGGGCGCTCGGAGCTGCTGCCGAGCGTGCTCTGGCCGCTGCACCTCGCGTACCTGCATGCGTGGCTGCGGGTGCCGGCGGGCGAGGAGCGCGGGCTGGAGGAGGCGCCTCCCCTGTGGACGGGGGCGCTCGCCGGGCTGACCCTGGGGGCGATGGCCCTGGGCGGGGCCTACATGGGCGTGTTCCTGGCCCTGCTGGAGCCTCCGGTCGCGCTGTGGATGGCCCGCCGCCTGCCCCTGCGCGAGGGCCTGGCCCGTCTGGGACTGGTGGCCGGGCTGGGGCTGCTCTGCGCCGCGCCGGCCATCTGGGCCATGTTCGCCTTCCCGCCGCCGGCCATCGCGCACGCGGACAACGCGCCCGTCTCCGCGCGATCCTTCTCCAACTACGCGCTCAGCCAGCTCCTGCACGACTCCAGCGGGAACCTCCGCGGGACCGAGCAGCCGACCTATGTGGGGCTGGTGACGCTCGGCCTCGTCCTGGCGGGGCTGATCCGGTCGCCGCGGCGCGCGCTCCCCTGGGCGCTGCTCGGCCTGTTGGGGCTGGCCCTGAGCTTCGGGCCCTACGCCCGCCTGGTCCCGAGAGCGCCGGGTCCAGGCGGGATGTCGGAGGAGGGGCTCATCACCTTCCCCGTCGCCTGGATCATGGCGCTGGCGCCGAAGCTGGCCCTGCTCAAGCACTGGTCGCGGATGAGCCTGCTGGCGAGCGTGCTGGTGGGGGTGGCGGCGATGGAGGGCTTCCGCGCGCTGGCGCCGAGGGCGGGCGGGCGGCGCGCCGCGCTTGGCGTCACGCTGTTGACGGCGATGATCCTGGACCACGCCACCTGGCCGCGGGCCTGGTCCCTGCCGCGCCCCTCCTTCGACGCCGCCCCGCCGACCGAGCTGGTGCAGGCGCTGGAGACGCTGCCCCGCGGCCCCCTGGTGCTCCTGCCGGTCGACAGCCAGCTCGGCAACCCCTTCGACGGCTTCGGCCGCGGGATGTACCAGCTCTGGGCGCTGGGGACGGAGCGGGCGCTCTCGGCGGGCGGGCTCGGCGAGGAGGACGCGACCCTCACGAAGAGCGCGTTCACCGCCATCGTGCGCGAGCTCCAGAGGACCGCCAGCCCGTCGGGGCCGCGGCGGAGCGCTCTGCTCCTCCAGCCGAGCACCAGCCAGCTCGCCTGCATGCGCTCCGGGGCGATCACGCTCGGTCAGGCGGGCTACGCGGGCGTGGTGCTGTTCCTGCGGCGCTCGCCCGCCGAGAGCATGAGCGAGGCGATCGAGCAGGCGCTGGGGACGCCCGCCTGGCGCGGCGACGTGGTCATGGCCTGGAACCTCCAGAACCTGCGCGCGGACGCCTCCACGCCGTCGGCCGAGCGCTGCTCGTCCTTCCTGCCTAGGACCCCGTGATCGGCCTCGGCGTGGTGGAGCCCAGATCCCAGACCTTGAAGAGCGCGTCGCCGCCGGGCTCGCCGAGGCGCTGGATCAGGGCGGACTCGCCCTCGGAGAGCCTGTCCTCCAGGGCCACCGGCAGGATGACATAGCGGAAGCCGTCCTCGCGGAGCACCTGCGTGGGGCGCATGGACTCCAGGGCCTGAGTGAGCAGGTAGGGCAGCACGGTCTCCACGGGGAGCACGTCGCGCGGCATCGAGGTGGCGGGCCTGCCGTGGAAGACCGCCCGCAGCAGCGCGTCCTGGCCGTTCCGCATGTCCATCGGCCCCTGAATGGGGAGCTCCAGCACGGCGCCGTCGGAGCCCTGGAGGCTCGCCATCAGCGCCCTCCCCGGCACGGGCTCCCCCGGGCGAGGCCAGAGGGGCCCGGTGGCGCGCGCGCTGTCCACGATCTGCACAGCAGCCAGCAGCGCCGCGATCAGCGGACCGCGGGGGAGCGCGCCCAAGCCGGCGGCCGCGGCCAGCGACAGCCCGAGCGTGGCGACGGCCGTATATCGGAAGTACATCCCACCGTCCCGCGTGGGGTAGCCGATAGACTCCAGCCAGGAGACCGGCAGGTAGACGTAGCGATCGTTCACGACCACGTACAGGGAGTCGAGCACCAGCCGCGGCCCCAGCGCGAGGATCACCCCTCCCGCCGCCAGCGCCAGCCCGGGCGCGTAGCCCCGACGACGGCGCGCGTCCCCCCGGGCGACCAGCGCCAGCGTCCCGCCCAGCATGGCCAGCCCAAGGTAGACGCTGTGCATGGGATCGTAATTCGTCTCCGGCCTCGTGGGGCCCTCGTAGAGCATGCGCCCCGGGCGCGCCACCGGGCTCGGCTCGGGCACCCCGCGCGTCTCCGGTCCGTGCCGCGCCGGCCGGAAGAGCGAGCGCCAGGCCATCTCCTTGTCCTGGTGCTCGCCGAAGTAGGCGCGGGCGGGCAGGGCCGCGGCGCCGAGCGCGATCCCGAGCAGCAGCACCCGGAGCCCTCGCGTCCTCCAGGGGAGCTCCTCCCGGGGTCGGAGCGCGCGGTAGACCAGCAGCCCCGCCGCCAGCAAGGGCAGGATCATCCCGAAGTACGGGCTGGACAGCAGGCTCAGCAGCGTGAAGCCCGCCAGCGCGACGAGCCAGCGCGGGCGCTCCAGCCCGAGGTCGGCCAGCAGCAGGAAGCCCGGGAGGATCCAGGCCTGGGTGTTGGAGATCTCACCCATGCCGTAGGTGGAGAGCAGCGTGGGGCAGAGGGCCCAGGCCGCGCCCATGGCGGCGGCCACCCAGCCGCGGGTGTCGGCGAAGCGGAGGAACATCGCCGTCGCCACCGCGGCCGACACCGGCAGCGACAGGAGCTGGACGAGGTTGGCCGCGCCCAGCGGCGAGAACACCAGCCGCAGCGGGATGGTGAGCAGCAGCGGCGCCCACCCGATCGCCTTCATGTCGCGGACCTGCGGATAGCCCGCCTCGAAGGTCTGCGTGGGCAGCTCTCCCCGCAGCAGGTGATCGACCATGTTGTCCATCACCCAGACGTGGCTGTCCCCGAACATCGTGAACAGGTGCCAGTCGTTCAGGTAGAGCGGCATCGGCCAGCTCAGCACGCTGAGCACCAGCAGCACCCCCAGCCCGGAGGCCAGCGGCGCCCACCGCTCCAGCCTCGCCAGGTCCACGCTCAGAAGCTGACCGTCGTGGAGACCCAGATCGTGCGACCGGGCTGCTCCAGCGTGGTCTGGTAATAGTCCCAGTTGCCGGGGTGCTCGACCTTCCAGTCCAGCAGGTTGCGCACGCCCACGCCCCAGGACACGCCCGCCACCGGCACCGCGCCCGTGAGCGTGAGATCCCAGAGCAGGGCTGGCGGGGTCTGGACGCTGGCCTTCGTGGTCTGACGCTCGCTCTCGTAGCGGATGCGCGTGGCCAGGCTCTGGGCCCCGCCCCCGCTCAGCGGCATGGCCGCCTTGAGCGCCAGCAGGTGGGCGGGCGAGTTCGTGATCATCTCCCCGTCGACCAGCCCGCCCTCGCGCGTGTGCTGGTAGGCCTGGTTCACCGCCAGCATCCAGCCATCGCGCCAGCTCCGGCGCAGCTCCAGCTCCTCGCCCACGGTCTCGATGATCTCGTCCACGTTGTCGTACTGCAGGACGTCGTAGATCTCGCCGTCGATCTCGTTGGTGAGCTCGACGGTGTCGATGAGATCGCTGATGCGGTTGTAGTAGACCGAGCCGGAGACCGAGAGGATGTCGGACATGCGCCGCGTGTACTCGAGCTCGCCCGTGTAGATCACCTCGGGCGCGATGTCGTCGGGCGCCGGGAGCTGCGTGTAGCCCTCGTCGTTGTAGTTGAGCTCGTAGGGGCTCGGCGTGCGGAAGGCGCGACCGCCGACCAGCTTGAAGACGTTCTTCTGACCGGGCTTGAGGATGACCGACATCCGCGGGTTGATGGCTGTCTGGTCCGGCGGGTCCGAGGTATCCGTCTCCGCATAGGAGAAGTGGTCGAGGCGCGCGCCCAGCGTGGCCTCCACCAGGTCCCCGCCCGCCACCTGCGCCACCGCGTAGCCGGAGAGCGTCTGGTAGGTCGGCTCCTCGTGCAGGTAGTTGCAGTCGTAGTCGCCGTCCTCGCAGCGATCCGCCTTCAGCCGGCTGTCGATGACCGCCAGGTAGTCGAAGCGCCCCTCCAGCCCGGCCGTCAGGCTGAACCAGTCGGTGGGCGTGAGCAGCACGCGCGGCTCCACCCCGGCCCAGGCGCCGGTCCAGGAGTCGCGGACGTTGCCGACCTCCACGTCCTCGTAGGGATACACGCCCTCGAAGGTGTAGACGTCCATGTAGACGCGGGAGTAGACCTGCACCCTGTCGCCCAGGGTCGGCTCATAGCGCAGCTCCAGGAAGCCGCGCGAGTCGGTGGTCGTGGCGTCATCGTCGGCCAGGATGGTCTCGTAGGCGGCGTTGGGGATCCGCTTCTGACGCCCGTTCCACATGCCCTGGACCGTCAGGTCGCCCATCCAGGCCTTGCCCGAGACCGTCCCCGAGGCGAAGCCGTCCGAGCCCTCGCTCAGGCCGGCGCCCACGCTGCCGTCGTCGAGCTCGGGGAAGTAGAAGTCCCGCCCCTGGCCGCCGGCCGCGCCCACCGAGAGCCAGGCGCCCACGCCCGCGTCGTTCTTGCCCGACACGCTCCCCCGCGCCCGCATCGTCCGCACGCCGTCCGCGGCGAGCGAGATCTGGCTCGGGTTCATCGTGTCCTTGTCGCGCGTCACCAGGTTGAGCACGCCGAAGAAGGCGTTGGTGCCGTACAGCGCCGAACCCGGGCCGCGCACGACCTCGATGCGCTCCACGTCCTGGAGGTCCGACATCAGGTCGTAGCCGACATACGAGCTGCCGAGCTGATCGTCGTTCATGGTGTGACCGTCGAGGGTCACCAGCACCCGGTTGCCGTAGTCCCCGAGGCGGGAGAACCCGCGGAACCCGAGGTACTGGTAGAGCAGGTCGTTGGTCTGGTACACGCCGCGGGTGCCGCCGAGCGCGTCGTAGAGGGTCTCGTAGCCGAAGGCCCGGATCTCGTCCTGCGAGATGAGGGTGACGCTGGCGGGCGCGTCCTCGAGGGCCTGGGCGGCGCGGCTGGCGGCCGTGACCTCCTGCAGCGAGCGCAGGCGGGCCGACACGATGGTCTGCTCATCGGCCTTGACGTCCACCGTCTGCTCGTAGGGGCGGTAGCCGGGCAGGGTCACCTTGAGCGCGTGCTCGCCCGCCGGGACCGCGGGGAGCACCGCCGGGGTGAAGCCCACGGTCTGCCCGTCGATCTCGATGAGCGCGCCGCGCTCGGCGGCGTTCACCACCAGGGTGCCGGTCACCAGGTTCAGGTTCACCGCCGTCTGCGTGGTCTGCTTCGGCTGGACCGTGATCGACTGGCGGTGGGTCTGGTAGCCGGGCTGCTTGATGATGAGGACGTGGTTGCCGGGCGCGAGATCGATGGCGCCCGGGACGAGGCCGTCGGCGTTGCCCTCCTCGTCGTCCACGTAGACCTTGGCCCCGCGCGGCGTGCCCTCGATGATGACCGTGCCCAGGATCTGCTTGAGATCCTGGATGACCACCGAGGTCGTGCCCACGGCCACGTCCACCGGCTTGGACTCGGTCGGCTCGTAGCCCGGCATCTCCAGGATGATCTTGTGGTTGCCCGGCTCCAGCGCCAGCGAGCGGGGGGTCACGCCGCGCGCGCCGAGATCCTTGCGATCCACGTAGATCGTGGCGCCCGCCGGCCGCGTCTCCACCTTCAGCAGCGCCACCTTCGGCGCGATGCGATCGAGCGCCTCCTGGGCGGTCTTCCGGCGCGCCGGGTCCGTCTCCAGGTTCACGTAGTCGGAGTAGTGGCGCCAGGCCTGGGGGTAGTCCTCCAGGTTCTCGTAGGCGCGGGCGATGTTGAAGGTGACGTTCTTGTTGGGCGCCAGCCGGTTCGAGTACAGCAGGTGCACGAGCGCCTGACGGAAGTCCCCGGCGCGGTAGGCGTCGACGCCCAGTCGGAAGTGAAGATCCGCCTCCTCCGCGAGGTCCTGCGAAGGAGCGGTCGTCGTGGCCGCGTCCGCGGGAGCCTGGGCCAGGGCGGGCGGCCCGAACGCCAGGAGCGAGAGGAGCAGGAGCGCGAGCCGGAGCGCGAGCCAGGTCGAGTTCACGCCGTCACCTCTCATCAATGATGCCCAGGTCCGGGTTCTTGGGCCTGGTCTGGACGGGCGCCTGGGGAGCCTGCTGAGGCTGGGGCTTCGGCTTCCCGCCCCCTCCGCCGGTCGCGCGCGCCGCCTTCTTCATGGTCACCGTTCGCGCCAGCTCGGTCGTGGAGGGCTCGACCACCAGGGTCTGGGCCTCGAAGCCCTCCAGCTTGAGCGTCAGCGTGCGCTGCTCCGGGCGATCCAGCGGCACCGAGAGCGGGGTCACGCCCAGCAGGCGCGCGCCCTCGTAGACCTCGACCCCGGGCGGCTCTGAGCCCACCGCCAGCAGCGGGATGGCGGCGGGCGCCTCCACCACCGGCTCGGCCGGGCCCTCGCTCTTCTCCTCGCCCCCGCCACCGAGGATGGCCGCGCCTACGCCGAGGATCAGGAGCACGGCCACGCCCAGCAGGGCGTAGGTGCGGGTCTGGGAGGCGGGCTTCGGGGGAGGCTCCAGCGCCACCGGGCTGGCCGGCACCACCGAGGCCGGGCTGGCCGCCGGGGGGATGGGCATGGGGCCGGGCGTGGGCGCGGACAGCGTGGTCTGGCTCGGATCGTCGGCCACCTGCGCCGGGAGCGTGGCCTGAGGCGCCGCGACGTCCTCCACCAGCTCCTCGACCGGCAGGCTGGCCAGCACGCCCTCAATGGCCTCGCGCAGCGCGTTGGCGTTGGGGAAGCGGTCCTTCGCCGCCTTCTCCAGGCAGCGCCGGACGATGCCCTCCACCGCGTCGGGGATGATCCGCCCCGTGCGCTCCTTGACGCTGGGCACGGGCTCCGTCAGGTGCGCCATCAGCGTCCCGACCGAGCTGTCCCGGGCGAAGGGCACCTGACCGGACAGCATCAGGTAGAGCAGCACGCCCAGCGAGTAGATGTCCGAGCGCCCGTCCAGGTCCAGGTGGCGGATCTGCTCGGGCGACATGTAGCGGGGCGAGCCCACCACGCTGTCCGCCTGCGTGAGGCTCTCCTGGTCGTCCTCCATCACCTTGGCGACGCCGAAGTCCAGGACCTTGACCGACTCCTTGTCGTCGCGCCGCACGAGCATGACGTTGGAGGGCTTCAGGTCGCGGTGGATGATCCCCGACTGGTGGGCCTCGGAGAGCGAGCGGCAGATCTCGGCGGCGATGTTGAGCGCGCGGCGCGGGTCGAAGGCCCCGTCCGAGCGCAGCACGTCGGCCAGGGTGCGCCCCTGGACGAACTCCATCGCCATGAAGAAGGTCGAGCGGCTGCCGAGCTGAATCTGGCCGTAGTCGAAGAGCGTGACCGTGTTCGGGTGGGTGAGGCGCGCGCAGGTGGCGGCCTCCAGCAGGAAGCGCTTCTTCCAGGTGTCGTCCGCGCTGTCGAAGCTCTGGCGCGGCTTGAGGATCTTCAGCGCGACCACGCGCTCCAGCGGGAGCTGCTCGGCGCGGTAGATGCGCCCCATCCCGCCCTGGGCGACGAGGTCGAGCACGCGGTACTTGTCCGCTACCAGCCGGCCGATGAGCGGGTCCTGCCGCCCATCGGGGCGACGCCTGGACTCTTCGCCCCCTCCGGTGGGCTCGTTGACGACCTTTCGGGGATCCACTGGGCCGCGCTGCTCCGTGCGCCCTCGGGAGGAGGACGCTGCGCCTTCAGCCTATCACGCGCGCGACGGAGCGGTGGACATGCGCCCCCACAATGCGCGCGCCGCCGCCTGCGCCTCCTCGTCGAGCGAGGCCGGATCCAGCCCCGGCGGGGCGCGGTCCCAGAGTCGCCAGACCCCGGCCACCAGGACGTGGCGCACGGCGGCAGCGGAGAGGCGGAACACGAAGCTGGCGGCGAGGCTGGCGGCGCTGAGCGGCGGCCCCGGCGGAGGGTCCAGCACCACCAGATCCGCCGCCGCCCCCGGCTCCAGCGCCCCGAGCCGCACCCCCAGCGGCCCCGAGGCGAGCCGCGCCCCTCGGGCCAGGGCCTCCAGCCAGAAGTCCGGCGCGCGCCCCACCCGCGCCTCCTGGCCGCGGAAGTAGGCCGCCTGGAGCTCGGCGAAGAGGTCCGCCCCGATTCCGTCCGTCCCGATCGCGACGTTCTCTCCGAATAAATCAGATCGCGCATATCCAACGGAATTGTTTTGATTGGATCGCGGCTGGTGAGTGAGCCAGGCCCCGGCCCCCTCCAGGCGGCGGAGATCCTCGCCCGAGAGGTGGACCCCGTGGGCGAAGACCGAGCCCGCCCTCAGCGCGCCCAGGCGCTCCAGCCGGGGCACCAGCGGCTCGCCCGTGAGCGCGGCGTCGTCGGGGGCCTCTGCCAGGTGGACGTGCAGGCCCACCGCGTGCTCGTCCGCCAGCCGGACCATGGCGCGCAGCGTCTCGTCGGAGAGCGTGAAGTTTGCGTGCCCGCCCACCAGCGCGGCGCGCATGCCCCCCGCCGTGCCCGCGCGGAGCAGGCCCCGGTGTGCCTCCAGCCCCGCGCGCGCCCGCTCCTGCCCGCCGCGGTCCGTCACCTCGTAGCAGAGCACCCGCCGCAGCCCGAGCCCGCCGAGCGCCTCGTCCAGGACCTCCAGGCTGCCCTCGATGAAATTCGGGCTGGCGTGGTGATCCACCACCGTGGTCACCCCGGCGCGCAGCGCGGCCAGCCCGCCCACCCGTCCGCAGGCCCGCACGCTCCGCTCATCGAGCGCCTCGTCCATCCGCCACCACACCTTCGCCAGCATGTCCGCGAAGCTCGTCGGCGCCTCCGGCAGGAAGGGCATCCCGCACGCCAGCGCCGAGTACAGGTGCGTGTGGGCCAGGACGAGACCCGGCATCACCCACTTCCCGGAGAGATCGAAAACCTCCTCGCCGGGTTCGGGGGCGAGGCTCGGGGCGACGGCGGTGATCCGGCCAGCCGTGACGCGGAGGTCGGCGCGCTGGACCTGGGGTGGGGAGAGGTGGAGGAGAATGGCGGAGTGGAGGAGCATGGGATTGGTGGGGGGTCAGGGGGAGAGGGAGGCGGCATCGGAATCGGAATCGGTATCGGCATCGGCATCGGCATCGGCATCGGAATCGGAATCGGAATCGGCATCGACATCGGCATCGGCATCGGCATCGGCATCGGCATCGACATCGACATCGACATCGACATCGGCATCGGCATCGGCATCGACATCGGCATCGGCATCGGCATCGGTATCGGTATCGGCATCGGCATCGGTATCGGCATCGGTGCTGGCTGCACCTTTGGCGTGGTCTTCTGCCCTATGGGCCTTTCAATGGGGACTGGAATGGTTGACTGTGAACCTGATGGAGCAGAGCCGGTCTTGAGGATGCCCCCCTCTCCCTCCGGGAGAGGCAGAATTTCTGAGCGTTTCCCCTTCTCCCGGAGGGAGAAGGTGGCCGAAGGCCGGATGAGGGGGAGGCGTCGCCAACCCGTCATCTTCCTGCTGACCAAGTACTACCATGTTCGAGGAAGATGAGGCCGTTAGCGGATTCGATGCCGATGCCGATGCCGATGTCGATGTCGATACCGATACCGATGCCGATGCCGATGCCGATGCCGATACCGATGTCGATGTCGATGTCGATGTCGATGTCGATGTCGATGTCGATGTCGATGT
>CAZTOW010000025.1:0-137531 GCA_964615375.1 uncultured Enterobacterales bacterium
GACCCTCATGAAGAACTTCATCTCCTGGCGCGCAGGGGCACGGGCGGCGCGCTAAGGAGATGACCATGCCCCCGTTCGCGCTGCTGCTCGGCGTCGTCGCGCGCGCCGAGCCCTCCCCCGAGCCCGCCGCGGAGCCGGTCGCCGAGACCGCGGAGGCGGAGCCTTCGCCCTACGAGATCCCGCTCGCCGAGATGAGCACGCTGAGGGGATACGCCGAGCTTCGCGGCTCCTGGACCGACGCCGAGGGCACGCCCTGGACCCTCGTGGAGCGCCTGAGGCCCACCCTCAAGATCTCCCCGAGCGAGCGCTTCAGCCTGGAGACCACGCTGGAGGCGAACCTGGAGCAGGGCCGCTACGCTCCCGCCGAGGCCGAGGCGCTGATCCGCGAGGAGGTCGGCGACGAGCTCTTCGACACCTTCCTGGAGCTCTACGGCTGCACGCTGGAGACCGAGCGGACCGTGGAGGGCCTGGAGGACGTGCTGAGCGTGGAGCGGCTCTTCGTCGACCTGAACCTGCGCCGCGCCGACATTCGTGTCGGAAGACAGGCGCTCAACTGGGGATCGGCGTACATCTTCAATCCAACAGATGTGTTTTCTGAAGTGATCGTCGCGGAGCCCTGGCGGGAGCGTCAGGGCGTGGACGCCGCGCGCGTGACCGTGCCCCTGGGCGAGCGGGCGCAGGTGGTGGGCGTGGCCGGCGTCGAGGGCGTCCCCGAGGGCGAGCTGAGCGGGGCCCGCGGGGGACTGCGGGCCACCTGGCGCGGGGACCGGCTGGGCGCCTCGCTGGTGGGCTACACCGACGGGGATCGCAGCTTCGGCGGCGTGGACATCAAGGGCGATCTGGGCGTCGGCTGGTGGCTGGAGGGGGGCTACGACGGGGACCTGCGGGCCTCCCTCGGCGCGGACTACTCCTTCCCCGTGCTGGACGTGCTCTACGTGGCCGCGCAGGTGAGCTGGGACGGCTCGGGCTCGTCGCCGGAGGACTACGACTGGACCAGCCTGTCCGGCTCGACGGACCTGGGCACCTGCGAGGACGCGCCCGAGGGCACGCCGCTGGCCGAGCTCGGGCAGGAGGGCGAGGCCGAGGCGCGGAGCACGATGGGCCGCCTCTACGCGGTCGGGATGCTCAACTGGACGCTCACGGAGAGCTGGTCGGTGGGCGCCACCACGCTCTGGAACCTGGAGGATGGGACCGGCCTGCTCTTCCCCACGGGCGCGGTCAAGATCGGCGGTCGGACCTCGGTGAACGCCGGGGTCCAGATGCTGCTGGGCGAGGACGGCGAGTTCCGCCCGCCCGCCGAGGCCCTGGACACGGGTCTGGTGGACCTCTCCCCCCTGATGCCGCGTTGGACGGCCCTCGCCTGGGCCCGCTACAGCCTCTGACGCCTGGAGCACGCATGGCGATCTGTCGCCTCACCGACGTACACAAAGACTACTTCCTGGGCGAGGTGAAGGTCCCCGCGCTCCGCGGCGCCACGCTGCAGATCGAGGCCGGCGAATTCACCGTCTTCGCCGGCCCCTCCGGCAGCGGCAAGACGACGCTGCTGAACCTCGTGGGCCTGCTGGACACGCCGAGCTCGGGCACGGTGGAGCTGGAGGGTCACGACGTGGCGAAGCTCAGCGGCCCGGCCCTGTCCGCGCTGCGCGCGAAGCGGATCGGCTTCATCTTCCAGAGCTTCAACCTCATCCCTGTGCTGACGGCCTACGAGAACGTCGAGCTGGCCCTGCGCCTGGCCGGGGACATGCCCGCCGCCGAGCGCCGGCAGCGGGTGGAGCAGTCGCTGCGCGACGTGGGCCTGGGTGACTACATGGGTCGCCGCCCGAGCCAGCTCTCCGGCGGGCAGCAGCAGCGCGTGGCCATCGCCCGCGCCCTGGTCAAGAGCCCGGCCCTGGTCATCGCCGACGAGCCGACCGCCAACCTCGACTCGCACAACGGCCGCGCCATCCTGGACCTCATGCGCAAGATGAACCAGGAGCAGGGCGCGACCTTCCTCTTCTCCAGCCACGACGCGATGGTCATCGAGACCGCGCGGCGCGTGCTGCACCTGCACGACGGCGCGATCACGCGGGTCGAGGAGCGCGGACGATGAGCATGCTGCTCAGCCTCGCCTTCCGGAACCTCACGCGGAACCTGAGGCGCACCCTCCTGAGCTCGCTCTCGGTCATGGCCGGCGTGGCGGTGCTCATCCTCGGCCACGGCTTCATCGAGGGCCTGGACGAGAACGTGATCCGGGCCCAGGAGGACGCGCTCTCCGGTCATGTCCTGCTGCAGCCCGAGGGCTACCCTGAGGACGGGATGACGCTCCCGCTCGACGCCTCGCGCCCCATCGACGCCGAGCTGCAGGCGCGGCTGGCGGACGAGCGGGTGGAGACCTGGGCGCCGCGTCTCTGGAGCTTCGCCCGCCTGGTCTCGGGCAGCGACAGCCTGCGGGCCAAGGTGCTGGCCTATGACCCGGAGCGCGACCCGGCCGTGTTCTCGCGGGAGGACTGGAGCGTGGACGGCGCCTGGCCCGCGCCCCAGGGTGAGGTCGCGCTGGGGTCGGGGCTCGCGCGCATCCTGGACATCCAGGTGGGCGAGATCGTCTCGCTGGAGCTGCGCACCCGCGCCGGCGCGATCAACGCGCTCCAGATGAACGTCTCGGGGCTCGTCTCCGCCCGAAACGGCGCCCTGGACAACATCGCCGTGTGGATCCCCTTCTCCGCGGCGGACGATCTCCTGCGCTCGGAGGGGGCGCGGAGCCACGTCGCGGTGCGCCTCGAGCGCGGGCGACGGGGAGCGGAGGAGGCGAAGGGCTGGCTCCCGCCCGCGGGCTGGCGCGCGCAGACCGCCACCGAGGCGGTGGCCGACATCCTGGCCATCAACAACTTCCGGCGCACGGCGATCTCGCTCATCGTCTCGATCCTCATGCTGATCGCGTTCACCGGCATCGCCAGCACGGTGGTCATGGCCACCTACGAGCGCGTCCGGGAGATCGGCACGCTCCGGGCCATGGGGATGGGCCCCTGGGCGATCCGCGGCCTCTTCCTGCTGGAGGGGCTGGCGATGGGCTCGGTAGCGGCCTCGGTGGGGGCGCTCATCGGCGGCGCCCTGGTGGCCTGGTACGCGAAGGAGGGCATCGATCTGACCAGCCTGGACAGCGCGACGGCCAACAGCGAGATCTCCTTCAACACCATCCTCTACCTGAGCTTCTCCTGGGAGCGCGTCCTGCGCGCGCTGGCCTTCGGGGGAGCCGTGGCGGTGGTCGCCAGCATCTACCCGGCCCACCGGGCCGCGACGCTCAACCCCGCGGACGCCGTGAGGGCCGAATGATCCTGGTCCTTCAGCTCGCGCTACGCAACGCCTTCCGCAACCGGATGCTCTCCGCGCTGACCGCGGGGGCCGTGCTGGCCGGCACCGCCCTGCTCACGGTAGGGCTCTCGTGGATCAACGGCGTGTTCTCGGACTTCATCAAGGCCGGGACCCAGCTCACCGGTCACGTCCGCGTGGTCAACACGGCCTACCCGCAGCGCGAGGCGCTCTCGGCCCTCTACCTGAACATCCCCACCAGCGCCCCGGCTGAGGAGAAGCTCCGCGCGCTGCCCGGCGTCAAGGGCGTCTACCCGCGCATCCAGTCGGGCGTGACCGCCAGCTCGGAGGGGGACGTCATCGGCGAGACCTTCGGCATGGTGGTGGGCGCGCCCATCGCCTACTTCGACGAGATCATGGACCTGGACGCCCGGCTCGCCGAGGGGCGCTTCTTCTCGCCGGATCCCGCGGTGGCCGCCGAGGAGGCCATCATCGGCAAGACCCTGGCCCAGCAGATGGGCGCAAAGGTCGGCCAGGAGGCCATCTTCGTGGGCCAGACCCAGGACGGCTCGATCTCGCCGATCAAGGTCCTGGTCGTGGGCGTGGTGGACTCGGGCAACGGCCTCTTCGACCGCCAGGTCTACGTCCACCTGGACAAGGCCCGATGGCTGGCCGACATCCCCGACGGCGCGCTGGAGCTGCTGGTCTACGGGGAGAGCTCGGCGCGGGCGCTCCAGCTCGAGGAGCAGGTTCGCGGCGCGCTCTCCGGGATGGAGGAGCAGAGCGGGCTCGCCGCGGGTCAGCTGGACTCGCAGGCCTGGATGGAGCGCGAGCCCTGGGCGACCATGCTCACCATCATCAGCGCGGTCTCCTCGGTGATCTCGGGGATCTTCGTGTTCATCGCCGGCATGGTGGTGCTGAACCTCATGCTGATGAGCGTGCTGCGGCGCACGGGCGAGATCGGCGTGCTGCGCGCGCTCGGCCTGCGGGCCCCCGGCGTGATCGCGCTCTTCGTCATCGAGGGCCTGCTCATCGCGACCGTCGGCGGCGCGCTGGGCGTGGTCACGGGCAGCCTCGCGGGCATGTACCTGGAGACGCATGGACTGGACCTGGGCACTGCGGTGTCCAAGATGCCAGACACGGTCCCCTTCAACCGCATCTTCCGCGCCGACTGGACCCCCGGCGTCGCCCTCAGCGCGTTCGGGCTCGGGCTGCTCATGGCCCTGGTCGGCTCCGCCTCCCCCGCCATCCGCGCCGCGCGCATCCAGCCCGTCGAGGCCATGCGCGCCAGGAGATGAGATGACCCGTCGAAGCCTGCTCCTCGGCGCCCTGCTCCTGCTGGGCTCGCCCGCGATCTCCCCCCTCGGCTCCAGCGAGGCGCGGGCCGGCGACACCCTGCCCTCCGTGGACGAGCTGCTGGGGCGCCTGGACGCGAACATGACCTTCGACACGCGCACGTCGGAGATGACCATGACGGTCACGAAGGCCGGGCGCGCCAAGACCTACCAGATGCGCTCCTACGGCCGCGGCGCCGACGAGGCGGCCATCGAATTCCTCGCCCCCGCCCGCGACGCTGGCACCCGCATGCTCAAGAAGGGCGGAGAGCTGTGGATGTACCTGCCCTCCGTAGAGAAGACCCAGCGCATCTCCGGCCACATGCTCAGGCAGGGCATGATGGGCTCAGACTTCTCCTATGAGGATCTGATGGAGGCCTCCGACTGGCGCACGAAGTACAAGGGCGCCATCACGGCGGAGGAGCCCATCGACGGCGCCCCCTGCTACAAGGTCGAGCTGAACGCCCTGAGCCCGGACGTGAGCTACCCGAAGCGCGTGGTGTGGGTGGACAAGGCCCAGCTCGTGCCGCGTCGGCAGGAGCTCTACGCGCTCTCCGGGATGCTGCTCAAGGTCATCAGCATGACCGAGGTCAAGACCTACGGGACCCGTCAGTTCCCCACGCGCGTCACGGCCGAGGACAAGCTCCAGCAGGGCTCGAAGACCGAGGTGACGTTCACGAAGCTCGAGTTCTCCGTGAAGCTGGAGGAGGAGGTCTTCTCGCTTCGCTGGCTGGAGCGCTGAGGGTGTGCGCGAGGTACTCGCTCATCACGCCGCCGGCGGAGATCGCGAACCTGTTCGAGGCGCGCTGGAAGGACCATGAGCCCCCGGTCCGTTACAACATCGCGCCCTCTCAAAACGTACCTGTTGTACTCCAGGAGGGCTCGGAGCGGCTGATCGTACCGATGCGATGGGGATTTCTACCCTCCTGGGTGCGCGAATCAAACAAATCCGTTGTAAACGCGCGCTCGGAGACCGCCCTGGAGAAGCCCTTCTTCAAGAGCGCCATGAAGCTCAGGCGATGCCTCATGCCCCTCGACGGCTTCTACGAGTGGCGCACGGAGGCCGACGGCAAGCAGCCCTGCCTCTTCCGGCGGCCGGACGGGGCGCCCTTCGCCTTCGCCGCGATCTGGGAGCGCTGGAGCGACCCCGAGCGCGGGCCGGTGGACACGGTGGCCCTGCTGACCACGCGGCCGAACGCGCTGGCGTCCACGGTCCACGACCGCATGCCCGCGCTCTTCCTGGACCGCTCGGGCTGGGACCCCTGGCTGGACCCGCGCACGCCCCCCGACCAGGCCGCGGCGCTGCTGGGCCCCCTGCCCGAGGACGCGCTGCGGATCCAGCTGGTGAGCCGTCGGCTGAACAACCCGCGCACCGAGGGCCCGGAGCTCTGGCGCGCCCCCGAGGCCGTGGCCTGAGGCTCCAAGTCCGCCCTACAGACCGGCCTCGCCCGAGCGCAGGCCCCAGGCCAGCAGCGCGAGGAGCTGGCCCACGGGCATCTGGCTCACGAAGGCGCGGGCGCGGCCCAGCTCAGGCTGGCTGAGGACGACCACCCCGAGATCGCCCTCCTGCCAGGCCATGAGGCGCGCCCCCTCCACCACCCAGCTCTCGTCGGGCTCGCCGAGATCGGGCACCGTGGGCAGGCTGGTGACGCTCACCAGGCGCCCGTCCAGGCTGTAGAGGGCCGAGGCGCCCAGCCCTCCCGCCGGGGCGGGCGCTCCCCCCTTGAGCCGCAGGCGCAGCGCGCTCCCGTCCAGCACCTGGGCCCCCGCGGGCGGCACCCCCCGCTCCCGCAGCGCCGCCTCCAGCTCCACCGGCTCGTCCGCGGCGATGAACCCGGGGGCCCGCCCGACCACCGCCTGGTGCGCCGTGACCATCGCCGCTGGCGGTCGATGGTGCGTGAGCAGGAAGGGGGCGAGCGCGAAGGCTCCCAGCAGCCCGAGCGCGATCCCGCCCCAGGCGCCGAGCGCGTCCACCACCCGCGCAGGGCGCGTCTCCGGGGCGGCCCGCGCCGTGGGGACCTCCTGGTGGAGCACGGCCCGGCAGCGCTCCCGCGCCTCGTAGAGGGCGTCCACCAGCGCGTCCAGGGCCGGATCGGCCTCCACCGCCCCGCGCACCCGCTCGGTCTGGGCGGCGTCCAGATCGTCGGCCAGCAGGTCGGGCAGCAGCGGGAGCTCCCGCGACCAGGCCCGCGCGTCCACGCTCCCCAGCGGCACGAAGCGCCACAGGGCCGCGCTCCGGGCGTGCCGCACGGAGGGCTCGGGGACGCCCGTGGCGTGGGCCAGCGCGTCCGCGGGGCACTCGAAGAAGAGGTCCAGCAGGAACACGAGCCGTGTGGCCGGCGGGATCGTCGGGATCGTGGCCGCGATCTCCTCGGCGGGGATCGCGCGCTGCGCGTAGCGGAGGCTGAAGCCCTCGGCGTCCGGCTGCGGAAGGTCCAGTCGGCTCGCGATCAGGCGGCAGAGCAGGCCCGCGAGCTGACAGCACAGCGGCGTGTTCGCGCTCCACCCGCGCGTGTCGTCCCGAAGCGAGCGCCACATCGCCTGCACCAGGCTCTGCGCCTCGCGCTCCGAGCCCGTCATCGCGCAGCTCACCGACCACACCGCGTCGCGCCACTGCTCCTGCAGGCTCGTCAGCGCCTCGCGCTCACCGCGGCGCAATCGCGCGATGAGACGAGCATCCTGCATGGAGATGGCATAGGACAAGCCTGACCCCGTGAGAGACGCGCCCGGCGAGGAGGCTCGCCGCGCTCGCCGCCACGGCCTGCCACGCCAGTGATAGGGTCTCTATCCTGTCTGAGCCATTGTCCACTCCCATTCGGAGCGTCGCGATGGGTCCCTGGACCTTCCTCCTCTTCGTCGCCTGCACCCCGCAGCGCGATCCCCTCGAAGCCCTGGACCAGCGCTACACGAACATCGCGCTCGAGCTGGCCTCGGCGGATCGGGACACCGCGCGCAACGTCCACAACCAGGAGGCGCGCGGACGCAAGGCGAAGGCCGAGGAGGCGCGCGTCGCCTTCTTCCGGGATCCAGCCGTGCAGGACGTCATCGAGGAGGCCCGCACCGGCCCCGCCGAGGCCGTCGATCGCGTCAAGGCCGACGCCTACTGGCGCCACATGGTCACCGCGCGCCCCTGGTCCGCCGAGGAGAAGCAGCGCGAGACCCAGATCCTCGGCGAGCTGGAGGAGGCCGCCTCGGCCGAGGCGAGCTGGCGCAGCCCCGACGGGGCCGTGGTGGTGGACCTCACCCAGGGCTGGGGAGACGCCAGCCGCGCCGCCGACCCCCTCTCCCAGGACCTGCGGGACGAGCTCGCCGTGGCCTGGGTGAGCCAGCGCGCGCAGGGCGTGGGCGATGACCTCCAGGACCTCGTGCGCCTGCGCAACGAGGTGGCCCGGCGCGAGGGCTTCGACAACTACTGGGAGCTCTCGCTGGCCAGCCAGGGCATCTCGCCCGAGGACGTGGACGCCATCGTCGCCGAGCTGACCGAGGTGGTCGTCCCCATCAACCAGCGCGACCGCGCCGCCCTGGAGAGCGCCGCCGCCACCACCGGGCTCCCGCTGACCTGGGCCAACCTGCCCCTCATCCGCCGCACCGCCGGGCTGGAGACGGGCCGCGACTCCGCCGACGCCTTCTTCGACGCCGACAAGGCCGAGGAGCGCGTGATCACCGCGCTCAACGACATGGGCATCCCCACCACCGGCTGGCAGGTCTACTCCGGCCCCAGCCGCTATGTGCGCCAGGGCGTCTACGGCTTCCCCATCGACCCGCCCGAGGAGGTGGCCATCGTCGTCTCCCAGGACCGGCGCTGGAGCATGTGGCAGTACGAGGCCATGGCCCACGAGGGCGGGCACGCCGTGTGGTGGCGCGCGCTCAGCGAGGAGGCCCGCACCAGCCCCGTGCTGTGGGAGCCCCCCTCCCCCTGGTTCGAGGGCTTCGCCTCCTTCTTCGAGCGCCTGGTCTACGAGCCCTCCTTCAGCGCCCGCTACGTGACCGAGCTCCCCGAGGCCGAGCGCGCCGCGCTCGCCACCTGGCGGCGCTCCCACATGGCCTCCTGGATCACCGATAGCATCGTCGACACCCTGGCCGAGCGCCGGCTCTACGAGGACCCCACCAACCTCGCCGCCGTCGCCCGCACCGCCGCCGAGGCCCGCGCGCGCCTGACCGGCCTGCCCAACCCGCCCGAGCCGGAGGCCGGCGGGGTCTACGACGCCTCGCTCATCTCGAACATCCTGTGGAACTACCCGGCCTACGCCCAGAACTACCTGTTCGCCTACATGACCGAGGCCTGGATGCACGAGGCCGTGCGCAAGGAGGTCGGCGATCCGGTGGGCAACCCGAAGGTCGGCCCGCTCCTCTTCGAGAAGCTGGTGCGCGCCCCGGTCACCTCGAGCTTCCCCGAGCGGCTCTCCGCCATGCTCCCCGGCGACCGCACCGCCCCGCTGAAGCACTACTTGGAAGGCCAGTAGTCAGCGCGCCAGCGAGGCTCCGGTGACGCCCCGCGCCCGCCGCCAGGCCTGGCGGGCGTGGTAGAGCCCGCTGGCCCCCCGCTGGATGCCCTTGACCACCATCGACAGCGAGCCGGGGTTCCAGTACTGGCCCTCGATGAGATCGTGATCCCTGGGGATGATCCCCATCTCCCGCGCCTTCTCCGCCAGCTTCGTGTGCGGATAGATGCGGATGGGCTGCATGAGCAGCAGCGTGAACGGCCGCAGGCGCGGACCCAGCTCCATGCGCGCATGCCCCAGGAAGCTGAAGATCTGCCACAGGCTGCGCAGGTCCTCGCCCGGAGAATTCAGGAAGAAGCTGTACTCCACGTCCATGCCGTGCTTCTTCGCCACGGCGACCGTGTACAGCAGGTCCTCGCGCCGGAAGTTCTTGCCCAGGTTCTTGAGCATCTCGTCATCGACGTGATCCGGCGAGAACGAGAGCAGCCCGCAGCCCGCCCGGCGCAGCCAGACCATCAGCTCGTCGGGCAGGGTCTTGCGGTTCTCGTTGAACCAGGCCGACCAGGCGACCTCCAGCCGACGATCGACGATCTCCTTGCAGATATCGACGGCGTGGTGGACCGGGATGTTGAAGATCTGGTCGCAGAGGAAGAGCTGCCGGACCCCGTGGTCCACGACCAGCTCCTCCATCTCGTCCACCACCTCGCGCGCCGGCCGCATCCGCACCCGGTTGCCCGCCAGGTACACGTCCGAGCAGTGGATGCAGGTCAGCGCGCAGCCCCGCTTGGTCTGCACACCCACGCTGACGAAGCTGCTGGCGGCGTAGGGCGCGTGAGGGACCAGATCGCGGCGCGGGCGCCGCAGGGCCTGGAAGTCCACGGCCGGGGGCGTGCCGCTGTAGCGGATCTCCCCGCCCACGTCTCGATAGTAGACCCCCGGCACCCGCCAGGGCTCCTCCAGGCTGCCCAGGAGCTGCGGGAGCCGGTGCTCCGCCTCCCCCCAGACGCCCATGTCGATCGCCGGGACCCGCTTCATCATCGCCTCGGCGTAGAGGCTGAAGGCCGTGCCGCCCGCGATGACGCGGATCCCGGGGCAGACCTTCTTGATGAAGACGATGGTGTCCTGCTGGGGCTGGAAATCGTCCGTGTACAGGTGGGGCATCCCCACCTTCATGTTTCGGAGCGAGATCCCCACGACGTCCGGCCGGAAGGAGCGCAGCCGCTCCTCCAGGGCCGGGTAGGGCGCGTCCCGGTGGAGGTTGAGGTCGAAGATGGCGACCTCATGCCCGTCCAGGTGCGCGGCCAGGTAAGAGAGGCCGATCGGGTAGACCAGCTCCATGTCGAGGGCGGTGAACGCCTGCACCAGGAGGACGCGCATGGGCACGTCATACCCTCCATTCGGAGGGGTGCCAACGGCCAAGGCTCAGCGGTTGTAGTGATCGATGGCCTTCGGCTCGCCGCCGGGGAACCGGAGCAGCTCGACGGTCACGAAGAGGCGGGGGGCCCGGTCCAGCACCGGCTCCAGCGCCGCGCCCACGCTCATGTGCGTGCAGGTCGCGCACAGCACCTGCGCGAGGTGGGCGGGCGAGCCCGCGAGCATGGCCAGGGCGTCCTCGGCGCTGGCCGCGGCGACCACCGCCTCGTGGTGCTCCGCCCGGGGGTGCGAGATCGCCCGCGCCCGCGCCTCCACCCCCTCGCTGAGCCCGGGGAGGACGTGCCCCAGGCGCCCGACCGAGGCCATCAGCGCGGCATGCTCGCGCGCCAGCGGCGTGTACAGCGGGAAGCTGGACGCCGGCCGGAGGCCGTGCTCTACGCGCAGCCGGTTGATGGCCTCGACCAGCCAGGGCTCGGCGGCGACCGGGTTCGGCGCCTGCGCCGGCGGCAGGGACAGGGGCCGCGGGGCGGGCGGCGGGCTGTCCACGAAGACCGAGAACAGCAGCGCCACCTGCTGGGCATCCGCGTCGTTGAGCGTGACGGAGAGCCGGTACTCGCCGGGCGCGTGGAAGCGATCCAGCCAGCGGCTCACCCCCGAGCTCAGATCCAGCCGCTCCACCGGCCCATCCGGGGGAGCGAGGTAGAGGGCGGGCGTGGCCTGCTCCTCCTTGGGCAGGTCCACACGCAGGGCCAGAGGCGCGTCCAGGGCCAGGTCCCGCGGGATGGGGTCCATGTCCACGCGGCGCGGGGCCCAGGCCACGATCCACAGCGCCACGCCGTCCCCGTAGCGCCGCACCGCCAGCCCCAGGTCCACCGCCGACTCCCCCGCGGTGGCGGCCAGGATCTCGGCGATGGTGCGATCCGGCCTCGCCCCGCCCGTCAGCGCCCGGGAGAAGCGCGCCTGCCCGGGGAAGCCCGCCCGCGCCGCCGCCGCCAGCGTGCTGCCCGGGTCCAGGGCCGCCTTCCGATCGGTCGCCAGGGAGAGCAGCTCGGAAGCCGCGCTGGCGAGCCCGCGATCCCACTGCCCCCCTGGGATGGAGGTCACCAGCCAGTCGGCGTCCGCGTCCGGCGGGACCCCTGGGCGGTAGCGCACCTCGACGGCGCGCGCCGGGGCCTCGCTCCCCTCCCTGCGCTCGCGGTGCGCGCATCCCAGGAGCAGGAGCAGGAGGCCAGCCTGAGCGGGCGAGGCCCTCATTCCGCGGCCAGGAAGAGCACGAGCGTCACCGAGCTCGCGCTCACCTGCGCCCCGCCCCCGAGCAGGCTCCACTCCGGCTGGAGCAGCAGCGCGCGCCCCGCCCCCGCCCGCAGCATCCGGTCCACGCAGAGGGGCACGGTCGCGTCGGTGCAGGTGAAGCCGCCTCCCTCGGGGAAGCCTGCCGCATGCACGCGGTCCCCGTTGACCAGCTTCTCCCAGCCCGCCCCCATCTCCAGCGGCTCGCGGGCCAGCAGGTCCAGGGTGGGATCCGGCCCCAGGGCGCGGAGCGCGAAGCTCTCGCGGACCTGGGCGATGGCCTCGCGCGCCTGGCGCATCGCGTCCTCGGGGCCGTTGGCCGGGGCCCCCGGGAGATCGAGCGGCGGCGCGGAGGCGGCGGCCATCCCCACCGTCACGGGCACGGCGACGGCGACCCGCCCGTCATCCCCGGTGAGCTCCACCCACCACTCCCCCACCTCCTCCAGCACGGGCGCGGCGGGCAGCTCCCCCTGGCTGAGCTGGCCGGTGGGGCTGGTGAGGGTGTAGCGCGAGAGGCCGGCGCCCTGAAGCCGCAGGGCCTCCCCCCGCTGGAGCGTGCGCGGGAAGGGCTCCACCGGGCGGGAGGCCCGACCGATCAGCGCGACCCAGCGATCCTTCGAGCCGACCCGGGCGCGCGCCAGCCCCACCTGATCCCCCGGGCGCACGCTGGCCAGCACGCTCTCCCGCAGGTCGCCCGGGCTCTGGCCCGGCTCCACCTCGGCGAAGGAGAGGCTGCGCAGGGGGTAGGGGTAGCCCGCGCGATAGGCCGCCCAGCTCGCCTGCCCCAGGTCCGGCGCCCGATCCGCCGCCAGGGCCAGCGATCCCGCCGCCCCGCTCAGCGTCTCGTCCCAGGGCAGCCCCTCGGCCAGCCCGGCGACCAGCGGATCGCGGGGCGTGCCCAGGTGAACCGCGTAGATCTCCGCCTCGGGGGCGGGGAGGATGGGGGGCTGTTCCGGGTCCACGCGGGGCGCGCCACGGTGGGCGCAGGCGAGAAGCAGAAGGCTGAGCAGGGGCAAGCGGCACGCTCCAGCGGGAGGGATAATTCGGGCCCGGCTGGTGGAACAGAACTCCTACGGTGCGGGTTGGATTCCCCCTGGCGTCGCGCCCCAGACAGGCTATGTAGAGGGCAAGATGAAGGTCCGCGTAAACCCTCTCGTGCTCGCCGCAGCCCTCGGGCTGCTCGGCCCCGCCGCGCTCGACGAAGAGAGCCCGGGCCCCGTCGGGCTCTGGCGCCGCGACGGGGATGATCGCCCCGCGCCCAGCGGCCTGGGGGAGCGCATCGAGGTGCTGGCGATCGAGGACCGCTTCTTCATCGACCAGGGGCTCGGCACCGGGCTGGAGGACTCCGGGCGCTGGACCCGGCTGGACGACGGCGCGCTCATCCAGGAGCTGCAGGTGGACGGCGCGCGCGTGCGCCGCGAGTTCCGCGCCGAGGAAGACAGCCTGTCGGTGCGCACGCAGATTGAGGCGGAGGGCTCGCGGAGCGAGCGCGAGGATCGCTTCAAGCGGCTGGGGTGAGCCTGATGGGCCTCGGCCCTCGCGCTCAGCCGCCCATCGCCGATCGCACCGTCTCGGCCACGTAGGTCCAGACGCCGACGACCTGCCCCGTCATGTAGGTGAGCCCGGCGATGGCGAAGATGGCCGTGAGCGCCGCGATCATGGCGTACTCGGTCGCCGTGGAGCCATCCTCCTCGTGGAGGAGCCAGGTGAGGCGGTTGAGGACGAGCTCCATAGGGACCTCCTGCTCTGAGCGTATGCCACTGGCGACATCCGTCAAGTTTTTTTCGGTCCCCGAAAAAATCCTGACATACATCTATTGAACTAGATCGACTCGTGCGCCTCGTCACACCAGGACCGAAGGCGCGCGCCCGCGCAATACCAGCCCTTGCCGGGCTCGCTGACCTCGACGTGAACCGGGGAGATCCCCGCGGCGCGGTGCGCGCCGTCGCAGTAGGGCTGCCGCCGCGAGCGCCCGCAGGCGCACCACCAACGGCACCCGCGGTCATCCGAAGGCTCGGGCTCGCCCACCTGCTCCAGGATCGGATCCATGAGGCTCCCTGTCGTGGCGGCGCAGATTAACCTGTCTCCGTGAAGCTACACCCCTCCCTGCGCGCCGCCGCCCCCCTGCTCGCCCTGCTGGCCGTCACGGCGCTCGGCTACGCGGCGCTGTGGCCCGCGGAATTCTCCTGGGACGACGAAGCCCTGGTGCGCGACAACCAGTGGACCGGGGACCTGGGGAACCTGCCCGAGCTCTTCCGCCGGGACCTGTGGAGCACGACCCGCATCAGCACGCTGGAGAGCGGCTACTACCGCCCGCTCTTCCTGGTCACGCTGGCCCTGGACCGGGCGATCTTCGGGCTCTCTCCGCAGGCGGCCCACGCGGTCTCCCTGGGCTGGCACCTGCTGGCCGTCGCCGCGCTCTACGGGCTGCTGATCCGGCTGGTGCCCGCGGACCGGGCCCTCCTGGGGGCGACGATCTTCGCGCTCCACCCGGTGCAGTCCGAGGTGATCGCGCTGGTGGCGGCGCGCAACGACAGCATGGCGGCGGCGATGACCCTGGGCGCGCTGGGGCTGCTGGCCGATCGCGAGGCCTCTGGCCGCCGGCTGCTGGGCGCGGGGCTGCTGACCATGGGCGCGCTCCTGTCCAAGGAGAGCGCGGCGCTGGCGCCCGGCCTGCTGCTGGCCCTGGACCTCGCGCGCTGGCGCCGACCCGGCCCGCTCCTGCGCTACGCGCCGCTGATCGTGGCGACGGCGGCCTACCTGGGCGTCCGCGCCTGGGCGGGGGTGGGGAGCTCGATGGACGCGCTGGGGCACGGGCTCGAGGTCCTGGGCGAGCGCCTGGGCCAGGTCGCCGCGACCTACGCCGGGATGCTCGTGTGGCCCTGGCCGCTCAGCCCGGCGCGCCACATCCATTACCTGCCACCCCTGAGCGCCTCGCTGCCTGCGCTGGTGGCGCTGCTGGTGCTGATCGGGGCGGCGCTGCGCTGGGGCGAGCGGCGGGGCCTGATCCTCGCGGGCCTCGGCTGGGCGGCGCTCACCTTCGCGCCCACGCTGGCGGCGACCGTGGACAAGGGGCTGCTGGGCGAGCGCTACCTCTACCTCCCCGTGGCGGGCCTGGCGCTCGCGGTGGCCGGGGCCCTCCCCCGCGCTCCCCGGCTCTGGGGGGTGGTGCTGGCGGCGCCCTGCCTGCTCGTGCTCCAGCTCCGGCTCCCGCAGTGGAAGAGCAGCCGCAGCGTGTGGGAGGCCGCGCATTCCGTGGCGCCCACGCCGTTCACCATGGCCGGGCTCGGCTGGTACCTCCACCGGG
Source organism: uncultured Enterobacterales bacterium (assembly GCA_964615375.1). GTDB lineage: Bacteria > Myxococcota_A > UBA796 > UBA796 > CAZKWG01 > CAZKWG01. The sequence continues at coordinate 15,033 of CAZTOW010000025.1, forward strand.
ACGGCACGCGCGAGGACAACCCGGACCGGGCCAGGGATCTGGAGGGCTCGCTCCCGCTGCTGGTGGGCGCGCTGGAGGGGGATCCGCCCTACCGGGACGTCTGCGAGCTGGTCGTGCTGTCCCACCTGGAGGCGAAGCAGGCCGCCGAGGCCGCGCGGGTGGGGCTGTGGGCCCTGAACCAGCGCGGCTGCCCGACGGGCGGCGAGCTGCCCAACCACACCGCGCTGGCCCTGGCCAGCCTGGGGCGCTGGGACGAGGCCGCCGAGATCGCGCGCAAGAAGAGCGGCGGCCCCCAGGGCACCGGGATCGTGGTCATCGCCGCGGCCTGGGCGCGCGCGGGGAAGCTGGAGGCGGTCACGGCCCTGGCCCCGAGAGTGCCGGGCCCGCCCTCCTTCGAGAGCAGGGTGGCGAAGCTGCTGCGGATGGCGGGCGAGCAGGCGGCGGCCGATCAGGTCGCGGCGCTGGAGAAGCCGTGACGATCGATCCGATCGGCCCCCTCGCCCGTAGCCTCCGCATGCGCACCCTGCCCGTGCTCCTGCTCCTGGGCTGTCATCGCTCCGTACCAACCACCGACGCAGGCACGGACACGGGCAGGGGCGCGCTGCTCCTCCGTGGCGGGATCGCGCTGGGGGTCTCCGACCCGGGCCTGGAGGACGGGCAGAGCGCGGACATCCTCATCGTGGACGGGAAGATCGCGGCGCTGGGCCCGTCGGGCACGCTCGCGACCGAGGGCGAGACCGTGGACCTCGGCGGGCGCTGGGTCACGCCGGCCTTCATCGACAGCCACGTCCACCTGGCCTACCGCCGGGACCTGGAGGGCATGGCCGACGGCGGGGTGGCGGGGGCCGTGGACATGGCTGCGCCCCTCGAATTCCTGAGCTCGGACACGAGCCCGCTGGTCGTGCGCGCCAGCGGCCCGATGATCACGGCGGTGGGCGGCTACCCGACCCAGGGCTGGGGTGAGAACGGCTACGGGCTGGAGTGCGCCGACGCCGCGGCCGCCGCCGAGGGCGTGCGCTCGCTGGCGGCGAAGGGGGTCCACTTCATCAAGCTGCCCGTGACCGACGAGCCGGTGCTGGACGACGAGGCGCTGGCCTCAGCCGCGGAGGCGGCGCACGGGCTGGGGCTGCTGGTGGCCAGCCACGCGCTCAGCGACGAGACCGCGGCGCGGGCGGCGACGGCCGGGTCGGACGTGCTGGCCCACACGCCCACGGGCCGGCTCAGCGACGAGACGGTGGCGGCCTGGTCGGGGAAGACCGTGGTCAGCACGCTGGGCGCCTTCGGGGGCTCCGACACGACCGTGGCGAACCTGGTCGCGCTGCGCGCGGCGGGGGCGAAGGTGCTCTACGGCACCGACTTCGGGAACACGCGCACGGCCGGCGTGGACCCGGACGAGATCGCGCTGCTGGTCGAGGCCGGGCTCAGCGGCGCGGAGATCCTGGCCTCGGGGACCTCCGAGCCGGCCAGCCTCTGGGGCTTCGAGGATCTCGGCGTCCTGCGCGTGGGCGCGCGGGCGAGCCTGCTGGTCCTCTCCTCCGACCCGCGCGAGCAGCCGGGCGCGCTGGCGGCCCCCGAGGCCGTCTACCTGGACGGCGCGAAGCGCTGAGCGGGCGGAGCCGGGAGGAACGAGATAACAGCCTGGGTCACTCTTCCAGAGGTACCCATGCAGGTCGGAATCGTCGGCTTCCCGGGCAGCGGGAAGTCCACCGTGTTCAAGGCGCTCTCGCCCGGCGGCGGCGGAGATCGCGGCGGCGTCACCTTCGGCAACATCAAGGTCCCCGACGGCCGCGTGGATCGCCTGGCGGCGATCTTCAAGCCGAAGAAGACCACCTACGCCGAGATCACCTTCATGGACGTCGCGGGCAGCGGCAAGGTGGGCGGCGCGTTCTCGCCCGCCGTCATCCAGGCCATGCGCAACGCCGACGTGCTGGCCCACGTCATCCGGGCCTTCGAGAGCCCGTTCCACGAGGAGCCGCCCACGCCCGAGCGCGACCGGCAGGCCTTCGCCGACGAGCTCGTGCTGCTGGACCTCGGCGTGCTGGAGAAGATGCAGGAGCGCTGGCGCAAGACCAACAAGAAGGGCGCGGAGATGGACACGCTCGACCGGGCGGTGGACGCGCTCAACAACGGTCAGCCGCTGCGCGAGCTCGGCTTCACCGAGGTGGAGCGCGCCGTCTTCCAGGGCGTGCAGCTCCTCTCCATCCGGCCGCTGATCACGGTCTACAACCTGTCGGAGGACGCCTGGGCCTCGAGCCCGCTGCGCACCTCGCCGGGCGAGAACGCCATCGCCATCTGCGGCGCCATCGAGGCGGAGATCGCCGACATGGCCGCCGACGAGCAGAGCGACTTCCTCCAGGGCCTTGGGCTGGGCGAGCCCGCGCGCAACACCTTCATCCGCGCCGCCTACACAATGCTGGACCTGATCAGCTTCCTCACGGCGGGCGAGGACGAGTGCCGCGCCTGGAACATCAAGCGGGGCACGAACGCGCGCAAGGCCGCCGGGCGCATCCACTCCGACCTGGAGCGCGGCTTCATCCGCGCCGAGGTGTACCGCACGGAGGACCTGGAGCACTACAAGAACGAGGCGGCCCTGCGCTCGGCGGGCAAGATCCGGCTGGAAGGAAAAGAGTATGTGGTGCAGGATGGGGACGTGATGAACATCCGATTCAACGTCTGAGGCCCCGGAGCCCCCTTGCTGCGTCCTCTCGCCCGCGACCTCTGGGTCGCCGAACACCCGCAGACCTACTACGGCGTGCGCGTCGGCGCGCGCATGACGCTGGTGCGGCTGGAGGACGGCGCGCTGTGGATGCACTCGGCCGTCCCCATCGACGACGCCGGACAGGCCGAGATCGACCAGATCGGGCCCGTCCAACACATCGTCGTGCCCAACGCGCTCCATCACCTCTACGCCACCGCGGCGCTGGCGCGCTGGCCGGCGGCGACCCTGTACGCTCCGCCGGGCCTGGGGGAGCGCATGGACCTGCCCCCGCACACCCCGCTCCTGGAGACGCCGCCCGCGGGCTGGCGACGGCAGATCGATCAGGCACAGCTGGGCGGGGCCCCGAAGCTGGGCGAGGTCGTCTTCCATCACCGGGCGACCAGGACCCTGATCGCCACGGACCTCTTCTTCAACCTCCACGGCGTGGAGCACTGGTGGTCGCGCGCGGTCCTGAAGCTGGACGGCGCCCTGGACCAGTTCGCGCTGCCCAGCTCCGTCCGGCGGCTCATCAAGGACCCGGGCGCCGCGCGGACCAGCGCCGACCGCCTCCTGATGTGGGACTTCGACCGCGTGATCATGGCCCACGGGGAGATCCTGGAGACCGGCGGCCGGGACGCGGTCGCCCGCGCGCTCACCACCTTCTGAGGCCGACATGGACGCGCGCACGCCCGCCGACGCCCGCTGGTCCTGCCGCTCCTGCGGGAGCTGCTGTCACCTGAACCGCCTCGGCCCGGTGGAGCCCGAGATCATCGAGGGGCTGCGGGCGCGCGACGTGGCCTCCCTCTGGCCCCCCGCCGCCCTCCAGCCCTGGGTCTGGGAGGCGCCGGCCCCCGACGGCGGCACGCACGCCTTCCTCGCCCACACCGATGGGCACTGCGTCTTCCTGCGGGAAGACCAGCTCTGCGCGATCCACGCCCTCTTCGGGGCGGAGGCCAAGCCGGGCTTCTGCCGGGAGTACCCGCTGCACCTGGTCCAGGACGGGCGCGGGCTGGCCCTGGTGGCGCGGGACGACTGCGGGGGGCTGCACCGCAGCTTCGAGGACGGGGAGGCGCTCGCGGCGCAGGTGGACGCGGTCGCGGCGCTGCCGAGGGTGGTCCCACGGGGAACCTGGGCTCCCCGTCTGGTGCGCGCCCTGCCGGATCTGGAGGTCGCAGGCGAGGTCTGGCTCGACTGGGAGGCGGAGCTGCTCTCCCTCCTGGACGGGATGCGCGAGGACCCGCCCCCCCCGGAGGGCATGGTCGCGGCCCTGCGCGGGCGCCTCTTCGAGCTGGCGAGCATGGACGCGCCGGAGATCGATCCGGTGCGCTACCCCGTCGCCGTGCGCGCCGCCCTGGAGGGGGTCTACCGGGCGCTGGAGGCGGCACAGCGTAGCGCCCCTCCCGGGATCTCCGCCTGGGAACAGGGCTTCATCGCGCGCAACCTGGTCACGCTCGGTCGGGCGCGGGCGCGCATGGCCGAGGACTGGGGCGCGCTCGACGACCCGCTGGATCTGTCCGCCCGCCGCTACCTCTGCCTGGTCCTGAGGGGCCAGATCCTCGGCAAGCAGCTCCACGCGCACGGCGGGGTGGCCGAGGGGCTGGGGGCCTGGCTGCTGGACGCGGCCATCGCCCGCGCGGGCCAGCCGGAGGAGAGCGCGCTCCCCCTCTCGGCGGAGCCCCTGGGTGCCGCGCTCTCCAGCTGGAGGAAGCTGAGCCTGAACGCCATGATGCAGCGCATCCTCAAGCTCACGCGCCCCGCCCTGGTGGACGCCTTCCTCAACGCGGAGGGCTGAGCCGCGGGCTGGGGCGAAAAATTTTCTTCGCGGCTTGCGCCTCAGGGAGCGGGCCGGTACGATAGAAGAGCGGATCTGGGAAGATCCTGGGAGGCACCATGGCGCGTGGAGCTCGACGTCGCGACAGGCGCGGCGGCATCGTCATCATCGTCGCCATCTCGCTGGCGGTGCTCTCCGGCTTCGTCGCGCTGAGCTTCGACATCGGCTACGCGCGTCTGATGCGCACGCGCCTGGACATGGCGTTGGAGGCGGCCAGTCACGCCGCCGCGCTCGAGCTGGACGGCACCGACGACGGCGTGGACGAGGCCATCTCGGCCGCCATCGCCATGGCGGAGAAGGCCACCATCGTCGGCGAGACCCTCTCCATCAGCAACGACGACGTGGAGTTCGGCGTCTGGGACGACAACCTGCGCACCTTCAGCTCCGAGACCGACGCCACGCTGATCAACGCGGTTCGCGTGAGCGCCGACGTCACCATCCCGCTCTTCTTCGGGCTGATCGCCTTCGACGAGGACTCGGTGGGCGGGCTGGATCTCAACGTCACGCAGCTCGCGACCTCCGGCGTGCCCGGCCCCGCCCGCTCCAGCCCCTGTGTGCTCCCGCTGGTCATCCCGTCCTGCCACCTGGACGCCGACGGCGACGACACCCTCGACGTGGGCGCGCAGGGCAAGCTCTTCGACGCGGGCGGCTGCGCCAACACGATGATCACCAGCTCCAGCTACCTGCAGGCCTTCATGGCGACGCCCGGCGCCTTCTCCGTGGGCAAGGTGAAGAACCTGCTCACGAACTGCGAGGAGTACGGGACCATCAGCATGGACGACGCGCTCGGCGCGGAGGTCTTCATCCGTGTGGACCACGCCTCGCTGAACAACTCGGGCGGGGTGATGGAGACCATCGCCACCACCATCGGCTCGTCTACCACCAGCCTGGACAGCCGCTGGACGGGGACCCCTACCCACCTCACGGGGAGCGTGGTGACCTCGGCGAACTACGGAAAGACCATCGAGGGCCCCATCCCCGTGGTGGAATTCTCCGGCTGGGACTGCGACTCGGCCATCGGCAACGACGACACGGAGGCCTCCGCCCTGGACGGAGTGGTGATCGGCTTCGTGTGGGGCGCCATCTACGACGCCCAGAAGCGCTGCGTGAAGGACGGCACCGGCGCGGCGGCCGCGACCTGCTCCTTCGCCAGCGGCGACAAGTGCTCGCTCACCGTCACGGGCTCGGGCGCCACCGCGATGTCCAACGCCGACCGCAACCCGCACCTCCGCTTCCGCATCGACGTGGACAACGACTACGAGGTCCAGGGCGCGAGCTCGGGGGGCGATCTGGACTGGGGCGTGCTGGGCCAGGGCACTATCCGGCTGATCCCGCAGTAGGCGCCTTGCACGGCGCCTAGTTTCTGCTATGATCTCGTCTCCCCGCACCCAGGAGCGCGTGTGAGCACTGCGACGTCTTTCCGGTCCGTGTCCGAGATGTTCGTTCACCGGGTGAGCTCGACGCCCGACGCCGAGGCGCTGTTCCGGCCCGAAGGTTCGGGCTGGAAGGCGATGACCTGGCGCGAGGTCGGCGATCAGGTCCGCGCCGTGGCCTGCGGGCTGCGCGCGCTGGGCATGCAGGACGAGGACCGCGCGGCGATCATCTCCAACACCCGCGTGGACTGGATCCTCGCGGACGTCGGGATCCTCTGCGGCGGCGGCGCGACCACGACGATCTACCCGTCGAACACGCCCGAGGAGTGCGCCTACATCATCTCCGACTCCAACACCCGCTTCCTCTTCGCCGAGAACCTCGAGCAGGTCCGCGCGAAGATCCTGCCGGTGCGTGACCAGCTCCCCGGGCTGGTCAAGGTCGTCGTCTTCGACGGCGCGGGGGGCGAGGGCGGCTTCGTGCTCGCCTGGAGCGAGCTCGTGACCCTGGGCCGGGACTGGGACCGCCAGAACGCGGGCGCCTATGACCAGGTGGTGTCGGCCGTCACGCCGGACCGGCTGGCGACCCTGATCTACACCTCGGGCACCACAGGCATGCCCAAGGGCGTGGAGGTCACCCACGACTCCTGGCTCTTCGAGGGCGAGGCGATGGACTCGCTGGGCATCATGTCCGGCGCGGACCGTCAGTTCCTCTTCCTGCCCCTGGCGCACTCCTTCGGGAAGGTGCTGGAGGTGGCGATCATCCGCATCGGCATCCCCACCGGCGTGGACGGGCGGCTGGACAAGGTGGTGGACAACCTGGGCACCTTCCAGCCCACCTTCGTCGCCGCCGTGCCCCGCATCTTCGAGAAGGTCTACAACAAGGTCGTCAGCGGCGCGCGCGAAGGCGGCGGCGCGAAGTACACGATCTTCAAGTGGGCCATCGGCGTGGGCAAGGAGGCCTCCGCGCTCAAGCAGAAGGGCCAGGAGCCCGGCGGTCTGCTGGGGCTCAAGCTGGCCATCGCCGACAAGCTGGTCTTCTCCAAGCTGCGCGCCCGCTTCGGCGGCAAGCTGCGCTTCTTCATCTCGGGCTCCGCGCCGCTGTCGCGGGACATCGCCGAGTTCTTCCACGCGGCCAACCTGCTGATCCTGGAGGGCTACGGCCTCACCGAGACCAGCGCGGCGAGCTTCGTGAACCGGCCGGAGAAGTACCGCTTCGGCACGGTGGGCGTGCCGCTCCCCGGGGTGGAGGTCAAGCTCGACCCGGCGGACAAGGAGATCATGCTCCGCGGGCGCGGCATCATGCGCGGCTACCACAACAAGCCGGACGCCACCGCCGAGACCATCATGCCGGACGGCTGGCTGCGCACGGGCGACATCGGCGAGATCGACGCCGACGGCTTCCTGCGCATCACCGACCGCAAGAAGGACCTGATCAAGACCTCGGGCGGGAAGTACGTCGCCCCGCAGGAGCTGGAGGGCCGCTTCAAGCTGCTCTCCACGCTCATCAGCCAGGTCGTCGTCCACGGCAACAACCGCAACTACTGCTCGATGCTGGTGACGGTGGAGGCCGAGGCGCTGAAGAAGTGGGGCGAGGAGCGCGGCCTGGGCAGCAAGAGCTACGAGGAGCTCACGCAGCACCCCGACCTCATCGCCGAGGTGCAGAAGCTGGTGGACCAGCTCAACACGGGCCTGCCCAGCTACTCGACCATCAAGCGCTTCGCCATCCTGAAGGCGGACTTCAGCATCGAGACGGGTGAGCTGACGCCGTCGATGAAGGTCAAGCGCAAGGAGATCGAGAAGCGCAACAAGGACCTGCTGGACAGCTTCTACTCGGGCGCGCTGGCCGAGGTCTGAGCCACCAGGGGCCCCGGGAACAGGTTAAGCGGCGCGGCATGTCCGGCAGCCGCATCCCGGGGTTCTACAAGCTCTCGCCCGACGCCCGAAGGCGCGTCCTCGCCCAGCGCCTTCGCCTGGAGCCGGGCGAGCTCCACGCCTTCGATCCAGGCTCGCTCTCGCTCGAGGCGGCGGATCTGGCCATCGAGAACGCCGTGGGCGGGCTCGCCCTGCCCCTGGGCGTGGGCGTGAACCTCCTGGTCAACGGCCAGGACGTGCTGGTGCCCATGGCGGTGGAGGAGCCGTCGGTGGTGGCGGCGGTCTCCAACATGGGCCAGCTGGTGCGCCGAGCCGGTGGCTTTCGCGCGGACGCCGACCGGAGCGTGATGATCGGGCAGGTGCAGCTGGTCTGCGTGTCCGACGCCGAGGCCGCCATCCAGCGACTGGAGGCCGAGCGGGAGGCCCTGCTCGCCCTCGCCGAGACCGTCCACCCTCGCCTGACGGAGCGCGGCGGCGGCGTGGTGGGGATGGAGCTGCGCGCGGTCCGCTACGAGGAGCCGGGGCAGGCGCCCGAGGACATGGTCGTGGTCCACCTCAAGCTGGACTGCGTGGACGCCATGGGCGCGAACATGATCAACACGCTCTGCGAGCGGATGGCCCCGGAGATCGCCCGGATCACGGGGGAGCGCACCGGGCTGCGCATCCTGTCCAACCTGGCCAGCGAGCGCCTGGCCCGCGCGAGCTGCTCGCTGTCCCCGGAGCACCTGGACGGGCCCGACGGCCCCGGCGCCGAGATCGCGGCGGGGATCGCCTCGGCCTACCGCTTCGCCTGGGCCGACCCCTGGCGCGCCGCGACCCACAACAAGGGCATCATGAACGGCATCGACCCGGTGCTCATCGCCACCGGGAACGACTGGCGGGCCAACGAGGCCGGCGCGCACGCCTGGGCGGCGCGGGACGGGCGATATCGGAGCCTCTCCCGCTGGATCGTCGACGAGCGCGGCGTCCTGCACGGGAGCCTGGAGCTCCCGCTCCAGGTGGGCGTGGTCGGCGGGGGTGGGCGCACCCACCCGGGCGTCCAGCTCGCGCTGCGCATGCTGGGGAACCCGCGCGCCCGTGAGCTCTCCGCCCTCATCGCCGCCGTCGGGCTCGCCCAGAACCTGGGCGCCCTGCGCGCGCTGGCCACCGAGGGCATCCAGCGCGGCCACATGCGCATGCACGCCCGGACCATCGCCGCTCAGGCCGGCGCCTGCGACGTGGCCGACGTGGAGGCGGTGGTGCGCGGGCTCTGCGAGAGCGGGGACTTCTCGGTGGAGCGCGCGCGTCAGATCCTCGCCGGGCTGCGCTCGTGAGCGTGGCGGAGGCGAGCGCCTTCGCGCCGGGCAAGCTGATCCTGGCCGGCGAGCACGCGGTGGTCTACGGGCACCCCGCCATCGCCGTCGCGGTGGATCGCGGGACCTGGGCGCTCGCCCGGCGCCGGCCCGGCCCCTCGGGGGTGGACCGCTCCACGCTGGTGGGAGACGACGGCGAAGAGCAGCCCTTCCCCGAGGATGATCGCCTGGTGCCCGCCCTGCGGACGGTGCTCCCGGAGACGGGCGTCGGCCTGGAAATCCGCACCGACCTGCCCATCGGCCGGGGCATGGGGTCCTCGGCCTCGCTCGCCGTGGCGGTGGTGCGCGCGACCGCCGCGCTTCAGGGCGAGCCCGCCGACATCCAGACCTGCATCGCCCGGGGATTCGCGGTCGAGCGCGTCTTTCACGGCACCCCCAGCGGGCTCGACCACACCGTCTCCGCCCGCGGCGGGGCGCTCTGGTACCGCCGCGGCCCCGAGGGCCTGGAGCTGCGCCCGCTCCGGCTCCCGCCCCTCGCGCTGGTGGTGCTGGACTCGGGGTGCGCGGGGAACACCGCCAGCATGGTGGCGGGGGTGCGCGCGCGGCGGCCCGGCGTCGATGGCGCGCTGGAGCGCATCGGCGCCCTGGTCGGCGAGCTCGAGGCCGCGCTCGCGGCGGGGGACCTCCAGGCGGCCGGGGCCCTGCTGGACGAGGACCACCGCCTGCTCGCCGAGATCGGGGTGTCTACGCCGGACCTCGACCGCCTCGTCTCCCTGGCCCGAGGCGCTGGGGCCCTGGGCGCCAAGCTGGCCGGGGCGGGCGGCGGCGGGGTGGTCCTGGCCCTGGTCCGCGAGGCCGAGCCCCTGCTCCTGGCGGCCCGCGCCCACGGCGTCCGCGCCTTCTCCGCCGGCCTCTCCCCGGCCACCGAGGACAGCCCATGCCCACCGTGACCGCCATCGCGCACCCGAACATCGCGCTGATCAAGTACTGGGGCAAGCGGGACAGGGCCTTGAACCTGCCGTCCACCAGCAGCCTCTCGCTGACCCTGGACACCTACCGCACGCGCACCACCCTGACCTGGGGCGCAGACCGGGACCAGATGCTGGTCAACGGCCGGGAGGCCGCCCCCACCGAGCTCGGCCGCGCCGCGCGCTTCCTGGACCTCCTCGATCCGAAGCGCCCGCCCTGCCTCATCGACACCGACAACAACTTCCCCACGGCCGCCGGGCTGGCGTCCTCGTCCTCGGGCTTCGCGGCCCTCGCCCTGGCCGCCAGCGTGGCCTCGGGCGCGCGCCTGCCCCCCGCCGCCCTCTCCGCCCTGGCTCGCCGGGGCTCGGGCTCGGCCTGTCGCAGCCTCTGGGGGGGCTGGGTGGTCTGGGACCGCGGCCAGCGCCCCGACGGCACCGACAGCGTGGGGGCGCCGCTGGCCCCGCGCGAGCACTGGGACGTACGGCTGGTGGTGGCGATGATCGCCGCGGGCCGCAAGGCCGTGGGCTCCACCGAGGGCATGATCCGCACCCAGGAGACCAGCCCGCTCTACCCCGGCTGGGTGGAGAGCTCGGCCGACGATCTGGCGAGGGCGCGGCGGGCGGTGCTGGACCGCGATCTCGTGACGCTCGGGCACGTCATGGAGCACTCCGCGCTCAAGATGCACGCCACCATGCTCGCCGCCCGCCTGCCCATCCGCTACTGGAAGCCCGCCACGCTGGCCGCCCTGGACGCGGTGGAGGAGCTGCGGCGCGACGGCGTCCAGGCCTTCTACACCATGGACGCCGGTCCCAACGTCAAGGTGCTCTGCCTGGCCGAGCACGCCGAGCGCGTGGCCGAGGCCCTGCGGGCGGTGGTCGGGGACGCCACGGTGCTGGGCGTGGGCGGGGACGCGAGGGTCCTGTGAGCGCCCTCCAGCAGCCTGGCTGCCCCCCCACCGCCCCTCCCCCGCCCTTCGACGTGCTCTCGCCGGGCAAGATCGTCATCGTGGGCGAGTACGCCGTGCTGGACGGGGCGCCCGCCATCGTGCAGGCCATCGATCGCGGCGTCCGCTGCGAGGTCCGCGCGAGCACCGGCGGCGAGGACCCGCAGGTGGAGACGCCCGACGGCGACGATCGCTTCGTGCGCCCCGCGCTGGAGGGCGCCCCGCCCGCACACTACCGCTTCTCCGCCTGGAACCCCGTGGATCTCCCCGGCAAGCCAGGCTTCGGCGGCTCGGCCTCGGCCTGCGTGGCGGCCTGCGTCGCCGCCGGGCGCCCGCCAGAGCAGGCGCTGATCATCCACCGCGCCGTGCAGGGGGGCGGCTCGGGCCTGGACGTGGCGGCCAGCATCGCCGGAGGCACGATCCTGTTCCAGAGAGGCAAGGTTGTTCCTTTATCAAACAATCTTGTCTTTTCCATCATCTTTGCTGGAAACAGCGCGTCCACCGGGCCGCGGGTGCTGCAGTACCAGCGCTGGTCTGGGCGCGAGCGCTTCGTGGAGGCCTCCGAGGCCCTCGTGCTGCTCTTCCCCGCGGACCCGCTCCCCGTGATGCGTGAGGCCGCAGACCTGCTGGTAGAGATGGCGGGTCGGGCCGGGCTGGACTATCTCACCCCAGGGCTCGCGCGGATCATGGCGCTGGCGCGGGAGCACGGCGGGGCGGCCAAGCCCTCGGGGGCGGGAGGTGGGGACTGCGCCGTGGCGCTCCTGCCCGATCCCGAGTCCCGGCTGGCCTTCGAGCGCGCCTGCGCCGCCGAGGGCCTGCCCCCCATCTCCGCCCACCCCGCCCCCGGCGCCCGGGTCGTCGCGGCTGGCGCCTCAGCGGCGGGGCCCCCGACAGAGCGATAAAGGAACCCATGCCCGACACGCGCTCGATCTCGTCACGCAAAGCGGATCACCTCGATCTCTGCACCTCGGGGGACGTGGGCTTCCACGACAAGACCACCCTGCTCGAGGAGGTAGAGCTGGTCCACGACGCGCTGCCGGAGCTCGCCGTGGCCGACGTGGACCTGAGCGTGAGCCTGGTGGGCAAGCCGCTGCGCGCCCCGCTGGTGATCGCGGCGATGACCGGCGGGGTGGACCGCGCCGAGCAGATCAACCGGGACCTGGCCTCCGTCGCCGAGGAGCTGGGGATCGGCTTCGCCTTCGGCTCGCAGCGCCCCCTGCTGACCCGCGGCATCGAGGACGGCTACCGCGTGCGCGACGTGGCGCCGAGCGCGCTGGTGCTGGGGAACATCGGCCTCGTGCAGGCGCGGCAGACCGAGAGCGCGCGGCTGGCCGACATGGTGGCCCTCTCTGGCGCCGACGCCCTCTGCGTCCACCTGAACCCGGCGATGGAGGTCGTGCAGCCCGAGGGCGACGACGACTTCCGCGGCGGGCTGGACACGCTCATCCGGCTGATCGAGGAGCTCCCCGTCCCCGTCATCGTCAAGGAGACGGGCTGCGGGCTCTCGCGCAGCGTGGGCGCGCGCGTGGCCGGGCTCGGCGTGGCGGCGGTGGACGTCTCCGGCGCCGGCGGGACGAGCTGGGTGGGCGTGGAGACGCGGCGCGCCGAAGGGCATCGCCAGACGCTGGGCGAGCGCTTCTGGGACTGGGGCATCCCCACCGCCGCCTCCGTGGCCCAGCTCTCGGGCCTCGGCCTGGAGATCATCGCCACGGGCGGGGTCTCCCACGGGCTCGACGTGGCCCGCGCGCTGGCCCTGGGTGCCCGCTGCGGCGGCATCGCCCGCGCCTTCCTCCAGGTCTGGGCCCAGGGCGGGCGGGAGGCGGTCCGCGCCGCCGCCGAGCGCGTGATCGCCGAGATCCGCGTGGCGATGCTGCTCTCGGGCGCCCGCACGGTCGCCGAGCTCCAGGAGCGCCCCCTCGTGCTCGGCCCGCGCCTCTCCCGCTGGGTCCCCGCTCACTCCCCGCTCCACCGCCGCGTCTCGGCCTGGTGAACCATGTCCACCCTCGGAAAGCTCGCCTCCCGGCTCCCCGCTCCCGTCAAGCAGGCGCTCAAGGACGCGCTCTACCCCGCCCTGCTCCCCGAGGGCGAGACCGCGCCTGAGTGGCACCTGCAGTCCTATGACGGGAGCTGGCACCGCCAGCCCACCCGCTGGGCCATCCTGGTCTTCTACCCAGGCGACGACACGCCGGGCTGCACCGCGCAGCTCCAGGACTTCGAGGCGCACTATGACCGCCTGAAGGCCCTCTCGTGCGAGGTCTTCGCCATCAACCCGGCGGAGGCGGACAGCCACCGAGCCTTCGCCGAGAAGCACGGCTTCCGCTTCCCGATCCTCACGGACCGGGGCGCGTCCGTGGCGCGGCAGTTCCGCTGCACGCTGGCCCTGCCCGTGGGCCCCAACATCATCCGCACGGTCTACCTCGTGAACCCCGAGCGGAAGATCCGGCTGGCCAACCGCGGCGCGCCCTCGGTCGCCGCTATCGTGCGCAGCATCGAGGCCCTCCAGCAGGCGACCCGGGACGGACGCTAGGTCAGCTAGCCTGGCCGGGTCCGCAGGTACTCCAGCAGGGTCTTGCGGTCCAGGTAGAGCTGGCGGCTGGCCTCCGGGTCCAGCGCCATACGCTGGGGCGTGTCGGCGACGCCGTCGAAGACCACCTCGAAGCGGGGCAGCTCCCAGCCGTAGCGCTGCACGTACTTGCCCACGACCATTCCCACGGCGCCGAGGTCCCAGTCGATCTGGGCGGCCTCGCTGCGCAGGTTCACGCTGAGCTCGATGACCTTGGGCTGATCGCGGCGCTTGCCCGCCCAGCCGGCCACGTTGGCGTTCACGCGCACCACGTCCAGGCGCACCGCGTTCAGCTCGACCAGCAGCGCGTCCTCGATGGCCTCCTTCGTCGCCACCTCGCGCACGTCGGGGAGCAGCAGCGCGCGCAGCCGGTCCTCGAGCTCGGCGTAGGCCTCCTCAGGCGAGCTGGCCGGGGCGGGCTCGACCGGGGGAGCGGGCTCGACCGGGGCCGCGGCGGTCGGCGGGGTGACGGCAGGGGCGGCGGGCGTGGGGAGCGTGGGCGTGGGCGGGAAGGGCTCGGTGGCCTGCCCGACGACGTACCAGCGGCCGAGCAGCAGCAGCAGCACGCCCAGGCCCAGGAGCAGGCCCACGCGCGCCCAGCGCACGGGGGGCGCGGGCGCCTCGGCGGTCTCCGGGAGCGTGCGCACGGGGCGCGGCGGGGGCGGCGGCGGGCGCAGCGGGACGGGCTCGGCGGGGGCGGGCTCCAGCGCCAGCGGGCCGAGGGTCTCCGGGTCAAGGGCGGGGCGCGAGGGCTGAACCCGCGCGCTGGGGAAGGCGATGACCTTGCCGCCCATGGGGGGCGGCGGCTGCGGCGCGGCCGGTCGCGGGGGCAGAGAGCTGGCCCCGGGCGCCGAGACCGGGGGCGGCGCGGAGGGCGGGCTGGGGCGCCGGCTCGCGTCGATGACGAACTTGGGGCCGGAGCGGGCGCGCTCGTCCTCCACCGGGGTGAGCGCGGCGCTGGGCAGCTCCTGGGGCTCCTCCACCGCGCGGCGGGGAGGCTCGGGGCGGCGCGGAGCCTCGGGCTCGGGGCGGGGTCGGCTGAAGAGATCCGCCGGATCCGCGCTGTCAGCCTCCTCCCAGACGGACCAGGGATCCTTGCGCGCACGCGGCCCGCTCAGCGCCTGGCTGAGCGGCACCCAGCCCTCGGCGCCGGGCAGGCGGACCTCCGCCGAGGCCCCGATCTGGCCGGCGTCGAGCGCCCGCCGGGCGGCCTCCAGGTCGGGAAACTGGATCTCGTGCCCAGCGACGCGCACGCGGACCGGGCCTGATCGTCCCTCGGACATGGGTCCATCATGACGCCAGGGAGGGCGCGCGTCAACGCGGGTCCCCTCCTGGACCGACGTCCGCCACGGGACGTGATAGGTTCTTCATTGAGGTCCATCCGACGTGAGGGGCGCAGATCCCTGGACCCGCTGGCGCGGGCTGGGAGATCGGACGCGGCGCGAAGGGAGCCTCGCCTCGAACCACACACGGAGCAAGAATGCCGCGCAAGACGGTCCTGGACCTTCAGCGGATGAAGGCCGGCAGCCAGAAGATCGCGATGGTGACCGCATACGACTACACGATGGCCCGGCTGGCCGACGCCGCCGATGTGGACATGGTGCTGGTCGGAGACAGCCTGGGGATGGTGGTGCAAGGCCTCCCCGACACGCTCTCGGTGACGCTGGACGACATGGTGTACCACGGGCGCTGCGTCGCTCGCGGGCTCCAGCAGGCCCACCTCACCGTGGACATGCCCTTCATGAGCTACCAGATCTCGCCGGCCCAGGCGCTCACCAGCGCCGGCCGGCTGGTGAAGGAGGGCATGGCCCAGTCGGTGAAGCTGGAGGGCGGGAGCCGCGTCGCCCCCGCCATCGACATGATCGTGGGCGCCGGGATCCCCGTGGTCGCCCACCTGGGCCTCACGCCCCAGTCCGTCCACCAGCTGGGCGGTTTCCGGGTGCAGGGCCAGAGCGAGGAGGCGGCGGAGCGCCTCATCCAGGACGCCCGCGCGGTGCAGGAGGCCGGGGCCTTCGCGCTGGTGCTGGAGATGGTGCCGTCTGAGCTGGCGGCGGAGGTCACGGCCCTGATGGACATCCCGACCATCGGCATCGGCGCCGGGCCGGACTGCGATGGGCAGGTGCTGGTCTGCAACGACCTGCTCGGCCTCGACAGCCGCTTCCGGCCGCGCTTCGTGCGCCGCTTCGCCGAGCTGGAGTCGCCGATGAAGGAGGCATTCTCGGCCTACGTGGGCGCGGTGCGCGAGGGCAGCTTCCCCGCGGACGAGCACGTCTTCCACCGACGGGGCGAGCGCAAGATCGCCCGGCTCTACTGATGCCGCGCGTCATCGCCGACGTCGCCGAGATGCAGGCCACCGCGCGCGCCTGGCGGGCCGCTGGCGGCCGCGTGGGCTTCGTCCCGACCATGGGCTACCTGCACGCGGGCCACACCTCGCTGATGCGCCAGTGCCGCCCGCTCTGCGATCAGCTGGTGGTCTCGATCTATGTCAACCCGCTGCAGTTCGCGCCGCACGAGGATCTGGACCGCTACCCCCGCGACCCCGAGGGCGACCTGGCGAAGTGCGCGGAGAGCGGGGTGGACGTGGTCTTCATGCCCCCCGCCCTCTACGCGCCGGAGCACAGCACGCGGGTCCGGGTGAGCGGGGTCTCCGAGGGGCTCTGCGGGGCCTCCAGACCCGTCTTCTTCGAGGGCGTGGCGACGGTGGTGGCCCGGCTCTTCGGGATCGTCAAGCCCACGGTCGCGATCTTCGGTGAGAAGGACTACCAGCAGTTGAAGGTCATCCAGCGCATGGTCAGCGATCTGGCCATGGACATCGAGGTGCTGGGCGGCCCGCTGGTGCGCGACGAAGACGGGGTGGCCCTCTCCAGCCGCAACGCCTACCTCTCCCCCGCCGCCCGGGCGCGGGCGCGCACGCTGCACCGCGCGCTCTTCGCCATGCGCGAGGCGCGGGCGGCGGGCGAGGAGGACGCGGCCACGCTGCTGGAGCTCGGTCGCGCGCGCCTGGAGGTGGACCGGCTGGATTACCTGGAGATCGTGGACGACACGATGCTCCGTCCACTGGCGCGCCTGCCCGCCGGCACGCCAGCCCGCGCCCTGGTCGCCGCCTTCGTGGACGGGACGCGCCTGATCGACAACGCCGCGCTCTGAGCGGCGCGACGAAAACGGTTATCAGGGCACATGGTCTTCACGCCGATCAACCTCCTCATGGCGATGCTGGTGGTCCTGGGCCTGAACCAGCTCCTCATCCGGCTCTCGCTCTACGCCCGCGTCCCCATCTTCTTCTGGGTGATCCAGGCCATGAACCTGACGGTCGTGGCGCTGGTCGTGGTCTGGGGCGTGCCTGGGCTCAGCGGGAACGCGAAGCTGGCCAACTGGATCATCGCGCTGGTGGTGAGCCTGCACTTCGTCCAGAACATCCAGGCGCGCATGTCCGCCCTGGCCGCGGATCGCCGCGAGGAGCTGGAGCGCGAGTGGGAGGAGCTCGAGCAGCGCCGGGAGGAGGTCCGTCGCCTGGAGGCCGAAGAGCAGGCCGCGCGCCGCAAGAGCCCGCCCCCCTCCGAGGGCTGAGCGCTCAGCCCGGGGCGGGGAGCTCGGGGATGGGCTGCGGCTCCGGCTCGAGCCCGGGGATCCAGTCCGGGTGCGCCAGCATCACCCATAGCGAGAGCGCCAGCAGGCCCACCAGGAGCACGGTCGTCCACAGCCCGCGCAGGCTGGAGATGCGGACGTGGACGATGGCGCCCTCGGGCACACCCGGCCGCTGGGTGAAGACCTGCGCCAGCGGATAGACCAGGCGCATCCGGCTGTTCAGCGCCCAGCCGCAGGCCTCCAGCAGCGCGCTCACGTCCCGCCGCCTCAGCTTCAGCCAGGCCAGCAGCCCGAAGAGCGCCGCCAGCCCCGCCGCCAGGGTCAGCACCGTGAGCGTCGCGGAGAGCAGGTCGATCTCGGCGATGGTCTTGAGGATGAAGGCCGCGGAGGATCCGATCGCGGCGAAGGCCACCGTCCCGCCCACCAGCATCCCCTGGAGCCCGCCCTGCGCGCCCGCCCCACCCTTCGCCGCCGCCGGATCCGCCGCCGCGCCGGCCTGCTTCTCGGCGCCCTCCGCCGCCCCGCTCAGCGAGCGGGTGACCCGCGCCGCGATCTGATCGCGGATGCGCAGGAAGGGCTCGATCATCGCCTCGCGCACGCTGATGGGGTGCTCGATGAGGTCGACGACGATGGCGTCCCACTCCCGGGCGTCCCGGTCGTAGAAGACCCCGCGCTTCCCGAGCGCGATGCCTCCGCGCACGTCGGAGGTCACCCCCACCGCCAGCAGATCCTCCAGCGCCCGCTCGCCCTCGCGCCGATGGACAGCCACGTAGGCCAGGTAGATGAGGCTGCTCGCCGCCATCGCCTTGTGCGCGGCGAGATCGCCGACGTGGACGCAGAGCTGCATGCGCCGCCCGTCGAGGATGAGCGTGCCCCGCTGGAACAGCGTCAGCCGCTCCGGCTCGAAGAGATCGGGCATGGAGACGATGTTGTTCACGATCTGCAGCAGCCAGCGCTGGTAGAGCAGCAGGCGCTCGAGCGTGTTGAAGGCCAGGAGCTCGTCGGCCACGCCCATGTCCTCGGCCACGAGCGCGCGCAGGCGCGGGACCGCGGGATCCTCCAGCCAGGCGCCCAGGCGCGCGGGATCGGCGTCGGAGGCCACGCCCGGGGGGCGGCTCTCGCGCCAGGCGCGGTAGGGGGCGAAGACGGCGCGCAGGTCCGACCACTGGGCGGCGTCCAGGCGGGCCAGCGGCCCGGGCAGGCCCAGGGCGCGGGGGGCGATCTCCTGTCCGATCTGTCGGAGCTCCGCGGCGAAGGCCGGGTTGACCCCACCCTCCAGCGGCAGGAGCCCGTGGGCGTTCGGGCGGGAGAGCGGGGCCTCCCGGAGCCAGCGCCGGATGGCGGCGGGATCGCCCACGTCCAGGCGGGCGAGCTCCTCGGGGCTGGCCGCGAGGCGCGCGCTGGCGGCCGACTCCAGGGCCACCAGGGCGCACTGGGCGAAGAACTGGTCGATCTTGGGCTCGAGGCGGGCGAGAAGCTCAGACGCGGCGGCGGTCTCGGCGCCCAGCGGCAGCAGCTCCGGCCCTCGCTCCTCGCCCCGCGCGCTCCAGGACACGAAGGCCCGGACGCGGCCCAGGAAGAGGTCCAGGTCCTGCGCCCGCACCCCCTCCTCACCGCTCAGGTCCCTGGCCCCGCCGGCCACGCTCAGCACGTCCGAGGCCAGCGCGCGCAGGCGCTCCTCCGGTAACTGACCCGCGGTCACTACGCCGTCCCCGTTGGGGAAGCGCGCCATGTAGAGGGCCTTGAAGGCCCGCGCCTGCGCGAGCTCGATGCGGTCGCGCGCGCTGGCGCCGAGCTGCCCGAGCAGCAGGCTGGCCAGGTCGTGGACCACGCGCGTGTCGGGGTGGCTGGGGTCAAGGTCGTCCAGCAGCAGGACCTCGGAGCCCTCGACGACGCGCTGCCGACGACGCAGGCGCGCCCAGAGCCAGCGCCGCGCCTCCTTGACCTCGTTGACGCGGATGCGGCCGTTGCCGTCCGTGTCCATGTAGGCCAGCACGGCGGGGTCAGCGACGAGCTGCTCGATGGGCACGCTGGTGGCGGTCCAGCGGGCCTCGTCCAGGGTCTCCAGGCGCTCCAGATCCTCCTCGGTGGTCACCTGGAGCTGGGCGAAGGAGGCGTACTTGCGGAAGACCGGGCGGCTCATGCGGGCTGGACCTCAGCTCAGCACGGCCAGGATCTCCGCCTCCTCCAGCGTGCGGTTCCCCCGCTTGGCCAGGGCGCGCACGGTCGCCACGCGCTCGCTGGTGGGCTCGAAGCCGCGCTTGCGCAGCCAGTAGACGATGTTGCTGTCGCCGGACATGTGGCCGATGTCGATCTCCTGCTCGCGCCCAAACCAGCTCGCCGGCACGCCGGAGTAGACCAGATCGGAGAGCCCGGTCTCGCCCCGGTTCTCGGCCTTGATGATCGCCGCGGCATGCACGCCGGTCGCCGTGCGGAAGGCGTCGCGCCCGAACACCGGGTAGCTGAGCGGGACCGGCCAGCTGCACGCCTTGCTGGCCAGATCCACCAGATCCGCCAGCGCGGCGAGGTCGTTCTCCTCCACACCCAGCAGCTTCAGGTTCACCAGCAGCAGGTCCAGCGAGGTGTTGCCCACCCGCTCGCCCATGCCCAGCACCGTGCCGTGGACGCGATCCACCCCGGCCTCGATCGCCGAGAGCGCGTTGCCCAGGCCGAAGCCGCGATCGTTGTGCCCGTGCCAGTCGATGCGCGTGTCCGTACCCAGGCCGCGGATCACGTCCCGGGTGAAGTGGACGAGGTTGAAGACCCCGTTCGGCGTGGCGTGGCCCACCGTGTCACACACGCAGAGCCCGTCCGCGCCCTCCTCGATGGCGGCGGTGAACAGGCGCCGCAGCGTGGTGGGGTGCGAGCGGATGGTGTCCTCTGTGACGAAGGTGCAGGGGATCCCCGCCTTCTTCGCCATGGACACGCTCTCGCGGGTGCGCCGCTCCAGCAGATCCTCGTCCCAGCCCTCGGCGTAGAGCCGCACCGGGCTCGCGCCCAGGAAGGCCATCACCTCGATGGGCATGCCCACCTTCTCGGAGATCTCCACGATGGGCCGGATGTCGGCCGCGTGCGTGCGGGCCGCGCAGGCCGCCGCGATGGGCAGGCCCTCGTCCCGGATCATCTCCGCCAGCACCGTCGTGTCGGCGACCGCGCGCGGGCCCGCGCCGGGCAGCCCGATGTCGACGTGATGGACGCCCAGACCCGCCATGATGCGGACCATCTCCATCTTCGCCTCGATGGGCGGGTCCGTGACGGAGGGGCACTGCACGCCGTCGCGCAGGGTCTCGTCGAAGTAGCGGACCTTGCGCAGCGGCGGAGAATTCGCGGGGCCGCGCACGTTCCAGTCGTAGAGGAGCTCGCTCGGCTGGCTCATGGGACACTCTCCGACGAAAGGGCCTACGAAAGCGCGTCGATGACGGCGGTGGCGACATCCCGGGTGCTGAGGGTGCCCCCCAGCTCGGGCGTGACGAGATCGCGCTCCAGGCAGGCGCGGACGGCCCGCTGCACGCGCGCGTGCTCCTCGGGCCAGCCGAGGTGCTCCAGCATCATGCCACCGGTGAGGATGGCCGCCATGGGGTTGGCGATCCCGCGCCCGGCGATGTCCGGGGCCGAGCCGTGGACCGGCTCGAAGAGCGAGACCCGCCCGGGGTGGATGTTGCCGCTGCAGGCGAGCCCGATGCCGCCCTGCAGCGCCGCGCCGAGGTCGGTGATGATGTCGCCGAACAGGTTGTTCGTGACGATCACGTCGAAGCGCTCCGGCACCCGCACCATCTCCATGGCCAGCACGTCCACGTAGAGGTGGCTGGCCTCGATCTCCGGGTACTCCGCGCGGACCAGCTTGAAGACGCGCTGCCAGAGATCGTGGCCGTGGCGCATGGCGTTGGCCTTGTCGGCCATGCAGACCTTCTTGCGGCCGCGCTCCCGCGCGTAGGCGAAGGCGGCGCGGATGATGCGCTCCACGCCCTTGCGGGTGTTGATCTCCTGCTCGATGGCGATCTCGTCGTCGGTGTCGCGCTTGAACTGGCCGCCGACGCCGGTGTACAGGCCCTCGGTGTTCTCGCGGAACACCACCATGTCCACCTGCTCAGGCCCCTTGCCCTTCAGCGGGCAGCGCCGCGCGTCGAGGAGCTGGATGGGGCGCAGGTTGATGTAGAGGTCCAGGCGGAAGCGGCTGCCCAGCAGGATGTCGCGCGCGTGGACGTTGCTGGGCACGCGCGGGTCGCCGAGCGCGCCCAGGAAGATGGCCTGAAACTCCGTCTTCCAGCGGTTGAAGACGTCGTCCGGCATCGTGGTGCCGTCCCGCAGGTAGCGCTCCGCCCCGAGGTCGAAGTGCTCGAACTCGAGCCCGAGCCGCCCGCCGTCCAGGGCGTCCAGCACCCGCAGGGCCTCGGCGATGACCTCGTTCCCGATCCCGTCCCCCGGGACCACCGCGACGCGCCGCCGTCCCTTGTGCTCAAGCTCCTGCGCCATGTGAGCCCTCCAGAGGCTGCGCTCCTTATAGGGTAGCGCGCCCCAGGGCAACGGTCATGGCCCGCCGAACAGCGGCGCGAAGGGATCCTCACCCGGGACCAGCGACGACAGGGTCTCCGCCCCCGCCAGCTCCGTGATCTCCAGGCTCATCGGCCCCAGCCGGTGCAGAGTGGAGACGCGCGCCCCGGTGGACAGCGTGGTCCAGCCCTCCCAGCTCGCCCGCACGCCGCCGATGGGGATGACGCTCACCCACATGCGCCAGGCCTCGGGGGTGCCGTCGGGGCCGAGCAACCACAGGTAGGCGTCCCCGGGCGTGAGCCCGCCGCTGGCGTAGCTGACCAGCAGGCCCTGGCGCCCGGCGTCCTCGCCCTCCAGGCGGGCGACGGCGCGGCTGGTGCCCTCGTCCCGGCACTTGACGACCGGGTTCAGCCAGAAGCTGTCATTGACCCAGGCGGCGTAGGCCTTCGCCACGAGGCGCTCCCCGGCGCGGCCCTCCACGGGCTCGCCCCCGCGGGTGGCCCGCCCCACCTGCTTGCCCAGGTCCACCAGGACCACGGTGTCGCCCCAGCTCACCCGGGCCAGGCCGCGGGCGCGATCCCAGAGGTGCTGGTTCCTCCCCGCGAAGACCCAGGTGACCGCCCCCGTGCGCGCCCAGGCCTCGGCGTCCACCGCCTGCAACATGCGGTCGGCGAGCGCCTCGGCGTCCGCCTCCGCGACCAGCTCGGGCCGGGGGGCGTTCAGCGCCACGCCCGCGGTCGCCAGCCCCACCACCACCAGCGCGAGCACCGCCGCCAGGAACCTCAACAGTCGCCGCATGATTCAGCTCGCCGCGGCGCCCGAGGGCTGCCGGTACCAGGGGTCGGGGCGCGCCAGGTAGCTCTCCCGCGCGACGCGCTCGGGGTGGTCGTAGTTCAGGTAGACCAGCACCGCGCGGGCGATGGCCTCGGCGACGTGGGCCGCGGCCTCCGGCTTCGGGGCGACCGGCCGGTTGCTCCGGTCGAACTCCCAGACCACGTCCTTTCGGATCTCCACCCCGATGGAGCTCGGGCGATCCTCCCAGAAGCGGTAGTCCTCAACGATGCGGTGGTTGTCGCGGGCCAGGAAGGCGCGGACCCGGTCATAGGCCAGGCGCGCCTGGCGGAAGAGCTGCTCCTCGCCGGGAGGCGCGTGGCGGTAGAGGTGCAGGTAGCTGCGCAGCATCTCGCCCTGGCTGGAGCGCAGGTTCGTGTCCAGCAGAAGATCCCAGACGATGCGGAAGGGCGCGTCGTCCCGGGTCTCGGGGTGCTCCTCCTCGAAGCGCTGGCGCAGGTAGCCGAAGAAGAACCAGACCTGGCTGCGCACCTCCACGCTCCCCTCGGGCAGCAGGTAGGGGTAGTTGTGCGCCACCGGGATCCCGCCCTTCTCCAGGTCGAGCGAGATGCGGTCGGTGAGGATGCGGTCGGCGGTGAACTCGGCGAGCAGGTCCGGGTATAGCGGGTCGTAGAGCCCCGCCGGCAGGCGGCTGGAGGTCTGGTAGGCCAGCGAGCGCGTCACCAGGCTGACCGTGGGCCGCACCGTGCCCGAGGCGTTCAGCCGGTCGTAGGTGTGGATGGCCAGCTTGATGATGCGCCGCCGGATGTGCTTCTCCACCTCGGCGGAGACGCGGTCGTAATACTGCTCCAGCACCGCGCGGCGCTGCTCGTAGGAGAGCACCTGCGAGAAGGGGTAGTTGATCGCGAAGCGGGAGAGATAGTCGGCGTCACCGTGGGTCGTGCCGGGCAGACGCCCGAAGTCCATCAGCACGCGCGCGATGTTGACCTTGTACCAGCTCTGGAGGCCCAGCGCCCCCGCCAGCCGCCCGGCCACCAGCCCGGCCCCCCAGTCGCGGTCGCTCTCGTAATGGCCGCGAAAGATCTCCGACCGGAGCGCGCGCCCGTCGCCGTCCACCAGAAATTCCGCAGGGATCACCGCGCCGTCGTGGATGACGTCCACCATGATGCGGTCGCGGAAGTGCGCCGGCATGCGCCCGACGGGCTCGCCCACAGGGGCCTCGACGCTCAGGGGGTCCGTGGGCCTCCCGTCCGGAGATCCGCTGTGAAAGTCGCTCTCGGGCGCGAGCGCGCGGCTCAGGTCCATGGCCGGGTCCTCCCTGAGGGGAACCGTCAACGTAGGGCCCGACGCGCCCCTCGTCAACGGCGGCGCGCGCCACGGACTTGACAAGTCCAGCGTCCGCGCTAAAAGCATGGCCGCCTTCACGGTAGCCCATTCCCCGGCGCGCTCACACGGGCAACGACGCGGAAATTCCTCCCTCGCCCCGCTCCGCTCGCCACGGAGGTTCGTCCCATGTCCTTCCTTCGCGTCATCGCGCTCTCGTCCCTCGCCTTCGCCATCGCCTGCGGCGGCTCCGAGCAGGCCAAGCCCGCCGAGAAGCCCGCCGAGCCCGCCGCCGAGGTCAAGCCGGCCGAGCCCGTCGCTCAGGCCCCGGCCACCCCGGCCAACCCCGGCCCCAAGGGCACCAACGTCATCAACCCCGACGACAACAGCGCCGCCCAGGAGCTGGTGGTCGAGACCAAGGGTGACGAGCTCGCCTTCAACGTGGCCGAGCTGACCGCGAAGGCCGGCGAGAACATCCGCATCAAGTTCACCAACAAGGCGAGCGCCGCCGGCATGATGCACAACGTGGTCGTCGTGGCCGCGGCCGACGTCGAGGCGGTGGCCAACGCCGGCCTCACCAGCGGCGAGGCCAACGGCTACGTCCCCAACGACGACGCCAAGGTCCTGGCCGCCAGCCCGCAGCTGCAGCCGGGTGCGACCGGCGGCGTGCTGCTCAAGGGCCTCGCGGCGGGCGACTACGTGATCTTCTGCTCCTTCCCTGGTCACTACATGACCATGCAGATCAAGCTGAAGGTCGCCTGATCCTCCCCCGGATCGGGTAAAGAAGAGGCCGCGCGAGCGGCCTTCTTCAATTCTGGCCAACGCGCGCGCTCAGCTCCAGCGCACCATGCCGAGCGCCTGGAGGAGGCTCCGCTCCTGCGCGTCCGCCTCCGCGACGAAGTTGACCTTCACGTAGTCGCGCTCGGCCATGGTCTGAACGCGCCGCTCAGGGACACCCAGCGCCTCGAGCGCGTCGCGGTAGGCCGGATCATCCGGGTAGGCGAAGAGCACGCCGATCTCCTCCAGCACGACCTGATCGGAGCCCAGGCCCTTGACCCAGAGCTGGTGGCGCCCGTCGTGGTAGACCAGCGGCGCGTGAGCTTCCAGCGCGCTCAGCAGGCGCTCCAGGCTGATCTCCGCGCCGATCCAGTCCCGCGGCTTGGGGAGCTGGCCGCTGGCCCGGTCGGTGAGCTGCCGGTAGAGCACGCGCAGCGGGCCCTCCAGCGCCCCAAGGAGCGCACGATGAAGCTCCGGGATCCGCTCCGACGGCGCGCTGATCACGAGGCGGGAGTAGCCGCCCGGGAGGACCTGGGACTGCCAGGCCAGCGGGGGCTCGAAGCCGTCCGGCGCGCCCTGCGCGGTCACGCTCTCGGCTTTGGGGGGAAGGGCGGTCCCGGGGGGGAGCTCGGTCTGAGGAAGATGCGACATCAGCACGTTATAACCCGCCCCCATGCCGCCGCTCCGCTACCACGTCCGGGACGTCCTGGTCGAGCCGAACCTCGTGCTCGCGCCCATGGAGGGGGTTACCGACCTGACCTTCCGCCGCCTGGTCCGCCAGATCGGCGGGGCCGGGCTCACCTGCACCGAGTTCATCCCCTCCGTCAGCCTGAAGGAGGGCGAGGGCCGGGCCTGGGAGACCGCGCAGTTCGACCCCGATGAGCGCCCCGTGAGCGTGCAGCTCTACGGGCGCCGCCCCGAGCTGCTCGCCGAGGCCGCCCGCGTCGTCGAGGCCATGGGCGCGACCATCTGCGACATCAACATGGGCTGCCCCAGCAAGAGCGTCTGCAACAACTCGGGCGGCAGCAGCCTGATGAAGGATCCCGCGCTGGTCCGGCAGATCGTGGCCGCCGTGCGCCGGGCCATCTCCATCCCGCTGACCGTCAAGATGCGCTCGGGCTTCGACGCGCAACGCCGGAACGCCGCAGAGATCGCCTGGATCTGCCAGGAGGAGGGCGCCGAGGCCGTCACCGTCCACTGGCGCACCCGCGAGGACCGCTACGGGGGCGTGCGCGCCGTGGATCAGATCGCGGCGGTCAAGGCCCGGCTCTCCGTCCCCGTCATCGGCAACGGCGACGTCACGGACCTCCCCAGCGCGCTCGCCATGTTCGAGGAGACCGGCTGCGACGGGGTGATGATCGGCCGAGGCGCCATCCGCAACCCCTGGATCTTCCTTCAGGTCTCCCAGGGCCTGCGCGGCCTCCCCGTCACCGAGGTCACCCCGGCCGAGCGCCGCCGGGTGCTGCTGGGCTATCTGGACGACATCCGGCTCCGCTTCGGCGCGGACCGGCCCGCCCTCGGCCGCTTCAAGAAGATCGCCAACCACTTCGCGCTGGGGATGGAGGGCGGGGACGCGCTGCGGAGCGCCCTGCTGCACAGCCACAGCGTGCCCGAGGCCATCGAGCGCGCGGAGGCGTGGTTCGCCGCGGCGGGCGCGTGATTTGTCGAGACAAGGAGGTCCCCGTGCACGCGGTCAGGTACCCCAGCCTCCAGCCCCTCCCCGGCGAGGACGAGCTCCCCTACAGCTTCGGGCCGAACATGGACTCGGATGAGCATCGCGAGAACATGACGATCCTCGTGGGATCTTTGCAGCTCCACCTGCAGGACCGCAAGGACACGTATGTGACTGGAGGCATGGCGCTCTACTTCGGCTCCGCGCAGATCAAGAAGAACGACTTCATCGGCCCGGACGTCTTCGTGGTCCTGGGGACCTCGAACCGCGCGCGGAAGAGCTGGGTGTGCTGGGAGGAGCTGAAGGGCCCGGACCTGGTCATCGAGCTGCTCTCCGAGAGCACGGAGAACAACGACCGGACCACCAAGATGGAGATCTACGCCAGGACCCTGCGCGTAGGTGAGTACTACCTCTACGACCCCTTGGACGGCCGATTCGAGGCCTACCGACTGGATCCGCGCGGCTGGTATGTGGCGGTCAACCCGGACGAGGACGGGAGCGTCCTGAGCGCCGTCCTGAACCTGCGACTCGCCCCCCATGACGAAGAATTCCGTGGGGAGCTCCGCACCTTCCTGCGCTGGTTCACCCGCGACGGCCGCCTGATCCCCACCGGCGCCGAGCTCGCCACGCAGGAGCGCGCCCGCGCCGAGCAGGCCACCGCCCGCGCCGAGCAGGCGACCGCCCGCGCCGAGCAGGCCACCGCCCGCGCCGAGCAGGCGACCGCCCGCGCTGAGGCGCTCGCCGCGAAGCTGCGCGCCCTCGGGATCGACCCCGAGGGCTGAGCCGCTCAGCTCAGGTTCATCGGCAGGGGCAGCGCGCGGATCCGCTTGCCGGTGGCCGCGAAGATCGCGTTGGCCACCGCGCCCAGGATGGGCGGGAGCCCCGGCTCGCCGATGCCGCCGACCCGCTCGGTCGACTCGACGATGTGGACCTCCACCTCGGGCATCTGCGCCAGCTTCAGCAGGGGGTAGGCGTAGAAGTTCGGGTTCTGCGCTGCGCCGTCCACGAAGGAGATCGACTCGTACATGCTGGACAGGCCCATGCCCACGCCGCTCTGGATCTGAGCGCGCACCGTGTCCGGGTGGATCACCGGCCCGCAGTCCACCGCGGCGGTCACGCGGTGGACGCGCAGGACGCCGTTGGTGACGCTCACGTCGGCGATCTGCGTGACCAGCGAGCCGAAGGAGAAGAACAGGCCCACCCCGCGGTGCATCCCCTCGGGCACGGCGCCCGCCTTCTCCACCGCCAGGTTGAGGCAGCGCAGCTCGCGCGGGCTGTTGGCCAGCAGCTTGCGCCGGTACTCGATGGGGTCCTGCCCAGCCGCCGACGCGCACTCGTCGATGAAGCTCTCACGGAAGAAGCCGTTGTGGCTCCCCTGCACCGAGCGCCACCAGCCGATGGGGATGGGCAGCGTGACCGGCGCGTAGTTCACGCGCAGGTTCGGCACCGTGTACGGCATGTAGCGCACGCCGTCCGCCACCGGCTCCGCCGCGATGTCCAGGTTCATCATGAAGGGCGGCAGGAAGTTGGCCAGGATGTTCTGCCCGGCCATGGTCGCGCGCCAGTCCGTGGGCAGCCCGTCCGAGCCCAGCTTCGCCTGGAAGCGGACCATCATGCGCGGGCGGTAGAAGCCGCGGGCGAAGCAGGTCTCCCGGGTCCAGGTGAGCTTGACCGGCTTGCCCACCTGCCGCGAGATCAGCACCGCCTGGTTCGTGTAGTCCCAGAAGCTCTTGCGGCCGAAGCCGCCGCCCAGGAAGGTCGTGTGGACAAAGACCTTCTCCCGCGGCATCCCCGTGATCTTCGACGCCTGGCCCTGGACGATCTGCTGGGCCTGGGTGGGCGCCCAGACGTCCACCCGGTCCTCCTGCACCCAGGCGGTCGCGTTCAGCGGCTCGATGGGGGCGTGCTCCAGGTAGGGGACCTCGTAGGTGGCGTCCAGGGTGAATCCCTCGGGCTCCTTGCCGACCTCCTCCACGGGCTTGCCGCCCTCGTCCAGCGCGGCCTTGAGGATCTCGCCGATACGCGCGTCGTCGAGCCCCTTGCCCTCGCCAGGGTCCCAGGTCACCTTCAGCGCCGCCGCGCCGTTGAAGGCGGTCCAGGTGTTGGTGGCGACGATCGCGACGGCCTCGTGACCCTCGATGGGGAAGACGTCCAGCACGCCGGGCACCTTGCGGGCGTCGGCGTCATCCATGCTCACCAGCTTCCCGCCGTGGTGCGGGCAGGCGACGACCGTGGCGTAGACCATGCCGTCCACCTTGACGTCCACGCCGAAGAGGGCGCTGCCGTCCACCTTGGGCGGCAGGTCCAGGCGCGGGGGCGAGGTGCCCATCAGCGTCCACTGCCCGCGGTCCTTGAGCGCAGGCGCCTTGGGCGGCTTCAGCAGCGCGGCCTCCGCGGCCAGCTCACCGAAGCTCGCGCGCTTGTCCCCGCAGACGATGAAGCCCGCCTCGGCCTTGCAGGTCTGCGGGTCCACGTCCCAGCGCCGCGCCGCCGCCTCGACGAGCATCTCGCGCGCCGCCGCCCCCGCCAGCCGGAGCTCGTCCCAGTAGCCGCGCACGGAGTAGCTGCCGCCCGTGAGCTGGGTCTCCCCAGGATAGTCTACGTTGGAGCGCCGGAAGACCTTGTCCGCCGGAGCGCTCTCCACGCGCACCGTCGCCCAGTCCACGCAGAGCTCCTCGGCCAGCAGCATGGGGAGCGAGGTGTACACGCCCTGGCCCATCTCGGCGGCGCCCATCTTCAGCGTCACCAGGCCCGAGGGCGCGATCTCGATCCAGGCGTTGAGCTGGCTCGAGGCCCCCTCGACGTCCGCCTGACCGAGCCCGATGGTGTTGTCCTCGGGCGGCGTGTGCTTGCAGCCGAGGGCGAAGCCGAGCAGCAGCCCGGAGCCGGAGCCCAGCAGCTCACGGCGGGAGAGGTTCACGATGGTCATCAGGGCGCTCCCTTCTCGGTGGAGGGGGGGGCCATCTCCGGGGCGGGCGGCGCCGCGGGGGGCGGCACCGGGGCCACGGCCAGCGCCTGGATCGCCCCGCGGATGCGCGCGTAGGTCGCGCAGCGGCAGAGGTTGGTCATCCAGGCGTCGATGTCCTGCTCGCTGGGGTTCGGGTTCTGGCTGAGCAGCGCGCTGGCCGCCATGAGCTGCCCCGACTGGCAGTAGCCGCACTGCGGGACCTGGTGCTCGATCCACGCCTTCTGGACGTGATGATTCAGGCCCTCGATGGTCGTGATCTTGCGCCCGACCACCGCCACCACGGGCATGACGCAGGTGCGGGTCGGCGTGCCGTCCAGGTGGACCGTGCACGCCCCGCACTGCCCCACCCCGCAGCCGAACTTCGTCCCCGTCATCCCCAGCACGTCGCGGAGCACCCAGAGGAGCGGCATGTCCTCGGGGACGTCCACGGTGCGTAGCTCACCGTTGACCTCGATCTCCATCACAGCCTCCTCCGCATGGCGCGGTGTTGAATGCCCGCCTCGTCGAATTCCGGGCCCTCGGCCACGTAGCCGAGACGCTCGTAAAAGGGGACGACCTGCACCTGGGCGTTGAGCACGACCTCACCGAAGCCCTGGGCGCGCGCCTCGTCCTCCAGCGCGGACATCAGCAGGGCTCCCAGGCCCGTGCCCCGACACCGGGAGAGGACCGCCACGCGCTCGGCCTTGGCCAGCGTCCCCTTGCGGCGCAGGCGCGCCGTGCCCACAGGGACCCAGGCCCCCTCCTGCCAGAGCTCCGCCAGGAGGTGCGTGCACTGGTCGTCCAGCCCGTCCACCTCCAGATCTCGCGGGACCGCCTGCTCGTCGATGAAGACGACCTCGCGGATGGCGAAGGCCGCGCGCCGATCTTCAGGGCTGTCCACCAGGCGCACGCGCGCGTCGCTCATGAGCAGATCTCGGGCATGTGCAGATCTCGGGGGGAAGAAACCATAACCTGTTCCTTACACCGCGGTATCCTCGAGCTCGACCAGCAGCGCGCCCGCGTCCACCTGCTCCCCCAGCTGCGCGTGGACGGATCGCACCACCCCGGAGGCCATGGCGCGGAGCGGCTGCTCCATCTTCATGGCCTCCAGCACCACCAGCACGGCGCCGCGCTCCACCGCGTCGCCCACGCTCGCGCGCACCTGCACGACCCGCCCCGGCGTGGGCGCGCGCACGTGAAGCCCGGCCTCCTCCTCCCGATCCCGCGGGTCGGGGTGGTCCGGGAGCTGCTCCAGCAGCAGGCTCGCCTCAGGCGTGTGCACCCAGACGCGAGCCCCGTCTCGGGCCATCGGGAAGGCCCGGGTGAGCCCGTCGATCTCCAGCAGGAGTGGATCCGTGCCCAGGATCTGGACCACGACCCCGTCCACCTCCAGCCGCCGATCGTCCAGCGCCCGGTAGTGGAGCTCGCGCTCCTCCCCGCCCAGGGAGAGGCGCGCGCGCTGAGGGCGGAGCGGGTTGTTGCGCCAGCCCGAGGGCACCGACGGGAGCGGGTCGCGGGCCCGACGGGCGAGCCAGTCCTCCACCAGGGCCGCGATGGCCGCGTCGCGATCCCGCCCAGCGTCGACCGGCGTGCGCAGCGCCTCCGCGTGCTCATCCAGGAAGTGGGTGTGGATGTTACACGCCTGGAATTCGGGGTGCTCCAGCACGCGGACCAGCTGACCGCGGTTGTTGGGCAGGCCCAGCGCCACACAGCGGGAGAGCCCGCGGGCGAGCCGGCGGCGGGCCTGCTCGCGGTCCTCCCCCCAGGCGACCAGCTTGGCCAGCAGTGGATCGTAGCGCGAGCCCACCACGTCCCCGCCCTCGAAGCCGCCGTCCACGCGCAGATCGGGGGGAGGCTCCCAGGCAAGCAGGGTCCCTGCCCCGGGCCGGTAGTCCTGATCGGGGTCCTCGGCATAGAGCCGCGCCTCGATGGCGTGCCCGCGCGCCGGGGGCGGGCCCTGGCGGAGCGCCGCCGGGAGGGGGGAGCCCTCCGCGATCTGGAGCTGTAACGCCACGAGATCGAGGCCGGTGATCAGCTCGGTGACCGGGTGCTCCACCTGGAGGCGCGTGTTCATCTCCAGGAAGAAGTGGCGCCCCTCCGGGTCGAGCACGAACTCCACCGTGCCCGCGCCCACGTAGCCCACCGCCTCGGCCGCGCGCACCGCGTCCGCGCAGAGTGCCGCGCGACGCTCGTCCTGGCCGTCGAAGGCGGGGCTCGGCGCCTCCTCGATCACCTTCTGGTGGCGGCGCTGGATGGAGCACTCGCGCTCCCAGAGGTGGATCGTGTGGCCGTGGCGGTCGGCCAGCACCTGCACCTCGACGTGGCGAGCGCGGGTGATGTAGCGCTCCAGGAAGACCGCGTCGTCGCCGAAGCTGGCCGCCGCGAGTCGCCGCGCCTCCTCCAGGGCCGCCTCCAGGGCCGCGGGCTCGCGGACCACGCGCATCCCCTTGCCTCCCCCGCCCGCGCTGGCCTTCACCAGCACCGGGAAGCCCACCGCCTCGGCCGCCGACATCAACTCCTGGTTGGTGCCCGCCTCCGTCCCGGGCACCACGGGCACGCCCCGCCCCCGCATCCGCGCCCGCGCCTCGGTCTTGCTGCCCATGGCGGTGATGGCGTCTGGCGGAGGCCCCACCCAGACCAGCCCCGCCTCCAGCACCGTGGCCGCGAAGTCGGCGTTCTCCGACAGGAAGCCGTAGCCCGGGTGGACCGCGTCCGCGCCCGCCTTCAGCGCCGCGCCCACGATGGCCCGCCCGTCCAGGTAGGAGGGCACCCTCAACGCCAGGTCGCCATCGCGCAGGTGACGCGCGCCCTCGTCCTCGGGCGTGTAGATCATGCACACCCGCAGCCCGCGCGCCCGCGCGCTGCGCGCGATCCGGCGGGCGATCTCGCCGCGGTTGGCGATGGCCAGCGTGTTTATGCTCTTGTAACGCATGTTACACCGGCCTCAGTGACGGAAGACGCCCCAGGACGTCGTGCCCTGGAACGGCGCGTGGTGGCAGACGGCCAGCGAGAGGCCCAGCACGGTGCGGGTGTCGGCCGGGTCGATGATCCCGTCGTCCCAGAGCCGGGCGCTCGCGTACCAGGCGGTGCTCTCCATCTCGATCTTCACCCGGACGAACTCCTTCATGCTGGAGAGCTGCTCCTCGTCCACCGGGCGCCCGCCGCGCGCCGCCGCCTGACGCTTGATGAGGTCCAGCACGCCCGCGAGCTGCTCGCCCCCCATCACGGCGATGCGGTGGTTCGGCCAGGAGTACAGGAAGCGCGGCCGGTAGGCCCGCCCGCACATGGCGTAGTTCCCCGCCCCGTAGCTCGCGCCGATCATCAGCGTGATCGCCGGCACCGTCGAGTTGCTGACGGCGTCGATCATCTTGGCGCCCGCCCGGATGATGCCCTCCTGCTCCACCTTGCGGCCCACCATGAAGCCCGTGATGTTCTGCAGGAAGACCAGCGGGATGTTCTGCTGGTTGCACAGCGCGATGAACTGCGCGCCCTTGTTCGCGCTCTCGGAGAACAGGGCGCCGTCGTTGCCCAGGATGCCCACCGGGAAGCCCAGGATCCGCGCGAAGCCCGTCACCAGCGTGGGCCCGTAGAGGGGCTTGAACTCCTGGAAGCGGCTCCCGTCCACGACGCGCGCGATCACCTCGCGCACGGGGAAGGGCACGCGCACGTCCGCGCTGGCCACCCCGCGCAGCTCGGAGGGGTCGTAGAGCGGCTCCTCCACCGCTCCCCGCCCCTGCAGGCGGGCGAGCCCGAGCCCGCTCACCAGGTTGCGCCCGAGGCGGATGGCGTCCGGCTCGTCCTCGGCCAGCAGGTCGCAGAGCCCGCTCTGGCGCGCGTGCATCTCCGCGCCGCCCAGCGTCTCCTCGTCCACCTCCTCGCCCGTCGCCATCTTCACCAGCGGCGGCCCCGCCAGGAAGACCTGGGCCTGGCGCCGCACCATCACCGTGTAGTCGCTCATGCCCGGGATGTAGGCCCCGCCCGCCGTGGACGAGCCGAAGACCAGGCAGATCGTGGGCGTGCGCTGCTCGCTGCGGCGCGTGAGATCGCGGAAGCCCCGGCCGCCGGGCACGAAGATGCGCGCCTGGTTCGGCAGGTCCGCCCCCGCGCTCTCGATCAGGCTGATCCCGCAGAGCCGGTTCTCGTCGGCGATCTCGGCGAGGCGGTTGCTCTTCAGCACCCCCGACTCGCTCACCGCCCCGCCCTGCAGGGTCGCGTCGCTGGCCGTGATCAGGCAGGGGACGCCGTGAACCAGCCCGATGCCGCCCACCAGGCCCGCGCCCGGCGTGCCCTCGTCCACCTCCAGCCCCGCCAGCGGAGCCAGCTCCAGGAAGAAGCTGTCGCGGTCCAGCAGCTGCTCCACCCGCTCGCGCGGCGCCAGCTTCCCTCGCTCCAGGTGGCGGGCCATGTACTTCGGCCCTCCCCCGGCGCGGGCGCGAGCGAGCTCGCGGCTCAGGCGCGCGAGCTGCTCCTCCATCGCCTGCTGGTTGTGGCGGAAGGTGTCGGAGCGGGGGTCGATGGTCGAGCGGAGCGGGGTCACCGGCCAGAGATAACCTCGCCGCGGAGCGGGCGGGATATACTCAGGGGGTGAGGATCGCATGGCCCTGGCGCAGAAGACGGATCGGCTGAGCTACGCGGAGTACCTGGAGATGGAGCGGGTGTCCGAGGAGCGGCACACGTTCTGGGATGGGGAGATCTTCGCGATGGCGGGGGGGAGCTGGAATCACTCCCTGCTGGAGACGCGGATCAGCGCGCTGCTCGTGGGGGCGCTCGAGGGGCGACCCTGCCGCGCGCTGAACGGGAACCGCAGGCTGCGCTCACCCCAGCTCTCCGATCGGGCGGTATACCCCGACGTCTCGGTGATCTGCGGCAAGAACCAGCCCCACCCCGACGACCCCGACGCCAGCACCAACCCCGTGGTCGTCATCGAGGTCCTCTCGCCCACGACCGAGCAGTTCGACCGGGGCAAGAAGTTCGCCTACTACCGCACCTTCCCCTCGCTCCGGTCCTATGTCCTGGTCTACCAGGACGAGGTCACCGTCGAGCACTTCTCCCGCGACGGCGAGCTGTGGACCTTCCGGCCCCTGGGCCGCGGGATGACGCTCCACCTCCAGGAGTTGGAGGTACAACTCCTGGTGGATGAGATCTACCAGGACACGGAGCTTCTCGCGCCCGCGGCGGGCTGAGCTCAGGTCTCGGGGAGGTCGGCGAGGCGGGACTCGAAGGACCTGGGGAGATCGCGGTGCTTCGGGATGTCGGGGAACGCGCGAGCCAGGATCCGGGCCAGGTCGAGGCCCTCCTGATAGCGGCGACGGGCGTCAGCGGAGCGGCCGAGGGCACGGTCGGCGCGCCCGAGCCTCTCCAGGGAGAGGGCGAGATCGCGGAGAGTCTCTGGGGTCTCGCCCTGGCGGCGGAGGAGCTCGCGGCGGAGTACGAGGCTCTCCTGGTACGAAGCCTCCGCCTCCTCCCAACGGCCCTGCGCGGCCCACACATCCCCCACCCTGTCCAACGACACGCTCAGATCCCGCAAAGATGTCAGCGTCTCTTGACGCGAAAGGAGCTCGCGGCTCAGCGACAAACTCTCCCGGTATGAGACCTCCGCCTCCTCCCAACGACCCTGCGCAACCTGCATGTCCCCCACCCTTTCCAACGACACGCTCAGGTCCCGCAGCGACTCCACGGTCTCCTGGCGCGACACCAGCGCTCGGCTCAGGGACAGGCTCTCCCGGAACGAGATCTCCGCCTCCTCCCAATGGCCCTGCGCAACCTGCACGTCCCCGACCTTGTTGAGCGACACGCTCAGGCCCCGCAGCGACCCCGGCGTCTCCTGGCGAGACACCAACCCGCGGCGAATCGACAGGCTTTCCCGGTATGAAGCCTCCGCCTCCTCCCACCGACCCCGCGAAACCAACATATACCCCACCCTGTCCAACGACACGCTCAGGTCCCGCAGCGACTCCACGGTCTCCTGGCGCGACACCAACCCGCGGCGAAGCGACAGACTCTCCCGGTACGAAGCCTCCGCCTCCTCCCACCGACCCTGCGCAACCAACACATCCCCCACCCTGTCCAACGACACGCTCAGGTCCCGCAGCGACCCCGCGGTTTCCTGGCGCAATGCCAGCGCGCGGCGAAGCGAAAGGCTCTCCCGGTACGAGACCTCCGCCTCCTCCCACCGACCCCGCGAAACCTGCACGTCCCCGACCTTGTTGAGCGACACGCTCAGGTCCCGCAGCGACTCCGGCGTCTCCTGACGCGACACCAACGCGCGGCGAAGCGACAGGCTCTCCCGGTACGAGATCTCCGCCTCCTCCCAACGTCCCTGCGCAACCTGCACATCCCCCACCCTGTCCAATGACACGCCCAGGTCCCACAGCGACTCCGGCGTCTCCTGACGCGACACCAACGCGCGGCAAAGCGACAAGCTCTCCCGGTATGAGACCTCCGCCTCCTCCCAACGTCCCTGCGCAACCTGCACATCCCCCACCCTGTCCAACGACACGCTCAGGTCCCGCAGCGACTCCGGCGTCTCCTGGCGAGACACCAACCCGCGGCGAAGCGACAGACTCTCTCGGTACGAGAGCTCCGCCTCTTCCCAACGGCCCTGCGCAACCTGCACATCCCCCACCCTGTCCAACGACACGCTCAGGTCCCGCAGCGACTCCGGCGTCTCCTGGCGAGACACCAACCCGCGGCGAAGCGACAGACTCTCTCGGTACGAGAGCTCCGCCTCTTCCCAACGGCCCTGCGCAACCTGCACATCCCCCAGTTCGTCCAGCGCCACGCTCAGGTCCCGGAGCGACCCATCATCCTCCTCCCGCGCCAACGCCCTCGCCAGCACCAGGCACCGCCCCGCCACCTCCTCCGCCTCCCTCACGCGCCCCGCGCGCATCAGCGCCTTGAGGGCCCGCCTTCCAGCCCAAAGGACCCCCGCCGCCTCCCGCTCGCGCACCCGCTCCCACTCCGCCAGCGCCAGCACACCCTCTTCGTCCAGAGGGAGCGGTCCCGGGGCTGCATCCTCTACCATGGGTTCTACCCCTGGCGCCTGCGAGCTCACCCAGTCGCCCACCTCCACCGTCAGCTCTCGGATCGCGAACAGGTCCGGCGCCAGCTCTCGCACCCGCACCCGCTCGGACAGGGGCCAGCAGAGCAGG
Source organism: uncultured Enterobacterales bacterium (assembly GCA_964615375.1). Lineage (GTDB taxonomy): Bacteria > Myxococcota_A > UBA796 > UBA796 > CAZKWG01 > CAZKWG01. The sequence goes on from CAZTOW010000025.1 coordinate 51,312, forward strand.
AGCGGGCGCCCGTTCGCGCGCAGAGCCTCCCGACGTTCGTTCAGACGCAGCAGGAAGTGATCGCGCTCGCGCCGCCACCCCTCCTCCCGCAGCCGGCTGAGATCCACCCACAATGGTATCGATAGCGTCTGCCCGTGCTCGCTCGGCGCCACCAACCGAGGCAGCAGCTCCTCCACCAGCTCCTCCGGGCGACGCCAGGTGAAGACCTCGAGCCCGCTCACCCGCAGCCGGTAGTGCTCCGCGACGCGCTCGCGCAGCGCGTCCAGGGTCGGACCGTGGTCGCTCAGCAGCAGGACGAAGCTGAATCCCTCGCTCCACTGGAGGTGGGTCCGCAGGCGCTCCCAGGCGCGCTCCCCCTCGGGCCCGAGCCCGATCAAGCTCGAGCCTCCTCCGCCGCACGCCGAGCCTGTTCGGCCTCGGCGATCCGCTGAACATCGTCCAGGATCAGCGGGTGCAGGTCGTACCAGGGCTGGCCGTTGAGGTAGTTCATGATCAGGTTCGCGTCCAGGAAGCGCACCAGACGCGGAAGATCGTCGATGCTCTGCAGGGTCGTCTCGTGACTGCTGTGGATCCTGGCCAGCCAGACGGCGTCATCGATGGGGATCTGGGTGAGCTCCTGGCGAAGCTGGCTCTTCACCTTGCGCAGGATCTCGTCGTCCACAGCGGCCCGCTCGCTGTTTCGCAGCGTGATCAGGCTCTCCCGCACCAGGCGGAAGAAGTCTCGGATGTCGCCGCCGGTGGCCTCCGCGAGCTCGTGGAGCTGCGCCCGGGTGAAGAAACGCGACCAGCCCGCGTAGCGCTTCTCGATGATCCGCTCCATGACATCGAGACCGGCCGGATCGGGAGAGCCCGCGCGGTCCCGAACATGAACATTGGGCCAGATCGCCACGGCCCCGCCGCCCAGCATCCGGCCCGCGTTCGGGGCGAGCGTCAGCAGGTAAGGCGGGACGGTATAGACGACGTGTAACGCCTGCAACATCAGGTTTGAGCTCTGCCCGGAGAAGAGCTCGACCACGCTCTGCTGTACGAGCTCTGTCTCGTCGCCTGTCCCGCGGAGCTGCTCCACCGAGTCCACCAGCAGCACGACCTTGCGATCGGGATCTCCAGAGCGTCTGCGGATCTCGGCCACCAGCTCCGCCATGAAGCGGTTGGTCTGCCGCACGAGCGAGGCGTAGTGGCCGCGCAGGGCCTTCTGGATCATCTCCTTGAAGCCCACGTCCGTCTTCAGGCGGAAGCCGAGCTCGGCCCCGTTGCTGCCCACACCCACCTTCAGCTTCCCGTCGCCCAGCTCGACCTCGCTCTCCAGAAAGCCGCCAACTCGCTCCCAATAGCCCCTGCTGATCACGTCGAAGCCGCTCTCCTCGCGGACCTGCTCCGTGACCGCGACCATGAGCCCCAGCAGGAAGTCCGAGAGCTCCACCCGCTTGGACAGGAAGAGGAAGTCCACCATGTCCACCAGGATGACGCGACAGCCGTCCTGCTGGAGGAGATGGCGCAGCCGGCGCAGCTCCGTGCTCTTCCCGTTGCCCCGGAAGCCCGTCAGCAGGCTCACGCTCTCGCTCTCTGCCCAGCGGAGCCGGGTGTAGAGGTCGAGGATGGGGTCTTTCCCGGCGCTGGCCTGGAGGATCGGCACGTAGCGATCCGAAGGGTAGTCCAGCGGCGCCGCGCGTTTGCCGCTCAGCGCCTGATAGAACTCCCTCAGCTCCCGCTCACGCTCGGTCTCGACCATGGTGGTGCTCCGCCCGTAGCTCTATCCGGCGGAGCCCCCCACGCCCACTACGGCACGCCCATGCACGCCGTGAAGTCGCCGCTCCCGCTCGTGGACTTGACCTGGATCCGGTAGGTCCCCGACGTGCCCGAGTACGAGAGCGACTCCGTGGACGTGCCCGAGGTCTTGCTCTTGGCCACGGTGGCGAACTTCCCGTCCGTCCCCTTCTTCTGGAGGAAGATGTCGAAGTCCGTCCCCGAGTCGCCGGTGAGCTTCGCGGTGAACGTGCCCGAGCTGTAGGAGCCGCCCGAGCTCTTCACGTAGTACTTGTAGTTGCCGGCGCCGGTGAGCGTGCCCGAGAAGGGGTAGTCGTAGCCCGTACACGTGCTGGTGCTGGCGGAGACGCCCACGCCCACCAGGGCCCAGGCGTTCATGACCGCCTTGTACTCGCTGCTGCCCGCCGTGTACAGGTCGGTGGCGGCGTCCAGCCAGCTGTTGCGCGCGTCGGCGAAGTCCGTCTCCGAGCTGCTGTACTTCTTCAGGGCCCGGAACGCGATCAGCTCGGCCGTGTCCTCGCCCACGCCGGTCATGCTGGTGCCGCCGTAGTCGGGGTGCTTCCCGCCCTCGGAGAGCAGGTAGTAGGCCAGCATGATGATGCCCGCGTTGGCGTGGACCCCGCAGTAGTCCGACGAGTCACAGTAGAAGTCGTCGTAGTGGCTGGTCGTGTAGCCGTCCTTGTTGGGGTCGTTCATGTAGCGGAGCGCGTCGCCCGAGGTGCCGGGGGTGTAGGCGTCCTCGCCGATCTTCCAGACGTTGGCCACGTCCCCGTCCAGGCTGCGCTCCACCATGGCGCCGAAGATGTCGGCGTAGCCCTCGTCGATGGCGCCGCTCTCGCCGTAGTAGGTGAAGTTGGCGAAGTGGGCAGTCACGCCGTGGGTCATCTCGTGGCCCGTGATGTCCAGCGTGGTCAGCGGCCCGAACCAGGAGCCGTCCCCGTCCCCGAAGACCATCTCCGAGCCGGTCCAGAAGGCGTTGGCGTAGTCCGTGCCGTAGTTCACGTAGAGGGCGAGCACGTTGTAGTCGCCCTTGAGCGAGGCCACCGTCCCCGGACCGCCGTCCCCGTCCACCGCGTCGAAGCTGTGCGTGTCGTCGTAGTAGTCCTTGACCACGCCGGCGTAGTAGTGCGCGTCCACCGCCTCCGTCTGCGACGAGCTGGTGAACGCCGTGTCGGAGTCGTACACGTAATAAGCCGAGCTGTAACCGCCCGAGAACGTATAGGTGCCGTAGTACTTCCCGGGGTGCTCGAGGTAATAGTACGTGTCGCCCGTGGGCTTGTAGATCTTGAGCGCCACCGTCCCGCTGTAGTTCGAGGTCCCGGTCCCGTCGGCCGTCTTCATCTCGGTGAGCCGCCAGAAGCGCTCGCCGGTGTGGGCGTCCACGAAGATGACCGGCAGATCGGTGGCGGCCGTGCCGTCCATGCGCCGCATCGAAACGCGCCAGGCCAGCCGGTCCTGCCCGTCGTGGCGCACCACCCAGAGGTCCGCGCTCACGTCGTCCGTCAGCACGCCCCAGCCGCCCGCGTCGCCCACCGCGCGCTCGACCGCGTCCAGCTCGTCCACCAGCGGCGTCGTGTCCACGTCCAGGTCGGCCACCAGGTGATCGTCCACCGCGATCAGGGCGCCGGTCTCGTCCAGGTGAACCGACGCCTCGCCCCCGAACACGGGGATCCCGTCCAGCTCCTGCTGCACGCGCAGCTCGGCGTGCCCGAGCTCATCCACCTCGAGCCGGCTGGGGATCAGCTCGTCGAGCCCGCCGAGACCGCGGTCGCGGGCCAGCGGCTCCAGGTGCCGGGCGGCCAGCGTGCGGGCGAGCTCGAGCTCGTTGACGCTGCCGTCGCGGAAGAGCGGCTGACCGCTGAGATCCGCCTCCGGATCGGCGACCGTCGGCGGATCGCAGGCGATGAGAAGCGGGAGCGAAGCCAGGAAGATCGGAAGAGCGCGCATGCGGGGCCTCCTGCGCAGGGGGTCAGGTGAGCCGGAGCAGTATGCGGCGAGGCTCAGCCGGACGTCCGTCCGGGTTTGTCAAGCATCCTTGACACTCGAATTCCCGGCCCAGGAGCAGATCAAACACTCCTGGGGCACATGCCGCAGCGCCGGGCAGTGCTCTCGCCCGAAGAAGATGATCTGAAGGTGCAGGCGCTCCCAGTCCTGGGGGTCGAAGAGGGCCTTCAGGTCGCGCTCGGTGTGCTCTACGCTGCGCCCGTCGGAGAGCCCCCATCGCGCCGCCAGCCGGTGGATATGGGTATCGACCGGGAAGGTCGGCACCCCGAAGGCGTGGCTCAGCACGACGCTGGCCGTCTTGTGACCCACGCCGGGCAGCGCCTCCAGCGCCTCCATGTCCTTCGGCACCCGCCCCCCGTGCCGCTCCAGCAGCAGCCGGGACAGCGCCACCAGGTTCTTCGCCTTGGTCGGCGCCAGACCCAGCGGTCGGATGATGGCCAGCACCGCCTCCGGCGTCATCGCCGCCATCGCCTCGGGCGTGGGGGCGCGCGCGAAGAGCGCAGGCGTCACCTCGTTGACCTTCTTGTCCGTGCACTGCGCGGAGAGCACCACCGCCACCAGCAGCGTGAACGGGTCGGCGTGGTCCAGCGGGATGGGCGGGCGCGGGTAGAGCCCGTCCAGGATGGCCTTGATCCGCCCCGCCTTCTCCTTCAGCGCGGGCGAGGGTCCACTCTCAGTTGATGTCGTAGGGCTGGGCGAGGGTGAACGGCGCGATCCGGGCATCGAAGCTCTCGCCCTCCGGCGTGATCATCTGGTAGGTCCCGTGCATGGTGCCCGAGGTGGTCCGCAGCGCGCAACCCGAGGTGTAACGGAAGCTCTGGCCCGGCTTCAGCAGCGGCTGCTCCCCCACCACGCCAGGGCCCCGGACGTGCTCCTCTCCACCCTCGGCGTCGGTGATGATCCAGTGCCGGGAGATGAGCTGCAGCGGGGTGCTGCCCTCGTTGCGGATGGTGACGTGGTAGGCGAAGACCCACTTGTGATGGGCCGGATCGGAGTGGTCAGGCAGGAATTCGGGCCGCACCTGCACGCGCACGCCGCGCGTGAGGGCCTCGCTGCTGCCGTCGGGGAAGCTGCGCTCGTTCATGGCCCACGGATAGCAGACCAGCGCCCTGCGCGGTAGGGCGGCCCCCCGCGATCAGGCCACAAAGCAGAGCCCGTAGAGCCCGAGCCCGGTGATCGCCGTCATCGTCATCGCCCCCATCGTGATCCGCCCCCAGCGCTGGTGCTGCGCGCTGAAGGACCCCGGCGCGGGCGGGTTGGGGAAGCGCCGCAGCGAGACGACGAAGAGCCAGATCCAGAGCAGCGCGGAGCTCACGGCGAAGCACAGGTGAACCGCCAGGAAGGCGTAGAGGAAGGTGCTCTCGTGAAACGAGCTCCCCGGGCTGATGCCGTCCACCCCGCCCTTGACGCGGATGTAGACCTCGAACAGCCCCACCACCACCGCGAACACCGCGGAGAGCAGGATCTGAGCCTGTCGGTGCTGACGCAGCCGCCCGCTCCGGGCCAGCCAGCGTGAGCCGAAGAGCAGGGCGGGCACCAGCGCCACGATGACGATGACGACGTCCATGAAGACGTCCGCGCGGGTGCCGAGGAAGCCGGGGGGCAGGTTCAGCATGGAGTCCACCTGCCGCCCCCTTATCGCGCGGGCCCGTTCTGGATAGGCTGCCGGGATGGAGATCCTCCAGACCCGTGGTGGACACGAGGAGACGCGGCACCGCGTCCGCGCCGTCGCCGTGCGCGAGGGCCAGGTGTGCTGGTCCTCCGGGGCGCCCGCGCGCAGCCCCTGGCGCAGCGCCGCCAAACCCTTTCAGCTCTGGTGCTCGCTGGAAGTCCTGGGAGATCCTGCGCTCACCGAGGTGGAGACCGCGCTGGGCGCCTCCAGCCACGCGGGCCAGCCCGGACACCTCGAGGGCCTGCGCGCGCTCCAGCGCCGCCTGGGCGTGGACGAGGGCGCGCTCCGCTGCGGGGCCGAGCCTCCCCTGCACCGCGGGAGCTGGGAGGCCCTCCTGCGCGCCGGGGGCGAGCCGCTGGCCCTCCACAACGACTGCTCGGGCAAGCACAGCTTCTTCATCGCCGCCACGCGAGCGGAGGGCTGGCCCGCCGACTACCGCGACCCCGCCCACCCGCTTCAGCGCCGGATCGCCGCCTTCGCCGCCCAGCGCGCCGGAGAGGAGATCGGCCTCGCCACCGACGGCTGCGGCGTGCCCGTGATCTGCCTGAGCATCGACAGCATGGCCCGCGCCTGGAGCTGGCTGGCCGAGGCCATGGACACCGTGGGCGATCCCTGGTCCTCCGCCCCGAAGCTCGCCGATCCGGGCCTGGTCCGCGCCGCGCGCATCGGCTGGGCCATGTCCCGCCACCCCTGGTGGACCAGCGGGGACGGGCGCCTGGACCTGGAGATCGCCCGCGGGGCGCGGGTCCCCCTGGTCGGGAAGATCGGCGCGGGCGGCGTCTTCTGCCTGGCCATCCCTCACCTCCGCCTGGGGCTGGCCGTCAAGGTGCTCTCCGGCGATGACGACGCGCTCGGCGTGGCCGTGGGTGAGGCCCTCGCCGTCGTCGCCCCCGGCTGCTGGAGCCCGCCCCCCGACTGGGAGCGCCCTCGCGTGCGGAACGTGGTGGGCATGCTCGTCGGAGATCGGGTAGCCGTTCCCGACATGCGTGCCTAAGTTCCCCCGACGAGTCACGGACCCATGCCCGAGAAGAAGAACCCGGACACCAGGCGCGAAGAAGGGACGATGCTCAAGGAGCGCGTCTCTATACCACGGCGTTACAAGGTCATTCTCCACAACGACGACTACACTCCCATGGAGTTCGTGGTCTTCGTGCTGGAGCAGGTCTTCCGCAAGTCCCCCGCCGAGGCCACGCGCATCATGCTGCTCGTCCACAAGTCGGGCATCGGGGTCGCGGGCGTCTACTCCCTCGAGGTCGCCGAGTCCAAGGCCGCCCAGACCATGGACATGGCTCGTGAGAACGCCTACCCCTTGCTGGTCACCACGGAGCCAGAATGAAGATCGCCGACGAGCTGCGCGTCGCGCTCTCTCGCGCCATCGACGACGCCGCCAGGCGCCGCCACGAGTTCCTCACGCTCGAGCACGTCCTGCTGGCCCTGCTCCATGACCCCGTCACCTCCGACGTGATCGAGGCCTGCGGAGGCAACCTCAAGACCCTGGAGCAGGACCTCGTCCTCTATCTCGATAAAGAAGTCGAGAAGCTCCCCGAGGGCGCCGAGGAGACCGAGCCCCAGCAGACCAAGGCCTTCCAGCGCGTGCTTCAGCGCGCGGCCTTCCACGTCCAGAACTCGGGCAAGGGCGTCCTGGACGGGCCGAACCTGCTGACCGAGCTGATGCGCGAGCCGGAGAGCTACGCCGTCTACCTGCTGGAGAAGCAGGGGATCAAGCGCGTGGACGTCACCACCTTCCTGTCCCACGGCACGCGCAAGGACGGCAAGATCCAGAAGAAGAAGCCCCTGCCCCAGGGCACGGGCCCCGACGGAGATGCCGCCCCCCTGGCCGATGATCCGCTTGCCGCCTACACCACGGAGCTGGTGGCACGGGCCGCGCGCGGGGAGATCGACCCGCTGGTGGGTCGCGACCGCGAGATCCAGCGCATCATCCACATCCTCGCGCGGCGCCGGAAGAACAACCCGCTGCTGCTGGGCGACCCCGGCGTGGGCAAGACCGCGCTGGTGGAGGGCCTGGCCCGCCGCATCCACGAGGACAAGGTGCCGAAGATCCTGGAGAAGGCCGAGGTCTTCGCCCTGGACATGGGCGCGCTCCTGGCCGGCACGCGCTACCGCGGCGACTTCGAGGAGCGGCTGAAGGCCGTGGTCGAGGCGCTCCAGAAGAAGCCCAAGGCGATCCTGTTCATCGACGAGATCCACACCATCGTCGGCGCCGGCGCCACCTCCGGCGGCACCATGGACGCCAGCAACCTGCTGAAGCCCGCGCTTCAGGGCGGGCTGCGCACCATCGGCTCCACGACGCACAAGGAGCACAAGGCCAGCTTCGGCCGGGATCGCGCGCTGGACCGCCGCTTCCAGATCGTCGAGGTGGACGAGCCCACCGAGGACGAGGCGGTGGAGATCCTGCGCGGGCTCCAGAGCCAGTACGAGAAGCACCACGGCGTCACGTATGCGGCCGACGCGGTGGAGAGCTGCGCCCGGCTCGCGGCCAAGCACCTGCGGGAGAGCAAGCTGCCGGACAAGGCCATCGACGTGATGGACGAGAGCGGCGCCTCCGTGGGCCTGGCCGGGCGCGCCGAGGTCACGGTCGAGGACATCGAGGCCACCATCGCGCGCATGGCCCGCATCCCGCCCAAGAGCGTCACCGTCGAGGACAAGCGCTCGCTGGGCGACCTGGAGTCCGACCTCAAGGCCGTGCTCTTCGGGCAGGACAAGGCCATCGAGTCCGTGGCCAGCGCCATCAAGCTCTCCCGCGCCGGGCTCAAGGACCCCGACAAGCCCGTCGGCGCCTTCCTCTTCGCCGGCCCTACCGGCGTGGGCAAGACCGAGCTGGCCCGCCAGCTCGCCAAGGTGCTGGGCGTGGCCTTCCAGCGCTTCGACATGTCGGAGTACCAGGAGCGCCACACGGCCAGCCGCCTCATCGGCGCGCCCCCCGGCTACGTGGGCTTCGACCAGGGCGGTCTGCTGACCGACGCCATCGGCCGCACGCCCCACTGCGTGCTGCTGCTGGACGAGATCGAGAAGGCCCACGCGGACATCTACGACCTGCTGCTCCAGGTCATGGACCACGCCACGCTGACCGACAATACAGGCAAGAAGGCGGACTTCCGCAACGTCATCCTGATCATGACCACCAACGCCGGGGCCCGCGACGCCTCCGTGCGCACGCTGGGCTTCGGCAGCCGCTCGGGCGAGCACAAGATGGACGCCGCGCTGGAGCGGACCTTCTCCCCGGAGTTCCGCAACCGGCTGGACGCCATCGTCAAGTTCGGCGCGCTCCCGCCCGAGGTGGTCCGCCAGGTGGTCCACAAGTTCGTAGGCCAGCTCAGCGCGCAGATCGCGGACCGTAACGTCACGATACAGCTCACCGAGGCCGCGGTGGACTGGCTCGCGCAGAAGGGCTACCGCCCCGAGTTCGGCGCCCGCGAGATGGCCCGCGTCATCCACCAGCACATCAAGCGCCCTCTGGCCGACCACATGCTCTTCGGCGCCCTGCAGAAGGGCGGCGTGGCCGAGGTCGACGTGGAGGGCGACGGGCTGGTCATCCGCCCGCTGGGCGCCGTCGGCGATGCCTGAGAGCGCCTTCCTGCACCGCGAGGTGCCGGCGCTCGGCCGGCGCCTGCACCGCCTCGGGCTCGCCACGGACAAGGGCATCTCGCCGACCGATCTGCGCGGGGCCCTGGACACTGGGATCCAGTACGTCTTCTGGACCCCGCGCCAGCGGAAGATGGCGCCGCCGCTGCGCGAGGCGCTGAAGCAGGACCGTGAGCGCTACGTCATCGCCACGGGCCCCACCTTCGGCTACTTCGCCTCCAGCTTGAAGGCCGCCTGCGAGGACGCGCTCACCCAGCTCGGCACGGACTACCTGGACATCTTCCAGGTCTTCTGGCTGGGCAAGACCAGCGCCTGGACCGAGAGCGTGCAGGGCGAGCTCCTCCGCCTCAAAGAGGAGGGCAAGGTGCGGGCCGTGGGCGTCTCCATCCACGACCGCGAGCGCGCCGGCATGCTGGCGCGAGAGAGCACGCTCGACCTGCTCATGGTGCGCTACAACGCCGCCCACCCCGGCGCCGAGCGCGACATCTTCCCCCACCTCGCCGCCCGAAACCCGGCCCTGATCGCGTACACCGCCACCCGCTGGGGCCGGCTGCTCAAGGCCCCCCGCGGCTGGACCGGCCGCGTCCCCACCGCCGCCGACTGCTACCGCTTCTGCCTGTCCAGCCCGCACGTGGACGTCACGCTGTGCGGGCCGAGGAGCCTGAAGGAGCTCCAGGAGGACCTGCGAGGGCTGGAGCAGGGGCCGATGGAGGGCGAGGAGATGGCCTGGATGCGGGAGTTCGGGCGGGTGGTGCACGGGTAGCGAGGGGAGAGGAGTCAGCTCGACCCTTTCTGGCGTCGCGCGCTGAGCGCCGCGTCGATCTTCGCCGTCAGCTGCATCAAGAGCATCCCGGCTTCAGAGGCGCTCTCTCCCAGGGACAGGCAGGCCTCGGCGCTCGGAAGGAACTCGACGGCGCGGCCTCCGATCACCTGCGACCCCGCCACCGTGCGCGTTGTGACCATGGCTTTGCTCACCGACGGGTGCCTGACGAGGAGCCGCTCCAAGGCCCTGAGCTCCTCGGGACGAGTCCACGGACGGTCGGACCACTTGACCTCGATCAGCCACGCCAACGCCCCCCAGACGTCGTTGGACACCAGGTCCACCTCCAGGTCCAGCCCGCCCTCCTTCCACCGCGCGTAGGAGAAGCTCTCGAAAGCGCTCATCGCATGCGCGAGCTGGCTCACGATCGCCGTCTCCACCATCGCCCCCATGGCCTCGTCCTCCGGCCCCACGGGCCCGAACAACGCCGCGCGCATGGCGGGGTTGGTGAGGTAGACCTTGAAGGCCGTCTGGCGCTTGAAGCGCTGCCCGCGATCGTCCACCCGCTTCAGCACGCGCACCAGGAAGGCGGCCTCGAGGTACTCCAGGTAGCGGCGGAGGGTGACCTTGCTCACCCCGCTCTTCTGCGAGAGCGCCTCGATGTTCAGCTCCTGCCCCGTGTTGTAGGCGAGCATGGAGAACAGGCGATACAGCTCCTGAATGTCCTCGATCCCATAGAGACCGGGCAGGTCACGCAGCAGGACCTTGTCCAGGATGTCCTGCCGGATGTAACGCCCAGGATCGCGCTGAATGCTCAGGGAGAGCGCGGCCTCGGGGAAGGCTCCAAAATTCAGATAATTTACGAGCTCGCTATTCAGAAGCTGGATGTCCTCTCGTGGCGGCGGCCCTGCCTCCTCCCCCACCTGCGCCCTCAGCCCCCCCGAAAATCTCAGGTACTCCTTGAACGTCAGCGGCGGCAGCACGAACTCCGTGAAGCGCCCCGCGCCGGACTCCCGGCTCTTCAGCTTCAGCGCCGCCGCCGCGGAGCCCGACACGATGAAGCGCGCGCGCGGGAAGCTGTCCACCAGCGACTTCAGGTGCAGCTCCCAGTCCTTGCGGTACTGGATCTCGTCCAGGAAGACGAAGACCCTGCTCCCGCGATCGTGGCCGAAGCGCTCGAAGTAGAGCCCGATCAGCTCGTCGAGGCTCAGCTCCAGGTAGGTGGGCGTGTCCAGGCTGGCGAACATCACGCTCTCGGGCGCGCTCCCCTCCCCCAGGAGCTCGGCGATGAGCTGCTGCAGCAGGACCGTCTTGCCCACACGCCGCGGCCCCATCAGCACCACGGCCCGGCGCACGCTCAGGTCCAGGGCCAGCTCTCGGAAGGGCTTGAAGTAGTCCCGCCGCGGCCAGCCGCGCACCTCCTCGTCCACGCCGCCCCCGGTCCACCACGGGTTGTCGAAGACCAGCCGCTTCGCCACCTGCTCGCGGGTGATGGACCGCACGCGCACCCCCAGAACAAGGATAGTCAACTATCCTTGTTCTCGCCAGCCCCGGCTGCTATGATGCGCCCATGATCGATCCTGGCGATCCTCGCGCGGTTCGCCGAAGCGTCCGGGTCGAGGCCTCAAGGCGGATCGGCGTGGGAACGCGCGCCGTCTTGGAGACGGCACCCCCTGGCTGACGGAGTGAACATGCCCTACCTCGCGATGGCCGGCGTCGGTCCGACAGAGGCGATCATCCTGGCCGTGGTCATCGGGATCTTCGCCTTCAAGATCCTGGGGCTGCTGCGGCTGAAGCGGCGGCTCTTCGGCGGCGACGAGCCGAAGTGATGGACCTCGACGACATCCGCGCCCTGATCAGCGTCATCGAGCACGGCTCCACGCAGGCGGCGGCGGCGGCGACCCGGGTGTCGCGGACGACGCTGCGACGGCGGCTGGAGAGCCTGGAGGCGGCGGTGGGGGTGCCGCTGCTGGTGCGGGGGAGCGGGGGCGCCATCCCGACGCCGGCCGGGGTGGCGCTGGCGGAGCGGGGGCGCTCGCTGGTCCAGGAGGCCTCGGCCCTGGTCTCGGCGGTGCGGGCGATGGAGCGACCGCCGGAGGGCCAGTTTCGGGTGCTGGCCCCCGTGGGGCTGCCGCCGCACGTCCTTCAGCTCATGTACGCCACCGCGCACCAGCTCATGCCACGCCTGGAATTCAGCGTCGCGCTGGCCGAGGATCCGCTGCGCGCGCCGCTGGACGAGCTGGACCTCATCCTGCACTTCGGGGCGCCGCCCACCCACGGGCCCTGGGTGTCCACGCTGGTGCGCTCGGCCCCCGAGCGCGTGCTGGCCTCGCCCGTCTACCTCGAGGAGCACGGCGCGCCCCAGCACCCCTCCGAGCTCGAGCGCCACAGCCTGCTGAGCTGGAAGGCGCCCGGAGAGGACGGTCGGAGCTGGCCGCTAAGGACGGGCGGTATTCTTCCTGTAACGCCGTGTCTCATCCTGTCGGACGTCCACCTGCTGCGCCAGTTCGCCGCCATGGGCGCGGGACTGGCCCTGCTGCCCGACGGCGGGGTCCCCGAGGGGCCGGACCTGGCGGGCGAGCTGGTGCCCGTGCTGGGCGAGGCCATCGGCCGCCCCAACGCCCTGCGCGCCCTGGTGCCCGAGGCCCTCTCCCGCCTGCCCAAGGGGCGGCGGATGATGGCCCTGATCAAGGAGCTGCTGGCGGGGATGCAGGCGCTGGCGTAGGCGGGTTGGGGGCGTTGGCCAGCAGCCAGGCCAGGCCCGCCACCGCGGCGACGCCCTCCTGCAGCGCGGCGGGGTCCACCTTGTCCACCGTGTCTGCCTCGGTGTGGTGGACGTCGAAGTAGCGCGAGTCGTCCGGGCGGAGGCCGATCACGGGCACGCCCGCGTCCTCCAGGAAGGAGATGTCGGCCCCTCCTCCGCCCTCGGTGACGGGCAGGCCGAGCGGGGCCAGCGCCTGACCGAGCCAGGTCATGGCCTCCGGGCTGGCTGTGGCCCCCCAGCCGAGCGGGCGTCCGCCGCCCAGATCGGTCTCCATCGCGGCGACGTGGCGCTCGCTCCCGTGGGCGGCGAAGTAGGCCCGCCCGCCGGCGAGCCCGTTCTCCTCGTTGGCGAAGAGCACGGCGCGGATGGTGCGCTTCGGCGCGACCCCCAGGGCCTGGAGCTGGCGCATGGCCTCGATGACGTGGACCACGCCCGCGCCGTCGTCGTGCGCCCCCTGGCCCACGTCCCAGGAGTCCAGGTGCGCGCCGATGAGCACGATCTCGTCGGGCGCCTCCGAACCCCGGATCTCCGCCAGCACCTGCGCGCTGTCCCGATCCGGCAGGGTCTGCGCCCCGAGGCGCAGCTTCAGCCGCACCGGCACGCCCTGCTCGACCATGCGCGTGATCTGCTCGGCGTCCTCCACCGTGATCGCCGCCGCGGGGATCGCGGGGTGCGCGGGATCGTAGCGGGTCCCGCCCGTGTGCGGCGTGTACAGCGAGCGCGTCGTCACCGACCGCACCAGCACCGCCACCGCCCCCTGCGCCGAGGCCAGCGCCGGCCCGCGCGCGCGCGCCTGGACGGCCGTCCCGTAGCGCGGCGCCGTGGGCACACCCTCCTCCATCGGGATGTTCAGCAGCGCGATCTTCCCCTTCATCTGCGGCCCGATCTCGTTGAGCGAGCGCGCGACCGCCACCTCGGCCTCCACCCCCGGCGTGCCCACCGAGCCGCCCAGGGCCAGCAGCCCGAGCTCCCGCGGGCGGGGCGCGAGCATGGTGAGCTCCGCCTCTCCCCTCACCCACACCGGGATCTTCACCGGCTCCGTCCAGGCCCGCAGCCCGTCCTTGCTCAGCTCGGCCAGCGACCAGGCCACCGCCGCCTCGTAGCCCGGCGAGCCCGAGAGGCGGTGCCCCACCTCGTCGCAGAGGCGCGCGAGCCGGGTCCAGGCGCTCCCGCCCGTGCGCGACGCCTGTAACAGCGCCTGTAAGGTCGGATCCTCGACGCTCTGCGCCAGGGAGCCCACAGCTGGTCCCACAGCTGGCCCCACCGCCGGCGCGGTCATGGCCGGGGGCTCCGCGGCGGGCGCTGCCGCCTCAGGCGTCTTCGCGCAGGAGAGCAGGAGCGCCCAGAGGATCATGGCTCAACCCTTCCCGAAGTAGTCCTGGAGCGGCCGGACGTCCAGCGGGCCCGCCCGCAGCGCCGCGATGGCGTGGACCGCCGCCCGCGCGCCGGCCACGGTCGTATAATACGGGATCTCCTTCATCAGCGCAGTCTTTCGAATGTCGGCGCTGTCCAGGATGGCCTGGGCCCCGTCCGTCGTGTTGAAGAGCAGGTCCACCTCGCCGTTCTTCATGGCGTCCACGATGTGCGGGCGCCCCTCGGCGACCTTCTGCACCACGCGCACCGGGACCCCCGCCTTGCGCAGGAAGCTCGCGGTCCCCCGCGTGGCGACGATGGTGAAGCCCATCTCCAGCAGGCGGCGCGCCGGGTCCACCATGTGGACCTTGTCCTGGTCGCGCACGGAGATGAAGACGCGGCCGGCGCGGGGGAGCGTGGTGCCCTCGCCCAGCTGCGCCTTGAGGAAGGCGTGGGCGAAGTCCCCGTCGATGCCCATGACCTCGCCGGTGGACTTCATCTCCGGCCCCAGGATGGGGTCCACGGTGGGGAAGCGGCTGAAGGGGAAGACCGGGGCCTTGACGGCGACGTGGTGGCCGCGGGCGCGGCTGCGCAGGTCGAAGCGCGAGAGGGGCTCCCCGGCCATCACCCGCGCCGCCACCTTGGCGATGGGCACGCCCGTGGCCTTGGCGACGAAGGGCACCGTGCGGCTGGCGCGCGGGTTCACCTCCAGGATGTACAGATCCTCGCCCTTGACCGCGAACTGCACGTTCATCAGCCCGCGCACGCCGAGCGCCCGGGCCATCCCCACGGTCTGGCGCTCGATCTCCTCCAGCACCGCCTCGGAGAGCGAGCGCGGCGGCAGGCTGCACGCCGAGTCCCCCGAGTGGATGCCCGCCTCCTCGATGTGCTCCATGATGCCGGCGACGTGGACCTGCTCCCCGTCGCTGACCGCGTCCACGTCCACCTCGGTGGCGTCCGTGAGGTAGCGGTCGATGAGGACGGGGTTCTTGCCCGAGACCTTGACCGCCTCCGCCACGTAGCGGCGCAGCGCGTCCGGCCCCTGCACGATCTCCATGGCCCGCCCGCCCAGCACGTAGCTGGGCCGCAGCAGCACGGGGTAGCCGATGCGCGCGGCCACCGCCTCCGCCTCCGCGGGCGAGCGCGCCGTGCCGCTCTCCGGCTGGCGCAGGCCCAGGCGGCGGAGCAGGTCGGCGAAGCGCTCGCGATCCTCGGCCAGATCGATGGCGTCGGGGCTGGTCCCCAGGATGGGCACCCCCGCCGCCTCCAGCTCGCCCGCCAGCTTCAGCGGGGTCTGGCCGCCGAACTGCACGATCACGCCCAGCAGCTCGCCCCGCTGCCGCTCGACCGCGACCACCTCCAGCACGTCCTCCACGGTCAGCGGCTCGAAGTAGAGCCGATCGGCCGTGTCGTAGTCGGTGGACACCGTCTCCGGGTTGCAGTTGATCATGATGGTCTCGAGCCCGGCCTCGCGCAGCGCGTAGACCGCGTGCACGCAGCAGTAGTCGAACTCGATGCCCTGGCCGATGCGGTTCGGGCCGCCGCCCAGGATGATCACCTTGCGGCGGTCGCTGGGCTCCGCCTCGCACTCCGGCGCCTCCAGCCCGTCGCCCTCATAGGCGCTGTAGAGGTAGGGCGTCTGGCTGGCGAACTCGGCGGCGCAGGTGTCGATACGCTTGTAACACGGCGTTACACCCATCTGCTTGCGGAGGGCGCCGACCTCGTGCGCGTCCATGCCTGCTAGCTGACCTAGCCGCTGATCGGAGAAGCCTATCTTCTTGAGCTGCAGCATCCCCGCGGCGTCCTGGGGCAGCCCCTCGCCCCTGACCTGCTCCTCCGCGCGCACGATGTCCTCGATCTGGCGGAGGAACCAGCGATCGACGTGGCAGAGCTCGTAGATCTCGTCCACGCTGAGGCCCTGGCGCAGGGCCATGGCGACGAGCAGCAGACGCTCGGGCAGGGGCTGGCTGATGGCGGCGCGGATGGCGTCCCGCCCGCCGTCCCCGGGGAGGGCCAGCTCGTCGAGCCCGCAGAGCCCGGTCTCCATGGAGCGCAGCGCCTTCTGGAAGCTCTCGGCGAAGGTGCGGCCGATGGACATCGCCTCGCCCACCGATCGCATCTGGGTGCTGAGCAGGCGGGGGGCGCCCTTGAACTTCTCGAAGGTGAAGCGGGGGATCTTCGTCACCACGTAGTCGATGGTCGGCTCGAAGGAGGCCGGCGTGACGCCCGTAATGTCATTGTCCAGCTCGTCCAGCGTGTAGCCGATGGCCAGCTTCGCCGCGACCTTGGCGATGGGGAAGCCCGTGGCCTTGCTGGCCAGCGCCGAGCTGCGCGAGACGCGCGGGTTCATCTCGATGACGACCATGCGGCCGTTCTCGGGGTTGATCGCGAACTGCACGTTGGAGCCGCCGGTGTCCACGCCGATGGCGCGCAGCACGGCGATCCCGGCGTCGCGCATGCGCTGGTACTCCTTGTCGGTCAGCGTCAGCGCGGGGGCGACGGTCACGCTGTCGCCCGTGTGGACGCCCATGGGGTCGATGTTCTCGATGCTGCACACGATGATGCAGTTGTCGGCGCGGTCGCGCACGACCTCGAGCTCGAACTCCTTCCAGCCCAGCACGCTCTCTTCCAGCAGCACCTCGTGGACGGGGCTCGCCTTGAGCCCGGCGTTCACGACGCTCTCGAACTCCTCGCGGTTGTAGGCGATGCCGCCGCCCTTGCCCCCCAGCGTGAAGCTGGGCCGGATGATGGCGGGCAGGCCCACGGCCGGGAGCGCGGCCCAGGCCTCGGCCACGCTGCGCACCACCGCGCTCTTCGGGCACTCCAGGCCGATGCTCTCCATGCACTCGCGGAACAGGCGGCGATCCTCGGCCTTGGCGATGGCCTCGCGCCGCGCGCCGATGAGCTCCACCCCGTAGCGACGCAGGGTGCCGTCGTCGGCCAGGGCCAGCGCGGTGTTCAGCGCGGTCTGGCCGCCCATGGTCGGCAGCAGCGCGTCCGGGCGCTCCTTGGCGATGATCCGGGCGACGACCTCGGGCGTGACGGGCTCCACGTAGGTGGCGTCCGCCAGGTCGGGGTCGGTCATGATGGTCGCGGGGTTGGAGTTGACCAGGATGACCCGCAGCCCCTCGGCCTTCAGCGCCTTGCAGGCCTGCGTGCCCGAATAGTCGAACTCGCAGGCCTGGCCGATCACGATGGGCCCGGCCCCGATGAGCAGGACAGAGCGGAGATCCTCACGCTTCGGCATGGCGGGCCATCATGCGCACGAAGCGCGCGAAGAGGTGGTGGGCGTCGTGGGGGCCGGGGCTGGCCTCCGGGTGGTACTGCACCGAGAACACCGGCCGCCCCTCGAGCTCGAGGCCCTCGATGGTGCGGTCGAAGAGCGAGAGGTGGGTGGCCCGCACGCCCGGGGGGAGCGAGTCGGCCAGCACGGCGAAGCCGTGGTTCTGGCTCGTGATCTCCACGCGGCCGGTGGCCAGCTCCAGCACCGGGTGGTTGCCCCCGCGGTGGCCGCGGTGCAGCTTGCCCGTGCGCGCGCCCACCGCGATCCCCAGGATCTGGTGGCCCAGGCAGATGCCGAAGATGGGGATATCCGTCTGTAACAGACGCTGTAACGTCGGTACAGCGTAGATCCCGGTCGCCGCCGGGTCGCCCGGCCCGTTGGAGAGGAAGATCCCGTCCGGCTCCAGCGCCAGGATCTGCTCGGCGGAGGTCTGGGCGGGCACCACCGTCACCCGGCAGCCCTCGGACGCCAGGCAGCGCAGGATGTTCCGCTTGATCCCGTAGTCGATGGCCACGACGTGCCAGCTCGGCTCGCGCAGCGCCCCGTAGCCCGCGCCAGGGACCCAGCGGGTCTCCGTCCACGGATACATGACGTTACAGGTTACCTCCTTCGCCAGGTCCATGCCCTCCAGGCCGGGCCAGGCCCGCGCCATCTCCCCCAGCGCCGCGGTGTCCAGCTCGGGGCCGTGGACCAGCGCCCCGCGGGGCGCGCCGAGCTCCCGGATACGCCGCGTGAGCCGCCGCGTATCGACGCCCGCGATGCCCGGGATCCCGCGGGCCGCCAGCCACTCGCCCAGCGGCTCGATGGCCCGCCAGCTGGAGGGGCTGGTGATGTCCGCGCGCAGCACCAGCCCCCGGCAGGCGGGCACGGCGCTCTCCAGATCCTCCCGGTTCGCGCCCACGTTCCCGACGTGCGGGAAGGTGAACGTGATGATCTGGCCGGCGTAGGAGGGATCGGTGAGGATCTCCTGGTAGCCGGTGATCGAGGTGTTGAAGCACACCTCGCCCACCGAGCGGGCCTGGGCGCCGAGGCCCCGCCCCCAGAACACCGTCCCGTCCTCCAGCACGAGCGCCGCGTTGGCGCCGGGTGGGGGGGTTCGAGGCTCCGTCATCGAAGCTGCCCTCCGCTGAGCGAACATACGAAAACGCCGGCCTGATCCCGCGGAAGACACGGGCAGGCCGGCGTTTGTTGCGCGGCCGTTTACCGCGCCGGGGCGGGCTCGTCAAGGCCCCGGCGTGATAGCCTGGACCATCACTCCAGGGAGCACCCATGTTGCCGTTCCTGATGGTCGCCAGCGCGCTCGCCGGTGGGCCCAACGCGCTCACCCAGCTCGTCCGTGAGTACCCGCCGCCGACCATCGCCGCGCGCTGTGGGTCGCTCGAGCTGGTCGCCGGGTCCGCGGAGGCGCTCGCCAGCATGCCGCTCCCGGACATGCCCGAGGCCCTGAGCGCCCTCAACCGCGCCGCGCTGGAGCAGGCCGGCTTCGACCTCGAGGGCCCGGTCACGTTGGTGAGCTGGGAGATCGGAGGGGAGAAGCCCATGATCCTCCGCCTGCCCTACTCCGGGGACGAGGCGCGCCTGGAGGCCTGGCTCGGCGACCTGGGCGCCCCCGCCCAGCGGCTGGAGCACGGGAGCTGGGCGGTCGGGAAGAAGGGCGAGAGGCTCCACCTGAAGGCCGGCATGCTCGAGCTCCGCGAGGGCACAGCACCGACGGGACCTGGTTGGAGCCCACCGCCCGGGCTGATCGACGACCTGCCGGACGAGGGCTGCGCGTTCGTGGTCCGAATGGGCGAGGAGAGCGAGAAATTCCCCAAGCTCGAGGCGATGGCCCTCCACGCCGACGCGGGCGAGGAGAGCGATCTCTTCGTGCGCGTCCTGCTGTCCGAGGAGGCGCCGGCTGGCCTGCTGCGCGAGGGGCGCGAGCGCCCGGCCCTGGGCCGCTCCAAGGATCGGCCCGCCATGCTGCTCTCCATGGGCGTCGATCCCATCGCGGCGCTCCAGGCGGCCCTGCGAGCGCCCGGGGTGCCGGGGAAGCTCCAGGGGATTCGCGAGCCTGTGGACCAGCTCGATGAGCTCCTCACGGCGGCCGGCGTGGAGCTCGCGCCGGGGACCTCCGCGGCGCTGTGGCGGGAGGGCGGGCTCCTGAAGCGGGGACCCGCCCTGCGCTACGCGGCGGTGATCCCGCTGCGCCAGTCCGGCGGCGGGCACATCCCCGGCGGGAGGCTGGAGCAGGGCGTGGTACAGGCGCTGGAGGCGCACCAGATCCCGGTCACCGAGGCCGACGGCGTCCACACCGCGCGCCTGGGCCGGATCTCGCTCTCCTTCGCGGCGCGCCGCGACCGGCTCTACGTCGCCTCCGACCCGGACACGCTGGACCAGAGCCTGGCCCGGGTGCGCGGCCACCGCTGGGGAGACCGGAAATTCCGCAATTTCGCCCGAGATCAGGCTGTGGCCCTCCAGGGCGGCATCCCGGGCGTGGCGGGCGGCGCCAACGGCCTGGTGGGCCTGCGGGCGGAGGGCCCGATGGTCGAGTTCACGGTGTCGGGCTCGGGCACCGTGGGGGCCGCGGGGGCGGGCATGCTGGGCGCCATCGCCATCCCGAACTTCGTGGCCATGCAGCAGAAGGCGAGGCGGGCGGAGCTCCCTGGAGCGCTCGCTGAGATCCGTATCGCAGAGATGGCCTATGAAGCGGCCTTCGACGAGTTTCTTGCGCTGCCGCCCAGCCCCAGACCGGTCGAGGCGCTGAGCCGCGAGGCGGTCCCCTGGCCCAGACCCGAGGCCTGGGAGCGGCTCGGCTGGAGGCCGGATGAGGACCTGCGCGGGACCTACTGGGTGGAGGTGTCGGAGGACGGCGGCTTCGTAGTCCACGGGATGATCGACGCCGACGGCGACGGCGTCCCCGCGCACTACACGGTGTCCAAGGATGAGACCGAGCCCGTGCAGCTCACACCCAAGGACGTGTACTGACAGGCGGGCCGCCGGGCGCTACCGTGAGGCGCGGAGGGACCCCATGCTCCTGAGCCTGCTCCTCACCTCGCTCGCCCACGCCGGCACCTGCGCGCTCCCCGAGACCCTGGACGCCCTGCGCGGCGGGCCCGTCCTCCACCCCGGGATGGTCGAGGCTCCGGCGCGCGTGGGTCGGCTCCCCTCGCCCCGCCCTCCCCCGACCCCCGGGGTCAAGTCCGTCTATGGCACGAACTACGAGGACCACCTGGAGACGGAGAACTTCACCATCAACTGGTGGGCGGGGGGCATCACCGAGGAGCATGCGGTCCTGGCGGGCGAGGCCCTGGAGACCGCCTGGACGGTCTTCGTGGAGGAGTCGGGCTGGACGCCCCCCGTCTCCTCGGACACCTACTACATCTGGGTCCTGATCGACCCCAGCCTCGGATCCACCACAGGTTATACCGTCGAGTACACCACCGACGAGTACCCCGACGGGTACCCCATCATCTACCTGAACCCCTCCTCGCTGGACCTCTACGGCGAGGGCTTCTGGACCGCGCTCGCCGAGCACGAGTTCATGCACGCGCTCCAGTACGCCGTGCGCGACTGGGACGGCACCTACGAGGGGGAGAGCTGGTACTGGGAGGCCTCGGCCACCTGGGCCTCTCAGCTCGCCGACCCCGAGGTGGACAGCCACGAGTACACCAGCGAGTGGTACGCCGACCAGCCCGAGCTGCGCTACGACAGCCGCGACGGCGGGCACGACTACGGGATGTTCGTGTTCAACGCCTGGATGGAGGAGTTCCTCACCGGCGATGGCGGGATGCGGGCCGTCTGGAACCTCAGCGCGGACATGCCCGACGACACCTGGGACGCCATCCTGAGCGCCTCGACCGGCGAGGGCGTGGACGCGCTGTGGGGCGGCTTCACCGGGGCCTACGCCGACCGCCAGCTCGCCGAGAGTGAGCTGTACACCAATGTTACAGTCCTGGGCGCCCTGAGCGATGGGGCCTCGGGCACGCTCCCCTACCTGGGCACCCACTACTACCGGGCCACAGGCGAGGTCAGCGTCACCGCCGAGGGCGACGTCGTCCTGAGCGGGCCCGACGGCCTCGGCCTCGCCGTGGACCTGGTCGCCGGGGACATCCTGGCCGTCACCGGGCTCTCCGACGACGAGCCCTACACGCTGAGCGTCGGCGTGGTCGTCGAGGAGACGGGCGAGGGAGAGGGAGAGGGAGAGGGAGAGGGAGAGGGTGAAGGCGAGGGTGAGGGCGAGGGTGAGGGCGAGGGTGAAGGCGAGGGTGAGGGCGAAGGCGAGGGTGAAGGCGAGGACACCGGCGAGTCGGGCTCCAAGGAGGGCTGCGGCTGCTCGAGCGCCGGGGCTGCCGGCGCCTCCTCCCTGGCCCCGATCCTGCTCTTCTGCGCCCGGCGCCGTCGTGCGCGGCGATCTGACGCCAAAGCCTGAGCGCGGCGCTATACTGCGCGCCATGCTCATCAGCCTCCTCGTCCTCCTCGCCTGCGAGCCCGGCAAGGTCATCCTCCAGGAGACCGGCCAGAACCCCGTCCCCGATGACTCGAAGGCGCCCGACGACACGGGGGAGCCGGACACGGGGCCCTACCCCCAGACCGTGACGCTGGACGGGCCCAACGCCTTCGACCCCGCGCGCACCGGCCCCATCGCGTTCGTCGTGACCGGCGGGGAGTACGCCCGGGTCAAGGTCGAGCTGCGCGACAGCACCGGCTACCTGCTCCAGACCCTGGCCGACGGCTCCGGCCCGGTGAGCGCGATCACCTGGGACGGGACCGACCCCTCGGGCAACCCGGCCGCAGCCGGACAATATACGTTACAGCTCCACTCTGAGCGGGACGGCTACACGGACGCCGAGGCCGAGCTCAGCTTCTGGCTGGTGCGACTGGGGGTGGACTCGGGCACGCTGGCCGGCGCCCAGCGCGTCTCGCTCATCTGGCACAAGGACGGCGACGCCGGCCGCTACTTCGTCTCCGAGAGCACCGACGCCACCTTCCAGCTCAGCGCCCTGGTGGACGAGGAGGGCCAGCCCACCGAGGTCCCCATCCCCTGGCAGGACCTGGAGAGCCCCCCGTCCAGCGCGGTGGACCAGAACATGCCCGCCGCCTACCCCTACGACGCGACGCCCGCCCTGCGCCTGCACTTCGGCGGCGAGCTGGGCGGGGCGCCCGTGACCGCCACCATCGACGGATGGAGCGTCGAGGACCCCACCGTCGCCGACGACGGCGAGCTCACCTTCGTGCGGGACAGCGCGCTGGCCGAGGGGCCGAGCGTCGTCGAGGAGACGCTGACGCTGACCTGGGCCGTGGACGGCGAGCCCCTGGCCGCCCAGGAGATCCCGCTCCAGATGTACGCCCTGCTGGGGCCGCCCACCTTCGACGAGGCGGACTCGCCCTACCTGCCCTGGGTGGCGGTGATCGACCCGGCGCTGCGCGACATGAGCGGCGTGGCGCCGACCGAGGAGGCCGTCATCAGCGCGCTGGTGGACTACATCTACAACGATCTCGGCATCGCCTACGACACGCGGTACGGGGCCAGCGCCTACATGAGCTACCGCGGCTGGGGCTGGGACAGCGCCGACTTCGACATGACGGCCTTCCTGGACCGGTCCAACGGCGACATCGTCAACTGCTCGGACTGCGCGGGCATCCTCTCGGTCCACGCCAACATGCTGGGGGCCTACCTCGGCCAGTCCATCATCTCGCCCTCGTTCTCGCTGAACTACATCCTGGCCATCGGCGGCGACGAGTTCACGCACTGCCCCTTCGGCCCGACCTCCTGCGGCTTCAGCTACCACGCGGTCACCAGCCCGGACGACAGCGACACCATCTACGACGCCACCCTGGCGCTGGACGGCGACGACGATCCCGGCTCGGAGCCCAACGAGGTGCTGATGGTCCAGACCATCACGGGCGAAGAGTACCTGGACCGCCTCGTCATGAGCGGCTCGCCCAACTACCAGAGCTACGGCACGGGGTCCATCCGATGACGCTCCTCCTCCTGCTCGGCGCCGCCCTCGCGGCGGGCATCCACACCGGCATCCCCGTGCGCGGCGTCCAGGGCCTCGGCGAGCCCAGCTTCAAGGGCGTGGACGCCGGCTGGTCCGCCTCCGCGGACGGCGGCTACGTGCGCGTCTTCGTAGGCCGCACCGAGGCCGAGGCCGCCGCCTGGCTGGCCGAGGGCGTGCCGCTCAGCGCCGGTCAGGCGCCCGCCTACACCTTCGCTGACGAGGCCTGGGGAGACGGCCAGGCGATCCTGGCCTTCCGCGACGGCAACGTGAGCGTCTTCATCCGCGTGGAGCAGGGCGCCCTCCCCCTGGCCGAGCGCCTCCGCGCCGCCATCGTGGACGGCGGCCCCGCCTGGCCCGCTCCCCCCGCCCTGCGTCAGGAGGGGGAGCGCTGGGTGCTCGACGCCACCGGCCTCGGCGGCGTGCGCTACCAGGGCGGACGGCTCGCCCGTGAGCCCGGCTGGGTGTTCACGGAGCCCCCGGATGAGCTCGTGGTCTGGGACGCCTGGGGTCGGCCGGCGGTGGTCGTAGCCAGATAAGCCGGCACACACCTTGACAGAACCCTGACCCTTTCGTGTCCTGCAGCGCCGAGGCCCCGGTAGACTGACCTGTGGAGGTCGGACGATGATCGCCCTCACCCTGCTGCTCGCGGCCGCCCGGGCTGAAGACGTCGATGGGGACGGCGTCGACGCGTCCACGGACTGCGACGACGCTGACGCCTCGGCCTGGACCACGGAGTCCTCCACCCGGAGCTACACGCTGGACACCGACGCTGAGGTGGCCGCCTTCTGCGATGGCTACTGCTCGCGCACCTTCAACAACCTGAGCCTCGAAGGCGTGACGACCACCGAGGGGCTCGCCTGCGTGAGCACCGTCAAGGGCGAGCTCAACATCGAGGCGGAGTCGCTCTCCAGCCTGAGCGGGCTCTCCGGGTTGAGCTCCATCAAGAGCTTCAACCTCGCGGAGAGCGACCTTCAAGATCTTCAGGGCCTGGAGTCGGTCAGCTCGCTCACCAACCTCTGGGTGGGCTGCATCGGCGGGCCGGACGACGAAGAGGACGAGCCCTACGAGGAGGCGTATTACTGCGTCGACAGCGTGGGGCTCAACCCGCGCCTCCAGGACTTCTACGGCCTCGGCCCGATCACCAGCATCCAGCAGCTCTATGTGCGGAGCGCGGCGATCACGAGCCTGGAGGGCCTGAACGGCCTCACGGAGGTGGGCAACCTGGTGCTGTACGGGACCACCAGCCTCAGCACCCTGCGCGGTCTGGACAGCCTCTCGGACGCCGACGGGATCTACCTCGTGTCGACGACCGGACTCCGCGACCTGATGGGCCTCGGCGCGCTGACCCGCGTGGGGACGCTCTACATCAGCTCGGCGACGAACATGCTCGGCCTCATGGGACCGCGCGCGCTGGCGACGATCGGAGTGCTGGAGATCGAGAGCAGCGCGAACCTGATGAGCCTGCGGGGCCTCGACAGCCTCAGCACGCTCGACAACCTCATGTTGAAGGATCTCACGCGGCTCTCCGATCTGCGCGGCCTCGAGGGCGTCTCGGAGCTGAGCGTCACGCAGCTCCGAGGGATGCGCTCGCTCAGCAGCCTGAGCGGGCTGGACAACGTGAGCTCCGTGCAGAAGCTCATCCTGATCGACACGCCCAGGCTGAGCAGCCTCACGGGCCTCGAGTCGCTCACGACCGTACGTTATGAGCTGACCATCGGGTGCGCTACGCCCGTGGACTCGAGCACGCCCGTCTGCGTGGACGTCCCCCTCCTGGACTCCCTGGCGCCGCTCTCCAACCTGACCAGCATCGGCGACCTGAACCTGACGCGCATGCCCGGCCTGCGCTCGCTGGAGGGCCTGGAGAGCCTGGCGCTGGCCGACGACGTGACCATCGACTCCACCGGGATCACCTCGCTCGCTGGGCTCGAGGGCCTCACGGACGTCGATGAGCTGAGCCTCGGCTGCCACACCAGCACCAGGAGCTCGGCGACCTTTCGCTACCTGACCTGCGACGGCAATCCGCGGCTCAGCAGCCTGGAGGGGCTCTCCAGCGTCGAGGAGATCGGCACGCTGCGCGTGGTGGGGAGCCCGCTGCTGGAGAGCATCGACGGCCTCGACGCGCTCACCAGCCTCGGACGGCTCGAGCTCGCCAGCAACAACTACCTGTCGAGCTTCGGCGAGATTGGCGAGATCGGCTCGCTGCGCCTCGGGTGCTACCAGAGCTACAAGAAGTACTCCAGCGGTGGCACCCTGATCTTCACCGCGCTGAGCTGCCCCGGCCTCGCGAAGCTGGAGAGCCTGGAGGGGCTGAGCGTGTCGTCCTGGGGAGAGCTCACGCTCTCGGGCTTGACGGCGCTGGCCACCCTGGATGGCATCACGCTCCCCAGCAGCCTCGAGGCCCTGTACCTCGATGACGTCGCGGCGCTCGAGGACCTGAGCGGGCTCGAGGGGGTGGGCACCGTCACTCAGGTCGTCATCGGATGCCACCCGAACGTCGAGGACGCCTCCTGGGTCGGGTCCTCTGGCAGCAACTTCACCTGTGACGGGACCAGCGCGCTCACTTCGCTCACCGGCCTCGAAGATCTACGCGATGTCGGCGCCCTCACCCTGAAGAGCAACGCCGCCCTGACCGACGTGAGCGCCCTCCACGACCTGGAGACCGCGGAGGCCGTCTACATCGGCTACAACGAGAGCCTGAGCACCGCTGACGCCGAGGCCCTGGTGGACGAGATCGCCACCACCCCGCCCACCGCTACGGTCGAGCACAACGCGCCCTGACGGAGGTCGACGGTCGACCGTCGACGACTGTCAGGCTGTAACGCGGAAAAATTGGCCTTGCACCACATGGCACGCTTCTTGCTTCGCTCCGGCGCGCGGCCTGCTGGCCGTCCAACCTGAAAACGGAGCTGTCATGCGTGGAATCAACCGTGTCTTCCTCATGGGCAACGTCGGCCAGGACCCCATGGTCCGCCACACCTCCAACGGCCGCGCCGTCTGCGATCTCAGCGTCGCCACACACCGCGGCGTGCGCAACGGCGACACCTGGGTGGAGGAGGCGGAGTGGCACACGGTGCGCCTGTGGGAGCGCCACGCCGAGCTGGCCCTGCGCTACGTGGAGAAGGGCTCGGCCATCGCGGTGGAGGGCGCCCTTCGCACCGAGCAGTGGACCGGCAAGGACGGCAGCCGCCGTCAGCGCACCTTCGTGCAGGTCGAGCAGATCCACTTCCTGCCCCGCACCCGCGAGGAGGGCGCGCGCCCCGAGCCCCCCGCCGCGCCGCCCGCCGCCGCTCAGGGCGAAGAGATCCCCTTCTGACGGGCCTCCGCCCTCCTCTTCCTCCACACCCAGGCCGTGAGCGCGGCGAGCAGGGGAGCCAGGACCACCGTGTCCTCGCTGCCCAGCAGCCCGAGCTCGAAGGTCCACAGGGTGAGGGGGTAGAAGAGGGCGTAGCCCCCCGTGAAGTGGTGCTGCAGCAGGTCCACCGCGAGGTGCAGGGCCTGGCCTCCCAGCAGGGCGCGGAACACCCCTGGCCGCGCCCCCGCGGGGAAGAGCATGGCCAGCAGCGCGCTGCTCAGCACCATCCCCGCGGGCATGTGCAGCGGCATCCAGCCGTAGATGAGCGCCTCGGGCACGTCCACGCCCAGCTGGTCGTGCAGGCGCGTGAGCCCGATCGGCGGCAGCCTGGCCAGCAGGTCCGGGATCAGCGCGCCCGCGGTGAAGGCCGGGACGTGCTCGCCCCCGCGGATCCCCTTCCACAGCAGCGCCGTGCAGGCGTGGGTGATCAGGTCAGCCACGCTCCTCGAGCCTCCCCGCCCGCCAGCGGAAGCCGAGGGGCGCCGCCACCAGCGCGAGCCCCACCCCCAGCCAGCCCAGCGCCTCCTTCGCCCAGCGCAGGTGATGGACCTCCAGGATCTCGGCCACGACCGTCTGGTCCTCCGCCCGGTAGCGCCCCACCAGGCTCACCGTGTCCCCGACCTCCAGCCCGCGCGCGTCCCCCTCCACGGGCACCTGCACCACGCGGGCGATGACGAAGTGTCGCGCGTCCGGCACCGCCGAGACCTGCCACAGCGAGAACCTCAGCTCGCGCCCGTCCGCGCGATCCCCGGCCGCGAGCGCCGAGGGCCAGGCCGCCAGCACCGTCGTCGCCTGCCGGGCGTAGAGGCCGCAGAGCGCCAGCAGCAGCGCCGTGAGCGTAAGGATTTTGACAGCGCGCTGGCGATCCGACCACACGCGGGGAAGAATAGCCCCTCCTCCGGGGTTGAGCACCTTCACGCCCCCGGGGTCCACCGCGAGATCGGAGCGCGCATGGAATCGACGCAGTCCTTCACCGTCTGGATCACGGGCCTGCCCAAGGCCGGCAAGAGCTCGGTCGCGGACGCGCTGGCCGCGCAGATCCGCGCGCGCGGGCTGGAGGCCGAGGTCATCGACTCCGGCAAGCTGCGCGACACCCCGCTGGGGGCGAGCCTGGGCTTCTCCAAGGCCGAGCGCGACATCAACGTGCGCCGCCACGCGCTGGCCGCCCGCCTGCTCACCGCCCACGGGGTCGTGGCCATCGTCGCCGCCGTGAGCCCCTACCGCTCGACCCGCGAGGAGATCCGCCGCGAGCTCGGCCGCTTCTTCGAGGTCTACGCCGCCACGCCCAAGGGCGCCTGCATCGACCGCGACGGGGCCGGCATCTGGCGCCGCGCGCTGGCGGGCGAGATCCGCGAGTTCACCGGGGTGGACGCGCCCTATGAGGAGCCGCTGAGCCCGGACCTCAGCTTCAACCTCTCCCACGAGAGCGTGGACGCGGCGGCGGAGCGTATCTGCGCGGCGCTGACCGAGCGCGGGCTCGTACCCGCCAGCCCCCACGCGGAGAGCGCGAAGAACCCGCTGGCCGACCGGCTCCGCATGCTCGGCTACGAGAGCTGAGGGGTCAGGGCGCGGGCCAGGTCGGGGCCTCGACCTCGGCCCGCAGGAGCGTCGGAGGGTGGCCCGGGATCTGGACGGAGCGCTCGCAGGTCCGGCCGAGCTGCAGCTCCAGGACCACGCCGTCCCTGCCGTGCTGGAGCTCGGTGAGCAGGCGCCAGAGGCGGGTGGGGAAGCGCAGCTCCTCGTCGTCGCAGCGCACCGTCAGCAGGCGCTGCGCCGTGGGATCTCGCGTCCATCGCAGCGCGTCGACCGGCGCGGCCTCCACCTCAGAGAGGGCGTCCGAGGCCACCAGCGGATGAGGCCAGGGCTCGAGCTCACACAGGCGGTGCCCCCCCAGCTCCTCGCAGCGCACGCCCTCGCGCGCGACGGGGCCCGCGGGCCCGTGCTCCAGCACCAGCCCCACGCCCACCCGCCGCAGCAGCTCCACCGTCTCCGCCGCCGGCCATGCCTGGGTCACGCGGTTCAGATCCACCAGGGCTTGTACCCGCCGCGCGTAGAGCCCGCCCACCAGGGGCCGCCCGTGGAGCATGGCGGCGCGCAGGCGGTGGCCCAGGTGGCAGGCGCAGGCGTCCGTCCGTCCGCCCGGGGGCAGCAGGTCCAGCAGCGCCCCGGGCGCGTCCGCGCTCAGGAGGCGCGCGTAGATCGGGTGGAGGCCCAGGCTCTCCCGGGGCTCGCTCATCACCGGACGCACCAGCAGCCCCGACAGGGCGAGGGTCAGGAGGGGCGGGGCGAGGCGAACCCGCTCCCCCAGGACCAGCGCCCCCCGGGCCGCCAGCAGGCTCATCGCCGCGAAGCTCACGCCCAGCCAGCGCACCGGCGCGCGCAAGCCGTCCATGCCCGGCAGCGCCGCCAGCAGGCGCCCCGGCAGCGGCAGCCCCGTGCTCTGCCCCCGCCACAGCAGCTCCGGCCCCAGCGCGAGGATCGCGGCGCCGAGGACGACCCCGAGGACGGCCAGCCAGGGCCAGCGTGGGCCTGCTCGGCCGCGCAACACGCCGGGGAGGCCGATCATCGCCAGGCCCAGGCCCAGGAGCAGGCCCGCTCGACCCAGATCCCAGCGTGGATCCACCGCCGCCCCACCCCCGCCCGGCGTGGAGCCTCCCCCCAGGTGCTGCGGCCAGCCCAGATCCCAGCTCTCGGCCAGCAGATCCGCCGCGACGGTGCGGACCCCGTGGAGGCGCTGGAATTCCACGTACACCTGCATCACAGGCGCCAGGCCCAGCGCGCCCAGCAGGAGGCCGCCCGCCAGCGCCGCCCAGCTCCGCCGATCCCCCTGCCGCGCTGAGGCCGCCGCCAGCAGCGTGATCCCGCCCACGAAGGCCGCGTGGCTCGCCTGATAGAAGCCGAGCCAGCCCGCGCCCCCCAGCACCAGCCCGCCCAGGGCCGCCAGCCGCGGTCGCCGCCCGGCCAGGCCCGCGCCCACGAGCAGCGCCCCCAGCGGCCCCGCCCAGGACTGGGCCAGGTTGGCGTAGGGCAGGTGCTGGAGCGCGATGGGGTGGAAGGCCCCAACCAACGCCGCGACCCAGGTGTGCGGACCCGGCCCCAGGAGCGCGCGCGCCGCCCGGGAGAGCGCCAGGGCCGTGAGCGCGAGGCCCAGGCCACAGACCAGGGCGTGCTCGTCGAGGGCGTCCACGCCGAGCAGGTGCAGCGGCAGCGTGAGCAGGGCCGCCCCGCCCAGCCAGTCCAGCTGCGTCACCGCCCCGTCCAGCGGCCAGCCGAAGGCGCCGCGCGACCACTCCCCTCCCCCCAGCCAGGACCCGTGCAGGTGGTGGAGCTGCAGCGCCGTCGCCAGGCTGTCGCTCCACGGCCAGAGCCCGCCGAAAAGCGGCGCTGCGCGCCCGAGCGCGACCGCCACCCCCAGGACCAGGGCGAGGGCGGCGAGGCGCTGGAGGGCTGAGGGGCGCATGGGCCCGGACAGGATAGCGCGGCAGAACCTTACCCACAAAATAATCCCGGGTGAAGGCCGGTAAACCGGCACCTTTTCAGTAGAGCGCTGAAGTTGTCGGGAATCGGCGTTCAACCTGCCTCGGAACCGCCGCCGGTCCAGAGCATCCAGGCCGTCTCCGCTGTGCGGGGGCCGAATCCGTAGACGCTAGCCAGGGTCGCGATGAAGCCGCTCTGGTCGCCCTGTTCGGCAGCAGCTTGGAGCCCGTCCAGCTTTCCTGACCGAACCGCCTCCATGATGGGATCGAGTCGGAAGGCGATCACGTTCACGTATCCACCACGTCGATATCCAGCATCGTTGATGGCTTGAACCAGGGCATCCCCCTTCATGGAGAGCACCCGGTCAGGATCGAGGAGGCCCCGCTCTTTGAATGCTGGCATAAGCCCGGCTGCCCTATCTAGGGGGAAGAGGTTCACAGCCAGGATGGCGGTGATCAGGTCTGCGATCTGCGACTCAGAGAGGGCCATCGATGCCTCCAAACACCACTACACTATCGTAGGCTCGGCCTCAGCCGAGGCTGACGTGTCGCGGGACGTGGCTTCCGCGGCCGCATTCTCAAACGTATGTGCCGCCGGCTTCCATCCGACGTAGCGCGGCGCGAGGAACCACCAGTACGGCTGAGCCCGAACCACCGCCTCCATGAAGACTACATCGAGCTTCCCGTCATCAAGCACGGGCAGTTCCACCTCGGTCCGAAGCAGCTTCGCCTTAAAGCACTTGCGATAGTACGAGAACCGCCAGCGCTCCGCATTGAGCGCAGCTTGGATGAAGACCAGGGCCTCAGGCGAGAGCGCGTCCTTCGGAATGGCTACCGCTACGTCGTCCTTGGCGCCGAACGTGTAGGGGTGTATCTTCGTGGTCAGCGGCCAGCCGTTGAATGCGATGGTCAGGGCGTCCCTGTAGCAGGCTTCCTCTTCGACATCGTAGAGGGCAGCGACGCCGTTCCCGCTGTCCGCGCAGGAGACCACTGGCACATCTCCGGGGTCAAGATCACTGAGGTTATGGAACTCACCTGCAGTGATTGCGAACAGGGTGTCGAGAACCACCGGCTTGAACTTCACATTGGCCCATGACGGCTCCGGACCTTGCCGCGCACCACCTGCCAGACCAGTATTGAGAATCGAGGATCTGTGAGCTTGTTTACCGTGCTTGTCTCCGCCGTACATGAGGTCAATGCCGACCAGAGCAGAGATGTTCTCGCGGATCTGGATGTCGAGCCGTGCTCCGAGCTCCGCGGGAGAGGGTACGGCGCTCGAAAGGTATGCCTCAGGGGTCAGTTCCAGAAGAGGATCGGCCATGTCTACCGGCGCGACCCGTACCACTTCCGGGACCTCTGCGATTGATTGACATTGATCGGCAAGAAAGGTCCGGATTTTCGGCCGAAGCCGATCCAGGTCGTTCTCCCCACCCACCGCAAGGCGCTTCCTCTTCGACTTCCGGAAGCCATCGTTGAGGACGCGACACCACAACACGGGCTGGGCCCTCGGATGCGCGGCGCCCTTCCGGAGGATCAGGCCGACAGTCTGGTTCGCCACCGGATAGAATAACTCTTCGGGGAAGCTGATCACTGAGAGCAGCGTGTGGTTCTTGAGCAGGAGCTTTCGCCACTCCAAGCTATCGCCCGACTCCGTGACCACGGACATCGGTACGATGGCGAAGAGGATCCCGCCATCAGCCATGGACTTGAGCGCGGCTGAAACGAAGCGGGACTCGGACTCATCCGACTTCTTTAGCGCAAAGGGCGGGTTCATGAAAACGCGCGTGACCGGCTCGTGGCCCTTTTCGGCCACAATCGAGGCGTACTTGGCCGTAGGTCTACCTCCAGCCTGATCAGGTTGGAGGAACTTCGAGAGGCCATTCCCCTCCTTGATGTTGTTCTTCCCGTCCCCACGAAAGATCATGTTCACGATGGCCAGCGCCGCGACGTAGGACTCCTGCTCGATGCCAAACAGACAATGCTGCTTGAAGTGGTCGATCTGAGCTGCGTTTGCGGTCCTCCGGACATGATCGAATGCGGCCACCAGGAAGCCCCCCGTCCCGCAGGCCGGGTCGAGAACGATGTCGCTCGGGCCAACCCCGATCGCTTCCACCGCGAACCGAGTGACGTGGCGAGGAGTCAGAACGATGCCGATCTCCTTCGCTCCATTCCCGTAGCGTAGGAACACCTCGTAGAACTTCCCCAGGACGTCCGTGCCCGAGTTCATTGCGGACTTGATGTTGAGATTCTTGAGCACCTGGATCGTGCGGACCAACGCCGCTTTGTACTTCACGTGGTTCTCTTCGCTCGTCGGCGGATCGATTTCGACGAAGGGGAAGAACTCACTCTTTCCTTGTGTCCGGAGCACCCCCTTCGAACGCGCGTTGATGTCCCCAATGAGCACCTGGAGTTCACTGTCCACACTGGGGCCCGAATCGTTCAACAGGGCCAGGAGGAGCGCAGCCATGACGCGGGCGCGCTCGTTCTTGTTGATTCCGCCCTTGTGCAGCGTTGCGTTGATGTCTTCGGCGGCCGTGAGGAATATTCCCTCGTCTACTTGGAGATCCGCGATATGCGGGTTTCCTGTTTCGAGAAGGGTCTTCACCAGCGACGGAGCGAGAAGCCCGGTAGCCTCCACACCATTGATGGTCACGACCTCATACCGACCGTTGACCATGAGGTACGTTCGGACGTCGTAGCCGCTGGTTTCGTTGCCTGCGACGCCGGAAATCAGGGGGACCGTGAGCACGCCCCCGCGCACGATCGGAGCCGCGTAGTCGCACTCAGCCTCCCGGAGTGCCTGATCGAGCGCGGAGCGCTTGCTCTTCGCCTCGATGACCCACAGCCTGGACTCGGAGAGCTTTACAATGTACTCGGGGCGCATCTTCCCGAGGCAGCGCTTGATCTCGGGATGTCCGAGGCACTGGTTTTGCGTCCAGACCTGGCCCACGGGATCCCGATCGGGACTCTTCGTGTGCCAGCCCAGCCCTTCAAGCTGATTTCTGGTGTAGATATAGGCTTCAACCTCGCTTTCCGCTGAGTTCGTCGTGGAGCGCGGCTTCTGCTGTTTCGCCATGGGGAACCTCGGATGAAGTCCGTAATACGTTTGAGAAATTATGCAAGCCGAAGCCGGCTAATTTGTGGTAGTCCTGGATCTTCTGAATCATCTCAGGATTGACCAACAAGACGGACAAATTATGGCCAATCGAGCGTTAGGTCTCGTGCATTCCTCCGCTATGTAGTGTATATTTCAAATGACAGAAAGCCCCGAGGGTGTTGGTAGCACCCTCGGGGCGGACTGGAGACCAGCTCAGGGTACGAGCTGGGGAGCCTCCAGCGTCCGGGCGGACACTGAGAGCGTAGCCCCTGCTTTGTCTGGGCGCCACCTCTCGGGCTCCGCGATGAGCGTTCATCGAGCCCTGGCCGACTTCTGCGCGGAGGTCGGACAGGATCAGTACGTCCCGAACCAGCGCTGGATCGCCGATATGCTCCGGGGCATGGCGATCTCGAAGTCGCCGATGCTCTCCGAGATCGGGCGCGCGCTGGACGAGGAGGCCGAGGACGGCGATCCCCGTCGCCTCATCCACACGGAGAAGCGACTGAGCCGGGGGCTGAACTCGGATCGCCTGGACGACGCGGCCCTGCTGGCCCGTCACCTGGACGTGGTGGCCCGTCACGCGCGCCGCGACGACGGCGAGGGCGTGGTGGTGGCGGTGGACTACACCGACCTGGCCAAGCCCTGGGCGAACCCGGACCCCGAGCGGGGCATGGAGGGGGTCTCGCGGTGCTGGAACGGCTCGGACGGGGAGACCGGGCTCGGCTACCCCGTGGTGCAGCTCGAAGCCGACCTCGGCGAGCTTCAGATCCCCGTCCTCCTGCATCCGTTCAGCTACGAGGAGATCGCGAAGTCCTCTCAGACCTCCGTCTTCCTGGAGCAGATCCGAATCGCCGCCCCCTCCATCGGGCCGCGCGCGTGGTGGACCTCGGATCGTGGCTTCGACAACACCCGCTACCTCGACGGACTCGACGCCCTGAACCTGCGCTGGATCTGCCGCCTTCAGTACGCGGTGAAGAACCAGCGCGAGGTCTTCACCGCGGACGGCCGATGCCTGAGCGTGGAGGACGCCGCGCTCGAAGTGATCCCCCGCTTCAAGATGGAGATCAAGGCGGGCCGGAAGCGGGCGAAGGGCGCGGGGAAGAAGACGATCACGCTCGAAGTCGGCTCCCGGAAGGTCTACCTCTCCAACCAGAAGAACCACCCGAGCCCGAAGGGGAAGGCGCGCACCCTGATCGTGGTCTGGGGCTTCGGGAAGCAGCCCCTCGCCCTGCTGGCGTCGGAGCACCTGGAGGGGAAGGCGGCCATCCTGGAGGCGGCGCGCGCCTACGGGCGGCGCTGGAAGTGCGAGGAGGCGACCCGGGCCATGAAGGACTCCAGGGGCTGGGGCGTGGACCTCGAAGACGTGCGGGCGCTGACCCTGCGCGGCGTGCGGCGGATCGCCCTGCTCGCCACCATCCTGTATGCGTTCCTGGCCACGATCCGCGAGACCGGCGGGGATCTCATGGAGCGTGTGCTCGCGCTGGTGTCGGCGTTCGGGAAGCTCCCGCCCGATCCCCGCTATCGGGTCTTCCGGGGGATGGGGGAGATGTTGAGGCGCGCCGGACGACGGCGGGAACGGGGAGATCGTAGGGGCGAGGAAGCGCTCTGACCGCGAGGGGTGGACAGGGGTCGCCCCCCTGTGCTACCCCTGGAGGCACAACGAGAACGGCCCGCCGTGGAGGTGCGAACTCCCCGACGGGCCTAAGCCCAGGAGGTAGGAGTGAACTACACCCCCGGGCCTGCGCCCATCTATGCGCGCAGGTTCCACCGTGTCAAACGACGGATTTACGCCGTCTCCTGACTGCTGGCCCGGTAGGCTGGCTTTCGCCCGCTTGCCCGACTGCCGGTCAACCCCGGCGGGCATGGAGACGTGCGTCATGAAGACCCTGATCAAGTGGCGGATCGACGACTGGACCGACCACACCGCCTATGAGGCCATGATCGAGATGGTGGGGGGCGAGGAGATGGCCCCCTTCCAGCGCGCCCAGCAGCGCGCCCGCATCGCCTTGGAGAACACCCTGACCTCCGAGCAGCGACGGATCTACGCCGACTACTCCGACAGCGTGTCCGACGCCTGGGCGGCGCGCGAGGCGGTAGCGACCCGCGTCGCGCTGCTGTGCGGGATCGCCATCGGCGGGGCGCTCCGCTCCCACCCCGACCAGCCCGCCGAGGACGTGATCGACCTCGTGGTGGCGTCGGTGGCGTCCGTGCTCTCCTCGGCGCTGCCCGTCGAGGCGGGCGGGGACGCCGCGCGCGTGGCCCTGGAGACGCTGGCGCTCGCCGAGCGGGCCCCCGTGGGGGAGGCGGGCGGCTACCGGGCGGCGCGGCGCCCCACCTTCCGTGTCGTCGGGGCGGGTAGCCGCCAGTAACACAGGTGTAACGTCGATCCTACAACGGCCCCCGGATTGATCGCCGGGGGCCTTGCTTTTTCATGAAACACGCCTTCACGGAGGAACGCCGGGAAATTCTGGGTAAGGTCCTGTAGCGCGGCACTTGACACCCGGGCCAGGGCCCCATAAATGGCGGGTGCTGGGGGCGACTAACTCAGCGGGAGAGTACTACCTTCACACGGTAGGAGTCACAGGTTCGAATCCTGTGTCGCCCACCACCTCTAGACAGGCCGCCTGTAACCTCGTGTTACAGGCGGCTTTTTTCGTTTCTGGCCACTGCGCGGCCGGCGCCTCACGGCCGGCAGGAACGCGACGGTCGCCGACGCTGAAGGCGTTGATCCCGGTGCGCGCTGACGGTTAGACTCGTCCCATGCTCGACGACACCCGACCCGAAGCCCAGGCGGTCCAGATGGCGCTCTACCGCCGGATGAGCGGCGAGCGCCGTGTCGCGCTGATGTTCGAGATGTCCGAGGAAGCACGTCAGATCACGCTCGCGGGGCTGCGTCGGCAGCATGCGGGGCTGGACGAGCGCGAGATCGTGCACCTGGAGCGCACGCGGCGGCTCGGGGCGGCGCTCGCGGACGCCGCCTGGCCACGACGGTGAGCCTGCGCGACTTCCTGGCTCGGCTCACGGGTGCGCTGGATCAGGCTGGCGTCCCCTACATGATCGCCGGATCCATCGCCAGCACCTACTACAGCGCGCCGCGGACCACCCAGGATGTGGACCTCGTCGTCGAGCTCGATGGGGCGCGGCTGCAGGCGCTGCTGGCCTCGCTGCCCGAGGACGAGCTCTACTACAGCATGGACGCGGCGCGCGACGCGCTGCGCCGTCGGTCGATGTTCAACGTCATCGATCTGGCGACCGGCTGGAAGGCGGACCTCATCGTGCGCAAGGGCCGGCCCTTCAGCGCCGAGGAGCTTCGACGGCGCGTCCAGGTGGATCTGCTGGGGCTCCGGGTCTGGATGGCGACGGCGGAGGACTGCGTGATCTCCAAGCTGGAGTGGGCCCGCGCCGGCAGCTCCGAGCGCCAGGTTCGGGATGTGCGCGGCATCCTGGACGCGCAGGGCGATGCGCTCGATCGCGCCTACGTTGAGCACTGGGTGCGCGAGCTGGGGCTCGAAGAGCTGTGGGCTGAAGCGCGTGGTACATCCGATGGGCAAGGTTGACGGCCGCGGTGCTCGCTAAAGGCCGCGCCCAGGCTTGCGCCCATGCCCACGTTGACACGTTCCGGGTCTCGCAGACCCGTGCCCCCATAAGCGCGCCTCGGGTGTGTGCGATGACCGGATGGCGCAAGATGACGCGGGACCGGCAAGAAGAGTGCGTTCGGAGTTTGAAATTCGAGGTAAAGAGCAAACAAACTCGTGGCCCCAGCACGGTTCGGAGGGTTGACGGAGCAGCCGATCAGGATCCAGTGTCAGGCATGGAAGGCGTTCATCCAACCTATCCCCCGCCTGCCGCGAGACGTTCACCGCCACCGACCAGTCCTGTCCGACCTGCGAGAAGGAGGACGGGCTCGACGAGGCGCGGTGAGCACTGTCGTTGCGTCGGGCGGTGCCGCACACGGAGGACGTCGGGGAGCTCGCGACTTCGGCGGGATCCTCGGCGTGCCGACCCGAGACCCGCCTGTCGGTCGATTCTCGCCCGGCTGGACGGCGGCCACCGTCTGGAGGATGATGCCGGGCACACTCGCGAGGTCTGCAATGGCTGGCTGGCAATCGTACGTGGATGGCACGCTGGTAGGCTCGAAGCGCCTCACACGCGCCGCGATCATCGGCTTCCAGGACAAGGCGGTATGGGCGACGTCCCCGAGCTTCACGTTGAAGCCGGAGGAGGTGACGGCCCTCCTGGCCGCGTTCCGCGATCCGACGAATATCCGGGCCAGCGGCCTGTGGCTCGCCGGCGTCAAGTACTTCGCGCTCCGCTGCGACGAACGCTCGATCTACTCGAAGGTCGGTGAGGCTGGCGCGGTCTGCGTGAAGGCGAATTCGGTCGTGCTCGTCGGGATCTATGACGCCAAGATCAAGCCGACAGAGGCGGCGACGGTCGTGGAGAAGCTCGCCGACTTCCTCATCGAATCGGGCTCGGCCTGAATCGCCAGCACCTGCTACAGCGCGGCGCGGGACGCGGCGCCATGGGCACCTCACCTGCTGTCTGGGTCATGCACCAGGTGAGCAGGCGGACGCGGCCCCCGCTCGTTCATCCTCCTCCTGCCGGCTATATTCCGGCGAGCGGCGATGACACCCACCTCCCCGAACCCCGGCTACACCAAGGCCCCGGAGCGGGTCGCGATCCTCGGCGGCGGCATGGCCGCGATGGTCGCGGCCTTTGAGCTCACGCGCCTCCCGGACTGGCGTGCGCGCTTCGAGCTCACCGTCTACCAGCAAGGCCACCGCCTCGGGGGAAAGAGCGCCAGCGGCGTGAACGCAGCGGCGTGCAACCGGATCGAGGAGCACGGGCTCCACCTCCTCGGTGGCTCCTACGCGAACGTGATGCGCGTGATGGGCGAGGCCTACGAGGAGCTCGGGCGCCCGCCCGACGCCCCGCTGGCTCGCTGGGCCGACGCGATCACGGGCGTCGACGTGATCACCATCCCCGAGCGCCGGGAGGGGGGCTGGAGCGCCTGGTCGATGGTCTGCCCGAGAGGCCAGGAGGCGCCTGACGATGCGCTCTTCGCCGATCCGCGGCGCCTCGGCGCCCGCCTGCTCTCCTGGGCCGCCGCGCTCTTCGGCGAGTGGGCCCGCGGGGGCGTCGATGTGCCCCAGAACGCGGCGTGGGAGGCCCTGGCGGCGCAGGCCCGCGAAGACAGGGCCGACGCGGGGCCCACCCGACCGCTCCGCCTCCTGGCCCGCGCCCGCCAGCTCAGCCGGGCCGCCCCGGACGGCGACCCCGAGACGCGGCGCCGCCGGGTGGTGCTCGATCTGGCCTGGACGCTCCTGCGCGGCGTGGCGAGAGACCGGCTCGCCTGGCCGCGGCCCAACTGGTTCGCCGTCGATCACCTCGACGCGCGCGCCTGGCTCGCGCTCCACGGCGCGTCGCGCGAGACCCTCGGCTCGCCCCTGGTCGCGGCGCTCTACCAGGCGGTCTTTGCGGGCCAGAGCGGCGTCGGCGCCGGCACCTTTGCTCACGCCCTGCTCCGCGCCGCCCTCACCTACCAGGGCTCGATCCTCTACCGGATGAACGCGGGCGCCGGCGACGTCCTGTTCGCGCCGCTCTACCAGGTCCTGAAGCGACGCGGCGTGCGCTTCGCGTTCTTCCACACGGTCCGCGGGATCGAGCCCGCCGCCGACGGCCGATCGGTCGCGCGCGTCCGGCTGGACCGCCAGGCGACGCCGACCGGCGGCGACTACGAGGCCCTCATCGACGTGAACGGGTTGCCGTGCTGGCCCGCCCGCCCGCGCCTCGACCAGCTCGCCGACGGTGACCGCCTCGCTGGCGTGGACCTCGAGGGCTGGTCGGATCGGGCGCCAGCGGAGCCCGTCGTCCTCGAGCGCGGGCGTGACTTCGACCGGGTGATCC
Source organism: uncultured Enterobacterales bacterium (assembly GCA_964615375.1). Lineage (GTDB taxonomy): Bacteria > Myxococcota_A > UBA796 > UBA796 > CAZKWG01 > CAZKWG01. Next base: position 90,331 of record CAZTOW010000025.1, read on the forward strand.
TCGGGTTGTCCGTCGGCGTCCACCCGCACGTCGCCGCCGAGCTCATGGCGGCGAGCCCACGCTACGACGCGATGGTGCGGGGCCTGGCGAGCACCGCGACCCGCTCGGCGCAGCTCTGGACCTTGGCCTCGCGCGAGGAGCTCGGCTGGTCGGGCCCGGCGCCGCTGCTCAGCCCCTTCGCCGCGCCCTTCGAGACCTGGGCGGACATGAGCCACCTCCTCGCCCGCGAGGGCCACGGCCCCGAGGTGCGGGGACGGCATCACCTCTCCGGCGCCCTGCCCGACGACGCGGCCGGCGCCGACTCGAGCGATCCCGCGGGGCCCGATCCGGTCGCGGCGGAGCTCGCCGGCTGGCTCCGGGACCACGCGCCCCAGCTCTGGCCCGGCGTCGCCCGCGGCGGCGCGCTCCCGCCGGGGCTGGTGGCGAGCGCCCACATCACGCCGCGCAGGCACCCTTCCGACCGCTATGTGCTCGCGGCGCCGGGGACCAACGCGCTGCGGCTGCGGGCCGACGCGTCGGGCTTCGACAACCTCCTGCTCGCCGGCGACTGGACCCTGAATGCGCTCTCGCTCGGCTGCCTCGAGTCGGCGGCGATGTCCGGGACCCAGGCGGCGCAGGCCCTCGACGCCAGCGTTCGCCCGGCGATCGGCGACTGGCTGCCCGAGGCGCCGCCGCGCGCCCACGCGCCCGCGCGGACCCTGCCGCGGCGGATCCGGCTCGACGGCGACTACATCTCTACCCCGCCGGTCGCCCTCGAGATCCGCCTCTCGATGTTCGTCCTGCCGGCCTCGATCGAGCGCCTTCAGGCCCTCTGCGACCGGGCCCTCGCGGTGTCGCCGGCCCACCGCTACCGCGCCGCCGCCCCCTGGGTGGTCCTCTACTGCGCCGAGGTCGACAACTACCCGGTGGTCGAGTCGCTCGGGTGGGTGCCGGAGCTCGACTTCGGCTTCTGGGTGCCGGCCTGGGCGGGGCGCGCCGGCGACCCCTTCGTCGCGGAGCGCCTCGTGACGTTCACGCCCTACATCTGGGTAGACAACGGGACCGCGCTCATCGGCGGCCGCGAGGTCTTCGGCTTCGCCAAGCAGCTCGGGCGGATGCGCATGCCCGCCGCCGGTGGCCCCCTCGAGTGGGCGCTCTCCGGTCAGGTCGTCGAGCGCTTCGACCGCTCATCCCGGGCGGAGGAGCGGCCGATCCTCGCGGTGCGGCAGATCGACGGCAGCCCGACCGGGCCACTCGTGGCGGTGAAGGACGCCCTCATGGGCGGGCTCGGGCTGCCGGCCCCCGAGGTGCTCGCTCGGATGACGATGGGCGGGCTCCGCATGGTCTTCGTCAAGCAGACGCCCGACGCCCTCGACGCCAGCCGCGCCTGCTACCAGGCGCTCCTCGAGGCCGAGTGCCGCTTCACCGGGCAGGTCACCGGCGGGCTGCTTCCGGGCCGCTTCGCCGTCACCCTGCACGCCTACGACAGCCTGCGGATCGCGTCCACCCTCGGCCTCGTCGCCCGAAGCACCGACGGCCCGATCTCGGTGATCGATCCGCTCGTCCAAGGCCGGGCGTCCTTCTCGGCCCGCATCGACGCCGCCGAGATCCTCTGGGAGAGCCGTCCCTGACCCTCTCGACTCCGCGAAGGAGAGATGCGCCGATGCCCCAGAAGAAGCGACACGTCGCGATCCTCGGCGGCGGCATGGCCGGCGTGGCCGCCGCCTTCGAGCTCACGTCGGCGCCCGACTGGCGAGAGCACCTCGAGGTCACCGTCTTCCAGGAGGGCTGGCTCCTCGGCGGCAAGGGGGCGAGCGTGCGCAACCGTCGCCGCGCGGGCCGCATCGAGGAGCACGGGATCCACCTCTGGCTTGGCTTCTACGACAACGCCTTTCGGGTGATGCGCGCCTGCTACCAGGAGCTCGGGCGCCCGCCCGGCGCGCCGCTCCGCACCCTCGAGGAGGCGTTCCGACCGATGTCGCACGTCGTCCACCACGAGCGCGTCGGGGGGACCTGGCGGCGCTGGCGGCTCCCCTTCCCCGAGAACGACGGCGTGCCCGGCCAGACTCCGACCACGCCCTTCGCGTCCGAGCGGCGACGCGCGCGCAACCTCCTCGGGCTCGTCCAGACGGCCCTCGCCGTCAGCGAGGCGCCCTACGGCGACGGCACCCCGCCCCCGCCCCCATCCGCCGCCAGCCTGCCTCGCCTCTCCGCCAGGCTCGCCGGCGCCTGGATCGCCTCCGCCCTGGGCCACGTCGCGGCCCGCGCGCCCCTTCCTGGCGGGCCGCCGCGCCTGCCCGCCGCCGCCCGCGTCGCCCTCGGCCGCCGCCTCGACGACGACGACGAGCTCCGACGGCTCTTCGTCTCGCTCGACCTGACCCACACGGTGCTCCTGGGCATGGCGCGCGACGGGCTCCTCAACATGCGCCCGGACTACAGCCGCATCGACGACGTCGACCTCCGCGCGTGGCTCCGCCGCCACGGCGCCCATCCGCGCACCGTCGACTCCACCCTCGTCCGCGCCATCTACGACCTCGCCTTCTCGACCGACGACGGCGGCGCCGCTGGCGTCGCCCTCCAGGGCATGCTCTCCATGCTGCTCGACTACCAGGGCGCCATCTTCTACCGGATGGCCGCCGGGATGGGCGAGACGGTCTTCGCGCCCCTCTACCAGGTGCTTCAGCGCCGCGGCGTGGGCTTTCGCTTCTTCCACCGGGTCACGCGCCTCGAGCTCGACCGCGACGGCAACCGCATCGACGGCGTTCGCTTCGAGCGCCAGGCGCAGGTCCGCGGCGGCGCCGAGTACCAGCCGCTCTTCGACCTCGACGGGCTCCCGTGCTGGCCCGAGGAGCCCCTCTGGGAGCAGTTGAGCGACCCCGAGCCCGTTCGCGCGCGGCTGCGGCCGGTCGAGGCCCGACTCCTGCCGGGCCCGGGCCCCGAGGAGCGCCTCGCCGCTGGCCGGGACTTCGACGAGCTCATCCTCGCGATCCCGCCCGCCGCGCTCCCTCCGATCTGCGCCGAGCTCACGGCCAGGCTGCCCCGCTGGCGCGACGCCCTCGCCCACGCGCGCACGATCCGCACCGCCGCCGTGCAGCTCTGGATCCGGCCGGATCGCCGCCACCTCGGCTCTGGAGAGCCGCCGGCGATCTCGGGCACCTTCGCCGATCCCTACGACACCTGGGTCGACATGAGCCACCTCGTCGGCCCTGAGGGAGACCCGGCGGTCGGGACGATCCTCTACGGCTGCGGCGCCCTGGGCGACGCGACGGCGCCGGTGGACACGGACCCGAACACCTGGGACGACCACCACGCCGCCCTCGTCGAGACCACCACGCGCTATCTCGGCGAGCTGGGCGGGCTCCTGCCGGGCCTGGGGGCGAGCCGCGCGCCCGCGGGCGTCGTCGGCCTGCTCCACGACCATGGCGAGGCCCCCACGCGCGGCCCGGCACCCTACGTGCGGCTCAACCAGGCGCCCTCCGAGCGCTACGTGCTCTCTCCGCCCGGATCGATCCGCCACCGCCTCCGTCCGGGCGAGACCGGCCTCGCCAACCTCGCCGTCGCCGGCGACTGGACGCGCACCGCGCTCTCGGCCGGCTGCATCGAGTCAGCCACCGTCTCGGGCCTCGAGGCCGCCCGGGCGATCCTCGCGCGCCGGACCTGACGAGGTTGATCGCCCTGGCGATCGGAACCATCCCCGGCCAGGCCAGCGCGAGCGGCGACGTCGAGCTCTCAGGCGCCTGCGTCACGGCACATACATATACCCATCCACCCCGACGCCCACGCGGTCCAGAGGGCGCTCTACCGCCAGTTGAGCGGCGAGCGCCGCGTCGCGCTGATGTTCGAGATGTCCGAGGAGGCGCGCGAGATCGTGCACCTGGAGCGCTCGCGGCGGCTCGAGGCTGAGCTCGCGGACGCCGCCTGGCCGCGACGGTGAGCCTGCGCGACCTCCTGGCCCGGATCACGGGTGCGCTGGATCAGGCGGGCGTCCCCTACATGATCGTCGGATCCATCGCCAGCACGAGCTCCTCGCGCTGGTGGACGCGCTCCGCGTAGGGCGAGCCCGCGAGCGCCCTCTGGGGGCCCGCGAGCTGCACGCGCGCCTGTTCGGGGACCTATGACCGAGATCGCGCAGATTCTGGCCGAGGTCGCCGCGGAGCTGGCCCGTCGGGGAGCCATCATGAGCAGGAGCGCGTTAACATACGCGCTCCGAACGGGATGCGGGGAGATAGCGACAGCAGTCGGGCGTTGACGTGTCCATGAAGTATCGAACCCCAGGAAACGCCCGACTGTGAGCTATCGACCAGCAAGAAAGCGCCAAGGCGCGACCGGGGGTCGCGTCTTGGCGAGGCTCAGTCGTTTCGGAGAGCGACGGAGCGCGCTGACCAATCGCCCCAGTTGATAGGGCTCGCCAACATTCCAGCCTGGCAGCCAGCTCTTCGGCAGGCTATCTCACAAGAAGGGGCCGCCATGTCCTTCGTCGAGAACCTGGAGCGCGACGACTGGGCAGTGTTCATGAGGCGAACCTTCGCCTACACCCTGGAGGTTCTGCGCTCGGACAGGTTCCGAACCCTTGGGAGCTCTGCCGATGATCTGCGCGGGTGGCTGACGGCGGGTGGAGTCCCGCGAGCGCGACGCGCGCTCGACGAGCAGATGTGCGAGCGCCAGCTCGACGCCCGTCGCATCACAGAGGTGCTCACGCTGTTGAGCGAGCTGGCCATCGAGTTCCAAGCTCAACTGTTGGAGTTGTTCGACCTTGGGGTCATCCCTACGCCCGGGACAACCCATCCATCGGAGGTCGCCCTCAGCCCCGAATTCATCCAGGCGCTCCTGCGGAGGATGCAGGCTGGAGATCGGCCATTTGAGCAGGTGATGCGCGCGATGGGGCGCTCCGAGGAGGACATCGCCCAGGTCTACGCCTCGATCGACCAGCACCTGCTGAAACAGGGCCTGATTGTGCCAGCGGCGCCCGGGGACTCCGACGACGTCCACTGAAGGCGCTCGACAGCCATCGAACGGCCCGTGCGACTGGCGGAGCGAGGCAGCGCCCCCCTCAACCCCCCCCCACCTCCAGCACCTCGCCCTCCGGTCCGAGCCGCCAGAGCTGCAGGCCATCCAGCCAGCGTCCCGCGACCGGGCGCACCCTGGCGATCTCCCTGCGCCAGGCCTCCGCCCAGCCAGGACGCGCGTCCGGCGCCGCCAGGACGGGGATCAGCGGGGCGGTGTCCGCGAGCGCCGGGGAGCGCGCCGCGCCCAGCAGCCCCACCCGAGCCTTCTCCCGGGCCAGCCCGCCGAGCACCTCGGTCACCCAGCCCGGCTCCGCCTCCCGGAGCGCCGTGAAGCGCGCGACGTGACAGGCCGCCTGCCAGGCCGCCCTCTCCAGGCCGCTGGCGTCCGCCTTGGCCTCGACCAGCAGCACGCGCCCCGCGCGGTCGACGGCCACCAGATCGAGCTTCTGGGGGAGGGCCTCGCGCGCGGGCAGCCCGACCCGCGCCCGAAGATCGGCCTCGAAGGAGCGCTGCTCAGCCTGCGAGCCGAAGCCGATCCGCGCCTCGCTGTCGAGCGCGAGCCAGGGAGCCTCCTCGCCCGCGAGCGGCCCGTAACGCCGCATCATCCCCGCGTGGACCACCGCCTCGCCGTCCAGGAACTCCCGATGCGTCTCCCGCGCCGCGCGCTCGACGTGAGACTGAAGCTCGCCCGCCCGCGCCTCGAGCGCGGCCCCGTCCCAGCGCGCCGCGAAGAGATCGGGGGACATCGCCCGGTAGAAGGGGTCAGCGTGCAGGCGGAGTCCGCCGCTGCCGGTCGGCCGCAGCTCCAGCGGGCTGGTGCGCCCGAGGTAGAGCTGGAGGCCGCCCCGCCGCCGATCTCCGCGGTCGCGCCGGGTCTGGACGTGCGCCCCCGCGGCCGTCGCCACCTCGCCGCGCAGCCAGGGCAGCAGCCAGCCGAGCGGGGCGCCGGGGAGGAGCAGGTCGAGCAGCTCGGGCGGGACGCGGCGGTTGTAGTACATCCGTGACCTCTACCCTCGCCCGTCCTGCGGCGCCCTGTCCGCTCCGCCCCTCCCGCGTCACCCTCCCCAGGCCGGTCCTCTCCCTGGGGTCCCGAGCGCGTTGCCACCAGCGAGCCGACCCCATAGCCCATCCCCATGTGGAGCCTGCTGAAGCACGCCTTGAGCCCGACCTCGACCTGGCGGCGCGCTCGCGGCGGCCCCGCCTACGAGGACGCCCTGGTCCCGATCCCGCCGCCGGGCTGGGACCTCCAGCGCACCGGCACCCGCATGCTCGACGAGCACACGCCCCAGCGCCTCGTCCTCGCGCTCTCCAGGAAGCCCAGGCCGCTGGCGGACCTGCCTTCCCCCCCGATCTTCGGCCACTATCTGCACGGAGAGCGGTCGCCGCTCCCGGATTGCGAGGATCTGGTGCGCCTCGTGCTGGGGGCCCGCGACCTGCGCCTGGCCTGGCAGGGGCCGCTGAGGGACCTGGACGCGCTCCGGGCGATGATCGGCCTCCCGCCCTTTGTGCCAGGAGCCCCGAACCAGGAGCGAACCAGGACCGCGGAGCTCCGCCCGCTGGAGGACGCCGAGGCCCGCCTGCGCGCGCTGCGATGGATGGCGAGCCACTCCCAGCGCTGGCAGCTCGCGCTGGTCGCTGATCCAACGCCGGAATTCGTCGCGCGGGCCGGGCCGACGGCGAGCGGCCCCTCCCGGCTCGGGCTGTTCCGGAGGCCCCTCGCCTGGACAGAGCTCCACGCGCTGGTCCACAGCTGTGGGTGGATCCTGGCGGTGAATGAGGCGATGAGCGTCTGCCTCTACAGCGCCCTCGACCTGGGCGAGGCCCTCCCCGGCGCCCGCGAGGAGCCCATGCCCGACTGGCGGGGCCCGCCCGGAGATCCACTCCCACAGGAGCTCCTGGAGAGCCTGCCCACGGCCCGGAGCCTCGACCTGAGTGATCTCGGCGTCCACGATCTGAGCCCGCTGCGCGCCGCCCGCGATCTGGTCGAGCTCACCGTCAATTACCCCGTCTGGCTGGACACCGACACCCTCTCCGAGCTGCGCTCCCTGCGCGCCCTCTCGATGCTGGACGCCTGGGTGGAGGATCTCGCCTTCCTCGAGGATCTGCCAGAGCTGAGCTGCCTCGCGCTCTCCCGACCGCCCGTCCAGGGCTGGGGCGAGCTGGCGCGGCTGGGCCGCCTGCGGTGGCTCTACGTCCCCGAGGGCTTCGGCTATCCGGCGGAGGTGCTGGACAGCCTGCCCGGGGTCACGGTCCTGTGCCGGCTCGAGGGCGGGTTGTCGGAGCTGATCCGTCCGGACAGCCGACGCCTCACGCGACCGGAGCTCCTGCGCGCCGTAGGTGCGCGAGAGCGGGTCGAGGCTCGGGACCTGACGGACCTGCGCCTCGTCCAGGCCGACCTCCGCGGCGCCGATCTCCGCGACGTGGACCTGAGCGGCGCCGACCTCCGCGGCGCCGACCTGTCCGACGCGATCCTGGAGGGATGTACGCTGAACTCGACGACGCTCTGCGAGGCGAGGCTCCGCGGCGCCCGGATCCTCCGGTGCAGCGTCCCCTACGGCAAGCTCCAGGATGCCGATCTCTCCGGCGCCGACCTCTCCGGGTCCACCTTCGAGCTCTGCGGCTTCAACCGGGCGAGGTTCTCCAGAGCGCGCGGCGAGGGCGTCATCTTCGACGATTGCGGCTTCAACGGCGCCATGCTGCGCGGCGCGGATCTCCCGGGCCTCCCACGGAGCGCTCGGAGCCGTCGCCGCCCTGGCACACGCTCCCTCCAGTGAGCGCCGCGGTGGAGGAGCTCAACCGCGTCAGGCTACGCGTGGTCTGGAGCCAGGAGGAGCTCGAGGAGGCCTGGCTCTGCGCCTGGGCGGACGAGGCGTTGGACAGCCCGATCGCGTGAGCCTCGTGGCCAGCGCCCTTTCCCGACGCTGCTTGACACGCTCCTGTAGCGCGACCATTGTACCGAACGTTCGGTATAATACATCCCAAGCACCAGCCCGACGACGCAGATCCCCCAAGAGACCACCATCCTCGCAGCCAATCCCGGAGCACCCATGGGCCACAAGTACCTGGAGATCCTCAGCACCCCGGCCGTCCAGGCCGCCCGCGTCGCCTGGGACGGCGTGGACCGCTACGCGGGCGCGTCTGAAGGCCCCGACTACAACGACCGCCTCGGGCCCGCCGAGGCCGCCTTCATCTCCGCGCGGGACGGCTTCTACCTGGCCTCGGTCAGCGCGTCGGGCTGGCCCTACATCCAGTTCCGCGGCGGCCCACCGGGCTTTCTCCGTGTGCTCGACGAGACCACGCTGGGCTTCGCGGACTTCCGCGGCAACCGCCAGTACCTGACCGTGGGCAACGTGGCGCAGGACGACCGGGTGGCCCTCTTCCTGATGGACTACGCGCGGCGGAGGCGGCTGAAGGTGCTGGGGCGCATGAGCTTCGTGGAAGACCCTGATCTCCTCTCCCAGCTCGCCGTCCCGGGCTACGCGGCGAAGGTGGAGCGCGCGGCGCGGATCGCGGTGGTCGGCTTCGACTGGAACTGCCCTCAGCACATCCCGCCGCGCTTCACCGAGGCGGAGATCGCCGCCGCCGCCGCCCCGCTTCATCGCCGCATCGCGGAGTTGGAGGCAGAGAACCAGCGCCTGCGCGCGGTAGCCTCTACGGGCTCCATCGGATAGCTGCCCCCCGTGCCCCCACCCAAGATCAGCCGCGAAGAGGTCATGGACCGGCTCCTGGAGACCTTCCGGGCCAGCGGCTACGACGGCGCCTCCCTCGCCGAGCTCTCGGCCGCCACCGGGCTCGGACGATCGAGCCTCTACCACTACTTTCCCAACGGGAAGGAGGATATGGCGCTGAGGGTGCTGGAGCACCTGAGCGTGGAGCTGGAGCGCGCGCTCCTGGCCCCGCTGCGCGGTCCAGGCTCCCCGGAGGAGCGCCTGGAGGACATGCTCCGCGTGCTCGACACGTTCTACGACGGCGGGCGGAAGGCCTGCCTGCTGGAGCGCCTCTGCGCCAGCGTGGACCGCGCCCGCTTCGCCCGCCCGCTCGCCGGGACCTTCGCGGCCTGGCTGGACGCGCTCGGCGCCCTGTACATGGACGCCGGATGGTCGGAGGAGGAGGCCCGAAGCATGGCCGAGGACGCGGTCGCCCGGGTGGAGGGCGCGCTGGTCCTCGCCGCGGGCACGGGCGAGCCCGCCGTCTTCGGCCGCGCCCTGGCGCGGATCCGGCGGACGCTGCGCTCGTCCGTCGAGGGCCTCGACGCGAGCGGACAGGTCTCCGGCGCGCGCTGACGAGGCCCGCTCAGCCCGGACAGGCCCGCACCACCTCCACGACCATCCTCCCGTCGGACAGGATCGCCCCCTCCCCCGTCGCGTCCCCATAGGCCCAGCTTGAGCCCTCCAGCAGCGGGTGCATGACCGGCACGGCGCGCCCGCCCTCCAGCACCACGACCTGCTCGCCCATGAGCCAGATCCGCCCGCAGCCGTCCTGCGCGACCCGGGAGATCTTCAGGGTGGGGTCCTCCAGGAGCAGCTCGTCCCCGCGACGCAGCGCGTGGCCGTCCCAGACCAGCAGGCCCTCGGGGCTGGCGCCAACGGCGACACGCTCGGCGACCAGATCCAGTCTGGCGGGGCTCCATCGCCAGAGCTTCTGGTGCGCCCAGCTGTAGAGGTGCTCCTGGTCCAGGGCGCGAAGCCCCGGGAGGTAGACCGGGAGCGAGAAGCCGAGGTCGACCCAACGTCGGCCGTCCCAGGCGCGCGCCTGCTCGCCGTCCGGACCAGGCCCCCACCACCGCCCGTCGGGGCCCAGGAAGACGCGGTCCAGGTTCAGGTCCCGGCCGCCTTCGAGGACGGCGGGGAGCCGGAGCTGCTCCTCCAGGGTGGAGCCGGTCCACCGGGAGACGAGGAGGGCCCGACCCTGGCCGCGCAGCCCGAAGAGCTCTCCACCCGGCCCCGGGACCCAGACGCTGTCCCCAGGGAGCTCCGCCCAACCCTCGGCACCCAGCAGCGCGCCGCCCTCGCGAGGCGCCAGGACAGGGAGCGCGGCGAGACCCCAGCGGGTCTGCAACAGCTCGCGCCCCTCGAGGTCCAGCTCACCGGGTATCTCCGTGCCCTTCGGGGCCCTCAACGCCTGCGCGCCCGGCGACCGGCCCGGGGTCGCGCAGCTCGGGTCTACCTGCCCCCCGGGGTCCGCGGGATCGGGTACCGGCACGACGCAGGCGCCGTACTCCCCGTGCGCCCACGTCCCCAGGACCTGGAGCTCTCCCTCGAAGTCGACGAGTCGACGGGCGTGAAAGGGTGTGAGGACCAGCGGCTCTATCTGTGCCGTGGCGGGATCGAGGCGGAACACGACATCCTTCGAGACCCCATAGAGCCGCCCTTCGAAGGCGAGCAGATGATGGATGTCACCCTCGCCCTGCTGTTGCAGCAACAGCGGAGCCTGCCCGAGCCGCTGAATCGCGACCCCCTCCGCCAGCTTCACCTGGGCCACCAGGCCCCCCTGCCAGGGCGTCGCCAGCGTCGGGGACGGCGCGAAGCGGCCCACCTCCCCCGTCGGCGAGAGCACCCGACCGTCCTCGCACAGACGCAGGTCGCCGACGAGATCGGAGACCCGGCAGTCCAGGAAGTGGCCCAACAGCGCGCCGTCCGGGCCGCGCCGCGCGACGACGCCCGACTCCAGCAGCTCCCAGACCTCGTCGCCGACGCTCACCCGCTCCTGGACGTCCCAGTGTACAAGGTGCAGGCGCAGGACGGCGCCCTCGGCCTGCACCTCCACCGGGGCCCAGGCGGGCGCGAGCTCCTGTGCGAAAACACACAGAGACAGCGCGCCCAGCGTCCAGAGCGCGAGCATCGCCTAGGCTCGCTCTTCCGCGGGGCTCGCCCCGAATATCTCCTGCATCCAGGGCTTCGCGCGGTAGCGATCCCAGCCGTCGGGCAGCACCGTGACCACCGGGCCGCTGAGCCCCCCACGCGCCGCCACCCGCAGCGCCGCCACGACGTTGGTGCCCGCGGACCCGCCGACCAGCAGGCCCTCCTCGCGCACCAGGCGCCGCACCATGGCGAAGCTCTCGGCGTCGCTCACGCGCTCGGCGGCGTCGATGAGCTCGCGGTGCAGGTTCCCAGGGGGCTCGCTCGCGCCAATGCCCTCGACCGCATACGAGCCGTCCGGGCCCAGCACCCCGGTCTCCACCCAGTCCGCCAGGGCCGAGCCCACCGGGTCGGCCAGCACCACCCGAACCCCCGGACACGCGGCCTTGAGCCGACGCCCGACGCCGGTGATCGTCCCGCCCGTGCCCGCCCCCGCCACAAAGGCGCCGACCCGCCCGCCAGTCTGCGCCAGGATCTCCGCGCCGGTGGTCCGCTCATGGACGTCGACGTTGGCCGGGTTGTTGAACTGGTCCGTCAGGAACCAGCCCCTCTCCTGGGCCATGCGCGCGGCCACGTTGCGGAAGTTGCGGGGGTCGGACGGCGGCGCGTTGGGCGTGATCACCACCTCCGCCCCCAGCATGGCGAGCGCGACCCGCTTGTCCATGGACATCTTCTCGGGCATCACGCACACCAGCCCATAGCCCCGCGCCGCCGCCACCAGCGCGAGCCCCACGCCCGTGTTGCCCGCCGTGGCCTCGATCAGCGTCATCCCCGGCCGCAGCAGCCCGCGCGCCTCGGCGTCGTCCACGATGGCCAGCGCGAGCCGATCCTTGACCGAGCCCCCCGGGTTCAGGTGCTCGCACTTGACCAGCACTGGCACCGGCAGCCCCGCCCCGATCCGCTTCAGCGGCACGAGCGGGGTGTCTCCGATGGCGTCGAGCAGGCTCCCCAGGGGAGGGCGGGTCGGGAGGGACGGGGTCATCGGGGCTCCTGCTCAACGGAACGTCTCGCGCGGTCGCGGGCCATCGCGTCCTGTATCTCCCAGACCAGCCGCGAGACCGCCAGCGCCGCCCAGGCGACGAGCACTTCGAAGTTTCGCGCGAAGTTGTTCCCCGCGTCCAGACAGTCCACCTCGGGGGGCAGGCCGAGCAGGCCGCCACAGTAGCAGTGGTCCTGGTAGGCGATCAGGTAGAGACCGGCACCCAGCGTGAACAGAACGGATCCGCCGATCCGAAATGCCCCCATCCAGAAGCCGCTCCGGTCCTCGGGCGAGAACACCCGCCGGTTCACCCCCTGCCAGACCGCGTCCACCACCACGAACAGGACGGGGAGGTAGAGCAGGCTGAGCGGCGAGTAGAGGACGGCCTCCGGGAGGCAGGGGGGCATCGCGGGGTACACCCGCGCCGCCTGCCCTCCCCGGAAGAAGGCGGCGAGCGCGAGGAGGAGCAGCGCGGCCCGTGTCACCCGACCCATGGCCACATCATAGCTGGTCCAGCAGCCCCTCGAGGCGCTCCACCACCCGGCCCTCCCAGCCGCCGCGCAGGCCCTCAAAGGCGCCGCGCTGACGTGGATCGTCAAGATCGAAGGGCCCGTGCTCGATGACGAGGCGGGTGTGCTCGCCCTCGGGCTCCAGGCGCCAGCTCACCGTGGTGTCCAGCCCCCCGGCCCGCCAGGAGAAGCGCAGGAGGCGCTCGGGCTCGACGGCCAGCACCTGGCACTGGATGGTCCCCCAGGCGCCCGCGTCCATGGTGAAGCCCGCGCCGGGTTCGGCGCGGAGATCCGTGGTGGGCATGAGCCAGCGGCTCACCTGCGCCGGGTCGGTGATCATGGCCCACACCCGGCCGACGGGGTGGCGGAGCAGGCGGCTGGTCTGGATGGTCGCGGTCATCGGGGCTCCTGGTTCATGAGATCCTCCAGCCGGTCGAGGCCGGAGGACCAGAATTGTTCGTAGGTCGCCAGCCAGTCGCTCGCCGCCCGCAGCGGGCGCGCGTCCAGGTGGTAGTAGTTCTCCCGCCCGCGCGCCTCCTCGCGCACGAGGCCCGCCACCCGCAGCACCCGCAGGTGCTCGGAGATGGCGGGGCGCCCCCGCGGGAAGTGGGCGGCGAGCGCCCGGACCGGCTGAGGGCCCGCGCGGAGCAGGCCCAGGAGATCACGGCGGATGGGGTTGGCGAGCGCGTCGAAGACGTCGTGGGTCATGCGCTCCAATTAGTCGAAACAATTCGACGTGTCGAATTGTTTCGACGAATAACTCCTCCCAGCCCTCAGATCTCCAGCGACAGCGGGTCCTCCGCCCGGAGCTGCGCGGCCAGCCCCATCATGTCGGCGTAGTTCCAGATCTCGCGCACCCGGCCCGCGTGGATGTGCAGGAGCTCGATCCCCTCCAGGTGGACCATGCGATGCGAGGCGGGGATGCCCAGGAAGGGCCCACGCTGCACGGCGTCGAAGTGGTAGCGGATCACGGCCCGATCCGGGGAGACCACCAGCTCGTCCAGGACCCAGATCACGCCGGGGAAGGCCTCGTAGCACATCTCCATGACCTCACGGAAGGCGGCGATCCCCCGGATGTCGCCCACGCGGAGGTGGCTGACCAGGTCCTCGGCGAGCGCGTCGGTGAGCGCGTCCAGGCGGCGCTCGTTCAGCAGCTCGGTGTACAGCAGGGCGAGGCGCCGGGCCTCGGCGGTTGCGTCGCTCATGGGTTGCCTCGAGGGAAGGCCGCAGCGGCGATGGCCGCGAGGGAGACGAAGACCGCCTCGTGGCGGTCGGTGTGGTGACCGGGGCTGAGATCCTCGCTGTCGAGGACGCCGACGACCCGGCCGCGCGCCAGGATGGGCACGGCGAGCTCGGAGCGTGCGGGGAAGAGGTCCTGCATGTAACGCGGATCATCACGGACATCGGCGACCCGGATGGGCCTCCCCTGCGCCGCCGCGACGCCCACCAGCCCCTGCCCGAGAGCCTGTCGCAGGGGCGCGCGCACGCTCCCGTCCGGGGCCAGCTTGGGCCCGTGCGCCGCGACCTGAAGGAGCGAGTCTCCCTCCCGCAGGTAGACCACGCAGTCGCTCACGCCCCCGGCCAGGCCCAGGTGCCGGGCGACCGAGCGCAGCGCCTCGCGGTGCGCGGCCTCCTCCCTCGGGGCGGGCGCGGGGCGGGCCGCGAGCCGGTAGCCCAGCTCGCGCCGGGACTCCAGGAAGCGCGGGCTCCGAGCGTCCTCCTCGATCTTCTGGCGCAGCCGGTAGACGAGGCTGGTCAGCGCGCCGAGCTGACCCCGCAGGCCGACGGCGTTGGCCAGCCGCTCAGGGCTCACCCAGCCGCCCTCCGCGCTCAGCAGCCGCTCCAGGACGAGGCGCTCCTTGACCGTGAGCGCGCCGCCGTCGCTCAGCGATCCCGTGGCGAGATCCACGCTGCGCTCGCCGAGGATCAGCGGGGGGCGAGCCGGGGCCTCCGCCGCCACCACCTCCGCCTCGCTCCAGCCCGCCTCGGGCACCAGGCGGTAGCCGTAGCCGTGAACCGTGAGCAGGATGCGCGGTGAGGAGGGATCGCGCTCGATCTTCCTCCGCAGGCGGACCACCGAGGCGTCCACGGCCCGCGAGAGGCTGGCGCCCCGGTGCCCCCAGACCTCGATCAGGAGCTGGTCCCGATCCACGTCCTGGCCCGGCCGCGCCGCGAGGTGCTCCAGCAGGCGCGCCTCGCCCGCGGTCAACGCCACGCTCCGGCCGTCCAGGCGCACGAAGCGGTGGCGCACGAGATCCACCGTGCCCGTCGCGAGCCGGAGCGGAGCGCCGATCGGGTTCGCCATCACGAGGGGCTCTATCGCGCGGACGATGGCGGCGCTCACTGGATCTGGGCGAAGAAGCCGTAGGCGTCGGAGTAATTCCAGGTGCGCAGGATGCGGCAGCTCCGTCGGTCGATCTCGTGCATCTCCATGCCGCGCCCCACGACCGTCTGGCCCCGGGCCACGAAGGTCAGGAAGTCGCTCTGGAAGGTGCCGGTGAAGCTGTACTCCAGGGCCACGCGATCGTCGTCGGCGACCACCCGCACGAGGCTCCACTGCATGTCGGGGAAGGCGGCCCAGGCGGCGCCGGTGAGCCCCTGCCAGCCCGCGAGGTCGAAGCTCCCGTAGGGGCTCTCGACGGCGTAGTCGGGGTCGAGGACGCCCGTCCAGTCGGTGAGGCGGTCGTTGAAGAGCGCGAGGTAGTCCTCCAGCAGCTCGTCCACGTCACAGCCGTGGTGGCCGTTGGAGCTGTGGGCGCCGCCCGCGCGCGCCGGCGGGGAGAGGGAGAGGATCGTCAGCGTGAGGATCGTGACCATGGGAGCCTCCAGGGTGGGGGTCTGTCGGACACCCCTCCTCTATGGACCGCCCCGACTCCCCTCCCCTCCCTGACACAGGCTGTAGCAGACGTGAGCGAGGCGCGAGCGAGGGCTCAGCGCGCGAGCCCACCCCAGCCCAGCTCCAGCCCGGCGTGGCTGGCCATGCCGAAGCTCCCCGCCCAGGCCGTCGCGTGCCAGCTCCCCAGCTCTGCGCGCCAGGAGAGCATCGGCATGGGCCCCAGCAGCCCCAGGCGCGCGGTGTGACGCTGCCCGAGGTCCAGGCTCAGCCCCAGCTCCGTGGCGAACAGATTGTCCAACACAGACAGCGCAGACAGCCTCGTCTCGACGCTCTGGGCGGGGAAGATCTGCGCGCCCAGGACGGGCAGGAACAGGTCGAAGCGGCGCCGCCCGCCGGCCTCCAGCGCGAGGCCCAGGCGCCCGGTGATCCGGTGGTCCAGCGGGCTGGGGCCCAGGTGCTCCACCGCCATCAGCGCCGGCCCGAGGCGGAGGCGCTCCCGCTCGAGCGCGCGCCAGCCCGCCCCCGCCGTGAAGAAGAGCTCGGGCTCGCTGGGGAACCAGCCGCTCACGGTCCCGGTGAGGGTCCAGCCGGCGGCGGGCTCGGAGGCCACGGACGCGCGGAGGCCGGGGATGAGATTGTCCTGTCGCGCGATCAGCGCCGGCCCGAGCCCCAGATCCAGCCGCGGGAGCTCGGAGACCGTGGGCGCGTACAGGGAGGGCGCGGCCAGCGCCGCCGAGAAGCTCAGGAGCGAGGCGGCGATCATGGCGCACGCTCGTAGAGGAAGACGGCGTTGGCGTCGTAGCCCGTCACCGTGAACTCCTGGTCTCCGTCGCCGTCCACGTCGAGCGGCGTCATGCCCGCCGCGTTGGTCAGCCCCTCCAACAGCGTGTGGGAGCGGAAGGCCCCATCCTCCTGGATGAGGAGGAAGATCCTCGGGTCTCCGTCCCCGGACAGCGTGATGTCCTGGTCCCCGTCACCGTCCACGTCCAGGAGCCCGAAGACCCCGGGCGCCGCCGCCGCGCCGCCGCCCTCGAGCGAGAAGCCGCTGGCGATCTCCGTCCGCGCCCAGGGCTCGCGCGGGTCCGCCCCCGGCGTGTAGAGGGCGAGGCTGGGCGCCCAGGGATCGCCCTCCCCCGTGTGGTTGGAGCCCAGCGCCCCCCGGGTCCCCTCCCCCAGCAGACCGGCCGCCCAGCCGAGCTGGATGGCGGGCCCGCTGTCCGGGTCGATGGCGTGGGAGGTCCAGGCGCCTCCGTCCTGCTCCAGCCAGACGAAGCCCTCGCCCTCGGCGGCCGCGGGCGCGAAGTACTGCGCGCTCAACAGGTCGAGGTCGCCGTCCTCGTCCACGTCCACCGCCTCGGGCAGGCTGCCCAGCCCCTCGACCAGGAGCTCGGGGGAGTCCGAGAAGGGCTCGCTCCCCGCCTGCCCGCGCCAGAGCCAGGCCTCCGCGGCGTCCCCGCTGCCCAGCGGCAGCCCGAGGCTCTCGCCCACGCTCACCAGGTCAGTGAGCCCGTCCCCGTCGAGGTCGGCCAGCACGCCCCGGTGGTAGAACAGGTCGGCCCCCGGCGGCACGAGGTCGTGGCGGACCCAGCCCCCGTCCTGCTCGAACCAGACCAGCCCGCCGCAGGAGGCGGTCCAGGGGTCGATCTGGCAGGTCAGGAAGCCCAGCCCCACGATCACGTCCAGGTCACCGTCCCCGTCCAGATCGTGCAGGACCGGGTCGTTGGGCCACTTCAGGCCCTCCGAGGCGTCAAAGATGGGCTCGGGCTCCCAGCGCCCGGGCTCGCCGGTCCCGCGCAGCAGGCTCAGCGTGCCGTTGGGGACGCTCACGCCGTCCTGCTGCCCGAAGGCCGCCAGGACCAGATCGGTGAGCCCGTCGCCGTCTACGTCCCCGGCCGCCGTGTACGCCGGCCCGCAGACGCCCGCCAGCGCCGTGTGGCGGGTGAGCTTCAGCTCCCCCGCGGAGACGGTCTCGGTCTCGCCCGCGACGTGCTCGCTGGCGCAGGGATCACCACAGCCGAGGAGGAAGATCAGCAGCATGGGGAATGGGACCTTATCGCGCCGGAGCCGCGGCGCTCATCAGCGCGGGCAGGGCGCCCTCCAGAGAGGCCAGCGAGCGCGCCGGATCCAGCAGGCGCTGGAGCAGCCCGCCCAGCACCATCGAGAGCACGCGGTCCACCTCCTCGGCGCCCAGCCCCAGCTCCCCGGCCAGGGCGGCGCGGTAGGCGTCCAGGGCGGCGGCGATGGGGGCGTGGGCCCGGGGCTCGGCCCGGTACCAGTCCAGGGCCACCAGCAGGGTGCGCTGGAGATCATCGGCGTTCTCGGCGATGTGTCGGCCCAGCGCCCCCAGGCGGTCCCCCGCCTCCGCCACAGACGCCAGCGCCTCGCGCACCTGACGCTCCACCTGGCGCTCCAGCATGGCCGAGAAGAGCTCGGGCTTGCCCGGGAACCAGTGGTAGAGCACGCCGGTGCTGGCCCCGAGCTCCCGCGCCAGATCGCGCATGGAGAGGGCGTGGAAGCCCCGGGCGGCGAAGAGGGCGAAGGCCGCGTCCAGGATCTCGGCGCGGCGCGCCTCGGCGGGCAGGGCCTTGGGCATCAGGCGCGGGCCGGGCGGGAGGCCATGGCGGCCAGCCGCCCCTCCTCGGTCTGGAGGTGGCGGTCGATCACGGCGAAGAAGAGGGGCGGGACCAGGGCGAGCAGCACCATCGCCGGATATCCGGCCGGCAGCTCGGGCGCCTCCGCGAAGTGGCGCAGCGTGGGGTAGGGGCGGCCGGGGTTGGCGTGGTGGTCGGCGTGGCGGGTGAGCTCGAACAGCAGGGCCCGCGAGATCGGCCGGTCCGTGGTCCAGGAGTGGGCCGGGCGCACGCGCTCCCAGCGGCCGTCCGCCCCGCGCTCGCGGGCGAGCCCGTAGTGTTCCACGTAGTTGATGGTCTCCAGCAGCAGGACGGCGACGGCGGCCACGCCCAGCCAGGCGAGGCCCGCCACCGGCCCGAAGACGGCGAAGAAGGCCACCAGCGCCGCGGCCTGGGCCGCGAAGACCGGCACCAGCTCGTTGTCCCAGCTCAGGGCCGGGCGCCCCTTGCGCGCGAGCCGCTCGGACTCGATGCGCCACGCGCTCTGGAGCCCGCCCACGACGGAGCGCGCGAAGAAGGGGTAGATCCACTCGCCGCGCCGCGCGCTGGCCGGGTCCTCGGGGGTGGCGACGCGGGCGTGGTGGCCACGGTTGTGCTCTACGAAGAAGTGGCCGTAGAGGTTCGTCCCGAAGAGGATCTTCGCCAGGAGCTGGTCACGCCGGTCGGCGCGGTGCCCCAGCTCGTGCCCGACATTGAAGCCCAGCGCGCCGAAGGTCGTCCCCACGCTGACGATGGCCCCGGCCAGCTCGAGGCCGCTGAGCGCGGGCGCCCGAAGGCCGAGCAGCACCAGCAGCCCGAGCTGCACCGGCACCACCGCGTAGAGCAGCCAGTCGAAGCGCCGATCCTGGCGCCGCGCCGCCTCGGTCTCCGCCGGCGCGTTCTGGCGGGAGGAGGGCAGGAAGAGCTCGAGCACGGGGATCACGCCGAAGATCACGATGGGCAGGGCCCAGGCCCAGGGCCCGCCGAGCACGAGGGCGAGGAAGGCCAGGACGCTGATCAGGTGCACGGAGACGAAGGCGTAGAGGGGCATGGGGGGGGCTCCTGCATAACGATCGTTATCTACCACAGGTCGCGCGAGGTGTCCATAACGATCGTTATGCATGTGCCGCGCAGCCGCGAGGCGGGCCGCGGAACGCCGGGCTCGCGCGCGCCGGAATAGGAGGCCGCCGGGAACAGGAGTCCGCCTGCTGGGCGACATGCGACGCATGAACGGCGCCGGAGGCGCCCGGCGCGCGGCGAGCGCGGCGTCGGGGGGGCTCGACGCCGTCGAGGGCCTGCGGGAGCAGGTCCGAGCGGGGTCGAGCGGGGGGCAGCGCCCCTACTTTCGGGATAGGAGGCTGGCGATGAACCTCTTCGAGCTGGAGCAGCGCGCGCTGGCGAGCCTGCCGGCCATGGCGCGGGACTACTTCGCGGGCGGCGCCCGGGACGAGATCTGCCTGAGGGAGAACCGGGCGGCCTGGGACCGCCTGACCCTCCGCCATCGGGTGCTGGTGGACGTCTCCCGCGCGAGCCCGGCGACCACCGCGCTCGGCCACCCGGTCTCCGCGCCCATCCTCGTGGCGCCCACGGCCTTCCAGCGCCTCGCCCACGAGGACGGAGAGCTGGCCACCGCGCGCGCCGCCGGGCGGGCCGGGACCGTGATGATCCTGTCGAGCCTGTCGAACACGGACGTGGAGCAGGTCTGCGCCGCCGCCAGCGGGCCCATCTGGTTTCAGCTCTACGTCTACAAGGACCGCGCCGCGACCGCCGCCCTGGTCGAGCGGGTGGAGGCCGCGGGCTGCCGCGCGCTGGTGCTCACGGCCGACGCCGCCGTGCTCGGGACCCGCGAGCGCGACGTGAAGAACGGCTTTCAGCTCCCCCCCGGGCTGCGCGTGGCCAACGCGACAGCGCGGCACGCCACGCTGGGCGGCGTGGACGGCGGGAGCGGGCTCGCCCGCTGGGTGGCCGAGGCCCTGGACCCCGGGCTCACCTGGGCGGACGTGGACTGGCTGCGCGGCATCACCCGCCTGCCCATCCTGCTCAAGGGCGTGGTGCGCGGGGACGACGCCGCGCGGGCCGTAGACCACGGCGCGGCCGGGATCGTCGTGAGCAACCACGGCGGGCGCCAGCTCGACGCCTCCCCCGCCACCGCCACCGTGCTGGCCGAGGTCGTGGACGCGGTGGCCGGGCGGGCGGAGGTCTACGTGGACGGCGGGGTGCGGCGCGGGACCGACGTGCTCAAGGCCCTGTGCCTGGGCGCGCGGGGCGTGCTCCTGGGCCGCCCGGTGCTCTGGGGGCTGGCCACGGGCGGAGAGGACGGGGTGCTGGGGACGCTGGGCATGCTGCGCGCGGAGCTGGTGGAGGCGATGATGCTCGCGGGGTGCCCGAGCGTGGGGGCGGCGACGCGAGACCTGGTGGCGACGCGGTGATGGGCGGACGAGCTCCCTGAGCGAGCGCCGGACGGATCGACGCTCAAGACTGGAGAGTTGCGCCCTCGACGGGACGGCCAATCCTTCCCCGTCTCCAACGCACGAGACCTGTACAGGTGCCTGTACAGGTCTCAGGAGCGTCAGGATGTCCCGGGGTCTCCTACTGCGAGGAAACCCAGGTTCAACCTTCTAAAGATTGTACATCATGTACTGCAGGACCAGCATCATGTCCGTGCTGGCGTTCTTCGCGACGCGGAAGGTCGAGTACACCACGCGGCCCTCGCCCGAGCCGAAGGAGACCAGCAGCGGCACGCTGGAGAGCGTGTAGCTGGAGGTGCCCTCGCGGTACTCCACGTTGCCGGAGAGGTGGACGCTGACGTAGTTCTCGGTCTGCGAGATGGGCGGCCACACGGGGAGATCATACTCGATGTCCACGTAGTTGGAGCCCAGCCAGTCGGCCATCGAGGAGTCGCTGACGGCGGCGGTCACGAGCCCGTACTCGCCAAGCTGCGCGTCGTCGATCTCGTCGTCGTTGCCGACGAAGTCGATCGCCTCGGGCCAGATGGTCTCGACATAGTCGTAGGCCCAGTCCGAAGCGTAGATCTGACCGCCGTTGTTGACGTAGTCCCGGATGTTCGTGGCGATCTGGTCGACCTGCGAGCTGTTGTCGCCGTAGAGGACGCCCTCCTCCAGGCAGCCGCCGTTGAGGAAGATGATGTCGTACTGGCCAAGAGACTCGGAGTCCAGCAGGAAGCTGGTGATCTCGCCCTCGGTCAGGCCGTCGATGACCTCGTAGTTGGCGAAGCCCATGTTGGAGAGCACGAGCTGGAAGTCATCGTAGTCGCCCGTGACCACCGCGACGTCGACCTCCAGCGGGTCGAAGCAGTCCGGCTCCTCGAGCTCGTAGGTCTCGCCGTCGTCGAGGTAGATCTCGTACTGCTCGAGGATCTCGTCCCCGTACTGCACGTAGACCGTGTACTCGTTCTTGCCCGGCAGCTCGGAGAGCGTGAAGTTGCCGTCGAGATCGGTGTAGGCGATGACCGTGTCGTAGAGCCGACCCTCAGAGTCGATGAGGTTGGTGTAGACCACGGCGTCCGCGAGCCAGTTGCGACCGTCGGCGCTGCAGACGCGCCCACGGATCTCGCCGGGCGCGATGCCGGCTTGCTCGTTGCCCTTGACGACGAAGCCGCGCTCGCTGCCGCAGGCGGCGAGGAAGAGAAGAACCGGAGTGAGCAGGCGCACGTATGCCTCCTTCGATGTCCATGCCAGGAGGAGACTTTACACTCTCCCGAGGGGCCCGGTCAAGCGCTTTTCCGAGGAGCGCGCCGGGGCTTGACGCGGATCGTGCGCTCGGGGTGCGGAGGCTCAGCCTTGGAAGACCGACCGGCTCAGGGCGTCCAGGCGCTCCATCTCCGCACGATTTTTGAGCGCGACTCGCCAGGATGAATAACGGCCGACTCACGTTCACGCAAGTCGTAAAATGCACAATCCCGCTCGACATCCCAGGCCCCTCTCGATAGAGCGGTCATCCACTCACAATGGAATGCACCGTGCCCTCCGTCGTCCACGAGGCCCTGGTCGAGATCTTCCGCTCCCGCCCCAGCCTGGCGGCGGAGCTCCTGCACGCCACCTCCGGCACGCCGCCCTCAGAGGACGTGGAGTCCACGATCATCGAGGCAGACCTCTCCCAGGTCACGCCCCCGGAGTACCGGGCCGACACGGCGGTGCGGCTGCGCGGCGCGCTGGACCTCGCGCTGGCGATCGAGGTCCAGCTCCGGCGCGAGCCCGAGAAGCTGCGAAAGTGGCCGGCTTATGGGGGTATCCTCCACGCGCGCCACGGCTGCCCGGCCGCCGTGCTGGTGGTCGCGATCGATCGGGCGACGGCGAGCTGGGCCTCAGCCCCCATCTCCTTCGGACCGGGCGCGGTGCTGAGGCCGCTGGTCATCGGCCCGGAGCAGGTGCCCCGCGTCTCGGACGCGGCCGAGGCCGCCGCCAACCCCGAGATCGCGCTGCTCTCCGCGCTCACGCACGGGGCGGAGGATCGGTCGGCCGAGATCGGGATCGCGGCGGTCGAAGCGGCGGGCGCGCTGGACGACGAGCGCGCGCGTCTGTATGTTGATCTCATCCTTCAGGCCCTGAGCGCGAGCGCGCGGGCTCATGTGGAGGCGTTCATGATCCAGGACTGGCAACCTCAGAGCGATTTTCTCCGCCGCCTGTACGCGGAGGCCGAGGCGCGCGGCGTCAGCGAGGGCGAGCGCAAGGGCATGATCGAGGGCGAGCGCAAGGGCATGATCGAGGGCGAGCGCAAGGGCATGATCGAGGGCGAGCGCAAGGGCAAGATCGCGCTCCTCCTGGCGATGCTCCGCCGTCGCTTCGGGCCGCTCGCACCCGAGCTCGAGCAGCGGGTCCTCCACGCGCCGGAAGCCTCGATCCAGCGCTGGGCGGAGGAGCTCCCCTTCGCCGACTCCGCCGAGGCTCTGCTGGCCCGCTGAGCTCAGCCCGCGTCCAGGGCGCGCCAGGTGCCCGAGCGCCCGCCCCGCTTCTCCAGCAGCCTCACACCGTCGATACGCACGCCGCGGTCGATGGCCTTGAGCAGGTCGTAGATCGTGAGCGCCGCCGCGGTCACCGCCGTCAGCGCCTCCATCTCCACGCCCGTGCGCCCGCGCGTGCGCGCCCTCGCCCGCACGCGCAGCCGCCCGTCCACGACCTCCACGCTCACGTCCACCGCGTCCAGCCCCAGCGGATGGCAGAGCGGGATGAGGTCGCTCGTCCGCTTGGCGCCCTGGATGCCCGCCAGCTCGGCGACCAGGAAGACGTCCCCCTTCTTCACGCGCCGCTCCGTCACCGCGGTGAGCGCCTCCGGCGAGAGCGAGACCCAGCCCTCCGCCAGCGCCTCGCGGTCGGTGACCTCCTTGTCGGCGACGTCCACCATGTGCGGGTGACCGCTCGCGTCCAGGTGCGTGAGCTCCTTCACGGACCCTCCAGGACCTCGTAGACCATGTGCTTGAGGTAGCGAGACTCGGGGATGGCCGGGAGCACCGGGTGATCGGGGCCCTGCTCGCCCCGGCGCACCTGGCGCAGCCCGCGGCCGAGCTGGCGCGCGGCGGCCACCACCTCCGCCTCGAAGCGATCCTCCAGGATGTGCCAGGAGCAGCTCGAGGTGAACAGGAGCCCGCCCGGGCGCAGCAGCTCCATCGCCATCCGGTTCACCTCCCGGTAGGCATGCAGCGCGACCCCGGCCTTCTTCTTCGTCTTGGCGAAGGCGGGCGGATCCAGGAACACCGCGTCGAAGCGCTCCCCCTTGCCGCGCAGCTCGGCCATGGCCTCGCGCGCGTCCTTCGCCAGGATGGAGAGCCGGTCCTGGACCCCGTTCAGCGCGGCGTTCTCCGCGATGATCTCGCAGGTCTTCGGGTTGTACTCGATGGCGACGCCCGAGGCCGCCCCGCTGGCCAGCGCGCCCACGGCCCAGGCGCCCGTGTTGGCGTAGACGTCCAGCACCCGCAGCCCGCCGCACACCCGCGCCGCGAAGGCCCGGTTCTCCGCCTGATCGAAGAAGAAGCCCGTCTTCTGACCGCCCAGCACGTCGGCGTGCAGCTGGAGGCGACGCCCGCCCGGCAGGGGGTCGAGCTCGAAGCGCACGCGCTCCGGCACCTCCCCCCACCACACTCCGCTCTCCGCGCCGAGCCCCTCGAGCTGGCGCACCGCCGCCTCGTTGCGCAGGGCCACGCCCTTCGGCCCCAGCACGCGCTCAATGGCCTCGCGGAGCAGGGGGCGGCGCTGCTCCATGCCCAGCGTGGGCGTCTGGGCCACCAGCACGTCCTCGTAGCGGTCCAGGACCAGGCCCGGCAGGAAATCGGCCTCCCCCGCCACCAGTCGGTAGGCCCGCCGCCCCGGCAGCAGCCGCTCGCGCAGGCTCAGCGCCTGGCGCAGCCGGGCCTCGTAGAGCTCCACGCTGTCGGGGTCGGCGCCGGGGTCCCGCGTGAGGATCCGCGCCGTGATCAGGCTCGCCGGGTTCGCGTAGCCCCGGCCCAGGAAGCGCCCGTTGCTGGCGCGGATCTCCACCGCCGCGCCCGGCGGGATCGCCGCGACGTCGTCGGCGATCTCGTTGGAGAAGACCCAGGGGTGGCCATGCCGGACCCGCTGCTCGTGCCCCGGCTTCAGCGTCAGCGTCAGCATCTCGCCCTTACTCCCGTAGAATCGGCAGGGTGAGGCAGCGCGGGCCGCCGCGCCCGCGGGAGAGCTCGGAGCCCACGAGGTGGACCGCGTAGCGGCGCCCCGAGGCGAAGAGCGCGTCCGCGTCCCCGTGGAAGTCCCGCTCGAACTCCTCCAGGAAGGAGCGCGTGCCCATCACCCGGAAGCCGTTCTTGGACATCTCGCGCGCCGTGTGCGTGTTGCGCGCGTAGCCCACCACGACCCCCGGCCCCAGCGCCACGTAATTCGCCCCGTCCGTCCACTGCTCTCGCGGCCCGTGGATGGGGTGCCCGCCCCCGCAGGCCACGGCGCGAAGCGGGTGCCCCTCCAAAGCCAGCGCGTCCAGCAGGTCGCCCCCCGGCTCGTCCACCACCATGCGGCCCTCGTAGCGGCTGAGCCGGATGATGTTCGCCTCCTCCGGGCCGCCCCGCTCCAGCAGGGGCTGGAAGACCACGCCCAGATCCCAGTCCACCATGGTGAACACGGTGTCCAGGTGCATGCTGGAGCGCTTCTTGGGCATCTCCACCACCAGCACCCGCGAGAAGCCCGCGTCCAGCAGCTCACGCGCGAGCGACAGGATCATCGACCACGTCGTCCGCTCACTCGCCCCGATCAGCGCGAGCGAGCTGGAGATCACCAGCACGTCCCCGCCCTCCAGCGTGAGCGGCGCGTGGCGCTGCCACTGGCGGACGTGGTGGCTGGTCTTCGAGATCCGCACCCCCTCGAAGATGGGGTGGTGCTCGACCACGTTCCAGAAGAGCACCGTCTCGCGCCGCCGCGCGGGCTTGCGCGCGTTGCCCACCACGAAGAGATCCCCGAGCGAGGCCCCCAGGTCGCGCGTGAAGATCAGGTTCGGCAGCGGCGGGAACAGCTCCGGGTCCTCCAGCCCGCCGCCCACCGTGCCCACGATGAGCGACTGCGCGAGGTCCACGCTCTCCAGCTGCTCGAGCGTGCGGAAGTGCTCGTCCGGCAGCGGGTAGAGCCGCGCCAGATCGTCCAGCACCGCGCGCCGGTCGTCCGGCTCGTCCAGCACCTGCGCCACCAGATCCTCGAGCAGCAGCACCTCCGCCACCGCCTCCAGCACCAGCCGGAGCTGCTCGTGCTCCTCGCGCGCCTGGGGCAGGTGGATGAGGTCGTCGAAGAGCAGGTAGTCGGCGCTGGCCTCCTGGATGTGGCCAGGCAGCATGCGCTCCAGCGCCGCGCCGGGCGGCTGGATGATGACACGGCGCAGGCGCCCGACCTCGCTGGTGACCCGGATCATCGTCGCTCCCCGTCGTCCCTTCCATAGGGGCTTTCGCCCGTGTCGTCCGTAGGGGGCTCTCGCCCGAGCCCCTCCCTTAGCCGCTCCGCCGCCGCGCCGCGAGCGGCTCGCGTGGGATACGCTGCCTATGATGTGGAAGCGGATCCGAGCGCTGTACCGCGACGCGACCATGGACGCCGCCGCCTCGTCGAGCCCCTGGCGGCGCCGCGGCATGGAGCTCGTCCACACCGTCGTGGCCCTCACCAACAAGGCCATCCGCGACCGGCTGGGGATGCGCGCGGCCATGCTGGCCTTCTGGACGGCCCTCTCCGTCGTCCCGGTGTTGATGCTGGCCTTCTCGCTGACCGGGCCGCTCGGCCTCACCGACCAGACCCGGGACATCGTCAAGGACTTCCTCTACGAGACCGTGCTGGCCAGCTCGGTGGACGAGGTGGGCGGCGTGCTGGACACGCTGCTCCTGGGGACGAGCCTGCGCACCATCGGCGTCGCGGGCGTGATCGGCCTGCTCCTGGCCGGCGCCCAGCTCTTCTTCACGGTGGAGCGCACCTACAACGAGCTCTACGGCGCGCGCGTGCGCCGCAGCCCGATCCTGCGCTTCCTGGTCTACTACGCCGCGATCACGCTGGGGCCGCTCCTGGTGGGCTGGGGGCTCATCAACACGAGCGGGCTCGGCGATCCCGGCACCGTCACCCTGCTCCTCTCGGGCGGGCTCACCACCTTCGTGATGGTGGGCGCCATCTGGCTGCTGCCCGACACCGAGGTGCGCTGGAGCGCCGCCGTCCTGGGCGGGGTCTTCTCCAGCGTGCTCTTCGAGGGCGCCAAGAACGGCTTCGCTCTCTACGTGGACCTCTTCGGCGGGCGCAGCGGCATGGCCATCGCGTTCGGCTCCCTGGCCTTCATCCCCTTCGCCCTGCTCTGGATCGAGGTGGTCTGGATCATCGTGCTGCTGGGGGTGGACGTGGCCTACGTCGTCCAGCACCGGAGCTGGCAGCACGCGGCGAAGCAGGCGGTGGACCTGGACGAGGACGCGCAGGTGCGCTGGCCGGACGGGATGTTCGCGCTCACGGTGATGGTGCTGCTCTGCGAGCAGTTCGAGCGCGGCGCCGGGCCGGGCGACCCCAACGCCCTCGCCGTGCGCATGGGGGTGGAGCCCGCCAGCGTGCTCACCGCGCTCAACGTGCTGGAGGACGCCGGCCTCGTCATCGCCACCGATCAGGGCGGCTTCGCCCCGGCTGTGCCCCCCAGCCAGATCCGGGGCTCCGAGGTGCTGCGGCGCTGGCGCGGGGTCGCCGGGCTGAACCGCGGCGGGCCCGACCCCCTGGTCCGGCGCATGAGCGAGCGGCTCGACGCCCTGGAGTCCCGCCTGGACGAGCCCCTGTCCGCCTTGACCGCCAGCCCCGCAAGGGAGGGAGGGTAGACCATGTACCTGCGCATCCTCTGGCTCCACGACCTCTCCGAGCGGGCACAGGCCGCGGGCGACTGGGTGCGCTGGCTCGCGCCGCGCTCCGACGCCGAGGTCCTCATCGCCCACGCCCTGGGCGAGCCCCTGGACAAGGACGAGGAGGATCTGGCCCTGGCCGCCAGGCGGGCCGAGGCGAAGGCCGCGCTGTCCCCCCTCTGCGATCAGCTCGGCGCCGACGGCATCCCCACGGGCATGCGCCTGGAGGCGGGGCAGCCGCTGGACCTGGCCGAGCGCCTCTGCGAGCAGGAGCAGATCGGCCTCGCGCTGATGGGCGCCACCGGGGCCAGCGGCATCGACCGAGTGCTCCTGGGCTCCACCACCGAGCGCCTCGTGCGCCGGCTGCCCTGCTCCGTCCTGGTGGCCCGCTCCCCCTTCCAGCGCGTTCGCAGCGTGGTCTGCGCGGTGGACCCCGGCCACGGCCCGGAGCCCGCCATCCTCCAGGCCGTGGGCCTCGCCCGCCTCGCCGGCGCCCACCTCGACTTCATCACCGTGGTCGAGCCCGCCCTGGACCTCGCCGAGACCGGGCCCGCCCAGGCCCGACTGGAGCAGGTCCTGAGCAGCACCCTCGGCGACGAGCACGACGAGGGCTGGCACCGGTCCGTGGTCATCGCCGAGACCCCGGCCCAGGGCATCCTACACCGGGCGGACGGCGCGGATCTCGTGGTGGTGGGCACCCAGGGCAAGCGCGGCCTCAAGCGCCTGCTGCTGGGGAGCGTCGCGGAGACGGTGGTGCGGTCTTGCCCGGTCTCCGTCCTCGTCGCGCGCTGATCGCCGCCGCGCTCCTCGCCGCGGGCCTCGCCGGCGGGCGGGCGCTCGTGCTCGCGCGGGCCGAGCGTGCGCTCGAAGATCGCGGCCTCCGCTGGGGATCACGCGAGGCGGGCCTGCTGGAGGCGAGCTGGCGTGAGCTCGAGGGCCCCGGGCTGCGCGCCGACGCCCTCCACGCCCGCCTGCTCCCCTCCCCCGTCGTCGAGATCGAGGCCCCCGAGGTCGATCTCAGCGCGCTGGAGCCCTCGGCGGGCGGGGAGAGCGGCGGCGGCGAGCTCCTGGGCGGGCTCCCCCTGGCGGTGGAGGTCCACGGGCTCACGCTGCGCTGGGGGGCGAGCACCCTGGCCTCCGACCTCAGCGGCCCCCTGCTCCCCACCCCCGACCTCCAGGGCGAGGGCGCGCAGCTCCGCCGGGAGGGCGAGCGCTGGGTGGGCTCGCTCACGCGGGAGCTGGATCTGGGCCCGGTCTCGGGAGCGCTCACCCTGCGCTTCAGCGCGAAGGAGGAGCTTGACCTGGAGATCGAGGTCCCCGACCTCCGGGTGTCCTGGGAGGCGCTGGCCCCCGCCCCCCTCGGCCCGCTCCCCCTGAGCGGGCGCGCGAGCCTGCGCCGAGACGGGGCCGTGGACGCCGAGGGCGCGCTGGGCGAGCTTCCCTGGCGGGCGCGCGGGGTGCTCGGCCTGGAGCCCCAGCAGGTCGATCTCACCCTGAGCCTGGGCCCCGCGCCCCTGTCGGCGGTCGCCGGCCTCTTTGGCGATCAGGTCCCCGAGGCGGAGGCCGACCTGCGCGGGACCCTGGGCCTGGAGCTCGCGCTGCACGGCCCGCCCTGGCGCTGGCGGGCGGTGCCCTCGGCGGACGGGCTCCAGGCGGACGGGGCCGCTCCTCCCTTGGACGCGCTGCGCGGCGGGACATTCACCTGGCGCGCGCCGGGGCCCGAAGGTGAGCTCCTGGTCCGCAGCACCGGCGAGGGCAGCCCCGGCTGGGTGCCGCTCCGCGAGGCCGGCAAGATGCCCGCCGCCGTGGTCGCCGCGGAGGACGCCGCCTTCTGGCGACACCCCGGCTACGATCTGGAGGCCATCCAGGAGGCGCTGGACGCCTGGGCGGCCGGGGAGGAGCGCCCCCGCGGGGGTAGCACGCTCACGCAGCAGCTCGCCAAGAACCTCTTCTTCGACGGGGACCGCACCCTCCTGCGCAAGCTGCGCGAGCTCACCGTGGCGGTCGAGCTGGAGCGGCGCCTGGGCAAGCCGCGCGTCCTGGAGCTCTACCTGAACGTCGTCGAGCTGGGGCCCGGGACCTACGGCGTCGGCCCGGCGTCCCAGCTCTACTTCCTCAAGTCCCCCGCCGGGCTGACCTGGAAGGAGGCCACCTTCCTCGCCGCCATCCTGCCTGCCCCGCGCACCTTCTATCAGACCGGGCTCGTGGAGGGCCGCCCGCCCAACGCCCGCATCGAGCGCGTCCTGGACAACCTCGTGCGCCTGGGCGCGATGAGCCCCGACGAGGCCGCCCGCGCCCGCGCCGAGCCCCTGCGGCTCATCCCTCCCCTTTGAGCGCCGCGCCCGTCCGCCCCTCGAGGATGGGGTAGCCTCTCCCGATGCGCTCCCCTCCCCTCACCCGCCGCGCGCTGCTCTGCGCCAGTGTGGCCGCCACCCTGCTCCCCGGGGCGCTGCTCCCCGGCTGCAGCCCGCCCCCCGAGCCGATCCAGCGCTTCCTCCTGCTCTCCCGGCGCCTGCTGGGGCGCGAGGATCTGGACGCGGGCGAGGCGGCGGCCCTGCACGCGGCGCTCAGCGCGGGAGAGGGCGCCCAGGCCCGCCTGGACCAGCTCGCCGCGCGCCTTCAGGACGAGGAGACCCTGAGCGCCGAGGACGAGCGCACACGGCTGGAGGTCCTGCGCGGCTGGTACGCGGGCGTCGTGCTGGGCCCGGACGGCCTGCGCCGCCGACTCTTCCCCGCCAGCCTGCCCTGGACGGCCATGGGATACGGCGCTCCCCGCGGCCTCTGCCACGACGGGCCCGCGCGCTGGGGCGCGCCGCCGCCCGGCCTGGAGGGGCGCTGAGCACCTACGAAGCGGACGTGATCATCGTCGGCGCCGGGCCCGCGGGCGCCCTGGTCGCGCTCACCCTGGCCGAGGCCGGACGCGACGTGCTCCTCCTGGAGAGCGGACCGCGCATCGACCGCGCCGCCGCCGTGCGCCGCTTCCTGCTCAGCGAGCGCACCAGCCCCGACGCCCCCTACGAGGACCTGCCCCACGCCCCGCGCCCCGTGCAGGACGACCCGCACCGCCACTACGTGCAGCGCGGCCCCGAGCTCTACAACGCCCTCTACGAGCGCGCCGTGGGCGGCTCCACCTGGCACTGGCTCGGCAACACGCCCCGCCTCCTGCGCGCCGACCTGGAGATGAAGCGCCGCTACGGCCTCGGCGTGGACTGGCCCATCGGCTACGACGACCTGGAGCCCTGGTATGTCCGGGCGGAGGCCGAGCTCGGCGTCTCCGGGGACGAGCCGACCGGCCCCGACCGCAGCGCCCCCCTCCCCCTCCCGGCCCTGCCCATGACCTACCTGGACCGCCAGGTCGCGGAGGCCGCCAGCAAGCTCGATCTCCACGTCCGGGTCGGCCCCCAGGCCCGCGCGGCGGAGCCCTGGCGGGGCCGGGCCGCCTGCTGTGGCTCGGCGAGCTGCGTGCCCATCTGCCCGGTCGGCGCGCGCTACACCGCCACCCTCCACGTCGATCGCGCCGAAGCCGCCGGGGCCAGGCTGGTCACCGGCGCCGTGGTCTCTCGGATCGTGCTCGGGCCGCGGGACGAGGTGGCGGAGCTCCAGGGCCGCCACGCCGACGGATCGCCCTTCGTGGCCCGCGGGCGCCGCTTCGTGCTGGCCGCCAACGCCGTCGAGACCCCCCGCCTCCTGCTGGCCTCGGCCGACGGGCGCTGGTCGGGCGGGCTGGCCAACCAGAGCGGCAAGGTCGGGCGCGGGCTGATGGACCACCTCTTCGTCAACGCCCTGGCCCTCACCCATGAGCCGGTCTTCCCCTATCGCGGCCCCCTGGTCACCTCCTGCCTGGACGACCTGCGCGACACGCCCGCCCGGCGGGATCGCGCCGCCTTCCGCGTGGAGATCTTCAACTCCGGCTGGTGGGGCTCCGACCGCTACCCCACGGCCTTCGCCGAGCAGATGCTCGCCGAGGGCAGGCCCGTCGAGGAGATCGAGCGCCGCCTCGCCCAGCTCTGCTCGCGCCACCTCCGGCTCGGCGCCATCGTCGAGGTCCCGCCCGACGAGGAGAACCGGATCGAGGCCGACGCGAGCGCCCTCGACGCGCACGGCAACCCCCGCCCCGCGGTCTCCTTCCGCGTGCCCGAGTACACCCGCCGCGGCGCCGCCGAGGCCGAGGCCCTGCTGGCGCGCCTCATCGCCGCCATCGGCGCCGAGCCCCTGCGCAACACCCTGCCCCTGCAGAGCGTCCACCACCCCTCGGGGACCT
Source organism: uncultured Enterobacterales bacterium (assembly GCA_964615375.1). Classification (GTDB taxonomy): domain Bacteria; phylum Myxococcota_A; class UBA796; order UBA796; family CAZKWG01; genus CAZKWG01. The sequence continues at coordinate 121,687 of CAZTOW010000025.1, forward strand.
GCCGCATGGGTCGGGACCCGCGGGAGAGCGTGGTCGATCCTGACCTTCGCGCCCACGACCACCCGAACCTGAGCGTCATCGGCAGCGCCGTCTTCCCCACCGTGGGCACGTCCAACCCCACCCTGACCATCGCCGCCCTGGCCCTGCGCCTCGGCCAGCGCCTGGCGCAGGAGCGCTGATCTCCTCCGTGCGCCGGCCGGGGAGCAGGTTAGCCTCCGCGCCATGCGATTCCACGAGAACGTCCACGACGTCTACTTCGACGACCTCGACGCCTTCCAGGTCCTCCACAACGCCCGCTACCTGCTGATGTTCGAGCGAACCATCGGCTCCTTCTGGCACCACCTCGGCTGGGGCGGGCTCCTGGACGCGCAGAAGAACCCGGACCAGTTCCACCTCGTCCGCGCCAACCACGTCGAGTACCAGCGCCCCGTCCACGGCGTCGGCCAGGTGCGGGTGCGCGTCTGGGTGCAGAAGCTCGGCCGCACCAGCCTCACCTTCGGCTTCCGCATGCTGCCGCTGGACGAGGACACCGAGCACGCCCATGGCACGCGGGTCATCGTGCGGGTGGACCCGCGCACGCTCAAGCCCGTGCCCTGGACCGAGCACTTCCGCGAGACCCTCGTGCCGTATAGCGCGAACACGAACTAGATCGATTAGCCCTTCTTGCGCCGCTCCCGCGCTCGCCGGAGCTGCTCCTGGAGCTCGGCGTCCCCCAGGCGGGGGATGGTGAGCCTCCAGATGGTCACCGGCTGCGGCACGCCCCGGAGCTCGTGCGCGCCCAGGTGGACCAGCTCGAAGGGGCGCGTCAGCCGCTGCACCGTGTCGTCGGCCACCAGCACGTCGGCCTCCAGGGTGCGGGTGAGCGCCTCCACGCGGGCGGCGATGTTCACGGTGTCCCCGTAGACCGTGTACTCCATGCGGTTGGGCGAGCCCACCGGGCCGGCGACCACCATGCCGCTGTTCACGCCGATCCCCGCGCGCACCGTCTCGCCGAAGCGCGCGCGCAGCGGGGTCTCCAGGCGCTCGGCCGCGCGGGCCATGGCGGTGGCCGCCCGCAGCGCGCGATCGGCGTGGTCCGGCATGTGCCGAGGGGCGCCGAAGACGGCGATGACGGCGTCGCCCATGAACTTGTTGACCGTCCCGCCCTCCGCCTCGATCTCGGCCACCATCGCGCTGAACCAGGCGTTCAGCAGGGCGACCACGTCCCGCGGCTGCATGCGCGCGGACATGGGCGTGAAGCCCCGGATGTCGGCGAAGATCACCGTGACGTCGCGGTTCTCGCCCTCCGCCCGCAGGCGCCCGCTCATGACGTCCTCGGCCACCTCCGTCGTCAGGAAGCGGCCGAAGGTCTGGAGCATGTCCTTGCGCTCGCGCAGCAGGCGGAGCTCGGCCCGGAAGCGCCGGGTGCGCTCCAGCACGACGACGCCGAGGCCGCCCAGCAGCGCCAGCCCGAGACCCGCCTGCACCCCGCGCCGCTGCCACCAGGCCGGCCGGATGTGGAAGTCCAGGGCCGCCATCTCCTCGCTCCAGGCCCCGCCGTCGCGGCGCGCCACCACCTCCAGCCGGTGCCGCCCCGGCCCCAGCCCGGCGAGCTGCAGGCTGTCCTCCCCCGTCGCCTCCGACCAGGCGGTGTCGTCCAGGCGGAAGCGGTAGTCGATCTGCCCCGGATCGCTCAGGCTGTCCTCGGAGAGGGCCACGCGGATCAGCGCGGCGTCGTGCGGGATGGCGTCCGGCGCCACCGAGATCCCGCCGACGTTGACCCCGGCGATCCGGGCCACCGGCGGCGCGGGCGCCTCCTCGAAGCTCTCCGGGCGCAGCCAGATCACGCCCCGCTCCGAGCTGGCCAGCAGCCAGCCCGCGAGGCCCTCCAGCCCCCGCCCGCCGGACGGGGTCAGCCCCACCGCAGGGAGCCCGCGCTGCCGATCGATCACCAGCTCGCTGGGCCACACGCGCACCAGCCGGTCGGAGAGGCTGGCCCAGATCTCCCCGTCCAGGGCGAGCAGATCGCGCACCTCCCCCGTCTCCGACTCCAGGGCCGCCACCCAGCCGTCCCCCTCCCGTCGGAACACGCCGCGCGAGCACCCCACCCAGAGGGCCTCGCCCTCCATGGCCGCCTCGCCCCGCTGGCAGCGGCCCGGCCCATCGAAGCGGCGCGTCCAGAGGTCGCCCACGAGCTGCCAGATCCCGTCCACCCCCGCGCCCACGAGTTCGCCGGGGCCGAGCGAGACCAGGCGCGCGTCCAGCAGATCCTCCGGGACGGGGAAGGGCTCGGCCTCGCTCCCCACCGGCCGCAGCATGCTGGAGCTCGTGTCGGCGACGAAGACCCCCGACGGCAGGGTGACCAGGATCGCCGCGCCATAAGGCGCCTCGCCGATCAGCTCGGCGGGGCCGGGCAGCAGCCGCCAGACGTGCCCGTAGGTGATCCCGTAGACCCGCCCGTCGGCGTCCTGGGTCACGTCGAAGAGCCCGTCGTCCTCGGCCATGGGCACCGGGGTGGGCGTCAGATCCGGGCTGAGCGCCACCGCCCCGCCCAGCGAGGCCAGCAGGAGCCCGCCCTCCTGGAGCGGCAGCATCAGGGCCCGGTTGGAGGGCAGGCCCGACTCCCGACCCCAGATCCGCACGTCCAGGTTGGAGACGCGCACCAGCCCCTGTCCGAAGCTGCCCAGCCAGAGGTTGCCCTCCGGGTCCGCCGCCGCCGACATGACCACGGGCCCGGGCAGCCCCCGCGCCTCGTCGAGCTGCTCCCAGGCCCCCCCCGGTCGCCCCAGCCGCGCGCCGTCCCCGCAGCCCGCCACCACCCGCCCGTCCTTCATCCGGGCCAGGCTGGTGACGAAGCAGCGCGGGTGCAGCAGGACCTCGCTACCGTCCGACCGGTAGAGCCCGTCCTCGCGCCCCACCAGCGGCCCCTCGTCGTCAGCCAGCAGCGCGCGCACCGCCCCGTCCGTGCGCCAGCTCAGCCGCCCGTCCTCCAGGCGGTAGAGCCCGCCCACGCCGCCCACCCAGACCCCGCCCTCGTCCGCCAGCAGCGCGCGCGGCCCGAGCCCGTCGGGGAGCTCACCCGCCAGCAGGGGCTCCAGCCGGGGTGGGCTCAGGTGGACCTCGAAGATCCCCTCCCCGTCGGCCATCAGGATCCGGCCGTCGGGGAGGCGCTCCAGCGCGACGTGGAGCCCCGGCATCACCCGCGCCGCGATCATCTGCGCGCCCTCGGGGCCCCAACGCCAGAGCCCGCCCTCGCTGGCGATCAGCGCCCCGTCCTCCAGCGGGAGGATGGCCTTGACCCCCGGCGCGTCCAGGCCGGGCGGCGGAGACAGGGCCTCGAAGCGCCCCCCGTCGAAGCGGCGGGCCCCCGCCTCGGTCCCCACCAGCAGCTCGCCCGGCGCGCCCAGCTCCAGCGCGCGCACGTCGGTCCCGCCGAGCCCGTCCGCCGTGGTCAGCGTCCGGGTCAGGAAGGCGCCGGGGGGCTGCGCCGCGAGCGCACCCCTCCCCACGAGCAGGAGCTGTAGGAGCAGCAGCGTCAGGAGCCCCATGCGTCCAGGTTAGCAGGCGGCGCGCTGGACGACACAGGAAAACAAGTTAAGTTGAAAGGTTGGACCCGGATCCTGCCCGTGCTCCGCTTCGACGACGCGCGAAAGACCCTCGATCTCGGGGTCCACGACCTGCTGGAGGCCAGCGCGCCGAGAGGCGATCTGCGCATCTCCCTGGCCTGGTCCGCCACCACCCGGATGCGCGCCGGGCAGCGCGCCCACGTCGCCTGGCAGCAGCGCCAGGGTGAGGTCGTAGCCGGCTATGCGTCGGAGGTCACGGTCCGCCTCAAGCTGATGGTGGAGGGCTGGGAGGTCACGCTCTCCGGGCGCCTGGACGGGCTCTACGAGGAGGGCGAGGTCCTGGTGGTGGAGGAGCTGAAGACCACCGCGCTGCCCGAGGACAGGCTGTCCAGGCTGTCCGCGGAGGACTTCCCCGACTGGCACGAACAGGTCCAGCTCTACCTGTGGTTGTTGCTGGCCCAGGACCGGCCCGCCGTGGGGCGCCTGGTGCTCTCCTCCATCCTGGACGGCTCGCTGCGCGTGCTGCACGTCGAGCCCCGGGACGGGACGCACGACGAGGTCATGGCGCGGCTGCGCTGGATCCTCGCCCAGCGCGAGGCCCGCCTCGCCTGGAGCGCCGAGCGGCGCCAGCACGCCGTCCCCTTCGCCCACCCGAGCTTCCGCGAGGGCCAGGAGGCCCTGTCCAACGAGATCTTCAGCGCGCTCCAGGGCGGGCGCCACCTCCTGCTCTGCGCCCCCACCGGGCTGGGCAAGACGGCGAGCGCGCTGTGGGCCGCGCTGGAGGCCGCCCGCCGCGCCGACGCCCGCGTCTTCTTCGCCACCGCCCGCGGCACCCAGCAGCGCCTCGCCGAGGAGACCGTGGCCGCGATGATCGCCCGCGGGCTCCGGGTCCGGGCCGTCTCGCTCCGCGCCCGGGAGCGCTCCTGCCTGAACGAGGCCGTCATCTGCCGCGCCGACGCCTGCCGCTTCGCCGCCGGCTACCACGACCGCCTGCGCGCCGCCGGGCTCCCCGAGGCCGCCTGGACGGGCCCCCACTGGGGCGGCGACGCCATCGTCGAGCTCGGTCGCCAGAACACCTGCTGCCCGCACGCCCTGAGCATGGACCTGGGCGCCGGGGCCGATCTGGTCATCGGCGACTACAACTACCTCTTTGACCCCGGCGTGCGCCCCACCCGCCTCTTCGAGGAGGGCCTGGGCGGCTGGATCGCGGTGGTCGACGAGGCCCACAACCTCCCCGACCGCGCCATGGGCTACCAGAGCCCCGCGCTGTCCTGCGCGCTGGCCGAGGCCGCCTCCGCCGTCCACGCCGACGACCCCGAGGCCGAGCCCTTCCGCGCCATCGCCCGCGAGATCCACGCCTGGCTGAGCGAGGGCTGGGCGCGGGCAGGCGGCGAGGACCCCGCCGGCTGGGGCGGCGAGGAGGGGGCCGCCTGGGGCGAGGGCGAGCTGTCCCTGCCCATCAGCCGCGATCTGATCGCCGCCGCCCGCGATCTCGCCGAGAGCGCCGAGGCCCTGGCCCTGCCCTGGGCCCTCTACCGCCTGCGCGTGGCCCCCGGCGAAGACCAGGACCCCTGGCAGGAGCTGGTGCGCGGCCTCCTGCGCATGCGCTCCGCCCTGGAGCGCGCCGGCGACGAGACGGTCGCCATCTGGGCGCGCCCGGGGCTCGCGCAGGGCGGCCTGCGTCTGCTGTGCAGAGACCCATCCCCTGTGTTGGGTCCTCTGTTCATGTCCCTCCAATCCAGCGTCTGCCTCTCGGCCACCCTGGAGCCCGCCCGCTACTACCAGGACATGCTGGGGCTGGAGCCGGGCCGCGTCCACAACATCCGCGCGGAGAGCCCCTTCCCCCCCGAGAACCGCCGCGTGCTGATCGTGCCCGGCGTGACCACCGCCTTCAAACACCGCACCCGCGACCGCGAGGCCACCGCCGCCCTCATCTCCGAGGCCCTGGCCGCCATCCCCGGCAACGCCGCCGTCTTCTTCTCCAGCTTCTCCCACCGGGATGACCTGGCCCCCCTGCTCACCCTGGACGGCCGCCCCGTGCTCTCCCAGGCCCGCGCCATGAGCGAGGCCGAGCGCAAGGAGACCCTGGACGCGCTGCAAGAGGGAGGCCGTCACGTCTTGCTGGGCGTCCTGGGTGGGGTCTTCTCCGAGGGCGTGGACCTGCCCGGCGACCGCCTCCTCGGCGCCGTCATCGTGGGCCTCGGCCTCCCTGCGCTCTCCCTGGAGCGCAAGCTGCTGGAGCGCTGGTTCGAGGACCGTTACGGCGAGGGCCACCGCTACGCCTGGCTCGTTCCCGGCCTCGCCCGCGTCGTGCAGGCCGCCGGGCGCGTGATCCGCACGCCCGAGGACCGCGGGGTGATCGTGCTGATCGACCGCCGCTTCCTGCAGTACGAGATCCAGAGCTTCTTCCCCCCGGAGTGGACCCCGGAGCGCGTGAGCCGGCCGGGGACGGCGCTGGACGGGTTCTGGGATCGGGGGGCTTCGAAGGTCTGAGCAGCCCTCGCCAAGACGCGACCCCCGGTCGCGCCTTGGCGCTTTCTTGCTGGTCGATAGCTCACAGTCGGGCGTTTCCTGGGGTTCGATACTTCATGGACACGTCAACGCCCGACTGCTGTCGCTATCTCCCCGCATCCCGTTCGGAGCGCGTTTTCTAACGCGCTCCTGCTCGTGATGGCTCCCTAGCTTGCCTGGTCAAGGCGCGACAGGGGGCGCGGCCAGGTGACTCACTCGCAGACGAGAACCATGGGGTTCGCGGTCGCCGAGCGCTGGATGTCCTCGGCGTCGTACCAGCGGGTCTCCATCGGGGGGAGGACCGCTCGACCAGCGCACTCCGGGACCTCCAGCTTGTAGGAGATCTCGATCTCGTCGTAGATGGTGTCGGTGTACAGGTCGGTCTCCTCACGGCCCTCCAGCGAGAACGCGAAGATGTAGACGGTCGATCCGTCTTCACCCGCCTCTGTCCGGCTCGGAGGGCTCGAGAAGTCGCTGGCGGAGTAGCCGTCGGGCCCGGTCTCGCGCGCCTCCACCGTGCCCTCCTGGGCGCCCATGTTGATGACCCTGAAGCCGACCGTCTCGACGCCGCCAGCCGTAGACATCTTCACCAGGTTGGTCCGCCGACCCGCGATCATCACCGGGTTCGAGGACTGCCAGTCCCAGCTCGACTCCTGATCGCCGTTGCGCATGTAGGTGAGCATGGGCTCAGGCACGCGCGCGCCGATGAACTCGTAGGACGAGCCGGACCTGGTCCGCTGGGTCTCCTCCATGCAGTACCAGGCGGGCCCGCCGGTGGCGGCGGCCTCGAAGGAGAGGCTCTCGCTCTCCGAGATCTCCAGCGAGCCCAGGGGGTAGATGTCGCCGTCGTCCCCGTTCATGTCGCCCGCTCCGAGATCCTGGCTGTCTTCGGACAGCCAGACGTACCAACGATCGATGCAGATCGTGAGGTCAGCCGAGCCGCTCTCCACGACCAGGGAGCCGCCGCGGTTGACCTTCGCGCTGAGATCGCCGCGGTCCCAGGCCTCCCCCAGCCCGATGCACCCGGGGTCCTGGGTGCCCACGAGCGGGACGACCGCCTGGCCGGCCTCGGTGTTGGTGCCAAGCCAGATTCGGCCCTCCACGGTCTCTCCAGGCGTCTCGGGTCGATAGGTCACGGTCAGCGTGGTGCTCTGGCCCGGCGCCAGCGTGATCGGGAGCTCTCCCTCGGCGGTGAAGGCGTCCTCCTGGAGGATCATCCCGGAGAGCTCCAGGTCGGCGGTGCCCACGCTGGTGACCAGCACCTCCCCTGTGACCTGCTCACCCAGCTCAGAATGCAGCGCGAGCTCGGTCGGCGAGAGCTCGAGCCAGGCATAGGAGCGCGCGCCGGTCAGTTGGACGGTCTGGAGGGGCTCCGCAGCGTCGCTCTCGACCACGAGCTCGCCTTCGTCCCGCTGGAGATCCGGCACGAAGCTGACGATCAGCTCGGTCGACTCCCCCGGATCGAGCACCAGGCCCTCCTCGACGCCGGTCAGCGTGAACGCGCCCGAGCCCTCGACGGCGATCGCGCTGAGCTCGACAGGCAACGCACCGATCGATGTCAGCGTGACCACCTGATCGGCCGCGACCTCGCCATCCGGGATCACACCGAAGTCAAGGAGCCCGGGATCTACCTTCAGAATCCCGACCTCGTCGCGAGCGTCGTCCTCGGTGCTGACGAGCTCGAACTCGCTGCATGCGGCCAGTCCCCAGAAGAGAATCAACGTACTCATGGAAGGCTCCCGGGCGGGCGCCGCGATGCCGCCCGCACTCATCACATCATGTCCCTGTTCGCGGCGACTGGTAAGCGAAGAACGACAAGTTCTGGTCAAGGTGTCTGAAGCTGCCCTCCGAGGGCGAGCGGCGCTCGAGTTGGCGGCACGCCTCGACAGGCCTCGACACTCCCCCGGGCGATCAGCATGTGACAACGGAGGAGTTGAACCCCAGATCGTCGGGTCGCTGACTGGCCCCGCGCCATCGTGTCAGGATACGATTGAGGTGGAGGAGCCTGCCCCGGTGGAAGACCCGCGCCTGGAGATCCGCAAGCCGCTCGACGAGCTGGAGATGGCCGTCGTCGAGCGCGATCTCGCCCGCCCCGGCGAGGTCAGCGCCGAGCTGCTGGGGGCGCTCCGCTATGTGCTCTCCTTCGCCCGGCTGACCACGCTGCGCGGGCCCGAGGGCCGGGACGTGGACGTGAGCGGGGCGCTGGCCGCCCACCGCTGGCGCGTGATCGAGGCGCTTCGCCCGCACCTCCAGGCGGACGAGACCCTTTGGGGGGCCATCCGCGTGCTCCCGCCCCTGGTGGCGGCGACGCGCGAGCAGCGGGCGCGGCTCCTGGCCCGCGGGGACGTGGACCGGGAGAACCTGGAGGAGGAGGTCTGCGCGCGGCAGCTCGTGGTGGTCTGCGGGGGCGGCGGGGGCAGCGGCTACGGCTACGCCGGGGCCTATGCGCTCCTGCACCGGCACCGGCTCCAGCCCAGCCTGCTGGCGGGCACCTCCATGGGCGCGCTGATGGGCCTGTTCCGGGCGCGGCACCCGAGCTTTGACGGCGGGACGCTGATGGCGGCGGCGCGGCGCCTGTCCTGGAACACCGTCTTCCGGGTTCGCCAGGACGCCCCGAGCATCTACGGGCTCCCCGCCAGCCTGCGCCTCTACCTGCGCGGCGCCATCGGCCACCTCTTCCAGGGCTCGGACGGCCACACGCTCACCTTCCGCGAGCTGCCCGTCCCGCTGCTGGTCGTGGCGACCGGGCTCACGGTGGGCGGGCTCAAGCACGATCTGGACTACTTCGAGCACTTCCTGGACGACGCGGTCGACGCGAAGCAGATCCTCAAGCCCAGCGCCATGATGCGCCTGGGCAAGCTGGCCAGCATCGCCCGGGAGCTGATGAGCGAGCCGGAGACCCTGCGCGAGGTGGTCTTCGGGATGGACCCGCACACGCTGGACGCCGACGTGCTGGACGCCGCCGGCTTCTCCGCCGCCGTGACCGGGCTCATCCACTACGACATCTACCGCGACGACGCGCGCATGAAGCGCCTGCTGGACAACCTCTACGCCCGCTACGGGCTCACCCGGCTCACCGAGGGCGGGCTGGTGAACAACGTCCCGGCCCGCCCGGCCTTCCAGCACGTCATGAACGGGGCCATCGGGGGGCGAAACCCCTTCGTGCTGGCGATTGACTGCTTCTCGCCGCAGCGTAGGAACGTGCTGATGTACCCGCTCCAGCAGATCGCCCGGATGAACGTCGTCAAGAACGTCCCCTACGCGAACCTCTACGTCCCGCTGCAGCGCCGGCTCTCGCCGCTCAACCTCCTGCCCCCGCCCGAGCACCTGGTCCAGGCCATGCGCTGGACCATCGACGAGCTGGAGCCGAAGATGCCGCTGGTCAAGGCCATGTGTACCCGGATCCCGGTGCTGCGGGAGGCGGGGGCGGCTTAAACTAGGAATCATCCTAGTATCGTCTCCACCCAGATCCGGAAGGTCGGGCTCTGGCCGAAGCTCCGGGCCTCGCGGGCGATCATCGCCTCCAGGCTGGGCCGCCAGCTCTCCGGGCCGATCCCGGCCTCCGCCAGGGTCTGGCCCACGGTGCGGGCGCCGGCCTCGCGGGCGAGGGCCTCCAGCCCGGCGCGGATCTCGCCCTTCAGCTCCGGGCGGGAGAGCACGGCGCGCAGGACGGCGCGGGCGGTCTCCACGGTGGCGTCGGGGTCCAGCTTGTCCAGCTCCCGGGACAGCGTCTGCAGGTCCGTGTCCAGCAGGGTGTCCAGGATGTAGGCCCGGTACGCGCCCTGTCTCGCGGCGTTCTCCGGCAGGCAGAGGTAGGTCGCGAGCTCGTCCATGATGGCCTGGATGGCGCCGTCCACGAAGTCGCGCACCTTCAGCTCGGCCTGCTTCTCCAGCTCCTGGGAGAGCCCGCCCAGCAGGGTCTCCCGCATCCCCTCGCCGAAGCTGTCGCGCAGGCGGCCGAGGCCCTTGATCGCCCCGCCGCCGATGGGCGGGGCGCGCAGCTTGCGGGCGAAGGCGTGGATGGCGCTGGCCAGCGTGTCCTTGAACATGCGCTCCACCGCCTCGTGCCTCAGCAGGCGGCGGACCAGGGCGCGGTCAGGCTGGTAGGGGCGGGCCAGCAGGCGGGCCAGGGGGGTGACGACCTCGGGGGGCACGCGCGGGCGCAGGGTGCCGGCGGGCACGCGGGCGCGGGCCTCCTCCAGCTTCTCCCGGATGAAGCGCTCGGTCTGGGCGTTGTCGACCGTGGCCTCCAGCGTGGCGACGGCGAGCTGGGCGATGAGCGAGGGCTCCAGCAGGTCGGCCACGGGGCGGCAGAGCAGGTGATCCACCCAGGCCGTGGCGAGGCGCTCCCAGCCTCCCTCCTCCAGGCGGGCCAGCACAGCGTCGGTGTCAGAGCGCATCGGCGTCCTCCGTGGGCAACAGGCTGCTCGGGGGACCCACGCTGGTCAGCCAGAGCTGGTGGACGGCGCGGGTGGCGGCCACGTAGAGCAGGCGGCGGTGATGGTCGGTGTCGGGCCAGTAGCGGGCGGACGCCTCCAGGATGACGACGTAGTCGAACTCCAGGCCCTTGACCTCGCCGACCTCGACCACGTCGATCCCAGGGGCGAAGGCAAACTTCTGGCGCTCGACCCGCCGGACGCCCCTCAGCTCGGCCGCCAGCAGGCCCTCGTAATAGATCCGCGAGAGCTCGGGGTCGGGGGTCAGCAGCGCCACGTTGGCCAGGGGCTCGCGGTCGCGCAGGGCGCCGAGCTCGCTGGCCAGGAAGGCGACGACGGCGCCGTGCTCGGAGAAGCGGAAGAGCTCGACCGGTGGGCCGTCGCGGGTGGTGGTGGGGCGCTCGTCCTGCTCGGCCAGGGGGCCGAGGACGTGCAGCGCGAAGCGCGTGACCGGGTGGGTGGAGCGGTAGCTGACCTTGAGCGTGGCGGTGGAGCTGGGGGGCAGGCCGGCGCGGGCGAGGAAGTCCGTCCAGCTGGAGAAGCCCGCCACCCCGGCGATGTGCTGCTGCGTGTCGCCGGCCAGCGTCACGCTCTTCGGCTCGGAGACCGCGCCCAGGAGCACCTGCACCTCCACCGGCGAGAAGTCCTGCACCTCGTCGATGACCAGGTGAGCGTAGCGCACCGGGTTGTTGCCGATGTCGGTGAGCGGACCGCAGCGGAGCTGCCAGACGCGCAGGAGGAGCGCGTCGTCCTCCGGGTCCAGGCGCGCCACGTCCGACTCGCGGTCCCCCTCCAGCCAGCGCTGCACGGCCGAGCAGGCCGCCACGCACCAGTCCAGGGCCCGCTCCCGGGCGCGCGGGGCGATCTCCTCGCCCAGCAGGGCCTCGTGGACGTCGGGGCGGGTCAGGAAGGTGGCCCAGTCGTCCACGGCGCGCTCCATGCTGGCGCGGCCGGGGCGCCCGCGGACGTGCTCGGCCAGGAGCTCGGGCAGGCGGGGGTGGACCTTCAGGCGGGTGACGGACTCAGGCGTGTCGTCCGCGCGGCGGTTCGGGATGTGCGGGTAGTGGCGGAGCACCTGGAGGCGCGCCCAGTCGTCCCAGGTGGTGACGCGCACGCCCTCCACCCCCAGCGCGGGCAGGACGTGGGCCACGTAGTCGCGCAGCGCGCGCCCCCAGACCATCACCAGCACGCGCGGGGCCGGGAAGCGGCGGGGGTGCTCGTAGCAGAGCCAGGCCACGCGGTGCAGGGCCACGGTGGTCTTGCCGCTGCCCGCCGAGCCGCGCAGCACGACCACCCCGCTCTCGGACGCCGTGATGAGCGCGAACTGCTCGGCGTCGATGAGGGCGGCGATGTCCGGCAGGTGCTTGTCGGCGCGCAGCTTCCCGCCGCCCAGGGCCGAGCCCGAGCGCCCCGCCCGCAGCGCCGAGCCCTGGCCGCCCGCCAGGTGGGCGCTCTCCCGCTCCAGCGCCCGCCAGCCACTCTCGGCGCCCTCCCGCACCCAGCTCCCCTCGCGGGAGCCCACGCGCAGCAGCGCCCCGCCGGCGACGTGCAGGGTGCGGCGCGCCTCCACCCGGCCCTCGCGCACCTGCCCGCCCAGCTCCTCGGCGAATTCGTCCCCCTGCTCGTAGAGGTAGAAGAGGTGGCTGACCGGCGCGTTCCGCCAGTCCACGATGCGCACGCCCGGCCCGACGCGGGTGGCGCGGCCCAGGAAGACGTCCTGCGACCGCTTGCCCTCGCGCAGGCGCAGGTGGCCGAAGTAGGGCGAGTCCGGGTCCACGCTCTCCCGGGACTTTCCTTTCCGGACCTGGTCGAGCAGGGCCATCATGTGCTCGATCTGCTGGCGCAGGGCGGCGCGATCGTCCCCACGGGCCGTGCCGAGCTCGCGCTGCATGCGCACCAGGGCCTCGGCGATCTCGACCTCGGACGCGCCTTTCTCTTCGGGGTTCTCCAGCAGCCAGGCGCGGGTGCGCTCGAGCAGCGCGAGCTCCTCGGCCACCGCGGGAGGTGTTTCGGGCAAGGGGCGACTCCAGGCGGAAGGTACGGACCTAACGGTGCGCCCGCCGCTCGTCGAATCTCCGCCAGCCTCAGACGTCGGAGAGGGCCAGATCCTCCGCCGAGCGGGCCGTGGCCGCGGCGCGGATCCAACGCTTGAGCTCGTCCGGCGTCTGCGAGCCCTCGACACGCGCCCGCTGCTGGTCGGAGAGCGGGATCCCTCGGGCGTCCAGCACGTCGAGCAGGGCCGCGCGCAGGGAGAGGACCTGACCCTCTTCCTGTCCTTCGATGCGGCCTCTCACGCGCCCCTCCAGGCGACCCTCCTCGCGACCTTCGAGGCGACCCTTCTCGCGGACCTGGTCCAGCCCCTGGTAGCCGTGGCGAGCGAGCATGTTGTCCAGCGCCACCTCGCGGGCGAGCTCGGGATCGAAGAGGGCGTCCACGCGCACCGGGCGCGCCAGGATGCCGGGAGCCTCGATGCTCTGGCCCGGGACGTACATCCCGGTGGTGCCGTCCTGGCGCCAGACCTCGACCCGGCGCGGGCCCGTGAGCCGCACCACCCAGACCTGCTCCGTGCCCGCGGCCAGCAGCTCCGCCACCTTGGCGTGCAGATCGTCCTCGTCCTGACCGCGCGCGGCGTGCTCCACCGCCAGACGCGGCGCGCCCGAGACCCAGCCGGGCCGGTTGGGCACGTTGCCTACAGAGACGTCCGGCGCGCGGAGCTGCTTCCTGCCCTGGGTGTAGCCGGCGTCCGTCCCGAACTCGTCCACGGCCGGATCCGTCCCCAGCACGAGGCTGGTCGCCGCGGTCGCGTTGGCGTGATCCCCGCCGCTGGGCGCGCAGTAGATCGGGTGCCCGTCGACGAGCTCGTAGCGGCCACCCTCCTTCACCTGATCGACGGTGAAGGTACCCGGCTCGCGGATCTCGAAGGAGGCTGGGGAGCGCATGATGAGATTATATCCTCGTCGCGTGCCTCGCGCGCCGATCCTCCACCATCTGCTTCATGTAGATCAGCGAGGCGCCGAGGCCCAGCGCGCCCGTCAGCAGGGTCAGCCCGAGCGCCAGCTCCGCCTGCCCCACCATGGTCGCGACCATGGCGAAGGCCAGGGCCAGGGTCGTGTTCTTGCCCAGGCGGTTGGCTCCGCGCGGCTTGAACTCCCCGCGCAGGTAGGCGGGCAGCAGGAAGGGCAGCATCCCCAGCTGCACCCACTCCCGCATGAACCAGAAGATCAGCCACCAGGCCGGCATCACCCCCTGCCAGGTCAGGCTGAGCGCCACCACCGCGTGCAGCAGCTTGTCCATGTACCCGTCCACCATGGCCCCGGTGTAGCTCATAGTGCCGGTGCGGCGGGCGATGATCCCGTCGATGACGTCCGTGCTCACGCCCGCCAGGTAGAGCCCCAGCGCGACCCAGGGCTGATCGGCGAAGAAGGGGAAGATCAGCGCGACCGGCGCGCGGGCGATGGTGAACAGCCCCGCCCAGTTCATCAGCTCGGAGAGCCGCAGGCGCGAGCGCTCCTCGGGCTGGGTCGGTGAGGCGGTGCGGGTCACGGAGAGCTCCCCCTGGGCGTCAAGCTAGGGGCGAGGCCGGGAGACGTCAAGGGGCGCGCGCGTCTTGGGGGCGCCGGGGCGCGGAGGCCCTTCCCCTGAGCGCCAGCGCGCCTATGCTCTTGGAAGATGGGACCCACGTAACGGAGGGTCAACATGACGCTCGTGACGCTGCTGCTCAGCTCACTCCTCAGCGGGGAGGCTCGCGCCCTCGAACAACAGGTCGGGGCCACGGTGGCGCTGGACGGCTCGACCGGGCTGATCACGCGCATCCCGAGACTCGGCATGCACGGTGGCCTCGCCTACACCGTCGGCGGGGCGCAGAACGCCTTTCAGCTCGACGTGCAGCTCCAGAGCTACACGGCCTACGGGCTCTGGGAGCAGTTCCCTGCGCTCTCGCTCTCCTGGTCGCACGGCTGGGGCGAGGGCGAGCTCCGGCCCTACCACGCCCTCGGCGCCGGCGTCGCGCTGACCGGGGCGATGGAGACCGCGCTGGCGCCTGCCCTGCCCATGCTGCGCCTGGAGGGCGGCGTGGAGCTCCAACGCGAGCAGCTGTGGGGTCGGCTTGGCCTCGCCGGATTCGCCGTGGTGCCCGGCCCGACCCTGGGCGGCGGCCCGAAGCTGACGATCGGTGCCCACTTCTGAGGAGGAATCATGCTGTACCTGCTCCTGCTCGGCTGCGCGGACCCGGTGGTGGACAACGCCGAGGATCGATACGACGAGCAGCGCCCCGGCCCCGAGGCGCTGGTCGATCAGGACGGTGACTACGTGGGCGGCTGGTGGTCCGAGTGGACGGGCGAGATCAACCCCGAGGACGCCAGCGGTCGGGAGAGCGCGCTCAAGGGCTGGATCCACCTCAGCTTCGAGACGGACGACGCCTTCATCGTCACCAACATCGCCGACCTGGCGCGCGCGTCCAACACCGCGCTGCTCGTGGTGGACAAGGCCAGCGGGGACATGAAGAACGTCTCGCTGCGTTACGCTTTCGGCGACAACCTGCTGACCGTGAGCCCAAACTGGGACGAGCTGGAGAACCCGGCCGACGGGTCCTACTCGCGCTTCCTCGAAGACGGGAGCATCGAATTCGGCATCTTCGCCGAGGACATGTCCTTCGAGGGCACCGCCATCCCCTTCGGCCCGCCGCTGATCCAGACGACCCGCTCCGTCCCCGGCTACGGTTGGCTACAGTTCTACGGGACCGTGGAGATCGTGGAGGCCACCCTGGACCGCGGAGACGGCCCCGAGGAGATCCCGGCTGGGACCATCGGGTCTTTCGACCGCACCCTCGGCCACCGCAGCACCATCCAGAACTGGAACTACCTGTCGGCTGTGGGTCTGGCCACCAGCAGCAGCGGCGAGCAGGAGCTCGTCTCGCTGCAGATCGCGAAGGACCAGGAGGGCGCGAGCCCGAAGATCGACGCGCTCAAGTACGCCGTCTGGGTGGGCGAGGAGCTCTTCAAGCTGCCA
Organism: uncultured Enterobacterales bacterium; assembly: GCA_964615375.1. Taxonomy (GTDB): domain Bacteria; phylum Myxococcota_A; class UBA796; order UBA796; family CAZKWG01; genus CAZKWG01. Next base: position 137,186 of record CAZTOW010000025.1, read on the forward strand.
GACGTGAGCTTCGACTACGAGATCCTGGACGAGGACACCCGCGAGACCAGCGACTGGAGCATCTCCTCTCCCGAGGGTGAGGACGCCGTCCTGACCGTCACGGTCCGCCCCGACCACCACCGCCGCGACCAGCAGGACTTCCTCTGGTACGTGCACGCCGACTTCAACCAGTACTATGGGCCGCTGAACGGCACGCTGGTCCACGACGGCGAGACCTGGACCATGACCGATCTGTTCGCGCTCGTCGAAGACTCGCTGCTGATCCTGTAGACCCTACTCCAGCGGGCAAACGGGTGCGGCTCCTTTACGACGACGAAAGCGCCATGGAATTGCAGCTTTGATCCTC
>CAZTOW010000026.1:0-136495 GCA_964615375.1 uncultured Enterobacterales bacterium
AGACTCTTTCATTCTTTCCTCTCCGCCGGTTTGACCGGCGCACGGAGCCCCCATGTCCCTTCGCCGCACCCCCTTCTTCTCCTTCCACAAGGAGGCGGGCGCCCGCCTGATCGACTTTGGTGGCTGGGAGATGCCCGTGCAGTACACGGGGCTCATGGCCGAGCACAAGGCTACGCGCGCCAGCGTGGGCCTCTTCGACGTGAGCCACATGGGCGAGGTGTGGTTCCGGGGCCCGGGCGCCATCGACGCGGTGCGCCACCTGGTGACCAATGACCTCAAGCTGGTGGACGGGCACGCGCAGTACACGGCGATGTGCTACGGCCACGGCGGCATCGTGGATGACCTCATCGTCTACAAGCTGACGGACGACGAGGTGCTGATCTGCGTGAACGCCTCGAACCGGGAGAAGGACTTCGCCTGGATGAAGGAGAACAACCCGAACCCGGCCGTCTCCGTCGAGGACGAGAGCGACGGCTGGGCGCAGGTGGCCATCCAGGGTCGCCACGCCGCGGCGCTCATCCAGAAGATGACGGCGGTGGACCTCTCCGCCATCCCCTCCTTCCACGTCGCCCGCGGCGCGGTGGCCGGGGTGGAGGGCTGCGTGCTGGCCCGCACCGGGTACACCGGCGAGGACGGCTTCGAGATCTTCCTGCCCGCCACGGGCGCGGGGGCGATGTGGCCGGCGATCATGGAGGCGGGCAAGGAGTTCGACGTCACCCCCGTGGGCCTGGGCGCCCGCGACACGCTGCGCCTGGAGATGAAGTACTGCCTCTACGGCAACGACATCGACCAGGACACCACGCCGCTGGAGGCGGGGCTGGGCTGGGTGACGAAGCTGAAGAAGCCCGACTTCATCGGCAAGGACGCCCTCGTGCGCCAGCAGGCGGAGGGCGTGAAGCGCCGCCTGGTGGCCATGGTTGTGGAGGAGCGCATCGCCCGCCACGGCAACCCCATCCTGGCCGAGGAGGGCGGCGAGCCCATCGGCGTGGTGACCAGCGGCACCCGCTCGCCCTCCCTCGATCAGAACATCGCGCTCGGCTACGTGCCCACCGCGCTCTCCTCGGTCGGCAGCCGCGTCGTCGTGGACGTGCGCGGCAAGACCGCCGTGGCCGAGGTCGTCAAGGCCCCCTTCTACACCCGCCCCTACTGAACCCGCTCCACTTGAACCTGCCCAACCGAACCGAGGACGTCATGAGCAAGTTCCCCGCCGATCTCCACTACACCGAGAGCCACGAGTGGGCCCGCCTCGAGGGTGACGTCGTCACCGTGGGCATCACCTGGTTCGCCCAGGACAGCCTGGGGGACGTGGTCCACGTCGAGATGCCGAAGAAGGGCGCCAAGGTCAAGAAGGGCCAGTCCATCGCCGAGATCGAGAGCGTGAAGGCCGTCTCCGAGATCTACAGCCCGGTGGACGGCGAGGTGGTGGCGATCAACGACGACCTCGACGGCGACGAGGAGAAGGTGAACAAGGCCCCCTACGGCGCCGGCTGGCTCTTCAAGATCCGGGTCGCGGGCGCGGGCGCGCTCGCCGGGATGATGGACGTGGGGGCCTACGAGCGCCACGTCGCGGCGCAGGATCACTGAGCCGGGAGGCGCCGACGTTCCCACCTCTGGTTACGTCGTGTCCATGCACGCGCGGCTCCCCATAGGCTTCTCGGATTTCGCGACCATTCGCCGCCAGAGCCTGCTCTACGTGGACAAGTCGGCGCTCGCCGCCGAGGTGGTGCGTTCACCGCGGCAGGTGGTCCTCCTGCCCCGCCCCCGACGCTTCGGGAAGACGCTCAACCTCACCATGCTGCGCGCTTTCTTCGAGCGGGGGGATGACGCCGCCGAGCTCTTCGAGGGCCTGGCCGTCACGCGCGCGGGCCCGGACGTGCTCGAGCACATGGGGCGACACCCGGTCATCTTCCTGACCTTCAAGGACGTGAAGCAGCGAGACTGGGAGACCTGTCTGGACAAGATCGCGGGGCTGATCTCCGCCGAGGTCGTCCGGCTGAGGCCCGCGCTCGCCAGCCTGGAGATGGCCCCGGAGGAGCGGGAGCTCCTGCTCACCCTCGCCGGGCGACACCCCCCGCTGGCCTGCCTGGAGGGGGCCCTCGCTCTGCTCTCCCGCCTGCTGCACGCCGCCACCGGCGAGCCCGTCGTCATCCTCATCGACGAGTACGACACCCCCATCCACGCGGGCTTCGCGCAGGGCTACTACGACGAGGTGGTGAGCTTCACCCGCAACCTGCTCTCCGCGGGCTTCAAGGACAACCCTCACCTCTACCGGGGCGTCATCACCGGGATCCTGCGGGTCGCCCGCGAGGCGCTCTTCTCCGGGCTCAACAACGTCGCGGTCCACACGGTGCTCAGCGACGCCTTCGCCGACCACTTCGGGTTCCTGGAGGAGGAGGTCGTGGCCCTGGCGGAGGGCTGCGGGGTCGCCTCGCTCATGCCCGCCCTCCAAGACTGGTACAACGGATACCAGGTTGGCTCGCGCCGTGTCTACAACCCCTGGTCCATCACCAACGCGCTCGCCAACCCTGCCGACGGGCTCCGCCCCTACTGGGTCAACACCGCCAGTGACGAGATCCTGCGCGACCTCCTGGTGCAGTCCGGGCTGAGCGTCCACGAGGAGATCGCCGCCCTGATCCGCGGTGAGACCATCCTCCGCCCCATCTCCGAGGACATCACGCTGAGGGAGGTCCACGAGGCCCCCGAGGCCCTCTGGAGCTTCCTCCTCTTCAGCGGCTACCTCACCGCCACCGCGCCCGCCGCGCGCGGGACCGAGGGGATCCCCGACACTCCGCTCCGGGTGCCCAACCGCGAGGTGGCGACGGTCTACCGGGGCCTCTTCTCCCGCTGGATGGAGCGCGGGCTCGCCTCCTGGTCGGACGCGCCTCGCCAGCTCGCGCACGCCCTGCTCCACGGCGACGCCGAGACCTTCGAGAGCCTCCTCGAGCGCCTGATGGTCCGCGCCCTCTCCTTCCACGACGTCGCCGTCCGCCAGCCGGAGGCCGTCTATCAGGCCTTCATCGTCGGGCTGCTGGTGCAGCTCGAAGCCACGCACGAGGTCCGCTCCAACCGGGAGAGCGGCCACGGGCGCTATGACCTCCTCGTCCGACCGCGCGCCGCGGGCTCACCCGGCGCCATCCTCGAGCTCAAGGTGATCCAGGCCCGGCGCGGGGAGACGAGCGAGCAGGCGCTGGAGCGCGCGATGGCCCAGGTCCGGGATCGCGACTACGCCGCGGAGCTCTTCGCCGCGGGAGCGGCGCCGGTGTGGTGCTGGGCGGCGGTCTTCGACGGGAAGCGCGTGTCCACGCTGGTCGAGCAGGCCACGCCCCGCGACGGGCGCGGCCCGGGCTCGACCCCAGGAAACTAGATCGACTTGTAACCCAGGTAGTGGTCGATGTGCTCGATGTCCGTGCGCTCCAGGCGGGCCTGGATGGCGGCCATGGTCTGGGCGGGCGGGACGATGACCTTGTCGCCGGGGCGCCAGTTGACCGGCGTGGCGATGCCGTTGCCGTCGGCGGCCTGAAGGCTGTCCACCAGGCGCAGCACCTCGTCCACGTTGCGGCCGTTGGCCAGCGGGTAGTAGATGAGCGCGCGCACCTTGCGGTTCGGGTCGATGACGAAGACGGCGCGCACCGTGACCGTGCTGCTCTCGCCCGGGTGGATCATCCCGTACTTCTGGGCCACCTTGGTGTCCAGGTCGGCGATCATCGGGAAGGGGAGCTCGATGCCGAGGTTCTTCTTGATGTTCAGCACCCAGGCCAGGTGGGAGTGGATGGAGTCGATGCTGAGCCCGATGAGCTTGACGTTGCGCTTGTCGAACTCGGCCGACTTGCGCGCGAACTCGCTGAGCTCGGTCGTGCAGACAGGCGTGAAGTCGGCCGGGTGCGAGAAGAAGACCACCCACTTGCCAGCCTGCCACTCAGAGAAGGTGAGCGGGCCGTGGGTGCTGTTGGCGGTGAAGTCCGGGGCGAGGTCGCCGATGCGGGGGATCGAGCCGTAGGTGGAGTCGGACACAGGATGCTCCTTGGTCGTTGAAGCAGGGTTCGCGGTCTTCTCCTTCTAATCGCCTGCCGCGGGAAAGGAAGACCGCGCCCGACCGGCCGGGTCCGCCCACTCACGACGATCGCGTCCAGCACGCGAAGATCAGCCTCCCTCGAAGCACGGAGCCCGATCTTGCGGTACGATCCTCCCCTTCCGCTCCCGACCGAGGTCCCCATGAGCGCGCTCCTCCTGCTCGTCGCCCCCACCCTGGCCGCCTCGCTCCAGCAGCGCGACTTCGCCCGCGCGGCCCGCGACTTCGACGTGCCCGAGCCGCTGCTGCTGGCCATCTCCTGGGAGGCGAGCCGCTGGAAGCCGGACGTGGCGAGCGCCTGGGGCGGCTACGGGCCCTTCGACCTGCGCGAGGAGGGCAGCCCCAACGTGGAGACCGCGGCCCGCCTGCTGGACGTGAGCCCGGACCTGCTCATCGGCGACCCGGTGTGGAACCTGCGCGGGGCGGCGGCCCTGCTCCGCTGGCACGGGGACGCCCTCGGCGACCCGGACACCGACGAGCTCGCGGCCTGGTGGGACGCGGTCGTGGCCTTCTCCGGCGAGGACGACCCCGTCCTGCAGCACCGCTACGCGGCCTACATCTACGCCACGCTGGCCCGGGGCGAGGCCGCCGACGGCCTCGTGCTGCTGCCCCGGGACGTGGACGTCAGCGATCACCCGGTCCCGATCCCGCCGCCCGGGACCTGCGACTACTCCGGCTGCGACGCCTTCATCGAGGCCTCCGCCTACAACTACTCGGACTACTCGCGCGACGCCTCGGACATCTCCTACATCGTCATCCACACGGTGCAGGGCAGCTACGAGGGCTGCATCTCCTGGTTCCAGAACTCCGCCGCCAGCGTGAGCGCCCACTACGTGGTCTCCACCGACGGCGACATCACGCAGATGGTGGACGAGTCAGACGTGGCCTGGCACGCCGGGAACTGGGACTACAACCTGGCGAGCGTGGGCATCGAGCACGAGGGCTACGTCGAGTACCCGGAGACCTACTACACCGAGTCGATGTACACGGCGTCGGCGGCGCTCTCCCGCGACATCGTGGACCGCAACGGCATCCCCATCAGCCGCTCCTACATCATCGCCCACTCCGAGGTCCCCGGCGCCACCCACACGGATCCGGGGGACGGCTGGGACTGGGACTACTACATGTCCCTCATCGAGGGCGGCTCCTCGGGCGGGAGCACGTCCACGGGCGATCTGGTCGGCGCGATCGCGGACTCGGACATCTACACCGGCGCGCGGCTCGCGGGCGCCACGGTCTGGATCGCCGAGACCGGCGAGGTCACCACCTCCGACAGCGACGGGATGTACTACTTCTACGATCTCGGGCTCTCGTCCTACACGGTGCATGCGACCCTGGACGGCTACGCCGAGGGCACCTGCTCGAAGTCCATCAGCACGGGCACGAACTGGTGCTCCATCGCCCTGACCCCGGGCGGGAGCTCCGGCGGCGGAGACAGCGGCTCCGGCGGGGACGGCGGCGGCGGGGACGGCGGCGGCTCCGAGGGCGGCGGCGGGGAGACCGGCGATCCAGGCGGCGTGGACACGCAGGACCCCGGCGGCTCCGAGGGCGGCTCCGAGGGCGGCGGGGACGGCGGCGGCGGGGACGAGGGCGACCTCAGCGAGCCCCCGGGCTCGCGCATGCTCGTCTCGGACACGAAGGGCGGCTGCGGCTGCGCCTCCTCACCCGCCCGGAGCGGCCTCGCGGCGCTGCTGGCGGGGGCGACGCTGGCCCTGTTCTCCCGGCGCGCGCGCGCAGGCGAGCGGAGCGCTTAGTCCAGGAAAGCCTCGAGCGTGCGGCGGCGCGTGGCGTGGCGCAGCTTCTTGAGCGCCTTGATCTCGATCTGCCGGATGCGCTCGCGGGTCAGGTTGAACTGGCTGCCGATCTCCTCGAGCGAGTACTGCGAGGGCTCGCCGATGCCGTAGCGCATGCGGACGACCTTCTCCTCGCGCGGGGTCAGGCTGGCGAGGGCGTCCTCCATGACGTCGCGCAGCATGGCCTCGTCCATCGGGTTGCCCGGGTCCTCGCCCCGCGGGTTCTCGATGAAGTCCGCCACCGTGCTGTCCGAGTCATCGGAGATCGGGGCGTCCAGGCTCATCGGCTCGCGGGTCAGGCGCAGCAGGCCCTCGATCTGCTCGGCGTCGATCTCCAGGCGGGCGGCGATCTCGTTGAGCGTGGGCTCACGGCCGAGCTCCTGGAAGAGCGCCTTCTGGACGTGGTGGACGCGGTTGACCACCTCGAGCTTGTAGATCGGGATGCGGATGGTGCGGATCTGGCTCTCGATCGCCCGGATGATGCTCTGGCGGATCCACCAGGAGGCGTAGGTCGAGAACTTGAAGCCGCGGGTGTGGTCGAACTTCTCGACCGCCTTGATGAGGCCGAGGTTGCCCTCCTGCACGAGGTCGGCCAGCGGCAGCCCACGGTAGGTGTACTGCTTGGCGATGCTGACCACGAGCCGCAGGTTGGCGGTCACGAGGGCGTGGCGGGCGAGCTCGGCGTCGGGGCCGTTCTCGGCGACCAGGCGAGCCACCTCGACCTCGTCCTCGCGCGAGAGCAGCGGTATCTCGCCCATGCGCCGGAGGTACTTGTTCAGAAGCGGGCTGCCGGGCTCAGTGGGGACGCTGGAGCGGGGCCGGGCGCTGGCGAAGGACATGGCGACCTCCGGGAGAAGGTGTCGGTCGCCTTTATGGGATGCAAGGATCGTGCCTGGATCCAGCCGATGTCCGAGAGCGGTCGGAGGAGGGCTCCTCCCGGGGCCCCTGACCCCATTCATTCTCTTGGAGTGTCACTTTTCTTGATGGGACAAGAAAGGACTTGACGCTCTTCGGGAAACTAGGCGCCCAACGATGGCACCACGTCCGAATTCTGGAACGTCCGAATTCTGGACGCCCCGCTCAGGGCGCGACATCGGTGTCGCGGTTGAGGGCGACCGCCTCGGCCAGGGCCGCGTAGGGGTCGCCGCCCCGGGGGATGGCGCGGATGTCCTGCATGAAGGCCAGCAGGTCGCCCCCGTGGCGGGCCAGCAGGGCCTCGAAGGCCGAGCGGCTCTCGTTGTAGGTGCGGAACTGCACGAGGCGGGCGTTGTTCCAGGTGCCCCGGCCGGCGGCGGCCACCCAGCGCTCGGGCTCGCTCAGGCCACCCTCGGCGACGCGCGCGGGGAAGCCGGCGAAGAGGGCCTGCTTGCGCGCCAGCTTCTCCTCGTCGGAGAGGGCCGGGTCGGCGTAGACGGCCTCCAGGTCCTGGTAGAGCCCGCGCTGCAGCTCGCGCCAGCGCTGGAGGTCGGCGAATTCCCGGCGCGCGCCCTGGGCCTGGGGCGAGTCGGGGCCGTACTTCTCGTCCAGGTAGCGGAACGCGGCCTCCTCGCCCACGAAGCTGGCGAAGCTCTCGTTGAAGGCCACGCTCCCCGGCACCCAGACGGTGGCGTGGGCGAGCTCGTGCAGCACGGTGTCAGCCAGATCGGCCTCGCTCCAGGTGAGCATGCTGGGGAGGATGGGGTCGCGGAACCAGCCGAGCGTGGAGTAGGCCCCGGCGGTGCGGCGCCAGGCATCGAGCCCGCGGGCGGAGAGGCGCGCGGTCGTGCGCTCGGCGTCCCGGGCCCGGAAATAGCCCAGGTAGGGCACGCGGCCGACGATGGGGAACCACCAGGTCTTCGCGTCGAAAGAGAGCGGGTCGCAGGCGCTGACCGTCCAGATCTCGCGCTCCCAGCCCACGGCGAGGCTCCCGTAGTTCTTCGTGGGCTGGAGCCCGAGGCGCTCGCCGAAGCGCTTGACGTCGGCGACCAGCAGGAGGGCGTCGCGTTGGGCCTCGGTGAGCTCGCCGCGCTCCAGCACGCGCTCCACCGGGCGGCGGCTGGCCAGCAGCTCCGCCTGGAAGTACGCCGACTTCACGACATAGCCCACCCGACAGCCCAGGGTGCCGAGCAGCGCGAGGAGGAGCGCGGGGAGCGCGCGGGAGAGGGTGCTCATCCTCCGCATGATACGCTCCGGTTCGCCTGCCGTCTCGAGGTTCATCGTGCCGCATGCCAGCCACCGGCTGGACCTGCTCCTGGTCCCCACCGACCCGGAGCGCGCCCCCCCCTTGGAGGGCTGGGAGGAGCTGCGCGCCCGGTGGAGCGCCCGCGGCTGGCTGGAGGGGGAGCGGCCCGGGCCCTCGGCGGACGCGCTGATCCCCGGAGGCTTCGCCCGCGCCTGGCTCTCGGTGGCCCACGGTCAGGGGGCGCTCTACGCCAACCAGCAGGGGGGCTTCCGCCCGAGCTGCCCGCGGAACGGGGAGCCCGTGGCCCGCGCCCTGGCCAGCGCGGTACAAGCCTGGGTGGAAGGTGGGCCGCGCCGGATGCGCTGCCCCGCCTGCGGCGAAGAGCACCCGCTGGAGGAGCTCAGGCTCGCGCCGCCCGGAGCCTTCGGACGCTTCGCGCTGGCCTTCGCCGAGGTGAGCGCGCTCGAGCTCGCGCCGCGGGCCCTGGCCGAGGCAGAGGGCGCGCTCGGCCCGCTGCGAACGGTGTTGCGCAGGGTCAGCTGAGGCTCTATGTTGCGGGCCGCCCCCCCCATCCGGTAGCGTGGAGCCATGCCCAGCAGCTTCGCCGTCGTCGCCTCCGTCCTCCAGGTCCTCGGGCTCGAGCCCAACATCGCCACCGATCCCACGGTCGCCACCGACGGGACGCTGGAGGTGGCCACGCTGGTCCCCGGCTCCGTCGCCGAGGTGCAGAAGGCGCTGGAGGACCCGGTCGCCCGCGGGCGCCTCTTCCCCAGCGTCCACGACGTGCGCGTGATCGGGCGCCAGGGCGACTGCGTAGACCTGCGCATGACCACCGACGGGGTCAGCGATCCCTTCGTCTACGACATGCGCTCCTGCAAGACGCCCCAGGGCTGGAAGGACACGCTGCTCTCCAGTGATGACCTGGACAGCATGGACGCGAGCTGGTCGCTGCGCGCGGTCGCCGAGGGCGTGGAGGTCCGCTACCGCCTCAAGGTGGCGCTGGACCTGCCCATCCCCCGCTCGCTGGTGAACGGCCGCCAGGGCCGCGACATGAAGAGCGCGATGGAGCACCTCATCCAGCGGCTGGTTCGTTAGCCCGGATCGGCGAGGTTCCTGCCCAGCGGGAGGCGCTGCTGGATGGGCTCGAAGCTGTGTGGGTTCCAGTGCAGGCGGCAGCGCGCCTCATAGGCGTCGGTCTCGCCCACCAGCACGCGGCTGTCGCGCTTGACGATGCGCTGGGAGCGATCCGCCGGGTTGCCGCAGACCACGCAGATGGCCAGCACCTTCTGGATGTACTCCGCCACCGCCAGGAGCTGGGGCATGGGCTCGAAGGGCCGCCCCTGGTAGTCCATGTCCAGCCCGGCCACGATCACGCGCTTGCCGGCGTTGGCGAGCTGCTCGCAGACGGCGACCAGGCCCTCGTCGAAGAACTGGGCCTCGTCCACGCCGACCACGGAGGCGTCCCCGACGAGGGCGGGGATGGCGTCGGCGCTCTTGACCCGCACGGAGCGGATGGTCAGGCCCGAGTGGCTGTCCACGTTGTCTTCGCTGTAGCGGCGGTCCAGGTCGGGCTTGAAGACGATGACCGGCTGGCGCGCGTACTGGGCGCGCCGCACGCGCCGGATGAGCTCCTCGGTCTTGCCGCTGAACATGCAGCCGGTCACGACCTCGATCCAGCCGGTCCCCTGGGGGGTGAGCAGAGGTGTCATCCCAGGGCCTTAACCAGCCGGCGCTCCCCCGTCCTCGCGGACACGGTAGAGGCGACGCTCGCCGTCGTCGTCGACCAGCCGGGCGCCCTGCTGCTCCATGGCCCGCCCCAGCCGCGCCGCGTCTGACGCGCCGAGCTCGCGCACCTGCAGCATCACCCAGCGCACGCCGAGCGCGTGGAGCTGATCGAGGGCCCCCGGATCCAGACGCTCCAGGCTCTCCTTGCTGACCTTCCGGTCCCAGGAGCGCCAGGTGTCCAGCCCGTCCGTGCGCGTCACGCCGACGCTGTTGAAGTCGGGCACCCAGGGGCTCGGCTGGCCGTGGGCGCTCTGGTAGTAGAGCAGGTAGCGGGCGCGCGGGCGGGAGGGGTTGTAGACGCCGGGCGGGAGGCCGACCGGCCCGGGGACCTCCAGGATGGGGCCGTCCACCCGGGCGTAGATGCCGGGGATCTCCGCGGGCGCGCCGGGGAGCACGGGCTCGACCGGGCTGAGCAGCAGGCCCTCCACCACGATGGCGGGCCCGAGCCACCACCAGCCGCGCCGGTCGGCCAGCGCGCCCACCGCGGCCCCCAGCAGCAGCAGCGTGCCGGCATGCCATCGGTAAGGGAAGCGCACGAGCTCGGCCACGGGCAGCTCATAGACCGGGCCGACGCCCAGGGAGAAGAAGGCCGGGATCAGGGCCAGGGCCGCCCAGCGGCTCCGCGAGGCCAGGGCCGCCGCCGCGCAGATCCAGCCGACATAGGTGTTGATCGCGAAGGGGTTGAGCCCGCTCAGCGCCCCCGGCCGCGGCACCTGCAGCGTGGCCCCCATCGCCGCCCGCACCGCGTCGTCCAGCGGGGCCGCCCCGGAGAACGCGCCCGCGAAGCGCAGGAGCCCCGGCGCCGCCAGGCCCAGGCCCAGGAATCCCCACCAGGCCCGCCGGTCCCACAGCCCGGCCAGCAGGCAGAGCAGGCAGGCCACCATGCCCAGGTACCAGCTCGACCACACCGTCGCCGCGAACGCCAGGATCGACCAGCCCCACCGCCGCGCGCCCACCGCCCAGGCCCACAGCGCCAGCGTCCAGCCGTCGGTGCCCTCGACGATGCCCTCCACCGCGTAGCCGTGGAAGAAGGGCGAGGCCCCGTAGACCGCCGCCGCCGCCAGCGCCCCCGGCCCGCGCAGCCCCCAGGCCCGCGCGGCCCCCCAGGCCGCCATCACCGTCCCCACCCGCGCCGCCAGCGTCAGCAGATCCCAGGTCCAGCGCAGCCCGAGCAGCGGGATCAGCGGCCAGGCCAGCCAGCCCTTGAGCGGGCTCGAGTAGTAGAAGCCCATGCCCTCGGGGAAGCCGAGCAGCTCGGTGCTCCCCGGCAGTCCCGGCTGCGCGCGGGCGAAGCCCCACAGACCCCAGACCGAGGGGTAGAGGTCCGTGTAAGGGTGCCCGAGCAGCTCCCCCCGCAGCAGGGCCGGCAGCGCCGGCAGCACCCCCCAGGCGAGCGCGAGCAGGAGCGCCGGCCAGGCCCGCGCCCGATCCCGCGCCTCCGGATCGCTACTCAGAGAACCGGATCTCCGACATGCAGAGGTCGTTCAGCGAAGGATCCTCGGGGTTCACGCCGCGCTTCACCGCGGTGAAGGTCACCCGGACCTTCTGCGTGTTGTGCGGTGCAAACGTAAACGTTTGCGCCAACGGGTTCGTCTTGAGCGTGATGGTCTCGGTCGCGCCGTCGTCGAACTTCAGGGTCGCCGTCGTCGGCTGGTTCGTCTTCAGGTTGACCGGGATGCTGTAGGCGTTGCCGTTGTGGATGGTCGCCTTGCTGATCTTGCGCGTCTGGCCGAGGTCGAACTCCACCCACTCGTTGGCGCCGTCACCCGGGGACGCCTCGCACCACATCGAGTCCAGCATGTAGTCCCAGAGGTTCGCGGCGTCGTAGTTGCCGTCCGCGTCCGCCGGGTAGGTCGTGCTGGCCCCCGCGCCCACCGGGCGGAAGAAGTCCTCCGGCTGGCCGTCGAGGATCTGCACCTCGGAGATGGCGGTCTCCGGGAAGGTCGAGCCGCCGTAGATGCTCTTGATCTTGAGCCGGAGCGTGGTCGTGGTGACGGCCTTGGGGAACATCACCGTCTCGGGGACCATCTGATCCTTCAGCGTGAAGGTCTGCTTCGTGCCGTCCGAGAAGATGGCCTCGATCTCCTTGATCCGGTTGTGGCGCTCCCAGAAGTCGGGGGAGTACCAGTTGCCGTTCCAGATGCGGAAGCCCGTGACCGACTGCGCCCCGCCGAGGTCGAACTCGACGTGCTCGCCGAGGCCGGAGCCGGGCCCGCCCTCGATCCAGACGTTGCCGATCTTCCCATCGGAGGCGTACTTCGCCTCGTAGCTGACGCCCTCCGTCTCCGGGTACTCCGAGCTCGCGCTCACGCTGGAGCTGCTCACCTTGATCGGGCGGGCCAGCGCGGTGCTCGCGAGCAGCGTGCCGAGGACGAGGAAGATGGCGCGGGTCATGGGAGCTCCGTTCGTGGCCGTAAGGATGTAGCGGAGAAGCGCGGGTCGACGCAAGGGACACGCGGCAAGCGGGCCGCCTTCCCCGCGCCGCTCAGAGGGTGCCCTGGAGGCTGAGGCGCGCGCCCTCGAAGCCAGGCAGGCTGCGGCACTGTCCACCGGAGCAGTGAATCCCAGCCTTGTAGGCGCCGTAGAAAGCTCGCATCACCAGGCCAGGCGTCAGCTTCCACTGGAGCTCGGCCGCGCCGTAGAGCTGCTCGCCCAGGTTGCCCTCGCTGTCGATGAGCGGGTTGTTGGACCAGTCCTGGAAGAGGGTCAGCGCCAGCGACTCCCCGTGCTGCCAGGTGAGCGCGTTGGCCATCTCCAGGAAGTCCTCCTGCTGCGAGGGGTTGGTGCCCCAGGCGAAGTGATAGCCGGTCAGCGCGATCTCCACGCCCTCGTGGCCGAACAGGTGGACGTGCAGGTCCGCGTCCAGGTGCGCCATGCGGTCCGGCTCGTTGGCGCCCAGATCCTGGGCCTCCTCCTGCGCCCCGCACAGCGGGCTCGAGCCCCCCGGCGCGTCGCGCAGGTCCACCCGATATCCGCCGTTCAAGCGCAGGTTGTTCTTCGCCCCCAGCACCTCGAGCCCGGCCAGCGGGTGAACGACGGTCTCGGGCGTCTGGTTGAAGTGCAGCCCGCCCGTGTCGCAGTCGCGGAAGCTGGCGACGCTCCCGTAGGCGCGGACGGCGGTGGCGGTGGGGTCCGTGGCCAGCGCGTAGTCCAGGCGCGCGCGGAGCCCGTAGAGGTCGTTGGAGTTGACCGCGGCCGAGGAGTCCTCGGTGATCGCGCGCTCGTACTCGAGCGTGGGCACGCTGGCGAGCTCCCACTCGTCCCCGGCGACGAAGGTGTTGAGGCGCTCGGTGTCCACCGTGCGCTTGGCCTCCACCAGGACCACGGCCCGCCCGGGGTAGGCGCTGGCCGACCCGTAGACCGCGTAGCCCGGCCCGGAGCGCTCCTCGTCCAGGAGCTCCTCCGCCTGGTATTGGAAGAGGTCGCCCTCCAGCGCCCAGTCCACGCCCAGCACGCCCGAGGCGTCCAGCGTGGCCCCGCCCACCATCGCGTCCACCGGCTGCGTGTAGCGCTCCAGCCCGCCGCCCGGCATGCGATCACGCCCGAAGCTGTAGATCACGCCGTGCGCGCCCGCGTTCACCGGCCCGAGCCCGAAGACCTCCGCCCGCGCGCCCGTCACCATGTGCGGGATGTCGCGCGCCAGGTCCAGGTTGCGGTTGTCCTGGCTCACCTGCTGCCGGTTGCTCACCCCGGTGATCCCGGTGAGGTCCACGCGCCCCAGGTGCGCCACCGCCTTGACCCCGCGGATCGACGTGTCGATGTCGATGTCCGTGTTGCGCACGACGTTCAGCGCGATGCCGCGTCCGAAGCTCGCGTAGGCGTCGCCCAGGGTGAGCTCCACCACCGGGCCGCGCCGCTGCACGTAGAGCTTCTCCAGCGTGGCGTAGGCGTCGGGGAAGGGGGAGAGCAGCGTGTGGTCGTAGAGCGGCCAGGAGTGGTAGAGCTCGCCGTCCAGGATGTAGCGGTTCAGGAAGAGCGCGACCTCGTCCACCTGCGCGCCCACCGAGACCTGATCGTGGACCACCAGCAGGTTCAGCCGGTTGACCTGCTCCACGTAGTCCTGGACCAGCCGATCCTCGAAGCCGGGGAGCTGCTTCTCGGGCGGGTAGTGGTAGTAGCGCAGCTCCAGGCGGTCGTTCACCTGGAGCGAGGAGCCGCCCAGCAGCCCCTCCCCCTCCAGGTCCAGGGCGCGCGCGGGCAGGGCGAAGAGCGCGAGCGCGATCACGGAGCCGGCTTCTCGGCCAGGAGCGTCTCGATCTCGGCGCGCAGGCCCACCTCGTCACCCGGGTTGTAGCCCGCGTGCACGTAGCGGATCTTCCCGGCGCGATCGACCAGCACGTTGTAGGGCAGGGTCTTGCTCGGGTTGTACTGCGTGACCACCGTGGTCTGGGTGTCCAGCAGCACCGGGAAGGTGTAGCCGTTGCGCTTCATGAGCGGCTTGACCTGGCTCTGCGTGCGCGCGTCGTCGGCGCTCACCGCCAGGACCACCAGGCCCTTGCCCGAGAGCTCGGTGTACATCTGCTGGAGGTGCTTGTGCTCCACCTGGCAGGGCCCACACCAGGTGGCCCAGAAGTTCACCAGCACCACGCTGCCGGCGTAGCCGCTCAGAGAGACGGACTTCCCGTCCATGTCGCGCAGCGTGAAGTCGGGCGCGCGCTCGCCGAGCGCGTGCGCCACGGCGGACGAGAGGGCGAGCAGGGCGACGAGCAGGGCGGAGAGGATGGACCGGCGCATGGGGGGACTCCTTTGCGATCCAACAGCGGGAGGCAGCATAGCCTTCCTCACGCGCGCACGCATGCCTCCCCGTCGCGTGCGCGCACGTAGCCACCAATTGGGGACAGCCAGGACGGATCCTCGTCGGGTGCGACCGGGTCGAATCCGCGACCCCCAACGCTCACGAGGTGTTCGATGTCCCGCTCCATGACGCTCTTCGGTGTCCTCTCCGTCGTCCTCTCCGCCTGCGCCACCGAGGGCGCCCCCAACGATCCCACGCTCGATCTCCAGGACCAGGACAGCCAGGTCCGCGCCGACCTCGGCGCCGACCTGCCTGCCTTCGAAGGGGAGCTCGACCTGCTGGCCGCCGACGCGGGTCAGGACGCCTCCGAGCTGCTGGCCACGCGCGTGGACACCGACGAGCTCGGCATCACCCACGTCCGCGTTCAGCAGACCGTGAACGGCGTGCCGGTCTTCGGCGGCGAGGCCATCGTCCACCTGGACGCCGCCACCGGCCGCCGCCACGTCACCGACAAGGTCGAGGTCGAGCTCGACGTGGACACGACCCCCGCCATCGACGCGATCGACGCCCAGGACCTCGCGATCGAGCTCGAGCCGGGCGGCGCGCTCACCGAGGTCGAGCCCGCGCTCTACGTGCTGCGCCAGGGTGACGCGGACCACCTCGTGTGGATGGTGGACCTGGAGACCCGCGACGGGGCGGGCGCCCTGGTGGCGAAGCCGCGCCTCTTCGTGGACGCGCAGACCGGCGAGCTGGTCTGGAGCTACGACAACCTCCAGACGGCCTCGGGCAGCACCCACTACGACGGCACGAAGTCCTTCACCACCCAGAGCTCGACGACCTGGTGGGGCTTCACCACCTACTTCCTGAACACCTCCAACATCGCCACCTACTCCTTCAGCAACACGACCACCTCGGTCAGCGCCCCCGTGGACTACTCCGACAACCTCTGGACGGACGCCGAGGATCTCTCGGCGGTCAGCGCCCACTGGGCCGCCGAGCAGACCCTGTCCTACCTCAACTCCTGGCACGGGTGGAGCGGCTGGGACGGCCACGGGAGCATGCTCTACGTCTACACCGACTACGGGTCCGGCTGGAACAACGCCTCGGGCGGCGGGGGCGGGATCTGGTTCGGCGACGGCGACGGCACGAGCTGGAGCCCCTTCGCCACGGTGGACGTGGTGGCGCACGAGGTCGGCCACAACGTCACGGAGAAGATGGCGAACCTGGTCTACGTCGGCGAGTCGGGCGGCATGAACGAGAGCTTCTCGGACATCATCGGCGTGATGGTCGAGCGCGCGGTGGACGGGGGCAGCGCGAACAACTGGCGGATCATGGAGGACAACTACACGCCGTCGGTGTCGGGGGACGCCGGCCGCTACATGACGGACCCGGCCGCCGACGGCTGGAGCGCCGACTACTACACCAGCGCCAGCAGCATCGGGGCCATGGACGTCCACGGCAGCTCGGGCATCGGGAACCTGGCCTTCAGCCTGCTGTCCAACGGCGGCTACCACCCGCGGCGCAGCTCCAGCTACACCTACGGCATCGGCCCGGACGCGGCGGCCTGGATCACCTTCCGCGCCTACCGCTACTACCTGACCAGCGGCTCCGACTACGCTGACCTCCGCGAGGCCATGACGCTGGCCGCGGCCGACGGCTACGGCGCGGACAGCTGGGTGGTGGACAGCGTGGAGAGCGCCTGGAACAGCGTGGGCGTCGGCACCTCGGGCTGCGAGACCGGCTACCTCGAGGGCGCCGGCTACGGCGACTACCTGCCCGGCGGCTCCTACTTCTACTCGACCACGGGCGCCATCAACGCCGACCTCATCGCGACCAGCGGCGCGAACGTGGGCCTCTACCTCTACCAGTGGACGGGCTCGGGCTGGTCCTACGTGGCGGGCTCGGCCACGGGCTCGGGCGAGCAGGCCGTCAGCTACAGCGGCAGCGCCGGCTACTACCTCTTCTTCGCCTACTCGCACTCCGGGGCCAGCAACTACAGCTTCTGCATGATCTGAGCGCTCTCCCCTCCCCTTCGGAGCCGCGCCGCCCCCACGGGTCGCGCGGCTCCTCGCGTCTCCGGGCGCCGCGTTATGGGGTCTGTTCGAGGCCTGCCCACGTATGCGCAAGCGGATCCTCATCGTTGACGACGAGCCCAGCATCCGGAAGGTCCTGAGCGCCCAGCTCGGACGCGACGGCTACGAGGTGGCGACCGCCGAGAACGGCGCCGACGCCCTGGCGCTCCTGGACACCGAGCCCTTCGACCTCGTGATCACCGATCTCCGGATGCCGGGCGTCGATGGCATGGAGCTGCTGGGCTACTGCATCACGCGCTTCCCGGGTCTGCCCGTCATCCTGATCACCGCCCACGGCACGGTGGACACGGCGGTGGAGGCGCTCAAGATCGGCGCCCAGGACTACATCACCAAGCCCTTCGACCAGGACGAGCTGCGCCAGGTCATCCTCAAGGCGCTGGCCACCGAGGAGCGGAGCCGCGGCGAGCTGCACGAGGACGCCTCCGGCCGCTTCGCCATCATCGGCCGCACCCAGGCCATGAAGCGCGTCTACGACCTCATCGAGAAGGTGGCGGCCAGCCCGACGACCGTGCTGATCACGGGCGAGAGCGGGACGGGCAAGGAGCTGGTGGCGCGCGCGCTGCACGATGCCTCCGACCGCAAGAACAACCCCTTCATCCTGGTCAACTGCGGGGCCATCCCCGAGAACCTCTTCGAGAGCGAGCTGTTCGGCTACGAGAAGGGGGCCTTCACCGGCGCCGTCACCTCCAAGCCCGGCCGCTTCGAGCTCGCCGACGGCGGCACGCTCTTTCTCGACGAGGTGGGCGAGCTCCCGCGCGACATGCAGGTCAAGCTCCTGCGCGTGCTGCAGGACCAGACCTTCGAGCGCGTGGGCGGGGTCAAGCGCATCCGCGTGGACGTGCGCCTGATCGCCGCCACCAACCGCGATCTGGAGCGTGAGGTCCGCGCCGGGAATTTCCGGGAGGACCTGTTCTACCGCCTGAACGTCATCCCCATCAAGCTGCCCGCCCTGCGCGACCGCGCCGACGACATCCCGCTCCTGGTCGAGCACTTCCTGGCCAAGTTCAACCTCCGCCTGGGCAAGCACGTCCGGGGGCTCAGCGCCGAGGCGCTCTCCCTGCTGCGCACCTGGACCTGGCCCGGCAACATCCGCGAGCTCGAGAACCTGATGGAGCGCTCGGTGCTCCTCTCGGAGTCCGATCTGCTCGACTGTGAGGATGTCCTTGCCTTCTCCGGGCTCCCTCCCGAGGACATGACGACGGAGGAGGGCGATCCGGACGACGGTGAGATAGGGGAAGGTGAGCTCTCTGAGCTCGACCTCAAGGAGTATGTGCGGGTGCACACCGCCAAGCTGGAGCGCGCGCGCATCAAGCGGGTGCTCGAGGAGGAGGGTGGCAACGTGACCCACGCCGCGCGCAAGCTCGGCATCAGCCGCAAGAGTCTGCAGACGAAGATGAAGGAGTACGGGCTACGCGAGGGTTGACCCGTCCCCCCTGAACCCGGTACGCTTCATCCGAGGTTGGAACCCCCATGCTCAGCATGATCCCGCTCCTCTCGCTCGCCCCCGCCTTCGCCGCCGACGCCACCGCCATCGCGCCCTGGCTGCGCGGCGACGTGGTCGTGGACTACCAGTTCTCGGCGGAGAACGCCCAGCTCCTGGAGGACGACACCCTGGTCGGCCGCCGGAAGACCCAGGAGGGTCTGCTGACGCTGGGCGGGAACTTCACCTTCGCGCCGGGCGCCGCGCTGTACTTCGACCTGCCCTACTACTCGGGCTCGAAGATCAGCTACTCGGACGCGACCGACATGGCCATCGACCCGAACTCGGACTCGGGGACCATGATCGACACCGAGCCCCTGGACCCGCAGCCCGAGATCTACGGCAAGGGAATGGGCGGGACCTGGATCGGGCTCCGCGGCACGCCCTTCTCCGAGGAGCTCTTCGCGAACCGCGGCGACAGGGTGACCTGGATGCTGGAGGCGGGCTATCGCTTCGCCGACAAGAGCAGCTTCTGGGCCACCACCGACGGGGCGCGCGGAGCGGGCCCCGGCTCGGCGGCCTTCCAGCTCAAGACCGCCTTCTCCACGACCATCGGCTGGAACCAGCCCTACGTGAGCCTGGCGATGCTGCGCAGCGTGCCGCTGCGGAACCTGGAGAACACGGGCCTGGAGGCGGATCAGCTCATCCAGACCTCGAGCTCGGTGGACCTCGTGGCGGGCACGGAGATGGTCGCGGTGGAGCGCGCCGCCAGCGGCGTGCGCTTCGCGGTGGACCTGCACTCGGCCTTCGGGATGCGGAGCTGGCAGGACATCCCCAGCGGCGTGCTGCTGCCGAGCGTGCTGGACGCCTCCAGCACCCTGACGGCCACGGAGAGCGAGCGCTCTTACGCCAGCGCCGGGCTCGCCCTGAAGTACCGCGTCTTCGAGTGGGTGCAGCTGGACGTGGGCGCCGACTTCGGCGTCGTGAGCGCGCACCAGGTGGAGCACTTCTACCCGATCAACACGGGGATGGGAACCTTCACCTACGACATCGGCACGCGGCTCACGCTCCGCGGGCGCGACAAGCCCGAGCGCTTCCCCTGGGAGCCGAAGGCCGCGACGGGCGAGTAGGGCTCAGCCCCGGCCGCGCTCCAGATCGAGCAGGGCCTTGTAGGCCTCGCGCCGCGAGCAGCCCCAGCGGGCGGCCAGCGCCTCGGCCAGCGCGCCCAGCCCCTCGCCTTCGGGGGCGGCGGGCGCCTGCTCGGGGACGGGGGCGCCGGGCCCGACGACCAGGACCGCCTCCCCGAGCTGCTCCTCACGGGGGAGCTGAGGCAGGGGGCCGCGGATCGCGCGCTCGTGGAGCTTGCTGAGCTCCATGCACAGGCAGGCCTCGCGATCGGGCAGGCGGCGGGCCAGCGCGTCGAGGAGCTCGGGGAGCCTCCGCCCGCTCTCCAGCATCACCAGCACGCCGGGCAGGCGGCTGGCGTCCACGACCCACTGGTCCAGCGGCCCGGCCTTGCGCGGGGGGAAGCCGAGGAAGTGGAAAGGCGTGGCCTGGAAGCCCGCGAGCGAGAGCGCGGCTGTGATCGAGGAGGGGCCGGGCAGGGCCTGGACGGGCAGGCCCTCCTGGTGGGCAGCGGCGACCAGCAGGGCGCCAGGATCGGAGACGGCGGGCGTGCCGGCGTCGGTCACCAGGGCCACCGACTCTCCCGCGCGCAGGCGCGCCAGCACCGCCGGGACCTGCGCGGCCTCGGCGTTAGCGTCGCAGCGCCAGAGCGGGGGCGCGGGGATCTGGAGGGCGCTGAGCAGGGCCCGCGTGCGCCGGGTGTCCTCGCAGAGGATCAGGGCGGCCCCGGCGAGGGCCTCCCGCGCCCGGGGGCTCAGATCGGCCAGGTTGCCGATGGGCGTGGCGACGAGGAGCAGCGGCATGGTCAGGCGTCGAAGGCGTGATCGAGCCAGGTGATGCGCTCACCCTCGACCAGCGCGACCAGGAAGCAGACCTCGTCCACGACGTCCTCGTAGCTGGACAGGAAGGCCTCGGCGGCGCGCACGAGGTGGCGCCGCTTGCGGGCGTCGATGACCTCGAGGCCGACCGGATCGTCGGGGGCGCGCGCCTTCACCTCGACCACGCGCAGGCGCCCCTCCCGGGCGACGACGATGTCCAGCTCGCCGCCCTGAAAGCGCCAGTTGCGGGCGAGCACGCGCCAGCCCTGCTCCTCCAGAGCCTCCGCGACGCGGGCTTCCGCGCGCAATCCCAGGAGCAGCGCCTCGCGGCGGTCATCCGCCGAGCGGGCCACGCCACGCTCGCGTGAGCCGAGCCCCTCTGGGGTTCAGCTAATTTCCTTGAGGCGGGCCGACTTGCCGCTGCGCTCGCGGAGGAAGTACAGCTTGGAGCGGCGCACGCGGTGGTGCGACTTGACCTCGATCTTGTCGATCGCGGGGCTGTGCTTGGGGAAGATGCGCTCCACACCCACGTTGTAGGAGACCTTGCGGACCGTGAACGTGGACCGCAGGCCGGAGCCGTGCTGGCCGATGACGGTGCCCTCGAAGACCTGGATGCGGCTCTTGTCGCCTTCCTTGATCTTGACGTGGACGCGGACCGTGTCCCCGGTCCGGATGTCGACGTCGTTGCGGGTCACGGCGATCTGCTGGTCAACGGCCTGGAGGCTCGTGCTCATGGCACACCTGTGTTCGATGGGAGAGGGCGGTCAAGGCAGGATCTCGAGCTCGCGTGCCGAGCCCGGACCACAGAGGACGTCTGGCAGACGCCCGCCCTGACCAGAGCCGGGGCAAAGTAGCGGCGCGCGCGTCGCTTGTCAATCTCCTTCGGGCGCAGGACCCGCCGGGCCGGCGAGGAGATCGGGCCGGACGGCGCGCGTGAGCGCCTCGGCGCGCTCCCGACGCCAGCGCTCGATCTGGGCGTGGTGCCCGCTCAGCAGCACCTCAGGCACCTCCCAGCCCCGGTACTCCCGGGGCCGGGTGTACTGCGGCGCCTCCAGGAGGCCCGAGGAGAAGGACTCGTGGCGAGCGCTGTCGGGGTTTCCGAGCACGCCGGGCAGCAGCCGGGCCACGGCCTCGACGATGACCAGCGCCGCCAGCTCGCCGCCGGTGAGCACGTAGTCCCCGATCGAGAAGGCCTCGTCCACGAGATGCTCGCGCACGCGCCCGTCCACACCCTCGTAGTGCCCACAGACCAGGATGAGGTGGCGCTCCCCCGCCAGGCGCTCGGCGTGGGCCTGGGTGAAGCGCTGCCCGGCGGGGTCCATCAGCAGCACGCGCGACTCCGGGCCGCGCACGGCCTCGATGCCCGCGTCCACCACGTCGACGCGCATCACCATGCCGCTGCCGCCCCCGTAAGGGGTGTCGTCGCAGGTGCGGTGGCGGCCCAGGCCCCACTGGCGCAGGTCGTGGACGCGCGCGTCGATGAGCGCACCCTCGCGCGCCCGCCCGAGGATGCTGGTGGACAGCGGTCCCTCGCACATGGCGGGGTGGAGCGTGAGCAAGTCGAAGCGCATGGCGGGCCTACAGGACGACCGGCACGCTCTCGTCCGTGACCACGATCTCCTCGCCCGGGGCGACCCGGACGAGGTTCGCCGAGAGCGCCGGGATGTAGGTCTCCCCCTCCGGCCCGCGGATCAGCCACACGTCGGTGCCGCCCGCGCCGTGGATCTCGGCGAGCTTGCCGAGATCGCGGCCCGAGGCGGTCCGCACGGGGAGCCCGAGGAGCTCCGCGTGGTACCAGGAGCCCTCCGGCAGCGCGGGGAGCGCCTCCCGGGGGAAGAGGATCTCCGCGTCCTGGAGCTTCGCGGCGGCCTCTGGCGTGTCCACGCCGTCCACGCGCGCGAGCACGCGCCCGCCCGCGCCCGGTCGAGCGCGCATGCGCGCGGGCCGGCGGCTCCCGTCTGGGAGGGCCAGCACCACGGCGCGCTCCTGCGCCAGCAGATCGCTCTGCCGGTTGTGCAGGAAGAGCCTCAGCTCGCCATCGATCCCGAACACGCCGGAGATCGTGCCGAGCGAGACCTCGCCCTCCTGGGCCTTGGAGCCAGGACGCGCCAACTACTCTTCGCCGCCGCGCGCCTTGCGGGCGCCGTCGTCCACCAGATCGAGCACCGCCTTCTGCGGGCCGCTGGCGGCGTTGAGCACCACCTGCATCGCGCGGAGCAGGCTGCTGTGGTTCTGGCGCAGGCGCCCCACGTCGTCGGCGTGAACCCGCAGCTCAATGAGCAGCGAGGTCGCGCCCTCGACCACGTCCAACTTCACGTCGTCCGGCCTGGACAGCACGGACTTCGCCATGAATTCGGCGAGCGGGAGCAAGGCTCAGCTCTGCGCGGCGACGGGGGTGGTCTCCCGGGCCTTGCGGATCAGATCGCGCACCGTGTCCGAAGGCTGGGCGCCGACGCCGAGCCAGTAGTCCACGCGGGCGAGATCCAGCTTGAGCGCGGTGGAGCCCTGGGCCGGATCGTAGGTGCCCAGGTTCTCGAGATAGCGACCGTCGCGGCGGGTGCGCGAGTCAGTCGCGATCACGCGGTAGAACGGCCTCTTCTTGGCGCCCATACGGGTCAGCCGGAGGCGAACGGCCATGGGGAACTCCTGAATTCTCTTCTCGGGGGTACGGATCTCGGCTCTTTGAAACCGCTCGAACGGCCCCTCGTAGTCGACTGGAGGGCTCCCGTCAACGCGGCCGGGCTCACAATGGGATGGAACCGTGCTTCTTCCTGGGGTTCTGATCGCGCTTGTTCTCGAGGGCGTCGAAGGCCTCGATCAGGCGGGCGCGGGTGTCGCGCGGGCGCAGGACCTCGTCCACGTAGCCCAGGCTGGCGGCCTGGTAGGGGTTCGCGAACTTCTCGCGGTAGTCCTCGACCAGCTCGGCCTTGCGGGCGACGGGGTCGGCGGCGCGATCCAGCTCGCGTCGGAAGATGATGTTGACCGCCCCGTCCGGGCCCATGACCGCGATCTCGGCGGTGGGCCAGGCCAGGTTGAGGTCGGCGCGGATGTGCTTCGAGTTCATGACGCAGTAGGCGCCGCCGTAGGCCTTGCGCGCGATCAGCGTGACCTTGGGCACGGTGGCCTCGCAGAAGGCGTAGAGCAGCTTGGCCCCGTGCTTGATGATGCCGCCGTGCTCCTGGTCCACGCCGGGCAGGAAGCCCGGGACGTCCTCGATGACCCAGAGCGGGATGTTGAAGGCGTCGCAGAAGCGCACGAAGCGCGCCGCCTTGATGGAGGAGTTGACGTCCAGCACCCCGGCGAGGTGGGCCGGCTGGTTGGCGATGACGCCGACCGAGCGCCCGCCCAGCCGGCAGAAGCCGACCACGACGTTGGGCGCGTACTCGGGCTGCACCTCCAGGAAGCGGCCGTGATCGGCCACCTGGTGGATGAGGTCGAGGACGTCGTAGGGCTTGTTGGCGTTGGTGGGGACGAGGGTGTCGAGCTCGGGGCAGGGGCGGTCGGTCGGATCGTCCTGCGGCCCGCGGGGCGCCTCCTCCAGGTTGTTCTGGGGGAGGTAGCTGAGCAGCTCGCGCAGGAGGGCGAGGGCGGCGAGCTCGTCGGGCACGGAGAAGTGGGCCACGCCGCTCACGCCGCAGTGGACGTCGGCGCCGCCGAGCTGCTCCTTCGTGACCTCCTCGTGGGTAACGGCCTTGATGACCTCGGGCCCGGTCACGAACATGTAGGAGGTGCCCTTGACCATCACGATGTAGTCGGTGATCGCCGGGCTGTAGACGGCGCCGCCGGCGCAGGGGCCGAGGATGGCGCTGAGCTGCGGGACGACGCCGCTGGCGAGCGTGTTGCGCAGGAAGATGTCGGCGTAGCCCGCCAGGCTCTCCACGCCCTCCTGGATGCGCGCGCCCCCGGAGTCGTTCAGCCCGATGACCGGCGCCCCGTTCTTCATCGCCATGTCCATGATCTTGCAGATCTTCCGGGCGTAGGCGCCCGAGAGCGATCCGCCGAAGACCGTGAAGTCCTGGGCGAAGACGTAGACCAGCCGACCGTCGATGCGGCCGTAGCCGGTGATCACGCCGTCCCCCAGCACCTTCTTGTCGGCCATGCCGAACTCGGTGCAGGTGTGGGTGACGAAGCGGTCGAGCTCGCGGAAGCTGCCGGGGTCGAGCAGGGCGTCCACGCGCTCGCGGGCGCTGAGTTTGCCGCGCTCGTGCTGCTTCTGAATGGCGTCGGCGCCACCGCCGAGCATCGCCTCGGCGTTCATGGCCTCGAGTCGCTCGAGCAGGGCCTTGTGATCCTTGGGCGCCTGGTCCATGGCTCCCTCCTCCCTCGTGCCCGCGGCAGATACCCCGCCTGAAGCCCGCGCGCACGCGCCGCTTGAGGGCGCGACCGGATGCAGGTACATCAAGGGGGAGTCTCTCTCCGAGGAGCACGCATGCCACGCCGCGCCCTGTCCATCCTCCTGCTGCTGCTCGCTGGCTGCAGGCCCGACCCCTCCACCGACAAGACGGGCGAGACGGGGGACACGGGCGGCGGAGGCGACACGGGCGAGACCGATGACCCCATCCCCACCGGCTGCATCACCGTGGACGGCGGCGGCGGCTACGCGAACATCTCCGACGCGATCGCCGTGGCCACGGACGGGTCCGTGGTCTCGCTCTGCGCGGGGACCTGGAACGAGACCGTCGTGATCGACAAGGCGCTGACCCTCGAGGGCCCCGGCATGGACGAGGCCACGCTGGTCGCGCCCACAAACGAGCCGGCCATCGAGATCGCCGCCGACGGGGTCACGATCCGCGGCGTGGCGCTGGAGGGCACGCGCAGCGGCGTGGTGGTGGACGGCTTCGCCGACACGCGCCTGGTCGCGGTGGGCTTCCTGGCCGTGGACAACTACGGCGTGGAGGCCAGCGACGTCTCCAACCTGAGCGTGGAGGGCTGCACCTTCAACGCCACGGCCTACGGCGGCGTGCAGGTGGACGGCGGCACCGCCAGCGTCGTGGACTCCACCTTCAACGACAACGTGGGCTTCGCCATCAAGGGCGTGGGCGGCGCGGAGCTGGTCGTCTCCAACAACTCCATCACGGGCACGACCCCGACCGACCCCGACGAGGTCGTCGACGGCCACGGCATCTGGCTGGTGGAGAGCTCGGCCGCGCTCTCGGCCAACGTGCTCACCGACAACGCCTTCGTCGGGATCTACGCCGACAGCAGCGCGCTCACGCTCTCCGGGGACAGCGTGGAGGGCTCGCTCTACGGCGTAGCCCACATCCTGGAGGACCTGAGCGTGGACGGGGTCACGCTCACCGACAACTACTACTATGGGCTCTTCGCCATCACCGACCAGCCGGTCGAGGTCACGGGCGCGGTCATCAGCGGCGACCCGGCGAGCGTGGTGGACGTGGACACCGATCTCTGGGGCGACGAGGACGTCGGCTACCTGGGCGTGGGGCTCTACGTGGCGGCGCCGACGGTGACGGTGAGCAGCTCCACCGTGACCGGATACAACAACGCCGGCCTGCTGCTCGGGTCCTACGACGACAGCGGCTGCGTGGCCAGCCTGGACGGCGTGACGCTGGCCGACAACGGCCGCATCGGGATGTACGTGCTGGGCGCCGATCTCCTCGCCAACGACGTGACCGTGCAGGGCGTGATCGACATCGAAGAGGGTGGCGACTCCCAGTGCTACACGGTGGACACGAACGCGGCGGCCTCCCTCATCCAGAGCTCGGCGACCTGGACGGGCGGCGCCGTGCAGGACAACGACGGCTACGGGATCGCCTCGCTGTACTCAGCGCTCGAGCTCGAGGGCGCGACCATCTCCGGCAACGCCTGCGGCGGCGTGATGAACTACGGCGGGGCGCTGGTGGCCCAGGGCAACACCTTCTCGGCGAGCGGAAACGACTCCTTCGAGGCCGGGCTGGTCTCCTATCAGGGCTCCAGCACGGCGGTCGTGGGCAACACCTTCGTGGACAACCAGGTCTGGACCACGACCTACGACTATGAGTACGACGACGGCGCCGGCACCACCTACCACTATCAGCAGTATGGGTACACCGGATACGACCTCCAGATCTTCTACGGCGGGACGAACACGATCGAGGGCAACACCTTCACGACCGGGACCAACAGCGTCTACGCCTACGACGCGGACGTGGAGATCGAGGACAACACCTGGACGGACTACCGCGGCGTCGTCTTCCAGGTCGGCTCCAGCGAGGGCAACACCCTGACGATCAAGGACGCGACCGTAGACGGCTTCTACAGCTACGGCGCCTACTGCAGCCAGGCCACGCTGGACATCTCCGACAGCACCTTCCAGAACGGCGGCAACTACTACTACGAGTATTACTCCTACGTCAACGACGAGCTCTCCTACTCGTACACCGGCGAGTACGCGAACCAGACCCTCTACGGCTACGACTGCACGATGGTGGCCGAGGACGTGGACGTGCTGGACACCAACGGGGGCGTGCTCACCGGCAACGGCGGGAGCTACGAGCTCACCGGGATCAAGGGCCAGAACGTCGGCAACGCCGGCTCCACGGGCGCGGACACGATCTACCTGAGCTCGTACTCGTACTACTACTACGACACAAGCTCCGGGAGCGAGTACGAGTCCTTCTATGAGGTCGAGGCCTGGCTCAGCGACGTCACCCTGGACGGCGTGGTGGCCGGGAACGGGATCACCGTCATCGAGTCCATCTACGAGTACTACGGCGACGGCGCCGACGACCCCGACACCCTCGTCCACCTCGACGGGGTCACGCTCAACGACATCGACGAGTCCGGACTGCGGCTGGAGACCTCGGGGACGGTGGAGACAGGGCCGGAGGTCGACGTGTCGGACCTGGTGATCTCGGGGGCGGCCGATGGCGTCTACGCGAGCACAGGCACGCTCTCGGTGGAGAACGCCGAGATCAGCGACGTCACGGGCGAGGCGCTGGACCTCACGTCGAGCACGGTGAGCCTGAGCGGGCTCACGATCTCGGGGGCGGGGGCGGACGCGGTGACGGCCTCCGGCGGCAGCCTGACGATGACGGGCAGCAGCGTGGACGCCAGCGCGGGGACCGGCCTGGTGCTCTCCAGCCTCACGGCCGAGGTGACGGGGAACACGATCACGGGCAGCGCGGGCTACGGGATGGAGTGCAGCGAGGTCACCTTCTCCGCCTGCGGCAACGATCTGAGCGGCAACACGCTGGGTGAGCAGACGGGCTGCGACGAGAGCTGCGCCACGCCCGAGTAGCGCTCAGGGCGGGACCTGGGTCTCCAGCAGGACCTGGCCCGCGCGCTCGATCCGGGCGGCGCAGGCCCCCGAGAGGCGGTGGAGCTCGGCCTGCGCCACCGTCTGCCCCTCGCGCCGGAGCTCCAGGAGCGCGGGGTCGGGATCGCGCGCGCCCTCCGGACCCACGACCTCCGCCCGCGCGCCCGCGGGGAGAACGACCAGCACACGCCCCTCCTCGCGACCGGCCCAGGGCGCCTCGTGCCCGGCGAGCGCGGCCTCCACCGAGCGCAGGGTGCCCTGCTCGTCCGGCGCCCCCGCCACCTGTCGGCCGGGGAGCGCGAGGATCTGGAGCGCGACGCGGTCGCTGAGCGCGGAGACGCCGCCCGCCGCCACCAGCCAGGGGCCGAGGCGCAGATCGCCGGGGCTCAGCGTGCGCCAGGTCGCGGTCAGGGTGCGCGTGGTGGTGCGCCCCTCGGAGAGCCCGATGTCCTCGACCAGGCGCCGCAGTCGGAGGGACCCGCTGGGCTCGCCCATGTCCGTGATCGCGACGAGCGCCCCGCGCTTCGCCTCGACGACCAGCTCCAGGGTCGCGTCCTCGCCCATCAGCACGGGGCCGTCCTCGCCACGCAGCGCGAGCTTCACGTCCGGCGGCGGCGCCAGCGACGCGGTGGAGGGATCAGCGGCCACCGCGGCGAAGTCCGGGTCCTCCCCGACCTCCAGCGGGTCCACCGCCCCCGCGGCGTAGAGGATGCGGAGGTCCTCGGCGGCGCGCTCCACCTCGCCGCGCCGGGCGCGCAGGGCGGCGCGGTTGTAGCGCAGCGTGGGATCGTCGGGGAAGCGGGCGAGCGCCTCGTCGAGGGTGGCCAGCGCGCCGTCCGTGTCCCCGGCCCGATCCTGGGCCACGGCCCTCCAGGCGGGCGCCGCGGCGCTGTGCGGGTCGAGCTCTGCGAGGCGCGCGAAGCGCTCGGCGGCCAGGGCGTGCTCCCCCCGGTCGAGGGCGGCGCGAGCCTCGTCCCAGACCGCGAGCGCGTCGTGGTAGCGGGCCAGCTCGGGGTCCTGGCAGGCCAGGAGAGCCAGGAGGATCAGCATCGTCGGCCGATGATCCCGACCTGGCGGCCAGCCTGGGCTCCGTCGCGGCGGTGGCTGTGAAGGTCGGGGTTGCTCTGCGTGCAAAGCTGCACGACGTCGATGGCGGGCACCCCCGCGCGCCGGAGCTGCCAGGCGGCGGCGGCGCGCAGATCGGCGTGCTCGCGGCGCGGCCCGGCCCGGGTGAAGACCTCCCGCGGCACGCCAGACCCGGCGATCCCCGCGATCACCTCCTCACCCACCTCGTACTGCTCGGGCGAGATGCAGGGGCCGATGGCCGCGCCGAGGGGCTCGCCGAGCCGGGCCACCGCCTCCCCCAGGATGTCGCAGGCGATCCCGCGCCAGCCGGCGTGGACGGCGGCCACCCCGCGCGCGCCGACCACCAGGATCGGCACGCAGTCGGCGACCCGCACCGCCACCAGCAGCCCGGGAGCCCGCACGATCAGCGCGTCCCCCTCCCCCGCGAGCCCCGGGGCCTCGACCTCGAGGACCTCGCGCCCGTGGACCTGCGAGGCCAGCGCCACCCCCGCGCTCTCCACCCCCAGCGCCGCCGTCAGAGCGGCCCAGCGCTCCGGCGGCGCGCCGCGCCCGAGATCCTCGGCTCCCGGCGTTCGCGCGGTGCTGAAGCCGTGGACCAGGTCGGGGAATCGGGCGAGCAGCGCGGAGCGGAGCAGCATGAGCATCAAGCTGCCCCGGGGAGCGTCCGGGGTCAACCCGGGTCCTCGCCGCGCAGGCGAGGCTTGACAGCGGGGAAGCCGGCGCTCTACCCTGCGTGCAGGACAACCCATGCCCAAGCTCCTCTTCCTGCTCCTCGCCGCGTGCTCCGGGTCCCAGACCGGCAAGATCTACGACTACACCCTGACCATCACGCCGGTCACGCCGGACAACCAGAGCCCCTTCGACGGCCTCGTCAGCCTCGACCTCATCATCGAGCCGGAGGTCGGGGAGGAGCTCGTCTACTCGCTGGACGCCGACGCGCTCGCGGCCAGCGGTGACCCGGAGATCACCGATCTCCCGGCGCTGGACAACGCCACGCTGGCGCTCGAGGGCTACGACGACGCCCGCATGTTCTCCTTTGGTCGCTCCGATCCGGTCTCCCTGGAGACGGGCACCGCCGACGTGCGGATGCTGGTGGCCGAGACCGACCGCTTCGCCTGGTTCAACAGCCTGGAGACGCCCAACTTCGGCGGCGCCATGGCGTCTGACGGGCAGGGCCGCTTCCTGCTCTTCGGCGGGAACACGGGCGGGGTCGGGACGAACACCGAGGAGGACGTGGTCGACACCGTGTGGGCCATGGACGTGGCGCCCCCCGACGAGGCCTTCACGCTGGAGGCCGTGGGGACCATGCCCGTGGACGCCGACGGCGAGGGCCGGCGCATGGGGCACACGGCCTCCACCCTCTACAACAGCGACGCCGCCGGCCTCGTGCTGGTGGCCGCGGGCCAGAAGACCTACTTCCAGGGCCAGACCTCGCGCGGCGACGCCTTCGTGTGGGACCCGGAGCAGCAGGAGGTCAGCTCCGAGATCACGCTCAAGAAGAAGCGCTACTTCCATCAGGCGGTGGAGAACCAGGCGGGCAAGGTGCTGCTCATCGGCGGCTTCGGCTACGCGCGCGCCGGGAGCATCGCGATCGAGACCTCCATCGAGATCGTTGACCCGGTCACGGGCGAGAGCGAGCTCGCCGTGGGCAACACCGAGGCGGGCTTCGTGTGGACCAGCGCCGCCAGCCTGGGCAGCGAGGGCGTGCTCTTCTGCGGCGGGATCGCCGAGGAGGCCAGCGGATGGACCGGCACCGCGGCCTGCGATCTGGTGAGCAATTCGGGTGAGGTCCAGGGCGGCTATGTCACCTTGGAGGAGCCGCTGGCCAACGCCTCGCTGACGCAGCTGGGGGACGGCAAGGCCCTGCTGACCGGCGGGCTCGTGACCACGGACGTGGCCGACATGAACGACTTCGTGGAGGTCCCGGCCACGACGCGCGCCTGGATCATCGAGGGCGGGCAGATCCGCGAGGTCGGCTCGATGCACCTGGCGCGCGCGGCCCACGGATCGGCCCTGCTGCCGGACGGGCGCGTGCTCGTCTTCGGCGGGATGACCGCCACGCCCTCGGGGCTCTACCCGGCGGCCGACAACGCGCTGGCCTGCGCGGAGGTCTTCGACCCGAGCGACGAGCAGTTCTACGTGCTGGAGAGCTGCTCGGAGGACAGCACCTCGAGCCCGCTGCCCGAGCAGACCAGCTTCCCGAGCTACTTCGCCGATCCGCTCTACGGGCTGCTGACCGCCAGCGGGATCGCCCCCTCCGGCCGCACCTACGGCGACGCGACCTCGGGCGTGTCCTACTTCGTGAGCTGCCCCGACCCCGATCAGTGCTGAGGGCGCAGCGTCCCCAGCAGGGCGTCTAGCCCGTCGGCTAGATTATCTAGCAGAAGATCCGGCCGGCTGGCGACCAGATCCTCGCGGGGGGCGAAGCCCGTCGCCACCGCCACCGCCACGACCTCGACCCCGCGCGGGCCGAGCAGGCGCGCCCCCGCCCGCGCCGCCGAGACGTCCGAGGGCGTGTCGCCCACCAGCACCACCCGCCGGGGAGCCCGCCCGCGCCGCAGCGCCCGACGCCAGGCGAAGGGCATGAGCGCGTCCCGGTCCGGGGCGTCGTCCCCGTAGGCCCCGGGCTGGCCGGCGAAGGGCGCCCAGAGGTCCATGCGCTCCAGCTTCACGCGCGCCCCCGCCGACCAGTTGCCGGTCATGAGGCCCACCTGAGCCCGCCCCTCCAGCGCGGAGACCGCCTCGCGCACCCCGGGGCAGAGCACCGAGCGCCCCTCGCGCACCGCCCGCGCCATCTCGCCCTCCAGGGCCTGCACGTAGCGGCTCCGCAGGCGACTCAGCCGCCGCGGGGTGGGCTCCACGCCCGCGCGCCGCAGGGCGACCGAGACGATGGCCGGATCCACCGCGCCGGCGAAGGAGAGGTCGTCGAAGGCGTCGGGGCGACCGTGCAGGGCGCGCATGGCCTCCACCATGGCGGCCCGCCCGGCGCCGCCCGTGCGGAGCAGGGTGCCGTCGATGTCGAAGAGCACGAGGTTCAAGGGTCCTCCTCGGCCAGGAGCCGCGCGACGCTGCGGGTCACCAGCCCCCCCAGCGGCTCGCCACGCGCCCGCCGCTCGCGGATGAGGGTGCTGCTCAGATCGGGGAAGACCACGGCCCCCGGCGGCGCCTCGTAGCCGTTGCGACCGACGATGATGGGCTCGAAGTCGCGGGCGATGGCCTCCCAGTCCCGCCACTTCGGGAGCGTGGGCAGCACGTCGGCCCCCACCACCAGGCGTAGCGCCGCGCCCGGGTTCTGGGCCTGCAGGGCGCGCAAAGTCTCGATGGTGTACGAGGGCGTGGGCAAGGTGCTCTCGACGTGGGAGACGCGCACGCGGGGGTCCACGTCGGAGGCCATGGCCTCGCACCAGCGCAGGCGGCGCTCGAAGGGGGCCAGGGTCTTGCCATGCCAGGGCTCGAAGGCGTGGCGGAAGACCGGCACCAGCCAGACCTCGTCCACCTGATCCGTCCAGAGCAGCCAGGCCGCGACCATGGCGTGGGCCACGTGGGGCGGGTTGAAGCTGCCGCCGTACACCGCGATGCGCACCCGGGACCTCCCGCGAGGGAACCTATCCGGGCGCGCGGCGATCCGTGTTAGGTCCCTCGTGGAGGTCCTGGTGAGCGTCAAGAACCTGCCCATCGGCGTCTTCGACTCGGGCGTGGGCGGGCTGACGGTGCTTCAGGCCCTCACGCGCCGCCTTCCTGCGGAGAACCTCCTCTATCTGGGGGACACGGCCCGCGTGCCTTACGGTACGCGCTCGCCGGAGACGGTCCTGCGCTACGCCGAGCGCGTCGCCGGCCACCTCTACACCCGCGGGATCAAGGCCCTGGTCATCGCCTGCAACACGGCGACCACCTGGGCCCTGCCCGCGCTCGAGGCCACCGGCGCCCGCCTGGGCGTGCCGGTCATCGGCGTCATCCAGCCCGGAGCGGCGCGCGCCCTCGAGCTGACCCGGAGCGGGCACGTCGGAGTGATCGGAACCGAGGGCACCGTGCGCGGCGGTCGCTACGAGGAGGCCCTGCGCGCCGCCTCCCCCGGCGTGAGGGTGGACGCTTTGGCCTGCCCCCTCTTCGTCGCCCTCGCCGAGGAGGGGTGGACCACCGGGCCGATCGCGGCCATGGTGGCCGAGCGTTACCTCGACCCCTTGCGCGGCGGGCCGGACACCCTCATCCTCGGCTGTACCCACTACCCGCTCCTGTCCGAGGCCATCGCGAGCGCGCTGCCCGGCGTGACCCTCGTGGACTCGGCCAGCGCCACGGCCGACGCCGTGGCCGCCACGCTCGCTCACCGCGGGCTGCTGCGGAGCGGCGACGCGGGCTGGCAACGCTACCTCGTGACGGACAACCTGGCCCGCTTCCTCACCGTCGGACGCCACTTCCTCGGGCGCGAGCCCTGGCCCGCCGAGGTCGTGGACATCGACGACAGCGACCACGCGGCCTGGATCTCGCCCCGGGGCGGCGACCTGGCCTCCGCGAGGACCCCCGCCCCGTGATCCGCCTCTACCACGTCCACAAGCGATTCGGAGAGATCTCGGCGTTGACCGATATCTCCGTGCAGGTGGCGAAGGGCGAGTTCGTGTACGTGACGGGCCCCAGCGGCGCGGGCAAGACCACCTTCCTGGAGCTGGTCTACGGGGCCGAGCCCCCCACGGAGGGCAAGCTGCTCATCGGCGGGGTGGACGCCAGCCGCCTGCCGCCGCGACGCCTGGCCATGCTGCGACGCAACATCGGCGTGGTGTTCCAGGACTTCAAGCTCATCCCGCGCCGCACCCTGGCCGAGAACGTCGGGCTCGCGCTGGAGGTGCTCGGCCAGCCGCGGGAGGTCATCGAGCGCCGCACCAGCGCGGTGCTGAGCCTGGTGGGCCTGCGCGGACGCGGCGGAGAGCTCCCGCCCATGCTCTCCGGCGGCGAGCAGCAGCGCGTGGCCATCGCCCGCGCCATCGTCGGCGACCCGGCGATCCTGCTCGCCGACGAGCCCACCGGGAACCTGGACGGCAGCATGGCCATCGAGGTGATGGAGATCCTCCAGGCCATCAACCTGCGCGGCACCACCGTCGTCATCGCCACCCACGACACGGCGCTGATGAGCCGCTTCCCCTACCGCCAGCTCCGCTTCGAGGGCGGGCGCCTGGTGCGCCAGTGACCCGCGCCGCGCTCGGGCACATCGCCCGCCGCGCCCTGCGCTCGCTGTGGGAGAACCTCGGCCTGAACGCGGTCGCCTCCGTGATCATCGCCACGGCCCTGCTGCTGGTGGGCGTGACCGTCACCATGCAGCACAACCTGGACGCCCTGGTCCAGACCTGGGGGCAGGACGTCCACGTCAGCGCCACCCTGGCCCCGACGCTCACCGAGGAGGCCCGCGCCGCGCTCGAGGAGGAGCTCCGCGGCCTGCCCGAGGTCGCCGAGCTGCGCTACGTCTCGCGCGAGGAGGCCGCCGCCTGGCTCTCCGAGCGGGTGGACGGGCTGGGCCCGGTGCTGGACGAGCTCGGCCCGGACGCCCTGCCCGCCTCCTTCGAGATCGGCCTGAAGCCGGAGATCGCCAGCGATCCGGCCGCCGTGGACGCCTTCGCCGAGCGCCTGCGCCGGCCGGGCCTGGAGGACCTGGACTACAGCACCGCCTGGGTGGAGCGCTTCCGCAATTTCCTCGGGCTGCTGCGGGTGCTCGGCTCGGTGCTCGGCGTGCTCATCCTGGGGACGGCGGCCTTCGTCGTGCTCAACACGGTCCACCTCATCGTCTACAGCCGACGGGACGAGGTGGAGATCCAGAAGCTGGTGGGCGGGACGGCCGAGTACATCATCGCGCCGTTCACCCTGGAGGGCCTGGCCCAGGGCCTCTGCGGGGCCGCGCTGGCCTGCGCCGGGCTCTGGGTGGTCCACGGGCTGCTGGTGGAGCGGCTGCGCGGCGCGCTGGGCCTCAGCGAGGTCCCGCTCGCGTTGCCGCCCGGCGCCGTCCCCGCCCTCCTGCTGGTGGGCGCCGCGCTGGGGGGCGTCGCCTCCTCGCTCGCGGCCTGGCGTTTCCTCAGGAGGGCCCCGTGAGGTGGCGCCTCCTCTGGGCGGCCCTGCTGCTGGCGCCCCTGCTGGTGCGCGCCCAGAGCCTCAGCTTCAGCGACGAGCAGCCCCAGGCCCCGGTGAGCGCGCCCGCGGCGCCCGCGGTGAGCCCCGAGCGGCGCGTGCTGGACGAGCTGGCCAGCCTGGACGCCCAGATCCAGCGCGCGCGCGCCGAGATCGAGGAGCTGAACCTCCGGGCCACCGAGCTCGAGGCCAGCCGTGCCGCCCACCAGGCTGAGCTGGAGCACATCGAGGCCGACCTGGGCGCCCGCCGAGCCGAGACCAGCGGCCGGGTGCGCGCCCTCTACCAGCTCCACCGCCGCGGCCTCGCCCGCGTGGTCTTCGGCGCCGAGGACCCCACCGAGCTGCTGCGCCGCGCGCGCTACCTGGTCTGGCTGGTGCGCGCCGAGACCGGCCCCCTGCGCGAGGTCTCCGAGCGGCTCGCCCAGCGGCGTCAGGCCATGGCCCAGCTCCAGGAGGACGACCGCGCGCTGGCCGAGGCCCGCGCCGCCACCCAGCAGCGCGAGGCCGACCTGACCCGCGAGCGCTCCGCGCGCCTCAGCCTGCTCGACGATCTGCGCACCCAGCGGGAGCTCGCGCTGCGGGCCGAGGCCGAGCTGGGGATGGCCCGGCAGGCCCTCGGGGCTCAGCTCGCGGGCGAGACCAGCGCCAGCTCGGGGGGCTTCCGTTCCGCATTCGGGCGCCTGCCATGGCCCGCCAGCGGGCGCCTGCTCCGCCGCTTCGGGGCCCCCGCCGACCTCGCCACCGGGCGTACCTCCTCGCTGGGCGTCGATCTCAAGCTGGAGCCGGGCACCACCATCCGCGCGGTCTACGGCGGCACCGTCAGCCTCGCCGAGAGCGTGGCGGGCTACGGCCTCACGGTCGCGCTCACGCACGGGCCCTACACGACCGTCTACGCCCACGCCTCCAAGCTGCTGGTGCGGCGCGGCGAGCCCGTGGAGAAGGGGCAGGCGCTGGCCATGGCGGGAAGCACCGGGCTGGCCTCCGACGAGTGCTGCACGCTCACCTTCGAGCTGCGCTACAACGGCACCCCCCAGGACCCGCTCCCCTGGCTGGCGCGCTGAGCATTGGATAGCTGACCGTTGGACACCGGAGGCCCATGCTTCGCCTGCTCCGCGCCCTCGGCCTGACGGGCCTCTGCCTGGGAGGCGGCCTCATCGCCGGGGCGGCGACCGCGCTGCACGCCTACGGGGAGGGGCGCAACCCCTACGCGAAACTAGATACTTTCGCGCGCATCCTGACCACCATCGAGCTGTACTGGGAGGGCGAGCGCTCCCCCGACGCGCTGGTGGACGACGCGATCCGCGGGATGGTGGGCGGCCTGGACCGGCACTCGCACTACCTGGACCCCGAGACCTGGGCCCGGGTGCAGGCGGGCAACGAGGACGGGCTGGACAGCCTGGGGCTGGAGCTGGCCGCGCCCGAGAGCCCCCGGGTGGGCCCGACGGTCGCCACCCTGACCCCGGGCGGGCCGGCGGAGCGCGCCGGGCTCCGCGTAGGGGACGAGCTCATCGCCGTGGACGGCGTGAACGTGCTGGGCTGGGCGACAGGCGAGGTGGCGCGGCTGCTGGACGGGCCGGAGGGCTCACCGCTCTCGCTCGGGGTGCGCCGGGGCGCTCAGGAGCTCGCGCTGACCGCCGTGCGCGACCGGGTGATCGCCCCCGCGGTGGAGGCCGAGCTCTTCGCCGGGGGCTGGGGCTACGCGCGGATCCTGCACTTCCGACACCGGGTGAGCGGGGAGCTGGCGCGCGCCCTGGACGGGCTGGTGGCGCGCGGCGGGCCCCTGCGCGGGCTGGTGCTGGACCTGCGGGGCAACCCGGGCGGCGTGCTGGACGAGGCCGTGGCGGTGGTAGACCTCTTCGTGGCGGAGGGCCTCATCGTGGAGACCCGCGGGCGCGCGGCCTCGGAGAACGGGCGCCGGGACGCGACGCCCTCGCCCTCGGACCGGCGGTACCCGCTGGTGATCCTGGTGGACGGGGGCTCGGCGAGCGCGTCCGAGATCGTGGCGGGCGCCCTGCACGATCTCGGGCGGGCGAAGCTGGTGGGCACGCGCACCTACGGCAAGGGCTCGGTGCAGTCCGTCCACGAGCTGGGCGACGGCTCGGCGCTGAAGCTCACGGTCGCCCGCTACTACCTGGCCAGGGGCGAGACCATCGCCGACGGCGAGGGCATCGAGCCCGACGTGGTGGTGGCCCTGGACGACCGGCAGGCCCCGGACGAGCGGATGCGCGCCACGCTGGCGACCCTGGAGATGGACCCCGCGGTGCGCGAGCGCCTGCTGGCGGACCTGGACGCGCTCCACCCCGACCCCGAGGAGGAGCGCCCCGTGCCCTGGAGCGGCGATCTCCAGACAAGGCTCGCGCAGGACCTCCAGCTCGCGACCGCCTGGAGGGTGCTGCGCGGCGATAACTAGGTTAGCTAGTTCGCGCTGATACGGAAGTGGAAGGGATCGTCCTCGCCAGCATCGGGGTAGTACCCGACGTTCTCGGAGCGATCCTCCGCGGCGATGAAGTAGTCCATCCCCGCGCTCTCCACGTCCTCTCCGGGGATGTAGCCTTCGTAGGTGCCGGCCTCGTCCACCACGGTCAGCAGGACGTCGTCCCACTCCGAGCTCGTCTCCTGCTTGAAGAAGACGCTGACGAAGGCCACGCCGCTGCCGACGTCCACGGCGGAGCAGGTGATGAACACGTCCTCGCCGATGGGCTGGCTGCCGTCCACCGGGGTGTGCGTGATCAGCGGAGCATCCTGATCCTCGTCGCCGTTGATGTCATCCGGGCTGTTGTCCTGGATGATCCCGGTACCGTCGGTGGTGCAGCCCGACGCGAACGCGAAGGCCAGCGAACAGAAGGCCATGGTCCAGAGCTTCATGTTGTCCTCTCTCCCTCCGTGCCTCAGGCCGAGACCCTGCCCACCAGATCGTAGTCCGAAGAGCGGGTGATCCGCACCTGCCTTATCTCACCCGGGCGGAGATCCTCGGGTGGATCGTCGAGGTAGACCTGCCCGTCCACCTCCGGCGCCTGGCTGGGCAGCCTGCCCACCAGCACGCCCTCGTTGTCGGCGTCCGGCCCGTCCACCAGCACCGGCAGCGTGCGGCCGACCAGCCCGCGCAGCCGCTTGCGGCTGATGACGGCCTGGGTCTTCATCAGCGCGCGCTGGCGCTCCTTCTTCACCTTGTCGGGCACCTGGCCGGGGAGCTCCGCGGCGGGGGTGCCCTCCTCCTGGCAGTAGGTGAAGACGCCCACGCGGTCGAAGCGCTGCGCGGCCACGAAGTCGCTGAGCTCGTCGAAGTCCGCCTCGGTCTCGCCGGGGAAGCCCACGATGAAGGTGGTGCGAACCGCGATGTCGGGCACGAAGCTGCGCACGCGCTCCAGGATGCGCTCCTGGCCCTCGCGGGTCACGCCCCGGCGCATGGCCTTGAGCATGTTCCCGGAGGCATGCTGCAGCGGCATGTCCAGGTACTTGACGACCTTCTCCTCCTCGGCGATGGCGCGGAGCAGGCTCTCCGGCAGGCCGATGGGGTAGGCGTAGTGGAGCCGGATCCAGCGGAGCCCGTCCACCTTGCACAGCGCGCGCAGCAGGCCGCCCAGATCGCTGCCGTCGGCCAGATCGCGCCCGTAGGCCGTGGAGTCCTGGCTGACGAGGTTGATCTCGACCACGCCCTCCTCGGCCAGGCGCCGGGCCTCGCTCACCAGGCTCGGGATGGTGCGGCTGCGCATCTTGCCGCGGAGCTGCGGGATGATGCAGAAGGCGCAGCGGTGATCGCAGCCCTCGCTGATCTTGAGGTAGGCCGAGTGCGGGGCCCAGGAGTTGAGGCGCGGGGCCATCTCATCGTGGATGTAGAGCGGCGTGTCCACATAGGAGCGGGGCGCCGCCCCGTCCCGGACGGCGAGGATCTCGTTGATCCGGTGGTATTCGCCGGTGCCGACGAAGGCGTCCACCTCGGGCAGCTCGCCCTCCAGCGAGGCGCCGTAGCGCTGCACCATGCAGCCGGCGACGACCAGCCGCTTGCAGCGCCCGCTCTCCTTGTAGCCCGCCATCTGCAGGATGGTCTGGATGGACTCTTCGGTGGCGGGCTGGATGAAGCTGCAGGTGTTGACGATGATGACGTCGGCGTCCGCCGGGTCATCGATCAGCTCGCGCCCCTCCGCGCGGAGCTTGCCGGCCATGACCTCGCTGTCCACGCGGTTCTTGGGGCAGCCGAGGCTGACGAGGTGCACGCGCTCCGGCATTCAGTTCGCGTCCGTCCGAATCACCTGCGCGCCGGCAGGGACCTGGAAGTTGAAGGTGGCGTCCGGGATGTCCTGGTTGATCTTAATCTGCGAGAAGCTCAGGTCCACCTGGTTGTCGAACTGATCGGTCAACAGGACCTGCTGGACCTCGTACTTCTTCTTCGACAGCGTGAGCCGCAGCTTCTTGAAGCTGGTCTGCTGCTTGGGGGTGAGCTCGATGAGGTAGCTCGTCTTCGCGGCGTTGCCCGCCCCGTCCAGCAGGACCACGTTGAACTGCTCGTCGAGCTGGTTCAGGTCGTCGAGGAGCTGCGTCATGCCGCCCTGGGCGCCCGCGGCCACGGCGCTCACGATCACCTGATTGTTCGCCGCCGAGTACACCCACATCGTCGTCCCGTCGGTGACGAAGGTGCTGGCGTCGGGCTGCTGGAAGTCCCAGCGCATCTTGCGCGGGCGCTCGAGCTGCACCTTGCCCTTCTGGCGCGTCTCCTGGCCCATGGAGGCCGAGCGCGTGACCTGCACGAAGTCGGCGCGCAGCGAATTGACGCCGGCGTAGGTGGACTCCACCGCCGCCACCAGCTCGGTGACGTTGGCAGGGTCGGCGGCCGCCACAGGCGGCGCCCCCCAGGCGGAGGAGGCGGAGAGGGTCAGGGTGAGCAGGGCCACGCGAAGATAGGACACGGCAGGGTCCTCAGGCGAAAGGCGGATACGATTAGCCGAGCGGGGAGCGCCCAGCAACCGCCAGAGGAACCCGCCAGCCCACGAAGATCAGCCCCGCCCGGCCCACGAGCCCTCAGGCCGTGCTGCGACCCACCAGGACCTCGCGCGGCCGGGCGCCGTCGGCCTGGCCTACGACGCCCTCTTTCTCCATGATCTCTATCATGCGCGCGGCGCGGTTGTAGCCGATCTTGAATTCGCGCTGGATCATGGACGCGCTCGCTTTTCCCTCGCGCGCCACGTAGCGCACGGCGGCGTCGTAGAACTCGTCGTAGTCGTCCGGCGAGATCGCGTCCTCTCCGTCCTCCTCGTCCAGGCGGATGTCGGCCTCGTAGCGGGGCGGGCCCTGGGCGCGCAGGAAGTCGGTGACGCGGCGCACCTCCTCGTCGCTGACGAAGGGGCCGTGCAGGCGCTCGAGCGCGCTGACGCCCGGCGGCAGGAAGAGCATGTCGCCCTTGCCCAGCAGGTTCTCCGCGCCGTTCTGGTCGAGGATGGTGCGGCCGTCCACCTTGGTGCGGACCTGGAAGGCCACGCGGCTGGGCATGTTGGCCTTGATGAGGCCGGTGATGACGTTCACGCTCGGGCGCTGGGTGGCGACGATGAGGTGGATGCCGGCGGCGCGCGCCTTCTGGGCGATGCGGATGATGGACTCCTCCACGTCCTTGGCGGAGACCATCATGAGGTCGGCGAGCTCGTCGATGACCACCACGATGTAGGGCAGCTTCCGCGGGGGCGGCGGGGGCTCGCTGGAGTCCCAGTCGGGCGGGGCGTAGCGGCGAGCCTTGGCCGGGGTCCAGTCGGCCATCTCCTCGTCTACCTTGCGGTTGTAGCCCTCGATGTTGCGGGTCTGCCAGCGCGAGAGCAGGGCGTAGCGCGCGTCCATCTCGGTGCAGGCCCACTTGAGCGCGGCGCTGGCCAGGCGCGGGTCGGTCACCACCGGGTGGAGCAGGTGGGGGATGTCGCGGTAGAGCTCGAACTCCAGCATCTTCGGGTCGATGAGGATGAGCTTGAGCTCTTCGGGCGTGCGGGTGAAGAGCATGGACAGGAGCATGGCGTTGACGCCGACGCTCTTGCCGGAGCCGGTGGTGCCGCCGACCAGCAGGTGGGGCATGGAGGCGAGGTCGGCGATGCGCGGCTGGCCCTCGACGGACTTGCCCAGGGTGACGGCCAGGTTGGCCTTGCTCTTGCGGAAGGCCTCGCAGGCGAAGAGGTCGCGCAGCCACACCGTCTGGCGGTGCTTGTTGGGGATCTCGATGCCGACCACGCCCTTGCCCGGGATGGGCGCGACGATGCGCACGCGCAGGGCCTTGAGCGCCATGGCGATGTCGTCGGAGAGCGAGGAGATGCGGCTCAGCTTGATGCCGGGCGCCGGCTGGTACTCGAAGGTGGTGATGACCGGGCCGGGGCGGATGGCGGTGACCTCGCCGTTGACGCCGAAGTCGGAGAGCTTGGCCTCCAGCGTGCGGGCGAGCTCGTGCAGCTCCACCTCGTCGACCTGGGCCACGTCGCGCTCGTGGACGTCCAGCAGGCCGAGGTGCGGGGGCTCGTAGGCCGCCGCGTCGGCCCGCGCGATCAGGGCGAGGCCGTCGTCGTCCCCTCCCCCGGACTCCAGCGCGCCAGGGATGACGCGGAGGGGGTTGGCGACGCTGCCGGCCATGGGCTTGGGGGCGCGCGGGGCGGGCGCGGGCGCGGGGCGGGGCGGCTCGGGCCGGGGCGGGAGGCGCGCGGGGAGCGGGACCTCCAGCGGGCTCGAGGAGGGCCCGTCGTCCTCGTCCAGGGCCTCGGGCACGCCGCGGCCGGGGCGCGCGGGGGCCTCCTCGTCGTCGAGGCGCAGGGGGCCAGAGATGCGCTCGGCCACGCTGGGCGGATCCTCGTGGACCGCGGCGCGGCGCGCCTGCAGGGGCCGGGTGGGATCGACGCCGCGGGGGGCGGGAACCGCGGTCGGGTCCCACTCCACCTCCACGAGATCGGCCACGGCGGCCTGCGTGGGCAGGCCCACGGAGGGGCGCTCCACCGGGGGCAGGGGGCGCGCGGCGGGGGCGGGGTTGCGCAGGGCGGGCCAGCCGGGCTTCGGCTCGGGGCGAGCCAGCGCGGGGCGGGCCGGCGCGGGGGCCGGCGCAGGCTTCGACACGACCGAGGGCGCGGGGCGGGGAAGGTCCAGCTCCACCTCCAGGTCGTCGTCTTCGTCGTCGTAGATGTCGGAGCCCTCCTCCGAGAGCTCCTCGGAGAGCTCGTCCAGGTCATCGTCCGAGCGCGAGAGCCGGCTCCGCAGCGCGGCC
The DNA here is from genome assembly GCA_964615375.1 of uncultured Enterobacterales bacterium. Classification (GTDB taxonomy): domain Bacteria; phylum Myxococcota_A; class UBA796; order UBA796; family CAZKWG01; genus CAZKWG01. Next base: position 41,668 of record CAZTOW010000026.1, read on the forward strand.
CCGGCGTTGGCCACGCCCCCGAACGCGCTCCGCACGCCCACGGCCCCGGCGCGCCCCACCCGAGGCAGCGCGACCTCCAGCCCGCCCAGGGTGTGCGCGGCGACCCGCTCCCAGTCCACCCCGAAGGCGAAGGGCGCGGCCAGCAGCAGCGCGCCGACCACCACGATCCAGGCGCCGACGGGGCCGAAGACGCCCCCCAGCGCGTCCGCCGACATGAGGCCGATGAGCCCACCCGGCGGGAAGGGCGCGGCCTCCGGCGAGCCCAGGACCAGCGCCACCACGCAGAGCCCCGCCCAGCTGGCGACCGACCAGCCGACGGCCGCGGACCAGCCCCCCAGCCTGCGGCCGGCGAGCTTGCGCCCGAGCTGTATGCCCAGCACGATCACCGCCCAGGCCCCGTAGCCGACGACGTGCAGCGCGATGTCCGCCAGCCAGGCCCCGGCGGGCCCGGCGAGGTTGGCCACCTCCCCTCCCCCACGGCGGGAGAAGGACGGATCTTCGGGAGAGTACGAGGCGAGGGCGACGACGGCGAAGACGCAGCCCAGGATCCCCAGCAGCAGGGCGATCTGGCGGGCGACGCGCCAGCCCTCGGCGCTGCTCTTCCGCGAGCGCTCCTTGCTCTCCTTGCTCTCCTTCGCGCCCCCCTCGCGCGCGGGCTTGCGGGGCTGGGGCCGGCTGGTCCCGGCCTCAGCGCGGCTGGACTCGGGCCGTGCGGGGTCGGAGCGCGCGGGCTCGGAGCGCGCAGGCTCAGTGCGCGCGGGCTCGGACCGCGTGGGCTCGACGGCCTCGGTCTCGGCTCGGCTGGTGCGGGTGCGCGGCAAAGGGGCCTCCAGGGGGCGCTGGCCTCGTAGAAATCTTGACACGTCACTCTTATGGTTAGCGTACAACATCAACAAGGGGCCTGTTGACACCTTCCGCAGGAACCGTGATGTTCGTGCAGCCCGGAGAGGACGGCATCCCCATGGCAGGCTCGAGGATCCTGGTGGTCGGCGGCGCTGGATACATCGGAGGCGTGTGCGCGCGGGCCCTCGCGCGCGCCGGACACGACGTCGTCACCTATGACGACCTGTCTACCGGCTTCGCCGAGGCGGTGACCGGCCCGCTGGTGCGCGCGGACCTTCGCGACAACGACACGCTCCGTCGGACGCTGCGCGAGGGGCGCTTCGACGCCGTCATGCACTTCGCCTCGCGCATCGCCGTGGGCGAGAGCGTGCGGAAGCCGACGATGTACTACGGCGTGAACGTGGCCGGGACGATCACGCTGCTGGAAGCCATGGCGGACGCGGGCGTGCGCGCCCTGGTCTTCTCGTCGAGCGCGGCGGTCTACGGCGAGCCGCGCGAGCTGCCCATCCCCGAGGAGCACCCGATGGCCCCGGTGAGCCCCTACGGGCGCACCAAGGCCATGGTCGAGGAGATGCTGGCCGACAGCCGAGCCGCGGAGGGGCTGCGCTCCGCCTCGCTGCGCTACTTCAACGCGGCGGGCGCCACCGAGGACGGCTGGCTCGGCGAGGCGCACCAGCCCGAGACCCACCTCATCCCGCTGGCCATCGGGGCGGCGCTGGGCCGGCGCCCTCCCCTCTCCGTCTTCGGCGACGACTACGAGACCCGCGACGGCACCTGCGTGCGCGACTACATCCACGTCGAGGATCTGGCGGCGGCCCACCTGCTGGCGCTGGACCAGCTGCTTCAGGGCTCACCCGGCGGGAGCTGGAACGTGGGCACCGGCAGCGGATCGACGGTCTACGAGGTGCTGGACGCCGTCGAGGCGACGCTGGGCGCCCCGGTCCCGCGCGAGGTGGCCCCGCGTCGGCCGGGCGATCCCCCCGCGCTGGTGGCGAAGGCGGATCGGATCCGCGCCGAGCTCGGCTGGGAGCCGCGGATCTCCGGCATCGACCGCATCGTGGCGGACGCCTGCCGCTGGGCCCGAGCCCCCCGCTACGGCCTCAGTACGTGAGCGTCGCGCCGAAGACGGCCGTGAGGTTCTGGTAGTCGACCCCGGGCGAGGAGCCGTCCACGTTGGTCCGGCTCGCGTAGATCACGCCGCCGCCGAGATCCAGGAAGCGGGCGAGCTCCCAGGCCAGGTCGACCCGACCGCGGAGGAAGGTGTCGGAGCGGTTGATGTCGCCGACATAGTCTTCCGTGCGGAAGTTCATCTCCCCCAGCACCTTCAGCTTGTCGAAGTAGCGACCTTCGTAGCGGCCGAAGAAGTTGAGGTAGTTCACGTAGTTCGTGAAGTAGACGTCCGAGAATTCCTTGCGGACGCCGCCCGTCAGCGCGTGGTTGTCCGTGGGCGCCCAGGTGAGCTCCGCCACCGCCAGCAGCCCGTCGGGGAAGCCCTTGAGGTCCTGAGCCAGACCGGCTGTGTCCACGGTGCCCGTCGCGGCGTCGATGACCGACTGCTCATCGGCCAGGAGCTGGCCGTAGCCGGCCATCAGCGCCACCTGGACCCGATCGGTCACGCGGCCCTTGATGCCCGTGGTCGCCCGGAACTGGAAGCCGTCCGGCAGGCCCGTGACCGCGCCGTTGTCGTCGGTGCGGGCGTTGGGCGTCCAGCTGTAGCTCTCCGCGCTCGCGTCCAGCACCACCGCCGTCTTCGGGAAGAAGCGCCACTGGGCGTTCAGGTTCGGGCCGAAGCCGAGCTTGGTGTTCGCGGCGGGCTCATCGCCCTCGACCGACGCCTCCGGGAAAGCGTAGCGGTCGACGTCGACGTGCCCACCCACGTTCACCGAGAGCGCCCCGCCGGGGTGCACCGCGATCATCGCGAGCGTCTTGTTGGAGAGCCTCCGCAGGTTCGAGTCCGTGGGCACGATGGCGTTCGGGTCATCGTTGTTGCCCACGTCCGCGGCGCGCGCGCGGTTGCGCAGGTCCTCGGAGAGCTTGAAGCCGACCACCGCGTCCGGGAGGATGTTCATCCCCAGCAGGACGTCGAAGTCGCCGTAGCGGTTGAGGTTCTGCGTCTCCTGGGTCAGGTACTGGCGCATGGTCCAGCCCGCCCCCAGGCTCAGCTTCAAGTCCTCGGTGCCGTAGTTCAGCTCACCGGCCGGGCGGATGCGCAGGGCGAGGCCGGGATCCGGCTCGCTGCCCGTGCCGCCCTCTTCGAGGTAGGCGTTGGTCTGGAACTCGCCGGCCGCCTGGAGGGTGGGGACGATCTTCGCAGAGCCGAGCGTGATGTGATCCCCGGGCTCCGCTGCTGCGGTCCCCGGCGCCAGGAGCGCCACGAGCGGGGTGAGCGCGCTCGCGCACACCAGGCTTCTCAGCTTTCTCGATCTCGTGATCATCAGTCCTGTCCCTGGAACGCCAGCTCAGCAGAACCCGCCTCTACATTCCCGCTTCCACACTGCCGCGAGACCGGACGCCTGCGCGCCGTCCCCCCTCCCTGCCGCCTACTGATAAGGCGTCACCTGGGATGGATCATCCCCCGTGTCCAGAACGCTGGCGAGATCACCGAGATCATCGTCGCCAGTGCCGTCGTCGCTGCTGTCGCGAACGACCTCGTTCGTGCTGTCCGAGCGGTCGCTCAGGCAGCCCATGGCCTCGGCCAGGAACTGGTCCACCATGCCCGCAGCCACCGTGATCTTGCGATACTCGGCGGCGGCGCGCTGCGGGTTGTTGCTGGCGAGGGCCTCCTGCACCGCGTTGCGCGAGAGCATGGAGACGTCCACGAGCGCGCGGCTGGCGGCGAGTTTGTCGCGGACGCACTGAATGGCGTCCGCCTCCCCGCGCTCCTCGGCCTTCTTGAGGAGCTCCTGGATCTGGTTGACCATGCCGCGCATCTTGTCGATGCTCGCGGAGGCCGCCGCGAGGAGCTCCTTCGGAGACTTCTGCGCGGCCTCGGGGACGGACGTGGTCGGGGCCTGAGCCTGAGCGCTACCGCCACTCCAGCCGAGAAAAACCAGCATCAGAGCTACGAAGCTGCGGTTGCGCATGGTGTTCATCGGTACAGCCCTCCTGGCCGCGGGTCACGGTACCATGACCTCTCAGGTCCGTCAACGCGACGGCCCTGGGCAGACGTGGCACTCACCCTTACATCGCTTACCGTACCGCCGCCAGCGCCGGCTGGTGTCAGAGACCTGCAAAACCTCATGACGCCATGGGGGAGGGGCATCAGCCGGTGGACAGGGAGAAGGGCAGGTAGAGGTCCATGCTGACGCCCTGGTCGAAGCGCCAGGTCTTCACGCGGCCGATCACGCAGGTCTCGAGCCCCCTGTCGCCCGTGCCGTTCTCCTCGATGCCCACGCTGGTGACGCGGCCGGCGTTGACGCTGATCGCCACCATGAGGCGCCCGGTCAGCGAGGGGTTCTCCTTCAGGCGCTGCTCGTAGCAGGCCTGCACCTGGGTGCCGTAGCGCGAGACGTCCTTCTTGACCTGCGCCACGTCGCCCTCACCCTGGGCCTCCACGGCGCCCATGTCGGAGCGCGCGCGGACCTTGGTGGCCGGGCCGGAGCCCACGTTGGCGCTGCCGCCGCCGCCGCGACCGAGCTCACCGATGCTCGCGTCCGCGCGCCCGCCGCCGGCCGTGGCGCCCTTGACGCCCATGGCCGAGGTCGCGATCTCCGCGCCGCTCACGTTGGCCAGCGAGTCCTTCAGCGAGGCGCCCACGGCGTCCTGATCGGAGAACACGTCCACGACCGTGTCGCCCGAGGCCGTCTCGCCGCGGGTCCCGAGGATGCCCAGCAGCAGCTTGGACTGCATGACGGCGTCGGCCTCGCGCTGGCGCTTGGCGGCCTCCGCGGCGGCCTTCTCCTCGGCGGTCATCTCGCGCTTCGGGGTGGCCTCCTTCGGCTGGTCGTCCTCCTTGGGCTTGTCCTCCTCCTTCTTGGCCTTCTGGCCGTCGTCCACGACCGTCGCGGCCTCCTCGGTGGGAGGAGCGGGCGGCGGGATGACCAGCTCGACCAGGCGAGGCGGGATGTCCTCGAGCGTGATCTCGCGGATCTCCGTGTTGTAGACGAAGACCATCAGCACCGCGGCCAGGGTCGTGAACACGCCGAGGAAGGCGTAGAAGACGGCGTCGTCTTCCTCGATCAGCTTCGGCCGGAAGTCCTTGCCGGCGAGCTGGCGCATCGACTCCAGCGGGGCCGGGACGAACTGGAAGAGGAAGGTGACGTCGCCGATCGAGATCTTGCCGCGGCTCTTCTCGTCGAGCTGCAGCGCCCACTGACCGGCCTTGCCCTTGGCCTGCCCGCTCTTGCGGAAGTCCTCGAGCCCCTGGACCTTGTCGCCGACGGACAGCTTGCCGTCCATCTTCTCGACGAAGTTCAGCGTATAGCCGCCCTTCTTGTCCACCTGGAAGAGCACGAAGCGGGCGGGCACGACCTTCGTGGCGAAGGGGAAGGTGCTCTTGGGGCCGTCACCGATGGTGACGTTCTCGCCGGCGCGGATGATGCGCTCGTCGACGACCTTGCCCTCCTTCACCATGCCGATGCGCAGGACCTTGAGCTGGTCCTGCTGGAGGAGCTGCTGTTGTTGCTTGTCGGCCATGCGTCCCAGCCCTCACCTTGACCATCGGAACGGCGAAGCGATCTACGCCCCGTCTACTCGTACTCCGAAAACGCCACAGACGCCACGCGGAGCCGCGCGAGCGCGGCCCGAGATGGCCCTGGTTCAGGGGAATCCTGACCCAGTCCCGAGGAGAAGGATTGCAAAGTTTTTGTGTGGTCGTGTCATGACGTGTTCTTTGCACCTGAAAAGCCAGCTTTCTAATCGCGCCCATACACGACGAACTGAAACTCGCCGAAGCCCGCCTGACCGGCGGTGAGCATCAGGTCGCGGACGAGGGCGTAGGGCATGCGGCGGTCACACTGGAGCAGAAGGCGTCCTTTGAAGGCGTGGTCCTCTCGCCCGGTGCGCTCGGCGAGAGCCCGCGCGGTCATGGCCTTCGCCCGCAACACCTCGAGGAGGGGGAGCACCGTGGCGCCGTCGCGCGCGCTCTCGGGGATCTCCCATCGGGTGCTGCCGGGTCGCTGCTCGTCGGGCGTGGACAGCAGGTCCAGCACCTTCTGGCCGTCCACCAGGAGCTCCCCCCGGGTGAGGACCACGTTCACGGCCAGCTCGACCGGGGCCTCGGCGCTGGAGAGCGGCAGCGTGAGCTCCTCGCTCGGCGCGATGGAGACGTCGGAGGTGGCCAGCGTGCTCAGCAGGAAGGTCAGGATGATGGTGAAGAGGTCCATCATCGAGGTCAGGTTGAGATCGGTGCGCTCAGCCCGGCGCCGGGAGCGGCGGACCATGGTCAGAGCGGGCCGCTGGCGAGGACGACGCGGGGGAAGAGCGCGCGCGGGCGGCCGTCGAGGCCTCGCGCGCCCCGGTCGGCCCGGCTCGCGTCCATCGCGGCGACGATGACCTCATACGGCAGGTCGTCCTCCGGCAGGAGGAGCAGATCCTCCTCCTCGGGCCAGGCGTCCTTGATCCGCGAGAGCGTGGCGGTGAGCCCGCGCCAGTCGTAGCTGTCCACCGAGGTGCAGGCCCCGGCGCAGGGGAGCGTGGGCGGGCGGGAGAGCGGCGCCTCCGCGGGCGCGCCCTGCGGGTAGACGACAGGGTCCGCGCCGGCGATCGTGATGCCGCGCGACCCGAGGATCACCAGCAGCGTGACCGCGTCCTCCGAGCCCTCCGCGGGGTCGCCCGGGGCCGCGAGCACCGGGGCCAGCGTGTCGATGGCGCTCAGGTGGACGAACTGGGTGGTCATCAGCAGGAAGGGGATCAGGATCGAGACGAGGTTCATCACGGGCAGGATGCTGATCTCGCCCTCGCCCCCGCGACGCGGCGCGGGCTTCACCCGCTCTGCCGCTCGGCCGGGGCGGGCTCGCTCATCACGCCAGCCTTCCGCCGCGCCTTCAGCAGGTTGACCGTCTTCAGCGCGAACTGGTCGATGTCGTCCTGGATCTTCCAGGTGCGGGACTGCACGAAGCTGTGCAGGACCAGGGTGGGGATGGCGACCACGAGGCCGGCGAAGGTGGTGTACATCGCCACGGCGATGCCGCCGGCCAGCAGGCTCTGCTTGGTCTCCGCGGACGCCCGCGCCACGGCGTCGAAGGAGAGGATGAGCCCCTGGATGGTGCCCAGCAGCCCGGTGAGCGTGGCCACGTTGGCCAGCATGGGCAGGAAGTTCGTCCGCTTGGAGAGGGCGGGGGTGACCTCCAGGATGGTCTCGTTCACCGCGCTCTCGATCTCGTCGTCCGGGCTGTCCGCCCGGGTGAGCCCGGCCTTCAGCACGCGCGGGAGGGCGGCGTTCGGCTCCGAGTTGCAGAGCCGGATGGCGCGGTCGATGTTGTTGGCCAGGATCAACTTCTGGATCTGCGCCATGAACACCGAGCCGTTGATCGCGGCGCGGAACCAGATGTAGTAGAGGCGCTCCGCGCCGATGGCCATGGAGAAGACCGCAAAGATGAGGATGGGCCACATGAAGGCCCCTCCCCTCTGCATCGCGCTGGCCAGGAAGTCGAGCATCCGGTCAGAAAGGCTTCTCTTCGGCGCTCTCGACGATCTTCGGGATGAAGGACTCGCGGAGCTCGAGGTCGTACTCGGGGTTGAGGTTCTGCCGGGTCACGAAGATCGTGATCTCCGGCTTCTGGACCTTGCCCTTGACCTCGAAGTCGTCGAGGACCAGGCGGCGCGACTGGGCGCTGGCGAGGCCGAGGACGGCGACGAGGAGTCCGAGGATCAGGACGCGGAGGCGAAGGTTCATGATCAACCTCCCCAGGGGCTGTCGCCGGTGGGCTGGGAGCCGTCCTGCGGGGCCGGCTCGGTGGGCGCGGGCTGCTCGGTAGGCGCGGGCTGCTCGGTAGGCGCGGGCTGCTCAGGCGTGGTGGTGCCCCAGGGGGAGCCCTCGGGCGCGGGCGTGGGCGTGGGCGTCGTGCCGTCCGGCGCGGGCGTCGTGCCGTCGGGCGCGGGCGTCGTCCCGCCGTTCTGCTGGGCCTCGCGCGCCTTGCGCTCCTCCTCGGCCTTCTGCTCCTCTTCCCAGCGCTTGCGGTTGGCCTCGTCCTCGGCGGCCAGGCGCGCGCGCTCGGCCTCGCGGGCCTCACGCTCCTTGCGGCGCTTGTCGCGCTCGAGCTGCGCCTCGAACTTCTTCTTCTGCTCGCGGATGTCCTTCTCCCAGGCGTCGGCCAGAGCCAGGTCGCGGCCGCCGGAGTCCCGGTACTTCTGGATGTTCGCCAGCGCCTCGTCGTACTGCTTGAGCGGTCCACCCTGCAGCACGGCCAGGTTCATGTAGGGATCGGGGTTCTCGCGGTCCAGGGCCAGCGTGCGCTCGTACTGGGCCTTCGCGTCGTCGTAGCGCCCGAGCCCGCGGTAGGCGATGCCCAGGTTCATGACGATGGCGGGGTTCTCCGGCTCCAGGTTGCGGGCGCGCTCCAGATACTCGGCCGCCGCGGCCCAGTCCCGGTTGTCCAGCCGGTCGTTCGCCAGGAACATCAGGCTGGCCACCAGCTTCGGGTCGAGCTGCAGCGAGCGCTCCAGCTCTTGACGGGCGAGGGCGACGTCCCCGCGCAGCAGGTAGACCTTGCCCAGGTTGCAGTGGAGCAGCGCGTTGCTGTCCGCGCCCGGGATCGTCAGCGCCTTCTGGTAGATGAAGAGCGCCAGGTCGATCTTCTGCTGGTCCACGTAGACCAGGCCCAGGTTGTTGTAGGCGTCCACGTTGTTGGCGTTCTTGATGAGCGCCGCCTTGGCCTTGGAGATCGCCTCGTCGTAGCGCCCCTGCTTGCGCAGGACGCCGATGATGCCGACGATGAGCTTGTCGTTCTCCGGCGCGTAGCGCAGCCCGGACTCGTAGCTGGCCAGGGCGCGGTTCAGCTCACCGGAGCGCTCGGCGAGCGCGCCCAGGTTCAGCCAGGCGTCGCCCAGCTTCGGATCCAGGTCCGTGGCCTGCATGTAGAGCTTGCGCGCCGCGTCCAGATCCCCGAGCGCCGCCGCGGCCACGCCGAGGTTGTAGGGGATCTCCGCCTGGTCCGGCTTCTCGCGACCCAGCTCGGTGAGGATGGCCTTCGCCTTCTGCACGCTCTCCACGTCGCCCTGACGCAGCAGCGTGGTGGCCTGGGCGAAGCGCTCCTCGAAGGTGGCGGGCGCGGGGGCCGTGGTCGTCCCGTCCGGGCTCACGGTCGAGCCGTCCGGCGAGGTGGGGCTCCCGAGATCCGGCGTGGCGTCGCCCGAGCTCGTCGTGTCGTCCTTCTTGGGACAGCCGACCAGGAGCAGGGCCAGCAGCGGGAGCGCGAGCGTCCTCATGGCTGCACCTCAGGCGTGGGCGAGGGGGTGGTCGGGGCCGGCGCGGGGGTGGGGGCCGGGGCGGGGGGCGGGGAGGCGGGCGCCTCCTTCTTCGGCAGGTCCAGCGCGCCCGCGGTGGGCACGATGTTGCTGTCGCCCGTCCCGCGGATCTCCACCTTCTCCGGCGAGTAATTCTGCGGGTCGCGCTCCGAGAGCGCCGCGAGCGCCTTGGCCTGCCACTCCGACCAGCGCTTCTCCTGCGTGGCCAGCTCCAGCACGGAGATGAGGCGGGCCTTGCCCTTGTCCTCGACCGGGAGCCGGATCTTGTCCAGCTCGGGGATGAAGATGTCGTTGCACTGGAACTCGTTGAATTCCTTGGGGCACGGCACCTTGTAGACGATGTCGGCGAAGACGTAGTGGCCCTCTCCCTGGATGTACAGGGCGGCGGACGAGTACTCGAAGTCCTTGTAGGTGTCGATGAAGGCCAGGGTCTCGACGATGAGCTTCTCCAGCGCGGCCTTCTTCTCCTCGATGACCTTCAGGTTCTTCTCGTCGTCCTTGGAGAACTGGTAGACCTTGAGCGAGTCCGCCATGGCCTGCAGGCGGCGGAACTCGTAGCTGGCGGCGTAGTGGCGGCCCGCCTGGCCCACCTTGCCGGTGGGCGCGAGCCGCTTGTAGGCGGCGGCGAGGTCGGACCAGGCCTTCTCCGAGGCCCGCGCGTTGCCCGCCTTGTCCGCGAACACCGCGAGCTCGTGCCAGGCCTCCATGGCGTGGTCGGGGTTCTCCTCGGGGTAGGCCTTCAGATAGCGGCCGTAGAAGGCGGAGGCCGCGCTGTCGCTGACCAGCTTCCACTGCTGGCCCGCCAGGAACATGACCTGCTCGGCGTCCGACTGCTTCGGGTACTCCCGCGCGTAGCGCTCCAGCAGCTTCGCCGCGCCCTCGTGGTCACCCTGGCCGATGCGCAGGAAGCCGGCGTTGTAGATGGCTGTCGGCGCGTCGGCGAATTTCGGGAAGTTGCGGACCAGGGTCTCGTAGTAGCGGACCGACTTGTCCAGCTCCAGCACCGCCGAGTAGTTGTTGGCGATGCGGAAGAAGAGGACCGCGGAGCGCTCGTCCGTCGGGTAGAGGTTGACGTACTCCTCGAAGAGCCGGTTGGCCTCGTCCACGCGCCCGATGATGTCGTAGCTGTTGGCCGCGTTGTAGTGCGCGTCCTTCAGGTACTTGGACTTCGGGAACTCCTTCATGAAGGCGATGAAGGCCTCGGCCGCGCTGGCGCGATCCTTGTCGATGAGCTCGACGGCCATGTTGAAGGCCGCCTGCTCCTGGAGGTTCTTGAGGCCCTCGACCCTCGTGGCGGTCTCCTTCGAGCCCGAGCCCAGGTTCATCGAGCCGTACTTGCCCGAGTACTGCCGGACCATCGCCAGGTTCTCTTCCTCGGCGTAGGTGTCGACCATGAGCGAGGCGCTGTAGGCCGCCTCGTCCCGCCGCGGCCAGGTGTCGATGATCTTCTCGAAGCGCGGGCGGGCCTCGTCGTAGTGCCCGTAGTTGAAGTAGATCTGGGCCGGCAGGTAGGCCAGCGCCGGGCGGAACTGCTCGAGCGCGTCGGCGTAGTCCTGGTCGGTGAACTGCGCCGCGACCAGCTCGTCGGCCACCTCGATGAACTTCTTGTGGTCCTCGTCGATGGTCCAGACGATCCGCTCCTTGCCGCTGGCCAGGGCGATCTTGCGCTCCTCCACCGCGTCGGGCGGCCGGGTCTCCACCGCGCCGTACTTCTGCGTCAGCATCTCCCGGCGCACCTGCATGAGCTGCCAGAGCGAGCTGTCGTGGTAGGGGTGGTCCTTGGCCTTGAGCAGCTGGACGTAGACGTCCTCGGCCTCGGGCAGCTTGCCCGTCTTCTGGAGCACCGTCGCCAGGTAGGACTGGATCTCGTAGTAGTCGTTGGCGAAGGGGAAGCGGTCCAGGTAGCTCTGGTAGAGCTCGGCGGCCTTGCCGTAGCTGTCCTTGATCGACTTCTGGATGTCCTCGCCCGACGCATAGGGGAGACCCAGGATGGCCGCCGCGACCTTCGCGTCCTTCTCCTCGGAGGCCTTGTCGGCGATCTCGTGGTAGTTCGTCGCGACCGTGGCCAGCGACTCCTCGATGTAGCCGCGGGCCTTGTCCAGCGCGTCCGGGTCGCTGCGGTTGGCCGCGGCCCAGCTCGAGCTCTCGTTGTACTGCTCGTTGAGCACCAGGAGCGCCTGCCGGGCCTTCTCGACGTTCGGCGGCTGCATGGTGACGTTGATCTGAGCGATCTGGCGCTGGTAGGTCGGGTTCTCCGGGTCGTCCGGCCACTGCTTCTGGATGAAGTCCAGGGTAGCGATGGCCTCCTCGTAGCGCGCCTGCTGGATGAGCACCTCGGCGAGGCGCTTGACGATCTTGATCTCGTACTCGCGCTCGCCGCGCTGCTCGAAGAAGGAGCGCGCCACGCTCAGCGGCGAGGGCTTCGCGCCCAGCGCGGGGTCCCAGCCCTCCGACGAGCGGTCGGCGAGGTCCGAGAACGAGATCGCCATGTACTGGATGGCCTCGGGCGCGGTGGAGGACTCCTTGCCCGTGTTCTTGAGGTTCTCCTCGGACCAGTCGAGCAGATCGGCGAAGAGGCCCAGCGCGTGCTGATACTCGGCGGGCGTCGTGGCCTTGCGGTAGTAGGACCAGGCGAGCTTGTACAAGCCCTTGTCGTAGCGCTCGCCCTCTTTGCCCTCGTCCACGACCCGCTGGTAGTGGACGATGGCCTGGTCGAGGTCGTCCTGGTTGAAGTAGTACTCGCCGAGGCGCAGGTTCGCGTCCGCGGCGAAGCGGCTCTTCGGGAAATTGTCCACGAGGGCCGCGTACATGTCGCGGCTCTCCTCGAGGTCGTACTGCAGCGCCTGATCGCGGCCCAGGCAGAACCCGAGCATGTAGTAGGCGCCGTCTGCGTACTTGTAGTTCGGGTAGTCGGTGATGATCCGGCGGTAGAGCGCGACCGACTTCGTGTAGTCCTCGGACGGCGGCAGCGGCACGTCCATGGTCGCCAGGTCGATGGTCTCGAGCAGCTTGCTGTGCTCCTTCGAGGCCAGGAGGTACTCCTCCTCGGCGACCTCGAAGTAGAGCTCACCCAGCCGGAACATGACGTGCGGCGTATACTCGCCCGCCGGATAGCGGGCCAGGAAGGACTCGAACTTGCTGATGGATCCGTCGCGGAGCTCCGCCTCCCGCTCCACGAGGTCGCCGAGCGTCTGGGCGTAGCCGGCCCGCAGCGCCTCGCGCTCCTGGGCCTCCCACACGTCGGCGTAGAGGCGCGCCTCCTGGTTGAAGTCCTTCATCCGGTCGGAGAAGCGATCCACCGTCTCCTTGAACGCGGCCATCTCGGCCTCGTTGACCGGAGCGTCCTCGACCGTGGGCTCCGCGCTGGCCGCGAGGGTGGTGCCCAGGGGCAGCAGGAGCGCCAGCAGCGTGATCATGCGCGAAGACAAGGCGTTACTCCTGGAGCTTCTGCCGGACGACGTCGAAGCGGGCCTCCAGCTCGGCCTCGCGCGCCGCCCGCTCCTTCTGGACGCGGACGATCTCCTCGCTCACGAGGGTCTGCTGGAGCCAGTAGACGTCGACGATGCCCTTGTCGGCCTGGAGCACCGTGTTCGAGAAGGCGTCCTCGAGGGCGTCGAAGCCGCGGCGGGTAGCCTGGGCGGCCAGCCCGTCCGCCTGCAGCCGGGCCTCGGAGAGCTCGGACGCGCTGCGGGCGAGCTCCGCGGTCTCCTTGGCGAGCCGGATCTTGAGCTGCTCCAGCTCGCGCTTCTCGGCGACGCTGAGGTTGGAGAGCGCGCTCTTCGCCTGGCTGTCGACGGAGACCACGCGCGCCCAGAGATCGTCGCTCTGGCGGAAGAAGGGGTTGTTGTCCGCCCCCGGCACCTGATCGCGGAGCGTGGCCAGCCGGGAGTGGATACCCTGGTAGCTGGAGCGGAGCCGGGCCTGCGGGGACTGGTCGGTCTCGCGGTCCGGCTGCACGTAGGTCAGCACGCGCCGCCGCGTGGCCCCGCTGCTCAGGCGGTCGAGCGCCTGGCTGGCGGTCAGCAGGTCGGCGTCGATCTGCTCGAGCGAGGCGCGCACGAAGCGCACGTCCGCGGACGAGAGCCGCGACTCGTTCTCCTTGAGCAGGCGCCGGCCGGCGGTGGCCTCCACCTGGAGGTTCTGGACCAGCTCGGTGAGCCGGAAGGCCAGCGCCTGAACCTCGCGCACCTGGGCGTCGTAGACCATGAGGGCGTCCTGGGACTCGGTGGCCCCGGCCTGCATCTCGTTGGCCGCGCTTCGGGCGTTCTCCCAGTCGCGCTGGATGGTCTCCACCTGGCTGGCGACCGATCCACCCTTCTGAGCGAGCCAGGCCATCTCGGCCTCGAGGATGCGGCCCTGGAGGCGCAGGCCCTCGTCGCGGATCCCCTCGAGCTCCCGCCGGCCCTTGCTGAAGGTGCCGATGGACTCGCTGCCGCCCATGATCACGCTCTCCAGCTCCTCGACCACCGCCTGGGCGTAGGCGAGGTCCGCGCTCTCCTCGTCGAGGCGGTGGCGCAGCTCGATGGAGCGCGACACGCCCTCGTCCTGGAGCAGCATCTCCACGGCGTACTCGGGCAGCACGTCGAAGCCCATCTCCAGCGCCCGCGCCTCGGACAGGCGGGTGAAGTACTCGCCCGCCTCCTCGCGGCTCGCCTCGATCTCGCGGATGCGGGACTGGATGGGGGAGAACTGCTCGACCACGGACTCGTAGGTGCGCTGGGCCTCGTCGTAGCGGTCCTGCTTCATGCTGAGGTGCCCGCCGATGAGCTTGAGCTGCACGGCGTAGCGATGGTCGGGGAAGGCGACGAGGAAGATGTCGATCTGGTCTCGCGCCGCCGACCACTTCTCCTGCTTGATGAAGGTCCAGACGAGCTCGTAGAGCTTGTCGGCGAAGTACCTGGAGGTGGGCGGGATGAGCTCGTAGTAGGAGGTGGCCTGCAGGTAGTCGCCGACCTCGTAGTACACGCGGCCCAGCGCCAGGCGGGCCAGCTCGAGCACCTCGCGATCCTCCGCCGTCAAGGCCGGCACCGTGAGGATCTGCTGGAACTGGCTGATGGCCGCCGGGTAGTCACCCTCCTGGGCCAGGATGGTCCCGTGGATGTAGCGGGCCCGCGCGTACCAGGGCCCCTGCGAGAGCTCCGACAGCAGGGACTTGGCCTGCACCGTCTGACCCTGGCGCCAGAAGCCCTTGGCCACCGTGTACTTGACCTGATCGCTGGCCGCGACCATGCCCGAGGCGATGTAGCGCCGGTAGATCTCGTCGAAGCGCTCCCGGTCTTCGAGGATGCCGTAGATCTCGATCTGGCGACGAACGGCGTCCGCGAAGAAGGGGTGCGAGGCCCCCTGGTCCACGATGACCTGGAAGCTCTGGGCCGCGATCACGTAGTTCCGAAGCTCGAACAGGCTCTCACCCAGGTACCACTGGCAGTCCTGCTGGAGGGCCGGGTCCGTGAGCGCCTGGGACTCGACGAGCGCGAAGAAGGCGTTGGCCGAGGTCTCGTACTGACCCACCATGAAGCGGTAGAGGGCGTCGCTGTAGCGCCGACGAGCCTCCTCCGGCCCGATGAGCCCGCGCTGCCGGGTGAAGTCCGCCGAGAGCCGCGCCACGTCGGCCTCGATCTTGGAGACCCGCTCCGCCGCCGCCTGCAGATCGTCCTGGGGCGTGGACGCGGCGAAGGCCGTCCCGCCCGCGAGCGCGAGCAGAGCGAGGATCCTGGCTCCGAAGCTGCGTGGGCGCCTACTGCTCACCGCCGCCATCCTGCCGCGTGCACCGGGTCTCGAAGGCCACGTTCGGCCGCTCGGTGAACGAGCGCCCGAGCCCGCGCTGCTTCTCCAGGACCACCTTGACCTGGCAGCTCTTCCCCTCCTCCGCGGTAAACGTGGAGTTGGCCTTGAAGCTGACCTGGTACTTCTCGACGTACTTGAAGATCCCGTAGCCGTTGCCCCGGAGACGCACGTTCAGGGTGAGGACGTGGTCGCCCGGCGGCACCGCGCCCTCGAAGACCTTGAACTCCTTGCTCTCGTCGAGCGAGCCCTCGGGGTCGGTCTTGGAGAACTTGCTCTGGCCGTCCAGGAAATAGGAGAGCGACTCCACGGAGTACGCGTTCCCGAGCTGGTTCACGTGCCAGATCGTGGCGTTCGAGCCCGTGGACGAGCCCTGGATGACGATCTCCTTGAGGAGCTGGAGGGTGGCCTTGGAGCGGAAGACGCGCTCCTTGAGGCCGTTGACCTCCTCCTCGATGGAGCGGAGCTCCCGGTTGAAGCTCGCCTCGGGGGTGGCGCTGACGCTCGCGGTGGCCTCTTCGGATGCGCCCTCGTCTTGCGCGAGACCAGGCGATCCGGCCATCAGGAGCAGAGCGCTCGCGGCCAGGATGATCGACTTCACCGATGTACGGGTCTGCACCGCAACTCTCCCCTTGGTTTTCGTCCTCACCGAGGCCGTGCCCGCCCCGCGCCCACCCTCTCGGGCGGCCCGCGGTCGAGGAGGCCCGAGGGCGTAATACACCCGAACCGGACAGCGCGCAAAGATTCCTTTACCACATCGAGCCCGTGCCCAGCGCTTCTGTGGGGGCGCTTTACCCGGAGTTGACATCCCTCCGTGGCGCTCAAGGCGCCTCAGCGGAGGCCGCCTCCTCGTCCGTGGTCGCCGGAGGCGTGCCCGCGGGAGGCGTGGCCTCCGCCTGCGTGGCGTCGAAGCTGATGATCGCCTCCCCGAAGCGCTCGATGAGGCGCTTGATGGGCCAGGAAGAGCTCCCCAGCTCGTTGGCCAGGAGCGCGAAGGCGTAGACCTCTCCGTCCCCGCCGTCGACGACCCCGGCGAGGCAGAAGACCCCGTTGAGGCTCCCCGTCTTCCCGCGCAGCTTGCCCGCCTCGTCCTCGTCGCGGAAGCGCGCCCACAGCGTGCCGTCCACGCCGCCGATGGCCATGCTGGACAGGAACTCGTAGCCGACCTTGTGATCCCCGTACATATCCAGGATCACCGCCGTGATCACGCTGGGCGGCACGATGATCTCCCGGGAGAGCCCGCTGCCGTTGACCAGCTTGAAGGTGTCCGGGGAGAGGCCGATGGAGACCAGATAGTCCTGGATGAGGGACACGCCCTTCGCCGTGGTCCCCGGCGCGCCGCGCACGGTGGCGCCCACGGCCCGGAGCACCTGCTCGGCCATGAAGTTGCTGGAGTGTTTGTTCATGTCCGCCAGCACCGTGGCCAGCGGCGGGGAGTCGAGGTGGACCAGGCGCACGGCGTCCTTGGGCGTCAGGCCCTGGACATAGCGACCCTTCACCTTGACCTTCCGCTCCTCCATCACGCCCCGGAAGACGGAGATGAAGTGGGCGAGCGGATCGGCGACCGTGCGGTACTCGCGCTCGACCCCCGCGTCCAGCGGGATCTCCCCCCGGATGGTGAACTTCACCATCGTGGGGTCCTCCTCGTCGAGCTCGCGATCGATGCGCAGCCAGCGGCGCCCGCCCGCCCGGGTGGTCAGGGCCTGGTTGTCGATCTCCACCACCGAGACCGGGGTGTCGAGCTGCGCCCGCGCGGGCTGCCCCACCGCGGTCCCCGGCCCGATGACCAGGCAGGCGGTGTTGTAGTTGACCGAGAGCGCGGAGAGCGGCGCGAAGTAGGACGGGCCGTTCTGGATGTCCACGTCCTTGTTCCAGCCCGGGATGATCGCCGAGTCCTGGAAGAAGCTGTCGTCGAAGATGATGTTCCCGTCGATCGTGTTCACGCCGAGCAGCTGCAGGTCCGCGACCATGCGCCACAGCTTCTCCACGACCAGCGTGGGATCTCCGCCCCCCTTCACGTACAGGTTGCCCTGGAGCACGCCCTCGGGCGTGATCTTCGCGTCCTCCTCCGTCATGAAGTCGGTGGAGAAGCGCCAGGCGGGCCCGAGGTTGCGGAGCGCCGTCGCCGTGGTCAGCAGCTTCATGACCGAGGCGGGCTGCATGGGGCGGTCCGCCTGGTAGCCGAAGGCCTCCTCCCCGGTGCGCACGTTCACCACCTGCATGCCGATGACCGCGTCCTTGAAGAGGCGATCCTCGGTCAGCGGCTGGAGGACCGCGGCCAGAGGCGAGGTGGGGACCTCCGCGGCGACGGGCGCCGGGCTGGAGGTGGCCTCCCCAGCTCCCGCGACGGAGAGGGGGGTGAGGAGGGCGAGGAGGAGGGCGAGGATCATGAAGGGTCCCCGGAGGCGGGCGCGTGGGCACAAGGTAGCCCGGCGCGAGGGCGGGCGGGACGGGAAGCGCGCGTGCAGGACAAGCGTGGCCCGTTTCCGGCGAAGGATCAAGGTCGGCCGCGCACGCTGAGGCCAGACCTCGAAGATACTGTAGGGTCTCTCTTGACACCGCACGGCGCGCCGCCATTCACGCGGCGTGACAAGGTCCCCCGGCCATGGCAAAGAGGCTCTGGACCCCGCGTCCCTGGAGCCCCTCATGACGGTGCTGAGCGCCTCGCTCCTCCTCCTCGTCGCGCCGGCCGCCCGCGCGCAGACGGCGCAGGTGGATCGCCCCCTCCTCCCGGCCTTCTCGACGGCGGGCGAGGACGGCGCGGCGAACCTGTGGCAGAACCCGGCGAACCTCGCCTTCGACCGGGACGCGGGCTACGCGCTGGTCTATCGCGAGAACCTGATGTCGGAGAGCCCGGCCTCCTTCGCCGTCGCCGGGAACACCGGCCCGCTGGCCACCGGGCTTCACTACACCTCGGGCCTGGACGGCAACCCCTGGTGGACCCTCTCCACCGGGCTCGGCGTGCGCCTGGACCGCGATCTGGCCCTGGGCGTCCACCTCGGCTGGCAGCTCCCCTCGGGGCCCGACAACAACCTGCTCTCCTGGGACGTCGCCGCCTCCTACCGGCCCCTGCCCTGGCTCGGCGTGTCCGCGCTCGTGCAGAACGTGGGCGACCCGGCCCCGGATCGCGGGATCGAGCAGCGCTACGGGGCGAGCCTCGTCCTGCGGCCCTGGGACGGGCGCGCGCAGCTCGGCGTGGACTACCTCAGCGCGGCCTCCGACGAGGACCTGCTGGGCGGGGTGCTCTCGGGCACGCTGCGGGTCTCGCCCGTGCGGGGGCTGGCGCTCCGGGCCTACGGGGACAGCGACGGCAGCGTGGGCGCGGGGGTGGAGGTCAACGTGGGCGGGCCGCGGCTCGGGCTGCACGGGACCCTGCCCGGGGGCGAGGGGACGCCGGTGGCGCTCGGCTACCTGCTCTCCGGCTCGGAGGACGAGCGCCTCTTCGGCGGGAAGGACACGGTGGCCCACTTCGTGCTGGAGGAGGACTTCCCCTACCAGCCGCCCGACGGCTTCCTCATCGCCCGCGGCGAGAGCTACCTGCACCTGCTGCAGCGCCTGGAGACCGCGGCCCGGGACCGCAACCTGCGCGGCGTGCTGATCCACCTCGACGCAACGCCCTTCAGCCTCGCCCAGATCGAGGAGCTCCGCGGGTCGATCGCCCGCCTCCGCGCCGCGGGCAAGCCCGTCGTGGCCTACCTGGACCGGGCAACCTCCAACGGCGCCTACCTGCTGGCCTGCGCGGCCGACCGGGTCTACATGCACCCCGCCGCCGAGATCGAGCTCATCGGCCTGTCGGCGGAGATCCAGTTCTTCCGCGGGTCCCTCGATCTGGTGGGCGTGGAGCCGCAGTTCGCGCGCCGCGCCGAGTACAAGAGCGCGGTGGAGAGCTTCACGAACACCGAGTCCTCCCCCGCCGCGCGCGAGCAGATGGACGCCCTGGTGGACGATCTCTCGTCGGTCCTGGTGGAGGGGATCGCCAGCTCGCGCGGGCGCAAGCCCGAGCAGATCGAGGAGATGATCGACCGCGGCCCCTTCACCGCGGAGGAGGCGCTGCGGGAGGGCCTGATCGACGGCCTCTTCTACCCGGATGAGCTGGAGGGCTCGCTGGACTCGAGCTTCCAGGAGGACTACGCGCTCGACGCCGAGTACGGGCTCACCGAGGACGAGAGCGGCTGGCGCTCCCCCTACGAGATCGCCGTCATCTACGTGGACGGCGCCATCGTCTCCGGGCCCAGCTCCGGCCCCGGGCTGCTGGGCGGCGCGGGCACGGCGGGCAGCGACACCATCGTCGGCCAGCTCGAGCAGGCGCGGCGGGAGCGCAGCGTGCAGGCCGTGATCCTGCGCGTGGACAGCCCCGGCGGGAGCGCGTTCGCCTCCGACGAGATCTGGCGCGCGGTGGACCGCCTGCAGCGCGAGAAGCCGGTCATCGTCAGCATGGGCGGCGTGGCGGCCTCCGGCGGCTACTACGTCAGCGCGGGCGCCAACAAGATCTTCGCCTCCCCCGCTACGATCACGGGGAGCATCGGCGTCTACGGCGGCAAGGTGAGCCTGGAGGGCCTCTACGAGAAGGTAGGGCTCAACTACGAGCTCTACAACCGCGGGCGGAACGCCGCGATGTACTCCATGTCCAAGCCCATGGACGAGGTGGAGTACGCCGCCCTGGACCGTATGATCGGCTCGACCTACGCGCAGTTCAAGCAGCGCGTGATCAGCGGGCGCCACCTGAGCCCGGAGAAGGTGGAGCAGGTCGCGCGCGGCCGGGTCTGGAGCGGGCGCGACGCGCTGGAGCAGGGCCTGGTCGACGAGCTCGGGGGCATGATGGAGGCCATCGACGAGGCGCGGGAGATGGCGGATCTGCCCGCGCGGGCCGAGGTGGAGCTCATCACCTACGACGGACTCATCGGGGAGGACGTCTACGCGCGCCGCTCCGTGCGCGCCCTGGCCCGCGAGCTCGCCAGCGCGGCGATCGGGCGCGAGGCCGCGGCCCTCCCCTCCGAGCTCAGCCTGCTCGAGCAGTACCGCCTCCTGTCCTCCGAGACGGTCTGGGCCGTCCTGCCCTACCAGATCAAGGTGCGCTGAGCATGACCGGGGGCCCCCGCATCCTGGTGGTGGACGACGAGCCGGCGGTGCGCTCGGCGCTGCGGGTGAACCTCGCGCGCGCCGGCTACGAGGTGATGCTGGCCGGCAACGCCGAGGAGGCGCTGACGGTGCTGCTGGAGCGGCCGGTGGACATCGTGCTCACCGACGTGACCATGCCCGGCGCCGGGGGCATGGCCCTGCTCGAGCAGCTCCGCACCCGCTGGCCCGACGTCCCCACCATCCTCATGACCGGGCACGGGCGGGTGGAGGACGCGGTGGCGGCGATGAAGGCCGGCGCCTCCGACTACATCATCAAGCCCATCAGCAAGGACGAGCTGCTGGTCATCCTGGACCGGACGCGGCGCGAGACGGCGCTGCGGGCCGAGGTGGTGCAGCTCCGGGCGGAGGTGGAGAAGCAGTACGGCTTCGAGAACCTCGTGGGCGTCACCCCGGCCATGCGCAAGGTCTACGCGCTGGTGGAGGCGGTGGCGGGCTCCTCGGCCCTGGTCCTGCTGACCGGGCCCACGGGCACGGGCAAGGAGCTGCTGGCCCACGCCATCCACTACCGCTCCAGCCGGCGAGCCGGGCCCTTCGTGCGGGTCAACTGCGCGGCGCTCCCCGAGGGCCTGCTGGAGAGCGAGCTCTTCGGCCACGAGAAGGGCGCGTTCACCGGCGCCATCCGCCAGCACCGCGGCCGCTTCGAGCAGGCGCAGGGCGGCACGCTGCTGCTCGACGAGATCGGCGAGATCCCGCACGCGGTCCAGGTGAGGCTGCTGCGCGTGCTGGAGTCTGGCGAGATCCAAAGGGTGGGCGGCACCGACACGATCCGGGTGGACGTGCGCGTGGTGGCCGCGACCAACCGGGACCTGCGCAAAGAGGTCCGCGCCGGCCGCTTCCGGGAGGATCTCTTCTACCGGCTCAACGTCTTCCAGATCGAGCTCCCCCCGCTCCGGGACCGGCGCGACGACATCCCGCTCCTCGTGGAACACTTCGTCCGAAAGTACGCGGAACGCTACCAAAAGGCCGCGACCCGGGTGAGCCCGGAGGGGATGGCCCGCCTGCTGGACCACTCCTGGCCGGGCAACGTCCGCGAGCTGGAGCACGCCATCGAGCGCGGCGTCCTGCTGTCCACCGGCCCGGAGATCACCCTGGTCCCGCTCCCCGAGGAGGAGCCCGTGGCGCGCCCGATCGAGGAGGGCCCCGAGCTCCCGAGCGAGCTCCCCCCCGGCCGCACGCTTCAGGACGTGCTGGAGGAGGTCGAGCGCAAGCTCATCGTGGACGCGCTGCGCCAGGAGAAGGGCGTGCAGGCCCGCGCCGCGCGACGCCTCGGGATCTCCCGCTCGAACCTGAACTACCGCATCCAGCGCCTCTCGCTGGAGCTCAAAGAGGTCGTCTACGAGTAGGGCTCAGTCCACGTAGAGGGCGCGCAGCTCGTCGCAGAGCGCGTCGCCTGTGTCCGCCTGGAGCGCCGTGAGCGCGTCGATGGTCTCCTCGCACTGGTCGAGCGCGTCGGTGAGCTCGCGCGGCTCGAGGTCGGCGCGCACCACGGCCCAGCGGTTGGTGCACTGGGACTCGAAGCGGGCGGGGCCGCGCGCGTCCACCTCTTCCCAGCCCACGGGCCAGGTGTCGAGGCACTCGCTCATGCGGGCGCGCATGACGCCACAGAGCTGCTCGCAGTGGTCCGTCTGACAGCCCGAGCCCAGGAGGCCGAGCGCCATCACGAACAGCCCCGTGAGAGTGGCCAGGGACGGGATCGAACCGCCGACACGGGGATTTTCAGTCCCCTGCTCTACCAGCTGAGCTACCTGGCCGAATCTCACGATGGGGCTCGTCAAGGGTTCTACACTCGACCTGCTGGATCCTGGGCTCGACGTGCTCTCGAGCTGGCGTCCGGCGACGGCGTGGTGCGTGAACCGTGGCGCCCAATTATCGCGAGGGTGGGAGGGTGTCAAATGCGGGCCGTGAGCTTTGACCTGGACGGCACGCTGGCCGAGGTGGGGCGCCGCAGGATCGGCCTCTGGCGCGAGCTCTTGCGCTGGCCGCGGGTGCTCGGAGCCTACGAGCCCGCCGTGCGAGCCCTCCGCGGGCGACGCCTGGAGGATCTGCCGCGCGCCCTGGAGGAGGAGATCGTGGCCCGCTCCGGCGAGCCCCCCGAGCGGGTGCGCGCCGCGCTGGAGGCGACCTTCTCCCGTCGCTGGCCCGCCCTCTTCGCTGGCGCTCAGGTCCCCGCCCCTCTGCGCGCGCTGATCGCCGCCTGCGACGCGCGCGCCCTGCCCCGGGCGGTGACCAGCGACCACCCCGCACTCGACAAGCTCGGAGCCATGGGGCTCGACGGCTGGGCGGTGGTGATCGACTGCGGCGCGCTCGGGGCCTACAAGCCGCTCCCCGACGGGCTCTGGGCCGCCGCGGCCCAGCTCGGCGTGCCCCCCTCCGCGCTCACCCACGTCGGCGACCGCTGGGACACCGACGGCGCCGCCGCCGCCGCCGCCGGTTGCCGCTTCGTTCACGTCGAGCAGCTCTCCCGCGGCCTCCCGGACTGGCTGCTCCCACCCACCTCCGCGCCCGGCGGCGCGAATCCCGCGTGACAGAGTCCGCTTCCATTGGATATCATCTCCGCTGACGCAGCTCGGGAGTCCCATGCCCCCCCATCTCCTGCTCCTGGCCCTGGCGGCCCCTTCCCACGCCGAGACCCACGCGCCCGGCGCGGTGATCGAGAACGCCGCCTACGTGGACATCCCGCCCGAGGGCTTCGAGGCCATCGCGTCGGTCGCCGCCGGCCTCATCCCCACCAGCCTGCCCATCGACGACGTCTCCGATGAGGGCGGGACCTGGTGCTTCAACTACGCCTTCTCGCTGTCGGGGGCCTGGGTGGCCATCGAGATGGTGGACACCACCATCACGCCGATGGACGGCTACCTGGACGTGACGTTCACGCTGAACGTGCAGGTCAACGAGGCGACCGACCCCTTCGACCTCTACCTGGAGCTGGCCTGCATCGGGAGCGACTGCAACGGCTACGTCGCGCCCTTCCCGGTGACGGTCCACACGACGCTGGCCCTGGACGTGGTCACCGGCACCGACGGCAACCCCGCGCTGGACGCGACGGTGGGGGCGCTCGAGGTCTCCTACGACCTGGACACGGAGTCGGACATCGATCTCGGCGACTGCGCCATCGAGACGCTGCGGGACATCCTCGGCTTCTTCGGGATCGACCTCTACGGCTGGGTCATCGACCTGGTGGACGGCGAGCTGACCTCGGCCATCTCCGACCTGGGGCCCGAGCTGGAGAGCACCATCGAGGACGCCTTCGGCTCGCTGATGATCGCGCAGGATCTGGACCTGAACGGGGTCCCGCTGCACGTCGAGCTCTACCCCTCGGATGTGCTCATCGACCCGGGCGGCGTACGGCTGGCGATGAACGGCGCGCTGAGCACGGAGACGGCGGCGGACTGCATCGCGGAGTTCGATCCGGGCGGCTCGCTGTCCACGCCCTCGGACGCCCCGGGAATTGGAGAGGCGCCGGACGGGGTCAGCGATGACTACCACGCGGCCGTGCTGCTCTCGGATGATCTCGCCAACCAGGGGCTCTACTCCCTCTGGCGGGGCGGGCTGCTCTGCTACACGCTGGGCGACGAGCTGGGCATCCCGCTGGACACGGGCACGGTGCTCACGCTGCTGGCGGGCGACGCCTACGACGAGCTCTTCCCGGAGAGCATGCCGGTGGGCATCCAGACCCGCCCGCGGGCCGCGCCGACCCTCTCGCTGACGGGCGATAACGACGTCAACGTCAACGTCGAGCAGCTCGGGCTCGAGCTCTACGCCGAGCTCGACGGGCGGCAGGCGCAGGTGCTGGCGCTGGACCTCGGGGTGGACGCGGGCGTGGACCTGGCGCTGGACGGGAGCACGGGCGCGCTGGGCATCGGCGTGGACCTGGGCACGGACAGCATGGACTGCTCGGTGTACGCCAACGAGTTCGTGCCGGACGCGAACGACGAGATCGCCAGCCAGTGCGCGGGCGCGCTGGGCTCCATCGCGTCCACGGCGCTGGGCGCGCTCATCTCCGATCTCAGCTTCAGCCTGCCGGCCTTCGGCACGATGGGCGTGACCGATCTCCAGACCTCGGCCGCGGGGCCCGAGGCGGACTGGCTCGGGCTCTACGCCTGGATCGGCGAGGTGGACTACGGCTCCAGCGACGGGGGCCTGGGCTGCGGCGGGACCGACACGGGCGGCGGCACCAGCTCGACGAGCTGCGAGGGCGGCTGCAGCGCGGGCGGGCGCGACGTGTCCCGCTGGGGCCTCCTGGCGATCCCGCTGGCGCTGGCGGCGCTGCGTCGGCGGCGCTGAGCCTACAGGCCCTCGAAGACGGGGATGGCGGCGGGCCGCTCGAAGCGGACGCCGCGAAGCAGGGCCTCGCCCGCGGCCTTCCCCGCGATCATGCGATCGGGCTCGGGCGCGATCTCCAGCGACCAGACCACCTCGGGGCGGGCGAGCAGGACGGCGAAGACGTGGCTGTCCTCCGGGCGGTCGGGGACGCAGGTGGCGACGGTGACCTCGTCGGTGACGGCCAGCCCGCGGTAGCGCCCGGTGTCGAGGAAGTCCCAGGAGCAGCCGGCGCGGGAGAGCGGCTCGGTGGCGCCGATGGGCAGCGCGAGGATCTCCACGACGGCGCCCGTGTCGGCGTGCGCGGCGCGGATGCGCAGCGGGGTGTCGGCGCGGCCGGGCTCGGCGGACCAGCCCTCGGGGACGGGGACCACCAGCGGCCAGCGATCGTCCACGAAGACGCCGTCGGCGACGACGCCCGCCGGGGCGAGCTCCTCGGTGGGCTGCTCGACGACCTGCAGCGGGGGCGGCGGCGCGGGCTTGCGGCAGGCCACCCACAGCCAGAGCAGGATCAAGCCCGGCCCCGGCGCGCGCGGGCCAGGGCCTCGCGGTGGGCCTCCGCTCCCCAGAGAGAGGCGAAGAAGGCGGACTCCACCTCGGCGCTGGCCCCGCGCCCGATGGCGACGGCGGCGCGCAGGGACTCCCGCGGGATGCGCTCCAGCTCGGCCAGCCAGGCGCGGGCGGCGATGGCGGCCTCCCCCGCGGGGGCGACCCGGTCCACGAGGCCCACGGCCTGCGCCTGATCGACGTCCAGGACCTCGGCGAAGGCCAGGAGCTGGAGGGCGCGACGGGAGCCGACCCGGCGCACGAGGCGACGACCGCCGCCCCAGCCCGGGGAGACGCCGAGGGCCGCCTGCACGAAGCCGACGCGCGCGGTCTCGGAGGCGACGACCAGATCGCAGGTGGTGAGCAGCTCGGCGCCGCCGCCCAGGGCCGGGCCCTCCACCGCGGCCATGACCACCGCGGGCAGGTTGGCGAGGCGGTCCAGCACGGCGCTCATGTAGGCGCACATCCCGGCCCCGCCGCCCTCGTCCAGCAGGTGCGTCTGGACGGCGTGAAGGTGGCCTCCGGCGCAGAACGCCTCGGTCCCCTCCCCGCGCAGCAGGACCCCGGCGCCACGCCAGCGCTCCAGCGTGTCCAGGATGTGGCCGAGATCCGCCATCATGCCCGGCGAGACGGCGTTCCTCGCCCCCGGGCTGTCCAGCACGATCTCCGCGATCGTTCCGTGGTCCTCGAGCCTGATCTGCCCCTCACCGCGCGGGAGCCGCGCCGGATGCCAGCCGCTCATCCCCCCTCCTCTCCAGCCAGGAGGGAGCGCCGCGCCCCCTCGTCGGTCCAGCGCGCCGCGGCCAGGGCAGGATCCTCCGCCCCCTCGCGCAGCGCGCGCTCCAGCGCCGAGCCCCTCAGCGCCGTCCTCGCCCGATCCCGGGCGTCCTCGGCCACGAGATCCAGGAAGGTGCGGACGTGGCCCGAGGCCCTCCGCTCCCGCCACACCGCGCGCCCCTCCCCCTGGCACCAGGCGCCGTGGGCGGCGACGGCCGCGACGACCTCGTCGATGCCGCGCCCCTCGGCGGCGCTGGCGCAGAGCACCGGGACCTCCCAGCGGGGGCCGGGCTCGCGGTCGAGGCCGTCGAGGTGGACCATGAGCTCGAGCTCGCGGCGGAGCAGATCGGCGCCGGGCCGGTCGGCCTTGTTGACCACGAAGACGTCGGCGACCTCCAGCAGCCCGGCCTTCATGGTCTGAACCACGTCGCCGCTCTCCGGGGTCAGGACCACGGCGACCGTGTCGGCCACCTCCATGACGGAGAGCTCGGACTGGCCCACGCCCACGGTCTCGACGAGCACGAGGTCGTAGCCACAGGCGTCCAGCAGATCGACGACCTGCCCCGCGGCGCGGGAGAGCCCGCCCAGGTGGCCCCGGCTGGCCAGGGACCGGATGAAGACGCCCTGATCGGAGGCGTGGGCCTCCATACGCAGGCGGTCTCCGAGGATCGCGCCGCCGCTGAAGGGGCTGGAGGGGTCCACGGCCACCACCCCGACCCGCGCCCCGCGCTCGCGGCCGGCGCGGATGAGGCGGTTGACCAGGGTGCTCTTCCCCGCCCCGGGGGGGCCGGTCACGCCGATGACGTGCGGGAGCCCCGGCCGCTCACGGCGCCTGCAGGGGAGCGTGGCGACCCGACTGGCGACGCCGGCCGCGCGGCCCTCCACCAGGGAGATGGCCCGCGCGAGGGCGCGACGGTCGCCCGCGAGGGCCTGCGCGAAGACATTGTCCTGGCTCTGAGACACGCGCAGGTCTTAACCGGCTGCCGCCGCGCAGGTGACCGGCTATCTTGAGCCGAGGAGGTGCGGATGAGGCTCTGGCTCGGGTCGATGGCGCTGCTCGCGGCGTGTGGAGAGGATCTTGGCGAGGCGACCGCGACAGGCTCGGTGGGCGGCCAGGAGCTGCAGGTCGCCGCCGCCTACTGGGGTGGCCCCTTCGTGGTGATCACGGATCAGGACTGGCCCTGCCTGGAGATGGGCTGGGTGAACCGCTACTACGAGGAGGAGGAGCCCCCGGTCGAGGACGACATGGTCTCCCTGCAGTTCACCTTCGACCAGTCGGACGTGGTCAACGGCTACTACGACGTGGCCGGCGGGCAGCAGGTGAGCGTGCGCTTCCTGGTGGTGCAGGACGGCGTGTTCACCATCGAGAAGGGGCGATCCGGCCAGCTCCAGATCGACGAGATCACGGGCAAGGACGAGGTGATCGGCAGCTACGCCATCAGCTTCGACTCGGGCTCTATCGAGGGGGAGTTCACCGTCCCCTACTGCACGAACCTGAAGGGCTGATCAGCGCTCGACGAAGCGCGTGATGTGCGCGTCGAGATCCTCGAGCAGGATGGGCGGATCGGTGAAGGCCCGGTGGACCTCTCGCTGATCTGGGCTCTCCTCGTCCCGGTAGATCCCGGCCACGCCGAGCTCCTCGGCCGGGTCGAGCGGGGCGAAGATCCCGGTGCGCCCGACCAGCACGACGCCGAGCTCGCGGAAGCGCAGCAGCAGGCGGCGGAGCCGGGAGTGGGTCACGCGGCCCCAGACCGGGACCTGCTCGGGCAGGGCCTCGACCTGGATGCTCTCGGGGGCGAAGTCGCCGATGCCGATCTGGCGCGCGCTGGCGATGAAGCGGTCGGAGACCAGCTTGGGCGGCGGGGTCTCCTGCCCCTCGCCCAGCAGCGCGTGGAAGACGGCCAGATCCTGGCTGCCCACGGGGCGGACGACGCGGAAGAAGGGGGCGCTCTGGTCGAGCACATGGATCTCGGCGGGCAGCGCGCTCGTGTCGCCCTGCATGGAGACCTGGAGGCTCTGGCGGGTGTTCAGCGTGCTCGCGTCCACCCGCATGCCGGAGTCCGCGGCCTCCCCGAGCCAGCGCACCACGGCGGCGGGCGTGCGCGCGACCCAGAGGGGGCCGTCCACGGGGAGCTCACCGTCGGTGGTCTGAACGGCGACCACCTTGCCCTGGGAGCTGCGCAGCCCGGTGACCCGGGCGCCGAGCCGGATCTCTCCGCCGCTCTCGCGCACGAGGCGCTCCGCCTGGCTGATCGCGCTGGCCTCCCCGCCGGCCACCATCATCGCCGGGACATCGGCGACCGCGTGGAACTGGCGGGCCACGGTCACGGAGAGCTCGTCGCCGGGGAGCCCCCAGCGGCGCTCGCCATAGGAGCGGTAGAGCGCGTCGTAGGCCACCGCGCCCATGCGCCGCACGACCCAGTCGCGGTAGGAGCGCTCCTCGGTGCCGCTGCCCACGAGCTGGCGGGTGGCGTTGCGCATGCGCGAGCTCACCCAGGTGCGCGCGGCCTCGGGGAGCTTCGTCGCGGGGAAGAGGGTCGGCACCACGGCCCGGGAGAGCGGGAGCGTGTGCAGCTTCCCGCCGAGGGCGACGGCGCGATCCACCTGGGGAAAGTCCGCCAGGGGGCCGAGCACGCGCTCGACGAGCTCACGCGACTCGGGGCGAACGCGCAGGCGCCCCGTCCCCTGAGGCAGCGTGGGGAGCCCGCGCCCCGAGGGCGTGGACGCCTCGGTGAGCAGGGTCACCTCGTGCCCGCCGGTCGCGAGCGCCGCCGCGGCCCGCAGGGCGTCCGGGCCGATGCCGATAACGATCCGCTTTCCCATCTTCCTGCTCCCGCGGCAGCGATGTTCGCACATCGGGGGCGGATGGTCCACCCCGACTCAGCGCCCCTATCTACCTCTCCGCGGGCTCGATATCCACCCCGAGATCCACCCCGAGCGCACGCGGACGGTAGAGGGTGAGCGTGGTCTCGCCGTAGGTCCGGGCCCGGTCGAGGGCGAGCCGCCCGATCTGCTCGGGCAGGGCGCGGCCAGCGCGGTGCTCCATGACGAGGAGGCGACCGACGGCGCCCTCGGCGCGCGCGACCCAGGAGACGGGGTCCTCGGCGTAAGGAGGATCGAGCAGGACGAGATCCCAGCGCCCCTCCCCGAGCGCCTGGGCGGCGTCTCCCTGGCGCACGGTGAGCTCGGGCGGCGCCAACCCCAGCTCGCGGGCGCTCTCGCGGATGCGCGCGGCGGCGGCCCGGTCCCGCTCCACGACCAGCACGGGTGAGGCCCCGCGGCTCGCGGCCTCGAAGGCCAGCAACCCCGTCCCGCCGAAGGCGTCCAGCGCGCTCCAGCCCCGCAGGTCCTGGCCCACCATGGAGAAGAGGGCCTCGCGCGCACGGCTGTGGGTGGGGCGCACGCCCTCGGAGACGTGCCGCAGCACGCGCCCGCGCAGGCTCCCCCCGGTGATGCGAACGCTCATGGCCGGGCCCTTATCCGACGCGGGAGAGCGCCGCCGCCCCGCCCGGGATAGGCCGCCGAAGGAGGCTGGAGCGCGCATGTGGCTCGTTCTGCTGGTGGCGTGTGGTGGCGGCGAGGCGGTGGACGGGGTGGTCTGGGGCGGCTTCACCTACCGCTGGGACATGCTCAGCCACCGCATCTCCTACCTGGAGGCGGTGGCGGAGCCCGACGGGAGCGCGAGCCTCGGCCTGGTGGGCGGGGACTGGTCCACCGGGGAGACCTTCACGGACGCGCCGGAGTACCGCATGCGGATGAGCCGGGTGAGCTCGTCGGCCTGGGCGATCTACCAGGGAGAGACCGAGGCGACCGTGGGCCCGGACGGGGTGCTGAGCGCCTCCGAGCTGGTGGACGACCCGGCCGTGCTGGCCTTCCCCAACCAGGTGGTCCTGCTGCGGGGCTTCGCCTTCGACACGGTCGTGGCGCAGACCGAGGACTACCCGGAGGACTATGACCCGGCCTACGGCTACACCTCGCGGGGCTTCGCCTTCGAGGTGGGCGAGCCCACGGTGAGCGGGGAAGGCTTGAGCTTCGACGTGGACGGGCTGGTGCGCTGGGCGGTGCAGGACCGCGACGACATGAACGCCGCGATCCCCTACGCCAGCACGGGCGTGCGCGTGGCCTGGACGGTGATCGGCTTCGAGGGCGCCAGCCAGAGCCAGGACTTCTCCGCCAGCGTCACCTACCCGCACGAGGCGCCGTACAGCGCGCAGCCTCCCTTCGGCGCGGACGATCTGCCGCTCTCTCTGGGTGGCGAGACCGCGGCTGGGGTGGCGGGGCTCCGCCGGCTCGACCTCCTGGTGGACGCGCAGGACGGCTCGGAGGAGGGGGACTACCTGCGATCCTTCGGGCTGGAGCTGGTGCCCGAGGGCGAGGATCCCGGCGCCTTCGAGGGCTACGCCCGCGGGGAGATCACGAACAGCTCGTTGATCGAGGCCGCGGCGATCAGCAGCACGGTGTCCGGGACCGCGACCTGGGTGGGCCTGGACGACCGGCGCGCGCGCGTGGCCCCGCTGGTCCTGGTCGGCGCGCACGCGGTGGGCAGCTTCTCGGTGGCCGCGCCCGAGGGATGGTGATCCCGGGCTCGCGTGTTTCCTATCGTTTATACGCCGAGCTCGTCCGCATGGGCCAAGGAATCTAATTGCCGTCGTAAAGACTGGTCTCGGGAATCCTTTGGGGAGGGTGTTGAAGACCTCTCGCCGCCACATTAGGCTCGCGGTCCGTCGAACGACCGACGAGCCGGCACCACCTGAAGCCGGGGGAGCCATGCGGCAACCGACCATGCGCCAACTGAGACGACTCTTTCTCTTCGTAGCGCCCATCCTGGCCGTCAGCGCCCTCATCTGGGGCGTCGCTCAGCGCGGTAACGCTGAAGCGACCGCCGCCGAAGAGGCCTTTCCCAAAGGTAGGAAGGACCTGTTCGACTTCCTGAACTGGGACGAGACCCGGCACATCGCCTACGGGCAGGTGACCGACGAGGTCATCGAGCAGCCCATCGCCTACAGCCACAAGCTGCACGCGGGCGACCTGCAGATCCAGTGCGAGTACTGCCACTCCAACGCCCGCCGCACCATCCACGCGGGCGTGCCGCCCACGCAGACCTGCATGGGCTGCCATCGGTACATCGACACGACGGATCGCCCGGAGCTGGTGAAGCTCAAGGAATACTTCGAGAAGGGCGAGCCCATCCCCTGGGTGAAGGTCCACGACGTCCCCGACTTCGTGTACTTCAGCCACAAGCGCCACGTGACCGCGGGCGTGGACTGCACGGAGTGCCATGGCAACCCGGCGCAGGACTTCACCGTCGCCCAGCGCGTCAACACGCTCCAGATGGGCTGGTGCCTGAACTGCCACAAGAATCATCCTTCCGTCGATGCCAACTACGGTGCCGAAGCTGAGCTGCGCCGGGCTGAGATGAAGGACTGCTACACCTGCCACAAGTAGGCTCGGAGCGAAGCCATGTCCGAGATGAACCGGCGCGACTTCCTCAAGGTGCTCGGTGTCACCGGCTCCGCCTCCCTGGCGGGCTGCGAGTACCTGGATCCGCGCGTCCCGTACGAGAAAGTGCTCCCCTACGTCGTGGTCCCTGACCAGACGCTCCCGGGCATCGCCTCCTGGTTCGCCACACAGTGCAACGAGTGCTCGGCGGGCTGCGGCGTGATCGCGCGCAACCGCGAGGGTCGCGTCGTCAAGCTGGAGGGCAACCCGGATCACCCGACGAACCAGGGCAACCTCTGCAGCCGGGGCCAGACCGCGCTTCAGGGCACCTACAGCCCCGATCGCTACACCAGCCCGACCAAGGACAAGGCCCCCGTAGCCTGGGACGCGGCGCAGGCGGCGGTGGTCGAGGCGGTGCAGGCGGCTCGCGCCTCCGGCAAGAGCGTGGCCTGGGTCGGGCTCGGTCGGACGGGCAGCCTCGGGGCCCTCATCGGCCAGTTCATGGGCGCGCTGGGCGGCAAGACGGTGTTCTGGGAGCCCCTGGGCTACGAGGCGCTGAAGGCGGCCTGCAACGCGGCCTTCGGCAAGAGCGCCGCGCCCATGTTCCTCCTGGACGAGGCGAAGACCATCCTCAGCTTCGGCGCCGACTTCCTCGGCACCTGGCTGCTGCCGATCACGCAGACGATGGGCTACGCCAACAGCCGCGATCCCAAGCACGGCGGCACGGTGAGCCGGCTGGTCTGCGTCGAGCCCCGCGTGGGCACGACCAGCGCCATGGCGGACCTGCACCTCGCCGCGGTCGCGGGCACCGAGGTCGGGGTGGCGCTGGCCATCGCGGCGCTGCTGGCCCAGAAGAACGGCTACAGTGGCCCGGCCGCCGCCCTGCTCGGCGGCGTGGACGTGGACGGCGCGGCGAGCGCGGCGGGCGTGGCGAAGGAGAAGCTCGAGGAGATCGCGGGCTGGCTGGCCGAGGGCCCCAGCGTGGTCCTCCCCGGCGGGACCCACACCTCGGCCGCGCCGACGGATCTGGCCATCGCGGCGATGATCCTCAACGAGGTCGCGGGGAACATCGGCCGCTCCGTCGTCTTCGGGCAGGAGCCCAACCTGGACGGCGTGGGCTCCTTCCGCGACGTGACCAGCCTCATCGGGGAGTGCGCCGCGGGCAACGTCGGCGTGCTCTTCGTGGACGGGCTGGACCTCGTCTACTCCCTGCCCGCCGACATCAACGTGAAGGACGCGCTCAGCAAGGTCGGCCTCGTGGTCGCCTTCGCCAATGAGCCGACCGACTCCATCGGGTCCAACACCCTCGTCCTGCCCCCCGGCACGACGCTGGAGACCTGGGGCGACAACGAGGCGGTGAAGGGGCGCTACACGCTCCAGCAGCCGGCCATGACGCCGCTCTTCGACACGCGCGCCACGGGCGACGTGCTGCTGGGCCTCGCCAAGGCGCTCGCGCTCACGGCGCCCACGCCGGTCGCGCAGACCACGCCGGTGGGCAACGCGGTCCTCTCCGCGATCATCGGCACGGGCAAGGACGCCGGCGCCAAGGACGGCGCGACCGAGGTCCCCGCCACCCCGACCTTCCCCGCCGCGCCCGGCTTCGAGGCCGCTGGCTGGCGGGAGTACGTGGCGGCCTGGTGGAACGCGGTGGTCTGGCCGATGGCCGGGGCCCCGGGCACCTTCCAGGACTTCTGGATGGCGTCTCAGATCCGCGGCGGCTACTTCCACGACCTGACCCCGCAGGGCGCCACCTTCACGCTCGCGGCCCTGCCCTCGGCGGCGGCGGCGACGCCCTCCGGCGGCGACGCGGTGCTGACGGTCTTCCCGCACATCCATCTCCACGACGGGCGGCACGCCAACCGCCCCTGGGCGCAGGAGGTCCCTGAGCCGATCTCCACCTACGCCTGGGGCTCCTGGGTGGAGATCCACCCGGAGGTGGCTGACGAGCTGGGCATCACCAAGGAGGACGGCGTCGTCGTCGAGACCTCCGCGGGCTCCGTCGAGGTGGGCTGGTTCGGCTCGCTGGGCATCCGCAAGGACGTCTTCGCGCTGGTCCTGGGCAACGGTCACGAGGGCTCGGGCCGCTACGCGCGCTACGGCCAGAACCCGATGAAGCTGCTGAGCTCGAAGGTGGATGAGGCGTCCGGCGCCCTCTCCTTCGTGTCCACCGGCGCGACCATCAAGCGCTCGGGGAACCCGAACCCCGTCTACATGCAGGCCGGTCACATCAACCAGGACAACCGCGGGCTGAACCACACGGCCTACGTCGGCGACCTGGCGCACAGCACCGAGCCGGGCAGCGCGGTCCACGCCCACCACCCGCCCTTCGATGAGCGGCTGGAGAAGGCGGGGATCTACGACATGTACCCCGAGCCGGAGCACCCGGTCTACCGCTTCATCCTGGCGGTGGACCTCAACCGCTGCACGGGCTGCGGGGCCTGCCAGACGGCCTGCTACGCCGAGAACAACATCCCGGTGGTCGGGCCCGAGCAGTCGAAGAAGTCCCGTCAGATGGGCTGGATCCGCCTCTCCCGCTACTGGGAGGGTGGGGGCGAGCACCCGGACGTGCGCTTCCAGCCGGTGATGTGCCAGCAGTGCAGCCACGCCCCCTGCGAGGGTGTGTGCCCGGTCCTGGCGACCTATCACAACCTCGACGGCTTGAACGCCATGATCTACAACCGCTGCGTGGGCACGCGCTACTGCGCGAACAACTGCCCGTACACCGCGCGGCGCTTCAACTACCATACCTTCGCCTGGCCCGAGCCCTTCCACCTGATGCTCAACCCGGACGTCTCCGTCCGCACCATGGGCGTCATGGAGAAGTGCAACTTCTGCCAGCAGCG
Organism: uncultured Enterobacterales bacterium; assembly: GCA_964615375.1. Taxonomy (GTDB): domain Bacteria; phylum Myxococcota_A; class UBA796; order UBA796; family CAZKWG01; genus CAZKWG01. The sequence goes on from CAZTOW010000026.1 coordinate 75,765, forward strand.
GATCCGGGACGTCAAGGACGCCTACCGCGACGATGGCCACGCCACCGTCCCGGACAGCGCGCTCCAGAACCTCCCCGCTTGCGTGCAGGCCTGCCCGGCCGACGCGATGGTCTTCGGGAACCGCAATGACCCGGAGAGCCTCGCCGCCAAGGCGTTCCAGGATGTCCGGGTCTACACGATGCTCGGTGAGCTGAACACCAAGCCGGGCGTCCGCTACCTGGCGCGCATCACCCACAAGGAGCCGGCCCACGCGGGGGCGACGGCGTCTGCCGCCGAGGGTCACGGCGGCGGGCACCACTAGGAGGTCGACGTGAAGGGGCTCACCTACGGCGCGGTCACGCGCGACATCCTGAGGCCGCTGTTCAAGCCCTCAGCCCTCTACTTCGGGGGGCTGGGTCTGGCGGCGGCGATGGCGCTCTGGGGTGGCTACTGCCTCTGGCAGCAGGCCACCTGGGGGCTCGGCGTCGCTGGTTATCAGCCGCCGGTCTACTGGGGCGTCTACATCACCACCTTCGTGTTCTGGATCGGCATCGGCCACGCCGGTACGCTGATCTCCGCGATCCTCTTCCTGTTCCGGTCGCGGTGGCGCACGGGCGTCTATCGCGCGTCGGAGGCGATGACGGTGTTCGCGGTCATGACCGCGGCGCTCTTCCCCGTCATCCACGTCGGGCGCCTCTGGTACTGCTACTGGCTCTTCCCGTACCCGAACCAGCGGCAGCTCTGGCAGAACTTCAAGTCGCCCCTGATGTGGGACGTGTTCGCGGTCTCGACCTACTTCACGGTCTCCACGATCTTCTTCTACATCGGGCTCCTGCCGGACCTCGCCGCCGTCCGTGACCGCACGCGCGGGGCGGTGCAGAAGCTGTACGCGACGCTGGCCCTCGGCTGGCGCGGCACCGACAAGCAGTGGTACCACTACATGGCGGCCTACGGCTTCTTCGCCGCCTTCGCCACGCCGCTGGTGCTCTCGGTTCACTCCGTCGTGTCCTGGGACTTCGCCATGGCGCAGACGGCGGGCTGGCACTCCACGCTGTTCCCGCCCTACTTCGTGGCCGGCGCCATCTTCTCGGGCTGCGCGATGGTCATCACGCTGCTGCTCCCGATGTCGGTCATTTTCAAGTGGGACAAGTACATCAACGTCTGGCACTTCGAGCACCTCGCCAAGATGTGCCTGCTGACGGGGATGATCCTGACCTACGCCTACGCGGTCGAGCACTTCATCGCCTGGTACTCGGACAACCCCTTCGAGTGGGGCATCTTCGTGGCCCGCGCGACCGGCGACTACTGGTGGGTCTTCTGGACGATGGTGTTCTGCAACTGCATCGCGCCGATCCCCTGGTGGTGGAAGAAGGTCCGCACCAACTACGTCTGGCTCTTCATCATCTCGATCTTCATCAACATCGGGATGTGGTTTGAGCGCTTCAACATCATCGCCGGTGGCCTCTCCCATCAGTTCGATCCCAACTCCTGGGTCTACTACAGGCCCAACTACATCGAGATCGGGATCCTGATCGGCAGCTTCGGCGTGTTCTTCCTCCTGTTCCTCCTCTTCGTGAAGATCCTCCCCGCGGTGGCCATCGCGGAGATCAAGGAGCAGGTGCGCCCGCCGCTGAAGCGGGAGGAGGTCGCGGCATGAGCTCCGTCGTAAAGGCCGTCTACGCCCACCTCGACTGCCTGGTGGACGGGGTGGACGCGGTCAAGAAGGCAGGTCTGCGCTCGCAGGCCACCGTGATCGCGCCGCTCCCCCGACACGAGATCGAGGAGATGATGTACGACCGGAAGCCGAGTCCGGTCCGCTGGTTCACCCTGACCGGCGCGATCACCGGCTTCATCTGCGGTCCCTCTCTCGCGAGCATCTCGCACCTGAACTGGCCGATGATCATCCCGGCGGGCAAGCCGCTCGTCTCGGTCCCGACCTGGGTGGTCATCACGTTCGAGTGCACGGTCCTCTTCGGCTGCATCTTCACGATGATCGGGCTGCTGATCCACTGCGGCCTGCCCGCGCGGAAGCTGCGCCCCGAGGTCAAGGACCCTCGCTTCTCCGATGATCACTTCGGCATCGTGGTCGAGGGCCTCGCGGCGGATCAGGCCGAGAAGCTCAAGGCTACGCTCCACCACACCGGCGCCATCGAGGTGTCGGCCAAGGAGGACGCCCATGCGTAAGTCCACGCTGTGGGCCATCGTCGGGGCCGTGGTGCTCTCCACGGCCGCCTGGGCCTTCCCCTGGGACACCGACATGGTCGACTCTCCGGCCTTCAAGCCCTACGAGTGGAGCATGCGCCCCATGCCCGAGGGCTCGGTCGCGCGGAACGGGAGCACCGACATCACCAAGATCCGCCGGATGAACGTGGACGTGTCCACGCCGGAGGGGAAGGCCACGCCGAACCCCTACACGGTGGACGAGGCGCTCCTGGCCAAGGGCAAGAAGGGCTTCGACGTCTACTGCCAGACCTGCCACGGCGTGAACGGCGAGGGCGGGGCTCCGGTCGGCGACAACAACCCGGCCGCGGGCAAGAAGCGCTTCCTGCTCCCCATCCCCAAGCTGGTCGGCGCCGGGGGGCGCGCCACCATCCGGACGGACGCGGAGGTCTACTACGCGGTCCGCAACGGCAAGGGCGCCATGCCCGGCTACAGCTGGGCCATGACCGAGCAGGAGATGTGGGCCACGGTAGCCTACCTCCGCACCATCCCGGGCGGCGCCTACGTGCCGCCGACGGAGTGAGCCATGTCCTCGCACGGACCTGATCTCAGCGGCGTCGTCGCCAGCACGCCCCGGCAGATGCCCGCCCGGGTCAAGACCCTCGGGGCGATCGGCGTCGCGCTCGGCATCGGCGCGGCGGCGTTCGGCTTCATGACGGAGCCCGAGCGCACCGCGGCCTCGTTCATCGCGAACTTCCTGTACTTCTTCGGGATCTGCTTCGGCGGTGTCATCTTCTCCGTCGCGCTCATGATCACGCAGGGGCGCTGGGGACGGCCGCTCAAGCGCATCGCCGAGAGCTTCTGGATCTACACCCCCATCCTGTGGGTGCTGCTCCTCGCTTTCCTGGCGCTGGGCGGGATGCACATCTATCCCTGGACTCACGAGGCCATGCCGGCCCACAAGGCCATCTACCTGCAGCCGGGCTTCTTCTTCGCCCGGCAGTTCGTGGGGCTGGGCCTGCTGATCCTCCTCTCCGGGCTCTACTTCCGCGCCAGCCTGCGGCCGGATCTGGGCGTCATCCGGGAGAAGATCGGTGATCGCGCCCCTGGCTGGTGGTCCTCGCTGCTCAGCGACTGGCGCGGCGGAGAGGTGGAGACCGAGAGCGGCGTGAACCGGCAGATGCGCCTCGCCGTGGGCGTGGCCATCGCCTACGCCTTCGTCTTCACCGTGATGGCGGTGGACCTGAGCATGAGCCTCGCTCCGCACTGGTTCGCCAACATGTTCCCCGCCTGGTACTTCATGAGCTGCCTGGCGACCGGCCTCGTCTGGACCGGCATCTACTCGCAGATCGCCAAGGAGTGGCTGGGCATCGCCGACCTCCTGCCGCCCAAGGTCTACCATGACCTCGGCAAGCTGAACCTCGGCCTGACCATGTTCTGGGCGTACACCCTGTTCGCGCAGTACCTGGCGATCTGGTACGGGAACATGTTCGAGGAGACCAGCTTCGTCCTGGTCCGCACCTCGCTGGACCCCTGGACCGGCCTCTCCAAGTTCATCATCCTGACCTGCTTCCTCATTCCCTTCGGCCTGCTGACCAGCCGCGGCCTGAAGAAGATCAAGAGCGGCTACCTCACGGTGACGACCATCCTGGCCATCGGCCTCTGGACGGAGCGGCACTGGGTGGTCATGCCGAGCGTGTGGAAGCACGACACCCTGCCCATCGGCCCGGTCGAGATCCTCATGGGCGTCGGGCTGCTGTCGGGCATGATCCTGACCGTCACGAAGCTGCTCTCCCAGATCCCGGCGGTCTCCGTCACGGATCCCTGGATGGCGCCGAACCCCGCCGACGTTCACGTCCACCCCTCCTCCGAGGGTCACCACGCGCACTGAGCGCGCGGCGCGGGTGTAGAGCAGAAGAGGCGCCTCCGGGCGCCTCTTCTCTTTGGATCAACCAGAGCTCGGGCTGGTTCAGCCGGAGATCTCCGCGGCCTTGGCCTCCGCCACCGCCGCGCGCGCGGCGTCCCCCGTGCGTCGGGCCTCCTCGGCCGCCTCGCGGAGCAGCTCCACGGAGCGCGCGAGATCCTCGGGCGCGATGATCATGCGACGGTAGTACCGGCGTCGGGCCGGGTCCATGAGCAGGCTGGCCGCCGCGTCGACGGCCGTGTTGACCTCGCGGGCGAGGGCCTGGAGCTCCGGGCTCAGCTCGCCCAGCGCGTCCGGGGAGAGCTCGCGCCGGAGCCGATCGCGGCTGCGCTCGATCTCCTGGGGGAGGCAGATCCAGCTCAGCTCGAGCACCTCGAAGGGGCCCCCGCGCGTGGCGTGCTTCTTCTTGCGCTCCAGTAGCGCGGCGACCCGCTGCAGCCGGTCCTCGCGCGCCTCCTTGGAGATCTGGGTGAGCAGGCCGAGCTCGGAGAGCGCCCAGACCAGGGCGGCGCCGACCTCGAAGGGCGCGTCACCCTTCTCCACGATCGCCTGGACGCTGGCCTCCCCCACCCGCAGGGCGTCCAGCACGCTCGCCTCCTCGCGGCTGTAGCGGAGCTCCCGCAGGGCGAGCACGGCCTCGGGGGAGAGGGTGAGCGTGAGCGGGAGGAGCTTCTTGAGCGCGGCCCGGAGCTGCGCGGACTGAAGGCGCCGGGCCTGGTTCACGAAGGCGCGCAGCAGCACCGCCGCCACCGGCACGGGCGGCGTCTCGAAGCTCGCGGGGAGCTGCGGGAGCGCGAAGAAGGCCCAGGTCCCCCCCTTCTCCTGGAGTACGCGCATCAGCACGAACTCCGCCTGCCGTGTGAGCACCGGGCCGAGCTGCTGCGCCGGGAGCTGGCCCGCCGCCACGAGCACCTCGCCCAGGCGGCGCCCGCTGCGCTCCATCTCGACCAGGGCGGCGTCGAGCTGGGCCTGCTGGAGCTGACCGCTGCGAACCAGCAGGGCCCCCAGCAGCTCGTCCTCCGCCGGAGGCTCGGCCCGCCAGGCCACGGGCCCACCCGCGCGCCAGTAGCCGAGCCGGAGCCGCCCGTCAGGGGTCTCGATCACCAGCACGCCCTGCTCGCGCCCGAGGGCCAGCCCGATGAGCGCGCGGCGCAGGCTCCCGTCCCCCATGCTCCCCCGGCTCGCGGACTGGAGCCGGCTCGTGTCCACCCAGGGGATCCCGCGGACCCGCAGTGCCTCGGAGCGGAGCGCGGAGAGCTCGTCATCGACGATCTCGTCCTCGACGATCTCGTCCTCGACGATCTCGTCCTCGACGGTGGTAGTGGCCGCGGAGCGCTCCTCCGTCCCGGCGTCATCCGGTGGGAGCTCCCCAGCAGGCGCGAGCTCCGCCGTCTGCTCCTCCTCGCCCCCCTCGTCTTCGACCCCCTCGTCCTCGACTACCTCGTCCCCGACGATGTCCTCCTCGACGACCTCGTCCTCGATCACCTCCGCGACCGGGGCGGAGTCCTGGAGGCGACCGGTGCTCACCAGGAATCCCCTCACCTCCTCGATGATCTCGAAGACCCGCTTGAAGCCTGCGTCCACCGAGGCCGGGATCTCGGGCAGGCGCAGCGCCATCGACCCGTCCGGCAGGCGCGCCACCACCTGCGCCAGCACCGGCCCTACCCGCCCCACCAGGGGGAGCGCCAGGTCGAGCTTGATCTCCGGCGCCAGCTCGCCGCTCGCCTGGTCCGCCGGGAGCAGCAGCACCCCCTTGGAGAGCGTGCTCTCATACTCGGCCACGAAGCTGGCCAGATCGGGGTAGCGTCGCGTGGCCTGCCGGGCTGGGGGCATGGGCGGGGGACCTCAGGTAGGTTCGAGAGCGCCTCCCAGGAGCCCCTGGCGCCTCGCCCACTCCTCGACCGGGATCTTACCGGAGCCGTCCGGGGGATCGATCACGTATCGGGGCAGCGCGATCCCGCTGAGCCGCGCGCGGAGCCCCGCGTAGAGGCGGAGCCCCCGTTCCACCGGGACGCGGAACTCCGCGTTGCCCGGCGCCGCGTCGGTGTGGTGAAGGTAGTAGGGGTGTACCCGACAGGCCACCAGATCCTGGCACAGCGCCGCGAGCGTGTCGACGTCGTCGTTGACCCCGGCCAGCAGCACGCTCTGGTTCAACACCGGCAAACCGGCGTCCACCAGCCGCCCCAGCGCGGCCCGCACCTCGGCGGAGAGCTCGCGCGGGTGGTTGGCGTGGACCAGCACCCACACCGGCGCGCGCGCGCGCAGCCCCTCCACCAGCGCGCCCGTGACCCGCTGCGGCGCCGTGATCGGCGCCCGCGTGTGGACCCGCACCACGGGGATCACGTCGCGCACCGCGTCGATGATCCCGAAGAGCCGCTGGTCGCTGAGCGCCAGCGGGTCACCGCCCGAGAGGATGAGCTCCCGCGCCCCGCTGGACCGCACGTAGTTCAGCGCGCGCGCCAGCTCGTCCGGGCTCGGATCCTCCGGCCCATCGTTGTCTCTACGGAAACAATATCGACAGTACAGGTGACATCGTCGCGTGGTGAGCAACAACACCCGATCCGCATGCTTACGGACCACCCAGGGGACCGGGCTCCGCCTCCCCTCCCCCACCGGATCGGGCTGGTCCTCGGGATCCGAGACCAGCTCCGCGGGCCGCGGGAAGGCCTGCAGCCCCAGGGGGTCGTCGACCGCGTGAACGCGCTCCGCCCAGCTCCGCGTGACGCGGACCGGAAACAGCGCGTCCGCCTCGCCCCAGACCTCAGGATCCAGCTCTGGAAAGCGCTGAAGCGCCTCCAGCCGCCCCAGCACCGGCCCCCGAGAAGGCTGCACCTCCTCGGTGGTCACCGGCGCATCAGCGGGATAGCAGCGTGCGTCCATTTCTTCTGGGAGCCTCCCATGGCAGTCTACGAGACCTCGGATTTCCGCAACGGCCTCAAGGTCGAGATCGACGGCAATCCTTACGAGATGGTTTACTTCCAGTTCGTGAAGCCGGGCAAGGGCACGGCGTTTACGCGCACGAAGTTGAAGAACATGATCAGCGGGTCGGTCATCGAGCGTACCTACCGCACCGGCGAGACGCTGCAAGCGGCGGACATCGAAGAAGTCCCCGCGCAGTACCTCTACTCGGACGATGAGTTCTACCACTTCATGCAGCCGGAGAGCTTCGAGCAGTTCGCGGTCGAGGCCGCCAAGGTGGAGGAGGTCAAGGGCTTCCTCACCGAGAACCTCGACGTGACCGTCACCTTCTTCAAGGGCAAGGCGGTCAGCGTGAACCTCCCGTTCTTCATCGAGTCCGAGATCGTCTACTGCGAGCCGGGCGCGCGCGGGAACACGGCGACGGGCGTGACCAAGCCCGCGACGCTGGCCACCGGCGCCATCGTGGGCGTGCCGCTGTTCATCGAGCAGGGCGAGGTGATCCGCGTGGACACCCGCACCGGCGAGTACGTCTCCCGCGTCAACAAGGCTTGAGCTTCGCCCTCGATCCTGAGCGCCTGCGCGCGCGCGCCGCCATCCTGCGCGCGATGCGCGGGTGGTTCGACGAGCACGGCTACCTCGAGGTCCACACCCCCGCGCTGGTGCCCAGCCCGGCCCTGGAGGAGAACCTCGAGGCCGTCCGCGTGGGGGAGCTCTTCCTGCACACCAGCCCCGAGTTCGCGATGAAGCGCGTGCTCGCCGCCGGGCTGTGCCGCGTCTATCAGATGGGCCCGTGCTTCCGCGAGGAGGAGGCGGGCGCCCACCACACCCGCGAGTTCACCCTGCTGGAGTGGTACCGGGCCGGGGCGGGCCCTCAGGACCTCATGGACGAGGTGGAGGAGCTCATCGGCCGCGCCGCCCAGGCCCTCGGCCAGGAGCCACCCCGCTTCGCCCGCCGCGCCGTCTCCTCGCTGCTCGTCGACAGCGGCGACCCCGACGCCTGGTTCCACGCCTGGGTGGACCGGGTCGAGCCCACCCTGCGCGAGCCCACCATCGTCCACGGTTACCCCGCATGGCAGGCCGCGCTGGCCCGCCTCCGCGGGGACGTGGCCGAACGCTTCGAGGTCTACCTGCGCGGGCTCGAGCTGGCCAACGCCTTCCACGAGGAGCTGGACCCCGACGTCCTCCGCGCGCGCTGGGAGCGCTCGGCCCAGAGCCGCCGGGCCCGCGGCCGGGAGCCCCACCCGCTCGACGAGCGCCTGCTGGACGCCGTCGCGCGCATGCCGCGCTGCAGCGGGATCGCGCTCGGGGTGGATCGCCTCGTCATGGCGCTCACGGGCGCCGTCCACATCCGACAGGTGCAGGCGGGTTAAGCGGCCGCCCGGAGGTGTCTCATGGAGTCGGGCCACATGGAGCTGAGCGGCAAGGTCGCCATCGTCACGGGGGCGGGGCGCGGCATCGGGGCCTCGATCGCCGGAGAGCTGGGGCGGGCGGGCGCGCGCGTCATCGTCAACTACAACCGGAGCGCGGAGGCGGCCAGCGCCCTCGCCGCGGAGATCGGCGGCGTGGCGGTGCAGGCCGACGTGTCCACGAAGGAGGGCTGCGACGCCCTCATCGCCGCGGCCGAGGGGCTGGGCAGCCTGGACATCCTGGTGAACAACGCCGGGATCACGCGCGACATGCTCATGCTGCGCATGACCGACGAGGAGTGGAGCGAGGTCATCGAGACCAACCTGAACGCGACCTTCCGCATGTGCCGGGCCGCGGCGGTGGTCATGCTGCGCCAGCGGCGCGGGGCCATCGTCAACGTCACGAGCGTCTCCGGGATCCGCGGCAACCCGGGCCAGGCCAATTACGGGGCGAGCAAGGCGGCCATCGCCGCCATGAGCCGCTCCCTGGCCAAGGAGCTCGGGCGCCGGAACATCCGGGTCAACTGCGTGGCGCCGGGCTTCGTGGACACCGACATGGTGCGCGCGATGGACTCCAAGCTCGTGGACCAGATCAAGGAGCTCGTCCCCCTCCGCCGCCTCGGCCGCCCCGAGGAGATCGCGCGGGTCGTGCGCTTCCTGGTGAGCGACGCCGCCTCCTTCGTGACCGGCCAGGAGTGGGTGGTCGACGGCGGGATGACGGGCTGAGCCTGGTCGCCGGGGCGCCGGGGCTCAGACCGTGCTCTGGGCGATGAGGCGCTCGAGCGCGCTGCGCTGCGCGGGCTCCAGGCGGTACTCGATGGTCATCCCCGCCGGCTGGCCGCGCGCGGCGGCCCCCGAGAGGGCGGCCGTCACCACGCCGCTCAGCTCCAGCGCCGAGGGCAGGCCGGGGGCACGGACCTCGATGCGCACCTCGCGCCCCACGGAGAGCGGCTGCTCGGTGCGCACGAAACACCCGCCGCGCCGCAGGTTCTCGCGGTACTCGGCGATGAGCGCGTCCAGGCGGGGGTAGGCCAGCTTGAGCCGCGCGGGCTTGCGCGCCCCACCCTCGGCGGTCGGCTCAGGCGTGCGCGGCTCGGGCGTGCGCGGCTCGGGCGTGCGTGGCGCGGGCCTGGGTGGCTCGGGCGTGCGCGGCGGCGGGACGGGGGGCGCGCTCACCTTCGGGCTCACCGGGGGGCGGCGCGGCGGCGCGTGGGCCTCGTCCACGGAGAAGAGCTCGTCGGCCAGCGCGAAGAGATCGTCGAGGTCGCCTCCGCTCTCGAAGCCCTCGCCGAGCTGCTGCACGGCCTTCGCGGCGGCGCGCGCCCGATCGGCGCTGCCCTGGGAGCTGTCCGTGCTCACTGAGAAGAGCTTGTAGGCGTCGTCCTGCCCGAGCACCCGGGCGCGGGTGTCCTCCCCGACCAGATCGTGGAGGGTCACCGGAGAGGGGGCGGGGCGCGGCTCCGGCGCCGAGCGCCGGCGGCCGCTGACCGGCGCGGGCGTGGGCGGCGCCGGCGCCGGGATGACCTTGCTGCGCCCAGAGCTCGCCGAGGGCTCCTCGCGCATGCGCGGGGCCGGGGTGTCCAGGGGCATCAGGGTCGGATTGACGTCGGAGTCCTCCAAGGGTGGAGGCGGCATCCGGGGGGCGTCGCCCCGCTCGAGCGCGTGAAAGAGCCTCTCGAAGTCCTCGTCCGTCCCGGGGTCCTCGTTGATGTCGAGCCCGAAGTCCCACTTGCCCTGGGCCGCCTGCGGGTCCTGCTCCACGTTGGGCCCGCGGGTCACGGGCGCCGCCGCCACCGCGGCGTTGGTGCTGGGCGCGGACTGGTCGGGGCGCTCCCAGGACGGGCTCTCGCCGGCCAGCCCGAAGATCGCGACGGTGTTGACCGCCAGATCGGCCTCCGGCTCCTCCTCCCGGCTCTCGGTCATGGGCTCGGTCCGCGTCGTCGCCCGTCCGCCCTCCTCGACGCCCGCGGGTCGCACCTCGGGCAGGACGATGCGGCGCTTCCCGGGCGCCGAGACGCTCACGCTGTCGGTCTCGCCGGGGCCCTTCGCCCGCAGCGTCCCGACCCCGAGATCCTCGCGCACCGCCGCCGCCGCCGCGCTCGCCGTCGCCTCGGCCACCGCCTCCTCGGGCAGCGCCTCCAGCGAGCCCATGTCCAGATCCTCGGGCTCGGCCTCCGGGACCACCGCAGCGGCGGGCTTCGCGTCCGGCTCCGCCTGCTTGCGACGGGCCATGCGGCCGAAGAAGCTGGCGATCCGGCCGCCCTTGCCCTTGTCCGCGCTCGCCGGACCGGCCGCCGCCGCGCCGGGCTCTCCGGGGGCGGGGGCCGGGGCGCTCGCCGAGGACGGGATGGCGCCCTTGTGGACGTCCCCGTCCAGCTCGAAGCCCACCCCGCCCTTGGCGCCGACCACCTCGGCGTAGTTGCGCACGGTGATGCGCTTGCGCTCGCCCGTGCTGGGGTCCACCGCCATGACGTGGAGCATGCCGTTCGTGTCGATGCGGAAGGTGACGTCCACCTTCGTCTGCATGCGCGGGGCCGGCGTGAGCCCGGTCATGATGAACTCGCCCAGGAACTCGTCCTCGGCGCTCTGGCGGCTGTAGCCCTGGCGGACGGTGATGCGCACCGTCTCCTGGTTGTCCTGCACGGTGGCGAAGGAGCGGGTCTGCGAGGTGGGGACCTGGCTGTTGCGGGCGATGATCGGCTGGAAGAGGCCGCCCACGACCTCGATGCCCAGGTCGAAGGGGGTGACGTCCAGCAGCACCGGCGCCTTTCCGTCCCCGGCCCCCAGCGAGCTCGCGTGGACGGCGGCCCCGATGGCCACCGCCTCCTCGGGGTGGACCGTGCGGCTGGGCTCCTTCTTGAACAGCGCGCCCACCGCCTCGCGCACCCGCGGCATGCGGGTCTGGCCGCCGACGAGGATCACGTCCTCGACGTCCGAGAGCTTGAGCCCCGCCTCGCTGACGGCCGTGCGCACGATCTCCAGCGTCCGCTGGACCAGATCCTCGACCAGCGTCTCCAGCGTGAGGCGCGAGACCACCTGCTCCAGGTTGTGCTGCGGGGTCACCCGCGGGATCAGCACGGTGGTGCGGTCGGTGAACGAGAGCTCGCACTTCGCCCGCTCGGCCGCGTCCTTCAGGCGCTGCAGCGCCATCTTGTCTTCGCGGAGATCGATCTTGTGCGTGGCCTCGAAGCTGTTGGCCAGATGATCCACCAGGCGGTGGTCCAGGTCCTCGCCGCCCAGGAAGGTGTCGCCGCGCGTGGACAGGATCTCGTAGACGCCGGCCGAGAGGCGCAGCACGGAGACGTCGAAGGTGCCGCCGCCGAGGTCGTAGATGACCAGGGTGCGCTCGATGTCCTTGCGGAAGCCGTAGGCCAGGGCGGCGGCGGTGGGCTCGTTCAGCAGGCGCTCGCAGCGCAGGCCCGCCAGGCGTGCGGCCTCGAAGGTGGCGGCGCGCTGGGCGTGGTTGAAGTAGGCGGGCACGGTGATGACCGCCTCGTCCACCTTCTCGCCCAGGGCCCGCTCGGCGATGGAGCGCGCCACCTGGAGCACGAGCGCGCTCACCTCGACCGGCGTGAAGAACTGGTCCCCCATGCCCACCAGGCAGGTGCCATCCGGCGCGGGCTGGATGGTGAACGGCAGGCGCGAGCGGATGGCCTCGACCTCAGGGCTGTCCCAGCGGCGACCCATCAGGCGCTTGACGGCGTAGACCGTGAACTCCGGGCGGGTCAGCAGCATGGCCCGCGCCGCCTGGCCGACCACGAACTTGCCGTCGTCCTTCAGCGAGACGGTGGAGGGCAGCACCTTGTAGCCCTTCTCGTCCTCCAGGACGAAAGGGCGCCCGTCTTTGAGGACCGCCACCGCGGTGTTGGTGGTGCCCAGGTCAATGCCGATGGCCCTGCCCATGCCTTCCTCTGCCGTTGGGGCATGATAGCAGCGGGGGCCGACGGCTGCTCAGGCTGAACACTCTTCCCGGTAGTCGGCCGAGACTGGGCCCGCGGCGCGCGGCCGACCCGCGGCGCGCGGGGCTCAGCCCTTTACGAAGAGCGGCATCTGCACCTGCTGGGCCTCGGGGCGGACCTCGATGGGATACTCGCCGGAGAAGCAGGCCTCGCAGTAGCGCCCGCGGTCCTCTCCCTCCGCCTCGCGCAGGGTCTCCAGCGGCAGGTAGCCCACGCTGTCGGCCTCCAGCCAGGCGCGGATCCCCTCGAGGTCCAGGCGGCTGGCGATGAGCTCCTCGCGCGTGGGCGTGTCGATGCCGTAGAAGCAGCTCCCGGTGGTCGGCGGGGCGGTCACGCGGACGTGGACCTCCTTCGCCCCCGCCGCCCGCAGCAGGCGGACGATCTTCCGGCTGGTGGTCCCGCGGACGATGGAGTCGTCCACCACCACCACGCGCCTCCCCTCCAGCACGCTGCGCACCGGGCTCAGCTTCAGCTTCACGCCGAAGTCGCGGATCTGCTGGCTCGGCTCGATGAAGGTGCGACCCACGTAGTGCGAGCGCAGCAGCCCGAGCTGGTAGGGCGTCCCGCTCTCCTGGGAGTAGCCGAGCGCGCCGGGCACGCCCGAGTCCGGCACCGGCACGACCACGTCCGCAGGGACCGGGTGCGAGCGCGCCAGCAGCCGCCCCAGCTGCACGCGCGTCTCGTAGACCGAGCGCCCGAAGATCTGCGAGTCCGGCCGCGCGAAGTAGATGTGCTCGAAGACGCAGGCCCGGCGCGGGCGCCGCGGGAAGGGCCGCAGGCTGGTGACCCCCTCCCGCGGGTCGATGATCACCATCTCCCCCGGCTGGACCTCGCGGACGAGCGTGGCGCCGATGAGGTCGAGCGCGCAGGTCTCGCTGCAGGCCACCCAGGCGCTCCCGCGGCGGCCGAGCACCAGCGGCCGGAAGCCATAGGGGTCGCGCACCGCCACCAGCGTCGTCTCCGTGGCCAGCAGCAGGGACCAGGCCCCCTGCACCCGCGAGAGCGCGTCCACCAGCCGGTTGATCAGCGTGGACTGCTGGCTGGTCGCGATCAGGTGGAGGATCACCTCGGTGTCGGAGGTGGCGGTGAAGATGCTGCCGCGCGCCTCCAGCTCCTCGCGGAGCTGCGGGGCGTTCACCAGGTTGCCGTTGTGGGCGATGGCGATCTGCCCGTCCTGGTAGCGCACCACGAAGGGCTGGATGTTGCGCAGCGAGTCGTCGCCCGCGGTCGAGTAGCGGTTGTGCCCGATGGACAGCGAGCCGGTCAGCGTGGCGAGCTGCGCCCCGCCGAAGATGTCGTGGACCAGGCCGCGCCCGCGCACGCAGCGGATCAGGCTGCCGTCGGAGGTGGCGATGCCCGCCCCCTCCTGCCCCCGGTGCTGGAGGGCGTGCAGGCCCAGGTAGGTCAGGTGCGCCGCCTCGGGGTCGCCCAGGATTCCAAAGACCCCGCACTCCTCGTTGAAGCGGTCCAGCCGCAGCTCCTCGGCGGTGAACGCCGCCTCCAGCGGGAGCTCGGGGGGGCGGGCGCTCACGCGCTCACCCAGGCGGGGAAGGCCCCACCCCAGGTCTGGACGAGCTCGGAGACGGCCACGTCGATGGGCCCCAGCCTCAGCCGGTCGCCCCCTGTGGTGCCCAGCACGACCCCGCCCACCTCCGCGCGCCGCTCGGGCGGGTAGGCCACCAGCACGCGCCCGTGGTCCTCTCCGAAGAGGGCAAGGTCCAGCGCGCCCTCCTGAGGGAGCCTGAAGTCGCCGCCCACCCCGTCCAGGCAGAGCTCAGCGAGCGCGACGGCCAGCCCGCCGTCGGAGAGGTCGTGGGCCACCGTCACCACCCCCGCGCGGACCAGGGCGCGCAGCTTCGTGTGCAGGGCCGCCTCCGCCTCCAGATCCACCGGGGGTGGAGCGCCGCGGTCCACGCCGTGCACCCAGAAGGCGTAGGCCGATCCACCCAGGCTTGTGGCGTCGGCGCCCAGCAGCGCGACTTCCAGCCCCGCCTCCGGGAAGCGGGCCTGCACCGCGGGGGCCTCCCCCTCGATGAGCCCCACCATCGCCAGGCCGGGCGTCGGCACGATCGCGCTGCCGTCCGTCTCGTTGTAGAGCGAGACGTTGCCCGAGATCACCGGGACCGAGAGCGCGCGGCAGGCCTCGGCCATCCCGTCGATGGCCTCCGAGAACTGCCACATGATCTCCGGGCGCTGTGGGTTGCCGAAGTTCAGGCAGTCGGTGAGGCCGATGGGCTCCGCGCCCACGCAGGCCAGGTTGCGCGCCGCCTCCGCCACCTGCCCGGCCGTGCCCTTCCGCGGGTCCAGGTAGACGTGGCGCCCGTTGCAGTCGGCCGTGAACGCCAGCGCCTTGCCCGCGCCCTTGATGCGCACCACCGCGGCGTCCGCGCCCGGGCGAATCAGCGTGTCCGTGCCCACCTGGTGGTCGTACTGCCGCCAGATCCAGCGCTTGTCGCTGATGTCCGGGCAGCCCATGAGCTGCAGCAGCGCCGCGCTCCAGCTCGCCGGCGCGGGCAGGGCCGGCATCTGCTGGACCTCGTCCTGCCAGGACGGGCGGGAGCGGGGCCGATCGTAGACCGGGGCCTCCTCCGTCAGGGCGTGAACAGGTATCGCAGCCACCTCTTTCCCGTGCCAGGTGCAGCGCCAGTGCCCGTCGTCGGTGACCCGGCCCACCCGCGCGCTGGTGAGGTCCCACTTGTCGAAGACCTCGAAGACCTCGGACTCCCGCCCCTCCTCGATGACCAGCAGCATGCGCTCCTGGCTCTCGGAGAGCAGGATCTCGTAGGGGTTCATCCCCGTCTCGCGCAGGGGCACGAGGTCGAGCTCCAGCAGCAGCCCGGCCCCGCCGCGCCCGGCCATCTCCACACTGGAGCTGGTCAGCCCGGCCGCGCCCATGTCCTGGATGCCCACGATGCAGCCCCGCTGCATGAGCTCCAGGCAGGCCTCCAGCAGCAGCTTCTCCTGGAAGGGGTCGCCCACCTGCACCGTCGGGCGCTTCTTGTCGGAGGCGCCCTCGTTGCCGTCGCCCTCAAACGTGTCGCTGGCCATGGTCGCGCCGTGGATGCCGTCGCGCCCCGTGCGCGCGCCCACGTAGAAGACCGGGTTGCCCACCCCCGCCGCGCGGCCGAGGAAGATGCCGTCCGTGCGCGCCACCCCGCAGCAGAAGGCGTTGACCAGGCAGTTGCCGTCGTAGCTCGGGTGGAAGCGCGTCTCGCCGCCCACCGTGGGCACGCCCATGCAGTTGCCGTAGCCGCCGATGCCGCTCACCACGCCCTGCACCAGCGAGCGGGTCTTCGGGTGGTCCAGGCGCCCGAAGCGCAGCGAGTCCAGCAGCGCCACCGGGCGCGCGCCCATGGTGAAGACGTCGCGCATGATCCCACCCACACCCGTAGCCGCGCCCTGGGTCGGCTCGATGTAGGAGGGGTGGTTGTGCGACTCCATCTTGAAGACGGCGCAGAGCCCGTCCCCGATGTCCACGACGCCCGCGTTCTCGCCGGGGCCGATCAGCACGCGCGGGCCCTTGGTGGGCAGCCGGCGCAGGTGGACGCGGCTCGACTTGTAGGAGCAGTGCTCGCTCCACATGACCGAGAACACGCCGAGCTCGACCAGCGTGGGCTCGCGGCCCAGCACGCCGAGGATGCGCTGGTACTCGTCGGGGCTGAGCCCGTGCTCCGCGACCAGGGCTTCCGTGATCATGCCCACCTCGCGAGGCTCTCGAAGAAGCCCCGACCGTCCGTACCGCCCAGCGCGCCCTCGATGACGCGCTCAGGGTGCGGCATCATGCCCACCACGTTCCCGCGCGCGTTGCAGACGCCCGCGATGTCCCGCGCCGCGCCGTTGGGCGCCCCGCCCACGTAGCGCAGCACCACCTGGCCCTCGCCCTCGAGCCGGTCCAGGGTCTCGCGATCCGCCTCGTAGTTGCCCTCCATGTGGGCGATGGGCACGCGCCAGGTGCGCCCGCGGTCGAGCGCGCCGGTGAACGCCGTGTCCTTGCCCTCCACCCGCAGCTCCGTGTCCATGCACAGGAAGCGCAGCCCGGCGTTGCGCAGCAGCGCGCCCGGCAGGAGCCCCGCCTCGGTGAGGATCTGGAAGCCGTTGCAGATGCCGATCACCGGCCCGCCCGCCTCGGCGAAGCGCACCACCTCGCGCATGATGGGCGAGAAGCGGGCGATGGCCCCGCAGCGCAGGTAGTCCCCGTAGGAGAAGCCGCCCGGCAGGCAGACCGCGTCCACCTTGCCCAGCGAGGTCTCCTTGTGCCAGACCGCCTTCGCCGTGAGCCCCGCCGTGAGGTCGAGGGCGTGTCGGAGGTCGGCGTCGCAGTTCGAGCCCGGAAAGGTGACGACCGCGACGGTGCTCACGACTTCACCAGCTCGACCCGGAAGTCCTCCATCACCGGGTTGGCCAGGAGCTTCCGGCACATGGCGTCGAGCCGGGCGTCGAGGTCGGGGCCGGGCTCCACCTCCAGCTCGATGAACTTGCCGAGGCGCGCGTCCTGGACCTCCTCGAAGCCCAGCGAGCGCAGGCCGCCGACCACCGCCTTGCCCGCAGGGTCGAGGATGCCCTGCTTCAACGTCACGTAGACCCTGGCCTTCATCCTTGCTCCTGCGCGCTGTCGAGCGCGGACCCGAAGATGCGCTGGTACAGCTCGCGGTAGGTGTCCGTGAGGCTGCCCAGGTCCCAGCGGAACACGTCCTTGTCCAGCTTGCGGTTGGTGCCCTTCTCCCAGAGCCGGCTGCCGTCCGGCGTGATCTCGTCGGCCAGCAGGATGGCGCCCGAGCTGTGCCGGCCAAACTCCAGCTTGAAGTCCACCAGCGTGATCCCGAGCCCGTCCCAGAAGCGCTGGAGCGAGGCGTTGACCCGGAGCGCGGAGGCGCGGAGGTACTCCAGCTCCCAGCGCTCCGCCCACCCGAACAGGAGCGCGTGCTCCTCGCTCATCGGGGGGTCGTGCAGCGCGTCCGACTTGTAGAAGAACTCCACCATCGGCCGCGGCAGCACCTCGCCTACCGGGCGCCCGAAGCGCTTGGCCAGCGAGCCCGCCACCACATTGCGGATCACCACCTCGATGGGGATGATCTCCACCCGGTGCACGAGCTGGTCCCGCGGCGAGAGCAGCGACACCAGGTGGTGCCGCACCCCGGTCTCGCGCGCGACGTGCTCGAGCAGCCGCGCGCTGATCTGGCAGTTGACCTGCCCCTTGTCCTCGATCTCGGCCTTCTTCGCTCCGTCGAAGGCCGTCGCCGAGTCCTTGTAGTGGATCCAGAGGAGCTCCGGATCCGTGGTGGAGAAGACCTTCTTGGCCTTCCCCTCGTAGAGCTGCTGGGTGCGCTGAGGATGGGACACGGGGCCCTCCAAGCCTGCCCTCCCCGGCGGCTGCCGGAGAGGGCGGGGGCTTAACGCATCCTGCGTCGGGCGTCCGCTACCCTCGCGCTACTCCTTGATCTCCTCGCGCTCGGTGATGTTGAACTCGACGCGGCGATTCTGGGCGCGGCCGGTGGCGTTGCCGTTGTTGGCGATGGGCTTGGTCTCGCCGTAGCCCTTCGCGTCCATGCGCGCGCCGTCCACGCCCTTGTTGATCAGGTACTGGCGCACCGCCTTCGCGCGGCGGTCCGACAGGTCGAGGTTGTAGGCGTCCTTGCCCTGGCTGTCGGTGTGGCCGCTGATCTCGACCTTCTTGATCTCGGGGTGAGACTTGAAGATCGCCGCGACCTGGTCCAGCAGCGGGTACGACTCGGCCTTGATGATGTCCTTGTCGGTCTCGAAGTAGACCTTGTCCAGGATGATGATGGCCTCCTGGCTCACCTTCACCTTGCCGGACTGCATCTGGACCTTGACCGTCGCCTCGCCGCCCGCGCTCAGGGTCACGTCCGTCTCGTAGGGCAGGAAGTCGTTCTGCGTCAGCGTGACGTGGAAGCTGCCCGCGCCCTGCTGCTGGTCGGCCTTGCCGTCCGCGCCGAGCGGCACGCGGCCGCGCACGATGCACTCCGCGTGATCCGAGGTGATCTGCGCCAGCACGCCCGAGAGCGGCTTGCCCTTGTCGTCGGTGACCTCGAAGTGGATGACGCCCGGCTGCGTGCGCTGGAGCTCGACCACCAGGTCGTTCGGGCCCTCCTTGAGCGTGGTCGAGGCGGAGCCGGCCAGGCAGGGGGCCATGGTGGCGTCGGCCTTCCAGCTCGTCTCGGGCTGCAGGCCGCCGATGACGATGGGATCGTTGGCGCTGGTCTCGTTGCGCGGCGTGCCGTCCGGCCCCACGATCTGCACCGCGGCGCCCGGCATGGGCTTGCCGTTCCAGGTGGCCTGGACCTTCAGCTTGCCCAGGTCGTCGGGGCAGCCGTCGGTGTCCTTCCAGGTGTTGACCGTCTCCGGCTGGTCCACGCAGGCGTCCAGCTTGTCGGCGATGCCGTCCAGGTCCGTGTCCTTCGGCTTGCTGTCGATCTTGCCGAAGCCACCGCCGACGAAGACGCGGTAGGTGGCCGCGCCGGCGCCCTCGGAGAGCGCGCTGGCGGCGCCCACCGTCCAGAAGGCCCCGCCGTCGTTCCGGCCGCGGAGGGCCAGGGTGGCCTCCATCGGCGAGTCGGAGCCCGGCTGCTCGTTCTTGGAGAAGGGCGGGGCGAAGCTGAGCTCGCCGTTCAGGCCGAGGCTGTCGCCCAGCTTGTAGCCGGCGCCCAGGGTCGCCACGAGGCGGTCGGCGTTGTGCAGGTTGTCGAGCTCGATCTCGGGGTTGAACTGCGCGCCGAGGTCCGCGCCCAGGGTCAACTTCTCCAGCTCGTAGGTCGCGGCGACCTTGGCGCCGAAGGCCACGCCCGGCTGACCGATGAAGCGCTCGGGGTTGCCCAGCGGCAGGTCCACGTAGGGCACGAGGCCGAGGCCCAGACCGCCCGCGTCACCCTCGTCGGGGCGGATGATGGCGGCCATCGCGGCCAGCCGCGCGTCGCCGAGCCCGAGGCCCTGCGGCGACTGGTCCACGCCGGTCGTGGAGAAGTAGAGGGGCAGCGACAGGTCCAGGCGCAGGAAGTCGAGGACGGCCACGCCGCCCGAGAGGTTCATCGCGTAGAGGTCGCTGAGGATCTCCGTCTCCTCCGGCTCGAGCTCCGGGTCGTCGTAGATCCGGTACTGAACCAGCGGATCCTTGGCGTACTCGAAGAGGCCGCCGACGAAGAACTGCCCCTGCGTGAAGCGCCCCGGCCGCTGCATGCGCAGGCCGTCGCGCAGATCGCCGTCGAAGGCGGCGAGGTTGAAGCCGTGGGCGTCGAAGCCCGCGGACTCGGTGGTGTCCTGGGCCGCCGCGGGGAGGGAGGCGCCGAGGGCGATCGCGAAGAGGGTCAGCAGCCGCATGTTCAGCCTCGAAAAAGGGTGATCTTGGAGGGAGTGCCAGAGGTCGGCTAGATCGTGTACGTGATTCACTTTGCGAGGTAGCCGTCTGGCTGCCCGCGCGCAACCCATACGAAAGGGCTCAGGCCACCGGGCCCTCCCCCGGGTCGGCGAGGCCCGGTCGGTACATCGCCCGGATCTGGGCCCTGTCGCCCAGTCTGTCCCAGATGGTCTCGTAGCAGGCGACCGCGATTCGCTCCATGCGCCCGAGATCCTCGGGGTTGACGCCGAGACCGTAGGCGACGCGGTCGCGGATGATCGCCGCCTCGGCGAGCCCGTCCACGTCGAGAGGATGAAAGACCTTCAGCGACGGTCGGGCCCGCTCCAGCAGGCGGTCGGGGGCCTCCCCGGGCCGGAGCTCCACGCCCGCGTCGCAGAGGGCGATCTCCACGAGGCGCCACCAGCCCTCGATGCGCGCGGTGGCGGAGGTGTCCGGCGAGGGCTCGCTGAGGCGGCCCACGATCCACAGCCGCCGCGCCGGGAGCCCGCCCAGGGCCAGCCCGATGAGCGCGAGGGCCAGCAGCAGCATCGGATCGATGACCACCCCGCCCGCGCCGCGCTCCTCGGGGCGGAGCTGCTCGCGCACCTCCACCAGCTCGCTGTCCTCGCCCTCCCCGCGGCGGACGCGGCTCTTCCGACCCTTCTTCTTCGGATCCGGCTCGCTCGGGGCGCGCGCCTGGTCCTCGCCGGGCTCGGGGCTCTGGCCCTGGTCCTCCTGCGGATCCACCGGCTGCTCGCCCGCCTGCCCCTCCTCGGCCGGCTTCGTGCGCCAGAGGTAGGGCGCCAGCACCGCCGCCCCCACCGCCACCCCGAAGGCGAGCCCGCAGAGCAGCACCCAGCCCAGCAGGGTCAGCCGAGGGCGCGCCGCCCCGCTCTCCTGGGTGGAGGCCTCCAGCGGCGCGCGCGGCCCATGCCGCCAGAGCGCGAGCCGGTGCCCCTCCCGCGCGAGGAGGAAGGCCAGGAGCAGGACGATGCCGCTGACCAGCACGCCAAAGGTCGTGATGTCCCAGATCGCCCACTTCTGGCCAGCCTGCCAGGTCGCCACCTTGCCCTGGGCCTCGGCGACCAGGATGGCGGCCCCGCTCGCGTACATCAGCGGGACCCAGGCGGCGAAGAGGGCGCGCCCGGTGCGCAGGCTCCACAGCCCGCCCGTCAGGAAGATGGGGAAGAGGAAGACGACCAGCGCCGCCAGCGCCGCCAGCTCGCCCGCCGCCACCGCCAGCGAGGCCGAGAACACGAAGCCCACGGTCCACCAGAGCGCGGCGAACACGTAGATGAGCCAGTCGCGCACCCTGAGCAGGGCGAGGAGCTGCCCCACCGCCACCGCCGCCGCCGTCGTCCCGCCCAGGATGATCAGCGCGAGGCCCGTGCCCGTGTCGGGGCTGGTCACCATCGCCGCCAGCGAGAACGCCCCGAACAGCACCACCAGCATGGCCCAGTAGGCCAGGATCGGGCGGATCGCCGCCCGCAGCTCGGCGCCGAGCCCGCGCTGGGACGGCGCCGTCCCCTTCACGCCGCCGCCCTCGCGCCGGTGCCGAGCCCGACCAGGCGGTGGCAGAGCGGCCCCGGCTCCAGCCGATAGACCGTGCACCCCTGCGCCAGCAGGGTCTTGGAGACCCGCGCCCCCTCGATCCGGGCCACGCGCCGCAGCCGCTGGCGCGCGCTCCAGACCCGCCGGAGGTGCGCGAGATCCCGCCACTCGCGCAGGAAGCCCGCCTCATCGCTGCCCGCCGCGCCCGGCATGCGCATCAGGCGCTCCAGCAGGCGGCCCCCAGCCCCGGGCCCCGGCCCCACGACCTGCTGCCAGAAGGGCGGATCCTCGCCGAGCGCGTCGATGGGCGCGAGGTAGATCCAGGTGGGCTCCTGGCCCGAGACCGGGGCCGGCGGCGCGTGGAAGCGGCTGGAGACCACCACCGCGCGCCCCTCTGTCTGGAGCGGCGCCAGCACCGCCGGCACGTCCATCTTCCCCTGCCAGCGCGCCCGCGAGCCGAGATCCTGCCAGCGGCGCCGCGCCCCGCGGTCTCCCGAGACCTGCTCCACCTGGAGCTGTCCCCGCCCGTCGTCGGCCACCGCCACCAGCAGCACGCGATCCCCGCGCTCGACGAGCTCCTGGGCGAGCGAGATCCAGGTCTCGACCAGGCGATCCAGCACGGCCGCCACCCCCAGCGCGTCCGTGAGCAGCGGCCCCGGCGGCAGCCAGGTGTCCAGCACCAGCACGACCCGGTGCGTGGAGATCTCCCGCGACTCCGGCTGCCGCACCGTCAGGCGCCCGGCCCGCATGGACAGGCGCCACTGGATGCGCCGCGTGTCGTCCCCGGCGATGTACTCCTTGAAGCGGAAGTGATCCTCGGTGGCGAAGCGGTGCGGGCGGGTGAGCAGGTCGGGGGCCTCCAGCGGGCTCCGCGGCGGTGAGACGATCTCCAGCGGGTGGAAGCGGGGGAGCACCTTGAGCTCCGCCGTCGCCAGGCTGGCCACCGAGACCCGGGTGAAGCCCAGCGCGTCCTGGTACCAGATGTTCGCGGGCCCGAGCCGGTGCAGGCCGCGCGGGGTGCGGCGGAAGCGCCCGCTGACCGTCACGCTGCCGCGGCGCGCCCCGGGGCCCACGGCGTAGCGGCTCTCCGTGGCGAGCTCGGGCGGGTTCTCGTCCTCGATCAGCAGCACGAAGCCCGCCGGCACGGGCACGGCCGTGAGGTGGAAGCGCTCCTCGGCCGGCTCGCCGCTGGTCACCACCGCCGGCGAGAGCTCGCGTCGGACGCCGGACACCCCGCGCCCCAGGCCCGCGGCGAAGGTGCGCACCAGGAAGGTGGAGACGAAGCTGCTGGCCCCCAGCACCACGTAGAAGAGCAGCAGCGAGATGACGGCCACCAGACCGAGGCTGGCCCACTGAAAGGCCAGGGACAGGGCTACGAACCACAGGCCGGTCAGCAGCACCGCCCAGCCCCGGGGCGTGACGATGGCCGTGTGGCGCCGCACGCTGGCCAGCAGGGTCGCCGGGTCCACCAGCCCTCGCGCCGCCAGGAAGCGGTACTCCCGCCGCACCTTCAGCAGGATCCCGGCGAGCTGGGCCAGGAAGGGCGGCAGGATGAAGACCACCGCCAGCGCGCTCATGACGTGCGCCGTGTCCAGCACCTCCGAGACGTCCACCAGCGAGCCCGCCGCCAGCCCCACCGCGAAGGGCAGCGCGAACAGGCCGAAGGCGTGCCCGGCGATAGACACGAGGCTGCGGACCACGCTCGGCTGACTCAACGCGGGACCCCGACCTTGCCCAGCACGTCGGCGACGTAGGCGTGACCGGTCTCGTCCCCGGTCACCATGAGGCGGTGAGACAGGACGTCCGCCGCCACCTTCTGCACGTCGCCGGGGCTGGCGTAGTCCCGACCCTCGCTGAGCGCCTGGGCCTGGGCCACGCGCGCCAGCATGAGCACCGCGCGCGGGCTCGGCGGCGCCAGCACCCGGCTGTCCCCGCGGATGTGGGTGGCGATGGAGACGATGTAGCTCTTGGTGGCCTCGCCCATGAAGACCTGGGGGACCATGCTCTGCCAGCTGAGGAAGCGCGCGCGGTCGATGACCGGCTTGAGGTCCAGCACGGGCGGGCGCTCGGCCAGGTGCAGGTCGAGCATCTCCATCTCCGCCTCGGGCGGGGGGAAGCCCATGGAGAGCTGCATGGTGAAGCGGTCCATCTGCGCGGCGGGCAGGGCGTAGGTCCCGTCGTGGTCGAGCGGGTTCATGGTCGCCAGCACCTGGAAGGGCGGGGGCAGGACGTGGGTGCGGCCCTCGACGGTGACCTGACCCTCGGCCATGACCTCCAGCAGCGCGCTCTGGCTCTTGGGCGTGGCGCGGTTGATCTCATCGGCCAGCAGGATGTGGGTGAAGACCGGGCCCGGCTGGAACTCGAAGACCTTGGTGCGCAGGTTGAAGACGTTGGTGCCCGTGATGTCCATGGGCAGCAGGTCGGGCGTGAACTGGATGCGCCGGAATTCGCAGGCCACGCTCGCCGCGATGGCCCGCGCCAGCATGGTCTTGCCCGTGCCCGGAACGTCCTTCAGCAGGACGTGGCCGCGGGCCGTCATGCACAGCAGCACCTTGCGCACCACGTCGTCCTTGCCGCGGATCACGCGGGCGACGTTGCTCAGCACGCTCTGAAACTCCGCCTGGAAGGCTCGGACCCGCGCGGCGCGGTCGGCGTCGGGCGCGCCCGGGGCGGCGGCGGGGGCGGCGGGGGACGGGGCGGCGGCGCGGGCGCCGGGCGGCGGGGCCCAGGCGGCGGCGGGGGCCTGAGGGGGCTTCGAGTCGCTCACGGGTTCTCCACGACGAAGAGGCGCTTCAGCGAGGTCCAGGCGCGGCGGGCGAGCGGCGCGTGGCGGGCGGCCTCGCGGGCGTCGAGCGCCTCGAGGCGGGAGATGGGGAAGGCCCAGGCGCGGGCGAGCTCGCGCAGCATGCGCCACTCGCTCTCGTCGCGCTGCCCGTCGCTCCAGACCAGTCGAACCATGGCCGCCATCCAGGGCCCGGGGTCCTCGGGTCGGCCGAGCTCCATGGGACGCCAGAGGCGCAGGTCCGCGTCGCTCAGCGGCGGCAGCCCCGCGCGGTCGAGCACACGATCGGCGCTGGCCCGCTCCCCCGGGCGCAGGGACCCGTCGGCCAGCAGCACGCTGGCCAGCGCGCGCGCCGCAGAGAACGGAGCGGGCCCTGGGGCTTGGACGTCCGGGGCCGGGCCCGCATTCGAGGAGACCGGAGGCTCGGGCGTCGCCCGCGGTCCGCTCTCCGCCGCCGCGCCGGACATCCCGCCGAAGAGCCACGCCAGGACGTCGAAATTCGTGGAGACCGGCTCCCGCGCCACCAGCCGCGCCGCGACCTCCGCCGCGCCGAGCCCGCCCATGCTGCCCTCGCAGAAGCGCTCGAGGTCGGGCTCCCCCTCCTCCTGCGCCCAGCGCGCCAGCATGACCCGCGCCTCCTCCTCCGTCCCTGGCGCCCTGCCCTCGCGCACCACGCTGCCCAGCCGGAGCTCGTGCAGGCAGAGCCGGCACCGCGCCACCACCGCGACCCCCCGCGCCCGCGCCGGATCCACGAGCTCGACCACCGCCCCCTCCACGAGGCAGATCGGGCAGTCGCTCAGGATCTCGAAGGCGTCGGCCATGGTCCAGAACCAGAGCACGGGGGGCGCGACCGTGCAAGCCCTGTGCAAGCTCGGACGGGCGAGCGGCACGCGAAGGAGGTAGAGTCTGAGCAAAGGAGTCCGAATGCCCAGGCTTCGCCTCTGTTGGCTCCCCCTCCTGGCCGGCTGCGGCGCCGAGACCGCCGGCCCCGCTCCCCAGCTCGACGGCGAGGGGTTCTTCGGCGCGCCCTGGCCGGACGACGCCCGACGGGTGGACGGGCTCCTGGACCTGGACGGCTTCCCCGGGACCGGGACCTTCCCCATCCTGGACAAGTACCTGGCCATCGCCGCGACCCTGGACGGCTTCGGCACCAACGCGCCCCTCTACGTGCCCTTCGAGGGGCCCCTGGACGCGGACCTGCTGCCGGACGCGGCGACGAGCGAGACCCTGGACTCGCCCGTGCTGCTGGTGAACGTGGACCCCCACAGCCCCGGCCGGGGCGAGCTGGTGCCCTTCTCCTGGGATCTGGAGGTGGAGGGCACGAGCTGGCAGCCGGCCAACCTGCTGGCCATCCAGCCGGTCTGGGGCTTCCCGCTCCGCGCCTCCACCACCTACGCCGTGGTCGTGCGGACCAGCCTCGCCAGCCCGGCGGAGGGCTTCGCGGGCGCGCTGGACCCCCTGGACCCGCGCTACCCCGACTACGCGGACGTGGCGGAGACGCTGGAGGCCCTCGGCGTCCCAGTGGAGGAGGTGGCGCTGGCCACGCGCTTCACCACCCAGGACCCGGCGGACGAGATGCGGCGGATCGCCGCGGTCATCCAGCGAGACCTGCCCACCCCGCCCCTGGATCAGGCGCTCTCGGCCTGGGACGAGAACGGCTGGTACACCGCCTACGAGGGCACCGCGCGCATCCCGAGCTGGCAGCACGGGGACAAGCCCTACTTCTCCGAGGGCGGCGGCTTCCGCTTCACCGAGGACGGCACCCCCACCCTGGCCGGCTGGGAGGACGTGCTGTTCACGTTCACGGTGCCCGTGGACGCCGATCAGCCCGAGGGCGGCTGGCCCGTGGTGCTCAACGCCCACGGGACCGGGGGCGACGACCGCAGCCACGCCGACGGCTCGCGCCTCTGTCCGGCGGCGGTGCTGGCCCGAGAGGGGGCGGCGATCCTGGAGATCGCCCAGCCGCTGCACGGCGACCGCGGCACCGGGATCGACCCCACGCTGGTCAGCTTCAACTTCCTGAACCCCGAGAGCGCCCGCGCCACCTTCCGCCAGGGCTCGCTGGACCTGGTCTACCTGGCCCGCCTGCTCACGGCCCGGCAGCACTGCTTCGACGTGGGCGGGCGCAAGCCGGCCTGCACGGACCCCACGAAGATCGCCTTCCTCGGCCACTCCCAGGGCGGGATCACCGGCGCCATGGCCGCCCCCTTCTGGCGAGGTCAGATCCACGCCGCCGTCTTCTCCGGGGCCGGCGGCGGGCTGAGCATCACGATGCTGCAGCGCGACACCACCGAGTTCGACATCAACGCCCTGCTGTCCGATCAGCTCGATCTCACGCTGGACGAGCTCGACCTGCACCACCCGCTGGTGGCCCTCATCCAGACCCTGTCGGAGGTCACCGACCCGCTCAACTACGGGCGCTACTGGGTGGAGGAGCCGGTGGAGGACGAGGCCGTGCCGCTGGACGTGCTGATGACCGAGGGCACCCTCGACCAGTACACGCCGCCGCCCACGATTGAGGCCCTCGCCGGCTCCGCCGGGCTGCCCGCGCTCGACCCGATGGTGCAGGAGGCGGAGGTCGCCACGCTGCGCGGCCTCGGGCCCCAGGATCTCCCGGCCGAGGGCAACCTGCGCGCCTGGGACGACACGGAGGTCACCGGCGGCCTCGCCCAGTACGAGGGCGAGGACCACTTCCCCATCTTCGAGCTCTCGGACGCCGCGCGCCTGTACCGGGACTTCCTGCTCAGCTCGCTGGACGGGGACGCCCCCGTCCTGGAGCAGCAGGCCGACTAGACGTCGTAGTCGCCCTCTTCCGGCGTCGGGTGCCCGTCGGGGATCCCGCTGGGGAGGGGGAGCTCGAAGTGCTCGCAGGTGTAGCGGCACACCGAGAGCGGGCGATCCTCCACCGACTGGTAGCCGACGTTGGGGATCTGCTTGAGCTTGATGACCTCGACCTCGGTGTCCAGCTTCTTGCCGATGTCCACGGGCTGGATGCGGTCGTTGTAGCCCCAGATCACGATGCTGGGGACGCGCAGCGCGCCGATCTCGGAGGCCAGCCCGGTGTCCATGTCGGTCAGCAGCGACTTCCAGAGGGCCAGGCGCGCGCCGGGGCGGGAGAGCGTGGTGAGGATGGGGTCCATCACCTCGTCGGTGACCCGCAGGGGCTCGTGGAAGTGCGAGCCCAGCAGCAGCGCGCGGAGCTGCTCCTTCTTGAAGAAGCGCTCGAAGTAGACCCGACCGAGCGCGGAGCGCACGACGAGCTTCGCCCGCAGGCCCGCCTTGGGCGTGGCGTGGATGCTCGGGCTCGCCGCCGCCACGCGCTCGACCCGCTCGGGGTGCTGGAGCGCGATGGCGAAGGCCACCGCCCCGCCGAGCCCGTGACCCAGGAAGCGCACGCGGCGGAGGCCGAGCTCATCGAGGGCCGCCAGCACGGTGTCGCGGAAGAACGCGAGGTCATAGGCGGCGTCGGGGATGTCCGACTGGCCAAAGCCCGGGAGGTCGATGGCGTAGCAGGGGGCGACCGTGGACAGGTAGGGGAAGATGTGGCGCCACTCGTGCGAGGAGCGGAGCCAGCCGTGAAGGAAGACGATGGGCGTCGTCGAGCCCTCACCGGCCATCTCGACGTGGAGCTGGACGCCGTTCGCCGTGACCCGGCGGACCGTTGCCATGGAAGACCTCCCAGAGGTGACGGGCAAGTATGCCATCCTCGGGGCCATGGGCAAGTTAAGCCTGACAAGAAGCTGGGGTGAACCGTGAACCTGCTGCTGGGGGTCACCGGCGGAATCGCGGCCTACAAGGCCTGTGAACTGGCGTCGATGGCGGTCAAGCGCGGACACGCGCTGCGCGTGATCATGACGGCGAACGCGACGCGCTTCGTGGGCCCCGTCAGCTTCGAGGCGCTGAGCGGACAGCCGGTGATGCTGGACACCTTCGCCGACGGGATGGCGCACATCACGCTGGCGAAGTGGGCCGACGTGCTGTGCGTGGCGCCCGCGAGCGCCAACACCCTGGCGAAGATCGCCGTGGGCCTCGCCGACGACGCGCTGAGCACCACGCTCCTCGCCCTGCCGCGGGGCAAGCCGGTCGTGATCGCGCCGGCCATGAACACCGAGATGTGGTTCAACCCGGTGGTCGAGCGAAACCTGCGCTGGATCGCCGAGCTCGGCCGCTACCGGGTGGTAGAGCCGGTCTCCAAGCGGCTGGCCTGCGGGGACCTCGGGCCGGGGGGGCTGGCCGAGCCCGCGGACATCCTCAGCGCCTGCGAGGCGGCCTTCGAGGGCTTGCCGACGCCCATCGGGGTGAACACTCCTTGACCGAACCCCGCGCGCGGGGCATCTCCTACCAGGAAGATAGGAATCCCGTGTCCCGCTCGGGGAGAGGCCCCATGTCCCAGCTTCATCCGACCCTCCAGGCCACGGAGGGCGAGATTCACCCCTTCGCCGGCGCCACCGGCCTGCTGGCCCGCGTGGGCGAGACGCCCCTGGTCCAGGTCGAGCGCACCGTCCGCGGGCTGATCCCGCCCGAGGTGGAGATCTGGGCCAAGCTCGAATGGTTCAACCCGGGTGGATCGGTGAAGGACCGCCCGGCGCTGTCGATGGTGCTGGACGCCGAGCGGCGCGGGGTCCTGAGGCCAGGGATGCGCATCCTGGACGCGAGCTCGGGCAACACGGGGATCGCCTACGCGATGATCGCGGCGGTGCGAGGCTACGGGGTCACGCTCTGCCTGCCGAAGAACGCCAACGCCGAGCGCAAGCGCACGCTGCGGGCCTACGGCTGCGAGATCGTGGACACCGACCCGCTGCTGGGCTCGGACGGCGCCATCCTGCGCGCCCGCGAGCTCTACGCCGAGGCCCCCGAGACCTACGCCTACCTCGACCAGTACAACAACGACGCCAACTGGCGCGCCCACATGCTGACCACCGGCCCCGAGATCTGGCGGGACCTGGGCGGCCAGGTGAGCGCCTGGGTCTCCACGCTGGGCACCTCGGGCTCATTCATGGGGGTCGCCCGCTACCTGCGCTCGCAGGACCCGCGCGTGCGCTGCGTGGCCGTCCAGCCCGACTCGCCCTTCCACGGGCTCGAGGGGCTCAAGCACATGGAGACGGCCATCGTCCCGGGCATCTTCTCGCCGGAGAGCGTAGACGCCGAGCACCTGGGCGCGCCCACGGAGGAGAGCCTGGAGCTGGTGCGCCGGCTGGCCCGCGAGGACGGGCTCCTGGCCGGCGTCAGCGCGGGGGCCGCCCTCTGGGCCGCCATCCAGGTCGCCAACACGATGGAGCGCGGGCGCGTCGTCACCCTGTTCCCCGACGGAGGGAGCCGCTATCTCTCCGAGAGCCACGTCTTCGGTCCCTGATCCTGGTTCCCTGATTCTGGAGGGTTCATGCCTGTCAAGATCGCCATCCCGACCGCGCTCCGCGCCTACGTCGGCGGCGCCGCCGTGGTCGAGGTGGAGGGCGACACGGTCGCCAGCGCGCTGGGGGCGCTCACCACCGCGCACCCGAAGCTGTCCAGCAACCTGCGCGACAGCAGCGGCAAGCTCCGCAGCTTCGTCAACGTCTACCTGAACGACGAGGACGTGCGCTTCCTGCCGGGCAAGGAGGAGCACGCCGTCCGCGAGGGCGACCTGCTGACCATCGTGCCCTCCATCGCCGGGGGTGCCCTGTGAGCCTGCCCGAGCTGGACACAGCGGACTACGCCCGCTATTCGCGCCACCTGATCCTGGAGGAGGTGGGCGTCGAGGGGCAGCGGCGCCTGAAGGGCTCGAGCGTGCTCTGCGTGGGCACGGGCGGGCTGGGCAGCCCGCTGCTGCTCTACCTGGCGGCGGCGGGGGTGGGGCGCATCGGCATCGTGGACTTCGACGTGGTCGACGAGTCCAACCTCCAGCGCCAGATCATCCACGGCTCCGGCGCGGTGGGCCGCCCCAAGCTGGAGAGCGCCCGCGCCCGCATCCTGGACCTGAACCCGCGCTGCCAGGTCGACCTGTACCCGGTGGCCCTGCAGAGCGACAACGCGCTGGAGATCCTGCGCCCCTACGACGTGGTCGTGGACGGCACGGACAATTTCCCCACGCGCTACCTGGTCAACGACGCCTGCGTGCTGCTGGGCAAGCCGAACGTCTACGGCTCGATCTTCAAGTTCGAGGGCCAGGCGAGCGTCTTCAACTACCAGGACGGCCCGAATTACCGCGACCTCTACCCGGAGCCGCCGCCCCCGGGGCTGGTGCCCTCCTGCGCCGAGGGCGGGGTGCTGGGCATCCTGCCCGGCGTCATCGGCTGCATCCAGGCGACCGAGACCATCAAGATCCTGCTGGGCAAGGGCACGACCCTGTCCGGGCGGCTCCTGCTCTACGACGCGCTCCACATGCGCTTCCGCGAGCTCAAGGTGCGCCGGGACCCGGACGCGCCGAAGATCACCGGGCTCATCGACTACCTGCAGTTCTGTGGTGTGCCGCACGCGGGCGAGGGCGCCCGACCGGAGGAGAACATGGAAGGCTTCCTGAGGATGAGCGTCCAGGACGCGAAGCGGAAGATGGACGAGGGCTGGAAACCCTTCGTGCTGGACGTGCGCAAGCCGCACGAGGCGGAGATCGCGAAGCTGGGCTTCGCCGACCTCCTTCAGCCGCACGAGGAGGTGGCGCAGGTCGCCCACCTGCTCCCGCGCGACCGCGAGATCCTCATCCACTGCAAGATGGGCGGGCGCTCGGCCAAAGCCGCCGCGACCCTGGTGGAGCTGGGCTTCACCAACGTCATCAACCTGGAGGGCGGGATCACCGCCTGGTCCAAGGAGATCGACCCGAGCATCCCGACCTACTGAGCGTCGCTCGGGTCCGGTTGCCGCGGATGTGCTAGACTCGGCCCCTTCGAGGGAGATCCGGTCATGGCTCGCATGCGCACCCGACAGAAGCTCGCCATCGCGTCCTGGAGCGCGCCGATGGAGGGCAACATCTACGGCAAGCTCTCGCTGGACGTGACCCAGGCGCAGGCCTACCTGGAGCACGTCCGGCAGACCACGGGCCGCAAGGTGACGCTCACGCACCTCGTGGGCAAGGCCGCGGGCATCGTGCTGAAGCAGGCGCCCAGCCTGAACGGGCGCATCGCGCTGGGGACGTACACGCCCTTCGAGACGGCCGACGTCGCCTTCCTGGTGAACCTGGAGGGTGGAAACGACCTGGCCAAGGCCAAGGTCTGCCGCGCGGACGAGAAGAGCGTGGCCGACATCGCCGACGAGCTCAGCGCCGCGGCGGGCAGGCTGCGCAAGGGCGAGGACGAGAGCTTCAAGAAGGCCCAGGGGCCGCTGAAGCTCCTTCCTACCTGGCTCATCCGGCCGCTGGTGCACTTCTCGGGCTGGCTGGCCAGCGGGCTCGGGGTGAACCTGCCGATGTTCGGGCTGGAGGCCTTCCCGTTCGGCGCCTGCATCATCACCAGCGTCGGCATGTTCGGCATCGACGAGGCCTACGCCCCGCCCACCCCCTGGGCGCGGGTGCCGGTCTACCTGCTGGTGGGCGCGGTGCGCGACCAGGCGGTGGTGGTGGACGGGGCGGTGGTGGTCAAGCCCATGCTGACGCTGACGGCGACCATCGACCACCGCTTCATGGACGGCGCCCAGCTGGGCACCCTGGCCAAGGTGCTGCGCGAGGTCGTCGAGAACCCCTGGAGCCTGGAGGGCCGGCAGGGACCGCCGGGGGGAAGCGCCGCCTGATGCGCCTCGGGCTGCTGGCGATGCTCTGCGCCTGCACCGCCGACGACAAGGGCGAGAGCGGTCCCGTGGAGACGGGGGAGACCTCGGAGCCTCGCGAGGGCCCCTGGTCCGCGCTGGAGCCCGTCGCGCTCGACCCCTTCCGCGAGCTGGCCGCGCCCACGCTGAGCGCGGCGGAGGCGCCCAGCCGGATCCGCACGCTGCCCGCCCGCTCGCTGAGCTTCGTGCTGGACGAGGGCGCGGCCCTGGTCCTGGACGCGCGCTACCACCACGACCCCAGCGGGCGCTGCGTGGACGCCTCCCTCTGGCCGGACCTGCTGGACGAGGCGGCGCAGGGAGACTGCCCGGCGGGCCAGAGCTGGACGCAGCGCGGGCGGCTGATGGCCCCGGCGCCGGCGGTGGATCTCGCGGTGGACGCCGAGAGCCTGCGCCTCGGGCTGCTGACGCGGCAGGGCGGGCTCGCGCTGGCCAACGCCGACGTGCTGAGCGACAACCCGCTCCACTGGCTGCGCCTCGCCGACCCGGTGAGCCTGGAGACCGGGGCCCTCTCCGACGCGGCCCGCCTGGCGCTGGACGCGCAGACCGCGCTGGTGGCCGACGGCGGCGCGCTGTGGGCCCTCGACCCGACCAGCGGCGCGGCGGCCTGGTCGGAGACCCTGCCGGGGGAGGTCCAGGCCGTGCTCCTCTGGGAGGGCGCGCCCTGGGCCCTGACCGACGCCGGCCTGTGGGTGGACGGGGAGCTGCTCTCCGAGGTCACCGGCTCCACCCTGGTCGCCGGGCCGGACGCGGTGTGGGTGGGCGGCGAGGGCGCGCTCTCCCGCGTCGATCCGGCGACCCTGGAGGTCGAGACGCTCCCATTGGAGGGAGCCCTGGGCCCGCTGGCGCCGGAGAGCGCCGCGCGGCTCTGGGCGGCCACCTCCGAGGGGGTGGCGCTGGTCGAGGACGGCGCGGAAGCGGCCCGCCACGAGACCGAGGCGGTCGTGGACCTGGCGATGAACAGCGCGGGCGAGCTCGTCGTCCTCCACGAGGGCGGCCGGCTGAGCGTGCGGGTGGACGAGACGCAGCTCGAGGGCGCCGAGCCGCTGGACGTGGGCCTGGCCGCCTTCATCGAGCGCCCGCGGGGCTCCGAGGACGTGCTCTCCTGCGAGGACAACGAGGACAACGTCCGCGAGTTCGCCCTGCGCGCCGCGCGCAACCACCCCGTGCTCCTGGACCAGCCCCTGCCCGTGGCCCTCGGCGTCACCCCCCTCTTCGCCCGGCGGGCCACGAGCTGCCGGGTGGCTCTTCCCCTCCGGCCCCTGCTGGACGACCCGGGCGTGGAGGTGGGGGTGCTCTTCCACGACCAGCCCGCGGACTGCGCCGACGCCGACTGCCTGGCCACCTTCCTGGCCTCCGAGGAGGACGAGGTGCGCCTGCTGGGGGTGGAGCCCGCCTGGTCCAGCGGCCTCTCCCCCATGGACGAGCTGGGGATCGACTGGGTAGGGGCGCTCCAGGAGGCCGGCGGCCCCGCGCCCTACCTCTTCTTCAGCCTCTCCATCCTGCCGGACATGCCCCACGAGGGCGATCCGCGCGGGAAGGAGCCCTTCCCCCTCGCCGCCGGCGCGCGCTCCCCCGCCTGGCGGGCGTCCTCGGTCTCCACCCTCGCCGAGGGGGACCCGGAGGGCTGGCTCCGCCTCTACCCCGGCGACAGCACCCCGGCCTTCAACCTGGGCGACTGCCCGAACCTGCTCCTGAAGGAGTGCCACCTGAGCGCGGCGGGCGGGCTCTCGGTGATCGACGGGGACGACATCGAGGCGCTCCGGCTCTCGCTGCACCGCGCGCTGGCCGAGCGCGACGGCGTCTCCACCTGGACCTTCCACCTCCCCGATCTCGGCGTCTATGAATACTCCGAGGGCTGCGACGTCCAAGATCGGATCTGGAGCGGCGAGGGCTGCCAGGCCGCGCTGATTCAGAGCTTCGGCTTCGAGGTCTGGCAGCGCTACGTGCTCGGCGGGCTCGTCCGCCTCCGCCACCCCTCGGAGCTCGAAGCGCCATGATCCTCCTCCTCACCTTGCTGGCCTGTCGTGAGGCTGAGGAGCCTCCCCACACGCTGGAGACCGTGCTGGCGATCTCCGAGACCGCCTCTGGGCGCGAGCTCTTCGTGGACTGGGACGAGGGCACCTACGTGGGCGAGCTCTGCCTCAGCGAGCTGCTGCCTGATCAGTGCGCGGTCTCCGAGCTGACGGTGGAGCCCCCCTGCCTGCTCTTCGGCGCCGAGCCCCAGGCCTCGGGATCATGGCTGCTCTCGGCCGCCTTCCGGGTGAACCTGGAGTACATGCCGTCGGCCATCCTGGGCGTTCAGCTCGACCAGCCGACCACGCCGGAGTGGACGGTGGACGGGATCTCCTTCGCCGAGAACTTCGCCGACTACGCCCCGGGCTGTGTGGAGGACCCCGACGCCGAGATCGGCGACTGCCACCTGAGCAGCGCCCACGGCGCCCTGTGGGACGGCGAGGAGCTGCTGGTGGCCGACACGGTCAACTCCCGCGCGCTCTGGCTCCAGGTCCCCGACGGCGGGGGCACGGCGGAGATCCTGAGGATCCTGGGCCCCGATCACGCCGAGTGGCAGAGCTGGCGCAACCTGAACCACATGCAGCTCCTCGAAGAGGACGGGCGAACCCTGCTGCTCACCACCTTCAAGAGCTCGCTCCAGGAGAGCTGGACGGTGGACCTGGGCCGGATCGTGCTCTGGGACATCACCGACCGGGACGCCCCCAGCCTGCTCTGGGCCTGGCCTGAGAGCGGCCCGCTGGCCGCGCCCCACCACGCCGAGGTGCAGACCGGCCCCGAGGGCGAGCGCTGGCTGGTCTGGGCCCACAGCCTGGGCGCCAGCGAGGACCCGGACAACGGGGTCTACGGCTCGCTGGGCTTCGCGCGCTGGGAGGGCCTGAGCCCGCCCACCTACCTGGGGGACGGGGTGCTGGAGGACGGCGAGGACCCGCTCGGTTTCGTGCGCGATCTCCGCGTGAACGAGGAGGGCGAGCTCCTGATCACCGACTCCGGCTGCGAGAACAAGAGCGCGGACTGCGAGCTCCCCGGCCGCGTGCTGCGCGGGCGCGTGGACCCGCTGGAGCCGGCCGACGAGAGCGGCGCCTGGGGCGACCAGCGCCTCCTCGAGGTGGAGACCGAGGACATCGCCTACGATCGCCAGCTCACCTTCCCCTATACGGCCACGCTCTACGACGCCGGGACCCTGGACCTCGAGGACATCCAGGCCCTCGGGCCCTGCGGGGACTGAGCGGTGGCCTGCCTGGAGAGCGGCCCCTACGACGTCGTCGTGCTCCTCTTCGACGACCTGCGCGCCGACCAGCTCCCGCTGCTGACCGAGACGCTCGCCCGCCTCGAGCCCATGGCCGTTCAATTCGACCGGGCCTACGTCACGACCCCGCTCTGCGCCCCCTCCCGGGCCAGCCTGCTCTCCGGCGGCTACTACGCGCACCAGACCGGCGTGCTCACCAACGTGCCCCCGCTCGGCGGGGCGGCGCGCTTCCCCGACACCCACACCCTGGCCACCCGGCTCCAGGAGGGCGGCTACACGACAGCGCTCGTGGGCAAGTACCTGAACGACTACGAGTCCATGGACGCCTACGTCCCGCCGGGCTGGACCGTGTGGGCGGCGACCGTGGGGGAGCAGCCCTGGACCGACTACGACGTGGTGGAGGGCAGCTCCACCGCCGACGCCGCGAGCACGGGTAGCCTCGAGCACCACACACGCTACCTCAGCACCTGGCAGGGAGACCGCGCCCAGCGCGCGCTCACCGAGCACGCCGACGCGCCGGTCTTCCTGCTGCTCTCCTTCCTGGCGCCCCACGACCCGCACACCCCGGCCGTAGACGACGCCGGGAGCATGGCCGGCTACACCTGGCGCGGCGGGGCCTGGGAGGAGGCCGACGTCTCCGACAAGCCGGCCTGGCTCCAGGAGATCCCGCTGCTGACCGAGGACCAGCTGGCCAGCTCGGACGCCGTCGTCCAGCAGCGCCAGGAGTCCCTGCTGGCCGCCGACCGCGCCGCCGCTGACCTCATCGACGCCGTCGAGGCCGCCGGGCGCGGGGATCGCACCGTCTTCGTGCTGAGCTCCGACAACGGCATGCACTGGCGCGAGCACCGCCTGGACTTCAAGGGCGTGGCCTACGAGGAGTCCGCCCGCGTGCCGCTGCTGGTCGCGCACCCTGATCTCAGCCCGGGGAGCTCGGACGCCCTGGTCGCCATGAACCTGGACCTTCCGGCCACCGTCGCCGCGCTGGCCGGGCTCACGCCAGAGGGCGAGGGCCTCTCGCTGATCTCCGCCGTCTGCTCCGGCGAGGACACCGGGCGCGAGGCCGTGCTCCTCCAGAGCTGGACCGGGGACAGCCCGCTGTGGTCCGGGCTGGTCACCGCCGACGAGAAGTACGTGGAGACCGACGGCGGCGCGCGGGAGTACTATGACCTCGTCGCCGACCCCTCCGAGGAGCGGAGCCTGCACGAGGACGCGGAGCTCGCCGCGCGCGTGAGTGAGCTCTCGGAGACGCTGGCTGGCCTGCGTGGGCTCAGCCTGGCCGACACGACGCTCCCCGAGGCCACCGTGGGCGAGCCCTACGCCGCCACGCTGACGAGCTGGGGCGGCACGCCGCCGCTCGCCTGGTCGGTGGTGGGCGGGGACCTGCCCGCGGGGCTCACGCTGGAGGAGGACGGCCAGATCCGCGGGACGCCGACGGAGGCGGGTGTCGTGACGCTGCGGATCGGGGTGTCGGACGCCAGCGCCTCGCCGCTCCACGGCGGCCCGCAGGAGGCGTCGGAGGCGGTGACCTTGACCGTGAACGCGGGGGAGCTCGCCGAGGAGACGGGGCGCACGACGGAGAAGGGCGGGTGTGGGTGCGCAACGGACGGCGGGGGCGTCGGAGGGCTGGCGCTCCTGGTCGCGCTCGCGCTGGTCGTGATCCGGAGAGGGTGAGGGTTGGCGCAGAACCCCGGATCGTGTAGAATGTAGAAAAATCTCAACATGGTGCATCATGGCCCTCAACATCCGTGCGGAGGAGGCAGACCGGCTGGCGCGCGAGCTCGCGACGCTGACCGGGACGAGCCTGACGGACGCGGTCACGAACGCGCTCCGGGAGAGCCTGCAGCGGCACCGTGGACGCATCGCTGGGCGCGCGCTCGCCGACGAGATCGTCGAGATCGGTCGTCGCTGCACGGCGCTGCCCGAGCTCGACCCTCGGAGCGCAGACGAGATCCTGGGCTATGACCAGGACGGGCTCCCCACCTGATGGTCATCGACACCTCCGCCCTCGTGGCCATCCTCCTCTCCGAGCCTGAACAGCCTCGGTTCGCCGAGCTCATCGCAAACGCCGGGGTGCGTCTGATCTCCGCGGCGACCGTGCTCGAGACCTCCATGGTGATCGAGGCGCGGCGAGGACCGGCGGGAGGGAGGGAGCTCGATCTGCTCCTCCACCGGGCGCGCGTCACCGTCGTCGAGGTCACCGCCGAGCAGGCTGAGCTCGCGCGGGAAGCCTGGCGCCGGTTCGGGAAGGGACGGCACCCCGCAGGCCTGAACTACGGCGACTGCTTCTCGTATGCGCTGGCCCAGGTGTCTGGAGAGCCCTTGCTCTGCAAGGGAGAGG
Source organism: uncultured Enterobacterales bacterium (assembly GCA_964615375.1). GTDB lineage: Bacteria > Myxococcota_A > UBA796 > UBA796 > CAZKWG01 > CAZKWG01. Next base: position 113,124 of record CAZTOW010000026.1, read on the forward strand.
ACTTCGTCAAGACCGACATCCGGCTGGCCTGAGCGCTCACCCCACCGCCGCCGCCCAGGCCCGGCGGATCTCCGCCTCGTCCAGGTCGCGGCCGAGGATGACCAGGGTCGAGCGCAAGGGCAGCTCGCCCGGACCGGGGCCGAGCTCCAGCCACTGCCAGACGGCCTGCACGACCACCGGCCTCGCCTGGCCCTCGCAGCGGAAGATGCCCTTCATCCGCCAGATCTCCCAGCTCCGGCGGCTCGCCACGAACTGGAGAAAAATCTTGATTCGCCCCAGATCCACCGCGCCCGCCTCCAGCACCAGGCCCGCGGCGCCCGGCGTGTGCTCCACCGAGCCCAGGGCCCAGCGGGAGGGGTCCTGGGCGCGAAGGTCCAGGAGCCCGGCGACGTCCACGTCGGCGCGAACGGCCCGCTGGAGGGTGGCCAGCGGCGCCCAGGCCCGCGCCGCCCGCGCGCTCTCGTCGAGGTCCGCGGCCTGATCCGCGTGGTTGAGCACGACCAGATCGGCGCCGGCCAGCTGCGCCCGCGCCTCCGGGTGACGGGCGAGCTGCTCGGGCAGCAGCCCCGCGTGGGCCACGCAGACCACGCCGTCCACCCGGGTCGCCGCGGCCAGGGTGGGATCGACCAGGAAGGTCTGGACCACCGGCCCCGGGCTGGCCAGCCCGCTGGTCTCCACCAGGATCCGGTCGAAGCGCAGGGGCCGGAAGATGCGCTCGCGCCGCCGCAAGAGGTCGATCACGCTGGTCCGCAGGTCCTCGCGCACCACGCAGCAGACGCAGCCGTCGGAGAGGGCGACGACGCGCTCCTCCGCCCCCACCACCAGGCGCCCGTCGATTCCTACGCTCCCAAACTCGTTGACCACCACCGCCACCCGCCCCGCGGCGGGGTGGCCGATGATCCGGTTCAGCAGCGTGGTCTTGCCCGCGCCCAGGAAGCCGGTCAGGACCGTGACGGGGACTCGCGCCTCAGTTGAGATAGCCCAGCTTCCTCAACATCTCCTCGGTGGCCGAGTCCATGGGCGCGTTCTTGATCTCCTCGATGACCTTCTCGAAGGTCGCGGCCTCGGCCGGGAAGGTCTTGAGCCCCCGGTCCAGCACGCCGATGGCGCCCAGCGTGTCCGAGGCGGCGCGCAGCTTGTCGGCCAGAGAGCGAAGCAGCGCCGCGGTGATCTGGGTCGGGTACTTCGGCTGCAGGCGGTCGAGGGCGTTCAGCACGTCGTCGCCCTTGCCCCCGCGGGCCAGCGCGTCCAGGCGCATGGACTCGAAGCGCCAGCTCCTGGCGGGGTCGCCGGAGATGGCGGCGTCGGCGAGCGAGGCGTCGATGGCGGCGATAGCGGCGGGATAATCACCCTTGTCGAGGGCCGCCTGCACCTCCTTCTGGCGATCTTCCAGGGTGGGGCCGCCGCAGGCCGAAGAGCAGACGAGGATCAGCGTTGCCAGCGCGACGCGAAGACCGGACATTCCTTTGACCTCCCATCGGGGGCTTGGTAGTAGCACGTCGGCCACAGGTGCGTATATGTTGACCCGCTTCCGAGGTCCCGTCTACGTGAACGCGCGCCGGTCGCTCCCCTTCCTCGTCCTGGCTCTGCTGCTGGGTTCCCAGCCTGCACACGCCTATATCGGCCCTGGAGCCGGCTTCGCCTTCGCCGGCTCGCTGGTCGTGCTGGTGGGCGCCATCCTGCTGGCGCTGGCCACCATCCTGCTCTGGCCCTTCACCTACCTCATCAAGATGATCCGGGTCGGAGACCCCTTCAAGAACGCGCTCAGCAAGCGGATCATCATCATCGGGCTCGACGGGATGGATCCCGGGCTGGCCACGAAGCTGATGCGCGAAGGCCGGCTCCCCAACCTGGAGAAGCTGGCCGCCCAGGGCGTCTTCCGGCCGCTGGACACCTCAAACCCCTCCATGTCGCCCGTCGCCTGGTCCTCCTTCACCACGGGCGTGGACCCCAGCCGGCATGGAATCTACGACTTCTTGACACGGGATCCCTGCACCTACGGGCCCCTGCTCTCCAGCACGGACATCCGCAACGCCGAGCGTGTGCTGAACATCGGCAAGTACATGATCCCGCTGGAGAAGCCGAAGATCAAGCTGCTCCAGAAGAGCCAGGCCTTCTGGAAGCTGCTGGGCGAGCGGCACGTCCCCTCCATCATCCAGCGCGTGCCGATCACGTTCCCGCCCGTGCCCTTCCGCGGGCTGCTGCTGAGCGGGATGTGCGTGCCGGACCTGCGCGGGAGCCAGGGCACCTTCAGCTACTTCTCGACGGAGAACAAGGAGGGTCAGGCGGCCTTCACCGGCGGCGAGCAGACCGTGCTGCGCCGCAAGGGCGACGTCATCCGCAGCCGCGTCGTGGGGCCGGACAACTCCATGGTGAAGGGCGGCTTCCGCATGACCCTGCCGTTCACGCTCACGGTCGCGAAGGACCGCAAGGGGGCGCGCCTGGAGATCGAGGGCTGTGAGCCCGTGGACCTGGCGCTCAAGACCTACTCGGACTGGGTGCAGCTCCCCTTCAAGGCCGGCCTGGGCGTCACCGTCTCAGGGATCGCCCGGTTCTACCTCGTCTCGGTCGAGCCCGAGGTGAACCTGTACATGACGCCCATCCACATCGACCCCGAGAACCCGGCGATGCCGATCAGCCACCCGCAGGTGTACAGCGTATACCTGGCGAAGAAGCTGGGCTCCTTCGCGACGCTGGGGCTGGCCGAGGACACCTGGGCGCTCAACGAGCGGGTCATCGACGAGGGCGCGTTCTACGACCAGGCCATGCTCTACTGCAAGGAGCGCGAGGCCATGCTCTGGGACGCCATCCAGCGGACGAAGAAGGGCCTGGTCACGACGGTCTTCGACACCACCGACCGCGTCCAGCACATGTTCTACCGCTACCTGGACCCCAGCCACCCGGCCAACGCGGGCAAGGAGGCCACGGCCCACGCCGACGCGATCCCCCGGGTCTACGCCCACATGGACGGGGTGATCGGGCAGGTGATGAAGGAGATCGAGGGCACGGACACCACGCTCATCGTCATGAGCGACCACGGCTTCACCAACTTCCGCCGCGGCGTGAACCTCAACACCTGGCTGCGGGACCAGGGCTACCTCGTGCTCAAGGACGGGCACACCACCAGCGGCGACTGGTTCGAGCACGTGGACTGGAGTCGCACGAAGGCCTTCAGCCTCGGTCTCACCGGCCTCTTCATCAACCGCAAGGGCCGCGAGAAGTCGGGCATCGTCGGCGAGGGCGAGGAGTACATCGCCTTCGCCCGCGAGCTCAAGGCGAAGCTGGAGGCGCTCGTGGACCCCGAGAGCGGGGTGCGCTGCATCCGCAAGGCCGAGATCGCCGTGGCGGTCAACGACGGCCCCTACCGGCTCGACGCCCCCGACATCCTGGTGGGCTACGAGGGCGGCTACCGCAACTCCTGGGAGTGCGCGACCGGCGCCGTGACGCCCGAGGTCTTCAAGGACAACACGAAGAGCTGGTCGGGCGATCACTGCGTGGACCCCTCCATCGTCCCCGGCGTCTTCTTCTGCAACCGGCCCATCCGCGAGGACGCCCCGCACATCATGGACATCCCCTACACCTGCCTGGAGGTCTTCGGCGTCACGCCACCGAAGTACATGCAGGGCCGGATGCTGTTCGCGCGGCCGGGCGAGCAGGCCCCCTTCACGGGCCCCTTCCCGCCCGAGCGCCTCTCGCAGTCCGGGGCCGCCCCCGGCGCTCGCATCTTCCCCGAGGGCCCCGCAATTGCGCGCTGAACACCTCCCGCTCCTGGCCCTGCTCGCCGCCTGCGGGCGCGAACGGCCCGCCGAGCCCGGCGTCTTCGTGCTGGGCGTGGACGGCATGGACCCCGTCATCGTGACCCGGATGATGGAGGAGGGCAAGCTGCCCAACCTGGCGAAGCTGGCCGCGGAGGGTGGCTTTCAGAGCCTCGGGACCAGCACGCCGCCCCAGAGCCCGGTGGCCTGGTCCACCTTCGTGACCGGCATGGACCCGGGCGGGCACGGCGTCTTCGACTTCATCCACCGCGACCCGAAGACGTACACGCCCACCAGCTCGGCCACCGCGCCGATCCATGACCCGGGCAGCGCGCTGGAGCTCTTCGGCTGGTACCTGCCGCTGGGCGGGGATCCGGTGGAGAACAACCGCTCCGGCACGCCCTGGTGGGACCTGCTGCACGAGGCCGGCGTGGACGTGGAGGCCTGGCGCGTGCCCGGCAATTACCCGCCACCCGCCTCCGACGCCCGCGTGCTCTCCGGCATGGGCACCGTGGACATGCGCGGCGGCTACGGCGTCTACACCTGGCTCACCGACCAGGCGGTGCTGGGGAAGGGCGAGCTCAAGGGCGACATCCAGCTCGTCAACGTCGAGGACTACGACCTGGACGGCTCGCCGGACACGGTGCGGGCCACGATCAAGGGCGCCCCCGACATCTTCCACCTCCCGCCCGGCCAGGCGCCCGGCGAGGGGGACTACCTGACGGCGCCCGTCACGATCTCCCTCGATCCTGACCAGGACCTGGCCTTCATCCGGGCAGGCGACGACGTGGCCATCCTGAAGCCGGGCGAGTGGAGCCCGTGGATGACCCTGAAGTTCGACGCGCTGCCCTGGGGCATGATGCCGCTGGACGGCAACGTGCGCTTCTACGCGCGCCAGCTTCGGCCGAACCTGGAGATCTACGCGAGCCCGGTGAACATCTCGGCGGAGAACCCGGCCCAGACCATCTCCAGCCCCGACGACTTCGCCACGGAGATCTTCGACCGCGCAGGCCACTACTACACGCAGGGCATGCCCGAGGAGACCAACGCGCTCAAGGACCGGACCTTCAACGACGACGACTACGAGAGCCAGGTGAAGCAGGTGCAGCAGGAGGCCGAGCGGCTCCTGGATCTCGCGCTCGACCGCTACGCGCCGGGAGACGCCACCTTCTTCTATCTGTCGGACATCGATCTCCAGTGCCACATGCTGTGGCGGCTCGGCGATCCCAAGTACCCCGGCGCCCCGCCCCACCCCGCCTTCGAGCCGGACGCGGCGGTGAACCACGCGGACGACATCGAGGGCTACTACCGGGACGTCGATCGCCTCGTGGGCCGCGTCCGCTGGCGCCTGCCCGCGGACTCGCTGCTCATCGTCATGAGCGACCACGGCTTCCAGCCCTTCACGCGCGAGGTTCACCTGAACGCCTGGCTGAGAGACCAGGGCTACCTGGTGCTCAAGGACGGCAAGAAGACGGGCAAGATCCTGATGGGCGACGTGGACTGGTCCAAGACGCGCGCCTACGGCCTCGGCTTCAACGGCCTCTACCTGAACCTGCAGGGGCGCGAGGGCGAGGGCGTCGTGGCGCCCGCGGATCGGGAGGCCCTGCTGGCCGAGCTCCAGCAGAAGCTGCTGGCCTTCACCGACCCGGTGAGCGGCGCCCCCGTCGTCAAGCGCGTGGACCGGGCGACCGAGGTCTACAAGGGCGCCCGCGCGGGCGAGGCCCCCGACCTGGTGGTGGGCTACGACCGCGGCTACGGCTGCTCCGACGAGTCCACGCTCGGCGAGATCACCGAGCTCACGCTGGAAGACAACACGGATCGCTGGTCGGGCAACCACCTCATGGCCCCCGAGGTCGTCCCCGGCGTGCTGTTCTCCAACCGGAAGATCCCGGGAGAGGGCTACGGCCTCGCCGACGTCACGGCCACGCTCGTGTCGTGGTATGGCCTCGACCTCCCTGCCGAGATGACCGGCAAGCCCATCCTCACGCACTGAAACCAGGAGGACCCCATGTTCGGCCTCGGAAAGAACGTCAGCGTCAAGATCGACAAGGACCTGCACGCCCGCCTCACCAAGGTGGCGGACGTGGCCGGCTACGCCACCGTCGAGGAGTTCATCCAGCACATCCTGGAGAAGGAGATGCTGCACTTCGAGAGCTCCAAGAGCGATGACGACATCCGCGCCAAGCTGAAGGGCCTGGGCTACATCAGCTAGTTTCTGGGGAGCGGGATGCGCGCCTTCAACGCGATCAGCACGACCATCTTCGACGTGATCCTGGCCCCGCTGGGACACCGATGGCCGGCTTTCGATCTTGTCCTCTGGCCGGTGCTGGCGGGGATCGTCGCCCTGCTGGTCTACAAGAAGGTCAGCAACCAGAAGGGCATCAGCGCTGCCAAGAACGCCATCACCGTGCACCTCCTGGAGGTGCTGCTGTTCAAGGACGACCTGGGCGTGGTCCTCAGCAGCACGGCCAAGGCGCTGTGGAAGAACCTGGTCTACGTGGGCCACAACATCCTGCCGATGGTGGTGATGTTCGCGCCCATGACCGCCATCCTGGTGCAGCTCGTCTCGCAGTACGCCTACGCGCCGCTGAGCCTGGACGACCGCCCGGTGCTGGTGGCCAAGCTGGACGCGGAGGTCGGCGGCGTGAGCCCGCGGGACCTCACGCTGACCCTGCCCCCGGGGGTGGAGCTGGACGCCGGCCCCGTGCGCACCGCCGACGGGGAGGTGGCCTGGCGCCTCAAGCCCACGGCGGAGGGTGACTTCGCGCTCACCGTGCAGGCCGGCGGGAGCTCCGAGACCAAGAGCCTCAGCGTGGGCGGCCCCCCGCGCAAGGTGAGCGTGCTCCGCACCAAGAGCTGGGAGGCCCTGCTCTACCCGGCCGAGCCCGTGCCCGAGGCCAGCTCGCCCATCTACAGCCTGACCCTCCAGCACCCCCAGCGGGACATCTCCCCCCTCCCCAGCGGCGAGGGCGGCATTCTGCTCTGGTTCTTCGGCTTCAGCCTGCTGGCCGGCTTCCTCCTCAAAGACCGCTTCGGCGTGACGCTGTAGCGCCCGCCCCACGAGACCCACCATGCTCGAGAGCCTCCAGAATTTCCTCCGCGACCGCAAGTACGGCGAGCCCGTCATCATCGTCTCGGGCCTCCCCCGCTCCGGCACCTCCATGATGATGAAGATGCTGGAGGGCGGCGGGCTGCCCATCATGACCGACGCCATCCGTCAGGCCGACGTGGACAACCCGAAGGGCTACTACGAGTACGAGCGGGTCAAGGAGCTGGAGAAGGAGAAGGAGCGGGGCGAGGACCGGGCCTGGGTGCGGGAGGGCCGCGGCAAGGTGCTGAAGGTCATCTCCTTCCTCATCAAGAGCCTGCCGGACGACAACTACTACCGCATCGTCTTCATGCGCCGCGATCTGGACGAGGTGCTGGCCAGCCAGAACAAGATGCTGGTCAACCGGGGCGAGGACAACCCCGCCGACGATCGCACCATGACCGAGGCCTACCTGAACCACCTCGCGGCCGTGCGCATCCTGGTGCGGAAGATGCCGAACATGGAGATCCTCGAGGTGCGCTACGACGAGACGGTCAAGGACCCGCGCGCCACCGCCGAGACGGTCAACCAGTTCCTGGGCGGCAAGATGAACGTGGACGCCATGGTGGCCGCCGTGGACGCCGAGCTCTACCGAAACCGCAAGGGAAAGACGGTCTGAGGACTGGCGTGTTACGGTGCGCGCGAGAGGGCGAAGGATGAGCTCGATCGTGCGCAACCTGCTCCTGCTGGCGTTGGCGGTGGGAGGCATCGCGCTGGCCGCGCGGAAGACGAAGACGGAGCCTGTGGAGGCCACGCCGCCGGAGCCCACGCCCGTCGTCGAGCTCCAGGTCGCCCCACCCGAGGAGCCCGCGGCGCCGACGGCCCCGCCGCTCTTCCCCGAGGGCCTGCCCGTCGCCGTGGAGAAGACCCCCGACGGCGTGGCCAGCCTCTCCGCGCAGAGTTGCAACGCCTGCCACGTCCAGGCCCACGAGGACTGGTCCAAGGGCCCGCACGCCCGCGCCTGGCGCTCGCCCACCTTCCAGAAGGCCGTGGAGCGGGCCGGTAATTCCACCGCCTGCAAGGGCTGTCACCTGCCCCTGGCCAACCAGCACCCGCGCCTCGCCGTGGGCTACCTGGACGGGCAGGCCAGCCGGCCGGACCTCCAGCCCAACCCGCTCTGGGACGCCACGCTGATGAGCGAGGGCGTGACCTGCGCCGCCTGCCACGTCCGCGACGGTGTGGTCATCGGCACCCGCGCCGCCCCCGACGCACCGCACCCCGTGGCCGTGTCCCAGGAGCTCGGCACGTCTGAGCTCTGCGCGACCTGCCACCAGCTCACCTGGCCCGGCGCCGACCGCGCCTTCTACGACACCTACGGCGAGTGGAAGGCCAGCCCCTACGCCGCGGCGGGCGTGCAGTGCCAGGACTGCCACATGCCGCCCACCCCCGGCCTCGCGGTCGCCACCCGCTTCGCCGCCACCCCCAGCCACGCCTTCCCCGCCGACCCCGCCCGCGCCCTCTCCGTGCTCCTGACCCTGGACGCCCCGGAGATCCAGCGCGGCCAGGCCTGGAAGGCGAAGATGCGGCTCCAGAACACGGGCGCCGGCCACCACATCCCCACCGGCTCCCCCTTCGTCGGCTACACGGTGGAGGCCGCCCTGCTGGACGCGGACGGCAAGCCGCTCTGCGAGCCCTGGAAGACGCCGCTCGCGCGCACCGTCACGCCCGAGGCGCCCTGGACCACCCTCTCCGACACCCGCCTGGCCGCGGGAGAGGAGCGCGCCCTCGAGCACAGCTTCCTGGTCGACCAGAAGAAGAAGGCGGGCGCCGCCACGCTGCGCGTCGCCCTCTACGAGTCCGGCTCGACCGCCCCACTTCGCGTGCTCCAGGAGCTGCCTGTCTCCATCTACTAGCCACTCGACATGCCGCCGCGCGCCGGATCGCGATACGATACACGCGCAGGAGAGCCTCGCATGATCCGCTACAGCGCCCGCACCGATGTGGGCAAGCGCCGGCAGCACAACGAGGACGCCATGCTCGCCGACGCGGAGCATGGGCTCTTCGTGGTCGCCGACGGGGTGGGCGGGCGCGCCGCCGGAGAGGTCGCGAGCGCGCTGACGATCGGCATCTTCCGCGAGGCCGCAGATGAGCTCCACGCGGCTGTCAGCAACTACGCGGCGCGCCCGGAGTGGGCCACGCGCAACCAGGTGCTCGACCTGCTCAACGACGTCTGCCAGCGCGCCAGCCGCCGGGTCTTCGACGAGGCCGAGGCCCGCGGCCAGAAGGGCATGACCACCACCCTGGTCGCGGCCCTGGTGGGCGGCGGCGCGGTCTTCCTGGCGCACGCGGGCGACAGCCGCGCCTACCTCCTGCGTGACGGCGTCATGCGCCAGCTGACCGAGGACCACTCGATGGTCAACGAGCTGGTGCGCATCGGCCAGATGACCCCGGACGAGGCGCGCAAGTCCAGCTACCGGCACGTCATCACCCGCGCCATCGGCCTGTATCCCACGGTGCAGGCCGACCTCATGAGCATCGAGGTGCTGCCCGGGGACCGGCTCCTGCTCTCCTCGGACGGGCTCACCGACCCGGTGCCCAAGAAGGCGATCCAGCGCATCGCCAGCGAAGGCGACGTCGAGGCGGTGGTGAACAACCTCATCGCCGCCAGCCTGGAGCGCGGCGCCCCCGACAACGTCACCGTCCTCGTCGTGGACCCCGAGGCGAGCCCCCAGTACGAGGCCGCCCGCGCCCGCGCCCAGGTCATGGAGGAGCTCTTCCTCTTCCGCGACCTGCCCTTCCACGCCCGCCTGCGCGTCTCGACCATCTGCGAGGAGCTCTTCTTCACCCCCGGCCAGACGCTGGTGGCGGAGGCCACGCTGGGCGACGCCATGTACGTGATCGTGCAGGGCGAGGTGGGCGTGAGCCACAACGCGATCGAGCTGGCCTGCCTGGGCCCCGGCGAGCACTTCGGCGAGATGTCCCTGGTCGATCAGCAGCCGCGCTCGGCCACGGTCACCGGCATCTCCTTTGGCTCCGCCATCGTCATCCGGCGCGAGCACCTGCAGGAGTTCTGCCGGCGCGAGCCGGAGCTGGGCGTGCAGATCTCCTGGAAGCTGCTCGCCACCCTCGGTCAGCGCCTGCGCGAGGCCAACGCCCGCGCCACCGCCGTCGCGCGCCCCACCCCGCCGGTGGACTGAGCCCTGAGCGTCCTCCGGAAGCTGGCGTACACCGCCCTCGTCTTCGCGATCTTCCTGGCGCTGCTGGAGGGCGCGCTCACCCTGTGGGCCCCGCTCTCGGTCTGGCTGAGAGCCGAGCCCCTGCGCGCCGGCGAGGGCCGCCCCGTGGTCTGCCTGGGCGACTCGGTGACCATGGGCTTCGGCCTCCCCCGCGAGCAGAGCTGGCCGTCCGAGCTCCAGCGCTGGCTGGCGGTGCGGGGCGTGGACGCCCAGGTCACGAACCGCGCGGCCGGCGGCTCCAAGGTCGGCCACGTCGCCCAGCGCGACGCCCCCTGGCTCGCCCGCCTGCCCGAGCAGAGCCGCCCCCTGGTCCTGCTGATGGTCGGCCACAACGATCTGCTGGCCTGGGGCGGCATGGGCGGTGTGCGCGACGGCGCCCCTCCCCCGCCCGGCGCCCCCGCCTGGGAGCCCCGACTGCTGCGCCTCCTGCGCTGGGGGGTGGGCATGGCCCGCGAGGAGCTGCCCCAGCAGCGGATCTCCGAGGAGGATGTCCAGCTCTTCGCCGAGCAGGTGCGCCTCCTGTCCAAGGCGGCCCGCGGGCGCGGCGGGGAGCTGGTCCTGCTGACCTACCTCATCCCCGGCGAGGCCCCCGCGGGCGCCGAGGCCCGGTGGGCCGACGTGCTGGCGAAGAAGCGCGAGCACCAGCTGGCCATCAACGATCTCCTCCGTCGGGTGTCCGCCGCGGAGCAGCTCCCGCTGATGGACCTGGCCCGGGGCGTCCCGGTCCCCGGGACCTGGGATCCGGCCTGGTTCCTGGACGACGTCCACCTGGCGCCCGAGGGCGCGCGCCGCGTGGCCGAGGCCGTGGGCGGGTGGCTGGAGACCGAGGGGAAATTATAATGTTTAGTTTCAACTCAAAATAAAATAGATCCGCTCCCCCACCCGGTAGACGTGGTCCACCTGCAGGCCGGCGATGCGCTCGGTCTCGTCCACCGGCGCCCAGCCCGCGCTCGAGGCCAGTCGCCGCTCCAGGCGCTCGCCCCGCGCCACCCGGGCCGCGCCGTCGGTGGTGGGCTCCAGCACCAGCGCTGCCCCCTCGAGGTCCAGGGCGGGATCGCCGCGCTCGTCGAAGGGGACGGGGCCGGGCCAGAGGGGGCGCCGATCCGAGGCCAGGCGCCCCAGCAGCAGGGGCCGGGCGCGGCGCAGACCGGGCTCCGAGCTGGCCAGCCGCACGCTGAGGCCGGGGGCGAAGCGCGGAGCCCGCCGGAGCCCGAGCAGGGCCAGCACGCCGCCCGCCAGCACCAGGGTGACCAGCACGCCGGGCCCGCGGCAGAGCAGCAGGCTCTGACCCTCCACCGCGTAGATCACGGGGATGGTGGCGAGGAGGTGGCCGGAGCCCTCGTCCCGCTGCACGAAGCGCACGCTGAGCGGATCGTCCCCGGGCTCGGGGGCGTCCGCGCAGCAGGGCGGGGCCTGGGCGCAGACCTGCCAGCGCAGCACCGGGCTCGCGCCCTCCTGACCGGGGGCGGGCGAGCAGAGCAGGGTCACGCGCCCCGGGGCCGAGGGCTGGCAGAGCACGTCGAGCTGCTCCGCGCGCGCCGAGCCGGAGAGGTCGAGCTCCGCGCAGCGCCGCGTCGCCGAGGGCCCGCTCTCCCAGCGCCCGAGATCGACGGTGTCCGGGCTCATGCGCAGGAGCGGGCCGAATTCGCCGTCCACCCAGACGCTCGCGCTGGCCTGGAGCTCCACGTCGGCGTCGCGCACGCGGAAGCTCCCGGCGGTGAGCCCCTCCGGGCCGGGCGGGGTCCAGCGCGCGGACCAGCGCCCGTCCGCCTGGAGCTCGAAGGGCTGCGCCGTGCCGCCCACCTCGAAGCGGGCGTCGAAGGAGCCCAGGAAGAGCGACCTTGGATCGAGGACCTGCCCGTCGCGCTCCAGCCAGCCGCGGACCGCCACCGTCCGCCCCGCCAGGGCCTCCTCCGGCAGCGACATCCGGGCCACCACCCCCGCGGGCCAGCGCGCGGGCAGCGGGAGCGCCGGTCGGCTGGCCCGACGGAGCGCCGCGCTCACCGCCTCCGGATCCAGGACGGCGGTCTCCAGGACCCAGGGCGAGCTGGCCAGCCGCGCGGCCGCGCCCCCCTCCCCGAGCCCCACCCAGGCGAGCGAGATCGGAGCGTCCACCGCGAGCGCGCGCCGAAGGGCCTCGGGCGTCGGGGCCCCGGCGGGCTCCCCATGGATCAGCACCACCGCCGCCCGACGCTCCCGGGCGCTGGTCTCCAGCACGGCGCGCGCGGCGTAGAGGGCGGGCAGCAGGCTCCCCTCCCCTACCGGGGCCAGGGCCTCGACCTGCTCGGGCTCGGTGAGGATCTCGGGCGGCTCCCCCACCTCCGGGGCCAGGCCCACCACGGTCACCCGCGCGTCCGTGCCCTCGAGCGCGCGCATGAGCGCCGCCGCCGCGCGCTCCTGCCCCCGCCCCAGCGGGCCGCGCTCCAGGGCCGCCCGGTTGTCCAGCACCAGCACGAGCTCCGAGCCCGGCGCCGCCAGCGCCGCGAGCACCCAGAGGAGCAGCGCGACCATCATGCCTCACCTCTATCCGCGCCGAGGTAGGATCGCAGCAGCATGCCCGCCGCCTGGAACCCGCCCAACCGCTTCGACCCGCGCGAGATCGACTGGGAGGAGCCGCCGCCCCCCGCGCGCGTGGAGGTCGTCGAGGACGACACGCAGGGGGCGCTGAGCCGCAACGACAGCCCGGACATCCCGTTCACCTGGAGCCTCAACCCCTACCGCGGCTGCACCCACGCCTGCGCCTACTGCTACGCGCGGCCCACCCACGAGTACCTGGGCTACGGGGCCGGCACCGACTTCGAGCGCGTCATCGTCGTGAAGCGCCGCGCCCCGTCCCTGCTGGAGGAGGCCCTGCGCGCCCCGAGTTGGAAGGGTGAGGTCATCAACCTCTCGGGGGTGACCGACCCCTACCAGGCCCTCGAGCGGCGCTACGAGCTCACCCGCGCCTGCCTCGCGGTCTGCGTTCGCTACCGGAACCCGGTCGCGCTGATCACGCGCTCGCCCCTCATCACGCGCGACCTCGACCTGCTCAGCGCGCTCCACGAGCACCGGGCCGTCTACGTGAGCGTGAGCCTGCCCATCGTGGACCCCGAGCTCGCCCGCCTCATCGAGCCCGGCGCCCCGCCGCCCGCCGCCCGCCTGCGCGCCATCGAGGCCCTCACCCAGGCCGGGATCCCCGTGGGCGTGAACGTCTCGCCGCTCATCCCTGGGCTCAACGACGCGGGCGTGCCCGAGGCCCTCAAGAGCGCCCGCGAGGCCGGGGCGCGGTGGGCCTTCGCCCAGCTCGTGCGCCTGCCGGGCGCGGCGGCCCCCGTCTTCGAGGCCCGGGTGCGCGAGGCCCTCCCGCTCCGCGCCGAGAGCATCCTGCGCCGGCTCGCCGAGGCGCGCGACGGCAAGCTCAACGACGCCCGCTTCCACGCCCGCATGAAGGGCCACGGGCAGGGCTGGGAGGCGACCATGCAGCTCTTCCGGCTCTACCGCAAGCGCCTGGGCTACGAGGACGAGCCGCCCGAACCCCCGGATCCGAGTCCCTTCCGCCGCCCCGGCGAGGGCCAGCAGCAGCGCCTCTTCCGTTGAGGAGGCTTGCGGGCGGCGGCAGGCGCGGGCACAGCATAGAGGTACGAAGGAGGAGCCCCCATGTCCAGATACCTGTCCGCGCTCACGGCCCTGTTCCTGTTCGGCTGCAACGGCGACAAGGAGGGCGACGACACCAGCGCCCCCGACGACTCCGGGGCCGAAGGCGAGGGCGAGGGCGAGGGTGAAGGCGAGGGTGAAGGCGAGGGTGAGGGCGAAGGCGAGAGCTCCATGGTGGACGTCTACATGGACGAGGACATGGACGCCATGCTGGTGGGCGACGCCCAGTCCGACGCGGCCGGCTCCAGCGTCCTCGCGCCGGGCGACGTGGACGGTGACGGGCTCCCTGACCTCGCGGTGGGCGCCGAGTTCCACACGGGCGACGCGACCTGGAGCGGGGCGGTCTACCTCGTGACCACCACGCCCGAGGGGGCCATGGATCTGCGCGAGGCCTCCGGCTACCGCATCTTCGGCGAGGCGGAGAACGACCGGGTGGGCGGCTACGTGGGCGCGCCGGGCGACGTGGACCTGGACGGGCGGGCCGACATGCTGGTGGGCGCGCCGCTCTCCAACTCTGCCTACGCGTCGGGCGGCGCGGCCTACTACGTGAGCGCGGACAACTTCATCACCAACGGCAACGTCACCCTGGACGAGGCGGACGCCATCATCTACGGCGGCGACATCCTGGACCGCGCCGGGGTCTCGCTGGCCGGGCTGGGCGACGTGGACGAGGACGGCTCGCCCGACGTGGCCATCGGCGTCATCGGCTCGGACGTGGGCGGCGACGAGAACGGCGCGGTCTTCGTCGTCAACGGCGAGCTCCTCCAGGAGCTGGGCGCCGTGGAGACCACCGCGCTCCCGCTCGCCTACGCGGGCTCGTTCGAGGGCCAGGCCCTCGGGGACGTCGTGGCGGGCATCGGCGACGTGGACGGGGACGGCATCTACGACATGGGCATCGGCTACCCCTCTGACGAGGACTCCGACGACAGCGAGGGCTACGCCTTCCTGCTCCTGGGCGAGGGCGCGCTGTATGAGGCCGACGGGGTCATGAGCGTAGACGACGCCGACTGGACCTGGCAGGGCATGGAGTCGGGCGGCGCGGCCGGCTCGTCGGTGGCGACCATCGGCGACATGGAGGGCGACGGGCTCGACGACGTGCTGATCGGCGCGCCGCGGGTGGACGGCGAGCTGGACGGCGACGAGCTCCTGGACAGCGGCGTGGTCCACGTCCTCTACAGCTCGGGCGCGCTCAGCGGGCCGGAGGGCTCGGAGAACCTGAGCTTCGCCGACGTGCGCATCGACGGCGGGCAGTGGCTCCTGGACTGCGGGATCCGGCTGAGCTCGGCGGGTGACGTGGACGGGGACGGCCAGAACGACCTGCTCGTGGGCACGAACTCGGCGGACTACAGCACCAGCTACTCGGACCCGACCTACCTCGCGCTCTCCAGCGGCGTGCTGAACGGCGCGTCGGGGACGATCTCGCTCTATGACTCCGACTACGGCTTCCGCACCACGCTGCGGGACCACTACCCGGGCACCGCGCAGGCGGGCATCGGCGACCGGAACGGCGACGGCCTCAGCGAGCTCGCCTTCGGCGCCTACGGCTACGACTGGCTCGACGACAAGGACCAGAAGGTCAACGCCGGGGCGGTGTTCCTCTTCTTCACGCTCTGAAGGACCGATGCTCTCCTGGACTCAGGCCGGCGCCGTCGCGCGCCCCACCGCCGTTCAGATCCGCGTGCAGCGCAGCTACCCCGGCCGCATCCGGGCGGGGGCGCCCGTGCCGACGCGCTCGATGTCGCGCGAGGAGCTGCTGGACAACGTCCGCTGGTTCACCGCCGGGCTGCGCACGCCGCGGACCACGCCCTGCGACACGCTGCTGCTCTCGGGCGTGGGCGTGGCCGCGCGCGAGGACACCCCGGACGCCATCGATCTGGCGCGGGCGGAGGGCATGGGGCGCGTCACCCTGCACGTCGGGGTGGAGGATCTGGGCGGGCTGGACGTGCGGCGCTTCGCCGGGCGGGTCGATCAGCTGGTGGTGCCCGTGCAGCCCGGCGGCGATCTGGTGGCAGGGGCGCAGGCCATCCAGGCGGCGACGGCGGTGGGCCTGCCCGTGGCGGCCAACACCACGCTGACGGCGAACGCCCTCCCCGGGCTCTCCGCGGCGGCGCGCGTGCTGGCCTCGGCCCGGCCGAGCACGCTCACGTTCACCTACCCCTTCCCCATCAACGGCGGGGACGCCTCCGATGTGCCCCTGCCCGCCCGCGCCGTGGCCGCGCTGCGCGAGGCGCTGATGATCCTGGACGCCGCCGGGCTCCCCGCCAGCGTCAAGGGCCTGCCCGCCTGCTACCTGGGCAACGAGGCCGGGCGGCTGCGGCGCACGGCGAACCGGTGGTACGTGGACGCCGATCACCAGAAGGATCGGGCCCTGCTCTTCTTCCCCGACGTCGTGTCCTTCCACAAGGACGAGGTCTGCCGCTTCTGCAGCCGCGACGGGGCCTGCGACGGCTTCTTCGCCGCCTATCTGCGTCGGCCCGGCTTCCCGCCGCTGGAGCCCACAGATAAATAAACTTATTAGTTTATCTTCGCCTTGACCTGCGTGAGCTGGCTCGCGGCGCGCTCCGCGTAGGGGCTGTCGCTGGCGGCGACGGCCTCGAGGGCCTCGAGGGCCTGGCCCAGGTTGCCCGAGAGGATCTGGGCCTGAGCGTAGTACCAGCGGGCGGCGGGGGTGGCGGTCGGGTCGCGGCCCAGGGTCTCCAGGGTCATGAGCGCGGCGGCGGCGTCGCCCGCGCAGACGAAGCTGCCTCCCTCCAGGGTCCAGAGGCGGCGGTCCTCGGGGTGGGCGCGGCGGGCGGCGCGGAAGCGGGCCCCGGCCGAGCGGCAGTCCCCCTTCTCCAGCAGCAGGACGCCGGACTTCGCGTACTCGGGGACGTCCTCGCTCGCGCCGACGGCGGGCGGCGTGCGATCGGCGATGGCGGCGATGGCCGGGTCCACCGTGGCCTTCAGCTCGGCCTCGCGCTGGGAGGACCACCACCAGTAGCCCGCTCCGCCCAGCACGATCAGCGGCAGCAGGCCCTTGAGCCAGCCGGAGCTGGACCGGGGTGGGGGAGCGGCGGCGCGGGAGGCGGAGCTCCGAGCCCCGGGGCGGGCTCCGGGGCGCCCGGACTCCGCGCGCGAGGGCTCCGTGCGCTGGCTCTCGGTGCGGGTGGAGCGCCGCTCCATCTCCTCGAGGGCGGCCTGCGCGGCGGCCTCCATCGCGTCCTCGGCGTGCTCGTGGACCGCCTCCTCCAGCGCGGCGGGGGTGGTGTCGTGGGTGGCGGTCGCGGCGGAGCGCACCACCTCCTTGACCAGCCGGCAGTCCTCGGCGCAGGAGGAGCAGGTCTCCAGGTGGCGCTGGTAGGCCTCACGCTGCGCCGCGGGCAGGGCCTCGGGGGTGAGCGAGAGGGCCACGGCGATGGGGGGCGGCAGGTGGGCGCTCCCGGCCATGGGGCGACCGGAGCGCATGGCCTCCACCGCGTGGCGGGCGGAGCTCATGAGCGCCAGCGCGTTGAGGGTGGCGGCCGAGTCCCCGCCCCGGGCCATGACCTCCCGGGCGATGTTCGCCGTCATCTCGCGGCGGCGCTCCTCGTTCTCCACCAGGATGCGCCCGCCGTTGCCCTCCGCCGCGCGCAAGGCCGGGTTCGACAGCACCCGCTCGGCGGTGGTCCTCAGCGCGTTGCGAACCGCGGTGGCCGCGGCTCCTTCTCCCTGCTTCCAGCGTGCGACCAGCGCGTCGTCCATACGAACATCCTATCAGTGTTTCGGCCGAGACCCTGGCCGGGGGGCCGCGCTCGTGGACAATTCAGGAGGCCGCGCCGGTGCGGCGAGGGGCGAGGAGCAGCGGGATGCGCTGGCTGGTGGTGCGCGGTGGAGCGCTGGGAGACTTCGTGCTGACCCTGCCCGCGCTGGAGCGGGTCCGGGCCCGCGCCGAGCACCTGATCCTGGCGGCGAGCCCGCGCTACGCGCGTCTGAGGCCGGATCTCTACGACGCCCTCCTGGATCTGCGGGGGCCGGAGTCCCTCTGGCTCTTCGGGGCGGGCTCGCCGCCGCGCCCGCTGCCCGACGCCGCCCTCGTCTACACGCCGGGGGTGGCCGACACCCTGCGCGCGCTGGGGCTGCCCCTGGTCCTGGAGGCCGCGCCACGCCCGCCGCCGGGGATTCACGCCGTGGACCACCTCCTCTCTCCGCTGGGGGAGCCCGATCCGCTCGCCCGACCGAGGATCTACGCCGCACCCTGGACCGCTCCCCTCCCCGGCCCCGCCCCCGTGGTGCTGGCCCCCGGCGCTGCGGCGCCCGCGAAGATCTGGCCCGGGTTCTCCGCCCTGGCCGACCGCCTGGCCGAGGCGGGCTGCCCCCACGTCTGGGTCCCGGGCCTGGACGAGGAGCCCCCGGAGATGCGGGGGGACGTGCTGCGCGGGCTGGACCTCGCCGGGCTGAGCGCGCTCGCGGCGGTGGCGGGGGCCTGGTGCGGGAACGACACGGGCACATCGCACCTCGCGGCGGCGGCTGGGGCGCCCGTCCTGGCCCTCTTCGGGCCCACCGACCCCGCCTGCTGGGCCCCGCGCCCCAGCCGCGTCGAGCTCTTGACGATCACACCCGAGAACGCCGCCTCCTGGCTGATGATCACGAGGATGAAGACACTCGCCGCAGGAGCGGTGCACACTCGCGCCTGAACCCGTTAAGACGGTGGGCCAGCCGTAAGGAAGCAGGAGAGACACATGGGAGCGTTCACGGAGATGGCCGAGCTCGGCCATGAGCAGGTCGTCTACTGCCGCAACGACGCGGTCGGGCTGCGGGCGATCATCGCGATCCACAGCACGGCCCTGGGGCCGGCGCTGGGCGGTTGCCGGCTCTACAACTACGCCACCGAGGCCGACGCGCTCCGAGATGTGCTGCGCCTGTCCCGCGGGATGACCTACAAGGCCGCCATGGCCGGGCTCGACCTCGGCGGCGGCAAGGCGGTCATCATGGGCGACGTGTCCGTCAAGAGCGAGGCGCTCCTGCGGGCCTTCGGCCGGCACGTCGAGAGCCTGGGCGGGCGCTACATCACCGCCGAGGACATGAACACGACCGTCGAGGACATGAACCTCATCTCCCGCGAGACGCGGCACGTGACGGGCATCGCCGGCTACCAGGGCGGCTCGGGCGATCCGAGCCCGGTCACGGCCTGGGGCGTCTTCCACGGGATCCGCGCCTGCCTCGAGGTGAAGTTCGGCTCGCCCGACGTCGCCGGTCGCAAGGTGGCCATCCAGGGCGCGGGCAACGTCGGCTACCACCTCGCGCGCTACCTGCACGAAGGGGGCGCCCAGCTCTACTACACCGACATCTCCCAGCGCCGACTGAAGGCGGCGACCGATGCCTTCGGCGGCACGGTCCTGGACAACGAGGACTTCTACAGCGCCGATGTGGACGTGCTGGCCCCCTGCGCCATCGGCGGGGTGATCAACAGCCGCACCATCCCGAAGATCCGCGCGCCCATCATCGCGGGCGGCGCCAACAACCAGCTCGATCGCGAGCAGGCGGACGGCGAGGATCTCACGCAGCGCGGGATCATCTACGCGCCGGACTACGTCATCAACGCGGGCGGGCTCATCAACGTCTGCGCCGAGCTGAAGCACTACCCGGCGGAGAAGGCCATGGCCGACGCCGGGAATATCTTCAACACGGTCAAGCGGGTCATCAACAAGGCGCACCAGGACGGCACGACCACCACGGCCGCGTCCAACGCCATGGCCGAGGAGCGCATCGAGGCGGTCAGCCGTCTGCGCCGCATGCTCATCCCCTGATCCCCGCGATCTGCGCGCTGCGGCCCCGATCTGTACGGTCGGGGCTTGCAGCCTGGGGCTAGACCTCCTATCTTTTAGAGCATCCCTCCTGGCTCGCCCGAGCCCGCGCCGCGTGGATCCCCGCCCGCGGCGCCATCCGCGTCTCCCTCCTCGCTCTCCCTCCTCCCTCCTCCCGCCGGCGGCTCACCTTGCTTGCCTTCGATCTTCCCTCGAGCGCGGTCCACACCGCGGTCTTCGACGGACCGATGGAGCTGCTGCTCTTCCTGGTCCGCCGCGAAGGCGTGGACATCCGCGAAGTCTCGATCGCCCCGATCACGGACGCCTTTCTGGCACAGCTCGAGGAGCTCTCGGCGCTGGATCTGGACATGGCGGGCGACTTCGTGGTGATGGCGTCCACCCTGTGCTTCCTGAAGAGCCGCGAGCTCCTGCCGCGGCCTCCCGCGCTGGTGGACCTCGACGACGAGGCGATGGAGATCCGCGAGGAGCTGCACCGCCGGCTCCAGGAGTACGAGCGCTACCGGCAGGCCAGCGAGAGCCTGTCCGACCGGGACTGGCTGGAGCGCGACACCTGGGGCCCCTGCCCCGAGCCGGTGGACGGGCGGGAGCGCCCGGTCGAGCCTGGCGTGGACGCGATGGGTCTGGTCTCGCTCTACCACGAGCTCCTGGTGCGGCGCGCCCGGGAGGCTCCGGTTCACGAGGTCCGACGCGAGCTCCGCTCGATGCGCGACACCGCGGACGACGTGCTCGCCCGGCTCGAGGAGGGGCCGATGGAGCTCGCCGACCTGCTGTTCGGCATCCCGGACATCGCCCTGCGGATCATGGCGATCCTGGCGATCCTGGAGCTCGCCCGGCTGCACCTCATCTCGATCGAGCAGGATCACCACCTGGACCCCATCCGGCTCACGCGCCGGGAGGGCGCCGACGCCAGCGCCGCGCTGGATCGTCTGCGCGCCGTGGGAGAGAGCTGATGTCGGAGCACTTCGAGGGAGACAACCTCTTCGTCCTGCCCGGGGTGAAGCACCCCGACGCTCCGCCCGTGGCGGAGGAGGCCGAGGCGCCGGCTCCCCAGGGGCCGCCGCCGGCCGCGCTCCTGGACGTGGTGGTGGAGAGCATCCTGCTGTCGGCGGACCGGCCGGTCTCCGTCGAGGAGCTGGACCGCGTGCTGGTGGGGCCGGGCATCGAGGCGGTGACGCTGGCGCTGCGCAACGTCCAGGATCGGCTGCGGGCGGCCGGCGGCGGTCTGCGCCTGGTGCAGGTGGCCAAGGGCTGGCAGCTCCGCACGGATCCGAGGGCCGCGCCCTGGGTGGCGGCCTTCCGCGGCGGGCGACCGCTGCGCCTCTCACGCGCCGCGCTGGAGACGCTCACGGTGGTGGCCTACCGCCAGCCGGTCACGCGCGCCGAGGTCGAGGACCTGCGCGGCGTGGACGCGGGCGGCGTGCTGCGCATGCTGGTGGAGCACGAGCTGGTCGAGGTCACCGGGCGCAAGGAGGAGGCCGGGCGGCCGATGCTCTACGGCACGACGGCGCGCTTCCTGGAGGTCTTCGGTCTGCGGGATCTCTCGGATCTCCCGACGCTTCGCGACCTGCGCGAGCACCAGCCGGACGACGCGCGGCTGGGGCCGGAGCCCACGGAGGCCGAGGTCGGGCCCGACGACGAGCCCCCTCCCCCGCCGCGGCCGGGGCCGACCTTCCTGCGTCCGGTCGATCCGCTCTGACCGGAAGCGTGATAGGGACCGCGAGAGGAAATCGAACATGGACGCCAACGAGCGCCTGGCGCGGGTCATCGCCCGCTCTGGCCGGGCCAGCCGGCGGGAGGCCGAGCGCCTCATCACCGAGGGCATGGTGCAGGTCAACGGCGAGACCGTGCTGCACCCGGGCCACCCGGTCAACCCGGCCACCGATCACATCCGCGTGGACGGGCGCCCCCTGCCCACCCCGCCCCCGCTGGTCTACTACCTGCTGAACAAGCCGAAGGGCTACATCACGACGCGCAGCGACCCCGACGGGCGGGACAACGTGCTGCAGCTCGTGAGCGATCTGCCGGTGCGGGTGGAGCCCGTGGGGCGCCTCGACATCAACACCGAGGGTGCGCTGCTGCTGACGAACGACGGGGATCTGGCGCACAAGCTCACGCACCCTTCCTCCAATACGCCGAAGCGCTACCTGGCCAAGGTCTGGCGCGTGCCCACGGAGGAGACGCTGGCCCGCGTCATGCGCGGCGTGAAGCTGGAGGACGGGATGACCGCCCCCTGCAAGGCGCGCGTGCTGGAGGTCACCAAGGGCGAGAACGCCTGGGTGGAGGTCACGGTCACCGAGGGCCGCAACCACCTGATCCGGCGCATGTTCGCGGCGGTGGGCCACCCGGTCAGCAAGCTGCGCCGCGAGAGCTTCGCCACCATCTCCGCGCGCGACCTCGACAAGGGCGCCTACCGCCCGCTCACGGCCTCGGAGGTGGAGCGCCTCCGCCAGATCGCCGACGGGGAGGACCCCGCGCGCGCCGGGCACAAGACCCGCTATCTCCCGGGCTTCGCGCGCCCGAAGGCCAAGGGCGTGCGCCCCCTGCACAAGAAGAAGGCGGCGGGGAAGCGGCGCACCGGCGGGCCGAGCCGAGGCTAGCGGGCGTAGCTCGGACCCTTGCTTGGGTGGCCTGGACGAGATACCTTCGCGGGTCTTTCTAGTACTCCCAGGCGTCTGGCCCCCATGACCCTGTTTCCCGAGGCGCTGCTCACCGACCTTCGCCGGCTCCCGGGCGCGAACCACACGTTCGCCCGGCAGGTGGCGGACGTCGACGGCGCGCCGGTGCGCGCGCGCCTGGACGCCATCGCGGATCACGTCGGCCCCTCCGTGCGCGACCGCTGGGCCGAGTCGCTGGGCAGCCTGGACAACCGGCGCTTCTTCCAGGGCTTCGCCGAGGCCGGGACCGCTGGCTTCCTGGGCGCTGGCGGCTGGACCGTGCCCGGCCTGGCCTGGCCCGGCCCCGGGCTCCTGCTGCGCACCCCGGACGGCCGCGCCTTGCACGGCCTCGTGCTCTCCTTCATCCGCCAGGTCCGCCCCCAGGCCGACCGCGCCTCCATCGACCGCCTGCGCAACGCCCTCTCCCGCGTCGGCGCCCGCAGCCGCGTCGGCCTCGTCATCCACCGCTGGCTCCCGCACGACTTCGACCCCGAGCCCGTGCGCCAGGCCGTCGATCTCTGGCTCCGCGAGGTCGAGCGCGGCTCCTGGACCGGCCGCTACGCCGCCTACGAGGACGAGAACATCTCCATCGAGTTCTCGCTCACCGGCGAGACCGCCAGGCGCGGCCAGTCCGTATTGGCCTTCGCCCTCGGCCCCTTCCAGGCCCACCGCGTGCTGGAGGCCGTCGGCTCCCGCATGATCGACGAGCTCGACCGCCTGCGCATCGGCGGCAACAAGCTCCCCGTCGTCGTCTGCTGCGTCTCCGACCAGCCCTGGCGCGTGCCCCGCGGCTACCTGCGCGAGCTCCTCTACGGCCGCCCCACCTGGCAGACCACCGCCGGCGAGGCCCCTTCCCTGGAGAGCGCCTTCTCGCCCACGGACGCCCCCAGCCTCTACCGCGACCCGCTCTACCGCTCGGTCTCCGGCGTCCTCTTCCTGGAGCGCCCCGCCGACCGCCCCGCCGAGGTCCGCGGCCGCGCCTACCTGAACCCCTGGGCCGACGCCCCCCTCACCCCCGCCGATCTCCCCTGCCCCACCCTCGGCGTCATCGGCCACGACGGCGACCTCGCCATCCTGCGCTGGCACGACTGAGCCGGGTTCCCCGATCGGTCTGGGCCTCCGACAGGATCTGGGTTCCCCGACTCGTCCGGGCCGGCGACAGGATCCGGGTTCCCCGACGGCGGCTGGGGCTTCGGAGACCAGTCTGGGCTCCGAGGCCGAGGGGGGCCGAGGGGGCGGGCTCGCGACCGGGTGTTCCTCGCTGTCGCTCGGCCACCCTGCGC
>CAZTOW010000027.1:0-136068 GCA_964615375.1 uncultured Enterobacterales bacterium
TGTTCATGTCGGACAGAAATTGTCCGAGCAATGCGGTGGACTCATGGAATGGAAGTCATATACACACCACACCTCGTCGAATGCCAGGTTCTCGTCCCGCTCGGCGCGGGCTCTCTCCTCGGCAGCACGCTTGAGCGCGACCGCACGCTCGACCAGGGTGCGAGGGGTTCCATGCTCCTTTGAAATGCTGACTTCAACAAGGGGATTTCGGCACGCATCACGGAACGCGTAGAAGTACGTGGGCTCGGTGATCTGCCCCTCACAGACCACGAGTATCCGATGCCGTGGCTGTCTGGGCACCGTCTGGCGAGCAGGGCGCCTCGCGCGGTCTCGCCTTGTCACTCACCACTTCCGGGTGGCACAAGCGAACCAAGAAAGGGGATCGCACCGTAGCGACCCTGGAGATACCCGCGCTCGACATTTTCTTGTTTTCTCGGCTGATAGTCAGTCAGCGGATAAATTTGTGTTGCGCCCTGCTTGTCCTTCTCGGTCAGCCAGATCTGGTCCCGTCGGAGTGTTGGCTCCCCCGACATCGTTCCAAGCAGGTTCGTGTCATGGGTGCTGAAGATAAGCTGCGCGTTCTTGGGGTTGAGCGTCGGATCGTTGAACTGCCGCACGATCAGCTGCGCCAGGAGCGGATGGAGGCTCTTCTCCAGCTCGTCCACGACGAGTACGCCTCCCCGCTCGATGACCTCGAGCAGCGGCGCTGCGAGATGGAAAATTGTCTGGGTGCCGTGCGACTCCTCCTCCAACGGCAACCAGCCAGCGTCGGAGCCCTGGTGGCATAGGTAGATACGCCGTCGCACACCGGCCGATGGGCCCCTGGCCGGGTATGGACTCTCCTCCATCACGAGCTTCACGTCCAGAATGCCGACATCGGCTGCCCGGAGGAGCTCGAGCAGGCCGGCCAACCGTGCCTCTCGTACACCTTCTTCAAGGTGCGGCAACAGCGTCGCCTGCTCGCCTTCGGCCGACAGTCCCAACCGGGCCCACGACAGGCTTCGCGGTCTCGGTCGCATGGTGGGGAGAGACTCGACCTGAATCCGCGAGATCCACCTGTAGACCGGACGCAGCTGCTCGTGCTGAAGCTGTGCGCTCGCCGAGAGGAACAGCGCATTGGGTCTCGTGACCTCCGCCACTACCCGGTTCTCACCCTTCAGCTTGTCGCCGAACTTGATGTCCTGCCGCTCGCGTTCGAACCACACCTGCTTGTGCCCGAGTGGCCAGGCGTGGAGCCACTCTTCCAAGAACGCCAGTCCGTCCGTGGTAAAGCCGTACTCGAACCGCGTGCCATCGATGACCGCGGTCATTTCGAACAGCGAGGGAGTCGCCACGTCACCCCAGGCGAAAGGGTCGCGAGGCACCCCACCCTCAGGCGACCAACTGCGATGCGAGTACATCACTGCGTCCCGCAAGAACGCCATGGCCATCAGAAGGTTGCTCTTGCCGCTGGCGTTGGCACCGTAGAGGGCGGCGGCTGGCAGCAGAGGGTCCGCGACGCCGGAGACTCGCCTCGGCCGCGAATCGTCTGGGTCGCCACCGCGCCCGGCCACGAGCGTCAGAGCCTGCTCCTCCCGGATAGATCGGTGATTCTCGACTCTGAACTCGATGAGCATGCCGCGGCAGACCTCAGCGAGGAGGTATCCACGAGAGGCACTATCCGCAAGATATTTGCGGAACTGTCACCAAAAATCGTGCCCGAGCGCCGGGACACACTGCACCCTCGTCGTCACCCCGGGCGAGCCGATGCGCGTGGGCTTCGACCAGCAGAGCGTCGACGTCTACAACCGGACCGGGGCCTGGAGCCCGAAGCCTTAGCGGATCTGCCCCGCAGCGCGGGCGACCCGCGGGTCGAGATCCTGGCGCAGCGTGCTCAGCGCGGGGAGGGCGGCGAGGCGGGGGGCGTCCAGGCGCTCCAGGGCGCGCAGGGCGCGGAGCCGGACCTCGGCGTCCTCGTCGGCGAGCAGACCCGCGAGCCCGTCCCAGCCCGCGTCCAGGTGCAGCCAGCCGGCGGAGCGAGCGGCCTCGGCCCGGACGAGCGCGCTCGGGTCGTCCAGGGCGTCCAGGACCAGCGCGCTCAGTGTGGCGCCGTCGGGGCGACCGCCGATGGCCCGCTGCGCGGCGGCCCGGACCTCGGCGGAGGGGTCGCGCACGGCCAGGCGCAGGCCGCGCGCGGCGTCGGCGGGCTCGGCCTCGCGCAGGACCTCAGCCAGCATCCGGCGCACGGCCACGTCCTGCTCCACCGCGAGCTGACCGGCGACCACCGCGCTCCATTCCCCGCCCGACTTCACGGCGGCCTCGATCAGCGCCACCCGCAGGGCCTGGGGCTCCGCGGGGTCGAGGGCGCGGCTCAGCAGGACCGGGGTGGCGTGGGGGTTCCAGACCTCCTCGCCCACGAAGCGTGGCATGCCGTTGCGGGTGAGGATGGGCTCGGCCTCGGCGGCGGCCTTCGCCTCGTTCGGGTGCTGGGACCAGGCCAGCTCCGTGCGCGCGTCGAGCTCGGCGCGCCAGTCAGCGGCGGAGGCGGCGCCGACACCGGAGAGGGAGAAGGCCAGGGCGAGGGTCCAGAGCAGGCGCATCTCAGTCCTCCTCGGTGATGGCCTGGGTCCAGGCCTCGTCGGTGGGGCTGCGCAGGGTGTTCGACCCGCAGTGGACCTCGCCCCAGGCCCGGTGGTAGGCGCGCCAGTCGTCGATCCAGTGGGGCTCGACGCTGGCGGGCAGCACGCTGTTGACGTAGGCGATGAGCGGGTCGGAGCCCTGGTCGCCCTCGTCCTCGCGCAGGTAGGGGTCGGCGATGAAGAGGTGGACCGGCCCGTCCTCCGTGAGCTGCGAGACCTGCAGGTTCACCGTGCCCGGGATGAGGGAGAGGCCGTAGCCGCCGCAGTAGCCGTTCTCCTCGAAGACGGCCGGGATGCGGATGACGTCCGACTCCTGGATCCCGCCCTCGCGCATGAGGACCTCCAGGTTGGCCTCGATGTAGTCCGCCTGGATGTCCTCGTTGTAGGACCACAGCGCCGCGTCATCCAGCAGGTCCTGGATGGTGCCGTACCCGTGCAGGTTCTTGTACTTGTCGAGCGCGACGGCGCCGTCCAGGCCCTGGAGGAAGCTGTGGCCCAGCCCGGTGTCGGCCAGCAGCACCCAGAAGCCCAGGCGCGCGGCCGGGTCGGGGATGGTCGTCATGAATTCGTCCACGTGCCCGACGCAGAGGAAGCTGACGTCCAGGTTGAAGGGGTCCTGCACCCCCTGGGCCGTGAGCTCGTCGATGAGCTCCTGCTGCGGCCCGCCGCCGTTCCAGAGCCCGTAGTAGATCCGGCCGAAGGGGTAGTGCGTGCCGTTCACCGTGACCGGCGGCAGGACCTCCATGTTGCCGAAGGAGTCCTGGGAGCTGGCGCGGCCGGTCCCCCAGGTGTTGATCCAGACGTCGGGGGCGAGGAGCTCCGCCTCCGGGAGCGCGTCCAGATAGCGGTCGCCCTGCGAGCGCACCGAGTCGATGATGATGTTCAGGCGCTGGTTCGGCGCGGTGGCCGTCCCGAGCTCGATCTCGTCCTGAATCCAGACGTCGTAACCATAGGACGCGAGGTTGAAGGACGAGAACTGGTCCTGCAGCACCGCCTCGAAGCCGTCGATGAAGTCCCCGTTGGTCTGCGTCCCGCCGTCCATCGCGTAGACGCGCTCGGCCAGCTGCAGGTGGTGGTTGAGGATGAGCGGCGCGCCGCGCACGGCGATGCTGGCCTCCTCGTGCCCGCCGTCCACGCCGTCCCAGACCACGGTCACGGTGGCCTCCGACAGGAAGTCGGGGACCTCGAACTGCAGCAGGATGTCGCCGCCCACGTCCATCGTGGCCTGGGTAATCTCGTCGTACAGCACCAGCTCGCCGGCGCGGTAGACGCGAGCGTCCCCCTCCACCGAGAGCGTCATCTCGCCCTCGTCCGCCCACAGCAGGGCGCGGGCGAGGTCGTCGTCGTCCTTCACCCCCGCGGACTCCCAGTCGGCCACGCCGTCCCGGTTGTCGTCGTCGAGGTTCGGCACGACGAAGACCTCGCTGGGGACGGTGAATTCCTCCTCAGCGGGCCTCACGCGGTGGTCGCAGGCGTACAGCAGGAGCAGAGGCGGCCCGAGGAGGCTGAGGCGCATTCGCCCTCCCGCGCTGACGGTAGCTCCTCGGCCCGGCGAGCGCAATCACGGCGAGCGCTTTCGTGTCATTTCAAGACAAAGTTGTTGATCACCTGAACAATTACACCCAGGATGGATATCCCGGCGATCAGCCCCGAGCTGGCCGGGACCAGGTACTCCTCGGCGCTCTTCTTCCAGGTGCGCGACCAGAGGGCCGCGATCACGGCGCCGACGAAGAGGGAGATGGGGTACTGCGCGGGCAGGACGAAGCCGAGCCCGATGCCCGTGGCCGAGGGCACCCAGGTCCGGTACTTCCCGGCGGCCTTCTCCAACAGCACGAGCCCGGCGCCGATGATGAGCCCGACGAAGATGGCGCGGACGTGCATCTCGTGGAGGTTGTCGAAGCCCAGCTTGAAGACCTCGGCCACCGCCCGCCAGCTCTGGGCAGCGGGGGCCGGGAAGGCCGGGGCCTTGTCGTCGGTGCCCATCAGCGCCGTGGCGTCAGGGATGAAGAGGTAGAAGCCGATGACCGTGGCGATGGTGCCCGAGAGGATCCCGGCCGCCTGAGCTACGAACTGACGCCGAGGATCGGCGCCCAGCAGGTAGCCGCTCTTCAGATCGTTCAGCAGGTCGGCGCTGGCGCTGGCGGCGCCGGCCGTGATGCCCGCGGTCATCAGGTTGGCCGTGGCGTTCTGGGGGATCAGCGCGCCGTAGGTGAGCTGCATGATCTTGCCCATCGCGCCCGTCGGCGTGAAGTCGGCCTCCCCCGTGGCGCGCGCGGCGACCAGGCAGAGGGCGAAGGTCATCAGCACCGCGAGGATCCCGTAGTAGAAGGGGATCTCGAAGTACGCGTGGGCGAGCCCGACCACGGCCGCGCCGCTCACCAGCACGCCCGCGGCGAACCAGGAGCTCGACACCTCCACGTCGGCGTGCTGGCTCTTCTCGCCGCCGCGCAGGCCCTGGAAGGCGCGCACGATGGTCCGCCACTGGAACGCGAAGGACAGCAGCCCGCTGGCCACCATGATCGGCGCGCCCAGCCAGAGACCGACCTCCTTCCACGCCTTCGCCGCCTTGGTGACCCCGTAGACCACGTCCCCCTTCGGGTTGGTCCAGGCGTACTCCAGCCCGGCCGGGCCCACCAGCCAGGCCAGCGCCAGCGCGGCCAGCAGCATCCACACGCCCGTGCGCAGCCCGACCAGCGCCCCCGCCGCCACCATGACCGGGTTCATGTCCC
Organism: uncultured Enterobacterales bacterium; assembly: GCA_964615375.1. Lineage (GTDB taxonomy): Bacteria > Myxococcota_A > UBA796 > UBA796 > CAZKWG01 > CAZKWG01. The sequence goes on from CAZTOW010000027.1 coordinate 5,348, forward strand.
AGACCACGCCCCAGTCCGAGGGCTTGAGCGCCGCGGTCTGCCCGTCCGCCCCGGTGTGCGAGCCGCGCCCGGGGAGCCAGTCGAACATCGGCCAGGTGGCGGGCAGCAGGGGCTCTCGCGTGGTCGTGCTGCTGCCGTCGGGGTTGGTGACCACCTTGCTGACCGCGTTCATGTCGATGAGCAGCGGGAAGACGGCCCCCGCCAGCGCCGTCCACAGGAGCACCCGCGCCTTGCGCACCGCCTCCTCGCCGGACGCATAGAAGGTCTGGAGGGTCACGGCCGCGGCGGTGCCCGAGGGGAAGGTCAGCCGCTCCCGGTTGATGAGCGAGCGCTTGATGGGGATGGCCAGCGACACGCCCAGCAGGGCGATGGCGGCCGTCCAGGAGGCCATGAGCGGCCAGGGCATGTGCTCGCCCGCCGGGTTCTCCGGCGTCACCGTGAGCATGAGCAGGGCCGGCAGCGCCGAGACCATCGTGCTGCCCGTCGAGTAGCCCGCGGCCGAGGCCGTGGACTGCATGCAGTTGTTCTCCAGGATCCCCAGCTGCGAGCGCGCCAGACCCATCTTCAGCGCGAGGTTCCACAGCACGAAGCTCATCACGCAGGCCGTGATCGCCACGCCGACGTGGATGCCCACCTTCAGGCCGATGTAGAGGTTGGTGAACGCCAGCAGGAAGCCCAGCAGGGAGCCCAGGATCACCGCCCGCCAGGTCAGCTGCGGCGCGTGCTCTCCCCGGTAGGCGTTCTGGTACCACTCCTCCTCGCTCATCTTGCCGACCTCGGACGGCGGGATGCTCAGCGGAGCGCTCGCGGCGATCTCTTCGGGGGTCTCGGCGGGGCGCTGGAACAGGGGCATCGGAGCTCCGGGAGCGAGAAGACGCTCCCCTATTTGAATGCTCCAGGCCGGTCCACGTCTATTCTTTGCCCAGCCACGCCCCCGCCTCGCCCCCGCCTGGCCCTGGGGCGAGCTCCAGGAAGACCAGCTCCGGCAGGCAGTTGAAGCGCAGGCGCGGCGCGTCCCCCCGCTCCATCCCCACGCCGCGGCTCACGTAGAGGGTCTGGTCGGGCCCGAGGCGCGTGAGCCCGCTGGCCCAGGCCCGCGGGACCTTGGAGAAGGTGATCAGCGGCCCCAGCAGCGGGAGCCGCACCTGGCCGCCGTGGGTGTGGCCGGCGAGCAGCAGGTTCCCCGGAGGGTCGCCCAGCGCGAAGTCGGGGCCATGGCCCATGAGGACGCTGAAGCCCTCGCCCACGTCGGGCAGCGGCTCGCGGGCGAAGGAGGCCGCGAAGGAGAGCGGGTAGACCGTGAGCTCCTCGTGCTGGAAGGCGCGCGTCTCGCGCACGGGGATGACGCTGCTGCCCTCGAACAGGCGCTCCCAGCCGGCGCGCCACTCCATGTTCCCCTGCACGGCGTAGGCGGGCGGCGCGGAGCCTCCCACGAAGCCGCTCTCGCGCAGGAGGGCCTGGAAGGCGGGCACCCCCGCCTCGTAGGCCGCGTCGTCGTGAATCTGGAGGTAGTCCCCCGCGAACAGCACGAGGTCCGGCCGCGCGTCCAGCACCCGGCGCAGCACCTCGCGCTCGCGCTCGCCCACGCGATCCGTCTGGAGGTCCGCCACCAGCGCCACCCGCCAGGGCCGGCGCAGCAGGGGCGAGCGCACCTGAAGCGTGGTCACGTCGAGCATGCGCGGCTCGACCAGGAAGGCGTCGGCCCCCACCACCAGCAGCGCCCCCGCCAGGGCCGCCGGCCAGCGCCGCCCGATCCGCCAGGAGGCGAAGCCCAGCAGCAGCGGCAGGTGCAGGAAGAGGGACCATGAGAGCAGGCGCATCGGCAGGAAGAGGCGCCCGAACAGCCGTCCCCCCACCACCGCCAGCGCCGTAGACAGCAGCAGCCCGGCCAGCAGGGCGACCTCCACCCGCCGCGCCCGCGCCACCACCAGCCCGCCGAGCGTGAGCGCGACGAGGTTGAAGACGAGATCCGCGATCATGTCAGGGGCATGGCGAGGCCACGGCGCTGGCGTCGAAGCTCAAGGACGGGCAGGCGCTGACCTCGCCGTTCCCGCTGTAGACGAGATCCGCCGTGTCCTCCACCCAGGCGTCGAGCCCGTTGCCCGAGATCGTGGCCACCCCTCCCTCCCGGAGCCAGAGGCTAACACCGTTGCCGGAGAGTGTGAGCGCCGCGCCGGGGTCCACGTAGTAGGTGCCGGCGTTGGCGTTGGCCATCACGCTGGAGCCCGCGCAGAGCCAGTAGCTGCCGCCGTTGTCCAGATCGGAGACCATCTCCGTCACCACGCTGACCTCGGCGGGCAGGGTCGGCGCGCAGGCCGACGGCTGACCGGTCTCGCCCTCGCCCTCGCCCTCGCCTTCCCCTTCGCCCTCCCCTTCGCCCTCGCCGCTGGGGAGGCCGCTGTCGCCTTCGCCCTCCCCTTCGCCCTCGCCCTCGCCCGAGGGGCCGGAGTCGCTGGAGCCTCCCCCCAGGTCCTTCAGATCCACAACCCCCGCGCTGCAGCTGAGGCTCAGAAGCAGCGGACCGACCTTCCAGACCTGGCTCATGCTTCCCTCCGTGGCACCAGCGTATCACGGGCGAAGCGCCTGCATTTTCAGCGAGAAAGGGCCACTTTCATCTGACCCCGCACCCCTCACTTCTGGGCGCGGCCAACCCCTGCCCGATCAATCGGCGCGGCACCCCTGGGCGACCGTGCGCCCGCGGGCTATCGGCCTGCCCGGAGCCCTCCCCATGCAGCAGCGCTACCTGACCCCCGAGAGCCCGGCCATGGGCCGCCGTGTCCACCTCTGGTGTTACGGGCACTTCGGCCTCCCCGTCCTGGTCTTCCCCAGCGCCGCGGGCTTCGCCCACGAGTGGAGCGCCAAGGGCATGATCGAGGTGCTGGAGCCCTTCCTGCTGGGCGGGAAGGTCAAGCTCTACTGCCCGGAGAGCAACGTCGGCGAGACCTGGACGAAGAAGGAGGGCACGCTGGCCGAGCGCATGGAGCGCCACCGGGCCTACGAGCGCTTCATCACCGACGAGCTGGTCCCCTTCATCCGGCAGGACTGCCGCTGGCCGGACGCGCCCATCCTGGCGACCGGCTGCAGCCTGGGCGCCACCTACGCCGCCAACTTCGCCCTCAAGCGCCCCGAGCTCTTCTCCCGCGCGTTGTGTATGAGCGGGCGCTACCTCGCCACCGCCCTGACCGGGGGCGAGACCAACACCGACGTGTACTTCAACAACCCGCTCGCCTATGTGCGCGGCCTCAACGGCGAGGGCCTCGCCCGGGTCCGGTCCACGCACCTCACCCTCGTGTGTGGCCAGGGGCCGTGGGAGGAGGGCTGCATCGAGGAGACCATCGCGCTGGGGGAGCTGCTGCGCCAGAAGGGGATCCCGTCCGAGACGGACATCTGGGGGAAGGACTCGCGCCACGACTGGGACTGGTGGCAGAAGCAGGTGGTGTACCATTTTGGGAGGATGTTCTGAGGGAATTGACATAGCGTCCCCCGCGAATTGCGCGCGCTTGCAAGTCTCCGCGCTCGGTGAGAGGATCGAGGGGCGGTCCTCATCGGGTCGCCAGGGGATTGCATGACCGCCTACGCCCAAGAGGTCTTCCCAAAGGAGCAGAAGCACGAACAGGAGCCGGAGGCGTCGCCAGCGGAGGGCCCCGGTTACCTCGGAGCGGCCATGACGCCCGCGGGTGCCTTTGCCCGCCAGACCTTTGGCGGGAACGACTGGGTGAAGTCGTTGCTGTCGTCGCAGGCGGGGCCCGAAGGGCTGGGGAGCGGGCTCGACTTCCTCGACCTCGCCGCGCAGGTGAGCGGGGAGAACATGTGCCGTGTCGATCAGCCTCCGGCCGCGGACCAGGAGGCGGAGAACGACCGAAAGATCGACGACGCGATCTCGAAGGTCACGGACCGCATGTCCTATGGGCTCTTCGACTGGGCGGTGACGGACAATGACGCTCGGGAGTCCATCAAGACGCTGAGCGACCTCCCCCCCGAACTGCAGGGGAAGGCGATCGCGAAGATGGACAAGACCTCCTTCGACCGGCTGCTGGAGAACACCACGCAGCTCGACAAGGAGAGCTTCAAGACGCTCATGGACAACACGCACGATCCAGAGCGAAAGCTCAAGCTCTGGGCGGAGTATCACAAGGCGAAGGTCGCCAACGACGCGGATCGCGACAAAAAGGACGAGGGCGGCTGGTGGGGCAAGACCGACGAGCAGAAACAGAACATCATCACGAACGATCAGCGGAAGAAGATCGTCGACTCCAACAACAAGGAGGTCCAGGACGAGGTCGACGCCGCGATGAAGCAGCTCGCGGATGGCAAGCTGACGGAGAAGGATGTCCAGAGCCTCATCGACCGAAAGACGAAAGAGGCTGACATCGAGCGCAAATACAACATCAACCTCACCAACGACTTCGGACAGAAAGGCGACAAGGACAACCCGTCCACCGAGCGACGCACCTGGAGCTCGGCAGAGCTCGACCAGATCTCCGGCGCGCTCGACCGCATGCCGCCGGGCGACGTCACGAACAAGAGCTCGCTCCGGGAGATTCGCCGAGAGGCCTCCGCGAAGGAGAAGGACGCCGCCGGGAACTGGACAGATCGCAAGAGCACCGGGGCGGACGCAGGAGGTGGGCGCATCCGAGTCTTTGACACGGGCACGGGTTGGGACCCCGCCGCGGGCACCAACAAGTCTCCCGCGCCCTGGCGCACCCAGGCCAACAGCGAGCTGGCCGGACATCTCCCAGGAGGAACGGGCAACAAGGCCCCGCTGAGCCTGATCGAGGAGGTGCTTACGCACGAGGTCGGCCACACGGTCCACCAGGGTGACAACGCCCTCTGGAACGACTGGCGCGCCATCAACGGTTGGGAGAACCTGGGCAAGGACGCCCTCCGTCAACGCCTCATCGACGACGCGAAGGCGAACGGGAAGAGCCAGGCGGACGCGGAGAAAGACGCGGACAAGAGCATCGGCGACATGGAGGCGAAGCGCAAGGACCATTACGGCTCGCGCCCCACGGTCACCAGCGGCGCGAAGACTTATGAGGTCAACCCCTATGGAGGAGACTTCCTGGGGGTGCAGAAGGGCGCCATCCCGGGGGGCACAGAGTGGGGCTACGCCCTCAGCAACCCGGAGGATCACTTCGCGGAGGTCTACGCGAAGGCCATCCACCAGCCCGAGGGCCTCTACAAGGATCTCGTCAGCGGCCCGAAGTCCGATCTGAACACGAAGGAAGGCAAGCTCAAGGACCAGAAGGACCGCATCGAGGGCATGAAGGCAGCCGGGGCGACGCCGGACGAGATCAAGAAGGAGGAGGAGCTCCAGAAGACCCTGGAGACGGAGGTCGCCGACGCGCGCGCCGCCGCGGAGACCCGCCAGAAGCAGTGGGACTTCTTCCGCCAGCGCGTGTTCAAGACGGATGACAAGGACATCCAGGCGCTCAACGCGCCCCCCGGCAAGGAGGACGTCTACAAGGAGTACAAGGCGAAGGCGACGATGTGTCAGACTCCCCAACAGCTCGCGGATCTCCGCGCGGCGTACAAGGACAAGCTCTGAGGGCCAGGCGGGACATGATGCGGAGGCGCGACGTGCTCAAGGGAGTCGGAGCAACCCTGATCCTCGGGTGTGACCGCGTGGTCCAGCCCACCAGCGGGGCGCCCGCACCCATCCCACCCCTATCCCCCACGCAGCCCGCTCCCATCGAGGCGCCCGGCATCACCCGGAGCCGGCGCGGGGATCGGATCGCCCTCGGCGGGGCGGGCCTCGGGCAGCTTCGAGAGCGCGCGTTGCTGGTCCGCGGCGAGGACGGGGTGCTCCACCTCGAGCTGCCCATGGAGGCGACCTATGGACTCGCGGGGCTGCCTGACGGCGCGCTGCTCGCGCTCGGCCGCGTCGATGGCGTCGACGTGGCCATGCGCGTCTCCGCCCAGCGTGTCGTGGAGCGTCACCCTGTGCTGGTGATCACGGGCGAGGACCCGGTAGGTGTGCTCCCCGAGCCGGGGGCCAGCGACGCCTTCTGGATCCTCTCGCCCGACCGGACGAGGGCCTGGCGCACGTCGCTCATGGAGCGCTACGGTCGGCTGGACGTGCTCGTCGCCCGAGAGCTCGACAACCCAGGAAGGGGGGACGTCGTGCCCCTCCGCGGGGGAGCCCTACTGCAGGCCGTCATCGGGGGGCTGCAGGTCGTGGACGCGAGCGGCCAGGTCCACCCCGTGCCCTGGAGCACCGCCCAGACCCTGGAGCGCGTCAGCCCTGGCCCCGAGGGATCGGCCTGGGCGCTGGCGCTCGACGGACAGCTCACCCGGGTCGATCTGGCGGGCGGCGCCGTCCTCGCGGAGCGCGCCATCCCCGGCCAGGGGGTCGCGCTCTCCTCCGATGACCAGGGCGTGGCCGCGATCACCGCCCAGCGCGCGACGGGGGGCGAGCTGAGCTGGACGCTCACCGTGTTGGACACCCATGGGCGCGAGCTGTTCCAACACACGGAACAGGGAGAGTCGCCACGCAGTCTGACCCTCTCGTCACACGTCGTCGTGGCGGGCGACGCCGCGCGTCTTCGCGTGCTGGGGCGTGCGGACGGCCGCCTCCGCTTCTCGGAGGGTTGAGGGGAGCGTGGCGCGCGGCTATGCAGAGGGGGTGAGCCCGGACTCCTCCCCCGTTGCCGACCTTGCCAGACTCCTCGCCGCGGCCTTCTCCGCCGACGAGCTCCGCCGCTTCGTGCGCGAGCTCGCCGAGGGCGAGGCGCTCGCGCGGGAGCTGCCCGAGGGCGCGGTCAGTCCGACCCAGATGGGCGACGAGGTGGCGGGCCTGCTCCACCGCCACCACCGCACTCAGGATGAGCGCCTTTGGCGTGCCCTTTTCAAGGCTCGGCCAGCCTTCGGGCCGCAAATCGTAGCGCTCAGAGGCCGCCTTAACGCCGTCGCAGAGGACTTCCCGGGCTACATCGACCTGAAACAGGTGGGGCGGGGCGGATCAGGGATCGTCTACGAGGTGATCGACCGCAGCGCCGGCGTGAAGCGCGCGATCAAGCTGGCCGATCCACTCCGCGGGCCCGCCGGACGGGAGCGCCTGGAGCGGGAGTACCGGCTGCTGGCCGGGGTGGAGCACCCGGCGCTGCTGCGCGTCTACCACCTCGTCCTGGAGCCCCACAGGGCCTGGATGGTCTGCGAGCACCTGGGGGGCGGCAGCCTGCAGGAGCGCATCCAACGACGGGAGCCCTGGCCCGACCTGAAGCTGGCCCGCCTGGGCGCCGAGCTGGCCGGCGCGCTCGCGGCGCTGCACCGGCTCAATCCGCCCGTCCTGCACCTCGACCTCAAGCCCGAGAACATCCTGTTCGACGATCAGGATCGGCCCCGACTCATCGATCTCGGCCACGCGCAGGAGGAGATCCACGCCTATCGCACGGGCGCCCCGGTCCACCCCTACCTGGCTCCCGAGCTCCTGCTCCCCGAGCCCCCTCCCCCCAACCCCCGGATGGATCAGTACAGCCTCTGCAAGATCCTCCTGCGCCTCGCGCTCCCCGAGCCCATCGGGGAGTGGCCCGAGCGCCCCGAAGAGGTCCGCGCCCGTCTCTCGGGGCGCGATCCTGCCCTGGTCGAAATCCTGATCCAAGGCCGTGCGCGGAGCCCCGGTGATCGCTTCCCCGACACCGCAGCCCTGGAAGCCGCCTGGAAGCGGATCCTGGAGGCGAACGAAGACCGGCGGCGCCAGGAGGCCGAGCGACGCCGCGTCGAGGAGAGGAAGAGGCTCGAGACCACACTGGCGGAGGTGGAGAAGCGCCTCGTGCTGACCAGCGGCGAGTTGGAACGCCAGCGCGAGGCGAGGGACAAGACCGCAAGCGTGGCGCGCGAGGCCGAGGCGCGGGCGCGGCGGGCGGAGGAGGCCCAGGCGCGCGTAGGGGAGGCGCGGGCCCGGGAGCGCGCGGCGAAGGCGCGGACGCGCCTCGGGCGGCTGGGTCTGGTGATGGTGGGCGCGATGATCGGCGTGGGCGGGGTGCTGTTGGATGCTGGGATCAGTAGGTTGGCGGAGCGGAGCCGCATCGTGATCGAAGGCGACTTGAAGCGCCCCGCAGTCCCTGCGTCGCTCCAAGAACCTATTGGCGCTGTCGGTTCCTCCCCGATCGGCGCGCCCACCGGTCGCAGTCGTATCGTGACGATTGGACTCTGGACAGAGTTTCGCTTTCTCGAGCTCTCTGCCGGAGAGTTCGATATGGGTAGCACAAATGGCAAAGGAACCGATTACGAACGCCCGCTCCATCGTGTCCGCCTGACCGGGCCAATCTGGCTCGCCCAAAGCGAGGTGACACAGGGGCAGTGGCGGGCGGTGGTCTGGGAGGCGCGGGCAGCGAAGGACACGGAGGCCGCAGGTCTGAACTGGGCAACCTCCGCATTCACAGAGGATGATCTCCCCGTGGAGGCCGTGAGCTGGTGCGATGTGGTGCGCTTCGCGAACGCCCTGTCCCGCCTGGAGGGCCTTGAGCCGGCCTACATCGTGGGCGCGGACTGCGAGCAGGGGGGGGCGGTGAGCTGGTCACGGGGCGCGAGCGGCTACCGTCTGCCGACGGAGGCGGAGTGGGAATACGCGGCGCGGGCGGGTCAGGCGACGGTCTATGGGACCGGGAACACGGAGGCGGACCTTGGGCGGGCTGGCTGGTACGACGGGAATAGCGCGGGTCGGACGCACGCAGTGTGTACGGCAGCGGAGCAGCCCTGGGGCCTTTGCGACCTGCACGGGAATGTGTGGGAGTGGGTATGGGACGGGTTCGGTCCTTACGATCCGGCCTCTGAGGTGAGAGATCCAGTCGGCGTTCCAAGCGCCTCATACCACGTCTTCCGCGGTGGCTCGTCCACCAACACAGCCGAGCGGGCGCGCGCCGCCTCCCGGGCCAGAACCCTCCCTTCCGGGCAACTCGAGCACCTGGGTTTCCGGCTGGTCCTGCCGGCCGCCGTTCCGGTCCCCCCGGGCGGATCTGGGCCAACGCAGAACTTCACCCCCACCCCCCCGTCAACCACGTCAGGATCATGATCTCCGGCCTCCAACAAGCGCCCACCCCCCTCTCACCCCCGAGCGCGGCGACGAGACCTCGACCCGCCACGACCCCTCTCGCGCCGACTCCGCGCCCTCCGCGCCCTCCGCGGTAAAACGCCCGAAATACCTCACCTCCTGACCAAATCGCAGACCATCGGACACACCAGATCGAGTCGCTCTCCTCGCCCCTCACCCAGCCCCGCCCGAACGCCCCACCTGAGCCGCGATCTCGTTCAACCGGGTCACCAGCACATCCACCGATGTGGCTGGGCAGGTCTCCGCGGGCGTCGCTCCTGCCACCTCCGCCCTCAGGCGCTGCGCATGCCTCAGCGCCTCCAATAGCGCGATCCGCGAGCACGCCCCGTTGACCTCCGCGGCCGGGAAGCTGTCCCGGTCGAACACGCACCAGACCTCGTCGTACTCCTGGCTCCTGCTGAGCCGCTCTGCCTCGCTGACCAGCTTGAGCGACGCTCAGGAGTCGGGGGACAGGTTGGCGCGTCCCGACCGCGCGCCCCAGCGTGCCGCCCGATCTCCGCGACTCACGAGCCATGCTCGACCGCCCCCCGACGCGCGAACCCACCCAGCCAGGGGAGCGCGCCATAACGACCTGCGAGATAACTCTTCTGGAAAGCCTCATCCTGCCGCACCCCCTGGAACTCGGCCAGAGAGAAGAGGCGGCTCGCGCCAGCAGGGTCCTTGTCCATGAACCAGACCTGGTCACGACGGAAGCGCTCAGGGCTGAGGAGCGACACGTCATGCGTCGCGAAGACGAGCTGAGCCCGCCTCGCCGCCGGCTCCGGGGAATGGAACTGATCCACGATGGCCGCCGTGAGCAGCGGGTGGAGCCTGGCGTCCAGCTCGTCGACGACCAGCGGATCACCGGCCTTCAGGGTGTCCGCGATCGCGCCCGCGAGCCGGAACAGCTTCTGCGTGCCGTCCGACTCCTGTCGCGACAGGGAGAAGCTCACCTGATCCCTCACCTCTCCCGCCGCCCCTCTCCTCGACCGCAACGTGGAGACCACGGGCATCTCCTTGGCGCTCGATCCGAGGATGAGCTCGCGGACAGCCTCGGGGAGCGCCGCGGGCAGCGTCTCCTGAAGCGGACGATATTGGACGGAGACCTCCTCGATCCCCAGATCCGCGCCCCGCAGGATGCCCAGCACGTCCGGCCTCAGGCCGGGCCCCGCCCGACCTGCCAGGATGTCCGCCGTGTATCGGTCCATCCACTCCCCATGCAGGGGGTGATGATGCGCCGCCGTCAACAAGCCCAGGCGCTGGAACCAGCTCACGACACGCCGAGCGATCTCCCCGTTGAACGCCTCGCAGACGGAGATGAACAGCGCGTTCTCTCTCGTCTTCGACTCCAACCGCCGCCCCTCCGGGAAGGACCGCCCAAGCTCGATCCGCTCTCCCACACGCCGGAAGAGGCGCGTCTCTCGCGGGGTGGACAGGGCGCGCGAATACAGCCACTCCTCCCGGATCTTCTCCGCGTGCAGATCCACGCCGTAGCGGTACTGGACGGACTGGGCCACGAACACGACCTCGAGCCGGGTCGGGAGCGTGATGGAGGTCTCATCGAGCAGGAAGGGCTCAACCGGCAGGCTCGTGTCCCGTCCGACCTCTCGAGCAGAATTGAGGACGAGCCAGCGCAGCGCGGACAGGGCGAGGACGATGTTCGACTTGCCGCTCGCGTTCGGGCCATAGATCACGGCGCTGCGCAGGACCTTGCGCCCGTCCTCGAGCGTGGCGAGGGTCCGCGCGTCCAGGTCCTCCGATGGGCTGCGGAGGTGGGTGCCGAGCATGCTCAGCGTCACGGGCTCCCGAATCGAACGATAGTTGCCGATGGAGAACTCCAGGAGCATCGCCGTCCCTCCAGGGAGTGATCTCGCACGCCCTCAACGATCAGGCTATCAATTCTGCGGAAAATTCGCAAATCTGACCACCTTAGCGCACCCTACTCCCCCTTCCCCTCCTCCACCCCCAGCGGCGGCCTCCCCTCCGCCACCCAGCGCTCGTACTCCGCCAGCAGGCTCTCCCCCTCGACCTCCCCGCGCATCCGGGCCTGCGCCCGCAGCACGCCCACGCCGCGCCGCCAGACCACACAGCCGTCCGCGTCGCGATAGTCCGCGTTGGTCTGCGTGAACTCTGCGTCTTCCGGCGGGCAGAGGCGGTAGGGTCGGCGTCGGTCCCAGGCGCCAAGGCCGGCGTCGGCGGGCGCGGCGAGCCCCAGCTCCACCACCACGTCCAGGCGGCCCTCCTGGGGGACCGCCTCCTTGCGCAGCACGGTGGCCCGCGGGAACTCCGCCTCGAAGCTCCCCTCCGGGATGAGCTTCGTCAGCAGGGTCGTCAGGTCGTCCCGGCCTTCTCCCCGGAGATCCTGCCAGGTGATCGTGGCCTTTCCCGCGCGAAGGTCGATGACGTAGTCGACGCGGGCGTAGTCCACGCAGCCGCAGAGCAGGAGCAGGAGGGCAGGCGAGAGAGACCTCATGGCTCCTCCGGCGCCGGGGGGTTCAGGGCCTCCAGGGCCGCCTCCGCCGCCTTCTCCGGCGTCATGGCCCCCGCCTGCACCGCGGGGAGCGCGCTCATCGTGGCCTCCGCCAGCCGCGAGAGCCTGGCGGCGAGGGTGAGCGGGCTGTCCGCGCCCTCCAGCGGCCAGCGGCTCACCCAGAACACCAGCCCCTCGGGCGAGAGCACCACGAGCAGCATCTCCCCGCCCAGCGCGCGGTTGAGCGCGTTGACGAGGCCGAGCGTGCGGGCGTGGAGCTCGGGCGGATCGGCGATGGGCAGGACGAGCACGGCGCGGAGCTCGTCGGGGCGCTCGCCCGGCTGGATCTCCAGGCGCCAGCTCTGGTCGGGCGGCGTGACGGCCACGGCGCCGCCGATGTCCTCGACCCGCAGGGGGTGGCCGACGGGATCGCCGCGCAGGAGGCCGGACCTCGCCTCCGGCCCGCGCGCGTCGGGGGCGGCCAGCGCGGCGAAGAGGTCCAGGGGCGGCGCCTCCAGGCGACCGGCCAGCTCCTCGAGGGGGACGGGCTGGAGGCCGGCGTCGCAGCGCGTCTGGGCCTGGAGCTCGGCGGCGCGCGCTCCCCGCGCCAGGGCGCAGACGAGGGCGCGCTGCGCGTCGGGCCAGGAGGGCGGGATCTGGGCGCGCGCGGCGAGCTCCAGCAGGGTCGCGCGCTCCACGGAGGCCGCCAGCCGGGCCTCCTCCTCGGGTCCGAGCTCCAGCCCCTTGTCCCGCGCCGAGACGCGGGCGAGCTCATACGCCAGCGATCCCACGGCCAGCGCCTGCCAGCCCTCCCAGATCTGCGCCGGGTCCAGCGCGCCCTCCCCGAGGCCCAGCTCCGTCAGGCGCGCCTCGGCGAGGACCGGGCCGCCCAGGAAGCGGCGGATCACCACCACGCCGCCCTCGCTGGTCGACAGCGGCACGCGCTCGGAGAAGCTGAGCGTGGCGGTCTGGAGGCGCGGCACGCCGCCCGCGATCAGCGTCTCGCGCACCGCGTCCCAGGCCTGGGTCTCCGTTTGGAAGACCAGGCCGCGCGCGGGGGCCGCGGGCAGGTCCACGAAGCTCCGAACGGGAGGATCGGCCGGGACGCAGGCCAGCAGCAGCGCGAGGATCATGCGCTGAAGCTAAGCGCCGCCGAGGGTCCCGGCCAGATCAGGCCCGCACGCGGGCGCGGCTCCCGAAGTCCATCACGATGACCTTGCCCGTCCGGCGCTCGTCGTCGGCCCCCATGGGGATGGCCGGGCCGGCGTGGTGGGCGGGGCGGCGCTTCTCCTCGGCGGGGAAGCTGACGTGGAGACCAGCGTTGCGGCGGCGAAGGGCCTCGCGGTCGTCGCGCGCGGTCTCGGTGGCGACCTCCTGCATGGCGTGCAGGACGTCGATGGAGAGGGAGTCGAGTTTCACAGCAGCAGCCTCCAGCAGATTCGACCCTGAATCCATCTTCGAGGCTTTCTGTTGCCATGTCAAGACCATCCAGTCGAAAAATCAGCTCCCAAAGTCCTGCGTCCAGTAATGTCCCCAGCTTCCACCCTGGTAATAGCCGATCCCGATGAGCGTGGCGTAGGGGCTCATGATGTTCGAGCAGTGGCCGTCGGAGTCCATCCAGCCCGCCACCACGTCGCGCGCGCTGCTGTAGCCGGCGGCGATGTTCTCCCCCACGGGCGAGCCGGTGAAGCCGGCGGCGCTCATGCGGGAGGTGAACTCGGCGCCCAGGTCCCCGCCGGGGCTCTCGTGGGTGAAGCTGTCCTCCTGCGCCATCCACAGGGAGTGGTAGCGGGCGGCGCAGCGGATGTGCTCCTCCATCTCGAGCGCGGGCGCGGGGCGGTAGGTGCCGTAGCTGCCGCAGTCGGCGCCCTCGGCGCGCTCCTCGTTGACCAGCTCCAGCACCTGCTCCTCCAGCCGCGCCCAGCTCTCCGGCCAGTCGGCCAGGTCGGGGTGGCAGTCGCGGGAGGGATCGGGCTCCGGCTCGGCGCTCTCGGCGGTGTCGCCCTCGCCCTCGCCCTCGCCCTCGCCCGCGGTGTCGTCGAGCCTGGGGCGATCCTCGACGGGGATGGGACCGCCGTCCTTGTCGGTGGGTTCGCAGGCGAGGAGGAGGGCGAGGGTGGCTGCGCGCATGGCGATCCCGATAACGTCACGCCGGGCGCTGTCCTCGCGCAGGGAGCTCGCGGCTCGTAAAGAATGCGTGAGGAGAGAGACTCAGCCTTCGCCGCGGATCATGGAGCTGGCTGCGCGCCCACCCCTCTCTGCGCCTGCGCCCCTCTCTCCGCCTCCACCGCCCCATGGTACTTCCACCACCCGCCCTGCCGGACGAAGGTGCTGGTCTCGCCGAAGGACGTGTCCCGCGGGCCGGACTGCAGGTGGGCGAAGAAGCGCACGGTGGCGTCGTCGCCCTGCTCCTGGCTGTCCAGGACCTCCAGGCGCAGGAAGCGGGTCTCCTCGCTGAAGCGGCGGATCTCCGCCTTCCAGACGGCCATGTCGCGCTGCCAGCGGGGGCCGGTGCGGTCGGTGGTCTCGACGATGAAGTCGACGAGCCCGTAGGCGTAGGCGGCGTAGCGGGCGCGCATCAGCGCCTCGGCGCTGGGCGGCTGCTTCCACTCGTGCAGCGGGAGGCAGCAGCGCTTGTAGATGCGACCGCTGCCGCAGCGACAGCGGAGAGGAGCGTGGGTGGTTGGCCAGGGCATAGTAGAGGGGTAACCCGGCCTTGTCGCGGTGTCCGCTCGACATTCGCAGGATCGCGCGCTACAGGGGCTCATGCTCCGCACGATCCTGCTGCTGTGGACGATCCAGGCCTGTGATCGACCCGGTCCACCCGCTCGGGCGAGCGCGGATGCCAGCGGGGGCGCGCGGACGAGCGCGGGCGAGGAGCGCGAGCCACCCCTGGACGAGGGCCTGCTCGGCCAGCCCGCCGTGGCCGGAGATCGGGTGGTCTGGGCCCGCCGCGAGGGCAAGGGCAGCGCGCTCTACGCGCTCGAGCCGGGCTCGACCCCGCGCCGCCTGCTGGCCGAGGGGACGCCCGATCGCCCGGCCCTCTCCCCCGATGGGGAGCGCGTGGTCTTCACCTGGAGCCGCACGGGGATCGCCTCGCTGTGGACCATGCCCTTCGCCGGGGGCGAGCCCACGCAGCTCACCAACCTGGGGCTGGAGCGCGCCCCTCGCACCCCCGGCCAGCCGCCCGCCGGCTTCGTCCCGCCGCCGCACCGGGGCCCGCCGGAGGTGGGCGCGGACGGGCTCGTGCGCTGGGAGGGGCCGGATGGGCTCCATGAGCTGAGGCTCCCATGATCCTGCTCCTCGGCGTCCCCCTCCTCGGCCTCGCGCTGGCCCAGGACTACCGCTTCCCGGCCTCGGACGAGGACTACGCGGAGTTCTACCCCACCGCCTACAAGGATCACGACGGCTACGACTGGGCCTGCGGGGACTACACCTACTCGGGGCACCGGGGCAGCGACTACGGCTTCGGCAGCTTCGAGGGCATGGAGGAGGGCCGCACGGTGGTCGCGGCGGCGGCGGGGGTGGTGACCGCCATCAACGACGGCGAGTACGACGAGTGCACGACTGGCGACTGCGACGGGGGCGGCGGCTACGGCAACTACGTCTGGGTGCAGCATGCGGACGGCAAGGCCACCCTCTACGCGCACCTGAAGAAGTGGAGCGTGGCCGTCAGCGTGGGGCAGGTGGTGGACTGCGGCACCCCGCTGGGAGAGGGCGGCAGCTCGGGCTACTCGACGGGGCCCCACCTGCACTTCGGCGTCTACGGCATGGACGAGGACTACCACGACCCCTTCGTCGGGGACTGCGTGGGGCCGCCGAGCTACTGGGTGGACCAGGGCGAGTACCTGGGCGTGCCCGCGGCGACCTGCGAGGACATCGCCCCCTGCGCGCCGAGCGGGGCGCTGGGCTGCGGCGAGACGCTGTCGGGCAGCAACGACGCGGGCGAGAGCGTGCGGGCCTTCTACGGCTGCGGTGAGTGGCTCTACAGCGGGCCCGAGCAGAGCTGGAGCTTCGCCACGGATCGCGACGAGGAGGTGACGCTCTCGCTGACCGGGCTGTCGGGCGACCTCGACCTCTACGTGCTGGCCAGCGAGGCCTGCGACGCGACCGAGTGCCTGGCTTACGCGGACGGCTCGGCCACCAGCGACGAGACGCTGACCTTCACGGCGGAGGCGGGCCACGTCTATACGGTGGTCGTGGACGGCTACGAGGGCACGGCGAGCGCGTACAGCCTCTCTGCAGACTGCGCGGGGAGCTGGCCTGAGGAGGCCGAGAGCGGCGGGGGCAGGGAGAGCGGCGACTCGCCCCCCTCGGACACGGCGCGGCCAGAGACCGGGCCGGGGAAGCCGGGCGCGCTCGGGGACCTGGGGGAGTGCGGCTGCGCAGGCGGGATCGCGGGAGATGCGCCGGCCTGGTCGTTGATCGGCCTGACGCTCGCGCTGCTGGCGCGCAGGCGCCGATGACCTGACGGGGGAGCCCCCCGCGAGGAGGGCCCCCCCGAGGCTGGGCTCAGTCGCCCCAGAAGCCGCCGCCGGCCTTGACGTTGGTACGGGTCTTCATGAGCTTCCCCCTGTGTTGTGCGCGAGCGATATGCTCGAGCGGATCCAGACTACCAGAGCGCCGGAGCGCGTGGAGCTGCCCGCGCACGCTGGGACAGAGTTGGGACAGAAGCTCAGCCCGCGTGCGCGAGCCGCGCCCGCCCGCGCAGGGCCTTGACCTGAATCTCCACCCGGCTTGCGGTGCCGCGATCCTCAAAAGGACCGTAGCAGGCTCCGATCACCCAGGGTCTGCCGCCGCGGGTGGCCCGCGCGCCGCCCGCGCGCTCGCCGTTGTGCTGGGCGAGGCGCCGCGTGGGCTCGGTGCTGATGCCCACGTAGGTGCGGCCGAGGCGCTCGGACCACAGCACATAGACGTACCAGGGGGTGGCTTCCTTCAACGCCCGGCGGCCTCCAGGCGGTCCAGGCGGGCGCGGGTCTCGGCGAGCTCGGCCCGGAGCGCGTCGATCTCGGCCTGCTGGGCCTGGATGGTCGCCACCGCCATGCTGGCGTAGCCGTAGAGGTCCACGCGCTCCCCGCCGGGCAGCACGGCCGGGCTGGAGGGCTGGTCGTCGATGATGAAGCCGAGACGCATCGGGTCGGACTCGGGCTGGGAGTTGTAGTGGTAGCGCGCCAGGCGCGTGTCCAAGAGGCTCCGGGCGAGGGCCGCCCGCTCGGCATCCGAGAGGTAGTGGATGTCCTTCTTGGCGTCGCGACGCGAGATGGGGCAGCCCCCCTCCTGGTCCTTGGGGTCCTCCGTCACGCAGGTCAGCAGGGCGTTGCAGTCGTCCACGGGGTCGCACTCGGCGCCCTCGGTCTCGCAGGCGACGCCCTCCGCCTCGGTCTCGCACAGCGGCACGCCCTCCCAGGGGCCGGAGTAGCCGCTGCAGGCGGGATCCCCGCAGGTGCTGTACCAGGCGAGCTCGCCGGGGGTGGCGGTGTCGTCTTTGCCGAGGCAGGCGGTGAGCAGGAAGGTCAGGGACAGGGCGCGCATGCGAGCTCCGAGGGTGCGAGGACGGCGAGAGCATAGCCCCGCGCCGGGCCCGCCGATAAGCGCGATCCATGGCCCGCCCCGATCCCGCGCTGCTGCTGCGCGCCGCCCGCCTCTCCCACCTGCCAGGGGTGACGCTGGCAGAGGCCTGCGCGCGGACGGGGGTGTCGCGGGGGGCGCTGCGAAAGGCGCGGGAGCTGCACGGGCTCGCGGCCCACCCGAGCCGCGAGGAGCTGGCGCTCTCGGCGCTGACGAGGGCCGGAGCCCAGGCCGAGGGCGAGCTCGGCGACCTGGCGGGCCTGGCCAGCTTCCTCGACCATGTGAACCACGACGGCACCACCGAGGCCGAGGTCCGCGACCTGCTGCGGGCCCTGGAGGCGCGCGGGCTGCTGGCGCTGGAGGGTCCCCGCTGGAGGCTGCTCGCCCCCTGGCCCTGAGCGCTCGGGTTAGTCCCCTCCCGCGGAGGGAGCATGAGCGCGGATTCCTGGAGCCTGAGCTCGATGAGCGTGGTGATCGACGGGCCGGTGGCGACGGTGTCGCTGACCGGGCCGGGCAAGGGCAACCGGCTGGGGCCGGAGATGTTCGCCGAGCTCCCGCAGGTCTTCGGGCGGCTGGACCAGGACGACGGGGTGCGCGTCATCGTGCTCAGCGGGGCCGGCGAGCATTTCAGCTTCGGGCTGGACCTGGTGGCGATGACGCCGGAGCTGGGGCCGGTGCTGGAGGGTGGGCTCGCCTCCGAGCGCATGGCCCTGCTCCGCCTCATCGAGCGCCTGCAGGGCGCGACGCGGGCCATCGCCGACTGCCGCAAGCCCGTGATCGCCGCGGTCTCCGGCTGGTGCATCGGCGGCGGGGTGGACCTGATCGCGGCCTGCGACACCCGGCTCTGCTCGGCGAGCGCGCGCTTCAGCGTGCGGGAGGTGCGGCTGGCCATCGTCGCCGACCTCGGCAGCCTGCAGTGGCTCCCCCACATCATCGGTCAGGGCTGGACCCGGCGCCTGGCGCTGACGGGCGAGGACATCGACGCCTCCACCGCGCTCCGCATCGGGCTGGTCGAGGAGGTGCTGCCCGACGCCGAGGCCCTCCAGACGGCGGCGGGCGTGCTCGCGCGAAAGATCGCCGACAACCCGCCGATCGTCGTGCAGGGCGTCAAGCGCATCCTCAGCCGGGGCATGGGCCGCACCCCCGACGAGGGCTTCCGGGAGGTCGCGCTGTGGAACACCGCGACGCTCCCCAGCGAGGATCTGCGCGAGGCGATCACCGCCTTCCTGGAGCGCCGCGGCCCTCAGTTCAAGGGTCGGTGACCACCGGCGTCGGCGCCACGAAGACGTGAGCCGGGTAGAGCGGGATGATGTGGGTGCCGTGCTCGGCCGTGACCACGGTGAGGTACCAGGCGCCGGCTCGGTCGAACTCGATGAGGTTCCAGGCCGTCTCCTCCTGGCCCTCGATGTGGAGGCGGACCAGCGAGCGCCCGAGGCGGGCGGTGTCGTAGGTGCGCATCAGGGTGCCGGTGAGCGCGGCGCCGCGGATGGCCATCTTCGTGCAGGCCTGCCGGTTGCCGAAGCCGTCCAGCGAGCAGACGTTCGGGTCCAGCATGATCCGGCCCTCGTAGTGACCGAGCTGCTTCTCCTCGATCTCCAGGCGGATCTCGTGCGCGCCGCCCACCGCCTCGTGCAGGTACATCGAGACGAGCTCGAGCGTCTTCGTGAACATGATGTGCTCCTTCCGCGAGCGCTGTCGCCCGCGTCGTGCGGCAGGCCCCCCAGCCGTCTCTCTCAAGATAGGCACCCGTAGCCAGACATCAACCCGGGCCGCTCCTGCCCGACGAATTGTGCCCGCGGTCGATCCACGGGACGGGCTCACCCGTAGACCACGCAGACTCGAAAACAGGAGAAAGCCGCCATGCTTCAAGCTCTTCGTGTGCTCGCCGCCCTCGTCGTCCTCCTCCCCAGCGCTCGCGCCGACGAGATCTGTTACGACCTGCAGGTCTGTGAGGAGGTCTGTACAGAGGGATACGAGGTCGCCCCAGTCGGCGACACGAGCCTGAACTACGCCCGCCGCAGCGGCGGCTTCCAGCAGATCGAGCTGCCGGTCACCTGCGAGACGGTCTGCACCTTCGAGGAGTACTGCTACCCGACCGGCGGCGGCGAGGGCACCTATGACCAGGACGATATCGACGCCTGCTACAACGAGCAACTCCTGGTCGATCAGATCCGCTGCATCCAGATGCTGCAGAGCTGAGGCGACTCAGAGGTTGTACAGCATGTACTGAAGCACCAGCATCATGTCCGTGCTGGCGTTCTTCGCCACGCGGAAGCTGCTGAACACCACCTTGCCGTCTCCGGAGCCGAAGGAGACCAGCAGCGGGACGTTGGGTAGAGAGGTCTCGTTGGTCCCCTCCTGGTAGACCACCGAGCCGGACAGGTGGACGCTCACGTAGTCCTCAACGCTCTGCATGGGCGGCCAGACGGGGAGATCGTACTCGATGTCCACGTGATCGCTGCCCAGCCACTCCGCCAGCGAGGCGTCGGAGACCGAGGCGGTGACGAGGCCGTAGTCGCCGACCTGCGCGTCGTCGATGATCTCGTCCTCGCCCACGAAGTTCAGCGCGTCGGGCCAGCTCGTCTCGACATAATCGTAAGCCCAGTCCGACACGTAGAGCTGGCCGCCGTTGGACACGTACTCGCGCAGGTTGGTCACCACCGTCTCGGTGAGCGCGCTCTCGGCGCCGTAGAGGATGCCCTCCTCCAGGCAGCCGCCGTTCATGAAGATGATGTCGTAGCGGCTCAACAGCTCGGCGTCGGTGAGCAGGCCGGTGATCTCGTCGCTGGCGAGCCCGTCGTAGACGTCGTAGTTGGCGAAGCCCATGTTCTCCAGCACGACCTCGAAGTCGTCGTAGTCGCCGGTCACGACGGCCACGTCGAACTCGAGCGGGTCGAAGCAGTCGGGCTCGTCGAGCTCGATGGTGCTGCCCGAGTTCAGGAAGACCGGGTCGTACTCGGTGACGACGTCGCCCACCTGCACATAGACCACGTACTCCTCGTCGCCCGGCAGGTCTGAGAGCGTGAAGTTGCCGTCCAGGTCGGTGTACGCGGTCACGGTGTCGGTCAAGCGTCCCGCTTCGTCGATGATGTTCGTGTAGACGAGGGCGTCCGCCTGCCAGTTCCGACCGTCGGCGCTGCACACGCGCCCGCGGATCTCGCCGGGAGAAGCCGAACCATCGTTGTCGTCCTTGGGGACGAGGTTGATCTCGTTGCAAGCGACAGAGAACACCATCACCGGAAGAAGTACGCGCACGCGAGCCTCCGTCCCGTTCATGCCCAGAGACACCGTAGCCGCGGCCCGGCCCACCCGGTAGCGCTTTCTCAGGGACCCGCGGGAGGCGTCAGCGAACGCCGGATCTCCTCGCGCACGCTGCTCCCCTCCGGCTGGACGTCGTCCACCCTCCAGACCGAGCCCTCGGCGAGCAGCTCCCAGGTGACGGTGGTGGGGCGATCGAAGTTCTTGAAGCGCGCGATCACCGTGGCGTGGATGCCGTCCTGGCTCACCTCCAGGGTGAGCTCGGTGATCTGCCAGTCCTGACCCGCCACCACGGGGTCGTAGTCGATGGGGCCGGGCTCCCCCAGCGCGGCGGCGCGTTTTGCCGACTCCTCCCAGATCGCCAGCAGCGAGGCGCTCAGCTTGCCCGTGCGCTCCAGCCCCGGGCCGCCCCCGCCGTCCAGGTAGGGGGCGTAGAGATCGCGCACCAGCGCCTCGGCGTCCGCCTTCGTGGCGGTCACCGGGGCCAGCTCCGTCGCGCTCGGCGGCGTGCGGGGGCGGCTCTTCTGCTCACAGGCGGGCAGGAGCGCCAGGGCCAGCAGCAGCGAGATCACGCGCTCCGCCCCTCTGTGAGCCGGATGATCTCGTCGACCACAGCCGGGTCCGCCAGCGTGCTCAGATCGCCCAGGCTGTCCAGCTCGCCCTCCCCCACCTTGCGCAGGATGCGCCGCATGATCTTGCCTGAGCGCGTCTTGGGGAGCCCCGGCACCACCACGATCCGGTCGGGCACCGCCAGCGAGCCGATGGCCTGGCGCACCGCCTCCTTGAGCGCGCCCACCAGCTCGCCGTGCGGGAGCTCCTCCGCGGCCGGGCGGGTGTGGACGAAGGCCAGGATCCCCTGGCCCTTGAGCGGGTGCGGGAAGCCCACCACCGCCGCCTCGGCCACCGTGGGGTGCGCCACCAGCGCGCTCTCCACCTCGGCCGTCCCGATGCGGTGTCCGGACACGTTCAGCACGTCGTCCACGCGCCCGGTGATCCAGTAGTAGCCGTCCCCGTCCCGCGTGCAGCCGTCGCCGGTGAAGTAGTAGCCCGGGTAGTGCGTGAAGTAGGTCTCGCGGAAGCGGCGATGATCGCCCCACAGCGTGCGCGCCTGCCCCGGCCAGGAGCCCTGCAGGCACAGGTTGCCGTGCCCCGGCCCCTCGATGGGGTCGCCGCGCTCGTCCATCAGCACCGGCCGCACCCCGAAGAAGGGCAGCGTGGCCGATCCCGGCTTGGGCGGCACCACCCCCGGCAGCGGCGCGATCATCACCCCCCCGGTCTCCGTCTGCCACCAGGTGTCCACGACCGGGCAGCGCCCGTCGCCCACCACCTCGAAGTACCAGCGCCACACCTCGGGGTTGATGGGCTCGCCCACGGTCCCCAGGATGCGCAGAGAGGCGCGAGAGGCGCTGCGGACGGGATCGTTGCCTGTCCGCATCAGGGTTCGCAGGGCCGTCGGAGCCGTGTAGAAAATCGTCGCGCCGACCTCGTCCACCACCTCCCAGTAGCGGCTGGGGGTCGGGTGGGTCGGGACCCCCTCGAACATCACCGTGGTCGTCCCGTTGGCCAGCGGACCGTAGAGGATATAACTGTGACCCGTGATCCATCCGATGTCTGCCGTGCAGAAGTGGACATCTTCCGGTCGCGCGTCAAACACCCAACGAAACGTGCTCAGCGCGTAGGTCAGGTAGCCGCCCGTCGTGTGGAGCACGCCCTTGGGTCGGCCCGTGCTGCCGCTCGTGTAGAGGATGAACAGAGGGTCCTCGGAGCTCATCCACTCGACCGGGCAGGTCGAGCGCACCCGGTCCGTCTCTTCATGGAGCCAGCGGTCGCGCCCCTCCTTCATCGGCACCGGGCGCCCCGTGCGCTGGGCGACCAGCACCGCGTCCACGTCGAGCCCGTCGAGGGCCTGATCCACCACGGTCTTGAGCGGGATGATCTTGGGGCCGCGGGGCACCTCGTCGGCGGTGACCACCACGCGCGCGGCGGCGTCCACGATGCGGTCGCGCAGCGCCTCGGCGGAGAAGCCCCCGAAGACCACCGAGTGCACGGCCCCGATGCGCGCGCAGGCCAGGACCGTGTACGCCAGCTCGGGGATCATCGGCATGTAGAGGATGACGCGGTCGCCCTTGCGCACGCCGTGGCGGAGCAGCACGTTCGCCACCCGGGACACCCGGTGCTCGAGCTGCCGGAAGCTGATCCGCTCGATCTGTCCGGGCTCGTTGCCCACCCAGACGATCGCGTCCTTGTCGGGGGTCTCCCGGGCGTGGCGGTCCACGCAGTTGTAGCAGGCGTTCAGCTTGCCCCCGTCGAACCAGGAGAAGTCCACCTCCTCCACATCGACGTCCAGGACCCGGTCGAAGGGGTGGAACCAGCGCAGCCGCCGGGCCTCACCCTCCCAGAAGCTCGCCGGATCCTCCACAGACTGACGGTAGAGGGCGTGGTAGACGTCCAGGCTGGTGATGCGGCTCATGAGCACACTCCGCCGCTGGTCTTAACCCGTCCAGGACGGATCAGGCGGCCCGGGCGAAGGCGTGCAGGCGGGCGGCGAAGGCGCGCGGCTGGTCGAGGAAGGGCGCGTGCCCGAAGCCCTCGGCCTCGTGCACCTGCACCGAGGGCAGGTGGCTCTGGAAGAAGGTGGCCTGCTCGGGCGGGAGCACGCGGTCCTCCCGCCCCCAGAAGAGCAGGACGGGCGCCCGCACCTCGGCCAGCTCGTCCGGGCGCAGCAGATCCTCGGGGCGCACCCGCCGCAGGATCTCGGGGATGGGCCCCCGGGTGAAGCGCCGCCGCAGCCCCCAGGCCAGGACGTGGCGCTCCGGCCCCGGCGCCGTGCGGAAGCGGTGGACGAAGGCCAGCGCGTGGCCGTGCGTGGGGAAATCGAAGCCCTCCAGGAAGCGGGCCAGCTCGTCCTCCCCCATCGGCGCGCCCGCCGGAGAGGCCAGCATCAAGGCCCGCACCTGCTCCGGCCGCGCCCGCGCCAGCAGCAGCGCCACCAGCCCGCCCAGCGAGTTGCCGAAGACCAGCATCGGCTCGTCGGAGAGCACGTCCAGGCCCTGGAAGAGCCGCTCGGCGATGGCGCGCGGCCCGAGCTCGGCGGGCGGGTGGGCGCTGAGGCCGTGGCCGGGCAGGTCCAGCGCGAGCACGCGGCGGTGCCGGGGCAGGAGGCGCAGCAGCAGGCCGCCGAAGTCGCTCGCGCAGGAGCCGAGCCCATGCAGCAGCAGGATGGGGGGGAGCTCACCCTGGCCCTCACCCTCCAGCAGGTGGACCGGGCCCAGCGGGCTGTCCAGCCAGCGGCTGCGGAGCCCGCGCGCGCGCAGACCGGCGAGGGCGACGCGGTCGAACCAGGCGACGGAGGCGGGCGAGGGCGGGCTCATGGGGGCGGGTGGCACCCCCCGATGATATCAGGATGTGAAGCAGGAGGTGCGGGGCGTGGCCGGTCGCGGGATGCGCATGCTGGAGCGCCTGCAGGGCTCCCCGCTGTGGGGCACCCGCCCGGACGACTACGACCCGGAGTTCGCCGCCGAGATCCGCGAGCGCGCGGCGCGCCTCTTCGGCCACGACGGCTGGTTTCACGTCGAGACCCAGGGCTGGGAGCACCTCCCGCCCCCGCCCGTGCTGCTGGTCTCCAACCACTCGGGCGGCACCACCATCCCCGACCTCTGGGGCCTGATGTACGCCTGGACCGAGCGCCACGGCCAGGACCGCGTTGTCCACCCCATGGGCCACGACATGATCTTCTCCCTCGAGGGCGTGGCGCGCGCCTTCTCCAGGCTGGGCGTGCTGAAGGCCCGGCCCGAGCACGCCGCCGACGTGCTCACCCGGCTCCAGCGCGACGTGCTGGTCTGCCCCGGCGGCGAGAAGGACACCTGGCGCCCCTACAAGGACCGCTACAAGGTCCGCTTCGCCGGGCGCAGGGGCTACGCGCGCATCTCCGTCCGCACCGGCGTGCCCATCGTGCCCGTGGCCAACGCGGGCGCGCACGAGACCCTCATCGTGCTCACCGACGGGGCCCCGCTGGCCCGCCTGCTCGGCCTCCCCCGCAATTTCCGGGCGGAGATCTTCCCCATCCACCTCTCCGTCCCCTGGGGTCTGGCCATCGGGCCCATGCCGCACCTGCCCGTGCCCGCCTGGCTGAGCTACCGCTTCGGCGAGCCCATCCCCCCGCCCACCGGGATGCCCGAGGACGCCGCCGTCGAGCTCCTGGACGAGCAGGTCCGCGCCTCCCTCCAGGGCCTGCTGGACCAGCTCCGCGAGGAGCGGCCCAGGCTCAAGGTCCGCGCCCGCCGCTCCGCCCGCGCCTTGAAGAAGGTGGTCCGACGCCGGTGATCCCCCGCGTCTCGTTCCTGCTCCCCTTCCGCGACGAGGCCCCCACCCTCGCCGAGAGCCTGCGCTCGCTCCAGGCCCAGACGGTCCCCGACTGGGAGGCGGTGCTGGTGGACGACGGCTCCACCGACGGCTCCGGCGCCCTGGCCGAGGCGCTGGCGTCCGCCGACCCACGGCTCCGCGTGCTGCACCTCCCCGGCGGAGACGGCCTGCCCGCCGCGCTCAACGCCGGGCTCGCCCGCTGCCGGGCCCCGCTGGTGGCGCGCATGGACGCCGACGACGTGGCCGCGCCCGAGCGCCTCGCGCTGCAGCTCGCGATGCTGGAGGCTCAGCCCGAGCTGGCCGTGGTCGACGGGCAGGTGCGCTTCTTCCGCGACGAGGGCGAGGTGCCCGGCGGGATGGCCGCCTACGAGGCATGGATCAACGGCGTGCTGAGCCCCGAGGACTTCGACCGCGAGCTCCTCGTCGAGAGCCCCGTCGTCCACCCCGCCGCCACCTTCCGGCGCGCGGTGGTCGAGGGCCTCGGGGGCTACCGGAGCGGCGACTTCCCTGAGGACTACGACCTCTGGTCGCGCGTCCACCTCGCCGGACACCGCCTGGCCAAGGTCCCCCGCGTGCTCGTGGCCATGCGCGACCGCGAGCGCCGGCTCACCCGCACCCACCCGAGCTACGGCGCCGACGCCTTCCGCCGCGTGCGCCAGCGCCACCTGGACGCCACGCTGCCGCGGGAGGCTCGCGTCGCCGTCTGGGGCGCGGCCCGCTCGGGCAAGCCCTGGCTGCGCTGGCTCCTGGAGAGAGGCAACCCGGTCCCCTTCGCCATCGACATCGACCCGAAGCGCATCGGCGGCCGGCGCCAGGGGGTCCCGGTGCTGGCGCCCGAGGCGCTGGCGGGGCGGCGAGCGGAGGTGGATCGCCTGCTGGTGGCCGTGGGGGCCCGAGGGGCGCGGGCGGAGATCCGCGCCTTCCTCTACAAGCAGGGGTGGAACGACCCGGGGGACTTCGTGTGCGTGTGTTGATTCGGGCTCAGTCGCAGCTCACGCCCGAGACCAGCTCATCGACGATGTGGCTCACGCACAGCCCCTTCTGGCTGGTCGGGTCATAGACGTGGCAGGTGAAGCAGTTGAACTGCTCCTCCTGGAAGAAGGTCTCCATGCTCGTGTTGGCCAGCTGCAGAGAGCCGCGCTGCTCGGTGGCGCCGCTCGGATCGGTGGCGCCGCTGGCCACGCCGCCGTTCGTCCACAGCGAGCCCACCATCACGTAGTTCTGGAGCACGTTGAGCGGGTTGTCCGCGGGCAGCTGCGCCAGCATCCCGGTCGGGCCGGTGAGCTGGGCGTTGAGATCGTCGATGCTCTGCTTGTTGGTGGCGCTGCCCGTGCTGGTCTGGCCGTCGGGGAAGACGCGGCAGATCTGGTCCGGCGTGCCCGTGGGCCCGATGACGGGCGCCCCGCCGCTGGTGTCCTGGTCGGTGTTGAAGCTGCACTGCGGACAGCCGTCCGGCCCCGTGGTGGAGCTGGCCAGGCAGCTCGCGCACTCCGCGCTGGTGAAGGACCAGCCGCTCGCCGGGGTGGCCTGCGGGTTCACGCAGTCGGGCGCGTTGCTCGCGTGCTCCCAGGTGGCCCAGACGAACTCGGGGTGATTCGCCGTGTTGATGACGAGGTGGAAGCCGACGAGGCCCAGCGTGACCGGGTTCGAGGGCATGCCGGGCACGTCCACCGTCACGTTCAGGTAGCTGGCCAGCGTCGGATCGCTGGGCGACATCACGCGCCAGCTCGCCTTGATCTCCGTCGTGTTGGGCAGGAAGCCCGTCGTGGCGTTGGCCTGGCACTCGTTCTCCGTGTAATACGTCGTGTACAACACGACGTTGCCCGCCTGATCGTAGAGCGCGTCGCCGGTGGCCTGGCCCATCTCCGAGGGCAGGATGTTGTCCGTGTCGTCACCCTTCGGCTTGGTGTTGCGCACGGCGAGGCCCTTGCTCAGCGCGGCGCGCCCCTTCAGCGTAGGGTCCGAACACTGCGGCGCCTGACCGTCCGGCACGCGGACGCGGAAGCCCTCGAAGACGCGCTCGGTCGGGGTGGTGGTGGAGAGCTGCATGTCCGCCAGGAACCACTGCCAGGCGAAGGTGTAGAAGTCACAGTTGGTCTCCTGCCCGACCGGCACGCCCCCGCCGATCTCCGTGGGCGGCACGTTGGTCGGCGAGAGCCAGCTCTGCTGGGCCACGCAGCTGTAGGTCTGGGCGGCGGGCTCGGGGACTTTGGTCTCTTCTACGGGCTTCTTCTCGGGCTCGGGGGAGGGGCAGGCCGCGAGGCACACGGGCAGCAGGGCGAACAGGCGAGCGTTCATGGACTTCTCCATCGGAGGGGGAGCCCAGGTTAGCACACAGAGGACCGAGGTGTAAACTTTCGATCCTCGGCGAAACGGCAGCGACGAAGCCCGCAGCTCCGCCGCGCCCCACCGGCCCGGACCCAGGTCCAGCGCGCTCGTCCGCGCTCGGCGGGAAGGGTCGGGCTCGAGCGCCCTCAAAAAAAAATCGCCCCGGCTGTCACAGCCGCCTCCGCTCGCGCCATCTCACATCAGCCGAGCCTGGGAGCGGCGAGGAGATTGCACCTCCATAGCCCGCTCCACTTGACCCTTGCGGAGCGAGGACCTCGCCCTCTCGGGCTCGGCGGGTTGTTTGTGAGCGCGCGGCGATCTCCCGCGGGCTGGTTACATGGCCGGGGAGGAGCTTCGTCGGCACCATGCCTGGCCTCACCGTCCTGTGGCTGGCCCTGCCCGCCCACGCTGCGTGCGACAACGCGAGCCTCCAGGACCACCTGTCGGAGGCTCGCGACCGCTACGCGCGTCAGGACGAAGACGCCTTCCGCGCCGCGATGTCGGCCGCCGCCCAGGATCTCGGCTGCATGACCGAGCCCCTCCGCCGCGGCACGGCCGCAGACTGGCACCGCACCCAGGCCCTGCTGGCGGCGGTGAGCGGCGGCCCCGGCGCCCGCGAGCGCGTCGTGGCCTCCCTGCGCGCCGGGCTCGAGCTCGACCCCACCCTCGCCCTCTTCCCCGGCGCCCTCCCCGAGAGCTACTGGTCCTCCCGCAACCAGGAGGCCCGCGCGCTCACGCTGAGCGCCCCGACGGCGGTCCTGGCCGAGCCCGGGGCCCGCCTCAGCGTCAACGGCTCCCTCGAGGAGGGCCGGCGCGCGGAGCTCCCCGCTTTGCTGCAATGCAGCAATTCGAGCGGGGCGCCCATCTGGACCCGCGATCTCGCCCCCGGCGAGCCCACCCCCGCCTGCGCTCCCCTCCCCAGCGTCCAGGAGCCGGTGAAGGAGGAGCCCCCGCCGGCCTGCGCGGGGCGGCTCTCCCGCGGCGCGAGCTTCGGGCTCCTGGGCGGGGCCCTGGTCGCGACCGGCGGGAGCCTGGGCTTCTTCCTGTGGAACCAGTCCCTGGAGGCCGACTACGCGGACGTCCTGGCCGCGGACCCCAGCGCCCGGGACCCGGTCCAGGCGGAGGCCGACCTGCGCGCGCTGGCCGCCGGTCAGAACCGCACCGCGATTGGATCCGTCGCCGCCGCCACGCTGGCGGGCGGGGCCGCGGGCGCCGTGGTCCTGCGGGGGTGCTTCCGATGAGACCCGCCCTCCTCCTGCTGCTCACGGGCTGCTCGATCATCTCCAAGAGCGAACTGGAGGGTGACATCGCCAGCCTGTTCGGCGGCGAGACCGGCGAGACCGGCGAGACCGGCGAGACCGGGCGCCCCGACAGCGGCGAGACCGGCGAGACCGGCCAGCCCCACACGGGCGAGACGGGCGAGTCGGGTGAGACCGGAGAGTCTGGCGAGACCAGCGAGACCGGCGAGACCGGCGACTCCAGCGCCTGCGAGGACGGGCTCGCGCTGGACGCGCTCTCTCTGGCCGGGCGCGCGCTGGAGGACGCCGACCTCACCCTGGTCGGCGGCTACGAGCACCAGAACCTGGGCGCCGGGGTCCATGGGCTCGGGGATCTGGACGGGGACGGGCGCGAAGACTTCGGCGCCGGCATGAGCGGCGAGGCCATCGTCTTCTTCGAGGTGCCCGACGGCCCCGGGCCCACGGCCGTCGTCGAGGGCACCGAGCTCTCCCTCCCCGAGGGCGCCATCTCCGTGGGCGGCTTCGGCGCGCTGGACGCGGAGCCCCTGGCCCTGGGCGACATGGTCGGCGCCGACGGCTTGGCCGACCTCGCCCTCGCCGTCTCCGGCCACGACAGCGACGACCCGGGAGTCTACGTGCTCGGGGGCGGCTTCGAGCCCGGCCGGGACGTCAACGTGCTCACCGAGATCCGCAGCGACGACGCGCTCCACCTGGCCGACGCCGAGTACTGGGGCTGGGGTGGGGCCGGGCCGGGCGACCTCGACGGAGACGGCTACGAGGATCTCGGCGTCTTCGCCTACGACGGGGAGACCGGCGCGCTCGGCCTCCTGTGGGGCGCGGACGCGCTCTACGGGACCTGCGAGGGCCTGAACACCGACTGCCTGGACCTCGTCTTCGAGACCATCGACCCCATCTACCAGACCTACGTGACCATGGCCCCCGGAGGCGACAGCGACGGCGACGGCGTGCCCGAGCTCATCGTCGGCGCGCGCGAGCACCCGGGCTGGTCGGAGACCTGGCGCGAGGGCGCCGCCTGGCGCCTTCAGGGTGCCGACCTCCGCGACGAGACCACCCACTTCCTGGACGCGGGGGACGCCATCGCGCTGGGCGACACCGAGAGCTCCCTCGACCGCGGGCAGCTCGGCATCAGCGTGGCGGGCCCCGGCGACGTCAACGACGACGGGCTCGACGACACCCTCCTCGGCGCCTCGGGCGGGACGGAGCCCCAGGCGGTGCTGCTCCTCTCCGAGGGCGACGACCACGACGAGCTCGAGATCTCCCGAGAGAGCAGCGGCGAGGTCGGCTACGAGCGCTTCGGCGAGCTCGTCGCGCGCGCGGGCGACCTCAACGGCGACTGCATCGACGACGTCCTGGTCGCCGCGCCCTCCTACGTGACCGAGGACTCAGAGAGCGAGGGCGCCCTCTACGTCTGGCTCGGCGAGCCCGGGATCGGCGCCCTGCAGGCGGAGGACGCCGCGCGCGTCCTGCTCCCCACCCACGCCGGGCTCAGCCTCGCCATGTCGCTGGACGGCGCGGGCGACCCCGACGGCGACGGCTACGACGACCTCCTGGTGGGCTCGCACACCTGGACCGAGACGCTGACCTACGAAGGCGCGATGTGGCTGCTCCGCGGGGGTGCCGATTGAGCGCGTCCACGACCACCCTCCCGCCCAGCGGCCCGCGCGCCTACAAGGTCGAGGCCTTCATCGGCAAGGGCGGCTTCGGCCACGTCTATCTGGCGCGCCCGCTCAGCGAGGGCGCCCTGATCCGCGTCGCGCTGAAGGTGCTGGACGAGGGCGCGGCGGAGCCCTGGGTGGCGCGCTTCTTCCACGAGGCGCAGGTCCTGGCGAACCTCTCGGACTACCCCTGCTTCGTCCGGGTGAACGCCGTCTTCAAGCTGGAGCGCCGCTTCTGCATCGAGATGGAGTACATCCCCGGCGTCACGCTGGACGCCCTGCTGGAGCGGGAGGGCCCCCTGCCCCTGCCCGCCGCCCTCTCCATCGCCCGCCAGACCGCCGTGGCCCTGGACGCCGCCTGGAGCCGGGCGCGCGACGAGCGGGGCGAGCTCCTGCGCGTGCTCCACCGCGATCTCAAGCCCGGCAACCTGCGCATCACGCCGAGCGGGCAGGTCAAGGTGCTGGACTTCGGGCTGGCCCGCTCCGACCTGCGCGGCATCCGCCCCGAGACCCTGCGCGTGCTGCCGGCCACGCTGGCCTACATGGCGCCCGAGCGCTTCGGCTTCCGCGCCGACTTCGGGCACGCGGCCGACGTCTACGCGCTCGGGCTCACCCTCTACGAGATTCTCTCGGGCGAGCCCTTCTTCGATCTGGGCTACGTCAACCCCTGCCTGCCGCCCGACCACGAGCAGCTCCGCGACTGGAGCGCGCTGCGCCTCGACCGCCTCCGGGGCCGCGATCCCGCGCTCGGCCCCGTCGTGAGCCTGCTGGAGCGCGCCCTCGCCCTGGACCCCGAGGCCCGCCCGAGCGCCGCCGAGCTGGAGGGCGCCCTGCGCCGGATGGGCGGCGTGGGCCTGGACGACGAGGTGCGGCTCTGGGTGGAGCAGCGACTCGCCCCCGTCATCGCCAGCCAGCCCCCGCCCGCCGCCAGCGATCCCTGGGGCTGGGTGCGCACCGTGCGGCGCTCCGACCTGGACACCGACCCGAAGCGCCCGCCGCCGGAGTCCCAGAACGAGACGCTCACGCCGCCGCTGCGCCCCACGCGGGCCGAGACCCTGGACAGGCTCACGCGGGACTCCGACGAGCCCGATGCTGCATCGCAGCAACAAGGGTGGGTGGAGCTCCCCATGCCCCGGGAGGACCAGACGAGCTGGGTCGGCCAGGCCGTGAAGCTCTCGCTGGCCGCCATCGGCCTCAGCGTGTTCACCTGGCTGGCCGTCCCCGCCCCCGAGGAGGGCATCGCCGAGCAGCCCGGGCTCCCCACCGCCGCCCAGCTCGCGCCCCCCGCCCCGACGCCCGCGCCCCCCGCGCCCGAGCCGACCCCGGAGCCCACGCCCACCACCCCAGAGCCGACCCCGGAGCCCACCCCGGACCCCGCCCCGGCGGCCCAGACCGCCGAGAAGGCCAGGGGCGCGCCCAGCGCCACGGCGAAGACCGCCAGCCCCGCCGAGACCGCCCCCGCCCCGACCGCCCCCGCTGCCCCCACCGGCACCGTCTCGATGAAGGGCGACCAGGCCAGCTCCGTGCGCCTCAGCGGCCCCGCCACGCTCACGCTCCGCCCCGGCCAGTCGGAGAGCCTGCCCGTCGGCGCATACACCGCCACCGTCCTCTTCGAGGGCGGCGACTACCCGCTCTCCGTGGACGTGCGCGAGGGCGGCACGCTGACCTTCGACTGCACCGTCACGAAGATGGGGAGCCCCTGTCAGCTGCGTTGAGGGCTCCTGCGAGGGCCGCGCGCCCTCGCGATCGGATCCTTCATCGACAGCGTTATGCTGAGCGTGTGATCCCCCTGCTCACCGCGCTGCTCTGGGTCGGGCCGGCGTCCTCCGCGGACGACGGGTGCGCGGCTCCCGTGGCGGCGGAGGCCTGGGCGGGCGCGCTGGAGCAGGCCGAGGCGGCCTTCATCGACCTGGATCGGGGCAGCTTCGCCGAGCGGATGCGCGGGTTGGAGGCCGCGCTGCCCTGCCTGGACTTCGCCACCCCGCCCCCGGTGGCGGCGCGCTATCACCGGCTGGTCGGGCTCGAGCAGTTCGTGCTCCGCGACGAGGAGCGGGCGAGGCTGGCTTTCGCTGCAGCGCGCGCCACCGACCCCCTGGGGGCCCTGCCCGCGGAGCTGCTCCCCGCCGGCCACGTCGCCCGCGCGCTCTCCGAGAGCGCCAGCACACCTGGAGAGACGCAGCCCCTGTGGACACGAGACGGGGTCCAGCTTTATTTGGATGGGCAGCCGGGTGACTTGCGTCCCGCGGATCGCAACACGCTGCTGCAGGTCGAGCGCTACGGGCAGATCACCGCGAGCGTCTACCTGCGGCCAGAGGATCGGCTGCCCCCCGGCGTGTGGAGCCGCAGCGCGCGCCGGGCGCTGCTGTGGGCCTCCGGGTCGGCGCTCACGGTCGGGGTCGCGCTCGGCGCGGTGGCGCTGGCCCCATGAAGACCGGGCTCGTGGTGGGTCGCACGCTCGACCGCTACGTCATCGAGCGACCCCTCGGCCACGGCGGCATGGCCAGCGTCGTGCAGGTGCGCCACACGGTGCTGGGCACGGTGCACGCGATGAAGGTGCTGCACGTCTCGACGGAGCGCCTCCAGGATCGCCTGCTGCGCGAGGGGCGCGTGCAGGCCGCCCTGCGCCACCCGAACCTGGTCGCGGTGACCGACGTGGTCTCGCTGGAGCTGGGGGTGGCCCTGATCCTGGAGTACGTGGAGGGGCCCACGCTGTCCGAGCTGCTGCGCCTGTTTCGCCCCACCCTCGACGAGCTCGACGCCCTGGCGGAGCAGGTCATGCAGGGGGTGGAGGCGGCGCACGCGATGGGGGTGGTCCACCGCGACCTGAAGCCGTCCAACGTGCTGGTCTCGCTGCGCGGCGACGAGCTGGTGGCCCGGATCACGGACTTCGGGCTGGCGCGCGCGCTGGCCGACGGCCTCCCCGCCGGGGCGCCGCTCACCAACAGCGGGGTCCCGATGGGGACGCCCGGCTACATGGCGCCCGAGCAGCACCGCAACGCCCGGGACGTGGACGCCCGCGCCGATCTCTTCTCGTTGGGCGTGCTGCTCTACGAGTTGACCACCGGCCGCCCGCCCTTCGACGGCTGGGACATGATCAGCGTCTACGAGCAGATCATGGACAAGCGCTACCTGCCCCTGGACGCCGTCTGCCCTGACGTGCCCCCGCGGGTCGAGCGCGCCATCCGCGCGGCGCTGGCCCCCGATCCTGTCGATCGACCCGAGAGCGTGGCCGCCCTGCGGGCCCTCTGGCGCGAGGGGCGCTCCGACAGGCCGGAGCGCTGGAGCCCCGAGCACCTCCACGCGGTGCGGCGCTGGATCTCCGAGCGCGAGGCCATGCGCCTGGACCAGGAGCAGACGGACAGCGAGGCGAGCGCATCCCCTGCGGGCGCCACCGATCCCGCCCTGGCGCCCCTCACCTTCCTGGACGCGCCCGGCGCGCTGGCGCCGCTGACCACGACCGGGCCGCCCTCCCCGGATGGGCTGACCCCCGCGCCCGCCCCCGCCCCGCTGTCGGACCGGACGCGCGCCGGGTTGCTGGGGACGCTCCTGCTGCTGGGCGTGGCGATGGCGGTGGCCGTGGCCGTCTCCGCTCGGGAGTCCGCAATTCGCCGCGCGAAGGAGATGGAGGAGGTGGCGAGGGCCGAGCTCCTCCAGAGCGCCGTGCCCCCGACCCAGCCCGCCGAGCCTCCCGCCGAGGAGCCAGCCGCGGCGCTCGCTCCCGTTGAGCCGACGCCCGCCGCCGAGGCTCCCGCAGAGCCTCCCAGGTCCACCCGAGGCTCCAGCACGGCGCGCGTGACCGTGCTCGGGGTGACCGACGCCCTGCTGGTGGACGCCGAGGGCCAGCAGCGCGACCCCAGCTCCCCGGTCCCGCCAGGGGACTACCGCCTGATGATCCGCGACGCCCGGGGGACCTACGTCCCGGTGCTCCGGCGGACGCTGAGGGCGGGCCAGCGCGTGCGGATCCGCTGTGAAGTCGATATGATGGTATGTAGAGAGGAGTAGAGGCGCGGCCAGGCGACACCTCACGATCTCGCCACGGGTTATAGGGCCGCCTACCCCGGAGATCCCATGCTGCTCCTGCTCGTACCGCTCGCCCTGGCCGCCGACGTCACCATCGCCCCGGGGGAGAGCTGGTGCGCCGCGCTCGCCGCCGCCGCCCCGGGGGACACCGTCACCCTCAGCGCGGGCGAGCACGCCGGCCCCTGCACGATCAGCGTGAGCGGCGACGAGGGCGTGCCCATCGTGCTCCAGGGGGAGGGCGCCTCCATCGTCTACGAGGGATCGAGCTCCAACGTCATCGACGTCTCGGGGAGCGACCTCGCGCTGCGCGGGCTCAGCTTCGGGCCCACCGCGGAGAACGTGGACGCGATCAAGGTCAAGGCCAATGTCGAGAACCTGGAGATCTCCGGCTGCACCTTCGATCGCGTGGGCGGCATCAGCGTCTCCGCCAACAGCGGAGACACCGCGAACATCTCCATCCTGGACAACGTCTTCACCGATCTGCGCGCGACCGGGATCTACCTGGGCTGCGACGACGGGAGCTGCAGGAGCGCGGGCTTCGTCATCGAGGGCAACCGCTTCGACGGCGTCAGCTCCTCGGCCATCGGCTACGGGATGGAGACCAAGCTCAACTCCTACGGGCGCATCACCGAGAACACGGTCCACGACGCCCAGGGCCCGGCGGTGGAGGTCTTCGGCTCCGAGGAGGGCCAGGAGACGGTGGTGGAGCGCAACCTGCTGATCGGCTCCCGCGAGGCCGCCACGCTGGAGATCGGCGGCGGCCCGGCCGTCGTGCGCAACAACATCGTCATCGGCGGGTATGGCGCGGCGCTCTACGTCTACGACTACGGCGAGCGGGGCCTCGTCCAGGACATCGCGGTCCTGGGCAACACGGTCTGGGGCGAGGGGACCGACGTGGCGGCGAAGCTGTCCGGCTGGGAGGCGGATCAGGGGCTCAGCTTCCTGAACAACGCCCTTGGCCAGGAGAACAACGAGCGGGGCCTGCCCGACGCCGTGGACGGGGTGCCCATGGGAGGCAACATCGGCTGCTACGACGGCGACCCTTGCTGGGCGGACGCCGCGGGTTGGGACTTCTGGCCGCTGGAGGACGGGGCGCTGGCGGGCTCGGGCGTGGAGACCGACCCGAAGCTGGGCATGGACTGGTGCGGCCGCGAGCGCGCCGATCCCCCCGCGACCGGGGCCCTGGAGACCGGTGACGCCGGCCCGCCGTTGAGCGCCGAGGCCACGCCGGAGCTCTGGTGCGTGAGCGTGGACACCGGCGACACGGGCGACACCGGCGAGGTCCGGGACACCGGCGAGACCGACGAGACCGACGAGACCGACGAGACCGACGAGACCGACGAGACCGACGCATCCGAGGAGAAGCGGCGGCGCTGCGGCTGCGCGGGGGGCGGCGAGGCGGGCGGGCTGGGGCTGGCGATCGTGGGCGCGCTGCTGGCCCTGCGGCGGCGGCGCGCCGCGTGATCAGCGGAGCAGGGCCGCATCCCCAGGGTCGCCGAGGAAGGAGAGGTCGGAGAGGTCCAGGGTCACGCTGCCCCGCTCGGCCGCCACCTCGGGATCCTCTACCGCGACGGTGAGGGGGTCCAGATCCTTCGATGCTTGAGATATTTCGACGCCTGCGATATTCCAACGCAGCGCGAGGGGCCCACCCAGGGTCAGCTCCAGATCGGCGACGGGCTCAGCGGGGACGGGGATGGGATCGGCCAGATCCTGGCCCGCGGGCAGCGGGATCGGCTCGCGGGAGCCGTCGGGGTAGACCGCGACGGCATGGATCAGCGGCGCAGACCAGCCCTGGAGCCGGGGCGGGGTGCCGGGCGCGGGCGAGGCCGGGCGCGCGGGCGGCCGGAGGCCCTGGCGGATGGGGTGGAGGTGGTCGGGGTTGCCGACGATGATGATGCCATCCCGGTCCTGGCGGATGGGGCGGAGATGCTCAGGGTTGCCACCGAAGATGATGAGCGCGAGGGCGGGGGCGCTGAGGGCGAGGAGCAGGGCGAGGACGCGGCGCTTCATGGTGCCTCCGGGCGGCGCGCCCGCGAGGCCCCGCCGATCAGGGGCGGCGCCTCCGCAGGACCACCGACGCGGTCAGGGGGTGCGTGAGGGGGTAGAGCTGCTGGCTGCACAGGACCACGCGATCGGGGGGGCTCTGCCCTGTCTGGCGCCGGGCCTGACAGGCTCCATGGACTTCGGTGATGCGCGCGACGTGCCGCAACAGCAGCGCGCGCAGCTCCACGTCGGCCTCCTCGGGCAGGGCCAGAGTCCAGCCCCGATAGCGCCTGTCCTCCGTCGGGAACATCAGCTCGCCCCGCTGCAGGCGCAACAGGCTGTAGTAGCAGGAGAAGCCTGCCAGCCCACGAAACGGATCGTCGATGGACTCGCTGATGGTCGGTCGCGGAGGGCCCACCTCGCTGGGAGCCAGGAGCCCCGCTCCCATCAGGATCGGCACCAGCTCCCGCGCCTCCTGCAAGGTGACGCGCCCGTTCAGCGCCAGCGAGATCCAGGCCACATTGTTGCGGAACACCGGCAGATCGGCCAGGGCCAGGACCGCCAGCGGCGCCCAGGTGGCGAAGGCGCGGAAGCGCTCGCCCTCCAGCGTGCGGTGCTTCTTCTGTGCGGCGAAGCGCAACAGCGAGTGCTTCAGCCGCCACTGCTCCTCCCGATCGGTGGCGCGGGCCAGCAGCGCCAGACCCTCCAGGTACTGCCGCTCGTCCTCGTCCAGGTCGAAGGCCCGGGCCAGGGCCGGGACGTGGTGCACCGGGAGCAGGGCCGCGCCAGTGATCAGCGCGTGCACGTAGGACGGCGACAGCTCCGCGCGCTTCGCCAGCCAGCGCAGGCTGAGCGGGCGCTTGCGGGTCTCCTGCCAGCGCTGCCAGGCGCGACCGTAGGAGGCGAGGCTGAGGTGGTGGTAGAGGCACGGTCTCCCGGGGTCGAGCGGGGCCGCATCGGCCGGCTGTCCCGCTCCTTCCTGGACAGTAGCCGAGGCATCAGGGGTGGACAAGGGCTCGGGGTCTGTTGCAGGCGTAGGACAGGAGGCAGGGCGGGTCGGCATCACCCGGCTGAGCGTCAGGACATGGCTCAGCACCACGACAGTTCGCCCGACCGGGCCCTGTGCGTGGGCCTGGACCAGAGCCAGCAGCCCCGCCTCCAGCTCCTCCTGCGCCTGCTCCAGGGCGTGGCGCGCAGGGCCGTCCGCGGACAGGATGGCCATCTTGAAGTCGCGTTCGGCTGGGCGTAGCCCCAGCAGGTGCTCCCCCGCCTGCGCCTCCAACCCATGCCACAGCAGGGTCTCGGGGTCCTCGGGCTGCGCGGGCTCGGGCATACGCCAGAGCCGGGGATCCAGGCGCTCGCCCGCTCCCTCGCCGCGATCCCGCAAGGCCACGGCCTCCTTCAGCGCGTCCGGCAAGGGCGGCAGGATCAGGAGCTGCTGAAGCTCCCGGGCCTCGGGGCGGGCGCCCAGACCGTCCAACAGGCGCAGCGCGGGCAGCAGCGCGGCGCCGGCGGCACCGGACGGCACATCCTCGGCCTGTAAGGCAGCGATCTCTCCCGTGGGCACGTCGATGTGCCGGGCCTGGAGCTCCCACATGGAGAGCGCCGCCGCCTTCAACTCCTGAGGCGTGGCCTCGTGCACCGCCACCACCCGCCGCAGGTACTCCCGCTGCTCCTCCGACAGCTCCAGCACCCGGGCCAGCGCCGGCACCTGCTCGGCCTTCACCTTGCGATCTCCGCCGATCAGGTTCCAGACCAGGGCGCGCGAGCACCCCAGCTCCCGGGCCAGCCGGCGCACGGCCTCGTCCCGGACCCCGTCCGGCTGAGACGCCACCCAGGCCGCGAGGAGGCGGGCCACGTTGGTGTGCTCGAAGATGTCGAAGGGCAGGGGCATCGGCCCCTCCAGGCTACAAGCGACGGGCGAGCGAGGCAAGCCAGCCCCTGGCGCGCCGTCCGACCGCTGCAACGGCGCCCCAGGCCGCTGCAACGCACAGTCTCGCTTCGCCTTGAGCCCAGACCGCAGCTACGGGTCCAACACCCGAACACATCAACCCTGACACGAGGTGGACCCATGGACGAGGCGAGGCTGGCGGAGGCAGAGGCGCTGCGCAACCTGCTGGACGGGGTGGAGCTGATGGACCGCGAGGCGCGGCGCCTGCTCGAGCAGACAGGCTCGCTCGTCCACACCAGCGCCACCTTCGTGTGCGCGGTCGTCCACGAACGCCCGGCCGACGCGGGCGCGCTGCTCCTGGAGCTCGGCGCCGCCCTCGAGCGCGCCCGGGAGATCGCCCACGCCCGCGCCGCCCTCGAGGAGGCCCTCGGCGTCCTGGGCTTCCACCTGCACTCTGACCCGGGTCCGCCGTCCGAGATCCAGGAGCGCGCGCTGTCCTCCTTGCGTGAACGGATCGCGGCGCGGGCCCGGGTCCCTCCCTGAACAGCGCCGCTCAGCCGCGGTCCTCCTTCGGCCCCAGCGGCAGCCAGCTCCCGAACAGCAGGTCGAAGAGCCCCGTCACCCCGTAGTTCCCCCGCACCCGGGCGTGGTGCAGGTCATGGTGCCCGGCCCAGGACGCAAAGGGCAGGTTGTAGCCGCTGTGGGTGCAGACCGCGTTCAGCGAGCCCACGAAGGTGAACAGCAGGGTGACGTAGGCGTGCGGCAGCACGATGAGCCCGGCCAGCCCCAGCGGCGCCACCCCGGTCAGCAGGTACTCCACCGGGTGTTGATACTGAGACGCCAGCCCGCAGGGCGCCGTGTAGCGGTGGTGCAGGGCGTGGACCCGCTTCATCAGCCAGGGCGTGTGCAGCAGGCGGTGGCCGAGGTCGAAGAACAGGTCGGTGAGCAGCGTCAGCACCGCGAGCTGCAGGAAGGTCTCGCCCCAGCCGGGGAGCGTGGGCGACATCTCCCAGCCCCGGGCCCGGAACGCGGCCATGAGCACCAGCAGGCTGGGCGGCAACAACAGGAGGTTGTTCCGCAGCGCCACCCGCACCCCCTCGGCGAAGTCCGGCTGCCAGGGCCGCTCGCGCGCCGCCTGGATCTTCGTGGCCGCCAGCCACGCTGGCCTGCCCGTCCGATCCATCCAGTCGAAGGCCAGGATCGCGGGCCAGGTGGCGCACATGTAGGCCAGCCAGAGCCCCACCGGCATCACCACCCACAGATCGCCCGCCGCCAGCTCCGCCCAGGCCCGCTGCACCGGCTCCAGGCCGGTCAGCCCCATCGCCGCGCACACGATCGTGAGGTGCAGCAGCACGCTGCCCGGCCGAGGCCCGGCCAGGGTCGCGGACGGTGTCAGACCTTGACTCTTATCTATTTCTGACCCCATCACTTCACCTTGTTCGCCCACACCGAGACCTGGAGCGTCCCGCCCAGCAGCAGGCTCACGTCCTCGTCGGCGATGGTGAAGCCGAAGGCCGGGACCACGTAGATGCCCGCGCCCATGGCTCCGCTCTTCTCGGCGCCCACGCGGGCCAGCCCGGCGATGCCCAGCACGAAGGGATCGTCCGCCAGATCCAGGCTCGCGCCCGGCTGCACCACGCCCTTCAGTGAACCGTCGATGTCCATCTCCACCAGGCTCATGTAGCCGTTGACGCCCAGGTACACGTCGTCGGCCGTGAGGCTGTCCAGCAGCTCGAAGGCGTGGATCTGGAGGATGAACCGGTCGAAGCTGAGGTCCAGCGAGGGGTAGGTCCCGCCGGGGAAGCTCACCCAGTTGGAGCGCTCTCCGCCGAAGTAGAAGGTGGTGCCGACGCCCGCGTAGGCGGGGGCGGAGAGCAGGAGGAGGGCGGGGACGAGCAGCGCGCGCATGGGGGCTCCTGTGAGGTGCGAGGATCTATCCTGCCTCTGGCCTGTCGGCCTCGCCGATCGCGCGGACCGTGTTTAGCCACTTCTGAAAGCTGGAGGCCTCGTGCGCGCGCTGCTCATCCTCGCCCTCTCCGTCGCCTGGATCGCGTCCTGCGGGAGCCCGCCCGCGCCGACCTCCGAGGTCGTGGGCGGCGTCCGCAACGTGAACGCCGCCGCGCTCAAGGGCGACCTGGACGCGGGCAAGGTCAAGCTGCTGGTGGATGTGCGCACGCCCGAGGAGTACGCGGGGGGACACGTCCCAGGCGCGAAGAACATCCCGCTCGATCAGCTCCCCACCCGCATGGACGAGCTCGCCCCCTACAAGGAGGGCGAGATCTACGTCGTCTGCCAGAGCGGGCGGCGCTCCCTGGCCGCCAGCCAGACCCTGGCCAGCGCCGGCTACTCCCCGGTCAACGTGGAGGGCGGCACGGCCGGGTGGCGATCCGCAGGCTACCCGACCGAGTGATCGGCCGGGGCGTCCTCAGCCCACGGTCCCGATGAAGGCGAAGAAGCGGTCGCCGGGCAGCAGGTTCCGCGCGCCCACCTGACGGAAGCCGGCGTCCTTCATCTGCTCGACCAGCTCCAGCACCTCGGGCAGCGGGCCACAACCCTCCGTCGTGCGCGCCCAGAGGTCCAGCACGGACATGGTGGCGCTGCCGCCCTTGCAGGCGCTGGTCAGGAGCAGGCGCCCGCCGGGCCGCAACATGCCGTGCAGCCGGGAGAGCAGGGCGGGGCGCTCGGCGGTGGGGAAGTAGTAGATGTTGTTGTGCAGCGTGGCCAGATCGTGCCGTTCCTCGGCCTGGAAGCTCCGCACGTCGGCCCGCTCGATCCGCGCCCGCCCGGCGAGCCCCCACGCCTCCAGGTTGGTGCGCGCCAGGGCCGCGACCTCCTCCTGGAGCTCGAGCCCCAGCGCGCGGAGCTCGGGGTTCTGCTCCAGCGCGGCGCGGATGTAGAGCCCCGAGCCGCAGCCCACCTCCAGGAGCGAGCAGGGGCCGGACCGCGGCACCACCTCCTCGACCATCTCCAGGATCAGCGGCGCCAGCGTGCGCGAGGAGCGGGCCACCATCCGCCCGTCCTGGTCGGCCAGCGACAGGCGCCGGCCCTCCTCCAGGCGCCCCGGAAGATCGCGGATCATCGGGACGTGCAGGAAGCTCGCCTCCTCGACCAGGGCCAGCACGTCGTCGTTCTCGCCGCGGGCCAGCGCCTTCGCCATGGAGCCGCGGATGGCGTAGGCGCCGTCCTCGTAGCTGAGCTCACCCACGCTCACGCCGAATTCCAGCCAGCTCTTCGCGTCCTCGCGCAGCGCCGGGTCGCGCGTCAGCCGGGCCAGCAGCGTGCCCTCCGCCACCGGCCCGTCGGCGAGGATCTGCAGCAGCCCGGCCCTGCCCGCCGCCGCCAGGAAGGTCAGCCGGTAGACCGGCACCAGCGCGCTGACGAGGCGACCGTAGAGGGCCAGCCGCCCCGAGCGGGTCATGGAGAGCAGGGTCTGCGCCTTCATGGCCCGAGGATACATCGGGCCCGGCCGGACCCGCCGGGGTGTGACAGGCTTTGACGGGAGGCCCGGCGCGCGGGGCTACTC
The DNA here is from genome assembly GCA_964615375.1 of uncultured Enterobacterales bacterium. Taxonomy (GTDB): domain Bacteria; phylum Myxococcota_A; class UBA796; order UBA796; family CAZKWG01; genus CAZKWG01. The sequence goes on from CAZTOW010000027.1 coordinate 46,696, forward strand.
CACCCCCACCGCCTCGCACCAGGCCTGCACCTTCGCGCGCACGGCCCGCGCCGCCGGCCGCATCCGGTTCCACCTCGAGCCGCTCTGGAGCTTCAGGTGCTGCTCGAGGTCGGACCACCAGGGGATGTCCGCGCCCACGGCGAAGCGCTGCCGCCGGCTGGTCTGCGCCCACTGCTCCAGGTCCAACAGCACCTGGAGCTGCCGGTCTCCCACCCCCACCGAGAGCTCCTCCAGCTCGATCTGGTCGAAGATCAGCGCACGCAGATCCTCCACCATCGCGAGGAGCTGGCTGAGGTCCAGCGTCTCCACAGGGGCCTCGGGGGCCGGCGCGGGCGCAGGCTCCGGCGCGGCCTCGGGCGGCGCGGGCGCGGGCTCCTCCTCGCTCGGCGGATCCTCCGGCCCCAGATCCTGACCAGAGAGCAGCGCCATCAGCTCGTCCGTGGACAGCGCCTGGGTGCTGCCCGTGCCGTCCAGGATCTCCGCGGCCAGCGCGCGCTTGTCGGCGTGCAGCCCGAGGATCGCCTCCTCCAGCGTGCCGCGGGCGACGAGCCGGTAGACCGTGACCGGCTGGTCCTGGCCGATGCGGTGGGCGCGATCCGTGGCCTGGTCCTCCACCGCCGGGTTCCACCAGGGGTCGAGGTGGATCACGTAGGTCGCCGCCGTGAGGTTCAGCCCGGTGCCCCCCGCCTTCAGCGAGAGCAGGAAGACGTCGGCCTCTCCCCGCTGGAATGCGTCCACCTCCTCGCGGCGCTGGCGCTCGGGCGTGCTGCCGTCCAGCCAGCGTGTGCTCACGCCGTCGGCGACCAGGGCCTCCTTCGCGAGCGTCAGCAGGCGCACGAACTGGCTGAAGATCAGGGCGCGGTTGCCCTCGCCCCGGAGCTGCTCCACGAGCTCGCGCAGGCGCTCCAGCTTGGCCGAGCTCGCCCGGCTCTCGACGTCCACCAGCCGGGGGTGGCAGGCCGCCTGGCGGAGGCGGGTGAGCGCGGCGAGGATCTGCACCCGGCGCTGGGCCTGGGTGAGGCCGCCGCCGTCCTCCAGCTCGGCCAGGGCCTCGCGGCGGGCGCGCTCGTAGACCAGACGCTCCTCGCGCGACAGATCCACGTCCACTTGTATCTCGGTGCGCGGCGGGAGCTCGCGGGCCACCTCCGACTTGTGGCGGCGCAGCACGAAGGGGCGGATCAGGCGGGCCAGGGCGCGGCGGCGGCCGGGGTCGTCCCCGCGCTCGATGGGGCCGGCGAAGCGGTCACGGAACTGCTCCCAGCTCCCCAGCAGCGCGGGCGAGATCGCCCGGAACAGGCTCCACAGCTCGCTGGTGCGGTTCTCCACGGGCGTGCCGGTCAGGAGCAGGCGGAAGTCCGCGTCCAGGCGGCAGACGGCCTGGGCGCGGCGGGTGGCGGCGTTCTTGAAGCTCTGGGCCTCGTCCAGCACCAGCGTGTGGAAGTGGACCCCGGCCAGCGCGTCCACGTCGCGCACCAGCACGTCGTAGCTGGTGACCAGCCCCACCCCCGGCCCCAGCTTCTCCAGCAGGGTCTGGCGATCTCCGCCTCGATACAGCAGCAGCTTCAGCGAGGGCGTGAAGCGCTCGGCCTCGCGCAGCCAGTTGAAGCTCACGGAGGTCGGCGTGACGATCAGCGCCGGCCCGCCCGCCGCCCGCGCCAGCAGCAGCGCCAGGGCCTGCAGCGTCTTGCCCAGCCCCATGTCGTCCGCCAGGCAGGCGCCGGGGCTCCAGTGGGCCAGGCGCGCCAGCCAGGTGTAGCCCTCGCGCTGGTAGTCGCGGAGCTCGGCCTTCAGGCCCTCCGGCAGCGCCGGGCTCAGGGTCGCGGCGGCGCTCAGGCGATCGGCCCAGGTCCGCCAGGCCTCCCCGCCCGTGACCTGGGCGCCCTCGTGCTCCAGCGCGTCCAGGAGCGGCGCCAGCAGCCCGGAGAGCTCCGCCCCGCCCCGCACCTCGTGGCTGGCCACCGCCAGCGGGGAGAGCGCCTCGCGGAAGGGCTCGGAGATGCGCACCCAGGTCTCGCGATCCACCGCCACGTAGCGGGAGCCCGATCGCACCGCGCGCAGCAGGGCGTCCAGCTCCAGCTCCAGATCGCCCACCGAGGCGGCGCCGTGCAGCCCGAGCCAGTCCCGCTTCATCGAGACCTGGACTTTGAGCGCACCTGGGCTCACCGAGCGCACCCGACGCCGCAGATCGCCCCGCCAGCTCACCTGCGCCGCGTCGCCCAGGGCCTCCAGCGCCTCCAGGACGGGGAGCGCCTGATCCGGCCCCTCCAGCACCCAGGTGAAGGGGCGCTGCTCGCGCTCCTCGGGGAGCGGGACGGAGGCGAGCGCCGCGCGGACCTGGGCCGGCTCGCCCTCCCGGTCGCGGAGGCAGAAGACCGGCCCCTCAGGGCGGGCCGCGTAGAGCTCGTCCGGGCCCTCGCCCGGCACCAGCAGCGGGCCCTCGGCGAGCGGGCGCAGGCTGACCTGCACCGAGAGCGCCTCCCCGGGGAGCACCTCCAACATCACCTGGGGGTGGAGATCGGGGGCCACGGAGGCCCCCCTCAGGTCGGCGCCCATGCTGCAATGCAGCATCCTGGACATCGCCGGGAGGCGACGCAGCAGCTCCGGGCGCGCCTCGGCCGGGTAGTCGATGCCCCGCTCCTGCAGCAGCTTCAGCAGCGGGACCCCGCGCGCCGGGAGCCGCACCACCCGCAAGCGGCGCCGATCAGGGTCCAGGGAGACGAAGTGCTCGCCCTGACCGGCCATGGACAGCGCGCTCAGCAGCTCCTCGGCCGCGAAGGCCACCCCGTCCACCCGCGGGACGATGCGCACGCCCCCGCCCGCCGTGCCCTCCCAGGACAGCGAGACCTCCGCGGTCGTCACCGCCCAGGGCTCGCTCTGATCCTCCAGGAAGACGCGCGGGTGACCGACCAGCTGCCCGAGGGCGCGGAGAGCCGGGCGCCGCTCCACCGGCTGCCAGCTCGTGCCCTGGGGCGCGATGGGGATGAGGGTCTCCAGGGCCGCGAGGTCCGCGGGGTGGGCCAGCAGATCGGGGCGCGCGCGCAGGGCCAGCGGGTCCAGGCGGGTGAACTTGAAGCCGCGCCCGGTCTTCTTGGGCCGGCAGGAGACCGGCTCCAGGGTGGGATCCCCGCGGCTCGTGCGCAGGCGCCAGCCGACCAGCTCGACCGCGCCCTCCTTGTCCGCGATCAGGCCCGGCTCCAGCAGGGGGTCGAGCTGCCGCAGCGCGCGCAGCCAGCGGGGCGAGCTGCTGGCCTCCGCCAGCGGAGCGGCGATCTTCGCCTGCGCGGGATCCTCCAGCAGGTCCAGGAGGCGATCGACCACGGCCAGCTTGCGCGGGCAGGCGCCCTTGGACGCGGAGCAGTCGCAGGTGAGGTCCCGGGGGAGCTCACCCGGGGTGAGGCCGACCGTGACGCTGGGGCTCGTCCGCCCGCTGCAGACCGCGAAGCCGAGGGTGCCCACCACCGCGGCCGGTGGATCGGGGGTGACGCGCAGGCTCCAGGTGGAGCGCAGCTCGCGGGGGAGCGGCCAGGTGCTGGCCCGCGCCTTCTTGCGCACGTTGATGAGGTGCTCCCACAGCGGGGCATGGGCGGGATCGGCCGGGCTCACGCGGGGCGTCTCCTCCTCCAGGGCCCGCGCCATCATCAGGGCCGCGCGATCGAGGAGGTCCAGCAGCGCCTCGCGCAGCGCGGGCGTGATGCCGGGCGTTCGCCCTCGCTTCTTGGGGGCGAGATCGGGCATGGCCAGCATCGTGGCGACGTTCGCGCTCCAAGGGACCCAGCCGAGATCCCCCGCGGCCTCCGAGGGGAGCAGCCCGTGGAGCTGCTCGGCGCTCAGCTTCAGCCAGTCCTGGAGGTGGTGCTCCTCCGCCCAGCGCTTCAGCGCCTCGCCGGACATGTGGGCGTGCAGCCCGGAGGCCCGGACCTGCGGCGCGGCGGGGGTGTCACCGGAGGCGGCCCGCGCCGGGCCCAGCCCCAGGCTCAGATCGGAGACCGCCACCTTCATCGCGTCCAGCAGGGCCCGCTCGGCCTGACCGCCGCCCAGCCAGCGCACGTCGGCCCGCAGCTTCGCGTTGCGCAGCGCCTGGCCCATCGTCTTGACCTCGCCCACGCTGATGAGGCTCGTCAGCACCGTCCGGGCGACGCCCGAGCCCATCGCGCGCAGCAGCGGCTCCGGGCTCTGCTCCAGCACGCTGGCCGGCAGCTCCCGCTCGGCGTGCGCCACGAGCTCCTGGAAGGTCCTCGCCTGAAGGACGTCGGCACCGGGATTTCCGACCACGAAGTAGCCCATGGGGCCTCCACGACACGGTCAGACCCCTAAGCCGGCCTCTCCGAGGCGCACAGAACTTACCGTCTCAAGCTGAAAATCGAAGCCCACAGATCCGTTCAGGAGCCGCGGGGGAGCTCGTCCAGAAAATGAGCCCGCTCTGCGCTCACGCGATCAGACTTCTCGAAATCGCGCTCAGTGCCGTTGACCCGAAAGCGAGCCATGTCAGAGAGTCTGAACGAGACGGGACCGGCATGAACACGCGCGTCTGGCTGAACTACCACCACCTCCAGTACTTCTACGTCACGGCGCGCGAGGGCAGCATGACCGTGGCGGCGCGCCAGCTCCGCCTGGCCCAGCCCACCCTCTCCGGCCAGATCCGGCAGCTCGAGGAGGCGCTGGGCGAGCCCCTCTTCGAGCGCCGCGGGCGCCGCCTCGTGCTCACCGAGGCCGGGCGCACCGCCTACCGCTACGCCGAGGAGATCTTCGGGCTGGGGCAGGAGATGGTGCAGGCCCTCAGCGGTCGGCCCTCGGGGCGCCCCACCCGCCTCGTCGTGGGCATCTCCGACGTGCTGCCCAAGCTGGCCGTCTACCGCCTGCTGGAGCCCGCGCTGAAGATCGAGGGCGGGGTGCGCCTGGAGTGCGTGGAGGGCCCCGTCCCCGGGCTGCTGGCCGAGCTCGCCACCCACCGCCTGGACCTCGTGCTCTCCGACACGCCCCTGCCCTCGGGCTCGGGGGTGCGCGCCTACAGCCACGCGCTCGGGGAGTGCGGCGTCCGCTTCTTCGCCGCGCCCGCCCTCGCCGCCCGCCTCCGCGAGGGCTTCCCCCAGAGCCTGGACGGCGCCCCCGCCCTCCTGCCCTCCACGGGGAGCGCCGTGCGGCGCGCGCTCGACGAGTGGTTCGGCCGCGTGGGCGTCCGCCCGCTGATCGTCGGTGAATTCGAGGACAGCGCGCTGATGAAGTCCTTCGGCCACGCCGGGGCCGGCTTCTTCCCCGCCCCCGCGCCGCTGACCCAGGAGGTGGAGCGCCAGTACACGGTCGAGCGCGCCGGCGGCACCGACGAGGTGCGCGAGCGCTTCTGGGCGATCAGCGCGGAGCGCCGGATCCGCCACCCCGCCGTCAGCGCCGTCGTCAGCGGAGCACGTGGCCTCTTCGAGCGGGCGGGCGATTCGTTGGACTGAACAGATTTGTGGGATAATTAAATTCGCTTCCCAAAGCCCTGCCTCAGGTGTCCAACCGGGATGAGGACAGAGACGCTGGACATCGACGACCTCTACCGTCGCTATGGCGGGCTGGTGCTCCGCCGCATCCGGCGTTTCTACTCGGACGAGGAGGCCAGGGACGTGCTGCAGGAGGTCTTCGCCAGGGCGATCGAGAAGCAGGGCAGCTTTCGCGGAGAGAGCTCGCCCGGGACCTGGCTGTACCAGCTCACCACGCGCCACTGCCTGAACCGTCTCCGCGACGCCCGCCGCCGCCGCGAGCTCCTGAGCGAGCCCGACCCGGACGCCTGGTGGAGCCCGGGCTCCACCGGGGCGCGGCAGGAGCAGAGCCTCCTGGTGCGCCAGCTCTGGCGCGTGCTGGACGAGGAGCTGGCCGAGATCGGCATCTATTACTATCTGGACGGCATGAGCCACGCCGAGATCGCCGAGATCCTGGGCGTCTCGCGCAGGACCGTGGGCAACCGCATCGCGGAGCTGGAGCGTCGGGCGCGCGTCGCGGCGGGGGGGAGCGCATGAGCCCGCTGACCCGAGACGGACACCTGCACGACCTGGGCCTCGATCTGTACCTGACGGGCGACCTGGACGACGCCGGCCGCGTCGCTGTGGACGAGCACCTCTCGGGCTGCGCCGCCTGCGCCCGCCGCCTCGCCCTCGCCCGCGAGGTCCACGCCCTCCCGCTCCCGCCCCTCCAGCTCCCGCCCCTCCAGCTCCCGCCCCCGGCCTTCGCCCGGCCGCCCGCCGCCAACACGGCCCCTCGCGTCCGCTCCTGGGGCGGCCCCCTCGGGCTGGTCGCGGCGATGGCGGCGGCGCTGCTGCTCTGGGTCTTCCCCGATCCGCCCGCGGAGCGCTTCGTGCGCCGCGGCGGCCCCGCTCCCCTGCTGGAGGTCTTCCGCGACGCCCCCCAGGGCGCCGAGCGCCTCGACGACGGCGCGCGCGTCGCCGCCGGAGATCGCCTGGGCTTCCGCGTGCTGGCCCCCGAGGGCGGGTGGATGCTGGTCTTCGGCCTCGACGCCCGGGGCGAGCCCTGGCCCGCCTGGCCCCAGGGTCCCGCGCCCGAGGCCGCTCCCCTCCCCGCCAGCCCCGATCCGGTCCAGGTCCCCGCCGCCGTGGTGCTGGACGACGCCCAGGGGGACGAGCAGGTCCTGGCCATCCGCTGCCCCACGCCCTTCTCCTGGGCGCAGGCCACCGGCTGGGCTCGCGAGGGCGCGCCCGTGAGCTGCGCGCTCGCCCGAGTCACCCTTCACCGGGAGCCCTGAGTGCTCGCGCTCGCGCTGCTCGCCACGCTCTCGGCCCAGGCGGGCGAGCGTCGCTACGCGCTGATCATCGACGCCAACCAGGGCGACGCGGGCGAGCTCCCCCTCCGCTACGCCGACGACGACGCCGCGCGCGTGGCCCAGGTGCTCTCCACCCAGGGCGGCGTCGCGCCCGCCGACCTCACCCGGCTCTCCCAGCCTGACGCCAACGAGGTCCGCGTGGCGCTGGGCCGGCTCGTGGAGCGCGTGGCGCGGGAGCGTGAAGATCGCGCCCTCATCTTCGTCTACTACAGCGGGCACGCCGACGCCTCCGACCTGCACCTGGGCGGCAGCCGCCTGCCGCTCACCGAGCTCCGCACCCTCGTCCACGCCGTGCCCGCCGACGCGCGCGTGCTGGTGCTCGACGCCTGCCGCGCCGGCGAGCTCACCCGCGCCCGCGGCGCCACTCCCGCCGCCCCCTTCAAGATCGTGGCCGAGGACCGCCTCACCACCGACGGCATGGCCATCGTCACCTCCGCCGCCGCGGGCGAGGACGCCCAGGAGTCCGACCGCCTGCAGGGCGGGGTCTTCACCCACCACCTCGTCGCCGGGCTGCGCGGCGCGGCCGACCTCTCCGGCGACCTGCGCGTCACGCTGACCGAGGCCTACCGCTACGCCTACGGGCGCACCGTCGCCAGCACCAGCGAGGCGCCCACGCTCCAGCACCCCTCCTTCTCGCTGGACCTGAACGGCCGCGACGATCTCGTGCTCACGCGCATCGACGATCTCTCCCGCGCCGCGCGCCTCGCCCTGTCCCAGCCCGGGGACTACCTCGTCTTCGAGGGTCGCAGCGGGGCGCTCGCGCTGGAGGCCTCGCTCCCCCAGGGCGGCACGCTCTCCCTCCCGCCCGGCCGCTACCTCGTCCGTCGGCGCACCCCCTCGCGCCTCTACGAGAGCGAGCTGACCCTCGGCGTAGGCGAGCTGCGCACCCTGGGGGAGGAGGCCCTGGTCAGCGTGCCGCTCGGGCAGGCCACCCGGCGCGGCGGCCCCCACGAGGCCTCCTTCGCGCTCACGCTGGGCGGCGGCGCCCGATACGCCCTCCCCACCAACCGGGATCTGAGCCCGGAGCTCACCCTCGGGGCCCGCCTGGAGCTCGCACAGCTCAGCCTGAGCGCCCGCGCCGGCGGGAGCTGGTTCGAGGCCGCGAACGAGACCCTCTCGATGGAGCAACGCACCGGCACCTTCGAGGTCGGCGTCATGAAGCTGGTGGACCTGGGCCCCTGGTCCCTGGGCGCGGGCATCCGGGGCGGCGGCGGCCTGGTCGGTCAGCGCTTCGAGACCGAGGGCGAGGCCCCCGCTCGCCTGGGCGGCTTCGGGCTGGTCACCTCCGAGGCGCGGGTGGAGCGCGCGCTCGGTCATCGCGCCTTCCTCGGGCTGGATCTCGGCCTGAGCGCGGTCGTCTTCCAGCAGGAGGGCTCGTCCGGGGTCGCCCTCCAGACGCTGGCGGTCCCCTCAGGAGGTCTGGATGTCGGCGTCTGGCTCTGGTGAGGTGCTCGGGCTGCTGGGCCTGCTTGTGGCGGGCTGCGGCGATCCGCTCGTGGGCGGCGACTACGAGGGCGAGCCCCTGCTCACGCTCCGCGGCGAGATCATCGTCAACGAGGCGCTGGGCGCGGACGTGCAGCCGGGCGTCGCCGTGCTGTGGGCCACCCCCGAGGCCAGCTCTCCCCTGGTCGAGCCCGCCGTGGAGGTCATCACCTACTTCCCCTCGCGCTACGAGCTCAGCCTCTACCTGCCGCCCTCCGACGACGTCATCTTCGAGAGCCCCCTCAACGGGAAGAAGAACGCGCTCGGCGCCCCCGTGGTCTTCCTGGACGAAGACGACGACGGGCAGTTCACCGTGGGCGAGGAGAGCGTGGCGGGCGCCAGCGGCGCGTCCCTGCTGATCTGGGAGGACGAGGAGGCGGCCTACCACGTCTACCGGCTGGACCAGGACGGCTGCCCCACCGGGGTCCGCGCCAGCGGCGACGACGAGGGCGAGGTCAGCGTCGAGCTCCTCATCGGGGATCCCTGCGGCAGGCTCCCCGACATCCAGTGCGACGGCGACGACACGGAGTGGGGCGCGGCCTGCGCCGAGGACACGGGCTGACGGACGTCGGTCGACGGACCTCCGTCAGTCGCGACTCAAGTATCTGTAATTACATGGGCACAGGGCTTGCACCTGGGGCGGGCGTAACCGAGCAACGGCTCGCACACCCCGGAGGCACCCATGATCCGCGCTCTCGACACCCTCTCCGCTCGCGCCCTCTTCGCCCGCGCCTTCCTCTCCCTCGGCCTGCTCGCCGCCTGCTCGGGCGAGGAGCTGGTCATGATCGACGCCGACGGGGACGGCTACGGCAGCCTCGCCACCGGCGGGTCCGACTGCGATGACGACGACCCGGCCGTCTCGCCCGAGGCCGAGGAGATCCCCTACGACGGGGCCGACAACGACTGCGACGATCAGACCCTCGACGACGACCTGGACGGCGACGGCGTGCGCCTCGCCTTCGACTGCGACGACCACGACGGCCTGCGCTGGCCGGGCGCCGCCGACACCGTGGGCGACAACCTGGACCAGGACTGTGACGGCCGCGACGGCGTGGACGGCGACGGCGACACCGTGGCGTCGGAGGCCTCAGGCGGGACCGACTGCGACGACGCGGACCCCAGCGTCTTCCCCGGCGCGACCGAGATCTGCGGGGACGCCGTGGTCAACGACTGCCTGCTGGACGAGGAGCAGGCGATGGCGAGCTGCGCCTGGGCCGCCGACACCAGCCTGGCCACGGAGGCCGACCGGCGGATCGTGGGGGAGCAGGACGGCAGCTACACCGGGGCTGGGGTGTCCATGGCCGGCGACCTGGACGGCGACGGCCTGGATGACGTCGTGGTCGGCGCGAGCAGCTTCATCGGCACCTACGGCGAGACCGGCGCGGTCTACGTCACGCTCAGCGCGCAGGGCAAGGTCACCGATCTCGGCGACGCCGCGGCGCGGATCGAGGGCAGCGAGGGCACGAGCCAGCTCGGGGGGGTGCTGGCGACCTCGGGCGACCTGGACGGCGACGGCCTCGACGACCTCGCCATCGGCGCGCCCAGCCAGGATGAGCTCGGCGCCACCTTCGTCGCCCTGGGGCCCGCCGTGGGCGCCGAGCGGGTCAGCGAGCTCGACCAGAGCCTCACCAGCCTCCGCGGGGCTCGAAGCTTCGGGGGCGAGGTCGCCCTGGTGAACGACGCCGACGCCGACGGCCTCTCCGAGCTCCTCGTCACGAGCGTGCTCGGAGCGCAGAGGGTCGTCGAGCTCTACGTCGGCGGCGACGGCGGCGCGCAGACCACCAACGGTCCCTGGGCGAGCTGGCTGGGCACCATCCCGGAGAGCGAGTTCAGCGAGGGGGACGAGTTCGGCGACGAGGTCGCCGTGGGCGATCTGGACGGGGACGGGCTCGCCGATCTCATGGTCAGCGCGCCCTCTGACGGCACGCTGGCCGAGGGGGCCGGGGCGGTCTACCTGTTCACCGACCTGGAGGCGGGCGACCACGCGCCGTCGGAAGCCGACACCGTGCTCTTCGGCTCGCTTCGCGGCGCGGCGCTGGGGCGCTCCCTGGCCTCTGGCGGCGACGTGGACGGCGACGGGCTCGACGACCTGCTGATCGGCGCGAAGGAGTCGGGCGCGTCCTCCTCCACGGAGGCGACGCTGGCGTGGATGATCAGCGCGCCCACCGGCGGCTGGATGCCCGTGAGCTCCGTCGGGGCGCGGCTGGTGGTCGGCGACGGCGACACGCACATCGCGGAGGGGGTCTCCCTGGAGGGGGACTTCAACGGGGACGGGCTCGCCGACCCGGTCGCGCGCGTGAGCGACAGCTCCGGGGAGATCGGGGAGGTCGGGGTGGCCCTCTCCCCCATCGCGGAGGGCAGCGGCGCCCAGACCTTCGACGCCTGGGTGCGCTCGAACGATGAGATCGACGACATCCGGTCCCTCTCCGCGGGCGACCTGAACGGCGACGGCATCTCCGACCTGCTGCTGGGCGCGCCCTACGAGGACAGCGAGAACACGACGGCTGGCGCGGTCTACCTGCTCTTTGGCTCGGGCATCTGAGCCGGGATGCTCCGAGAGGGGTTGCTGACCTCACAGTTTGACAGTAGTGTCAAACTGTGAGGTCAAAATGCCCAGCCCCCGCTTCGACAAGCTCCCCCCCGACCGCCGCCGCGAGATCCTCGAGGTGGCGGCTCGCCATTTCGCCCAGGACGGCCTGGAGGGCGCCAGCGTGGCCCGCATCCTCGGCGAGTGCGGGCTGACCCGCGGGGCGGCCTACTACTACTTCGTAGACAAGAACGACCTCTTCGCCACGGTCTTCGAGCACATCTGGGCCGAGATGCAGTCCGGGGCGGGGGTGGCTCTGGACGCGATCCCCGCGGAGGGCTTCTGGGGGGCTCTGGGCCGCCTCTACCGCCACCAGGTCCTGGCCTTCACCGACCGGCCCTGGCTGTGGACGCTCGGGCGCAGCGCGCGGGCGGCGCTTCAGGACCCGAAGACCGGCCCCGCCCTGGCCGGGCGGCTGAGCGCGATGACCGGGGCGATGCACGGGGTGATCGCCCGGGGGCAGGCGCTGGGGGCGGTGCGCACGGACCTGCCGCTGGCGCTCCTGGCCTCCATGTTCGAGGGCCTGGACGACGGGATCGACGCCTGGCTGGCGGCGAACCCGGAGGCGGCGCGAGGCCCGGAGGGCGAGGCGCTGGTGGCCCGCTGCTTCGAGAGCCTGCGCCGGGTGCTGGAGCCGGGCGTGGAGGTGGCGTCATGAGCGACGATCGCGTGATCTCCGGCCGGCTCGCCCGGCTCTCGCGGCTGGCGGCGATGGCGCCGAAGGCCGGGCTGGCCCTCGCCCGCGGGCTGGCCGGGCAGGAGGACGACACGGGCGGCGTGGGCGGGGTGCTCTCGGACACGCTGGGCAAGCTCAAGGGGGGCTCGCTCAAGCTGGGGCAGCTCCTGGCGCAGGTGGGCGACGATCTGCCGGCGGGGGCCAGGCTGCGGCTGGGCGAGCTCTACGCCAGCGCCCCGCCGCTCTCCGCCGACGCGCTGGCCGCTGCCCTGGAGGAGGAGCTGGGCGCGCCCCCGGAGCGCTGCTTCTCCCGCTTCGATCGCAGCCCCTTCGCCGCGGCCTCCCTGGGGCAGGTCCACGCCGCGACCCTGCCCGGGGGCGAGGAGGTGGCGGTCAAGATCCAGTACCCGGGGGCAGAGGAGGCGTTACAGCACGATCTGGCGCTGCTGGCGGGGGCGGTGGGCTCGGCCAGCCTGGGCGGGGCGCTGATGGACACGCGCGGCTTCCTGGTGGCGCTGCGGGACGCGACGCTGGCGGAGCTGGACTACGAGGGCGAGCGCGCGCGGCTGGAGCGGATGCGGGCGGCGCTGGCGCCCTGGCCGGATCTCGTGGTGCCCCGGGTCTGGTCGGAGCGGAGCTCGCGGCGGGTGCTGACCCTGGAGCGCCTCCCCGGCCCCACCCTGCACGCCTGGATGGATCAGCCTCAGCCGGCCGAGGCGCGCGCCGCCATCGGGCGCCTCCTGGTCCGCGCGGTGCTGGGACCGACGCTGCGCAGCGGGATGGTCAACGCCGACGCGCACCCGGGCAACTTCCTGGTGGGGCCGGACGGTCGGCTGGGCCTCGTGGACTTCGGGGCGGTGGTCGCGGTGGATCCCGGGATCGTCGCCGGGCTGGGCGCGCTGATGTCGGCGCTGGTCGGTGATCGGCGCCCCTCCCCCGAGGCGGCCCGGGGCTTGCTGGAGGGCGCGGGGATGCCCCTGCGACTCCCTCCCGACCGGGCGCGACGCTTCGCGGGCGAGATCCTGGACATCCTCTGGCCCGCCTTCCGCGGCCCCTGGGACTTCTCCCGCGACTCGCGCATGGGGGCGCTGGGGCGGCTCAAGCAGGAGCGGCCCCTGGACACGCTGGGGGGCCGACCGAGGCCGGAGCTGCTCCCGATCCTGCGCGCCCTCATCGGCCTGCACCACGCGCTCGCCCGCCTGGCGACCCCGGTGGACGTGCGCGCGGAGCTGGTGGCGCTGCTGGGACCGGAGGCCCGCGCCTGCGCCTGAGCCGCGCTCAGGCCGGAAGATCGGCGACAGACAGGCTGGGCGGGACGCGGTCGTCGGGGTGGGCGCGGACCAGGAAGCGGTGATCGCAGCGCTGGCAGCGGTGGTGGATGAGCACCACGCCGCCCCGCAGCTCCAGCGCGACGGGGAGCAGGAGGCCGCCGCAGTCCGCCGCCCGGTCGCCGGGGACCTCGTCGACGTGCTTGCCGGACAGACAGCGCGGACAGTGGTCGCGGACCATGGCCCCGCCCTCGGGGACGGCGTAGCCGCAGCGCTCGCAGGCGAAGGCCTCGTCCCGGTGGATGGGGTTCTTGCGGACCTGAGCCTCGTCGGCGCGGTTCAGGATCAGGCGGAGGAGCTGCTTCCCGCGGATGTCCGGCCAGGGCTCCAGCCCGCGCCGCGCCGCCAGGTCCAGCAGGCGCGCCCGCAGCGCCGGGTCGCGGTCCACCTCCTCCGCGCAGCGCTTGATCTCGCCGCGCGATCGAAGCGCCGCCACGCGCGCCGCCAGGGCCTCGAGTTCAGGGGTGAGCACAGGCCCCGTCTAACCTGCGCCCGGCCAGCTCCGGGGCCCCCGTCTCGACACCGACACAAACTTGTGGTACAAGTTTTTCACCGTGGAGGAGGGGGCATCGCTCCTGACCATCGCGGTCGGGTCGGCTCACCGCCGACCTGCTTCCCTTCTTTTGTCCTTGGCGTCGGTCTTTTCCGGCGACACTCAGAAGCCCCTGTGGGCGCGGCGAACCTGGAGCACGGAGACTCCCCATCCGATGCTCCTCCTCTGCGCCGGGTGCGCCTCAGCGCGCGCGGCAGAGCTTGAAGGCGGCGCTACAGTTGAGCGTGCTCTCCGTCCCCGCGACCACCGAGATCTGTCCGGCCAGGACGGGCTCACGGCCGGGGAAGGTGGCGCTGACGGTGTAGGTCCCCGCGGGGACGGAGCCGGGGAGCTTGTAGGTCCGGTCGCCCGAGACGAGCTCCACGGCGCTGGCGTCCCCCGAGACGCCGACGCGCCCGGTGGTGCCGGAGGCGCTCGCCTCGGCAGATGGCCGGTTGGAGCGCGCTCGGGCCGCGGACGAGGCGCTGGACGCGCTCGCGGCGACGGGGGTGGGCGCGGGCTCGGCCTTCGCCGGCGCGGGCTCGGTGGGGGCGGGCTGGGCGGGCGCCGGATCCGGGCTGGCCGGCGCGGCGACCGGAGAGGCCTTGGCCTCGGGCTGGGCGGGAGGCGGCGTAGACACCGGATCCTGGCGAAGCGCCAGCCAGACGACCAGCCCGGTCGCGGCCACCACCACCACGCCGCCCAGCAGCCCCAGCGCCATCCAGGGCAGCGGGGCCCCCGCCGCCGGGGCCTGGGAGAGCGCCGCGCCAGACGTGCCCTCCACCAGGATTCGCCCGGTCACGCCGGCCTCCTCCAGCAGCGGGCGAGCCGCGATCACCGTAGGTATCTCGCGCTCGGCCCAGTCCCGCAGGCGCTCGCCGCTGATCGCCGCGACCAGGCCCTCGCACTGGCGCTCCAGCGCGCGGGCGGAGGGGCGCTCGGCGGGCTCATAGGCCAGGAGCTGGCGGAGGAGCAGGGCCACGGGCTCGCCCGAGGGGCCGAGCAGGCGCCCGAGGTTCTGGGCGGCCTCCTCCACCCGGGCCTGGTGCCGGTCGGGGTGGCCGGAGCTGATGCCGAAGCGGGTCCCGGTCAGCAGCTCGTAGAGCACGCAGCCCAGCGCGTAGATGTCGGACTCCGGGCCGTTCTGCCACTCCAGGCGCTCGGGCGACATGTACTCGGGGCTGCCGAAGCCGACCGAGCGGGTCACGCCCTCGCGCTCGCCGAATTCGGCGCGGGCGATGCCGAAGTCCAGCACCTTGACCTCGCCCGCGGGGGTGACCAGCAGGTTCCCGGGCTTCAGATCGCGGTGCAGCAGGTTGAGCGGCCTGCCGTCGGGGCCCGGCGCGGTCCAGGCGACGTGCAGGGCGCTGGCGGCCTCCTGGAGGATCTCCAGGGCGGGGCGGGGCGGCACGGGCGCCAGCTTGAGGACGCTGCCCAGATCGGCGCCGCCCACGTACTCCATCACGATGGTCCAGGCGCCGTCCAGCCGGACGAGATCGTCCACCTGCACCACCGCCCGGTGGCGGATGAGGCCGAGGATCCGCGCCTCGTCCCGCAGGCGCGCGGCCAGCTCGGGCTGGTCCAGCAGGCCCCGGTTCAGCACCTTCAGCGCGACGGTCTTGCGGAAGCCCTCCTCGCCCAGGAGCTGGGCCTGGTAGACGGTGCCGAAGCCGCCTCTCCCCAGCGTGCCCGTGACCTCGTAACGACGTCGGCCGGCGCGTTGCTCGTTCACCAGACCCCCACGATCACCGCTCCTATCCCGAGCCCCAGCGCGGTGACCCCCAGCCCGCCCGCGGCCAGCACCTGGGCGTGGTTCGCGCGCTGCAGCGCCTCGAGCTCCTCGTAAGCCACCTCCCCCGGGGTCACGAAGCGGTCGTGGCTCGCCGCGCTGAGCGCCCAGGCCCCGCCCGCCAGCAGGCCGGAGACCCCGGCGCCGATGGCCAGCGGCATCCAGCGCCCTCCGCGATCCGGCTCGCCCGACGTCGATGACACCACCGGCGACATCACCGGCGACACCACCGGCGACGTCACGGCCACCGCTCCCGGCGGCGCGCGCAGCTCCTCGGGGAAGGGATCGCCCACCCGCAGGTACCAGGTGGACTGGACCTGACCGTCGGGCGCGACCACCTGCACGATGGCGGGGCGCTCGGCGGGGACGCCGCCCTGATCGGCGCCGTCCACCAGCAGGGTGAGGCCGACGGCGAGGGAGGCGGGCTCGTCAGGGCCGGGGCCGAGCTGACGGGCCTCCTCGTAGAGCGCCTGCAGCGGGCTGCCCGGGGGGAGCACGTCCTCGGGCATGCGGTAGGCGGGCTGGAGGACCAGGGCCGAGCGGAAGGCGGAGCGCGTGCCCTGGAGATCATCCTGGACGAAGGCGGCGATGGCCTCGGCGCGGTGGGCGGCGGCGGCCAGCGGGGGCGAGACCGGCTCACCCAGGCACTCGAGCGTGGTGGTGGCGTCGGCCCGCGCGCGGTCGAAGGCGGCGATGTCCAGCGCGGCGTAGGCGGCCATGGCCTCGTTCAGCGCGCGCTGCAGGTCCGTGGCGCGGGTGGGGTGCGCGCAGGTGGCGGCCTGGGCCGACAGCCCGGCGATCAGCAGCAGGCTCACCATGAGGTCCACCCCTGAAGCAGGACGACCGCGCCCGCCAGCGCCCCCTCGGTGGACGACCGCCCCGGGACCCCTGCCCAGACCCAGGTCTCGCCGTCCACCCGGAGGCCGCCCACGCTGAGCCCGAGGAGATCGTCCGACTCTCCGAGGATGAGGCCCGCCCGCACGCCCTCCTCCGCCCCGGCCTCGTGCTCGCCGGTCAGCGTCGGCGCGCCGAAGAGCAGGGCCGCCGCGCCGCCGGTCCCGGCGTCCACGTCCCCTCCGGGAGAGCCGGACAGGAGATCGTCCGCGCCGTCCTCATCGAGGTCGAAGAGGGCCACGGAGCGCCCGAGCCTGCAGCTCCGGCTCGCGCAGACGAGGAGGGCCTCGGCGTCCCCGGACGAGAGGGTCCCCTCCAGCGGCCCGAAGAGGAGGTAGACCGCGCCGCCGTCCTCGGCCTCGTCGTCGTCGCGATCGGCGCCGATGGCCAGATCGGCGACGCCGTCCCCGTTGACGTCCCCCGTGGCCAGGGCGGCGGCGAAGTTGCCGCTGCCGCGCTGGTCCACCACCGTCGCCTCCGCGTGATCGGGGAAGAACTCGAGATCCGCGCTGGTCTGGGAGCCCTCCAGGATCCAGGCGGCGCCGTCGCCGCCGTAGGCGCCGATCACCAACTCGAGCGCGCCGTCCCCGTCAAGGTCGGCGGAGGCCAGCGCGCCGCCGGCCAGCGAGCCCTGCTCCCCCAGCAGCGTGCGGACCTCGGGCTCGGGAGCCTGCGCCCCCAGGCTGAACACGAGCACGGCGGGGTTCGAGGTCGCCGCGTTCCGCGTCGGCGCGCCCACCGCGGCGTCCTCCACCCCGTCCCCGTCCAGGTCCCCGGCGGCCAGCGCGCCGTAGCCGAGGCAGCTCGACCCGCTGTCATCGAGGATGGTGGCCTCGGGATCCGTGAGGTTCATGGCCGAGACGGGGCCGAGGAGGAGGGAGGCGCTGCCCGGGTCACAGCCGGTGGCGCCGCCGTCCTGGCTGCTGAGGAAGCTCTCACGCGCCGGGGAGCCCACCACCAGATCGCCGTGGCCGTCCCCGTCCAGGTCCCTGGGCGTGGAGACCGAGTACCCCGCCATGCCCGCCAGGGCGCCCGTCTCCGGCGTGGGCGCGGCGAGGAAGTAGGCCGTCTCCTCCAGCGCGACGTCCCCCTGCCCCAGCGTGGTCACGATGGCCACCGCGCCCGCGTCGCTGGCGTAGCCCGGCGCGCTCACGACCATGTCCGGGCGGCCGTCCCCGTCCAGATCGCCCGCCGAGGCCGTGAACCCGGCCAGCCCGCCCGGATCTCCCCCGCTCAGCGTGAGCGCGGGCTCCTCCGCCTCGACCATACCGGTGAACGCGCAGTGTCGGGTGGCGCCCTCCTCGCCCATCGCGCAGTCCTGCAGCAGCCCGTCCCCGCAGATCTCGGGGGCGTCGGGGTAGGCGCCGGGATCCTCGTCGTCGCAGTCCTCGGGCCAGGGGCTGCCGTCGGCGTCCACGTCCAGACGGGCCTGACGCTCCTCCTCGGTGACCCAGGTGCAGGCGCCGAGGACGAGGGACAAGGCAGGGACGGAGATCCGGGCGTACAGGCGTTGCTCCATCAGCGTGTGGGCGGAGCATACCTGAAAGCGTGAGCGGAGTGGGCGAGCCAAGGCGCCGAGCCGCTCAGGGCAGCCTGTGCTCCGAGAAGAAGGCGAGCGCGGCCTCCGCGCCGGAGAGCTCCTGGCTCACGCGGCCGATGCGCGCCTCCTTGAGATACTGCCAGCCGCGGGGCCAGGTGTGCCCGCCCCCCTCCACCCGCAGGAGCACGGTGTCGGCCGCGCAGCCCTGGCCCTCGACGCGGGTGACGGTGGTGCCGTCGTCCTCGGCGTCGGTGAGCGCCGTCTCGGTCGTGCCGGAGCAGCCGTTGGCCTGAAACCAGGCATCCATGCTGGTCTCCACGTCCATGAAGTCGCCGCCCTCCTCGCTGGAGCACAGCCCCTCGCCGGGGCCGCCGCCGTACTTCCAGCAGGGGTCCTCCGTGCCGTGGACGTGCAGGACGGGGACGGCGCGGGCGGGCTCGCAGCCGGGCCAGCCCAGCGCCTGGTTGGCCCCGGCGATAGGGGCGATGGCGGCGAAGACCTCGGCCCGCTCGCAGGCCAGCCGGTGGCTCATGGCCCCGCCGTTGGAGATCCCCGTGGCGTAGACCCGGGCCTCGTCCACCCACAGCGCGCGGTGGAGCTCGTCGAGCAGCGCGTCCACGTAGGCCACGTCGTCCGAGCCGCCCTCGCAGGCCACCCCGCCCACGCAGCGCCAGCCCTCCTCGCCCCCGCCCGCGTTCCAGCTCCGCCCGCGGACCCCTTGCGCGTCCACGCCGTCCGGGGCCACGACGATGACGCCGAGCGCGTCGGCGAGGGCGAAGAGGCAGCCGTCGGATTCCACGTCCCCGTCCGGGCAGGTGCTCTGATTGAAGCCCTCCTTCTTGCCGCCCCCGCCGTGGAAGGCCAGGACCAGGGGCAGCTCGGCGCGGCCGTCGTAGGCGGGGGGCAGGTGCAGGATGTACTCGCGGTCGCGCCAGCCCGGGACGCGGAAGGTCTCGTCGAGTGGACCCACCAGCGCGTCCGAGCCGCCGCGGTCCGGGGCGAGCGGGGCGCGGCAGGCGCTGAGCCAGGGCAGGAGGAGCAGCGGCGTCGAGCAGAGCGCGGGGTGCATGTTCGAGCTCCGAGGTGACCATAACCCGCGAAGGAGGCAGAATCCACGCGCCGCCTCTCCCCCGCCCTGCGCGCTCAGCCCGGCCGCCGCCCGAAGTCCGTGGCCTTGCACCACAGGAAGAGGCGCTCGAAGTAGTCGCCCACGCGCGGCACCACCACGCCCGTGCCCGCCAGGGCCGCCTCCGTCCGGGACTGATCGAAGACCAGATCGCTCGAGAAGTAGGGCAGGAAGACCGCGCCGCTCTTGAAGAGATCGGCGCGGCGGCGGCCGAGGGCCCAGCGCAGGATCGGGCGCAGGACGCGGACATAGAGGCCGTAGTGAATCCAGAGCACCCGTCGCGCGTCGAAGATGCGGCGGGCGAGATCGGCGACCTCCCCCGCGGTGGCGGCGCGCTCGGGCCCGGCGGTGATGTGCCAGGCGCGCCCGTCGGGCTCGACACGCTCGCGCAGGGCGGCGATGGCGTCGGCGACGTAGTCCACGGGCACGACGTCGAAGCGGCTGCGCGGGCGGCCGGGCATCATGCGCCAGCGCCCGCGGGCGTAGACCTTGATGGGCCAGTACAGCGTGTTGTTGTTGGGCGTGAAGCCGGTGCGGCTGTGGCCGACGACGATGGAGGGCCGGAAGATGCGCACGGGGACGCCCTCGGCGTGGGCGGCGCGGAGCAGGGCCTCGGCCTCGACCTTGGAGCGCTCGTAGCTGTTGTGGAAGGGCTCGGCGGGCGGGTCCTCCTCGCGGACCAGCCCGGTGCGCCCGCCGCAGACATAGGCGGTGCTCACGTAGTCCAGGCTGCGGAGCCCGGGGCAGGTCCGCGCGAGCGCGATCACGCGCGCGGTGCCCTGGGTGTTGGTGCGCCGGGCCTCCTCGAGGGGCAGGTCGAAGCGCACGCTGGCCGCGCCGTGGACGACGCCGGTCAGGCTCGCGCGCAGCCGCGCCGCGTCCTCCTCGCTGAGCCCGAGCCCCTCGGCCTCCAGGTCCCCCGCGACGGCGTCCACGCTCTCGGGGAGCCCCTCGGGCAGCGCGCGCGCCACGGCCTTCTCCAGGCGGGCCCGCGCCCCCTGCTCACCCGGTCGCACCAGGCAGCTCACCCGGAGGCCAGGCGCGCGCCGGAGCATCGAGGCCAGCAGCTCGGCGCCCACCATCCCCGTGACCCCGGTGAGCAGCAGGTGTTCGTTCATCGCTTCTCCGCGTAGAGCGCCCTGATTCTGCCATCGAGGGGCGCGGCGCGCCAGTCACCGATGGCCGAAGGGCCTCGGCGTGACTACGTTTGTTCCATGGAGCGCATGCTCAAGGACTGGGGCTTCGCGCTGGCGCTGGGGGCGCTGGTCTACGTCTTCGTCTCCTGGTGGCAGGCGCGCCCGCCGGACGTGGAGGGGGCGGCCCCTTCGTTCGCGCTCACCGATCTGACCGGGAGGTCCTACAACCTGGACGAGCTGCGCGGCAAGACGGTGATCCTGAACTTCTGGGCGAGCTGGTGCGGGCCCTGCAAGGCGGAGATCCCCGAGTTCTCGCGCTTCGCCGAGGCGCACCCGGAGGTCGTCGTGCTGGGCGCGGCGGTGGCCTCGGGGGACCGGGACTCGGTGAGCACCTCGGCGCACCGGCTGGGCATCCGCTACCCGGTGGTCATGGCCCCCGATGAGCTCGTGCGCGACTACCAGGTCGAGGTCTTCCCGACCACCTTCGTCATCGGCCCCGAGGGGAACGTCGCCCTGGTGCGCACCGGCATGATGAACGAGGAGGCCCTGGAGGCGGCCATCCAGTGAGCGTGCAGGACGCCAGCGCGCTGGTCCACTTCGATCTCCCCGTGGAGGGGATGACCTGCGCCTCCTGCGCGGTGCGGCTCCAGAAGGTGCTGCGCCGGGTGGACGGGGTGGCCGAGGCGGACGTGAACTACGCCACGGGCACGGCCTCCCTGGGGGTGCGCCCGGGAGGCGTGGGGCGGGACGCGCTGGTGGACGCGGTGGAGCGCGCCGGCTTCAGCGTCCCCGCCGTCTCCGAGGACGACCCGGCCGGGCTGGTGGAGACCCTTCGGGCCCACGAGCAGGAGGAGCGGGACGGGCTGCGCCGGGACCTGATCCTGGCGGCGGCGCTGACGCTCCCGGTCTTCGTGCTGGGGATGTTCTTCCACACCTGGGTCCCCGGGGCCTGGATCTCCATGCCGCTCTCGCTGGCGGTGGTGGGCTGGTCCGGGCGGCGCTTCTTCCAGGACGCCTGGCGCACGGCGCGGGCGGGCAGCGCCAACATGAACACGCTGGTGGCCATGGGGGTCAGCGTGGCCTGGCTGCTCAGCGCCGTCGCCACGATCCGACCCCAGGCCTTCCCCACCCACGCCGTCTACTTCGAGTCCTCCGCCGTGGTGGTCACCCTGGTCCTGCTGGGCCGCTGGCTGGAGAGCCGGGCGCGCGGGCGGGCCAGCGAGGCGGTGCGCAGCCTCCAGGAGCTCAGCCCGGTGAGGGCCAGCGTGCTGCGCGGCGGCGTCATCACCGAGGTCCCGGCCCGCCAGGTGCTGCCCGGGGATCTGGTCGTGGCCCGACCCGGCGACCGCATCGCCGCTGACGGGCTGGTCGAGGAGGGGCAGAGCGAGATCGAGGAGGCCCTGCTGACCGGGGAGTCGGCCCCTGTGCCCAAGGGCCCGGGGGCGCGGGTGCTGGCGGGCACGGTCAACGGCGGGGGCGCGCTGCGCTACCGGGCCACGGCCACCGGGGCGAGCACGGCGCTGGCCCGGGTGATGGCCAGCGTCCATCGCCTGCTCTCGGACAAGCCGCCCGTTCAGCGCACGGTGGACCGGGTCGCCGCGGTCTTCACCCCGGCGGTGCTGGCGCTGGCGCTGTTGACCTTCCTGGCCTGGATGATCTGGGGTCCCGGGCCCGCCGACGCCGCCCTGGCCGCCGCCAGCGTGCTGGTCATCGCCTGCCCCTGCGCGCTCGGGCTGGCCACGCCCACGGCGCTGCTGGTCGGGACGGGCTGGGGGGCGAAGCGCGGGATCCTCTTCCGCGACGCCTCCGCGCTCGAGCAGGCTCACCGCGTCACCGACGTCGTCTTCGACAAGACCGGCACGCTCACCCTCGGCCGCTTCGGGCTGGTCGCCGCCTGGGGGGACCCGGAGGTGGGCGGGGCCGACGGGGCGCTGGCGGCGGTGGGCGCGCTGGAGTCCGACAGCGAGCACCCCGTGGCGCGCGCGCTGGTGGAGGCGGCCCGCGCCCGCGGGCTCGAGGGCCCCGGGGTGGGCGGGCTCCAGGCCAGCCCCGGGCTCGGGGTCGAGGGCGAGCTGAAGGGGGCGCGATGGCGGGTGGGGAGCCGACGCTTCCTGGCCTCCATGCTCCCCGATCCGCTGCCCGAGGGCGCCGCCGCCGTCGCCGCCACCCCCGGCGCCACCCCCATCCTCGCCGCGCGGGAGGGCCGGCTGGTGGGGGTCTTCGCCCTGGCCGACCAGCTCCGCCCGGAGGCGCGGGAGGCGGTGGAGCAGCTCCAGGCCCAGGGCCTCCGCGTCCGCATGCTCAGCGGCGACCGCCGCGAGGTGGCCGAGCCCCTGGCGAAGGCGCTGGGGCTCAGCAGCTTCGAGGCGGAGATCCTCCCCGACCAGAAGGCGGGGGCCATCGCCGCGCTGCGCGATCAGGGGGCCGTGGTGGCCATGGTCGGCGACGGGGTCAACGACGCGCCCGCCCTGGCCGCCGCCCACCTGGGCGTGGCGATGGGGAGCGGGACCGCCGTGGCCAGCGAGGCCGCCGCCGTGACGATCCGCGAGGATCTTCGTCTGGTCTCGGAGACCATCCGGCTCTCCCGGCGCACGCTGGCCATCATCCGACAGAACCTGCTCTGGGCCTTCGTCTACAACCTGCTGGCCATCCCGCTGGCGGCCGGGGCGCTCTATCCGGCCTTCGGTCTTCGCCTCTCGCCGATGATCGCGGGGGCGGCCATGGCGCTGTCCAGCGTGAGCGTGGTGACGAACAGCCTGCGGGTGCGCGGCTCGCGATAAACCCGGTCAATTTCTGACCGGGCACCTGCGCCCCCTCCCTTGTCGGGCAGGGTCCGACGACCTACATTGGCTCGCCAGCTTCCTCTCCTTCCCGTCCTCCCCCTCTCTCGCAGCGTGGGTTCTGACATGGTGAACAAGGCCATCCTCATCGGCAATCTCGGCCAGGACCCGGAGGTCCGCACCACCGCGGGCGGCAACCAGGTCGCCACCCTCCGCGTCGCCACCTCCGATCGCCGCAAGGACCAGAGCGGCCAGTGGGTGGACCACACCGAGTGGCACACGGTGGTCGCCTTCGGCCGCACGGCGGAGAACGTGGCGAAGTTCTGCCGCAAGGGCAAGCAGCTCTTCATCGAGGGGCGCCTCCAGACCCGCAAGTGGCAGGACAAGGAGGGCCGCGACCGCTGGTCCACCGAGATCGTGGCCGACACCATCCGCTTCCTGGGCGGCGGCGGCGGCGGTGGCGGCGGCGAGGGTGAGGGCGGCTACGGTGGTGGCGGCGGCGGCGGTGGCGGCGGCTACGGCGGCGGTGGCGGCGGCTACGGCGGCGGCGGCGGCGGCAGCGGCTACGGCGGCGGCGGGCGCGGCGGGCGCGACCAGGGCGGCGGCGGGCGCGGGGGCGGCAACCCCTACGAGCCCCCGGGCCCGGACGATCAGATGCCCTACCAGGACGAAGACATCCCGTTCTAAGGCTGACCTCAGCTCAGCGGCAGGCGCGCGCGAGCAGATCGCAGCGCACGCTGACGACCTCCCCAGCCTCGACGCGGACCACGCCCACGCGCGTGGGCGTCGCGTCGCCGATGTGCGCGTGCAGCTCGTAGTCTCCGGCGGGCAGCGCGCCCGGCACGGGGAACTGGCCCATTGACGAGACCGCGTAGAGGTCCAGCAGGTCGCCGCGGAGCATGACGGTGCCGAGCTGCTCCACCTCCAGCGGAGGCGCGGCCACCGGGATGGGGGGACCCGGGGTCACCGATGCCGGCGGAGGGAGCGTCGTCTGAGGCGCGGGGAGCTCCGAGGGCAGGACCGGGGCGAGCTCCGCCGCGCGTTGGGGCCGGCGGAGCACCCTCCTCGGGACCCTCCCGCCGCTCGGCGCGGCCTCGACGACGGGAGCGGGCGGGTGCGTGGGCGCGACCTCGGGCTGCCGCTCGCCGAGGGCGCTGGCCGGCGAGGCGCGATCACTCAGCAGCGCCAGCAGCACGATCAGCGCGCTCCCCAGGGCGCTCCCCAGCCGCGGGAGGCGACGCGGAGGCGCCCGCGACGGGAGCGGGGCGATGCGCACCGTGGGCGCGCAGACGGCGGTGGCGGCGGGGAGATCCTGAAGCGCCGCGAGGATCCGCCCGAGGCCCTCGGCTCGCCAGCCCGACGACGCCTTCGCGCCCCGGAGCGTGGCGATGGTGCGCGCCGCCCACTCCCGCCTCCGTGGCTGGGGCTCGCGCAGGCGCAGCGCGCACAGGGCGTCGGCCACGACGCGCGGGGACGGGCGCTCCTCCTCGTGAAAGGCCATCATCCTGGAGATCAGCGACCGAAGCTCCGCCTCGAGCCCCGCGCGCGCCATCTTGTCCTCCGCGTCGGCCACGCGGAGCGCGTGCTCCTGAGGGTCCGGGACGGCCCGACCGAAGCGCTGCCCGACGCTGAGCTGGTAGAGCATGACGCCGAGCGAGTAGACGTCGCTGGTCGGCGCGTCGTGCCCGAACTGGCGCTCGGGGGGGATGTAGCCCACGGTCCCCCAGACCTCGCCCTGGAGGGTCCTGGACTCGCGCCACACCGCCTGGGCCTTGGCGATCCCGAAGTCCAGCAGCTTGATGGACCCGTCCGTGCAGATCATGACGTTGGCGGGCTTGACGTCGCGGTGCATGAGGCCGAGGGGGCGCCCCTCGGCGTCCTCGGCGTTGTAGGCCCGGTCGAGCACGTCCGCCACCTTGCGCCCGATGTCCATGAGGACGCCCGGGGGCAGCGGACCCGCCGCGCGGAGCGCGTTGAGGTCCACGCCGTCCAGCAGCTCCATCACCAGGCCCCAGCTCCCGTCCTCGAAGCGCACCAGATCCTGGACGGCGACCAGGCTGGGGTGGCGCACCAGCCCCAGCAGCCGGGCCTCGTCGCGCAGGCGGCGAACGATGGTCTCCTCCCCGTCCTCGGCGATCTTGATGGCCACCTCGCGGCTCAGGCCGTAGCGCCCGTGGACCCGCGCCCGCCAGACGGTGCCCGAGCTCCCCTTTCCCAGGCGCTCCAGCAGCTCGTAGCGCACGGCCGCCCGATCAGAGGGGGAGATCGGGGAGCTCATGGCGCCCACCGCTCGATGAGGAATTCGACCCTTCGGTTGAGATCCCAGGCCGCGCTGAGCTCGCGATCGTCCAGCGGCTTGCTCTCGCCGAAGCCGAAGGCGCTGAGCCGGCTGGCGTCGACGCCCGCGCGGATGAGGTAGTCGCGCACGGAGACCGCCCGCTGCTCGCTCAAGGTCTGGTTCGACAGGGTGGTGCCGCGGCTGTCGGTGTGACCCTCGATGCGCAGACTGAGGATGTCGGCGCGCTCGAGGAGCACGCTGGCGATCTCGTCGAGGAGCGCGAAGCTCTCGGGCCTGATCGTGGCGCGGTTGGTGTCGAAGTAGATCTTCTCGGTGATGACCAGCCGGTCCCGGGTCACCTCCACCTTCGCGAGGCGGAGCGTCACGGTCAGCGGCGGGTTCTCCCCCGGCTCGATCTGGACCGGGAAGCGCGCGGTGACGTAGCCGGGCGCGGACACCTCCAGCTCCGCCGTCCCCACGGGGAGCTCCGCCTCGCCGACCCCGTCCTGCATGGGCGCCATCGCGCGACCGTCCACCCTCCAGCTCGCGCCGAGCACGCGCTCCTGGTCGGGGGTCAGGGCGATGAGCTCCAGCGAGCCCGTGCGCGGGGGCTCCGGGGGCGGCGGGACCTCCACCGGCGGGCTGGGCGGCGCGAAGGCCGCGGGCTCGACCTCCAGGACCTCATCCCAGCTGCGCTCGGGATCATGGCGGATCATCGCCACGACGCGCAGATCGGGGGAGCCCACCCCGCTGGTCAGGCCGCGCCCTCCGCCGACGCTCGCGCTCCAGCGCTCGCCCAGGCGCAGCGAGGCGTTGAGCAGCCCCTCGGCGGGCAGGGCGCGCACGTCGGAGAAGCCGCTCTCCCAGGGGACGTCGGCCACCAGATCCACCCCCAGACTCAGCGGGGGCGCGGGGCGCCAGGCGGCGCCGAGCCGCGCGCTGAAGGCGTCGTCTACGACAAAGTCGCCGAAGTCCTCGCGCGACTGGCCGCGGGTCCCCAGGTTCACGGCGAGCAGCGCCGGCCCCAGGTCCACGTCCGCCACCAGCCCGAGCTCGTAGGACGCCGAGCGCGGCGCCCAGGTCGTCCCCGCGCCCGCCGCCGTCGGCGCCCGCAGGCGCCCCAGCACCGCCAGCCCCACCGGAGCCCGGTGATCCAGCAGCACGCCCTTCACGGCCAGCGAGGCGTCCCCCAGCGCGGCCGGCGTGTCGATGTCCTCGCCCCGCACCCCGAGCAGCAGCGGCAGCTCCGCCCCGACCAGGACCCTGCCCGCGGACCACGCGCCCAGGACCGAGGTCTGAAAGGCCCGCTCGACCACATCCACGCTCTCGCCGTCGTCGTAGCGGTAGACCACCGGCGCGCGCTGCCAGCCCACCGCCGTCCCCGCCGAGGCCCAGCCGCGCGGCGCGTCGGCGGCGTCCCAGGTCCACAGCGTGCCCCGCCCGTCGGGGGGAGCGGACCAGCGCTGAAGGTCCAGCGCGGGCGCGTCCGGGAGCTCCTGCGCCATCGCTCCGAGGATGAAGAGCGCGCCAATCACGGCCGCCTCCGCAGGATCATCGCCGCCAGGACGCCGAGGGTGAAGAGCGCGCCGGTCCTCGGCTGATCCTCGACGGAGCAGGAGCAGCCCCCGCCGCCGAAGAAGGATCCGTCCTTGGGCGCCACTCCGGCGGTGTCGGCCGTGTCGGCGCCAGCGGTGTCAGCGCCAGCGGTGTCAGCGCTGGCGGTGTCGGCACCCGACGTGTCCGCGCCCGACGTGTCGCCCCCTGCCGTGTCAGCCCCGGCGGTGTCCGGCGTGGCCGTGTCCGGCGTGGCCGTGTCCGGGTTGCCCGAGTCGCCATCCCCTGTGTCGGTTGGGTCTCCACCGCCGAACTCACCCGTGTCTGCACCGCCAACGCCCGCCGTGTCGTCACCGCCAACGCCGCCGGGCTCCGAACCGCCAGCGCTGCCCGTGTCGTCACCGCCGCCGCTGCTCCCCGCGCCGCCCCCGCCGCTGTCCTCAACCTCGAGATCATCGGACCCATCCAGCGGATCCGAGCCCCGCCCCGCCTCCTCCCCGTCCGAGACGCCGCCATCATCGGAGTCGGCGTCCAGCGGGTCCGCGCCCGCGTCGATCTCGGCGCCGTCGGTGAGGCCGTCGCCGTCCGTGTCCGGGTCCTCGGGATCGGTGCCCTCTGCGGTCTCCTCGCCGTCGCCGAGGCCGTCGGCGTCCCCGTCGTGGCGGTCGTCGAAGCCGTCGCAGTCGTTGTCCACGCCGTCCACGATCTCGGGGGCGTCGGGGTTCACCCCGTCGTCCGCGTCATCGCAGTCGCCGCCCGCATAGACGTTGCCCTCCGGCAGCGCGCAGCCCGTGGTGGAGGCGCCGCCGAAGCCGTCGCCGTCGTCGTCCGCGTAGGAGACGACCTCGTCACAGTCGGCCTCGCAGATGTAGCCCGAGCGGGAGTCGCAGTCGGCGTCGTACCAGTCCGCGATCAGGCCGACCAGGGGGAGCGAGAGCGCGCCGCAGTCCTCGCTCGACCAGAGCAGCCCGTCGTCAGGCTGCAGCAGCCCCCAGTCGGTGAACCCGACCGAGCTGCCGTCCGCCCAGGTAAACGTGCCCTCCTTCTCCCGATCGTTGATCCCAATCCAGGTGTCGCCGCTCAACAGGCCCACCGACGCGCCGATCAGCGCGTCGTTCTCCGCGTCATCATCCACGGTCGCCAGATCGTAGCCGACCGAGGTGCAGGCGTCCCGCGCGTCCGCCCAGGTCTCCCGCGTCTCGCAGAGGAGGTAGGAGTGGCCCTCCGACGTCACCTGCTCGCAGTCGCAGCCCTCCTCGTCGGCGACGCCGTCGCAGTCGTTGTCCAGCGCGTCGCAGCTCTCGACGCCGGAGGGCGAGATCGTCGCGTCTTCATCATCGCAATCGCCCTCGCTGGCCGCGTAGCCGTCACCGTCCAGATCGGAGTACGCCAGCGCGCAGAGGGTCCACAGGAGCCAGGGGATCGTGGTCATTCTTGCCTCCATTCATGAGTCACGAGGTGACAACAATGAGATAGGCGACGCGGCCGGCGATGTCTCCCGGCCCCCTCCGGCGCCCCACGCACGGCGATTAACCTCGGTACCACGACGAGAATTCAGGGCAACACCCCGATCTCACCCATGATGCAAGCTACACTTTTCGTCGTTTCAACGCGATTACAACCGCTCATGTCGATTCAGCTCGAACGATTCGACATGAGCCCGCCGCAGGATTCACAGATCCCAGCTCACTCTATTTCTCACCCTCCTCCCAGATCAACACCAGGAACTCCACGCGCCGCAGCGCCCCGCGCTCGTCCCGGGGTCGCACCGCCTCGCCGGATCCGAGCGTCTGCAGGCGCTCGGGCGCCACGCCGCGCGCGATCAGGGCGGCGCGCACGGCCTCGGCCCGGCGGAGGGAGAGGTCATAATTGTAGGCGGGAGGCCCCACCTCGTCGGCGTGTCCCTCGACGCGCAGGAGCAGCACCTCGGGGTGGGCCTGCATCCAGGCGGCCAGCGACGCCAACAGCGGGAGGTCCTCGGGCCGCAGCGTCGCCTCGTCGAGCCCGAAGCCCAGCTCACCCGCCAGCGTGATCCGGCCGTCGGCGAGGTCCACTGCCACGGGCTCCAGCACGAGCACCCGCTCCAGCTCCCCGCGGAAGGAGAGCGCCACCGTCTCCCGCGCCGGGGCGTGCTGGGGAGCGCTGGCGACGAGCGCGTGCTCGCCCACGGGGAGCGTGAGCGAGAGTCCGCTGTCCGGGACCTCCAGGGTGGCCCCGTCGATCTCCACCCGCCCGGCCAGGGGCGCGCCCCCGGGCTCGCGCAGCAGGAGGCGCAGCGTCCCCGTGCGCTGGGGGACCAGCACCAGCTCCCGGGCGTAGGTGCCGGGCTCGGACTGGTAGAAGATCTGCTCGGCGGGCTCGTGGCCGGGCGCGGTGGCGCGCACGCGCAGGCTCCCCGGCGGGACGCGGAGCTCCGTCGCCTCCCCCTCGATGACCGAGAAGGGGGCGAGCTCGCCGGCGCTCACCGTGGCCTGCTCCAGGGCTCCGCGCGAGGCGCTGCGCACGGTCAGGAGCAGCACCGTGGGCGCGTCGGGGCAGCCGTCCTCGTCCTCGAAGCGGTTGTAGAGCTCCGCCTCGTCCGGGCAGGCGTCGGCCAGGTCGAGGATCTGGTCTCGGTCGTTGTCCGGGTCGGGGCAGCCGTCCTGGTCGCGGTGCCGGTCCCGGTCCTCCGGGCGCTCCCGGCAGAGGTCGCGGACGTCCACGATCCCGTCCTGGTCCTGGTCCTCCAGCGGCGCCTCCGCCTCCACGGCCAGGGCCAGTCGCAGGGCCGGCGCGCCCAGGCCCGAGCCCAGGCCCATGCCCGCCGCCACCCGCGCCGCGCGCCCCCGCTCCGAGCTCCACTTCAGGCCGCCCAGCAGCTCCAGCGGGTAGAGCGCGCGCCCGCCCTCGGCCCCCCCGAGCGGGCCGCTGGCCAGGGCCTCCACCGATCCTTCGATGCGTGCGAACATCTCACGCTTGAGACCAATTCCCAGCTCCAGGCGGCTGCCCCAGGTGGAGCCGGGCAGCTGCGTGGGCTCCTGGAGGCGCAGGCCCAGGTTCAGGCCCAGGTCCAGCTCACCCACGCCCCGCCCCAGCGCGAGGCAGCCCAGCACCGCCTGGCGGTCGCCGAGCAGCACGGCCTCCCCCCCGCGGGGCAGGTCCGCCTGCAGACCCCAGGTGGCGGAGAGGGCGCGCGGCTCGTTGAAGATCAGCGGGACCGCCACGCGCAGGCCCAGGTCCCCGGGGACGTACTGCCCCGGCGCGCCCAGCACCCAGGCGAGGTGCTGCGGCCACACCACCCCGAGCTGGAACCAGCGCCCGATGTCCAGGGAGAAGGCAGGCTCCAGCGTCACCAGCTCGTCCAGGTAGGGGGTCTCGCCGCCCGCGCTGGCCAGCACCACCGGGGCCCGCGCCCAGCTCGTGGCCAGGCTGGCCCGCCAGGCGCTCTCTCCGGCGAGCCGAGGCTCCTGGAGCCCGAGGAAGTCGCCGCCGTCCACGTCCTGGAGGCGCTGCGCGTCCACCGCCGCCGCCGGTCGGGCCAGCAGCAGGGCCAGCCCCACCCCCGCCGCCCGCCGTCGAGAGAGGGCGATCAAGGCCGCCAGGAGGCCCAGCAGCCCCTGGCCGGGCGCCGCCGCGCAGCCCCGCCCGCCACCCTCCACGACCACCGAGGTGTCCGCCGAGTCCTGGGAGTCGCCCCCCTCGCCGCTGTCCGTGGGGCAGCGGGGCTCGGGCAGGTCCCGGCAGCTGCATCCGCCCCCCAGCGCGACGACGCAGGCGCTGTCCTCCTGGGCCAGGACGGGCCGCGGCGCCACGAGCAGGGCGAGCGCGAGCAGGAGAGCGGGCGCGAGCAAGGCTCGGGACATCGCCTCCATCCTACAAGGCGCGCAGGGGACCCGCCGCCTCCGCCGAGAAGGATCGGATAATCTGTTCAGACCTCCCCGGGAGACCCATGAGCGTCCGCATCCACGAGCTCCTGACCTTCGCCGTCCAGAACAGCGCCTCGGACGTCCACCTCGCCGCGGGCGAGGTGCCCTGCGTGCGCATCGACGGCGAGATCCGCCGGCTCGACCTCGAGGCGCTCTCCCCCGACGACTGCAAGCGCCTCGCCTACTCGATCATGAACGAGAAGCAGAAGACGCACTTCGAGAACGAGATGGAGATCGACTTCTCCATCGGGCTGAAAGGCCTGGCCCGCTTCCGCGTCAACGTGTTCACGCAGGCCCGCGGCGTCGCCCTGGTGCTGCGGCAGATCCCGACCAAGGTGCGCACCCTCGAGGAGCTCCGGGCGCCCCCCATCTTCCAGAACATCGCCAACTTCAAGAAGGGGCTGGTGCTGGTGACGGGCCCGACCGGCTCGGGCAAGAGCACGACCCTGGCGGCGATGATCGACTACATCAACAAGAACCGGCCCGAGCACATCCTGACCATCGAGGACCCCATCGAGTTCGTGCACGTCCCGCAGAAGTGCGTGATCAACCAGCGCGAGGTGGGCAGCCACACCCACTCCTTCTCCAACGCCCTGCGCTCGGCCCTGCGCGAGGACCCCGACGTCATCCTGCTGGGCGAGATGCGCGACCTCGAGACCGTGTCCATGGCGCTCACCGCCGCCGAGACCGGGCACCTGGTCTTCGGCACCCTGCACACGAACTCCTGCCCGGAGACCATCGACCGCATCATCGACGCCTACCCGCACGAGCAGCAGGCGCAGGTCCGCACGATGCTGTCCACCGCGCTGCAGGCGGTGGTCACCCAGATGCTGCTCAAGCCGCGCAGCGGGAAGGGGCGCATCGCGGTCCACGAGATCATGATCGTGAACGCGGCCATCCGAAACCTCATCCGCGAGAACAAGCTCTTCCAGATCCCCGGCATGATGCAGTCGGGCAAGGGCGAGGGCATGCAGACCATGGAGGCCGCGCTCAAGGACCTGGTCAGCCGCAACGTGCTGACCCGCGAGCAGGCCTGCGCGGCGCTGAACAACCCGAAGCTCTTCGACGCCGACGACAAGCTGGCCGCCATGAACCTCGGCAAGCGCTGACCGCGTTAAGGGCGGCGCATGCAGATCCACCTCAACGGCGAGCCGCGTGAGCTCCCCCCCTCGATGACCGTCGCCGAGCTCCTGGCGCAGCTCGGCGTCGAACATGTGGCCGTGGCCGTGAACATGGAGGTCGTGCCGCGCAGCCTGCGGGCGGAGCGTCGGCTCGCGCCGGGCGACCGCGTGGAGATCATCCAGGCGGTCGGCGGCGGCTGAGGCTCACTGGCCGGTGGTCCCGGTCGTCCCCGTCCCCTCCTCCTCGGGCGCGCTGAGGTCGGGGGTCGTGGTCTGGAGCGTGCCGTCCGCGTCCACCGCGGGCTCCGCCGCCTGCCACGGCTTGGCGCCGCTCTCGGGCAGCGTGGGGTCACAGAAGAGGATGTACCACCCGTTGTCGGTGAACTTGTTGTCCTCCGGCAGGGTGACGGCGAAGCTGGGCAGCGTCTCCTTCTTCTCCAGGCGCTTCAGCACGGGCATGGCCTGGTAGGAGTTGATGCACTGCGCGAACTTCTCCTGGATGTCGGGGGTCATCGCCGCCTCGACCGCCTCGTGGCACTTCTCGTGCTTGCGCTTCGTGCCGCGGTCGCAGATGTCCACCTTGGCCGACGAGATGAAGCCGCTCCAGGAGGCCTCCACCGACTCGCTCTTGAAGTACTCGGCCTTGGCCTCCGCCTCCTTGCGGGCGGCGATCTCGGTCTTCAGCTCGCGGATCGTGTCCTGGAGCTCGACCATGATGTCGTCGCGCTCCTTCTTGGCCTCGGCGAGCTGAGCCTTCAGGCTCTCGATCTCGGCCTCCTTGGCCTTCCACTTCTTGGCCGCCGCCTCGCGGTTGGCGCTGTTCTTCTCCGCGTCGGCCTTGAGCTGGGCGAGCTCGCGGTTCTTCGTGTCGAGCTCGCTCTCCAGCGACTTCACCTTGGTCTGGGCCTGGATGAGCGACTCGCGCTCGTCCTTGAACTCCGGCTCACAGAGCTCCGCGAGCTGCTCGGGCGTCAGCTCCTGGCGGATGACCTGGGGTTCAGGCTTGGGCGGCGGGGGCGTGGTGAGGTAGCGGGCGGCGAAGCCGAGCACGCAGCCGATGGCGCTCGCGGCGAGCACGGCGACGATGACGGCGGGGAGCGGCATACCCTGCGAGCTGGCCATGATTCCCTCCAGGGGGGTGACGTGGGAACAGAACCCCTTTCGCCGGATCGCGCAAGGTGCGCTCCTCCGGGCGCCCCAGACGCGCTATGCTGGCGACCCAGGGTGAGGAGAAGAGAAGAACGATGAGC
The DNA here is from genome assembly GCA_964615375.1 of uncultured Enterobacterales bacterium. Lineage (GTDB taxonomy): Bacteria > Myxococcota_A > UBA796 > UBA796 > CAZKWG01 > CAZKWG01. Next base: position 79,488 of record CAZTOW010000027.1, read on the forward strand.
AGGTTCATTCGCACGCTGGTCAAGGTGGGGCTGGTAGAGCTGGATCCCGCGGAGCAGACCCGGCTGGAGCAGGCCGCCAAAGCGGAGAGCAGCGCGAAGCCCGAGGCGAAGGCCGCCGCGGGCGCGTCCGCCGCGGACGACGTAGACCAGCTCCTGAAGGACACCGAGGCCCTGCTGGCCTCCACCGGGCCCGCCAAGGCCGCCCCGCGCGCCGCCGCGCCGCCCCCGCCGCCGCCCCCCGCCCCCAAGGCCGCGCCGACCTGGAACCCGCAGCCCAGCGCCAGGGCCACCCCCAAGGCCGCGCCGGCCGGGGACGCGCCCACGGGCGTCGCCGAGGGCCGCCCGCTCGCCGAGATCTACGCCGCGGCCGGCGTCCCCGCCTCGCCCTACCCGGCGGAGAAGCTGCTGCGCCTCATCGAGGGGCTCAAGGCCATGGACCCGGCCATGCGCAAGGCCGCGATCCTGGCCATGGACGCCGCGGACGACGCCTGGACCCTGGAGGATCCGCTGGGGGACGCCCAGCGCAAGATCGCGGCCCTGGAGGGCGCCAAGGCCACCCTCGGAGCCACCGTGGGCAAGGCCGAGGCCCGCGTCGAGGCCGAGCTGCGCGCCGCCGACGCCTACCAGAAGGAGGCCACGGAGAAGATCCGCGCCCAGATCGCCGAGCTCGAGTCGCTCCTGGAGCAGGAGCTGACCACCGTGGCGAATCAGCGCTCCGAGGCCCAGGCCCGCGCCCAGTCCACCCGCGAGGCCGCCGCCCGCGAGGCCGCCCGGCTGGACCAGGAGATCGCGGGGCTGTCCACGATCCTGAACGCGCTCAAAAACTAGGTTCTTTAGCCCCTGATCAGGGGTGCGCGATGACGACGAGGGCGGGGGCCCGCTCCAGCGTCGCGCGCAGGCACAGCGCGAGGTTCTCCGGGTCCAGGGCCGCGAAGCTCTCGTCCAGGACGACGAGCTCGGCCCGCTGGAGCAGGGCGCGCGCCAGGTAGAGCCGGCTCTTCTCGCCGTGGGAGAGCTGCCAGCCCGTCTCGCCCACCATCTGCTGGAGCCCGGCCGGCATGCGGTCCAGCAGCGGGCCCAGCCCCAGGGCCTGGCAGAGCTCGCCGGCCTCCTCCAGGTCCCTGGTGGTGGGCGGCCAGCCGCGCCCCAGCAGGAGGTTGAAGGCGAAGGTGCCCGTGAGGACATGGTTCTCGTGGAACTGGGGAGCCGCCGACACCCGCCGCCGCCAGCCCGCCGATCCCAGCGTGGCGCGGTCCAGCCCCTGGAGCAGCAGGAGCCCGGAGCCGGGCGTGCGCAGGCCCACCAGCAGGCTGGCCAGCGTGGACTTCCCGCCCCCGGAGGGCCCCTCCAGCAGCACCCGGTCCCCGCGCCGGATGACCAGGGAGACCCCGCTCAGCACCGGCTCGCCCTGGGGACGCCAGGCGAAGCGCAGATCGTGGGCCTCCAGCACCGGGCGCTGCTCGCCGCCGCCCGCCTCCAGGAAGAGCAGCGTGGGCGCGGCCCGCACGTCCTCCCGCGCCGCGGCGTGGAAGAGGGGCGCGACCTGGCTCCAGGCGATCCAGGCCCCGCCGAGCGAGCTCACGCCCGCCCCCAGCGAAGAGAGCGCCCCCAGCGCCATCATCACCCCGCCCACCGCCACGGCCAGCGCCGCCGGGTCCTCTCCCGCCACGAAGCCGGGGGCGAGGCCCAGCAGGCCCAGCAGCATCCAGCCGCGGGGCAGCACGGCGCTGGTCAGCGCGGTCCATCCGTCCATGCCCCGCCCGTCGCGCAGGTAGCGGGTGAGCGCCTCGTCCTCGCCCTCGTGCCAGCGCTCGGGGCGCTGCTGGGCGAGCCGGGTGCGGTGGCCGACCATGCGCTCGACGAGCTCGTGCGTGAGCTCCAGCCGGGTGCGCGTCCAGCGAGCCCGCGCGCCCAGGGCCAGCGCGGTCAGCCCGCAGGCCACGAGGCCCCAGACCCCCAGCAGCCCGACGCGCAGGAGCCCGCCCTCTCCCTGAGAGAGGACCCAGCCCGCCATGGCGAGCTCGACCAGCGCGATCACCGCCAGCAGCCCGCCGCCCAGGGCCAGGGACTCCACCGCCTCCGACTCGATGACCCGGCCCAGGAGCTGCCCGGCGCCCTGGTGCCGCACCTCCTCCGGCCCGAGGCGCAGGGCCCCGACCAGCAGGCGCCGCTTGAGCACCGCCCCGAAGCCCAGGGACAACAACCCCTGGGCGTAGACCGTGACCATGCGGAAGGGGACGGCGCTGAGCAGCAGCAGGGCCCAGGCGGCGAGCCAGCCCAGCTGAAGCTCGCCGGAGAGCGCCCCCCGCCCGAGCGTGGCCCAGGCCCCCAGCAGCAGCGCGTACTCCACGGCGTGGGCGCCCAGCAGCCCGCCGAAGGCCCGGATCACCCCGGCGGCGCGGAGCTGCGGCAGGAGGGCGGCGGAGGGCGGGATGCGCAGCAGCCAGCAACCTTGGAGGTAGGCGCCGGCGAGGAGCTGGCGCATCAGCTCGCGCTCCACCGGGGGGCGGCGCTCCGGCGCCACGCCCGCGGCGTCCAGGAGGCGGGTCACGGCGCCCCGGTGCGGGCGCTCCAGGGGCGCGCACAGGGCCCGCGCCACGACGGAGACGTCCACCGGGACCACCCGCAGGTCCGGCCCCAGGGCCAGCACGCGCCCCCGCTCGCCGCGGAGCAGGGCCAGCAGCCCGGGCTCGGGGTCGGGCGTCCAGAGCAGGGCGGGGCCGGCGCGGAGGATCATGCTCTCCACGTCGGGGTAAGGCGAGCTCACGCCCTCCACCTCGACCTCCAGGAAATTCCCGGCGGCCTCCAGCCAGCGGTCGAGCGCCTCCGGGTCGCCCACCACCTCGGCGGGGGGGCGGGCCAGGGGCGGGGCGTCGCGCGCGGGCAGGCCCGCCCGGCGAGCCAGCGCCTCGAGCGCCACCCCGGCGCTCTCCCGCGGCCAGACGGGGAGCAGCGTCGGCGCGGGCGCGCTCATGGCGGCTCCGCGGCGGGCTGCTCGGTCAGGCGACCCGATCCCAGCACCAGGCGACGCCAGCGCGCGCTGCCCCAGAGCCCGCGGCGGACGTCACCCTCGGCGTCCAGGAGGGCGCGGTAGCGGCTCTCCGGGTCCGCCGCCAGCAGCGCGGGCGGGGCGTCCTCCACCACGCGACCGCCCTCGACCACCAGCACGCGCGGAAAATCGAAGGTGTCGCCCACGTCGTGCGTCACACAGAGGAGGGTGGCCCCGTGCCAGCGCCGCCGCGCCCGCGCCAGCAGCGCGTGGCGTCGGTCGCGGTCCAGCCCGCGGAAGGGCTCGTCCAGCAGCACGAGGCGCGCGTCCCCGCGCAGCGCCGCCCGCCCCAGCCGCACGCGCTGGCCCTGCCCGCCCGAGAGCAGCGCCCCGCCCTCTCCCAGCCGGGTGGCGAGCCCGTCGGGCAGGCGCTCCAGCACGTCGCGCAGGTCGGCGGTCTCCATCGCCTCGCTCAGCGCGGCGGCCTCCTCCGGGTCCGCGCCGTAGAGCAGGTTCTCCAGGAAGGGCTGGTTCCAGAGCTGCACGGCCGGGTCCACCCAGGCGGTCTCGCGCCGCAGCCGCGCCAGGCGCTCGCCCTCCAGCGGCTCGCCGTCCACCAGCACCCGACCCTCCGACGCGCGGTGCCAGCCCAGCAGCAGGCCGAGGAAGCTCGACTTCCCCGCCCCGGAGGAGCCGACCACTGCGACGTGCTCGCCCGGCTCCAGGCGCAGGTCCAGGTCGGTCAGGATCCGGTGCCCGGCGGCCAGCACGCCCACGCCCTCGAAGGCCAGCGCCACCCCCGGGCTCGGCGCGGCGGGGCTGGAGGCCACCGGCCCGATCCCGTCGGTCTCGTCGGGGGCCCCGAGCGGCTCCAGCAGGCGCAGGGTCACGTTGCGCAGGCCCGGGTACTGCCGCGAGGCCTGGGCCACGGCCTGCCCCAGCGCGGGCATGCTCAGCGCCCACCAGGCCAGCAGCAGCACGCCCCCGCCCGTGGGGTTCAGCAGGAGCCAGGCCAGGAGCAGCGCCCCGGCGATGCTGAAGCCGATCAGCGCCTGGGCGCCCTCCACCCCCACCGCCACGCGCTGGGCGTCCAGGCCGGCGCGGGTCCAGGCCGTGAGCAGGCTCTCGTGCTGGCGCCGCACGGCCGCCTCCGCCCCGTGCGTGCGCACCGCCGTCAGGCCCAGGAGCGCGTCCAGGTAGAAGCGGCTCAAGGAGCCGAGGTGCGTGCGGAATCGCAGATCCCGCTCCGTGAGCACGGGCTGGATGGCCAGCGGCAGCGCCACGCTGGCCACAGCCGCCAGGAGGGCCAGCGGGGTCAGGCGCGGGTCGAGCCAGGCGATGCCCGCGGCGGTGAACAGCAGGGCCAGGGCCGCGCGCAGCAGCCCGACGCCGAGGTTGGGCAGGGCCCGCACGATGTGGGCGCTGTGTCCGCGCTCCGCCATGTCCGAGGTCGGCCGACTCTGCAGGTAGCGGTCGCCGAGGCGGGGGATCTTCTCCTGGAAGGCCACCCGCAGGCGCAGCTCCAGGAGGCGCCCCATGCGCAGGGACAGGCTGGCCAGCCCCCACTCGACGCCCAGCAGGCCAAGCGCGAAGAGCCCGAGCATCCCCAGGCCCGAGGCCCGCTGGAGCCCGAGCTCCAGGCTGCCGCCCAGGTCCAGCAGGCCGCGCAGCAGCAGGGCCTCCACCATCACGCCGAGCGCGGCGATGGTGGCCGCCCCCACCAGGACCGCGGGCGAGAGGAGCCCGTCGGCGCGGAGCGTGTCCAGCAGGTCCTGGAGCGGGCGGGCGGGCGGCTCGGAGAGCGCGGCGGCGAGCGCGGGCGACAGGGGCGGGGGCGGGGGCTCCTCTCCAGACTCCTCGGCTTCGGGCGGGGGCTCCTCCGCGCCGAGCGGGTCGGGCGACTCGGGCTCATCCAGCGGATCCTCGCCCGGGGGGAGCTCGCGCTGAACGCCGCGCACCCGCACCAGCACGGCCCCCCGCACCAGCATCGCCCCGCCCGCCTCGGGTCGGTCATCGGGCGCGGCGAACCACATCAGCCGGGGGATCAGGGTCAGGGCGGAGGCCGGATCGGCCAGGGCGCGCTCCACCAGCGCGCGGACGAGACCGGCGGCCTCCTGCCCCCGGCGCACGCCGCCCGCCTTCGCCAGGGCCTCGAACATGCGCGTCACGGCGTCCAACACAGGGAGCCCAAGCTGCGACGGGTCGGCGTCCGCTCGCGTCACGAGGCGCGCGATCTCCTCGGCGCCGAGCCCGAGCACGCCCAGCCGCTCGCGCAGCCTGCCCAGGAAGCGTCGCGAGCGCAGATAGGGCCGCACCGCCTCCAAGGGCAGGTGCATGGCATGCAGGTACAGATCGGCGCGGAAGCGGTCGATGTGGATCCAGCGCCTCCCCAGGCCCGGATCCATGACCTGCACCCAGGGCCCCACCAGGCTCCAGACGACGACGAAGTGCGTCTGGCCATCCGGGTGTCGAATGACGATCAGCGCGGGCAGGTAGTCGGAGCGCTCGCTGAAGACGTGATCCTCGGGGACGATGACCTGCTCTACGGCGAGGCCCAGCTGTCGCGCGATATCCTCCAACGTGTCGATGGAGGTTCCGTCCACGTCCGTCTGGCACGCCTCGCGCAGCCGTCCATAGCTGACAGAGACGTGAAAGCCCTCCAGCAGCGCCTTGAGGCTGGCGGGACCGCAGTCCATCGCCGAGGTCTGGACGACCTCCGGCACGATCCAGCGGCGACGCGACCGGCGCGACATCAGGCGTCCCCGGCCGCGGATGCGGCAGAGATGGGCACGGAGACACGGAGGGAGGGGCGGCGCACCCTGCCTCTTATTCCACTGGCACAGCACTTGTCCACGCGCCCGATCTACGTTACACTCAGAGCGGAGCCCTCTGTGGCTCCGGTGGCGAGCTCAAAGAGCATCGTGATCGCGAGACCTCTCGCGTCAGTGGCCGACGTGTGACCATGGAGGAGCAGATGGGTGAGCTGATCCCTGGGAGTGTGGAGTATACCGTACTTTTGTACAGTGTCAGCGAGCCGGGCGCGTGGCGCGAGGACGACATCGCCGACGACCTCCCGGACGGTGATCTCGAGCAGGTGAGGTCCGCGGTGCAGGGCCTCCTCGCGCGCGGCCTCATCCATCGGAACAGCACAGACGAGCGCCTCTGGCCGCTCCGGGCCGGTCGAGAGGTCATACAGCGCTGAGAGGCGCCGACGGCGTTCGTCTGCGCTAGCTTCCGAAGCCGCTTCGTTTCGTGCCGCGACGGGCCCGAGACACGGTGAACGCGGCGAGGAGAAGCGTAGACAGGGACGTCCGCGGGCTGGACCTCGTGGCGCATGCGCACTCCTTGGAGGAGAGCTCATAGGAGATCTCCCCCTCTGTGGCGGTGTCTGCGCTGTCTCCGGGCGTCTCGCCGCCCTCTCCGCCCCCCTCTCCGCCGCTGTCTCCACCCGGCGAAGCCTCGGGCCGCTCGCCCCCGCGCAGGACGTGGAGCACCCCCCGCCCCATCGTCTCGCCCAGCGCGGTGACGAGGGTGTCGGCGTACCCGTCGCCGTCCAGGTCCCCTCCCCCGTCCATGGCGAAGCCGAGCCAGTCCTGGGTGCCCTCGGCGCCCACGCTCAGGCTCCCCTCGGCGTCCGCCAGCCCGCCCGGCGCGCCCCAGAGCGTGTGGAGGGCTCCCCGCCCGCGCTGGTGGAAGTAGGCCCCCACCAACAGATCGGCGTGACCGTCCGCGTCGATGTCCCCCGGGCCCGCGAGCGCGGCGCCGTAGGCGGAGAACTCCGACGGGCCGGACAGCGTGCTCGCCAGCGTGGGCGCGCCGTCCGCGCTCCCCAGGTAGACGAAGGTGGAGCCCAGATCCTCGGTCCCGCCCGGCGCGCCCACCGCGAGCTCGCCGAGCCCGTCCCCGTCCAGGTCGCCGAGGCCCGCCACGGCCGCCCCGAAGTTCAACCCCTCGGACCCGTCCGCCAGGCGCGCGTCCGACTCGCCGCCGGGGCCCTCGACCCCGCCCAGGAAGAGGTGGACCTCCCCCGCACCGTTGGCCTTGCGCGCCCCCACCAGCAGATCGGCGTAGCCGTCGCCGTTCATGTCCCCTGCGCCGCTGAGCGCCCCGCCGAAGGCCCCCGCCGGGCTCACGCCGGAGAGGGTGCGGTCCTGCTCGGCGGGCAGCCCCTCGGCGGATCCGTAGAAGAGGAGGGTGAGCCCCAGATCCTCCTCGCTCTCCTGGGATCCGACCGCCAGGTCGTCGTAGCCGTCCCCGTTCATGTCCCCGGCGGCGGCGATCTCCTCGCCCACGGTGGCGTCGCAGGCGGGGCCGCTGATCCGGTGGGGGGTGGCCAGGTCCAGCCCGCCGCGGGCGCCCAGGTAGACGTAGACCATCCCCGCGCAGGAGCGCTCGCCCACGGCCAGATCGGCGAGCCCGTCCCCGTCCACGTCCCCGGCCGCGGAGACCTCCACGGCGTAGTCGCCCTCCTCGTCGAGGCTGTACAGCTCCTGGTCCGGCGGGTTGGCCAGCTCGCCCGCGCCGCCCAGGTACAGGTAGGCGCGCGCGCCCTCGCTGCCCGGCGCGCCCACCAGCGCGTCGTCGTAGCCGTCGCCGTTGACGTCCCCGGGGCCCGCCACGGCCATGCCGTACCACAGGCTCTCCGAGGGTGATCCGATCTCCTCCGCTACAGCCAGCGCGCACAGCAGGAGCAGGGTCATGGGGCCTCCCGACGGGATCAGGCCTCCGGGTAGAGCTGGAGGATCTCCCGCCCAGGGGCCAGATCGTACACGCTCTCGTAGCGAGCCGACAGGTCCAGGAGCAGGTATCGCTTCTGGGCGCGCGTGGTGCCGAAGATCGCCATGCCGAGCTGGTTGCGCTCCTCGATGTACCAGCCCTTGGGGTCGATCTCGTGCCCGTGGACCACGAAGCGGAGCGGGGCGCTGCCCTCGGAGCAGGCGGCGAGCAGGCGGTCGGTGGTCTCGGGAGGCTGGCAGCGCGGGCGCAGCAGGCCGGAGAGCAGGGCGTGGTGCTCGGCGCGGGTCGCTGGGAGCGCCACGGCCTCCAGGTCCTCGGGGCGCTCGAAGACCGCGTCGGGGCAGGCGTGCGCCAGCAGCGCGCCGCAGGGCGTGGCCACCAGCAGCGGGGCCCGCGCCAGCAGCAGATCCAGGGCCTCGTGCCCCCGCGCGCTCATGGAGCCCTCGAGGTGAGCCGCCTCGTCCGCCCAGAACTTGCGGGTGGGCACGCCGCCCAGGTGCGCCCACTCGTGGTTGCCCAGCAGCACGTGGACCTGGCCCGGGACGTGGTCCTGCAGGTGGACGAAGCCCTGCACCAGCGCGTCGGAGGCGTCGTCGAAGTCGTAGAGGTCCGGCCAGCGGGCGCGGGCGCGGGGGTCCGGCCCGTGGACGACGTCCCCGAGCTGCACCCACTGGGCGTCGGGGTCGTCCGTCAGCAGCTCGGTGAACAGCGCGCGCAGGCGGAGGAAGTCCTCCTCGTTGCCGTGGATGTCCGGGCTGACGAGGAGCCTGCCGCGCGCGGGGAGCCGGTGGAGGCGAGCCATGGGGGACAGCAGCGTGCGGCAGACGGGGCGGGCTGTCAAGAGGTGCGCGAGCGCCGATCCCAGCCACCGCTCCCGTCGTATCTTCTGCTCCCCGCCTCGGAGCCCGCATGCCCTGGACCTGCCGCCCCGTCGAGCTCGACTTCGTCGAGCGCGCTCCACACGAGTTCCTCACCGAGGCGGAGCTCCCCGCCCCGCCCGAGCGCGTCTTCGAGGTCCTGGCGGACATCGACTCCTGGCCGCGCTGGTTCGACGACATGCGGGCCGCGCGCTGGACCGGGACCCAGAAGAGCGGCGTGGGCGCCACCCGCGAGATGACCCTGGGCATCATCCGGGTGGACGAGACCATGCTCTGCTGGGAGCCCGGCCGCCGCTTCTCCTTCCGCATCGACACGGGCACCCTGCCCCTGCTGCGGGCCATGGTGGAGGACTGGCAGCTGAGGCCCACGCAGAACGGCACGCATCTGGTCTGGCGGGTGGGCTACGACCCGAGCCTGCTCACCCGCCTGGTCCACCCCATCGCCCGCGCCATCTTCGGGCGGCAGTTCCGGCGGACGGCCGAGGGTTTGAAGCGCTACCTGGCGGCCTGAGCGCCTGGAGGCCTGAACGTCGCGGCCTCAGAGGTCACCCGTGGTTCCCTCCTCCTGGAGCAGCCTGGGGAGCGCGCGCTCCAGCGCGAGCCGCTCGCCCAGCACGCGCTGTCCCTCCGGGCTCGGGTGATCGTGATCGGCCGGGTTCGCCGGGTAGAAGCTCTCCTGGGGGAGCCCCGCGAGAAGAGCGCCTAGGTCGAGGTACGGGATCTGCAGCTCCTCGAGCGCCTGGTGCTGGGCCTCGAGCCAGGCGCGGTGCTTCTCGCAGAAGGCGGCGTCGGCCTCGCAATGCTCGCCCGCGAAGACGTGAGGGACCAGCGTGATGACCTTGAAGTCGGCCCCCAGCGCGCGGGCCTGCGCCGCCATGTCCAGGACCTGGGCCTTGTAGAACCCCAGGTCGGGGCGCTCCTCCACGCCGGGGGCCAGCAGCGCGCCCTCCACGGCGCGGGCGAGGGCCGAGGCGCGGCGGAGCGGGCTCGGGAGGAGGGCGCCCTGCGTGCCCACCCAGACCGGGTAGCCGAAGCGGCCGAGCTGAACGGTGGTGTTGCGCAGGACGTCGTTGGTGTAGCTGGCGTACCAGACCTCGTCGGGCTCCCAGCGGGCGGCCTGGTGGCGCAGCGTCGCGGCGCAGCCCTCGGCGTCGTAGCCGTAGTGGCCGAAGTTGAGGATCTGGAGAAGCTCGCCGTACTGGTCGCGCAGCGTGTCCTCCATCACCCGCGTCCAGGTCTGCTCCGCCGTGCCCGTGCCCCAGGTCATCGAGTCGCCCAGCACGACGACGCGCCGCAGCCCCGGGGCGGGGCCCGGCGGGATCTCGCGCTCGTGGAAGCCCCAGGCGTTGGCGCCGTGCGTGTGGGGGGTGCTGGCGAAGCCGCGGCCGGGCTCGTCCCAGGGGAAGAGGACCGTGCCCTCCTCGCGCCGGAAGAAGGCCTCGGCCACACCCAGCGAGAGCGCCGTGGAGGCCAGCATCAAGCCCAGCTTGTAGAGGGACCTCACCTCAGCTCCCCGCCGAGGTGTAGCGGCGCAGCCCGAAGCGGAAGGCCCCGTAGCCCAGCGCGAGCAGCAGGGCCCCGACCAGCGGCTGAAGCAGCGCGTAGATCCGCCAGCCCTCGCCCCCAATCACCCAGAGCGCCCCGTAGAAGCCGGCGAAGCCGAGCGGCAGGGCCACCGTGAGCAGCCAGCGCAGCGGCGCGCCGAAGAGGTCCAGCGGGTAGCGCGCGAAGGTCCCCAGCTGAAGCACCAGCCCCACGGCCGTCCCGCGGTGGTGCAGGTGGAAGCCCAGGCTGGCGAAGGCGCTGACGATCCCGCCCAGCGCCGCCGCCCCCGAGAGCACGGCCAGCGGCAACAGCGCCCAGCGCCAGGGCGCCGCGTCCAGCCCCCACCAGGCCGCCGCCCCCATGATGGCCACCCCCAGCGCGAAGCCGGGCAGGTCCTCCAGGCTCAGGTTATCCACCAGGAGTTGTAGATAGGGGTCCACCGGCCGCAACAGCAGGCGGTCCAGCTCGCCGCCCAGGATGTAGCGCTGGTTCAGCACATAGAGGCCCTGGAAGACCACGTAGAAGACCCCGGCCACCGTGTCGGCGAAGCCCCAGCAGAACAGCACCTCCGGCCCGGTCCAGCCCGCCAGGTGAGGCACATGCTGGAACAGGGTGAGCACGATGATCGGCCCCGCGGCGGCCACCAGCGCCCCGCCCAGCGCCCCCGCCAGCAGATCCTCGCGGTGGACCAGCCGGGCCTGGAGCCGGCGGGCGATCATCGTCGCCAGGACGCTCACCCGCCCTCCAGGACCAGGCCGCGGGAGACGCGGCGCCATGCTAAAATCCCTAGTGTCCAAAGACACAGACACCAGGCGGCCTGCTCCAGCAGGAGCGGCAGGGCGGGCTCGCGCTGGAGCAGCAGGGCGGCCGGGCTCCGACCCATGGTGTGGAAGGGCAGCAGGAAGGCGATCTGTCGGACCACGGGCGGGAAGAGCTCCAGCGGCACCAGGGCCCCGGACAGCAGCGTGACCAGCGTGGCCTTGAGGTAGGAGAGCCCGACCACGTTGCGCACCCGCGCCACGGCGAGCCCCAGCAGGAAGGAGATCCCGAAGTTCACCCCGTGGGCCAGCCCGAGCGAGAGCGCCCAGGCCGCCCAGAGCAGGGGCCGCGGCGGGAGACCTGGCGGCGCCACCAGCGCGATGATCGCCAGCAGCGGCAGGCTGCCCACCAGCAGGCAGGCCGTCGCCCGCCCCGCGTCCCGCGCCCAGGTCCCCGCCTGCAGCGAGAGCGGGCGCAGCAGGTCCGCGGCGATCTGCCCGTCGCGGATGCGGCCGCCGATGTCCTCGTGGACGCGCGTGGCGACCGCCGGCACCGCCGCCCAGCTCACCAGGACCAGGCCCCGCCAGCGCTCGCCCGGGGCCCCGCCGAAGACCGGGCTCGCCGCCGTCGCCGCGGTCCACAGCGTGCCGTTCAGCGCCGCGACCAGGCACGCGCTCACGAGCTGCAGCACGATCTCCGTGCGGTAGGCCAGGTGGTGGCGGAAGCCGACCTTCCAGGCCGCCAGCAGGGCGCGGGGGGTCATGGCGACGCGGCCGCGGCGATCGTCCCGATGTCCAGGAACATCGGCGTCGGCTCGCCGTGCAGCATGCCCTCGCGTACCCCCTCCAACCGGACGAAGCCCAAGCCCTCGTAGAACGGGACCGCCCCCGGCTTTGCGTCCGTCACCACCCCGACGCAACCGACCTGATCCCGCTGGATCACGGCCAGGCGCAGCGCGTGGCGCACCAGCGCACGCCCGAGGCCAGGGCCCTGGGCGCGCCGGTCCACGCCGAGCCGGGCCAGGCGGAGGACCGGCAGCGGGTAGTCGGGCAGGCGTCGCCGCAGCACCGGATCAGGCACGGTCGCGCGCTCCAGGCTGCCCCCGGTGACCGTCACGAACCCGAGCAGGTCCGCCCCACGCGCGGCGACCCAGGTGACGGCCAGATGGAGCTTGAACTGGTTCTGCCCGGCGTAGTGCTGAAAGAAGCGATCCAAGGCGGGCTCACCGCAGGTGAACCCGCTCCGATCATCCTCTCGGCGCAGCAGTCGGATCTCCAGCTCAGCCACGCATCAGCTCCACGAGCTGAGCCGTCGGCGCGGCGGGCCCCTCCAGTCGGGAGACCAGCGCGTCGAAGCTGGCGTCGTCCAGGACGAGCCGCGTGGGGATGAACGCCTCGTCCGGGAGCTCGCGGCGCGACTCCATGAAGTACAGGAGGGCCTGCTCTACGACGAAATTCTTCTTGAGCCCGTGCTGCTCGGTGAAGCGGTCGAGCCGCTCCTTCGTAGCCGCGGAGATGGTGGCGGAGACCTGGGCGTCGGCGGACATGGTGGTCTCTGGGCAGGGGTGAGGGATTCCATGGCTGGCCATGGAAAAAATAGCCTGAGCCACAGCCGCCTACAAGGGCGATGGAGGGCGGTGGCGCGGAAGTCTCACGCGCGTCCGCGCTGGCGAACCGCGGGATGCTGGTGACGCAGAAGGTGCGTGAGTTCGGGCGGATCGCGGGCTTGCAGGTGGAGGACTGGTGCGGGGCGGGGGGCTGAGCTGTCCGTCGTGGAGCGGCGGGAGCTCTTGGCGCGATCCTATGAAGGACACCACGGCCTGCTCAAGGCCATCGTTCTACCTGAGCCCCCGCGCTCGGGGACGAAGCTGAGAGCTACTTCGGGGCCACACAGAGACTTGCCTGTTCTCGTTGCAACCCGCATAAGATATGTGTAGATAACAGCATTCAGGAAACTCTGTGAAGCCCTCCGCCTGGTTCGCAGCGCACCCCGTTTTCCGCGTCGAGGAGTTCATCGACGCACACGCCGCCGCGGGCCGATCCCGCCGGGGCAGCGAGTCCGTCCTGCGTCAGCACGTGCTGGCGGGCCATCTGATCCATGTGCGGCGGGGCCTGTACGCGACCGTGCCCGCCGGGGTGCCGGCCGACAGGGCGCCCGTAGATCCCTACCTTCTGGCCAGCCGGCTCACGGCGGACGCCGTGGTGGCCTTCCACGCCGCGCTCCAATTTCATGGCTACGCCTACTCCAGCTGGCGTCGGTACGACTACCTGACGGCGAGCCGGGATCAACCACTGCACTTCCGCGGTGCAGACTTCACGCCCGCGCAGGAGCCGGCCACGCTGCGCCAGAGAAAAGATCGCGGTGGGGGTATCGAGACGCGGCACCATTCGGGAGGCGAGGTGCGGGTCACCATCCTGGAGCGGACGCTGGTGGACGTCCTCGACGCCCCGGAGCGTATCGGTGACTGGGAAGAGATCTGGCGCTCCCTCTCGATGGTCCCTTTCCTGGACCTCGACCTCGTCGTCTGGCTGGTCCAGGCGGGCCGTCCTGCGATCACCGCGGCGCGCGTGGGGTTCTTCCTCGATCATCCGGCCCATCGAGAGGCCCTGTTCGTCACGGAGGCCCACCTCGCACCGCTGCGGGCTCTCGCCCCCAGGCAGCCGCGCTACCTCGATCGTCGCCGGACGCCCGGACGACTGGTCAGGGGCTGGAACCTGATCGTCCCCGAGACCGTCCTCGAACAAGACTGGGAGGAGCCTCATGTGGCCGAGCTCGTCTGAGCTGGCGCGCCTGTCGGTCGAGACGGGCTTCGACGCGGAGCCGCTTGAGCGCGTCCTACAGCTTCTGGGCGTCCTGGATGAGCTCGCCCGGCATCCATTCCTGGGAGAGCGCGTCGCGCTCAAGGGAGGGACCGCGCTCAACCTCTTCTTCTTCGAGCTGCCGCGCCTCTCGGTCGATATTGATCTGAACTACATCGGGGCGGCGGACCGGGAGACCATGCTGGCCGAGCGCCCTCGGCTGGAGCAGGCGCTCGCGTCCGTCTGCAGTCGGCGGCGCCTGGAGCTGCGGCGCGCACCGAGCGAGCACGCGGGCGGGAAGTGGCGAATGGGCTTCACCCGCGCTTCAGGGGCGCCGGGCGTGCTGGAGATCGACCTGAACTTCCTGCTCCGCGTCCCGCTCTGGCCGATCCAACGCAGGGACTCGGTCGCCATCGGGGCCTGGGTGGCCCGGCAGGTGCCCGTCCTGGATCTGCATGAGCTCGCGGGAGGCAAGCTCGTAGCCCTCCTCGCGCGTGACGCGAGTCGAGACCTCTTCGACGCGCACGCGCTCCTGAAGCGGGGGGACCTCGACCAGGAGCGGCTGCGACTCGCTTTCATCGTCACCGGTGCCGCGAACCGCAAAGACTGGCGCGCGGTGCGCATCGACGACCTCCGCGTGGATCCAGGAGACGTGGCCGCCCGCTTGAGCCCCCTCCTCATGGCAGAGCGCGCGCCTCCACGAGCGGAAGCGGGAGCCTGGGCGGAGGCGCTCCTCGCCGAGGTGAAATCCGGGCTGGAGGCCCTGCTCCCCCTTCGCCCCCGAGAGATTGAGTTCCTGGCCCGCCTGAACGATCACGGCGAGATCGCGCCTGACCTGCTGACGGCGGATCCTGAGATGCAGGAGCGCCTTCGCCGCCATCCGGGTCTCTTGTGGAAGGCCGTGAACGTGCGGGACTACAAAGCTCGAGGCGGGGCGAGCACATAGAAGAATTGCCGAAACGCTCCGTTACCCACATAAATTATGTGGATTCGAGCGCAAATCGGACAACCAGGAGCGGCGGAGACGTGAGCTCGAGTCCACGACTGGACGCCGCCCCCCCTCACCCCCGCTCCCCCTCGTAGAACCGCGCGATCAGCGCCTCCAGCGGCGGATCGTCCAGCCTCAGATCGGCAACGTCCAGCCGTGTCAGCACCTCGCGGACCAGGGCCGCCGCCCCCTCCTCGTCGGGCACGGGCAGGCTGAGGGTGAGCGGGCCCTCGCGCTGGAGCGCGGGGAGGCCGACCAGCGCCGCATCCTCGGGCGGGGCGCGCAGATCGACCCGGAGCACGCGGCGCCCGCCCAGCCGCCGGGCCAGCGCGTCCAGCGGCCCGTCGTGCAGGAGCCGCCCCTCGGACAGCAGCAGCACCCGCGGGCAGAGGGCGCGCACGTCGGCCAGGTCGTGGGTGGTCAGCAGGAGGGTGGTGTCGCCCTTGTCGCGGAGCTCGGCCAGGAAGGCGCGGAGCCGCAGCTTGACCGCCACGTCCAGGCCCACGGTGGGCTCGTCCAGGATGAGCAGGGGCGGGGCGTGCAGGAGGGCGGCGGCGAGCTCGCAGCGCATGCGCTCGCCGAGCGAGAGCTGGCGGACCTGCGTGCGCAGCAGCGGCCCCAGCCCCAGCACCTCGTCCAGGTGCCGGAGCCGCGCCTTGTAGTCGGCGTCCGAGACCTCGAACATGGCGGCCAGCAGGTCATAGGCCTCGATGACCGCCAGATCCCACCAGAGCTGCGTGCGCTGCCCGAAGACCACGCCCAGGCGCCGGACGTGGCGCGCCCGGTCGGCCAGGGGGTCGAGCCCGCCCACCCGCACGCTGCCGCCGCTGGGGGCCAGGATGCCGGTGAGCAGCTTGACGGTGGTGGACTTGCCCGCGCCGTTGGGGCCGAGCAGGGCCACGGCCTCGCCGGGCTCGACGCGGAAGCTGACGCGGTCCAGGGCGACGCGCTCCTCCTCGGAGCGCAGCAGGTCGGCCACGGCGCCGAAGAGCCCGCGCCCGCGCTCGAGGCGGCGGTAGCGGCGGCTCAGCTCCGTAGCGACGATCTCCGACACGCGACCCTCCGCTCAGCGAGGAGCCCCAACGTAGCGCAGGACGAGGCCGGCGTGCGACTGCTGCAGGTCTCGGGGCAGCGGGCCGGGCCAGAGGGCCCAGGGCAGGGAGAAGAGGGCGAAGCGTGGGCCGCGCGCGGACCAGAAGTTCTGAGGCGGGTACGGCGTGAAGCGGCGGGTGAGCAGCCATCCGCGCTCGCCGAGCGCGCGGGCGAGCCAGGTCGGGCTCCACAGGCTCCAGGGGGCGTGGTCCTCCAGCGCGCTGGTGAGCATCGCCCCGCGGCCGGGGAGCACGAGCTCCAGGACCAGGGCGGCCCCAGGCGCGGCGACGGCGCTGAGCCCGTCCAGGAGGCGCGGGAGGTCCCGGCACCAGGAGAGGGCGTAGCGGCAGAGGATCAGGTCCCAGGGGCCGGGGGCCACGGCGGGCAGCGGCGCGCCCTCGAAGTCGAAGGGGCGGGCGTCCAGACTGAGGAATTCCCGCGCGTTCTCCAGGGCGGGGCGCATGTGCTCCAGCAGCACCAGGCGCTCGGCGCGGACGGCGAGGCGGGCCGCGAGCTCTCCGGCGCCGCCGCCCAGGTCCAGGATGGCGCCCTCCAGCGGGAGGCCGAGCGCCAGGAGCCGGGCCTCGTCCTCCCGCGCCCGCGCCTCGCGCTCCGGCCGGCGGGCCTCGATCTCGCGGAACCAGGCGCCCTGGGGGTCGTCGAGGGAGGCCTGGTCCCAGGAGAGGGCGCGGGGCAGGCGGGCGCGCAGGCGGGCGGGAAGGACATCCACCAGGAGCTGGTCCCGCGGCTGGCGGCTCAGGCTGCCGCAGCGCTCGCAACAGATCCACCGGTGCTTGTAGACGGGCTGGACGGAGGCGGGGGCGCCACAGGCGGGGCAGCGGAGACGGGGCGCCTGCTCGAGGACGCGACGTCGCAAGGGCGTAGACCTCTGGCAGACGCTAACCCGCGCGCCCCGCCGGGCGCCGCGATAGACCCGCCCCGATGCGCGTGGTCTTCGCCAACCTCTGGCACGAGGGCAGCGACCCGGACGCCTGGATCGCTGCCGACACGTTGCGGCGCGAGCTCTCGCGGGCGCTGGCGGCGCGGGGGCACGAGGTCGTCGTGGTCCAGGAGCTGAGCCTCGCGGCGGAGCGCTGGGACGGCGCGGTGCGCTGGGTCTTCGTGCCGCCCTCGCCCGCGGCGCGGCTCTCGCGGAGGATGCTGGCGCTGGGCGGGCGGGACGACGCGCGGGTCAAGGCCCCGGCCACGCATCTTCCAGGCGCGGTCCTGGCCTGCCAACCCGAGATCATCCACAGCTTCGACCTGGCCTTCTACCCGACGCTGGCCCTGCTGGGGCGGGCGGCGGCGCGGGCGGGGGCCGGGCTGGTGGCGCACTTCCACGGCGGGGCCCCGGCGCGCACGCCGGCGCTGCGCTGGGTGGAGCGGGAGGCCCTCCGCCACGTCCAGCGCCTGCTGTTCACGACGCGCGAGCGGGGGCTCAGCTGGGTGCGCTCGGGCGCGCTCGCGGACGACCGGAAGATCGTGGAGATCTTCGAGAGCTCCTCCGTGCTCACCCCCGGCCCGGCGCCGCGCCTGCCGGGGAGCCCGGCCCTGCTGCACGTCGGGCGCCTGGACCCCATCAAGGACCCGCTGACGACGATCGCGGGCTTCCGCCGCCTGCTCTCGGTCGAGCCGGGCGCGCAGCTCAGCCTGTGCTGGACCGACGGGCCGCTGGAGCCGGAGGTGCGCGCGGCGGCGGCCGGTCTGCCGATCACGCTCCTGGGCCCGGTCCCGCGGGAGCGGATGGAGGCGCTCTACCGGGGGGCGGACCTGCTGGTCCAGGCCAGCCGGCGCGAGGTCTGCGGCTACGCCGTGCTGGAGAGCCTGGCCTGCGGCACACCGCCGGTGCTCTCGGACATCCCGCCTTTTCGGCGGCTCACGGACCAGGGCCGGGTGGGGCGCCTGTTCCCGCCCGGAGACCCGGAGGGGCTCGCGCGAGCGGCGGCGGAGCTCCTCGACGCGCGGCGGGCGGGGCGCCTGCACGCGCCCGAGGTGCGCGGCTGGTTCGACCGGGCCCTGGCCTTCCCGGTCCTGGCCGCCGAGGTGGAGGCGGTCTATGAGAGCTGTCTCCAGGAGATCCGCGGCCACGTTAGACGCGACGGATGAGCCGCTTCTTCAACACCGAGGGCCCCTGCCGGCCGGAGCGCCACTACATGCTCCCGCCCGAGGCCCGCGCGGGCGGCATCCGGCGCCTGGTGGAGCAGGAGCGGTACTTCATCCTGCACGCCCCGCGCCAGACAGGGAAGACGACCACCCTGCTGGCGCTGCTGGACGAGCTGCGCGGGCAGGGCGTGATCGCGCTGCGCGCCAGCCTGCTGACCAGCCGGGGAACGCCCGCGGTGGAGGCGGCGGAGCCCTTGTGGCTCACGGCCATCGAGGACGCGGCGGACTCCTTGCCGATGTCGGAGCGCCCCCCCGATCACCGGCGCTTCCTGGACCGCGCTCCCGGATCGCGCCTCCAAGGCTGGCTCTCCGCCTGGGCGCAGGCCGTGACGCGGCCGATCGTGCTGGTCCTGGACGAGGCGGACTCGGTGCAGGGCGAGGCGATGCTCAGCCTGCTCGCGCAGCTCCGGAACGGCTACGAGATCCGCGGCCCGGGGCGCTTCCCGGTCTCGATCGCGCTGGTCGGGCTGCGCAACCTCCGCGACTACGTCACCGGAGAGCGGGGCCGCTCGCTGACGCCGGGCTCGCCCTTCAACGTGATCACCTCGGTGACCCTGCGGAATTTCACGCGGGACGAGGTCGCCGCCCTCTACGGCCAGCACAGCGCGGACACCGGGCAGGTCTTCGAGCGGGAGGCCGTCGACGCGGCGTTTACCTGGACCGAGGGGCAGCCTTACCTGGTCTGCGCGCTGGCGGCGGTGGCGACCGAGGAGCTGGTCCCCGACCGGGCGCGGCCCGTCACGGCGTTGGACATCGAGCGCGCCCGCGAGCGGCTGATCCGCGACCGCGTGACCCACCTGGACAACCTGGCCGAGCGCATCAAGGAGGAGCGGGTCGCCCGCGTGCTGACGCCCATCCTGCTGGGCGCGCCGACGTACACGGTGGACACAGGCTCGGATGACTTCCGCTACTGCGTGGACCTGGGGCTGGTGCGGGCGCAGCCGGAGATCGGCATCTCCAACCCCTGGTATCGCGAGGTGCTCCTGCGCGCGCTGGGCGAGGCCCGGCAGGTGGACGCCCCGACCCGGAGCTGGGTCCGCGAGGGTCGGCTGGACGTCGCCGGGCTCATCGACGCCTTCCTGGAGTGGTGGCCCCAGCACGCCGAGGTGCTGCGGGAGCGCGACCAGAGCCCCTACCGCGAGGCGGTCCCGCACATCGTGTTCCTGGCCTTCCTCCAGCGCGTGGTCAACGGCGGGGGCTCGGTGCAGCGGGAGTTCGCGCTGGGTCGCGGAAGGGTGGACGTTCTGGTGAGCTACGGGGCGGAGCGGCACGTCATCGAGCTCAAGCGGGTCACCTCGCGAGACGCCTTGGAGCGCGTGCTGGAGGACGCGGCGCGGCAGACCACGGACTACGCCGCTCCCCTCGGGCTCCGCGAGGCCTGGATCCTCGTCTTCGACGAGCGGGACCGCCCCTGGCGCGAGCGCCTCTGGCGGGAGGAGCGGGAGCGGGACGGGCTGCGCCTGCACCTGCGCGGCGCTTAGCCGAGCTGTCTCCAGGAGATCCGCTCCACGGCGAGCCCGCGATCCCAGGGGTCGGCGAGCCAGCGGAGCTCGTCCGCGTAGGCGGGGTTCGCCGGGTTGCCGGGGTGGGCCATGACCTCGATCACGCCGCCGGGCAGGCGACCGCGGTCCAGGAGCTGGCGCAGCACGCTCACGCTCAGGAGGTGGTCGGGGCAGAGCAGGGGCGGGCTCCCGCGGCGGAGGGTCGCGGTGAAGCGGGCGGCGCGCAGGCGCTGGAGCAGGCGGCGGGCGGGGTCGGCCTGGGGGCGAAAGCCGCTCATCGTGCGCACGCGGTGGATCCCGCTCTGGGCGGCCACCCGGCGCAGGGCGCCGAGCAGAACGGGGCGCCAGTGGAGGTGCTGGTGGGTGTCGAGGTGGGTGGGCTCCAGGCCGGCGGCGCGGGCGCGGGCGAGCTGGGCGCTCCACTCCTGGACGATGGCGTCCTGGTGGTGGGGCCGCGCGTGGAGGGCCGCGGGGCCGAGCCGGCGATCCGGGAGGAGTTCTACTAGATTACCTAGTTCTGTCAGCGGCTCCCCCTCGCTGAGGTTCAGGTGCAGGCCGACGTCGGGCTCGCGCAGGCCCCGCAGCGCGCGCGCGGCGCCGTCGAACGCGGGGCCGTTGGCCAGGAGGCTGGCTGAGCCGCACCAGCCGCGCTGGAGGGACTCGAGGATGGCCTCGTTGACGGCCTCGGACAGGCCGAGATCGTCGGCGTTGATCAGGAGCCGCGCGCTCAGCGGGCGCCCTCGCCCACGTCGCTCGGGGTGAGCACCTTGGCCAGGAAGAGGCGGCGGTCGGTCGTCACCATGCCGTCGTTGCGGCGGCTGGGGACCTCCATGTACACGCCCATGTCGTCGAAGCCGAGCGAGAGGTACATCTCGTAGCTGGCGTTGCGCGTGGCGCTGGTGCGCAGGGCGACGTGGGTGAAGCGGCGCCGATCGACCAGCTCCAGGCGGAGCTGCACGAGCTGACGGCCCAGGCCGCGCCCCCGGTACCCATCGAGGGTGCCCAGCTCGGCGAGGTAGAAGGTGTGCTGGACCGGCAGCAGGCCGCGGAGCTCGCGCGCCACGTCCGGGCGCGAGGCGGCCGGCACACCGATGCCGAAGGCCACCACGGTCTCGTCGCCCCGGAGCGCGAGCAGCGTGATGTTGTCGGGCACCTGCAGAAACTGCTGGAGAACCGCCTCCGCCTCATCGGGCGAGAAGCGCTCGTTGTAGGGCGGCTCCGAGAAGATGTCCTGGTAGGCGCCGGCGAAGGCGGCGCGATAGGGCAGGGAGTCTTCGGGCCGGAAGAGGCGGACGATGCGGATCCCGTCGGAACGTTCAGCGATGACCATGGCGAGGCCGAGTTTGCCGGAAGGCCGCGGCTGGCGCAAGATCAGCGGGGACAGGCGAGCGCCGGCGAGCACCCCGGAAACGGGCTCCACAACGAGGTAGATGATGTCTGAACGCCGAGAGACCGCGAGCGCGCCGCCGGGAGCGAGCGGGGCGCCGTCGTGGGCGCGGGGCGCGTGGGCGCGGGAGCTCGCGGCGCTGGGGGTGCTGATCGCGGCGCTGGGCCTCCTGGTCTGGCCGGCGCTCCAGGACGGGCGGCGCGGGCTCGGGCAGTTCGACGCGAGCTTCACGCAGCTCGCCACCGAGCACCTCCAGGACGTGCTGCTCTCCGGCGCGAGCTGGCGGGACGCGCCGCTGGGCTGGCCGGTGGGCTACGGGACGGCGCACGCGGACTGGCAGGCGGCCCAGGCGCTGCTGGGCCTGCCGCTCCGGCTCCTGGAGATCGACCCCTCGCGGGCGGCGCTGCTGATCGGGCTGGCGGGCCTGCTGGCGACGGCGTGGGCGGGGCACCGGCTGGCGGCGGCGCTGCTGGGACCGGGGCCGCACACCTGGCTGGCGGGGGTGCTGCTGGGCTTCGGGACGGTGGCGATGTCCCACCTGCACCACGTCAACCTCATCCACCATGAGTTGATGCTGCTGGGGGCGCTGGCGTTGGGGGCGGGGCTCCAGGAGGATCGACCGCGGTGGGCGGGGCTCGGCGCGGCGGCGCTGATGCTGGGCTTCCACCTCGGGATCTACATGGGCCTGCACGATCTCCTGGCGGGGGCCTCGGTCGCGGGGGCGGCGGCGGCGGCGCGGCTGGGCTCCGGGCGGAGCTGGCGGGCGGCGGGGCTGGGGGCGGCGCTGGCGGCGATCACGGTCTGGCCGGTGCTGGACTTCTACGGGGACGCCGACGCCTGGCTGGGGGCCAGCCTGCGCGAGGCGGAGGTGCGGACGGGGGGATGGGACCTCTCCACCTTCTTCACCGCCAACGCCGACGCCTGGCTGCAGGAGCGGCTGCTGGGGCCGGCGACGACGCGCTTCCCGGGGAACCCGGGCTTCCTGGCCCTCCTGCTGGCCCTGGTCGGGCTTCGGGAGGCGCGCAGGCTGGGGCCGCGCTGGGCCTGGGGCGCGGTGCTGGGCTTCGGTCTGGTGAGCTTCGCGCTCTCGCTGGGGCCGGAGCTGCGCTGGCGCGGGGAGAGCCTGGGGGTGCCCGGCCCCTACGCGCTGGTGGCGAAGCTGAGCGGGCTCAGCGAGCTGCGCGAGCCGAAGCGGCTGAGGCTGCTGGTCTTCATGGCCACGGGTCTGCTCTCGGCGGCGGGCCTGAAGGTGCTCCTGGCGCGGCTGCCCGGCTGGTCGCGCGCGCCGGCCACGTTGCTGACGCTCGGCGTGGCGCTCGCGGAGACGCCAGCGCCGGGGACGGTGGACCTGGGCCGCGTCTTCCTCCCCGAGGCCTACCAGGTCATCGACCAGCTCCCCGGCGAGGGCGCGCTGTGGGAGCGCCGGCAGGTGATCGCGGGCCAGAGCTGCGCCTGCGAGACGGGCACGATGCTGCGGGCGGCGCTGCTGCACCAGCGCCCCCTGGTGGGGGTGAGCTTCGCCCGACAGTGTGACGCGATCGACCGGCTGAAGGCGCGCTTCGAAGCCTGGCCCTCACCCTCCGCCGCCGCCGTCCTGGAGGGCGCGGGCGTGGCGCTGGTGCTGGAGCACCCGCCGGTGCTGGAGCAGACGCCCCCCGGCTGGCAGTGCCAGATCTTCGGCGATCACCGCCTCTGCGCGAGCCTCCAGGGCGCCGCCTGGACCGGCATCGGGCTGGCCCCGCCCTACACAGGGCTGCCGCTGCAGTCCCCCTGGACGCCGCCGCTGCCGCGCCGGGACCGGGACTTCGGGCGCTACCTGCCGCGGGGAGGCTGATCGGCGCGGCGAGCCTCCAGGCTGGCGCGCAGGCTGGCGAGGTCCGGGGCGTCCCAGAGCGCGTCGAGGGTCCAATCGAGCTCGTCTGCCGCCAACCCCTCGAGGAGCGCGGCGCGAACGTCCGGGCTCTCCGGGAAGCGCCGCGCGAGCTGACGCTCTGCCACGGCGCGAAGCGCCTCTATCTTCCCTTCGATCTTCCCTTCGATCTTCCCCTCGATCTTCCCCTCGACCTTGCCCTCCGCGTGCCCTTCGTCGCGCACGGCCTCCAGGTCGCGGTAGCCGAAGCGCTGGAGCAGGTTGCGCAGGACCACGCCCTCTGCGGCCTCCGCGCTGTAGAGCGCCTCCACCGGGATGGGGTTCTCCAGCACGCCCGGCGCCTCCAGGAGCTCTCCGCCCACGCGGATCACCTTCGGCCGCCCGCGCTCGTAGACCTCCACCCGCCGCGGACCGTCCAGCCGCACCACCCAGAGGAAGCGTGTGCCCGCGTCCAGGAGCTCCTGGATCTTCGCCTTCAGCTCCTGGAAATCCTGTCCGGGACCGGCGTACTCGATAGCCAGCGGGGGGGCTGTGCGCTCCCAGTCGTCGTCGCTGCCCTCTTCGCTCATCACGGCCACGTCCGGGGCGCGCAGCATCCCGGCGTGGGTGCTGACCCCCAGCTCCACGCCGGCGCGCTTCACCTTGGGGTCGCTCCCGACGAGGGCCGCGCCCCAGGACTGCGCCGCGCTTCCGCCACGCTTCGTCGGCATGACCTCGACGCGGCGGCCCTCGGAGATCTCCACGGGCTCCCCGGAGCGCACCATGTCTGAGGTCCAACCGGGGGCGGGGCAGTAGATGGGATCAGCCATAGATGGATTCTACCCCCGTCAGCCCAGGTTGCCCACCACCGCCGAGGGCCAGCCGTCCTCGGGCTCGGGGAAGCGCTCGGCGGGCGTGAGCGCGGCCAGGTCCACCAGCCGGAGCCCGCGCACGCGGAGGATGGCGCCCTCCGGGCCGTGGACGTCGATGTCGTAGGCGTCCGTGAGACGCTGGACCATGAGCTCCAGCGGCTCGCCGTCGGGCGGGCTGGACACCAGCCAGACGCCGTCCAGGGACAGGGGCAGCGCGCGCATCCCGTCGATGGCCATGTGGTGCAGGGTGGCGCCCTGGATGGCGGCCTCCAGCACCAGCGGGGCGCTGAGCAGGTCCGAGGCCAGGAGCGCGTGCTCGACGACGGCGTCGGCCAGCAGGCCCTCGACCGCGACCGCCCCGGCGTCCCGCAGGACCTGGAAGGTCGAGCCTTGGAAGAGCCGCCGGTAGATCTGCGAGCGCCCGATGGACTCCTCGGGGAAGAAGGCCGGGGGGAGCAGGCTGGGCGGAGGCTGGGGCCCGAGCAGCGCGATGGCGTCGGCGAAGCGCACCAGCTCGCGCGTGCCCGCCGGCCCGGCGTGCTCGGCGAAGAGGGCGGCGCTGGCCCGATCCGGGCCCTCCCGCTCGGCGCGAAGGACCAGCCGGGCCTCTGACCCGAAGGGGACGCGGAGCGGCTGCTCCAGCCTCAGCCCGGCCAGGCCGGAGAACGCGAGCCCGGGGGCCGCGGCCCGCGCCACGGCCGCCAGGAGCTCGACCACGACGGAGGCGGGCACGAAGGGCACGCCGTCCAGCGAGTGATCGGCCAGCCATGGATCATCGTCGGGGCAGAGCCGGCGCGTGGCCTCGACCATGGCCCCGTCCACGTCCATCTGCTCCAGGAGCGGGTGGCCGGAGACCAGGAGCCCCGGCCCCAGGCGCCCGGAGAGCACGCGCTCCCCGGTCGCGCCCGCGGCCACCAGATCCAGGAGCGTGTCCACCCCTGCTTCTACCGGGAGCGGCTCCGCCCCCGGCGCCTCATCCGAGCGCACGCCGCCGAGCCAGCTCGGGCAGGAGACGTGGAGCGCCCGCGGGGCGTGCTCGCAGTAGGTCGCGAGGCCCTGAAGCGCCGCCCCCACCTCCACCCGACCGGCCTGCCCGAAGCGACCGGCGAAGCCGCCCACGCTGAGCAGCCAGCCCTCGGGGCCCAGCCGGCCGTGGAGCGCCGCGGCGCAGGTGACGCGCGGCGCCCAGGCGAGGCCGAAGCTGGAGGGCTCGCGCGAGGACAGCGGGTGCGCCTCGCCCATGGGGAGCGCGATCACGGCGCCGTCCAGCGGCCCCCAGGAGCGGGCGACCTCCTCCATCGCCGCGTCCACGGCGGCGGCGTCGCCCAGATCGGCGCGCACGAAGTGGACCTCCGCCCCGGCCTCGCGCAGGGCCGCCACGTTCAGGCGAGCCTCCTCGGCCATGCGGTAGGGCTCGAGCCCGCGCAGGATGCGGGTCTCCGAGGGGCGGCGACCACGCGCCCGGAGCGCCCGCTCCACCGCCGCCCGCGCCGCGGCCTCGTCGTAGGGCTTCCGGGCGGGCGGGGTGCGCGCGACCAGGATGAGCCGGGCCCGGGTGCGCCGCGCCAGCGCGAGGCCGATGCGCAGCCCGATCCCCCGCGTCCCGCCCGCGATCAGCACGGTCGGCCGCGCCACGGGCCAGGCGGCGGGCGGGGGCGTGGGCTCGACCCCCAGGGCCATGACCTGCCGCGGGCCGCTGCCGCGCCAGACCTCCAGCGCGTCGTCCCCGCTGGCCAGCTCCTCCATCACCAGCAGGACCACCTCGGCGGGGTCCAGCTCCGGGGCCAGGTCCAGCACCCGCGCGCGGCAGCCCTGCCACTCGCGGCGCAGCGCCTTGGCCACGCCCGCCCGACCGCCGGAGCGCAGGGCGACCTCGGCCTCCACCGCGTCCGCGCCCGGGCTCCCCAGGCGGGTGAGGCAGATCCAGTCGCGCGGCGGGCTCGAGCTGAGGGCGAAGGCCGTCCCGAAGCTGAGGGCCGGATCGTTTCCCGCGTCCAGCACGGCGTCGGGCTGACCCTCCAGGCGGGCGCCGCGCACCTCCAGCTCGCGCCGGAGCGCGTCGGGCAGGGGGCCGCTCCCCAGGACCTGCACCACCCGCCCCTTGATGGAGCCGAGCGCGCTGAGCGGCTGAGACACGCGCACCACGCGGCGGACCCGGAAGCTGGCCGGGAGCTCCTCGCGGGCGAGGGTGCCAGGTGCAGGTGGCACCGAGGCGGAGGGGTGCTCCTCCGAGGGGACCGGACGCGGCGCGGCGCGCGGGGGCAGCGAGCTGGGGCCGGGCGAGGGCTCGGCGCTGAGCGGCAGGGTGGCGTCGAGCGAGGCGGCCTCCGCGGCCCAGCGGGCGAGGCTGGCCAGGGTGACCGGCTCCTCGAGCTCCGGCGGGGGCGCCCCGAAGCGCGCGCACAGCGAGCCCACGATCCGCGCCCGCGCGACGTGGTCCAGGCCCAGGTCGCCCTCCAATTCCAGGTTGGGGCGGAGCTCCTCGGGGCGATACCCGGCCTCTGAGGCCACGAGATCCGTGACCAGGGCCAGGGCGCGCTCGGGCGAGGCGGGGGTGTTGTGGACCAGGGGCGCGGCGGGCGCCATGGCCCCCGCGGCGCGGACCTGGACCGGCTGCACCGCCGGGCGCTCGCTGGACTCCTCGAGGGCGAAGAGGCGCTTCAACCCTGGCGGGACCTCCGGGCTCTCCCGCCAGACCGTGCGCGCCTCGTCGACGAGGTGGGCGACCAGCCGCTCCAGGGGCGGGTCGTCGGCCAGCAGGCCCTCCACGTCCACGTCCAGCTCATAGTGCGCGCACAGGCTCTCCACGAGCCCGAGCGCGTCGTCAGCGACCAGCCCCAGATCGGCGCTCAGCCGGTGCTCCCGACCCGGAGAGGTGGCGGTCTCGTCCCGGCGGGCGACCAGGAGGAGCAGGTCGTTCATCACCCGCTCCCGCGCCTGCTCGATGACGTCGGCGCCGCGCGTGGTCTCGGCGGGCGCGTTGCGGCCCTTGCGGCGCAGCCGACGGCTCCAGGCCGCGAGGCGACCGGATCCACCGCGGGGCTCGAGCTCGTCCTCGTCCGGCAGCAGGGGGCTGCCGCGCGGGGGCTCAGGCGCTCGGGAAGGGGCGGGAGCGCGGGGCGCGACGGGCTCGGGCTCGGGCGGGAGCGCGGGCTCAGGCGGGAGCGCGGGCTCAGGCGGGAGCGCGGGCTCGGGCGGGAGCGCGGGCTCAGGCGGGAGCGCGGGCTCGGGAGGGAGCTCCGGCAGGGTCGCGAGCGGGGCGGCCACCGGGGCCGGGGCCGGCTCGGGCGCGGGCGGGGCGGCCACCGGGGCCGGGGCCGGCTCGGGCGCGGGCGGACTCACAACCTGGTCCACCGGCTCCGCGGCGGGCGGCGCGGCTTGCGGCGCGGCGGGCGGCACGGCGCCCGGGACCACGGCCGCGGCCACCCGGCAGGGCCGCGCGGAGGCGTCCAGCGAGGCGCTCCAGGCGCTCTGAAGGTCGAGATCCGCGGCCTCTCCCGGCTCCCAGACCAGGGCGACCGGCGCCCCGCCCGTGCCCAGCGCGACCCGGGTCGCCCGGCCCACGCCGCGCGAGGACGGCGCCACCGAGAGGGCGGCCACCGCCAGCGCGTCGTCCAGCCCGGCCCCCAGCGCGTCGCCCAGCGTGTCCCGGACGCTCAGCGCCCGCGGCCCGGAGGCGGTGAGCAGGCGCACCCCCGGCGTGGCGTCGCCCAGGGCGGCCATGGCCGGAGACCCGACCGCGATCTCCGTCAGGCGGGCGCGCCCCCGCTGACCGCGCGCGGCGGCCAGATCCTCGCGCTCCAGCACGAAGCCGGAGGCGCCCACCGAGAGCGCGTCCCCGGCGCGGGCCAGCCCAGAACCTAACACCTCTAGCAGCACCTCATCCGCGGGATCATCCGCCCCCACGACGATCACCCGCTCGGCGCGCCCGAGCCGGATCCAGTCCCCGGCCAGGGCCAGGGCCGCCGTCACGCTCGCCCGGCCGCTGTTGACCGCCAGGGTCGGACCCTGAGCGCCGCAGACCCGGGACAGCACGCTCTGGCCCTCCACCAGGGCCGCGGCCGCGGCCTCCCCCTGCGAGAGCAGCAGGCGCACCAGCCCGGGGAGGGCGCTGGCGAAGAGGACGCCGGTCCCCGAGCGGAGCTCCCGCGGGAGCCCTCGCCCGCCCGGCAGCGTCGGATCGGCCACCAGGGGCAGCCCGGCGTCGTCCAGCGCCTCCAGGCCCGCCGCCACCGCCAGCCGGGTGACGGGGTCCAGCCCGGCCACCAGATCCTCGTCCAGGCCGAATTCCCGGGCCAGATCGAAGGCCGCGGGCCGCCCCACCCGGAAGAGGCGCGCCCCGGGCGCCGTCACCTGCAGGCGATCGTCGCCCCGGGCCAGCACGTCCAGGTTGTCCGGGGCGAAGACGGCCTCGCCGCCGGGCAGCCCCACGGCGAGCCCCACGCAGATCACGCCGGGCGGCTCGGGGGCGGTCGGGGCGGGCGCCGGGGCCTCCCGACGCGGCTCCACGGGCGGGGTCGCGGTCGGGGCGGGCGCCGCGGCCACCGCCAGGGTCGGGGCCAGGGTCGCGGCGATGGAGGAGACCAGCGCGCGCAGGTCGGGCATCACGGCGTCCAGCACGGGCGCCAGGCGCTCCTGCTCGGCGGCCCGCGTCGCGGCCTGGTAGGCGGCGATGAGGCCCATCAGCCCGAGGTGCCGCGCGGCCAGCCCACGGGCCAGCGCCACGCCGGAGCCCGCCGGCCAGGGGCGCTCCGCCGGATCGTCGGCGCTCAGCCAGCCCTGACACTCCTCCCACAGCGAGGCTCCCCCCGCCAGGCGCCGCAGGGCCGGGGCCGCGGGCGGACAGAGCACCCTCGCCCCCGCCACGCGACGCCCGCCGTCCGGCCAGCTCTCGTCCAGCAGCGCGCTCAGCGCGGGCGGCAGCGCGAGCTCGGGCAGGCCCATCAGCACGTCGGAGAGCAGCACGCCCGCCGCCCCCGCCGCCACGGCCCGCCCCG
This sequence comes from uncultured Enterobacterales bacterium, assembly GCA_964615375.1. Lineage (GTDB taxonomy): Bacteria > Myxococcota_A > UBA796 > UBA796 > CAZKWG01 > CAZKWG01. Next base: position 108,044 of record CAZTOW010000027.1, read on the forward strand.
CGTCCGCCGGGCTCAGCCCCGCGTCCAGCAGCACGGGCACGCCCGCCGGCACCTCCACCAGGAGGTCCAGCCCAGGGCGCTCCCCGCCGTATCCCCCGGCCTCCTCCCCGCGCAGGACCAGGCCCGCGAAGCCCTCGGGGAGCGGCCCGGGGGCGCTCCGCTCCAGCCAGCAGGGCCGCCCGGAGACGGGGGGCCCCTCTTCGGCCAGCAGCACCGGACCCGCGCCGGGCACGGCCCTCCCCGGGAGGGCGCGGACCCAGGCGCCTTCGGGGACCGGGACCGGCGGGCTCGTCGTGAGATCCAGGACAGGGACGGCCCCGGCGCGGAGCACGGTCGGGACGAGGTGCGCGCGCTCAGCGGGGAGCAGGCAGAGCAGCAGAGGTCTCTTCATTCGAGCGGCTCCGTCGAGCGTGTCATGGATGATATCCCTGATCGCGGTCAGGAGGCGCCAGCCCCCAGCTCCAAGAGCAGGCCGACCCCGAAGCCGGTCCCGCGGCCCTCACCGTCCCCGGCGGGCCCGGCGAGGTCGATGTGGACCCACTCCGGCGTCGGTTCGGGGAGATGGTTGGCGATGAACTGCGCGGCGCAGGAGGCCTGCGCGTTCATGCGATCCTTGACCGAGTTCTTCATGTCGGCGAACACGCTGCGGAACTCGCGGCGGTGCAGCTCGGGCGCGTAGAGCAGCGGGTGGACCGGCTCCCCCGCCCGCAGCCCGGCGGCCACGGCGGCGCGCTCCAGCCCCTCGGTGTTGGCGTAGATCGCCGCATGCACCTTGCCGGTCGCCACGAGCGCCGCCCCGGTGAGCGTGGCCAGGTCCACCGCGAGATCCGGCGAGAAGCGCGAGATCGCCCAGTGGAGCCCGTCGGCCAGCACCAGGCGCCCCTCGGCGTCGGTGTTGTTGACCTCCACCGAGCGGCCCGAGCGCAGCACGATCACGTCGTCCGGCCGCGTGCTGTCGGGCCCCACGGAGTTCTCCGCGAGGCACAGCACCGCCACCACCCGGTAGGGCACGCCCAGCGACACCGCGGCCTCGAAGGCCGAGAGCACGGCCGCCGCCCCCGCCATGTCGCCCTTCATCCCGGGCATGGAGTTGCGGTCCTTCAGGGACAGCCCGCCCGTGTCGTAGACGATGCCCTTGCCCACCCAGGCCACCGTGCGCGTCGCCCCGGCCGGCTCGTGGACCAGGGTCACCAGGGCCGGCTTGTGCGCCGCCGCCTTGCCCACCCCCCACAGGCCGCCGAAGCCCTGGGCCGCCAGCGCCTCGCCCGCGATCACCTCGATCCGGGCGCCCGTGCGCTCGGCCACCGCCCGCGCCTCGGAGACGAAGGCGTCCGTGTGGAGATCCAGCGTGGGAATGTCCGTGAGGCGCGCCGCGTTGCGCACAGCGGCCACCGCCGCCGGGATCCGGGCGTCCTGGACCGGACCGTCCGGGCCCAGCAGCACCAGCCGCACCGACCGACGCTCCACCGCCCCCGAGGCCCCGCTGTAGAGCGAGAACGCCCGCGCCACGGCCAGCGCGCTGGGGAAGGCATGCGCCGCCTCGCTGAGCGCCACCACCACCACGGCCTCCGCCTTGCCGTCCAGGCGCCGCACCAGCTCGGGGATGGCCCAGGCCCGCGAGGGCGGGTTGTGCCGGGAGCAGGGCTCGGGCAGCACCGCCGCCATCACCCGCCGGGTCCCGACGAAGGTGCTCAGGGCCACGCCCGCGTCCCCCGGCTCGGCGCGGTCCAGCAGGGCGCCCCAGGTCTCCGCGGGCAGGTCCAGGGCGGCGAGCAGGCGCGGGTCGCGCAGCCGCTCCTTGCGCCCCAGCACCATCAGGTCAGGGACGCTGCCGATCCCGGCGAGATCAGCGGAACAGCTCAGGTCTGCGATGACGGGCATGACGCTCCTCTACAAGCGGCGGTTTCAGCGTTCACCAGCGACCACCCCGGTCGCCCAGGGCTCCGGCGCGCACCAGCCGCCCCGCCGAGACCAGCGCGGGGCGCAGCACGCCGTCGTCCTCCCAGAAGGGGATCTCGGCGCGCAGGGCGGCGTGCATGCGGGCCAGCGCCGGCGGCGGGCGGGAGGGCGCCAGCTCCATCGGCTCGCCCTGCGGCCCCCCGGCGCGCGCGCGCAGGTCCAGACCCTGCGCCGCCAGGAGGGCCTCGATGGCCACGATGTCGGCCAGGCACTCCACCACCTCCAGCGTGCGCCGGGCGGAGATGGGGCCCATGCTGACGTGGTCCTCGTGGTGCTGCACCGTGGGGATGGTGTCCACGCTGGCGGGCCAGGCGAGCCCCTTGCACTCGCTGGCCAGCGAGGCCGCCGTGTACTGCGCCAGCATGAAGCCGGAGTTCAGCCCGGTCCCCGGCACCAGGAAGCTGGGGAGCCCCTGGCTCAGCTGACCGTAGGTGAGCCGGAAGGTGCGGCGCTCGGACTGCGTGGCGACGGAGCACAGCGCGATGCGCAGGTGGTCCATGGCCAGCGCGACGGGAGCGCCGTGGAAATTCCCGGCCTCCACCCAGTCGCCGTCGAAGAGCAGCGGGTTGTCCGCCGCGCCGTTGAGCTCCGCGCTGACCACGCGCTCGGTGTGCTCCAGCGCGTCCAGGGCCGCCCCCAGCACCGCCGGGGCGCAGCGCACGGAGAAGGCGTCGGCCTCCCGCCCGCGGGTGACGACCTCGCTGCCCTGAAGCAGCGCGCGCAGCCGCTCCGCCACGCGCTCCGCCCCCGGGTGGCCGCGAGCGGCGAGCGGGCGCGGATCGATGCAGCCGGCGTCCGCGCGCACGACCTCGAAGGTCATGGCGGTGGCGGCGATGGCGGCGTCCAGGGCCCGCCGCGCCCGCGCGCAGGCCAGGGCCGCCAGGGCCGCCGTCACCGTCGCCCCGTTGATCAGGGACAACGCCTCTTTCGGCGTGGGCCGGAAGGGCGGAAGCCGGGGGTCCTGGCCCGTGTACGCGCAGGCCACCGCGGCGATGTGAGCCAGCGGCGCCAGATCCCCGGCCGCGCCCACGCTCCCCTGGCTGGGGACCCGCGGCAGCACGCCCGCGTTCAGCATGGTCAGCAGGATCTCCGCCGCCTCCGGCCGGCTGCCCGTCAGCGCTCCCGCCAGCACGTTGGCCCGCGCGACCAGGGAGGCCCGCACCACCTCGTCGGGGAAGGGCTCGCCCACCCCAGCGCAGTGCCCGACGATGAAGGCGCGGGCGAGCTCGTCCCCGCTCATCCCCAGCGCGTGCTCGCCCACCAGCCACTGGCGCTTGCGCTCCAGCACGCTCTCGCCCGCGGGCGCGCTGGCGGCGTTCTCCCGCATCGCCGCGGCGGCCCCGGGGTCCAGGGTCGCGCCCACCTCGCCCGAGGCCACGCGGTGCAGATCCTCGATGGAGAGCGAGCGCCCGTCGAGCCGGATCATCGCGCCTCCAGCGGCGGGGCCTCGCCCACGTCCAGCAGCCCGAGCCCCCGCTCCAGGGCGCCCGAGGCCACCAGCGCGTTCAGGGCCTCGATCGCGTCCCCGGGCAGACGCTCCGCGGGCAGCGCGCCCAGCGCCTGCTCCACCGCCGCCAGCGCCTGCGCCGAGCCCTCCCCCAGCCGCGCCTTCGGATCCTCCTCGCGCCGGAAGGCCAGGGCCGAGGCCGCGCCCAGCAGCTCGATGGCCACCACCCGGCGCGCGTTCGCCACCACCTGCCGGGCCCGCCGGGCCGCCGTCGTGCTCATCGCGACGTGGTCCTCCTGGTCCTCGCAGGTGGGGATGGAGTCCACGCTGGCGGGCCAGCACAGGCCCTTGTTCTCGCTGACCAGCGCCGCCGCCGTCGTCTGGGGCAGCATCATGCCCAGCCCCGGGCGATCCCGCCGGGCCAGCGCCGGGGGGAGCCGCGCCGAGAGCGTGCCCGTCGTGAGCCGGTAGAGCCGACGCTCGGCCAGGCTCGCGACCTCGGCGATGGCGATCTTGAGCACGTCCATGGCGATGCCCACCGGCTCTCCGTGGAAGAGCCCGGCAGAGTACGCCTTGTCTACGCCGTCCTCGTCCACGAGGATCACCGGGTTGTCCGTGGCCGCGTTCAATTCCACCGAGACCTGGCCGACCACGAAGGCCAGCGCGTCGCGGGCGGCCCCCACCACGCTGGGCGTGCAGCGCAGCGAGTAGGCGTCCTGGACCTTGCCCGGCACGCTGTCCACCAGCGTGCTGCCCTGCAGCAGGCGCCGCAGGTTGGAGGCCGTGGCCCGCGCCCCCGGGTAGGGCCGCAGCGCGTGGACCGCCGGGTGGAAGGCCCGGGTCGCGCCCCGCAGGGCCTCGATGGACAGCGCCGCGGCGATCTCCGCCGCCAGCAGCGTGCGCCCCGCGTCGTGGCAGGCCAGCGCCGCCAGCGCCGTGGTGAGCTGCGCCCCGTTGGTGATGGCCAGCCCGTCCTTGGCCTCCAGCGAGAGCGCCCGCAGGCCCGCCGCCGCCAGCGCGTCCGGGGCCGAGAGGCGCCGCCCCTGATAGACCGCCTCCCCCTCCGGGTCGCCCACCAGCACGAGGCCCAGGTGGGCGAGCGGCGCCAGATCCCCGCTGGAGCCGCAGCTCCCCTGCTCTGGGACGACCGGGACCACCCCTTTATTCAAGAGATCCAGGATCGCGTCCACCAGCAGCGGCCGGCACCCGCTCACCCCGCGGGCCAGCGCGTTGGCGCGCAGCAGCAGCATGGCGCGCACCGCGTCCTCGGGCAGCGGGGCGCCCACCCCCGCGGCGTGGCTGCGCACGAGGTTCAGCGAGAGGCGCGCGCGGTGCTCGGCCGGGATGCGCACGCGCGCCAGGGACCCGAAGCCGGTGTTGACCCCGTAGACGGGGCGATCACCGCGGCCCGCCTCGGAGACCCAGGCGTAGCTGCGCTCCATGCGCGCGCGCGCGGCCGGGTCGAGCCCGACCGGACGCCGCTCTCGGGCGACGGCCAGGACGCTGGCCACCGTGAGCTGGTGGCCGTCGAGCAGGAGGGGACTCATCGCCGAGGCACTTAACCGGATACCCTCATCAAGGACGCTCCCGCGGGCAGCAGACGCGCGGAGCAGGAGGAGATGGGATGTCCCGCGCGACGCAGGACAATGATCCAAGCGCCTTCGTCACCTGGGAGATCCCGCCTGAGCCGCGGACATCTCCGCTCGCCAACCTCGGCCCGCGGCCCGACAGCGAGGCGCCGGAGCCCATCGCGCTCCTGGGCCGGGGAGGCTCCGGGGAGGTCTGGCGCGCGCACGACCCATCCCTGGACCGCGAGGTGGCGCTCAAGATCCTGCGCGCCGAGCGCGCCCAGGACCCTGGAGACGTCGCGCGCTTCCTCCACGAGGCCCGCGTCACCGCCGGGCTCCAGCACCCCGGCGTCATCCCGGTCTACGCGCTGGGCACCACCGCCGACGGGCGTCCCTGCTTCGCCATGCCCGAGGTGCGCGGCCGCACGCTCAAGCAGCGCATCGTCGAGGCCCACGATCCCGGCTCCGACCCGGACGACCGATGGAGCTCGCGCCGCCTGCTGGACGCCTTCCACAAGGTCTGCGACACGCTCTCCTTCGCGCACCGGGCGGGCGTGGTCCACCGCGACATCAAGCCGCAGAACATCCTGCTGGGCGACTTCGGCGAGGTCTACGTCGCCGACTGGGGCCTCGCCCGCACCCGCCAGGGCGAGCACGAGGGCCTCTCCGCGACCCCCAGCCGCTACGCCGGCCCGGGCGGGACGCAGTCCGGCACCATCACCGGCACGCCCATCTACATGGCGCCCGAGCAGGCCCGTGGCGAGGACGAGGCCGTCGGGCCGCGCACGGACGTCTACGCGCTGGGCGTGATGCTCTACGAGATCCTGGTAGGCAGACCGCCGTTCTCGGGCGCGGTGGACCGCGTGCTGGAGGCCGTCATGGAGGGCCGGCGCGCCTCCTGGCCGGCGGGCGTCCCCGACGAGCTGCGCGAGCTGGCCGAGCGGGCCATGGCCCTGGACCCCCTGCGTCGCCCGGAGGACGCCTCGGAGGTGGCCCGCGAGGTCGAGCGCTGGCTGGCCGGGGATCGGGCGCGGGAGCGCGCCCTGGCCGTGGTCGCCGAGGGGGAGCAGATGCTGAGGGACGCCGCCACGCTGCGCGCGCGGTCCTCAGCGGCGGCGGAGCAGGCCGCGCAGCTCCTGGAGACGGTCCCCGAGGCCGCGCCCGTCGAGGAGAAGCTGCCCGGCTGGGAGCGTGAGGACGAGGCGCTGCGACTGGAGGAGGAGGCCGGGCTCCTGGAGACCGGGGCCGTCCAGAAGCTGTACGCGGCCTTGAACCTGGCCCCCGAGCTTCCCGAGGCCCACGACCGGCTGGCCACGTACTACCGCGACCAGCAGGCCGCGGCCGAGGCGCGGGGGGATCGCCCCGGCGCGGCGCGGGCCGGGATCGGGCTCGCGGCGCACGACCGCGGGCAGCACCGGGCCTGGCGCCGGGGCGAGGGCTCGCTGACCCTGCTCACCGATCCGCCAGGGGCCGAGGCCCTGCTCTACCGCTACGAGCTGCGCGCCCGCCGCCTGGAGCCGGTCTTCGTGCGCTCGCTGGGCCGCACCCCGCTGCGCCAGATCCCGCTGCCCATGGGGAGCTACCGCCTCACCCTGCGCTCGCCAGGGAGGCCCGACGTGCTCTACCCGGTGGAGATCGGCCGCATGGCGCGCTGGGACGGCGTGGCCCCCGGGCACGAGACCCCCACCGCCGTCCGCCTGCCCGACGCGCTCCGCCCTGACGAGATCTACGTGCCCGCGGGCTGGGCCCGCTTCGGCGGCGATCCGCTCTCGCCCACCGGTTTCCCCGCCACCCGCCTGTGGCTGGACGCCTTCGTCATCGCGCGGGACCCGGTGACCAACGGAGATTATGTCAAGTTCTTGAACGACCTCGTCGCGCAGGGGCGGGAGGAGGAGGCCCTGCGGCACGCGCCGCGGGAGCGGGCCGGTCACCACGGCGACGCGGGCACGCAGATCCTCCAGCGCGACCCGGAGGGGCGCTTCCTGCTGGGCCTGGACGCCGACGGCGACCTCTGGGAGCCCGAACACCCCGTCTGCCTGGTGGGGATCGGCTCGGCCATGGCCTACGCCGACTGGCTCGCCGGGCGCACCGGCCGCCCCTGGCGCCTGGTGACCGAGTTCGAGCACGAGAAGGCCGCCCGCGGCGTGGACGGGCGCTCCTTCCCCTGGGGAGAGCACTGCGATCCCACCTGGACCCGCCTGGCGAACAGCCGCCCCGGCGACCCGCGCCCGGCGCGCGTCGACGAGTTCCCTGGTGACGTGAGCCCCTACGGCGCGCGGCACCTGGCGGGCAACCTCATCGCCTGGTGCGAGGGGCCCTGGCTGGACCGGATCCCCTTCTCCGACGGGCGGATCCGGCGCCTGCCCACGCCCACCGACGACCACGACCTGGTGGTCATGAAAGGCGGCGGCTACTGGCACACGGCGGCGGGGGCGCGGGCGGCGCAGCGCTGGCGCTCCAACGTGATGGCGCGCTCGCAGGGGGTGGGCATCCGGCTCGCCTGGTCGCTGACCTGAGCCTCACTCGCCGAAGGTGGTCTCCTCCCAGCTCGTGCTGCCGTCGGCCTCCAGCGTGATGATCCAGAGCTGGCCATAGCCGGAGACGTCGGGCTCGGGGTCCAGGGCCAGGGCCTCGAAGAAGTCGGGCAGGGTGTAGGAGTGCCCGCAGTGGATGACCGTCTCGCCGCCGTGGGTGGCGATGATGTGCATCGCCAGCTCCTCCTCCGGGTCCAGGTCGGTCTGGATGTCCAGACCGTGATCCTCGGCCGTGGGCGTGACCGTCAGCTGGGTGCGCTGGAGCTCGGTGGCGTAGACCGCGTCGAGCGGGACGTCGGCCATCAGCACGGCGAGCGCCTCGGCGCGGGCCTGGCCCTCCTCAGTGAGCCCGGGGTCGTCGCCGTCCTCCTCCTTCTCCGCGTGGCGCAGCGCGTAGAGGGTGATGGTGTCGCTGGGCAGGATGACCTCGCCCGTGTCGCCCGTATCGCCGGTCTCGGCGCTGTCATCGGCGGGCAGGGGCTTGCCGGTCTCGCCGGTCTCCAGGGGCTTGCCGGTCTCGCCGGAGTGCGCGCTGTCGCCCGTGTGCGCGCTGTCGCCCGTGTGGGTGGGCTCGCCCGTGTGCGCGCTGTCGCGACTGTCGGCGCTGTGCCCGGTGTGGGCGGTCTCCCCGGTCTCTCCGATGATCACCGGGAGGCCGGTCTCCTCGAGGGTGCCGCCACCCGGCACGCAGGCGGCGAGGAGGGGGAGCAGGAGGAGGTTGCGACGAAGGGGGGACATCATGGCGGGATTGTGACACAGGCGGGGCGGAGGCGCACCCGCGGCGTGCTTCAGGGGCTCTGGAGGCGATACCAGCCCTCGGACGCCGCGTCGAAGAACCAGATCTCCCCCGGCCGCGTCAGCGCCAGGAGCCCGGTGGGCGTCGGGTAGATTGCGACGTTGTTCGTGCTGGCGTCCACGACCTTTTCGTTCATCAGGTCCGTGATCGACCCGTCCGTCATGAGCCCGTAGGCGCGCTGCTGAAAGCAGGCGAGCTGACGCACCCCGGTGAGGACCGGCTCACCGTCGTTGGCGAGCTCCGTCCCGTCGTGGATCCACACGCGCTCCCCCCGGCGCAGCAGCGCGAGCCCGGTACAGGCCAGCACCTCCTCCGTGCCGGTCAGGTGGAGATCCTCCCAGGAGCCACCCTTGAAGCGCTTGACCGCGCCGTCGCGCGTGAGCGCCCAGACCTGACCGCGCGAGGCCGCCACCTGGGCGTTCGCCGAGGGGCTCAGCGAGGTCCAGTGCTGGTCGCCGTCGTAGCGGAGCAGCCGCCCGGTGTCGCTCTCGACGACGTACATGCTGCCCGTCTCATCGTCCACGGCGATGTCCGCGTTGTTGGTCCCGCTCTCGGTGTCCGACCAGGCGCCCTCCTCCGAGAGGTGCCCGATGGCCCCATTCTTCAGCAGCACGTAGGAGTCCCCCTGCGGGCCGACCACCACCTCGTCCACCAGCCCGAGCTCGAAGGGGCGGGCGATCTCATGGCGGATGACCTGGGCGGGCTGCGCGGCGGGCGTGGTGACGGAGACGCTCGCCTGCGCCTGCGCCTGGGCGACGGGGCTCTGCTCGCCCTCGCGCAGGCTGGCCAGCCAGAGGAGGGCCGTTGTGGAGGGGATCGCCAGCTTGGTCGTCTCGTCCGCCCGCAGGATGGCCACGTTGACGCCGATCACCTCCCCCCGAGCGTCCACCAGGGGCCCCCCGCTGGAGCCGGGTTGCATGTTGGCGTTGTGCTCGAGCAGGGCCAGGGCGCCATCGTCCGCGCGATAGAGGGCGGTGATCGCCCCGGGACGAAGGGAGACCGGAGGGTCGGACATCTCGCCGCCCAGGGCGCGGACGTGTCCCATGGGGAACCCGACGGCCACCACCCCCTGGGTCTCGAAGAGATCGGTGCGGGAGCTCAGGGTGAGCGCGCGGCCGGTCGCGGAGGGCACCATCAGCAGCGCGAGGTCCATGTCAGCGTCCGTGGCGGCGACCCATCCACGCACCGACGCGGCCTCCCGCGTGCCGCTGTCCAGGACCAGCTCCACCGCGGCGCCGACCCCACGCTCACCGAGCACGTGGGCGTTGGTCATCACCAGCTCATCAGCGACGAAGAAGCCAGAGCCCTCACCATCCGACGAGCGGATGAGCACGGTTCCTCGCTTCAGATCCTGGACCAGCGCGGCGCTGAGCGCGGCGCTATCGGCGGAGGAGCCGGCGATGACAGAGGATCTCTCCTGCGCCAGGGCCGGCGCGGCCAGGAGCCCGAGGATCAGCGCAAGCGAAAGGCGAGACATACAACCTCCAGTGGATCCCTTCCAAATTGTTTCAGTTTAAACTTTCGGCGCCCTCGACCACAAAGGACAGGCGCCCGAAGGAGAGCACGTCCCCTGGCGCGATCCGGCGCGCCTGCCCGCGGGGCAGCGGGGACTGGTTGACGAAGGTGCCGTTGGCGCTGTCCCGGTCGGTCACGACGAGCCCGCCCCCGTCGAAGCTCAGCTCGGCGTGCAGTCGGCTCACCCAGCGCCGGAGCTGGTTGCGCTCCTGATCGGTGAGGTCCACCTCCGGGCCGTCTCCCTGCCCGGCGCGATCCCTCCGCCCGACGCGGGTGATCCCGTAGCGGATGGGGTAGCGCATCCCGGGCAGGTCGCCATTGATGCAGCGGATCCAGGCCACCGGCTGGCCCTGGCCCTCCACCTCATGACGGACCCAGGCCAGACGCCGCAGGAGCTCGTTGGCCGAGCCGAGCCGGTCCTGGGGCTCCGGCGTGGTCATGTCCCGCAGGAGCTCGCGCAGCGCGACCGGCCAGTCCACCCCCGGGTCCAGCGGGAGGCAGCGCTCCTTCAGCGAGAGGATGCGGAAGATGGCGTTCCGCCCCCCGCCGGCCTCCTGGACATTGTAGGGGATGTGCCCGATCAGCGCCTCGTACAGCACGACACCGAGCGAGAAGATGTCCCAGCGGACCGGGTCCAGATCGTTGGTGGAGATCCACTCCGGCGGCGTGTAGAGCACGGTGCCGAGCGCGATCCCCGCCTCGGTCAGGCGCGTCCGCCCGGACTCCAGCGCGATGCCGAAGTCCACCAGCCGGCTGCGGAAGCGCCGCAGCCCGGCCCCCTCCTCCGGCTGGAGCAGGATGTTCGCCGGCTTGAGGTCGCGGTGGCAGATCCCTCGCGCGTGGATGTACTCCAGCGCCTGCCCGAGCTGGTCGCCGAGCGAGAGCACATCCCCCACCCCGAGCGGCCCCCCCTGCGCAAGGCGCACGTCGAGCCCGCTGCCCTCCACGTACTCCATGACCAGGCAGGGCGGGTCGTGATCGAGCAGCACGTCCAGGAGCTGAACCACCCCCGGGTGAGCCAGCGCGCGAAGGATGCGCGCCTCGCGGGCGAAGCGCTCGTCCTGCTGAGGCATCACGGCCCCGCCTCGGAGCACCTTGAGCGCTCCGAGGCGCTCGGGGTGCTGGTGATGATGGCAGCGGAAGACCATCCCAACCCCGCCCTCACCCACGCGGCGGTCGATCTCCCAGGGCCCGATTCGGCGTCCGTCGAGGTTCACCGCACACCTCAGCAGGGGTCGATCTGGTCGAAGGTCCAGCCCATGGCGCTCGCCCAGGCGTCAGTGTCCCCCTGCTGCACGGCCTTCTTGAGCCGGCGGGAGACCTCGCGCGCCTCCGACGTCTTCATGCTGCTGTGGCAGGAGCCGCCGTCCTCGAAGACCAGGCGGCGAGAGCGCCACCGCGTCTTCTGGCTCATCTCGCCCACCGTCCCGCAGAGGTTCGTGAACACGATGATCTGCATGGCGGCGAGCGCCTGCCCGTCCGCGTGATTGGCGGCGTGCTGCAGCAGCTCGAAGTAGTCCTTCCACTCACCCTTGACGACGATGTCCCACTGCCAGGGGTCACCGGGGACCGGGCGGAAGCTGACCCCCTTGATGATGTCGCCATCCACGAGGTCCGCGTTCAGGCTGGCCTGGGAGCGGGCGACCTCCACCTTGAGCGACTCGTGCTCCTTTGCCTCGCAGGCGCTCAGCTTGTCGAGACATTCCTGGGGCGCGGAGAACGCGCCGATCCCAGCCAGCGCCCCCGTCGCCGCGTGGCAGAGGTCCGTGGACACGAGCTGCTCGATCTTCTGCAGCTCAGCCTGCACGGGTGTCCCCAGCGCCAGGCGCTCGCGGGCGCAGGTCTGCACGCCGGCCGGCTCCACCGAGGCGTCCAGAGACCCGTAAGCCAGGAGCGCCGAGTTGAAGCGGCACTCCCGCCAGGCGGCGGCGGCGTCCAGGAAGGGCTGTGTGGCCCCCTCGTCCGAACACGCCACCGGACCGGCAGGCGCCTCCGGCTCCGCGGCGACCTCTGCGCCAGCGGTCGCGGCGTCCTGCCCGGGCTCCTTGACCTTCGCCGCCGCGTCGATGAGCGGGGGCACGAGCATCGCGATCAGCCCGCCGCAGGCCAGGAGCGTGCAGAGGGCCCCCCCGAAGGTCAAGCCCAGATAGAGCCCAGAGCGCCGACGGCCCTCAGGCGCGGGGGCGGGGCGCGGCGCGGGCGGCACCCGGGGCGCCGGGGCGCGCTCCAACACCGGGCTCGCGCCCGAGAGCGAGCGCAGCAGCGCCAGCGCCTGCCCTGCGTTGGCGGGCCGCTCCGCGAGATCACGGGCCGTCAGGCGGCGGATCAGCTCGGAGAGCCAGGCCGGCACGTCCTCCCGCAGCGCGCGGGGATCGGTGACCTGCCCGCCCAGGTGCCAGTTCATGCGCGCCGGCAGGCTCCCCTCCGGGCAGGCGGCGCGACCGGTGAGCATCTCCCAGGCCACCAGTCCAACAGCGTAGACGTCCACCGCGGGCGTCGCCCGCTGCCCGTCCCAGACCTCCGGGGCCATGTAGTCCCAGGTGCCGGACCCGAGCTGCCCCGTCTGGGAGGCCTTGGTGCCGTCCGCCGCGCGCGCGATCCCGAAGTCCAGCAGCTTCACCCGACCGTCCTCCGTCAGGAACACGTTGGACGGCTTCAGGTCACGGTGGACCACGGGCACCGCCTGGGCGTGGGCGTGCATCAGGGCGTCCAGCATCTGGTCGAGGACCGAGATGACCGCGTCCACCGCCATCGGCCCGCCCGCCAGGCGCCGCTGGAGGTCCTGGCCCTCGAGGTACTCCAGAATGAGCGCAGCGCCACCCTGCCAGATCACCAGATCCCGGAACTGCACGATGCCCGGGTGGTGGAGCTGCGTGAGGATCTTGCGCTCCTGCCGCAGCGCGTCCACGAACACCGGATCGCTGGCCAGGACCGGGTGAACGAGCTTGACCGCCACCTGATAGGACGGATCGTGCAGATCCGCGCCCCGGAACACCACGCCGTAGGTGCCCCGACCGAGCTCGCCGAGCAGCTTGAAGTGACCGACCGTGTCGTGCTGAGTCATCGCGACCTCACCCTCACCTGGGAATGGCGCGAGCCGGCCGGGCTGTGATCGCGTCCGGCGCGATCTCACGCCCGGTGGCGGGGCGCGGCGGCATGTAGGATCCGTGAAGGGTGCGCCCCTCGAACACTGAACATACGATCCCCATTGAAAGGGATCGAAAATCCCGTGATTCTCAGCGCCATCCGCACCGAGATCCTGTCCTGGCTCAGCCCGTTGCTGGACTGTCCCGCGACCTGGACGGATCCGGCCGCGAGCGGCGGGGCGCAGCCGCCCTACGCCGTGCTGCAGCTCCGGCGCGTCGATCGGATGGGCGCGGACGAGCTGCGCGCGGACGGCGGCCCCGACGAGGTCCGCGTGGTGGGCTCGCGCCTCGTGACCGTGCGCGCGCTCGCCTACGGGCCCGACGCGCTGGACCGGCTCTGCGGGGTCCAGTCTTCTACTAGTATTCCTAGTATTCGAGGGAACCTGGGCGGCGGCCTCAGCCTGCTCGGGGATAGCGGCGTCGTCTCGGAGAGCGACGGCAGCGTCGCCAGCCTGGAGCTCCGCTTCCTGGTCCCCTTCGAGGCCCTGGACCGCCCGGGGGAGATCACCCGCGCCCTGGTGGACGTCGAGGTCCGACGCCCCGACGGGAGCCCCGGCCTCACCGACACCGTCGAATTCTCACGCTAACGCAGCAGGAGCCAGCCCATGCCGCTCGCCGACATCGTCAACGTCACCATCGAACGCCAGACGCGGGCGGTCAGCCAGCAGGGCTTCGGCACGCTGCTCATCGCCGGGACCAGCCTCACCGGCACGCCGCTCTACCGGGTCTACAGCGGCGTCAGCAGCGTCGGCAGCGAGCTGCCCAGCGCGTCCGCGGAGTACAAGGCGCTCAAGGTCGCCTTCTCCCAGAGCCCGACGCCGGTTCAGGTGGCGGTGGGCCGGGTGGACCTGAGCAGCGCCGCGACCCTCCAGACCAGCCTGAGCGCGCTGGAGGACGCGTTTAACGGCTGGTACGGGCTCGCCCTCGCCAGCCGGAGCTCCGCGCTGCAGAACGCCGCCGCGGAGTGGGTGGAGAGCTCCGGGCGCAAGATCCTCGCGCTCGCCACCAGCGACCCGCGGGCCATCGGCGAGGCGGCGATCCCGGGCGCCGGCAACAACCCGGAGATCGCCGCCACGCTCAAGAGCGACGGGCGCGAGCGCAGCTTCATCCTCTTCCACGAGGGCGCGGGCAGCGCCACCGACGAGGACTGGCCGGAGGTCGCCTGGCTGGCCCGCCAGCTCGCCACCACGCCCGGCGCGCAGACCTGGATGTTCAAGTCGCTCTCGGGCCCGACGCCCAGCGCGCTCACCGACACGCAGTCGCTCGCCGCTCGCAACGGCAACGTCAACACCTACGAGACCATCGGCGGCGTCAGCATCACCCGCGAGGGCCGCATGGCGTCGGGCGAGTACATCGACGTCATCGTCGGGATGGACTGGCTCAAGGCGCGGCTGACCGAGCGCATCTACAGCCGGCTGGTGAACCTGCCCAAGGTCCCGTACACGGACGCGGGCGTGGCCATCTTCGAGGCCGAGATCAAGGCCCAGCTCGACGCCGCCGTGCGCTCGGGCGTGCTGGCCGGCGACCCGAAGCCCACCATCAGCGTGCCCCGCGTGCGCGACGTCAGCGCGCAGGACCGGGCCAACCGCCTGCTGCCCGACATCCGCTTCGTCGCGACGCTGGCCGGCGCCGTCCACAGCGTGACCATCAACGGCGTGGTCTCCGTCTGAAACCTTCTCGATTCCTGGAGCACCCATGCCTGTCGTCACCTACGACCCAACCCAGGTCATCGTCACCGTGGACGGCAACACGCTGTCCGGCTTCGTGGACGGCACCTTCGTCTCCGTCGAGCGCGCCGCCGAGACCTTCACCAAGGTGGTCGGCGCCTACGGCGAGATCGCCCGCGTGAAGTCCGCCGACCGCTCGGGCACGCTGACGCTGACGCTGATGCAGTCCAGCAACTCGAACCTCATCCTCAACGCGCTGGCCAACCTCGACGAGCAGCAGAGCACCGGGGTCGTGCCCGTCCAGATCAAGGATCTCACCACCGGCGGAGAGGTCTTCGCCGCCGAGGCCTGGATCAAGGGCAAGCCCAAGGTCGAGTGGGGCAAGGACATGGCCCAGCGCGAGTGGATCTTCGAGCTGGCCAGCGTGGACATCACGCCCGGAGGTGTGTGATGGCCCGCCGCTCGCAGGACCGCGTCATCGCCGGCGCCACCTGGACCGTCACCCAGTTCCCTGCCACCGAGGGCCTGGCCATCCTCACCCGCCTGCTCAAGCTGGTGGGCCCCGCCATGGGCGCGGTCGCCCGGGGCGAGGGCTCGGCGCTGGAGGTCGGCACCTTCGTCGCCGCCCTCGTCGGCCAGCTCGACGAGAACGAGACCATCATCCTGGTCAAGCGCCTGCTCAAGGACACCCGCAAGGACGGCCGGGAGATCCTGCCCATCTTCGACGTGGAGTTCATGGGCAACTACTACACGCTGCTCAGCGTGCTGGGCTTCGTGCTGGAGGTGAACTACGGCGATTTTTTCGCCGCGATGAACACCCAGCCTTCGGAGGGGGCGGCCAGCCCGGCGAGCTGAGGTCCCCCATCCCGCTGCCGAAGACGAAGGTGAACTTCGCCGTCTGGCGCGTGGTCCTGGAGGGGGTCGCCACCCTCCAGGAGATCGAGACGCACTGGTCCATCGATGACCTGGCCGACGCCCACGAGGCGCTCGACCTGAAGACCGCCCTGGAGACCGCCGCGCGAGCCCGCGCGCGCGGCCGGGAGAGAGCATGATCGATCTGTCCCCATTGACCGCGCTGCTCGAGGGCCTCGTCCGGCTGGCTGGCCGCCAGCTGGACCTGGGCCGCGAGCAGACGCGGGCCGTGGGGCAGGTCCGGGACGCGAGCCTGGGCCTGGCGAAGAGCGTCCCCCGCATGCTCCTCTCGATCCAGCGGGCCATGGAGCGCGTGGCCGAGCAGCTCGTCGCGCTCGACCGGATGCTGACCGCCCAGATCCGGGCGTCAGCCGCCATGAACGGCGCCTGGACTGCCGCCCTGCGCGCCCAGCTCGCCTCGGGTCTCACCATCCGCCTGGATGGCGAGACGAAGGGGCTGCTGGCCGTGCAGGGCCGCAACCTGGGCTGGTCGCTGCGCGACATCGCCCGCGCTCTCCGCCCCATCGCGCGCATCAGCTTCCACACCGGGCAGCTCGTGGTCTACGTGCGCGAGGTGCTGCGCTGGCTCCAGCGGATCTCCGAGCAGATCCGCGCGCTCCACGCCATGTTGAACCGCCAGCTCAACCGGCTGGCCGACATCCTCGTCGAGGGCTTCCGCAGCCTGCGCCTCATCCTGTGGGCGGGCTTCACCCACACGTTTGCCTGGCTCCGCCTGCTGGGGTCCCAGCTCGCGCAGGTGCTGGCCGGGCTGCGCGTCGGCTTCGGCGTGCTGGACGGGCACGTCGTCACGGGCTTCTGGTTCGCGATCTCGTGGTTGCAGGCGATCTTCCGCCAGCTCCGCGACTGGGGCATGGAGGGGCTGTTCCGCACCCTGGCGCGCCTGTCCGGCCTCGCCGACATGCCCATCGAGCAGATCCTGAGCGCCTGGGTCACCTCCCTCTTCGAGGGCGTGCTGGCCCGCATCCAGACCATGGCCGACGCCGTCATCGCCGCCATCGACAAGCTCGGCGAGAAGATCTGCGGCTGCCAGGGCGGCGAGGAGAAGAAAGAGGAGAAGAAGGGCTGGTGGGACACGATCTGGGAGTACGGGGAGAACTTCCTGAAGGACGGGCTGTGGAAGGGCATCAAGTGGGGCTTGAAGAAGCTCACGCCCGCCGGGAAGATCATCGACTGGGGGATGTGGGGCCTGGAGAAGCTGGGCGTCAAGGACTGGCTCTGGGACAAGACGAAGCAGGGCGCCAACTGGCTGTGGGAGACCGGCAAGGGCTGGGGGCAGGAGATCCTGGACCCCATGGAGAAGGTGAGGCGGCTGATGAAGGAGCGGGGCATGGAGCCGGACTACGGCCTCAGCCCCATCGCCCAGGCGGCGCTCCCCGGCTTCGGCGGCCCGGTGGTGGGGCCGATCTTCGACTGGACGAACTTCGGGAAGGGCTCCGAGATCCCGAAGAAGAAGGAGGAGAAGCGGGTCCCCACGCTGTCCGACCTCTACACGCTCATGGGCCCCTCCGTGACCGAGCCCCCCGGAGCCCGCGCCTATCTGGAGGCCGCCGACCGGATCACCCGAATGCAGGAGGAGCCGCTGCGTCAAATGGCGATCGGCGGTGTGCTGGGCGGCGCGCCGTTGGGCCAGGACGCGCGCGAGCAGCACAACCAGTTCCACGCCACGGTCAACATCACCGTGCCCCAGGGCACCCCGGCCGAGCAGGTGGACTACATGTCCAACCAGATGCGGCGCGTCTTCGACGACCAGTGGAACCGCCAGCTCCGTTACGCCAGCGAGCAGTTCCTGGACGCCACCACCCCTCCCGGTGAGCACGTGCTCTGGAAGGCGGAGTGATGTTGAGCCTGCTCTACCGCGAGAGCGGCACGCTCACCCGCATCGGCGAGGTCCGGCTGGACGCCGCCGTGCGCGAGGAGCACGTCGCCAGCGCCCGCGTCACCGAGAGCCCCGTGGAGAGCGGGGCGAAGATCAGCGACCACGTAGTTCTCGAACCCCAGACGCTGAACATCGACGGGGTCATCACCGATACCCCCGTCTACCTGCACCCCGCCAGCCAGAACGAGGACGACGGCCTGCTGACCGTGCCCCTGGCCAGCTCGGGCTCCCGCGCCATCGACGCCTTCGAGGCCCTGCGCCGCCTGCTGGAGGCCCGGGCGCCGCTGACCGTGGTGACCGGACTCCACGTCTACGAGAACATGGTGCTGACCAACGTGTCCGTGCCGCGCGAGCCGGAGAGCGGCCTCGCCCTCCGCTTCTCGGCCGAGCTGCGCCAGGTGCGGATCGTCCACAGCCAGACCGTGCCGCCCAACAAGGCCAGCCCGAAGAAGAAGAAGAAGACGCAGAAGACGGCGAAGCGCGGCCGACAGACCACGAAGGAGATCGGCAAGCCCGGGAACCTCCCGCCCGCGGTGGACGTGCCCTACATCGATCCCACGGAGATGGACCAGCCCCAGAAGGTCCAGCTCATGCCCGGACTCCTGGACCCGAGCCAGACCGTGGGCGTGCAGGACAACCTGCGCGCCGACCCCGTGGTCCTGCCCCAGACCCACCCCAAAGACAACCCGATGTTCGGGCGCACCGGCCACGGCTACCGCATCGAGAAGCCCACCCCCAACTTCCGGGTCAACCCGGGCAACCGCCGGAGCCCACGCTTTTGACCAGCGAGATCCCCATCCGCGCGGATCTGTCCAGCCAGACGCTCAGCGTCTCGCTGGACGGGGTGCTCTACGAGCTCGGCCTGCATTGGAACGAGCGCGCCCAGAGCTGGTCCCTCGATCTGTTCACCATCGATGGAGCTCCACTCCTGCTTGGGGTTCGGCTCGTCCCCGCCTGGAACCTGCTCTGGCGCGGCACCGACACCCGCCTCCCGCCCGGCTCGCTGGTGCTGCACGACCGCACCGGGGCCAACGCCGCGCCAGGCCCGGACGACCTGGGCGTCCGCCACACGCTCCTCTATGTGAGCGCCGCGTGAGCCGCCTCTGGGACCGCGCCGTCGCCGTCACCGTGCTGCCGCCCGGCCAGCCGGGGCTGCGCATCGAGGGCCTGCGGATCACGTTCACCGTGGAGAAGACGTCCAGCGCCGCCCCCAATTCGCTGGAGGTGCGCATCACGAACCCCAGCGACGACACCGCCCGCGCCCTCGTCAAGCGCGACTACACCCTGCTGCTGGAGGCCGGCTACCAGGACAACGCCGAGCTGCTGTACGCGGGCGACATCCTCACGGCCCAGGACCGCTGGGAGGCTCCCGACCGCGTGCTGGTCCTGTCCTGCGGGGACGGGGCGAAGGCCATCCGCAGCAGCACGATCTTCGCCAGCTTCCGCGGGGGCACCGGGGCCCGGCAGATCTTCCAGCGCCTGGCCCAGAGCCTGGACCTGCCCCTGGGCAGCGTGGCCGGCCTGGACGACGTGCAGGTGCTGAGCGGCTTCTCCGCCGCCGGCTCTACCCGCGCCGCCCTGGACACCCTGGCCCGCCGCCTCGGCCTCTCCTGGAGCGTGCAGGACGGCGAGCTGGTCGTGCGCAAGGCGGGCGAGCCCGAGCGCGGGGAGATGGTGCTGCTGAGCGAGGACAGCGGGCTCATCGGCTCGCCCGAGCGGGATGACCGGGGCGTGCGCTTCAAGAGCCTGCTGCAGCCGCGCATCCGGCCCGGTCGGCGCGTGCGCCTCCAGAGCCGCGCGCTCTCGGGCGACTTCCTGGTGGAGAAGGTCACCCACAGCGGCGACACCCACGGCGACGACTGGAGCACCGACGTGGAAGCCCGGGAGCTGCGCGCATGACGCCCACGCTCAGCGACATCCTGCGCCTCGCCGTGGGCCAGCGCCTGCGCGACCTGCACGTCAGCATGCCGGGCCGCGTCGAGAGCTACGACGCCAGCAAGCAGGAGGCCAGCGTCCAGCCGCTCCTGCAGGTCGCCCTCGCCGACGGCGGCAGCGCCACCCTGCCCCTCATCAACCACGTCCCCGTGGTCTGGCCCCGCGGCGGCGGCGCCATCCTCTCCTTCCCGCTGCAGCAGGGCGACACCGTGCTGCTGGTCTTCAGCGAGCGCAGCCTGGACGAGTGGCTGCAGCAGGGCGGCGACGTGGCCCCGGCCGACCCGCGCAGCCACGATCTCAGCGACGCCGTCGCCATCCCCGGCCTCTACCCCTTCTCCGAGCCCGGCGAGGCCGACCCCCGCGACGTCCTGCTGCGCTTCCAGGGCAGCGAGCTGCGGCTGGGCAGCGACGGCAAGATCAACCTGGACAACGGGACCAGCTACCTGCGGCTGAACCGCGACGGCACGGTGGGCCTGGGCGGAGCGGACGATCTGGTGGGCATCGTGGACGCGCTCCTGGACCAGCTCCTGGCGCTGACCATCACCTGCGCGCCCAACTCGGTCCAGGCGCCCATGAACCTCGCGGCCTTCGCCGCCCTGAAGGCCAGGATCGGCGCGATCAAGGAGCGTGGCTGATGGAAGATCTGCGCCTGTCCGTGGACGGCGATCTGGCGCTCGGCCCCACGGGCGATCTCGAGGTCGTCACGGGCGAGGACGCCATCGCCCAACGCCTGCGCTTCACCTTGCAGCACTTCCGGGGCGAGTGGTTCCTGGACGAGAGCTTCGGCGTGCCCTGGTTCCAGAGCGTGCTGCGCAAGAACCCCGAGGGCGTGGTCGTCGAGGCGGTGCTGAAGCAGGCCATCCTCTCGGTCGACGGCGTGGTCGCCCTCACCCGCTTCGAGGCCACCTGGGACCGCCCCCGGCGCGCGCTCGCCGTGCGCTTCCAGGTGCGAACCGGCACCGGGACCCTGGACCTGGCGGAGGTGTTCGCGTGAGCGGCCTCGGACCCCAGGGCTTCGTCCGCGCGCGGATGCCCGATCTGCTGGGCGCGCTGGAGACCATGCAGGCCGAGTCCCTCGGCCCCGATCTGGACACGCAGAGCTCCGTGCTCTCGCGGCTCAACGGGATCAGCGCCGAGCGCCTCGCCGAGATCTGGGAGCTGCTGGAGATCCTGAGCTGGAGCCGCAGCCCGGACGGGGCCACGGACGCGCGCCTGGACGAGGTGGCCTCGCTGGCCGCCGTGAGCCGCGGGCGCCCCTCCCAGGCGGAGGTGCTGCTGCGCGGGACGCCGGGCACCGTCATCCCGGCGGGCACGGAGATCTCGGCCCCGGGGAGCACCACGCGCTGGAGCCTGGCGGCGCCGGTCACGCTGGTCGCCACCCCCGTCCCGAGCTGGAAGGTCAAGGTCACCCAGGCGCTGCCGAGTCGGTACTACGCCCTCGACCTGAACGGCGCTCCCCACGGCTTCACCTCGGGGGGCATCGCCCCCTCCACCGCCCACCTCGCCGCCGCGCTGGTCCTGGCGATCAACGCCGCCGGGCTCCCGCTGATCGCCCGCACGCCCGCTGGCGCCGCCTTCGCCATCGACGTGGCCTGGCCCAACCTGAGCGCCACCGTCACCGTCCACCCCACCGTCGCGGGCGCCCTGACCCTCATGCAGAGTCAGGCCGTCCTCGGCTTCGCCACGGGCGTCTTCCGCGCCACCACCCCCGGTCCCCTGGCCGCCCCCGCCGGCACCCTCACCGCGATCCAGACCGCGGTCCCCGGCCTGGAGGCGGCCCTCAACCCCATGGCGGCCGAGCTCGGCAGCGACGACGAGCCCGACGCCGCCTTCCGCCTGCGCTGGCTGAACAGCGTCTCCGCCCCCGAGAGCGCCAGCCTGGACGCCATCCGCGCCGCGATCCTGGCGGTGGACGGCGTGACGGCCGTGTGGCTCACCGAGAACCCCAGCCCCACCCCCACCGGGCTCCTGCCCCCGCACAGCCTGGAGCTGATCGTGGAGGGCGGCCAGGACCAGGACATCGCCGAGGCCCTCTGGCGCGTGCGCCCCGCCGGCATCCCCCTGGTCCACGTCCGCGGGCAGCGGGTGGGGGTGAGCGTGCTGGACGCCGCGGGCGGCGCCCACGAGCTCGTCTTCAACCGCCCGGCGGAGATCCAGGCCTGGCTGAACGTGTATTACGAGGCCCACCCCGAGGAGGATCTGCCCGACGCGGTCGAGGATCTGCTGAAGGACGCCGTGCTGAGGCAGGGCGCCGCCCTGCGCACCGGCGAGGACCTGCAGATCAGCCGCCTCCTGGCCGCCGCCTACCTCGTCCCCGGCGTCTACCGGCTGTCCATCAAGGTCAACGACGGCCAGGGCCCCGCCTGGCACGACAGCTACCTGAAGGCCGGACCTGCCGAGATCATCCGCGTGGACGCCACCCGCGTCTACGTCCAGCCGCTCTGAACGCCCATGCCCTACGGACTCCTCCCCACCGGATTCGCCCCCAAGACCCGCCAGGTCATCCTGGCCGAGCTGCTCGACGACGTGGAGCAGGGCTTCGGCGCCCCCGTGGACCGCGACCCAGGCTCCGTGCTCTCGCGCCTGCTCGGGTCCTACGCCGACGCCCTCGCCGCGGCCTGGAGCGCGGCCGATCAGCTCTGGAAGGCGGGCGACCCGGCCTCAGCGGGTGAAATTTCACTAGATGATCTAGTTGCAGGCGTGGGCGTGCGCCGCCTCTTCGCCACCTCGTCCGAGGTGGAGGCCCTCTGCGTCGGGCGCGCCGGGACCCGCCTGCCCGCCGGCCAGGTGGTGAGCGCGGACGGGGCGCGCTTCGTGAGCCTGGCCGACGCCACGCTCGACGAGACGCTCTGGTCGGCGCGGCTGGAGATCCAGGAGGTCTGGCCGGGGACCTTCTACGGGCTGCGCTTCGACGGGGTGAACTCCGGCGTGAACGCCAGCGCCGGCCAGAGCGCGCGCGCCCTCGCCGAGGCCATCGCCGCGCTGTTCACCCCGGCCTTCCCGCACCTGATCTTCGAGGCGCGCGGGGACGGGCTCGACCTCCTCGCCCGCACCCCCGGCGTGGTCCCCGACGTGCAGCTCAACCTCCGGCCGCTGCAGCGCCTCCGGGTCACGCTGGGCCAGGTCTCGCCGGGGGTGGCGATCACGGTGGACGTCTGGGACGCTTCAGGGCTCGTCGTCCGCGCCACGGAGACGCCCGGCGCGCCCGCGGTCTACGGCACGGTGATCGCCAACCTCTGCGGGAAGCTGACCTGCGGCGCGCTGACGGCCCGGCCCGGCGCCGACGGGCGCAGCATCGACCTCGTGGCCAGCACGGTGGGCACGAGCTGGACCATCGGCGGCTGGCCCGCGGTCACCGGCGTGGACACGACGCCCTCCAACCTGGTGAAGCTCACGACGAAGACCATCGGCGGGGCCCTGGTGCGCTTCGCCTCGGCCGAGACCGGGCCGGTGCTCGCCCTGGCCGGGCGGCTCACCCGCATCGAGACCCCGCTCAGCGGCTGGGATCGCCTCTACAACGCCGAGGACGCCGAGCTCGGACGAGACCGCGAGAGCGACACCGCCCTGCGCGCCCGGCTCTCCCGCTCGCGCTACCTGCTGGCCAGCGGGGTGGCCGGCGCCATCGAGGCCCGCCTGCGCCAGGACATCCCCGGCGTGCGCGCGGCCCGGGTGGTGGAGAACGACGCCGACGTGGACGTGGACGGCCGCCCGCCCCACAGCTTCGAGGTGGTGGTCGACGCGAACACCGACGCGGAGACCGGCCTCGCGGTCGCTCAGCTCATCGAGAGCCTGCGCCCCGCGGGCGTCGCCGCCGTCAGCACCGCACGGCCCGCCGATCAGGTCGAGCAGACCTGGCTGGACGCCCAGGGCCTGGAGCGCCGGCTGTGCTGGAGCCGCCCCCGCCGCGTGCCCGTCACGCTGAACGTCGTGCTGCGCCGCCACCCCGACGAGATCCTCCCCGAGGGCGCGCAGGAGCTCCTGCGCGATCAGGTCTTGCGCTTCGGCGCGGCCCACGGCATCGGCCAGGACGTCGTCCTCGGGCGCATGCTCCCGCTCCTGCACGCGCTCCCGGGCGTGGGGCAGGTCTACTTCGTGGCCGCCCACCGGCCGGGCGGCGCCGGCGCCGACAACATCCCCATCGGCCCGCTGGAGATCGTCAGCTTCGACGCTGACGATGGCGCGACCGTCACCCTGACCGTGGTCTGAGGAGCGCCATGTCCTCTCCCATCCCAGATCACGCTCAACAGGGCCTCGCGCTGCTGCCCATGCAGCTCCGCGGGAAACCCCGGGTGGAGGCGCTGCTGGGCGCCGTCCTCCGGCAGATCCAGGAGCTCGAGGACGCCGTGGGCGCCCTCCTGCGCGCCCGCGACCTCAGCGCCGCCAGCGGAGCCAGCCTCGACCAGCTCGGCCGCCTGGTGGGCGAGCAGCGGAACGGGCGCTCCGACGACCTCTTCCGCCGCGCCGTCCAGCTCCGGGTCGAGCGCAACTGCTCCCGCGGCGAGCCCGACCGGCTCATCCGCGTGGTGCGCGCGCTGACCGGCTCGACCTCCGTGACCTACGAGGAGCCGAGCCCCGGGGTGGTCCGCGTCACCTTCGACGGCCAGAGCCTGCCCGGCGACCTGCTGCGCAGCATGGAGTCCATCGCCCCCGTGGGCGTGCGGCTGGATCTCATCAACAGCCCCGCCTTCGCGTTTGCGTTCTCGTCCGTCGCCCAACCCCACGAGCCCGCCAACGCTGGCGGCTTCTCCGACGTCGCCCAGCTTCAGGGCGGCGGGCTGTCCAAGATCCTCTGAGGAGCAGACCATGTCCATCCCCAAGCCGCAGGGACTGCCCGACTGGGCCACCGGACCCCAGGCCGCCATCAGCGAGCCCCCCGCCCTGGACCGGGCCAAGGGCTGGGCCTTCGCGCAGAAGCCCCCGCACGAGTGGTTCAACTGGTGGATGAACAAGGTCTACCAGTGGGTCCAGTACCTCGACGAGCTGGACGCCTCCGGGCTGGAGGCGACCTATGGGGGCGCGAGCTCGAACGTCCAGGCGGCGCTCTCCGACCTGGAGTCGAGGTCCGGCACGCTCCAGCAGGACGTGAGCACGCTTTATGCATGGGGCACCAGCTTCGCCAACTCCATCAACGCCCACAGCGCGCTGGCGGATCGGATGGAGCGCGCCATCAGCGGCGGCGTGATGGTGAGCGGCTCGCCTGTCCCGAACAGCTCAGCCGCGAACATCACCATCCCGGCGAGCGGGCTGAGCTGGAGCGCCGACAGCAGCTCCCTGGCCGGCGGGCTGGAGTTCGGCGATCTGACGATCAACGGGACGATGATCGTGCAGGACATCCGCACCCTCTTCGTGCTGCGGGTCCACGGCAACCTCGTCCTGAACGGGACCTTGCGCTTCTACGCCCACCGCGAGAACCCCTCGCCGACCTTCCGGCTCCGGGCGCGGACCCTGAGCCCCATGTTCCAGTGGTCCACGGCCCTCCTCAGCGGCGACGTCGGCAGCTACGGCCTGCCCTTCGGGGGAGCCGGCCTCATCGGGACGGGCGGGTCCTACACCGACTCCAAGAGCAACCTGACGACCGAGCACTTCGACCCGACGCTGACCAGCGCGGCGCCGAAGGGCCTCTTCTTCGAGCAGCGCGCGGCCCTGACCCAGCACCTCGTCCGCGCGGGCGTGGCGGGCTCGCCCATGGCGGCGGCCCCCTGGCTCGGCGGCGGCGGGCAGACCGGGGGCTCGGGGCGCTCGACGACCTCCGGGCAGGTCGACGGCCCGCGGGGTGGCGGCGCGGCGCTGGTGCTGGTCAGCGGCGACCTCATCCTGGGGCCCAACACCGGGGGAGGCCTGAGCTGCAGCGGCGAGGCGCCCACGGGCTCCAACCTCCACGTCGGCGGCGGCGGCGGCGGCGGCGGCGCGCTCTACGTCTACGTGGGCGGGAAGATCAGCTTCACCCAGGGGAGCGCCTGGAAGGCGCTGCAGGCCAACGGCGGACCGGGCGGGGCCGCGACGAAGACCAGCTCGATCACCACCAACTACGGCGGCAGCGGCGGCGGCGGCGGGCTCGTCTTCCTCTGCGCGCGAAACGCCGACGCCAACCTGCACTGCTCGGCCCAGGGAGGCGCGGCGGGCACGTACCTGGGCGCGAGCTCCGGCAACGTCGGCTCCGCCGGGACCACCGTCGCCATCCGCGCCGTCCCCTCCATGCTGCTCTGAGCGAGGTCTCCCGTGAACATCGCCTACGCCATCGACAAGGAAGGCTACATCTCCCACGAGGTCATGGGTGACTTCGACCCTGCGGGCCTCGTGCTCACCGCCCCGCCCACCAGCATGGTCCGCCCGCGCTGGAGCGGCGAGAGGTGGGTGGAGGCCGCCTCCAACAAGCGCCGCGCCTCCGTCTCCGACGAGGCCCGCGTCGCCGTCCTGCTCGCGCTCTCCCGCGAGGCCGAGCGCGTGCGCGAGGTGGTCCGCCCGCTCGGCCCCTACGCCCAGGCCGTCCAGGAGCAGCGGCTCCGCGAGGCCCGCGCTCTGCTGAGCGGCTGCTGCAAGGAGGAGCCCCTGGTCCTGAGCGCCGAGGCCGAGGCTGCCGGCCAGGATCTCAAGGCCCTCGCCAGCCAGGTCCTCGAGCAGCACGCCGCCTGGGCCCGGCAGATGGGCCAGATCGAGGCCACGTTGCGCAAGCACAGCGACCGCGTCGGCAAGGAGCGCGAGCGCACCGGCCTGGCCAAGCTGGAGGCCGCCGGCAAGGCCGCCCTCTGGGCCCTGGTCACGGGGGTCTCTGGGACCGTGGTGTTGGAGGAGAGCGCTGAGAGCGTGGAGGTCTCGGAGGTGAAGGAGAGCGCGGAGGTCAAGGAGAGCACGGGGGCGGTGGCGAGCGCCGAGCTCGCGGGCACCGGGGGCGTCAAGGTGCCTGCGTCCACGGCGGAGCTCAGCGCCGAGGCCGTGGAGCTGGCGAAGGCCGAGGAGTTGAAGCGCGCTCGGGAGGGGTGAGGCGGTGCGAGGCCCCGTCGACGTGTACACGAGGCCAGGGTACACTGGACCTCGTGGAGCGAGCCGATGCTTCGGAACATCACCCTCAGCGCGGAAGAGGCCCTCATCGAACAGGCCCGGGAGCGGGCTCGGCGCCAGTCCACGACGCTCAACGCCGCATTTCGCGTCTGGCTGGAGCGCTACGTCAAGGAAGAGCAGGCCCGGGAGCGTTATGACGCGCTGATGGCCCGGCTCGGTGACGTGCAGGCCGGCAGGAGCTTCTCTCGGGACGAGCTGAATGAACGCCAGATTCTTCCTTGACACGAACATCCTGGTCTACAGCTTTGACGCGACCGCGCCCCTGAAGCGCCAGCGGGCGCGCGAGCTCATCTCCACCGGGCTGAGCGGCCTGGGCGCCATCAGCTTCCAGGTCGTGCAGGAATTCCTGAACGTCGCGCTGCGTCGGTTCGCGCGACCGATGAGCGCTCAGGAGGCCAGGATCTACCTCGACGAGGTCCTCGTGCCGCTCTGCCAGGTGCAGTCGGACCCGGATCTTTACAGGGAGGCCCTCGAGATCCATGCGCGCTGGGGATTCTCCCTCTACGACGCGCAGCTCGTCGCCGCCGCGCTGCGCGCCGGATGCGAGACGCTGTTCAGCGAGGACCTACAGAACGGACAGCAGCTCGGGGGCCTGAGGGTCGTCAATCCGTTCGTTTGAGGACGCCCCTCACCCCCGCCCCGAAGACACCGCGTGAAACGCCACCTCCTCCAGTGCCGCCAGCGCCGGCGGATCCATGGCCCAGGGCCCCTCGCCTCAGGCGGGATTCAGCGGAATGGGGCGGATGAGGGGGATCGGTGACAGGACTTCCTCTCAGGCATGGCTGGCCTCCGCTACTACTTGAGTGCTTCGAGTATGGCCTTGAGCATGGCCTCAAGAGCCGACATGCACACAGCGGGGGCTCCATCCTTCGAGTAGTCTCGAACCGGAGAGTCATCGACGTTCAGGAAGGCCGGTCCCTCCCACCTCTTCGTGAGCCGATTCCAGTACAGATCCAGAGAGAGCACCACCTTATCCTTCTTCTGACTTCCAAGCTCCATGAAAGCCTCATAGAGCTGTGTCTCGTTCGGCCGGATGTTGAGGTACTTTGTGCCAGGACCCGCAAAAAACCAGACTTTGCGCCCGTAGGGCTCGGCATTCCCAGAGTCGAACGCGCATACCTGGCAGAGCTCCACAGCATCTTGGAGGAGCGTGGTGAACTCCTTCAACATTTCCAGACGGTCCCCGTCCTTCCAGAAGTCCTGGCCTCGGAGGTCGGTTACCGAGGGTCTGAGAAGGTAGGCCGCTCCGGCCTCCGAATAGCGGAACTCATGTGGCTTCTGGTCAGTGCTCATGTCGATGCTCCAGGTAGACCGCTATCCTTCGGTGTAGCGGTCAATGAGGGACTCTGTGACGGTCCAGACGTCTCCAGGCATCTGATGTCGAGGGGTTCCTTCCATGGTGTCAATCCCAGCCAGACACCGATTGTACCAGCGAAGCCAGGTCAGCTTTTCGCTAATATAGCCGTCCTGTGGATACCTGAGCTTATACTCCCGTTCAAGGTCGTCTATCAGAGCGCTCATGGCCCCGTAGAGCTTTAGCCCAGAATGTACGTAGACGCATAGGTTGAGAGAACCCGGCGCTCATCCACC
>CAZTOW010000028.1:0-61439 GCA_964615375.1 uncultured Enterobacterales bacterium
GCTTCGCCGGCACCTCCCCCCGCTGACGCGGGAGGAGGATGGTTGGGCAGGCGCCCTTGACGAAGCACCTGGACCTGCGCAGGAAGCGCAAATCAAAATCGAATCAACCTGACACCTTCGCCGATCCGCCCGCCAGGAGTGGAGCGTCGTAGCCGTAAGTTCTGGAGAGGTCCAGAGCGCGGACGACGTGCTCGTAGCGGACGCCGTCGTCGGTGGTGATGATGACCGCGCGCTCGTCGGGGAAGGCGTCGCGGTCGATCTTCAGCGCCGCCTCCACCGCCTCCCAGGCGTAGGCGCCGCCCTCCAGCGGGTAGTTCTGGCCCTGGGTCACCGAGCGCCCGAGCCAGGCGCCGTCGGATCGGATGTGGAGCGTGAGCGGGGGCGGCCCGTCGGGGAAGTCCTCGCCCATCTCGGTGCCCACCTCCTGCGTCACGGGGAGCACCTCGGTCTGCGTCCACACCGCCGTCGCCAGCAGGAAGGTGATGGTCGTACACAGCAGATCGATGAAGGGGACCAGGTTCAGGTCCGCGTTGAGGTTCCGACCACGACCACCGCTGCCAGGCAACTGAACGCCCATTCGACACCTCCGAGACGGCTTGGATCTCAGAGGGGAGAGACACGCGCGGCCGGCGAAGGTTCCGCTAAGCCAGCGCCCGCCGGATCCAGCCGCCGCCCAGCACGCGCTCGCCCTGGTAGAGCACGACCGCCTGCCCGGGGACCACGGCCCGCGCGGGCGCTCGGAAGCGGAGCACCGCCTCGTCCTCGCGCTCGCCGTCGTCCACGGTGCAGGGGATCAGCGCGCCGCGGTGGCGGATGCGGGCGCTGACCTCCTCACCGGGCTCCGGGCGGCGGAACCAGCTCAGGCCGCGGGCCAGCAGACCCTGCTCCAGCAGGCGCGCGTCGGGGCCGACCACGACGCGGCGGGTGTCGGGCTCCACGCGCAGCACGTAGACCGGGCTGCCCGTCGCCACCCCGAGCCCGCGGCGCTGGCCCACGGTGAAGCGCCAGTAGCCGTCGTGGTGGCCCAGCACCTGACCCGCCTCGTCCACGATCTCGCCCGCGCCGTCCACGCCCGCGCGCTCGGCGACCAGGCGGGCGTGGTCGTGCTCGGGCAGGAAGCAGACGTCCTGGCTCTCCGGCTTGCGGGCGGTGACGAGGCCGAGCCGGGCGGCGTGCTCGCGCACCTCGGGCTTGCTCATCCCCCCGAGCGGGAAGAGCGTGGAGCGCAGGACCTCGCGGCGGGCGGGGAAGAGGAAGTAGCTCTGGTCCTTGTCGGCGTCCGCGGCCGTCAGCAGCCCGCCGTCCTCGTCGATGCGCGCGTAGTGCCCGGTGGCGAGGTGGGTGGCGCCCAGGGCGCGGGCGCGCTTCCACAGGACGTCGAACTTCAACACCCCGTTGCAGGCCACGCAGGGGCTCGGGGTCTCCCCCAGGCGATAGCTGGCCGCGAACGGCGCGATCACGGCAGCCTCGAAGGCGGCGCGCAGGTCGAGGGCGTAGTACGGTATCCCCAGCTGGTGGGCCACCCGCCGCGCGTCCATCGCGTCGTCCAGCCCGCAGCAGGTCTTGCCGGCGCTCTCCGGGGCGGGGACGTCGTGCAGCTTCATGTGCACGCCGATGACCTCGTGCCCCTGCTCGACCAGCAGCCCCGCCGTGACCGACGAGTCCACCCCTCCGCTCATGGCGACGACGACGCGCACCGGGCTCTGAGCCTCCTCGTCGGGCGGCTATCCCCGCGCGCGGCGCCCGTCACGCCCTCAAGGCAGATAGGTCGTCACGAACAGGGCGCCGCCCTCCTCCCGGCACTCGGAGCCCGAGGACCAATCCTCCGTGCCCTCCAGGCAGGCGCAGGTGGGCGTGTCCGCGCAGGCGGCGGGCAGGCTCAGGCAGCTGTAGTTGATGACGGCCTCGCCGCTGGTGTCGGGCTGGCCACCGACGGCGCTGTCGCAGTACTGCGTGCGGGCGTCGCAGGTCTCCTCGCCGCAGGTAAACGGCGCGGGCGCGGTGTCGGCGGTGTGGCCGCCCCCGGTCTCCGAGTCCTTGCCCGTGTCCCCACCGCCCACACACGCCACGAAGATCCAGATCAGCATGTCTCCCCCTCCGGGCTATGATGGCCGCACAACGACGCGACCGCAACGAGGCCTTGGATGAAGCCCCTCCCCCTGCTGCGCCCTTGTGACGAGCGCTGGTCGGCGATGCGCGCCGCGCCAGGAGGGCGCTTCTGTGAGCGCTGTAGCACCCAGGTCCACGACCTCGCGCAGGCCACCCCGGCGCGAGTGCGCGCGTTGCAGGCTCTCTATGGCGAGCAGGGCTTCTGCGCGCGCCAGGTGATTGACGAGGCGGGAGAGCTGGTCCTGGCCCGCCCGATCACGCCGCCCCGACCCGTCCCGCTGGCCCTGGGCGCGCTGGCCCTGACCCTGGCCGGTCCCGCCGCCTATGCGCAGGCGCCCGAGCCTGCCCCCGCCGCCGCCGTGGCGCCAGACCAGGACCAGGACGGCCGCGCGGACGCCGTGGACCGCTGCCCGGATCAGGCCGCCAGCACCGAGGACGGCTGCCCCCTGGCGGTCGTCGTGCAGATCGGAGGGGTGGGCGGCTACGGTTCGATGCCCTTCGTCGCCTTCTCCTGGGGGAAGGCGATCCTCGATCCCTCGCAGGTCTACCTCGTCAACGAGCTCGCCCAGGTCCTCAGGGAGCACCCCGAGATCGCCCGGGTGGAGATCTCCGGTCACGCCTCGAGCGACGAGGGCGACGCGCGGAAGACCCAGGCGCTGGGCCAGGCGCGGGCGGACGCGGTGGTGGCCGCCCTGGTGACCCGAGGCGTGGATCCCGCGCGCCTCGTCGCGATCTCCTGGGGCGAGGAGCTCCCGCGGGAGGACAACGCCACCAGCGCGGGCCGCGCCCACAACCGCCGCGTGGAGCTCCGCCCGTGCCAGGACGAGTGCACGATCCCGACCGAGCCCTGAGCCGCGCGGGAGGATAGGGCCCAGGGTAGAGGTGTCCCCTGCCCTCCCTGCTCGAACCGCCCCGCCTGGACGCGCGCGTCCCCGAGCGCGGCTTCAAGAACATGGACGACGCGCTGTCGGCCCTGCTCGCCTGGGTGGCCGACACCGGGGTCACGCTCTACCCGCACCAGGAGGAGGCGATCCTCGAGATCTTCTCGGGCAACCACGTCGTGCTGGACGCGCCGACGGGCTCGGGCAAGTCGCTGGTGGCGGTGGCGATGCACTTCCTCAGCTTCGTGGAGCTGGGCCGCACCTGGTACACGGCGCCCATCAAGGCGCTGGTGAGCGAGAAGTTCTTCCAGCTCTGCAAGACCTTTGGGCCCGAGCACGTCGGCATGATGACGGGCGACGGCGCGGTCAACCGGGACGCCCCGATCATCTGCTGCACGGCGGAGATCCTGGCCAACCTCGCGCTGCGCGAGGGTGAGGACGCCGCCGTCCACAGCGTGGTGATGGACGAGTTCCACTACTACGCCGACCGGGATCGCGGGATCTCCTGGCAGATCCCGCTGCTCACGCTGCCCCGGACCCGCTTCCTGCTGATGAGCGCGACGTTGGGCGACACGAAGCTCATCCGCGAGGACCTGGAGCGCCGATCAGGCCGCGCCGTCAGCGAGGTCCGCGGGGTGCACCGGCCGGTGCCGCTCCAGTTCCGCTACAGCAAGGAGCCGCTCCAGGACGCGCTCTTCCACCTGGTGCGCGACGGCAAGGCCCCGGTCTACGTGGTCCACTTCACCCAGGGCGCCGCCGCCGAGGGCGCGCAGGCGCTGACCAGCCTGGACTGGTGCTCCAAGGAGGAGAAGCGCGCGCTGGCCGAGGCCGTGCGCGGCTTCCGCTTCACGAGCCCCTTCGGCCCCACCCTGCGTCGGCTGGTGCTGCACGGCATCGGGATCCACCACGCCGGCCTGCTGCCCCGCTACCGGCTGCTGATCGAGCGCCTCGCCCAGCAGGGGCTGCTGAAGATCATCTGCGGGACCGACACGCTGGGCGTAGGCGTGAACGTGCCCATCCGCACGGTGCTGTTCACGCAGCTCTGCAAGTTCGACGGGGAGAACGACCGCGTGCTCAAGGTGCGCGAGTTCAAGCAGATCGCCGGGCGAGCCGGCCGCGCGGGCTTCGACACGGTCGGCTACGTCGTGGTCCAGGCGCCGGCCCACATCATCGAGAACCTGCGCATCGACGAGACCGTCACCGACCCGAAGAAGCGCAGGAAGATCGCCCGCGCCCAGCCGCCCGCCCGCGGCTACAAGCACTGGGACGAGGAGACCTTCAAGCGCCTGGTGGACGGCGAGCCCGAGGCGCTGCAGAGCCGCTTCAACGTCGATCACGGCCGCCTGCTGATGATGATGCAGCACGGCGAGGAGACCAGCGGAGACGCCACCCGCGGCTACGAGTCCCTGCTCGACCTCATCCGCACGAGCCACGCCACCGCCGCGGACAAGCTGCGCCTCGCGGAGACGGCGGACAAGCTGCTCCAGAGCCTGAAGACCGCGGGCGTGGTGCTGGAGGACGGCTACAAGCTGCGCTTGAACCCCGAGCTGCAGCGCGACTTCAGCCTGCACCACGCGCTCTCCCTCTTCCTGCTGGCCGCGCTGGACACGCTGGACCCCGCCTCCCCCACCTACGCCTTCGAGGTGCTGAGCTGGGTGGAGTGCATCCTCGAGGATCCCCGCGGCATCCTGCTGCACCAGCAGGACCGCGACCGCGGCCGGCGCCTGGCCGAGCTCAAGGCGGCGGGCGTGCCCTTCGAGGAGCGCCAGGAGATCCTGGAGCAGATCACCTGGCCCCAGCCCAACGCCGACCTCGTGGAGATGCTCTTCGACGCCTACGCCCTCCAGCACCCCTGGGTGGAGAGCGCCGGCGTCCACCCCAAGTCCGTCGCGCGGGAGATGGCGGAGAGCTGGATCTCGTTCTCCGAGTACGTCAAGGACCTGAACCTGCAGCGCGTCGAGGGCGTGCTGCTGCGCTACCTGTCGGAGGTCTACAAGGCGCTCAGCCAGAACGTCCCCGCCGAGCGGCGCACCCCCGATCTGGTGGACCTCATCGGCTGGCTGCGCGCGCTCCTGGCGCTGGTGGACAGCAGCCTGCTCACCGAGTGGGAGCGCCTCGTGTCCGGCGCCGATCTCGTGACCGAGGCCCCGCCCATCGACATCTCCCAGGATCGAAGAGCGTTCTACGCCCGGATCCGCGCCGAGCTCCACGCCCTCGTCCGCGCCCTCTCCCGCCAGGACTGGGAGGAGGCCGCCGCGACCCTGCGCCGCGCGGACGAGGACCCCTGGGGCCCCGCGGAGCTCCAGCGCGCGCTGGCCCCCTTCCTGGACGCCCACGGCGGCGTGCGCTTCGACCACCAGTCCCGCCTGACCGAGCACACCACCATCACCCCTGTCGGCCCCCACCAGTGGACCGTCCGCCAGGACCTGCTGCCCCCGCCCGCGCACGACGAGGGCGAGGACGAGGAGGACACGGGGCTGAGCCCGGATCTGTGGGTGATCGAGGGGCGGATTGATCTGCGCAGGGACACGAACCCGGACGGGCCGCTGGTGGTGCTGGAGCGGGTGGGGGAGGCGTGAGGGGGGAGGAGAGCGCACATCCCGAGCGCTACGAAGACCGTGGTTTGCTCACCGAGGGCGGGATGGGAGAGATCCGGCGGGTCTACGATCGCGTCCTGGATCGGGAGGTGGTGCGTAAGGTGCTCCTCTGGGACCATACTGGGGACGAAGATCTGCGCCAGCGCTTCCTCCGCGAGGCTCGAGTCATGGCCAGGCTCCAGCACCCCGGGATCCCTCCGATCCATGATCTGGGCGAAGACGAGCACGGTCGCCCCTGGATGGTGATGCGCGAGATCCGCGGTGAGACGTTCCGACACCTGATGCAGACGCGCACGAGCTCCGAGGATCCCCAGGTCCGACGACGTCGGCTGATCGGCTGGTTCGCTCGCGCCTGCGAGGCGGTCGGAAGCGCGCACGCGCAGCACGTACTCCATCGTGACCTCAAGCCCGAGAACATCATGGTCGGCCCCTTCGGCGAGGTCCAGGTCGTAGACTGGGGCCTCGCCCGGGTCATGGACGAGCCCGCGGGTGGATCGAAGCGGCGCCAGCGCGCTCGGGCAGGGCAGACCCAGGTCGGCCTCGTGCTCGGGACTCCTGGCTACATGGCGCCGGAGCAGGCCGACGGGAAGATCCAACGACTCGGGCCATGGACCGATGTATGGGCGCTGGGCGCCATCCTGAGCGAGATCCTCTCGCGGACCTCCGAGATCTCGGGCGCGCCGTCAAGGGATGACCTGGATCTCCACCAACTCGCGCGGGCGTGCCAGGACCCGGAGCCCTCGCGTCGCCTGCCCGACGCGCACGCGCTGGCCTCGAGGATCAACGACTGGCTGGAAGGCGCCCGCCGGGCGGAGGCTGCCGCGGAGCTCGTGACATCCGCCAGAGCTCGGCTCCCGGAGATAGTGCGGATGCGAGCCCAGGTCTCGTCGCTCCGGGAGGACGCGAGGCGGGCTCAGGACAACCTGACGGATCCTTCGGCGGCGAGATCACCCGAGAAGGAGGCCATCTGGGCGACCGAGGACCAGGCCGCTGCGATGGAGCGGAGTGAGGCCGAGGCCAGCACCCTTTACGCAGGTCAGCTCGAGGCGGCCCTGGCGATATCTCCGCGTCACGAGGAGGCTCTCGACCTCCTCGCCGACCACCACCGCTACGAGCTCGAACAGGCGGAGGCACGTCGGGATCTCACGGGCGCCGTGCAGGCCGAGCTTCGCCTCCGCGGCTGCGACCGGGGCCGACATGCTCGCTGGCTCCAAGGCGATGGCACCATCACGCTCCTGACGGACCCACCGGGCGCACAAGCGATCCTGCACATCTATCAACTGCAGGGAAGGGTGCTCAGGCCTGCGCCCTTCAGCGAGCTCGGCCAGACACCGATCTCTCGAGTCGCCGCCCCCCGCGGGAGCTGGGCCCTGGAGCTACGTCATCCGCGCTGCGAGACCACATGGCTGCCGATGCGCCTGGGGCGCCTGGAAGATTGGACGTCTGGGCCAGATGGGTATTCGACGCCCATCGTCCTTCCCCTCATCGGCGAGCTCCGCGCGAGGGAGGTCTATGTACCGGCGGGAGCGTTCCTCTCGGGTGGTGACGATCGCGCGGTCGATGGACTGCCCACCGCCCGGGTGTGGTTGGACGGCTTCATCCTCCAACGCTTCCCGGTCACCAACGCCGAGTACCTCGATTACCTCACTGACCTCTGGCGTACAGGTGAGCGCGAAGAGGCCCAGGCGCGGGCGCCCCGGCAGACACGCGCGGGCTCAGGGGAGCGGGAGCCCGAACCGATCTTCGGCCCAGGCCCCCGTGGGGTGTTCATGGTCAGCCCCTCTGCTGGTCCAGGTTGGGAGCCCGATCTTCCCGTCACCCAGATCACATGGTGGGACGCGCGCGCCTACGCTCACTGGCTCTCTCACCGAGAAAGCCTGCCCTGGCGGCTACCCCATGCGCTCGAGCGCGAGAAGGCGGCCCGTGGGGCGGATGGTCGTCTCTGGCCATGGGGCGACCACCTCGACAGCGCCTGGTTCTGCAATGTCCGCGGGCACCAGGCGACGCCTCGGCGCAACCCTGTCGAGAGCTTCCCCCTGGACGAGAGCCCCTATGGCGCGCGAGGGCTCGCCGGCAACGTCCGGGACTGGTGTTTGAACATCTGGCGAAAAGACCCGGACTGGCTGCGGTCAGGACGAATCACCTTGGACGAAGAGACAGACAGCTCCGCGCTCCGAGAGGTTCGGGGGGGCGCGTGGAGCGCCGTGCCGGACTTCGGGAGACCGGCGGGTCGCTTCGCCAGCGCTCCAGGAGATCGCCTCGGGTCGGTCGGTCTTCGGCTCGCACGAAGCATCGCCTCAGGCTGAGCGAAGCCTCGCGCCGAGCTCAGGGTTCGCGCGCGCCAGATGCTCGAGGACGCGGTCGATACGGGTCCCGACGTTCACCCACAGGGTCCGCTCACCCTGAAACTCAGTCCAGGGATCCGCCGTCTCCCACCGCTGGTGGATGGCGATCACCTCCCAGGCGTCTGTCATGACAGGTGAGCCAGACGAGCCACCCGAGGTGTCCGTGAAGTAGCGGACCTGGTACTCATCCTGCCCGGCGAGCAGGTTGTTGCGGATCCCCAGCCGCTTCTCATGACCTCCCGGGTGCTGGATGATGTTCACGGCCACGGGCCGCGCCTCCGGGGAGGGGAGCGGGAGACGGTGCGGGGCCAGGCGAAGCGGTGTGCGCCCGAGTTGCGGCGCGGAGAGGCCGAGGAGCGCGTAGTCCAGCTCCTGGTCCCAGGCGAGGAGGTGCGCCCCGGAGAGCTCCTCTCCCGCGTCACCGGGCTGGTCGAAGTCGAAGCGGACGCGCACGCTCTCCACCTGGTGTTGGAGGTCCCGATCGCTGGGGAGCCCCTCGCCACGGCCACGACAGAGCAGGACGTGGGCCGCCGTGAGGAGCAGATCGGGCCCCACCAGGAAGGCCGTGCCGAAGCCGCCCGGCGAGCGTTGCCCCTCGCGCCACGCCTCCACCTCCAACCGGGCGACGGCCCGCGCTGCGACCATCAGCCCCTCGCCAAAGCGAAAGGGCAGCAGGTCGTTGCGGTGGATGATCCGCTCGAGGCCGCCACTCGGCCGCGACATGCCACTCCGCATCGCGATCTGGCGGTCTACCTCGTGCAGGGCGCGCTCGAAGGGTCGAGCGAGCTCGGGCTGCAGAGCCAGCCGATCGATGGCGTTGGTGACCCAGATCTGCAAGGGGATGGTGCCGTCGGTGAGGGCTCCCGCCTCATTCATGCTGTGGAGGTCCATCCACAGCTGATCCCGTGGGGTATCCAAGACCTTCAGGCCGGCCTGGTACCGATGGGGCACGCCGATGAAGAGGAGCTCGCGGACGCCGGAGCCTGTGAGCCGAGCCTGTTCGGCCGCGTCCCTCAGGAGGCGTAGCTCTTTGAGTTCGAGCAGGGGCTTCACCATCTCAGTTGACCTCCTGGGTGTTTCCGGCCCGCTGTGCCACTTCTCGCCGCTTCAACAACCCATGGAGCGCATGGCTGAGCAGCTCTTCGACCGCGCGCCCTCGGTAGCGTGCGAGAGCCTGCTCGAGCCAGATCTCGAGCAGCGACGGACCCTCCGCGGGGACGGGCTGTCGATTGAGGTAATTGAGGTCGGAGAGGAGCTGATCGCCGACAGCTGTGTGCTCGGTCATGTCCTTCCGATCCTTGGCGGGGAGCGCCGCTAGGAGAACCTTGCGCTGTGAGCTGGAGAAGTCCGTCTCAATGAGGGCCTCATAGAGGCCCGTAATCACCCCATTGGGGAGTTGCCCCTGTTTCACCTTCCCACCCCCGACCTCGCTGGTCTGCGCGCCCTCACCCTGCAGCGCGATGAGCCTCTCCACGACCTCACCGCGCTGATGGAGACGCCTCGCGAGCTCAGCGGCGAAGCATCGCCACAGCTCCGGGTGGTGGTCCGCGATCCGCTCAATGTCCTCCGCGCCTAGCACGAGCGCCGTGACCTGCTGGCGCGCGACGACCGTGGCGCTCCGCGTGCCGCTTGGGTTGATGGCGGCCATCTCCCCCACATGCTGGCGCGCCGTGCGCACCGCGACCGGCACACCGTGCACCAGGACCGTCACCTCACCCTGGAGCAGGAAATACACGTCCTGGTCGGCGTCGTGTCCCTGTGTGATGAGCACCTCCCCGCTCTCGATGCGCTCGAGTCGGCCCGCCTGCACCAGCGCGTCGGGGAGCGCCCGGTCTCGGTGAAGTCCAGGCCAGTCCTGCAGCACGGCGCGCACACGGTGGAGAGTCCAGCCGCTCGGATGATCCGCGTTCATCTTCCTGTCTCCTGTTGGTCTCGCAGCGGACATCTCCTCATCGTCCCGCAGCACGCCCTCCCGCTGTAGGTCTCCCAGAACTGGCGTTCACCCTTCGCGCGCAGCTCCTCACCCTCGAACATCATCTGGACCACCGGGCCATGACAGCGTGCGAGCGGCTTGCCGCTCCCGCACGGACAGGGGCGCCTGCGACCCTTCAGCCGCCTGTGGCGCGGATCGATGCGGATCGAGCCGCGGCGGACCTTGTCGAGAACTCCTGCGGGGAGCAGCGTCGTCGCGATCTCCTCGGTCGCTTGCCCGAGCAGAGCGGTGCTACCATGGGCCCATTCGTAACCCTCTGGCCAGATCCCAGTCAGATCCGCCACGATCTGCATCCAGAGATAGCCATGTAGGACCGCCCACCACCGATCGGCGGTCTCCCGACTCAAGGGCACGGGCGGGCCGTCGGGAGGGAGGCCCATACAGAACGAATCGTCTGCGTAGAAGTGGCGAGCGGGACAGCCGATCGGGAGCGTGGGCGCGCCGTCCTCCCAGACGCGCGGGCAGGCGTCACCGGAGCTGGCTACTATCCGAAGATTGAAGACGCGCTCCTCCCCATCTGGGCGCGCCAGCCGGACGCGGGCGAGGAAGTGGCGCTCCTCGCTCGCATCGAGGATCTCCACCCAACGTGGATCCGCGGCGCGGACGAGCCAGTCCAGAGGGAGCTCTCTCATCGGCGCCCCCCATAGGCTCGGGCCTGGTGAATCTGCACACCCGCGCTGACCGCCACCGCCGGAGCCGCCGAATCTCCCCGAGCGTTCAACGCCGCGTAGACCTCGTTGTAGGTGATGCCTTCGGTGGGTCGATCAGCCGGAAGTAGGGCTTGAACCGCTTTGCCAGCCCAGCCATGGCCGCACTCCGCGAGCCCGGTCTGTCTGCCGTTGCACCGCTGCTGAAGCTGCTCCGCCTGGACCACGGCCCTCCCGACGACGCAACGAAAGCGCTCCCCCTTCGGGCCGAGCCTCGTGATCGAGACAGGGCCCGCGTCGAAGCCGATGGCCAACCCCAGGCTCGCGGTCACTGGCAGCTTCTCCTGGATGAGCAGAAAGGAGCTGCGCATGGCCGCGACGCAGAGGGTCGCCACGCTCAAGGTCTGTGCCTTGTCGGTCTCGCGAGGCCCCTCCGCCAACAGACCCACGAGGCAGTCCCCGTTGTAGCGGATCTTCCGTCCGCCGAAGTCCGCATGCAGTACGTCTCGGAGCTCTTTGCGGATGACGTGCAGGGCCTGGACGACCTCCTCCTCCCCACGCCGGCCGCTCAGACGATCGGCGACGAAGCGCGTGAATCCGTCGATGTCTGCATAGATGGTGGCACACTCGATCCGGCGGGAATTGCCTGGCGTCAGTACGTCCAAGGCGAGTGCGCTCAAGGGGGGGGTGGGACGACTGAATTCGAATTCCTTGAGCGGCGTCGCCTTGATCTCCTCCCGCCACGCATCAACGAGCGCGTCCACGTCCAGCCCCAGGTCGGCGATCTCTACACAGGTCAGGATCTGGGCGGCGCTCAGCCGCGTCGCTTTCGGGTCGGCGACGCTCCAGTCTGCATCCACGCTCTCGCGCGCAGCGGCGCTCAGGTAGACGCCCTCCGCGCCGCCGTCCAGCAGCTTCGCCGCCTGGTTGGCCGGGCTACCCAGATAGAGCGGCTCTCGGTCTCCGCGCGTCCCGTTCTCCACCGCCAACGCCAGCCCGCTGTCGATCCCCACGCGGATTCGCGCGTCGTCGAGCTCAGGGTGGTCGGTGTTGCAGGCTTTGATCACCCGATAGAGCGTATCGGCGATGCTCACCGCCGCCGCGACCCTCCTCGCCTCATCGTCCATC
This sequence comes from uncultured Enterobacterales bacterium, assembly GCA_964615375.1. Classification (GTDB taxonomy): domain Bacteria; phylum Myxococcota_A; class UBA796; order UBA796; family CAZKWG01; genus CAZKWG01. The sequence continues at coordinate 11,701 of CAZTOW010000028.1, forward strand.
GGCTCGCCCACCAGGAAGTGCAGCCGCTGGTTCTGGAAGTCCACTCTCCGAGCTCCCGCCTGCTCGAGCACGAGCCCTGCGATCCCCTGATAGATGTGGAGGTAGCGCAGGAGGCGCTTGTGGCTCCGCTCCGTCTCCTTGCCCGAGTCCTCCGAGTCGAGCAGGTCCGGGGCGTTGAGGATCTCGACGTACCCGTGCGCGGCATGTACCCGCAGCGCCTGCGCCGTGCCGATATTGTCGAGCTGCACCATCTCCTGCAGATCCTCGATCACGGGGCGGGAGGTCTGCTCCATCGCCTGCTGAATGCGCGTCTCCGCGTTCTTCTTGTTCCAAGCCATGATGTCCTCCAATCAACCGATGGGGCCGGGGGTGGCGCGGGCCAGCTCCAACACCATCCCGTTGTTGTTGTTGATACGGGTCAACCGGAGCCACTGGCCCTCCTCCAGCACCAACGAGCTCTCCGGTGGGAGCGCGTCGGCGTACCAGTCCAGCACCCCGGAGGGGGTACGCACGAAATAGCCGAGCTCCTCGTAGATGGGGACACCCTGCACGAGCTCGGCCCTGCGGACTCGCCAGACCGAGAGCCCGCTCGCGGAGAGGTCATGCTCCAGCGCGGCGGAGGTAAACACCACCTGTGGATGGACCTCTGGCGTGACCGAGGGTAGCGCTACGCCCGGCGCATAGTGGAGCTCGAAGACATCTGGCCAGGGCTGCACCCCGGACTTCCAGTACCAGTAGTCGCGCTCCCCCAGGAAGGGGCTCTCTGGGGTGGTGGAGGTCATGAGGAAGACCCCCAGCGACTGCGCGCCACCCTTGATCTCCAGGCGACAGGTCCCGAGGGTGTCGAAGACGACCAGACCATCCTCAATGGGGGAGATCTGCTCGTCAGGTCTGCGAACGCGAGGTGCCCGAGCGAGAATGACCATGGCAATACCTTTCAGGCCCGGCGGGCCTCGAGGGTCGAAGAGCTGCACACCAGATGCCACGTCGGGAAGCCCTGTGCGCTCTCGAGGTCTCTCAGTCGCTCTCAGCCACGCCCATCCCGTCGATCAAAGGGTGCCTTGCACCCCAGCGTCTCTCTCGCTACGGGAGGTCGGAGGAGAGGCACTTCCCTGGCCACGCTTCAGCACATCCGAAGTACCCAGGTCGTCGAACTTGCCCCGCGCTCGCGGATCGGACGCTCAAGCACGGCGCAGATTCAGCTTCAGGACGACCGTGTCTCCGCCGAGCACGCGCTGATTCGTTGGACGGGGCAGACCTGGCTCCTACAGGATCTGCACAGCACCAATGGGACCTGGCTGGGGGAGAAGCGCCTGGCCCCTGGGGAGCGTGTCCATCTCTCGGCTGGTGCAGCGCTCTCCTTCGGCGCACCGGAGCCCACATGGCGCGTGATCGATGACCTCCCTCCCTTCGCGCGGGCGTTCTCCCCTGTTGGCGAGCGCTGCGCTCATGCCAGAGGCCAGCTGGCGCTGCCTGAAGAGATCAGCCCCGAGGTTGTCATCTACTCCGGCCCTCACGGCGGATGGCTCGCTCGGGAGGCCGGCAGAGAGCGTGTTGTCCATGATGGAGAGCAGGTGATGGCCGGTGGGGTCCTGTGGCTCCTTCAGCTGCCCGAGATCCTGGCGCTCACCCAGCGAAACAACATGGCGGGGCGCACTTTATCCGATGTCAAGCTCCGGTTTAGGGTCAGCCTGAGCGGCGTGCCCCTCGCCGTCACGCTCTGCATGCCTACTGAAGACCATGAACTGGGAGCCCCAGCGTGGAGCGAATTCTTCCTCACGCTCGCACGCCAACGCGAGAGAGATGCACGAGCAGGTCTGGCCGATGACGAGCAGGGGTGGGTAGAACGGGCACAAGAGGAGACGCGCCACGGGCTGAAGCCCAACCAGCTCAATCGCTGGACCTCCCGACTCCGAGAGCGGCTCAAGGGCGCCGGCGTGACGGATCCTGAGCGCCTCCTCGAGCGGCGGGACCATAACCAGGAGATTCGTCTCGGAGTCACCTGTGTCGTTGAGCGCTGAAGAGGGATGAGCAGAAAACGGCCCGACGTTTGTCTCCCACTCCCACCCGCGCAGCGTCACCGCGAGCGGCTGGCCGAGGAGATTCACGCCTACGCCACCGCGGAAGCCGGAAGCAAAGCGGACCTTGACCCCGCGCTGGAGCACGCCGCGCTCCAAGCCCTCACGGAGCCCGCCGGCCTGAAAGCCGCCCTCTACCTCCCCTGACCCTCACAGGTTCGGGCTCCACGCCCACCCACATCCCCGACACAGGGCCCGGTCCGGCACGCCCGCGGCGGCGGCGCGACGGTCGGCCTCCCAGCCCGCGCCGCGCCACAGGGCGCTGAGCCTCCCACCGCCGGTGACCTCGCCCAGGCGGTTCTGGAGCTGGGTGTCCCGTGGACACAGCACGACCTTGCCGTCCCAGCTCACGGTCGGGGTGCGAGCAGGGGCCGGGCAGCGGCGGGGGCGATCCTCCTCGCCCAGCTCGCCGCTCACGCCCAAGGCCTCGCCGGCCTCGCGCAGCAGGCGGCGGGCCTCGGCGTTGGCGGCGTAGTGGTCGTGGTCGGTGCGGCGGATCCAGAGGGCGTCGCCGCTCGCGGGCATGCGACCGATGGCGGGCGGGAGCGGGTAGCGCCGGGCGAGGGCGCGGGCGTCCAGGCCAGGGACGGCGGCGGCGGTCACCAGGAGGCGGGTCCGAGGACCACGCGCGGCCTGGAGGAGCTCGACGCCGGCCCCGCCCCCGCGGTCGAGGTCGAAGATCCACTCCTGCTCGCAGTCCACCCCGGCGCGGGCGGCCAGGCGCTCGGTGAGGAAGCGCCCGTCGGTCTCCACGCGCAGCCGGTCGGCGAGGCCGCGGGCGACGTGGTGGAGCAGGTAGTCCAGGATGGGCTCGAACTCGGGGTGCAGCAGGGGCTCGCCGCGCCAGCGCAGGGCGAGGGTGCCGAAGCGGAGGCGGGCGGCGCGCAGGTCGTCGACCACGTCGCGCACGACCTCGAAGCCCATGAAGCCGCGGCCGAAGTCGATGAGGTGGCGGTCGCGCAGGGCGGTCCAGTTGTGGGCGCCGGGGGCCTCAGGGGCGCTGGCGATGAGCTTCTGCCAGCGCGAGGCGGGGGTGGAGCAGCCCTCCCAGCCGCAGGGACAGGTGTCGGTGAGCTCGAGGCGCAGGGTGGCTTCGGGGAAGTGATCCACCCTGGGTTGAAGTCGGCTGATCCGATCGCGCAGCGCGCGGGCGGCCATCCCCGCGGCCTCGGCGCCCAGGGCCCGCGCCGAGTCGCTCTCCCGCCGCAGGTAGCAGGTCTGGACGCAGGGGGTCTGGCACTGGCGGACCACGGCCCGGCGCTCGCGCAGGCGGGGGCTGTCCCAGAGCTGGCGGAGCGTCTGCTCGCGCACGTTGCCGAAGGTGCCGGCCAGGAAGTCCAGCTTCCCGTCGCACATGATCGCCGCGCCGTCGGCGTTGATGTAGAGCTCCTTCCAGCCGGCCCAGCAGGGGGCCTGGAGCGGCTTCAACTCCTCTTTGTAGTAGCTGGGGATGAGGCGCAGCTCGTGGGGGTCGTTCTGGATGCGGTAGTTCTCCACGTCACGCCAACTCCCAGCCCCAGGAGATGCGCCAGAGGCGCCCGCCGCGCGTGGAGCGCGGCGTCGGGGGAGCTCGACGCCGTGAACGACCTGCGGAAGCAGGTCTGAGCGGTGTCGAGCGGGGGCGGAGCCCCCGCTCTCAGGAGAGCGTGCTCCGCCGCGCTCGGCCCGCAGCGCGAGGGCCTCGCAGAGGCGCTCCAGCGCGGGGTAGTGCTCCGGGTAGAACCACAGCGCGCGGCTCTCCGGCGGGACCTCGGCGGACTGCCGAAACAGATTGAGGATCTGTACACCATCGAAGCCGGCCTCGGCCTGCGCGTCCAGGATGGCCTCGAAGCGGTCCAGGTTGCGGGCGTGCAGGATGGTGTTGGTGAGGATCTTGCGGCGGGAATTGCCGGCGGTGGCGTCGGCCTCGCGCACGCGACGATAGCCCTCCAGCGCGCGTTGGAACTGTCCAGGCCCGCGCACGAGATCGTGAGCGGGCTCATCCCCGTCGAAGGAGAAGTTGAGATGCAGCCGGTCGCTGGGGATGCGGGCGAGCATGCGGGCGCGCGAGGGGCTGATGAGCGTGCCGTTGGTGGTGACGGTCACGTAGAAGCCGCGCCGCACGGCATACGAGAGGATCTCCTCGATGTCGGCGCGCATGAAGGGCTCGCCGCCCAGCGGGTTGAAGACCTCCACGCCCCAGTCGGCGGTCTGGTCGATGATCCCCTTGATCTCGTCGGTGGTGAGCTCCGGGCTGTCGTAGCAGGTGGTGCACATCACGCAGGAGAGGTTGCAGCGCAGCGTGACGTTGACGCTCACGCGGTCGGGCGGGGCCAGCGAGGTGTTGAGGCGCCGCGAGAGCAGCATGGCCGCGTCGCGGAGCAGGCGATCGGCGGGGCGCATCGCCTATCGCCCGAGCAGGCCGCGCCGACGCAGGCGCTCGATCTCGGCGTGCGCGGCGCGCAGATCGTTCTCCAGCCGCCCCTGGAGCGCCAGCGCCCCCTCCAGCTCGGCGTTCTTCTTGGCCAGATCCGCGCGGAGGATGGCCAGCTCGGCGCCCAGCGCGCGCTCCTCGCTCCGGGCCTGGGAGACCTGGCCGCCCAGCACGGCCACGGCCTCGCGCTTGAAGCCCGCCACCTCGTCGAGCGCGCGGGAGAGCCGGTCAGCGATGGCGGTGAGCGCGCTGACCTGGCCCGAGAGCTGGGCGACCTCGGCCCGCTTGTCCTGGACCTCGGCCTCGGCGCGGAGCAGGGACTCGGACAGGGCCTCGCGCAGGGCGCGCTCGCGGGCGGCCTCGGTGGAGAGGGCCGCGGCCTCGCCCAGGACCGGGCCGCGGGGGGCGCGCCAGCCAGACTCCACCCAGGCTTGTAGCGGGGCGGCGCAGACCTCCAGGGACAGGCGCTCCCGGGCGATGGACCGGGCCTCCTCGCCGCGTCGGCGGAGCTCGTCGGGCTGGTCCAGCGCCTGCGCGAGCATCCCCTCCAGATCCGCGCCCGCCCAGCCCCCCTCGCCCAGGAGGTCGGCGAGGGCGCTGTCCGGCCCGGTGACGATGGGGAGCCCGCAGCCCAGCGCGTCGGCGTGCCGGAACCCGAAGGCGATCCCGCGCTCCAGGTTGGGCGTCATCCAGTCCAGGGCCAGGGTCGCGCTCGCCAGGGCCGAAAGCTGCGCCCGCCGCCCCAGCCAGCCGCCCAGGACCAGGCGAGGGTGCTCGGGCAGCGGCCTCCCCGCGCCCTGCCCCTGGAGCGGGCTCCCGCCGTACCAGAGGATCCTCCCCTCGCCTCGGGCGTCGAGGACGGAGAGCGCGCGGAGCAGTCCAGGGACCGGGTCCTGCCAGGGCCAGGCGGCGCCACCCCCAACCAGGAGTGGATCCTCCCCCCGATCCGCAGGGAGAGAGCGGGCTGGGCCCTCGGGCGCGGCCAGGGGCACCAGCAGCGTGGGATCGACCCGCAGGTCCAGGCCAGCCAGCGCCATGACCCCGAGCCAGAACCAGCGTTGGCGCGGGTTGCTGACCAGGAAGACGTCACCGGCGGCCAGCGCGCGCAGGGTGACGGTGGACTCCCGCGCGACGAGATCCTCCCAGGCGGCCTCCAGGAGCCGCGGGGCGTAGAGGTCCACCGCCAGCGGGACCCCCAGCGCGCGCAGGGCCGGGGCGTCCTCGGGCTGCACGCAGACGACGCGATCCGGCCTCAGCGCGGCGGCGCGGGCGAGCAGATCGGCGGCGGCCTCGTAGCCCCCGGGGGCGTCCAGCTCGCGGTGCAGGGCCACCACCTCGTGCCCGGCGGCCTCGAGCGCGCGCCGGTGGGCCTCCGCGCGGAGCGCCCCGCCGGTGACGGGGCGGTCGGGCTCGTCGGGGCGAGGGGGCAGGCGACCGTGGTGGACGAGGAGGACGCGCATCTCGCTGTTCTACCCCGAATGGCTGCCCCGCTACAGCGGCGTGACCGTCCCCTCGGGGAAGCTGACGTAGGCGAAGCTCTCCCACTCGTCCTCGCCCTCCATGTCCCGCGTGTCGGAGAACACCAGGACGCCGCCCACGTAGATGTTCACGGTGACGGTGTTGGCGTCGCGGTAGCGGGAGGCCTCGTAGTCGTGGACGAGGACGGTGTACTCGCCGGACACGGGCTCCTCGATGCGGATGTTCTCCGGCCCGGTGCCGGCGATGTCGTCCAGGTCCAGGCTCGGATCGTCGGTGTCCTCGCCGGGCAGGCCCCAGTCCAGATCGTCGTCCACGCAGTTCTGCCAGTGGCAGTCCAGCGAGCTCCACTTGCTGCCGTCGGGGGCCAGCAGGTGCAGGTCCATGTCGTCCTGGGGCTCCGTCCAGTACATCTCGATCCAGAGGTTGTCCGAGGGCGCGGCGACGAGCTGGGTGTCGCAGGGCTCGGACACCTGGCCGTACTCGTTCTCCACGATGAGGCGCCCCATGTAGGCGCCGGCCAGATCCCACTCGAAGTCGGAGCGGTCCGGGTCGTGCTCGTCCCCGGGGATCTCGGCGTTCGAACCGTCGGGCTGGTCGATGAGGGTCCAGGACCAGGCGACGATGTCGGCGCCGCCCGGGTCGTAGGACTCGGAGCCCACCCAGGTCGGGAGCTCGTCGTGGCCGGTGACCAGGTCGGGGTCCACCCAGCACACCGCCACCGGCCCGGCCGAGGCGACGCCGGTGATGGCCACGGAGTCCGACCCGCTGCCGGCGTTGCTGGCGGCCCAGAGCCGCCCCTCGAAGGTGCCCTCGACGGAGGCGTCGAAGGTGATGGGGACGACGACGCTCTCCCCCGCCTCCAGCGAGAGCGGCAGCGCGGGCGAGGCGAAGCTGAAGCGCTCGCCCGTGAGCGTGAGGCTGCTGATCTCCAGGGGCGCGTAGCCCTCGTTCAGGATGGTCAGGTCCTCGGTCCCGGTCTCGCCGAGCGGGAGCCCGCCCATGTCCATCGGATCGGGCGAGAACACCAGCATCGGCACGTTGAGCGCGCCGCTCAGGGGCACGTCCACCTCGGCCTCGTCCGGGTCGTCGCTCAGCACGGTGAGGAGGCCGGCGTCGTCCACAGCCCAGGGCGTGTAGCTCACCACCACGGAGAGGCTCTCCCCGGGCTCCAGGACGCGGTCCTCGTCCACGCTGCTCAGCGTGAAGCCCTCCGCCCCGTCCAGGTCCAGCCCCTCCAGCGTCAGCGGGGCCTCGCCGCGGTTGCGGATGACCACGCTCTGGCTCGCCTCCTCGCCGAAGGCCAGGGGCCCGAAGTCCAGCTCGTCTGGGGAGACGTCGATCTCCGGGCGGAGCGGCTCGCCCTTCTCCTTGTCGAAATTGTACTCAACGCAGGCGGACAGGGAGCCGGTCAGGGCAAAGATGCTGAAGCTGCCGCCGCGCACGGAGTCCTCCGCTGGAATGTTCAGGGTACATCGGAAAGGATGATACCGTGAAGAAGAGAATGAGCGAGCAGGGACACTGAACAGGCGCAGTGGTCGGAACAAGCCGGGCTAGCCTCGCCCGGCCCGCCGCGCGCCGGGCCCTGTCGAGAATGGTCACGGCGTGGGGCGGGGGGCCTGCGGCCGGGCTACATGGATGGGCCCCAGGGAGGAGAGCGGCCCCATGAGTCCGTCCCCGAGGAGTCCGGTAGCGAGCACAGGTGCGGGGACCAGCGGCGCCGCCAGCAGGAGCGCCCTGGCCAGCGCGGCGGAGCCGGTGGTGCGCAGCCTCCTGGAGACCGTGGTCTCCGCGGAGCTCGGGGTGGACACGCTGGACGGCGTGACCCACCTGGACGAGGCCACCGAGGTCCTGATGCACAAGCTCACCCACATGCCCACGCACCTGGGCCTGGGGATGCAGGGGCTCACCCTGGTCTTCGACGCCGCGGGGGCGCTCACCGGGCGGCCCTTCCGCATGAAGTCGCTGCCGGCGCGGCGCCGCCAGCTCGCGGTCATGAAGGGCGCGCCGGTGGGGCTGCTGCGCGACTTCGTGGCCTTCTACGAGAAGATGGGCTCCTTCGTCTATTATTCCATCCTCGAAGAGGCCGGCGAGCACCTCCCGGCCGCGCACGGGAGCTGAGCCGTGGAGACCCGCGACTGTGAGGTCCTGATCATCGGCTCGGGCCCTGGCGGCGCGAGCACCGCCGCCCTGCTGGCCGAGCGCGGGATGAACGTCCTGCTGGTGGAGGAGGGCGCGCACCACAGCATCGAGGCCGCGCCGAGCTACTCGCTGGCCGAGATGAACCTGAAGTACAGGAACGGCGGGCTCACCACCACCTTCGGCAAGCCGAACATCACCTACATCGAGGGGCGCTGCGTGGGCGGCGCGTCTGAGATCAACGCGGCCCTCTACCACCGGCCGCTGAAGAGCACGCTGCGCGACTGGCAGCTCAAGTTCCAGATCGACGACTTCGAGCCCGACAGCCTCGACCCCTACTTCGAGGCGACCGAGCGCGACATGTCGGTCTCCTGCTTTCCTTCGGGCATCGACCCGAGCTCGCAGAAGATCAAGACCGGGGCCGACCGGCTCGGCTGGAAGAGCCACGAGGTCGCGCGCTTCTGGAAGTACGAGAAGCGCCCCGACGGCACCTGGACCGACCGGCGCCAGTCGATGACGGAGACCATGGTGCCGCGCGCGCTGCGGGCGGGCGCCACCCTGCTGGCGGACACGAAGATCACCCGCGTCCACACGCTGGGCAACGTGGCGACCCACGCCACGGGCACCACAAGCACGGGTGGAGAGACGAAGAAGATCCGCATCCGCTTCCAGCACGTCTTCGTCTGCGCGGGCGCGGTCCACTCGCCCATCCTGCTCCAGCGGTCTGGGATCTGGAAGAACGTCGGCAACAACCTGCACCTTCACCCGATGGTGCGCGTGGCGGTGCGCTTCCCCGAGCCCTTCAACGAGCCGAACTGGGGCGTACCGACCTGGCAGATCGAGGAGTTCAAGCCGCTGATCACGCTGGGCGGGAGCCACAGCTCGCTGCCGCACATCTCCATGTGGATGGGGGCGGTGCCCAACAAGCTCACCAAGCTGCGCGGCTGGGAGAACATCGCGGTCTTCTACGTGGCGGCGGTGGGCAGCGGGGCGGGCAGGGTGCGCAGCCTGCCCCTCATCGGCGAGCCCTTCGTCACCCTCCCCGTGCCGAGCCAGGATCTCGCGCTGCTGGGCGAGGGCCTCTACCGCCTCGGCCAGATGGCCTTCGCCGCCGGGGCCCAGGAGATCTGGAACCCCGTGGCCGGCGCGCCCTCCATCCGGCACCCTGACGAGCTCACCTGGATGCGCCAGGGCCTGCCGCACGACAAGATCAACGTGAGCACCATCCACCTGTTCAGCTCCTGCCCCATGGGCGAGGACCCGCGCTCCTGCGCGGTGGACAGCTACGGGCGGGTCCACGGCTACGAGAACCTCTACCTGAACGACGCGAGCATCCTGCCGCTGTCCCCCGCGGTGAACCCGCAGGGGACGGTGATGGCGGTGGCGCGGCGGAACGCGATGCGGTTCCTGGCGGGGCGCTAAGACAGCTCCCCCACGATGACCCCGTCCCCCTCCGGCCCCAGCGCCGCCACCACACCCCCCGGCCCCAGGATCACGCTCCTCCCCGCGAAGCGCGTCCCGCGATCCTCGCCCCAGGTGTCGGCCGCCACCAGCACGCCCTTCCAGCCGCGCAGGCGCCGCCGCCAGTAGTCGTGGACGTCCAGGCCCTCCTCGACCCAGTTGGTGCAGAAGGCCAGGATCTCCACCCCCACGCGATGCAACATCAGCACGAGCCCGTCGTCGTTGATGTCCATGCAGATGGCCGGCGCCACCAGCCCGAGGCCCGTGCGCAGGGTCTGGCGCTGCCGCCCGGGGCGCGCCCAGGGGCGGTCGGCCTCGTAGAGCAGGACCTTGCGGTAGCAGCTCACCAGCGCGCCGTCGGGCCCGATGACCAGGGCGGCGTTGTAGAGCCCGTCCTCGGCCTGCTCGGGGAAGCCGCAGACGACGATGGCGCCGTGGCGCGCGGCCACGGGGGCGAGCGCGGCGAGCGTGGGACCGCGGGCGGGCTCGGCGTAGGGCGAGATCTCCTCGGGCGAGCTCCACACGTAGCCGGTGGTCGCCATCTCCGGGCAGACGATGAGGCGCGCCCCCTGCCGCCCGGCCTCGTCCACCAGCTCGGCCAGCGCGGGGCGGGCGAGCTCGGGCTCACCCTTGGGCGGGCGGTACTGTACGGCGGCGAGCTTCAAGCCAGGATGAACCTCGGCCTACTCATACCACGCGAGGTCCGCCGCGAGATCGTCCCAGGTGAACTGCACGAGCCCGATCTCCTTGACCAGGTAGAGCTCGCCGATGGCGGGCCCGTCCACGCGGATCTCCAGCACGTCCTCGAAGACCCCGTACCAGGTGACCAGGGACTCCACCAGGATGGGCGTGGCGCGCCACTCGCCCGAGCTCACGGGGGTCTCCGGCTCGTAGGTGGTGCCGACCAGCAGCAGGGGCGGGTCCAGGGTCTCGCCGTCCATGGCCGTGATCGAGAGCCCGCCGTCCGTAGACAGGGTCCAGGTCATCAGGCCCTCGGCGCCCGCCCAGGTCTCGCCGTCGCGGAACTCCAGGGTGAAGGACGGATCCTGCCCGGTGGTCTCCAGGTGGAGCTTGTGGTTGAGCGGCTCGGCGGTGTCCACGCCCTCAGCGAGCTCATCCACCTCGAGCTGACGATAGATCAGGTGCGAGGCCCACGGCGGCGCGTAGCCCCCGCTGGAGAGGTTTCCAGAGGTCCCCTGGTTCTCACCACAGGCGAACAGGAGCAGGAGCGGCAGCGCGGGCATCAGTAGAGGCTCCACCAGGGCGCGTGGTTTCCGCCACCTACCTCCTGCTGGACCAGCCAGAAGGCGGGGTAGCTGGGATCCTGGCCCTTCTCGGCCAGCTCGGTGTCGATGGCGCTGACCCAGACGTGGGCGTCGCCCTCGCTCGCCTCGGACCCGTAGTCGCGCGTGGACGCGAACGCGAGCCACAGCACCTCGTCGTCGGGGATGGGGCCCCAGCGCGCCCAGGAATTCGTGAGGTTCGCGCCCTTGTTGGCGTTGGCGAGCTCGATGGGCTCTCCGCCGTCGGCGTCCACGATCCACAGCGAGGCGTCCTCGTTGAAGTAGCTCGTGCCGCTCGAGCGGTTGAAGACCACCCACTCCCCGTCCGGCGAGTACATCGGGTAGTACTGGTTGGTGTCGCCGCCGTCCTCCGCCGGCACCAGCGTCCAGGGCTCGCTGGAGAAGTTGCCCTCCGCGTCGATGTCGAAGACCACCAGCTCCCCGCCCATGAACGCGCTGTCGTTGCCGAACATGCGCGTGGCGGAGACCGCGACCAGCGCGTCGCCGTCGGGCGACCAGCTCGGGTGCGTGAGGTCGAGATCGCTCTCGACGCTCCCCAGGTGCTCGCCCGTGTAGCCGTCGTAGAGGGAGAGCGTCCCGCCATAGGAGAAGACCACGCGGTCCCCGTCGGGCGACCAGGTGGAGAAGGCCGCTTTGTCCCGGCTCTCGTCCATCTCGATGAGCGCGCTGGGGATCGCGTCGTCGTCGATCTTCCCGAGCCCCATGCGGAAGAACTCCTCGCCGCCGATCTGCCAGGAGTAGGCCACCCGCTCGCCGTCGGGGGAGATGACGTGGCAGCCGACGCAGTGCGAGGTCGTGAGGTTGCCCGGCCCGAACCACAGCTCCGGCGCGGCCTCGTCCACCTCCGAGCGCATGATCCCGTTGTTGCCGACCGACCAGTAGTAGACCGCGCCCTGCGCGTCGAAGCGGTTGACGCGGAAGGAGATGTCGCTGGCCTTGTAGTGCTTCGTCACGTTGGACACGCCGCTCGACGAGACCGTCGCGACGATGCCCTCCAGGGAGACCGTCACGTCCTTGCCGGCGTTGGTCGCCGTGATCACCTGCCATAGCTCGCTGGGGACCGTGTACTGCTTGTGGTCGGTGATGATGGTGACGTTGGTGGTCTCGGACGTGAACGTCAGCCGATACAGCGTGCAGCCCAGCGCGTCGCCCCACATGAAGGCGAACTCCGGCAGGTTTCGGGGCAGGGCCACGCCGTCCTCGGGGTAGACCCACATGAATTCATTGCCCGCCTCCTCGGCCTCCCCGGAGAAGGCGTCGTTTGCGCCCTCCGGCGCGGCGTCGTCCAGCACCTCCTCCTCGTAGATGACCGTGATCGCCGCCGTGGCCGCCACGCCGTTGACCTCGGCCGTGAGCCAGGTCTCGCCGCCCGCGCTCACGGAGGTGGTGAAGACGCCGTCCTCGTCCACGCTACCCACGGCCGAGTTCGAGAGCGACCAGCCCACCAGGCTGAAGTCCTCCTCCACCTGCCCGTTCTGGAAGGTGGCCGACACACTGAATTCCTGTGTGGTGGGCGCGTCCGCGGATGTGGTCAGGGAGACCTCGGAGGGGCTCAGCGAGATCTCGAGGACATCCCCGACATCTTCACCTTTCGTACCCCCAGAGCAGCCCGCCAGGATCGTGAGCGTGATGATGCTTCTCATGCCCGTGAGCATATCGCACCACGGCGCCCCGCGGTGCGATATCCTTGGGCGCGGAGGTCGCCCCCATGCCGTCCCCTGTCCGAAGCTCCCTCGCCGCCGTCCTCGCCGTGAACATGCTCACCGGCTGCCCGGACTACAACGTGGCGCGCATCCCGAGCGGAGACAGCTACACCCAGGGCGGGCCCGAGCGCCCCGTCGACATCCTCTGGGTCATCGACGACTCGGCCACGATGACCGAGGAGCAGGACGCGCTCGTCGCCAACTTCCAGGACTACGCCGACGTGCTCTACGAGACCAGCGTGGACTACCAGATCGGCATCATCACGACCGACGCCGAGGACGGGCTGGGGATGCTGGTGGGCGACGTGCTCACGCCCGACACCGAGGACCTGGACTCGGCGTTCACCGAGCAGGCCGACGTCGGCATCGCCGGCAACCGCGAGGAGCAGCACCTCGAGGCCATCCGCCTCGCCACCTCCGAGCCCGCGCTCAGCGCCGGCAACAGCGCCCTCTTCCGCGCCGACGCCGACCTCCAGATCGTGATGCTGACCGACGAGGACGACCAGTCCGACGACGAGGTGCAGGTCTACCTGGACCAGCTCTCGATCTTCAAGACCCAGACCGGCTTCCGCGTCAACCTCATCGGCGGCCCCCTCCCCAGCGGCTGCGCGTCCAGCACCTCCTCGGCGGAGGCCGCCACGCGCCTGCTCGACGCGGTGGAGTACACGGGCGGCGAGTTCAAGAGCATCTGCGAGAACGACTTCAGCGCCGTGATGAAGTCCATCGCGTTCACCTCGGTCGGCATGACCGACACCTTCGAGCTGACGGACATGCCTGACCTCGACTCGCTCGAGGTGAAGGTGGACGGCGTCAACCTGCACCAGCGCCCCGAGGACGGCTGGCAGTACGACGCCGCGCGCAACGCTGTCGTCTTCGAGGGCCTGGCGGTCCCGCGCCCCGGCCAGAGCGTGGACATCATCTACTTCCGCATCTTCTCCGGCTGATCGGGCTCTCCACGAGATAAGCTCTCCGCCGTGACGCGCACCGCCAAGATCCTGCTCCTGCTGCTGGCCCTCCCGCTCGCCCTGCTCGGCGCGGGCGCGACGAAGGTCCGCACCGTGGGCAGCGACGAGATGAGCCCCTCCATCCGGGCCGGGGATCGCGTGCTCATCCTCCCGCTGGAGCCCATCCGCGGGGACGTGGTCGCGCTCCAGGACCCGCTCGACCCCGCCCGCGTGGTGCTGCGACGCGCCATCGCCGACGGCAGCAAGCGCGTGCGCTACGAGGACGGCGAGCTTCGGGTGGACGTCAAGCGCATCCGCCAGAAGGAGATGGGCGAGCTGGACGGCGACCGGGTCACGCAGGAGACCATGTGGAGCAAGCCGCCCGCCCGCGCCAACACCTGGCTGCTCCGCTACAAGAAGGAGCCGGTCAAGTGGAAGGCCGAGGTGGTGCCGGTGCCCGACGGCTCCTGGTACCTGCTGGCGGACAACCGCGACGGCGCGGTGGACAGCCGCTGGTGGGGGCCCATCTCCACGGATCGCTTCCTGGGCGTGGTGCGGCTGCGCTACGGGCCCGCGGACGACTGGCGGCCCGAGTGGGAGATCCTGAACCCCATCCCCTGAGGCGGGCGATCAGGCCAGCAGCACGGCCTCCTCGGCCAGATCGACGAGCTCGGTGGGGCGCTCGCTGAAGCGCGGATCGGTGAAGCCGGCGAGGGCGACGACCGGATCGGTGCTCTCCAGATCCTCGTCGTCCACCATCTCCATCCACGCCGAGACGTCCGGCAGCGCGAGCAGCTCGGCGGGGACCGCGGCGGGCAGGAAGGCGAAGGAGAAGACGGAGACGGGGAGCGCGTTCATGGCAGACCTCGGGCGACGCGCGGCCTGGAGGGCCCGCGGGAGAGAGGGGAGCGGTGTCGCTCGGAACACAACTCTCTTATTCGGGATGTGGGGGGGAGGCGAATTTGTGCGGACATAAATTGTCCGCTTCAAGCCTCTCGACCGAGGCTGCAAATTTGCTGCGGATCCACCCGCAGGGGGCGGGATCCTGAGGCGCACAGGCGCTACCTTGGGCCCATGTCGAGCCCACCCCTGATCCAGACCCTCCGCGAAGACCCTCGCCAGCTCGCCCGCGCCGTGGCCCTGGGCCTCTTCGCGGTGGCGCTCATCGTCACCGCCTGGCTGGGCGACGACTGCCTCATCTCGCTGCGCATGGTGGCCAACGCGGTGAGCGGGCACGGCCTGGTGTGGAACCCGGGCGAGCGAGTGCAGGCGTTTACGCACCCGCTGTGGGTGCTGCTGCTGCTGCCGCTGGTGACGGTGACGCGCGAGCTCTACTACACGACGCTGGGGACCAACCTGCTGCTGAGCGGGGCGGCGGTGGCGCTCCTCGCGACGCGCACCGCGGGCTCGCCGCTGGGGGGAGCGGTGGCCACCCTCGGGCTGCTGTGCTCCAAGAGCTTCCTGGACTACTCCACCAGCGGGCTGGAGAACCCGCTCACCCACCTGCTGCTGGCCGCCGCGCTCACGGTCCTCCTGCTGGAGCCCGCCTCCGAGCGCAAGGTGCTGCGCCTGTCGGTCCTGATGGGCCTGGGCGTGACGACGCGGCACGACAACCTGCTGATGTTCGCCCCCCTGCTGGGCGCGGCCCTGCTGGAGACCCGCACGCGGGGCGCCCTGATGCGGGCGGGGGCGGGGGCGCTCCCCATCGGCCTGTGGACGCTGTTCTCGCTCTGGTACTACGGCTTCCCCTTCCCCAACACGGCCTACGCCAAGCTGGGCACGGGCATCCCGGCGATGGAGAAGGTGGCGCAGGGCCTCTACTACCTGGGGTGGACCGCGCTGCACGATCCGGCGACCCTGGCGCTGGCCGGGGCGGGGATCACGCTCACCGTCCTGCGGCGCGATCGGGCGGCCTACGCTCCTGTGCTGGGGATGGGGCTCCACCTGCTCTACGTGGTGTGGATCGGCGGGGACTTCATGGGCGGGCGCTTCCTCTCCGGGGTGGCGCTGGTGGGGGCCGTGCTGCTGGGGCGGGCGTCTGAGCTCCCCGACCGGCGCACGGCGGGGCTGGCCGGGAGCCTGGCCCTGCTGGCCCTCGGCGCCTGGCTGCTGGGCCCCAGCTCCGACGAGAACAGCGCGACCTCCAAGAAGGGGCCGGTCAACTGGCACGGGATCACGGACGAGCGCGGCTATTACGACGAGCGCCTGGGGCTGCTCCAGGGCCTGCACAAGAGCTTCGCCCGCGCCGCCTTGGGCACGGCCCCGCGCTGGCAGGAGGACACCGCGATCGAGCGCGTGGAGGTGGACGTCAGCATCGGGCTGTCCGGGCTCTTCGCCAAGCCGGGCACCTGGTACCTGGACCCGGTGGCGCTGGCCGACCCGCTGCTGGCCCGGCTGCCCATGCTCGACCGCGGCGGCTGGCGCCCCGGCCACTTCCTGCGCGCCATCCCCGACGGCTACCCGGAGACCCTGCTGAGCGGCGACAACCGGCTCGAGGACCCGAAGCTGGCGGAGCTCTACGATCACCTGATCGTCGTCGTGCGCGGCGACCTGAACGCCCCCGGGCGTCTCTCCGAGATCATCGCGTTCAACCTGGGCACGTACGCAGAACTGGTGGACGCCGAACGCTACCGGCACCCGCCCGTGGTGGAGCTGGACGCCTCCATCCTCCGCGATCGGGAGGGCCAGAACCTCTACCTGGGCCGCTTCGCCGCGCTGGGCGCGGTGGTCCACCTGGGCGAGAAGGCCCGCGGCGGCGCCGTCCTGCTGGGGCTCAGCGCGCGCCACCGCTACAAGGTGCAGTTTCAGCTGGGCAACGACCGCCTCGGGAAGGCCGTGGCCATCGAGGACGCGGACCCGGAAGACGGGGGCGTGGCGATCCGGCGCGTCGAGGTGCCCGAGGAGGCCCGCGGAGGCTTCGACACCCTGGTCCTGAGGCCCGAGCTGGAGGGCTCCGACCAGCAGTTCCGCCTCACCTACGTGGAGGTGGACCGCCGCGGGGCGCGCGCCGCCGAGGAGGGCGAGGACGAAGCCGGGCAGGGCGCCGCGGGCGCGGAGGCCCAGAGCGGCGACGCGGACGCCCGCAAGGCCGAGCGCGCCCGCAAGCGCAAGGAGGAGCGCGCCGCCCGGGAGGCCGAGCGCAAGGCGCAGAAGAAGAAGGGCCGGGACAAGAAGGGCCAGGAGCAGCCCCCGACCGAAGACGAGTGAGGCGCCGCGCGCGCTATCCTGAGCGCGGAGGTGGGCGCTGCGCTCGGGCACGGACAGGCTCTCGCTCTGGCAGCGCTTCCATGTGAGGCTCGGGCTCACGTATGGGGTGCTGGTCCTGCTGGTGCTCACGGCGCTGGCGGCGAGCCTTTACCATGTGGCGTCCGAGGCCGCGGTCTCGGGGGTGCAGGCTCACATCCGCGGCGTCGCCCTCGCCCTGGCCTCCGCGCTGGACGCCGAGCCGGTCGCCACCATCGAGGGCCCCTCCTCGCCTTCCTGGCCCACGCTGAAGGCCCGCCTCGACACGGTCCTGGACCAGGAGCCCGAGATCGAGAGCGTCTACGTCCTGCTGCCCACGGACCAGCCGGGCTGGATGCGCTTCGCCGGCGACGTCGTGCGCCACGGGGAGCCGGGCGTCCCCGGCGAGCGCTACGACGCCACCCAGGCCCCGCGCATGCTCGCCGGCCTGGAGGCGCCGACCGTGGAGGAGGCCCCCTACTCGGACGCCTGGGGCACTTTCCTGTCGGGCTACGCGCCCCTCCGCGACGCCAGCGGGGCCGTGGTCGGCCTGGTGGGCGTGGACATCCGCATGGCCCGCGTGGAGCGCCTGGAGCGCCGCCTGCTGGGCGTCACGGCCTTGCTCTACGGGCTCGCCGTCGCCGCGCTGGTGCTGGTGGGCGCGGGCGTGGGCCGGAACCTGCGCGGCCCGCTGGAGCGCCTCATCGCCGTGACCAGCGCCGTGGAGGAGGGCGAGCTTCGCGCGCGCGCGGACCTCCGTCGCACGGATGAGTTCGGCCTCCTGGGCACCCACCTGGACCACATGGCGGCGGGGCTGGAGGAGAAGGAGCTCATCCGCGACACGTTTGGCCGCTACGTGAGCCGCGAGGTCGCCCGCGCCATCCTCAGCGGGCCCGAGGCCGCCCGCCTCGGCGGCGACCAGCGCGAGGTCACCGTGCTCTTCAGCGACGTGCGCGGCTACTCCACGCTCAGCGAGCGCCTGCCCCCCGCCACCGTCGTCTCGCTGATGAACGAGTACTTCGGCGCCATGAGCGAGATCATCGAGGCTTATGGTGGCACGGTCATCGAGTTCCTGGGCGACGGGATCCTGGTGGCCTTCGGCGCCCCCGGGGACCTGCCCGCCCACGCCGAGCGGGCCGTGACCTGCGCGCTCGCCATGCAGCGGCGCCTCCTCGACCTGAACACGGGCTGGGAGCGCTCCGGCGTGGCGAAGCTCTGGCGCGAGCACGGCGTGGAGCGGCTCGGCGCCCGGATCGGCGTCCACAGCGGGCCGGTGGTGGCCGGGAACCTGGGCAGCCCGCGGCGCATGAAGTACGCCGTCATCGGCGACACCGTCAACGTCGCCAGCCGGGTGGAGGGCCTGAACAACGCGCTGGGCACCGAGGTGCTGCTCACCGCGGAGACCTTCGCCCGCCTCCCCCCCGAGCTCGCCGCGCGCGCCCGCGACCTCGGCGAGCACCCCGTCAAGGGCCGCACCCACCCCGTGCGCGTGTACACCGTCCCCTGAGCGGAGGCCCTCAGACCCGGAGCTGCCCGCGCTCGAGCTGGTAGCCGCCCTCGACCTCGCGGAAGCGGAAGACCGGCAGCCCCGGCGGCACCGGCTCATCCGGGCCCAGGACCAGCACCACGTTCGGGTTCGCGCACAGCTCCTCCGCCGGCGCCGTCGCGGTCTCCGCCGGGCCCGGGGGGACGAGGGCGCTGAGCCCGTCCACCACCACCGCCGGGTCACCCCGCAGCGCGCCCAGGGCCGCCTGGACCTCGCTGGGCTCCGGCTGGTCCTCGGGCAGCCAGTACAAGTGGGGGTTGCTGTTGCCCAGCTCCGTCAGCGCAGCGCGGTGCGCCGGGTCCGGCACCATCACCACGCTGCCCCAGGTGCTCGCCCAGCGCGCCGCCGCCGCCGCCAGCGCGTGGTCGCGGGTCGGCGAGACCCAGACCTGCGCCGGACCGCGCCCCGAGGGCTCGCCCGCGTCGCCCGTGTACGAGGGCCCCGGGCCCATGGGCCGCAGCCGCCCCGCCGGGCCCGCGCGCAACCGGAACCAGGCCACGCTCCCGCCCAGCAGCCCGCCCGCCAGGAAGACGCCCAGGCTCAGCAGCGTGAAGGACCCGCCGATCTGCGAGGCCCCCGAGGTCTGCCCGCCCGCGCCCGGCATGGACGTGTTCTGGTTCGGGCTGCGCATCTCGGTGGTGGAGACCGTGGCCTCCAGGTTGTCGCCCAGGCCCACCAGGCGGGAGACCGTGCCGCCGCCCTCCTTGAGCGTGACCTCCACCGCCGGGTCGCGCATGTCCTTGTCGACGTCGAAGTTGAAGCTGAGCAGCTCCTTCTCGCCGGAGACCAGCAGGATCAGGTCGGCCGTGACCGGGTACAGGTCCACCAGCCCGGTCCAGATCTGGTCGCCCTTCTCGATGTCCGGGGGGACGCCGTCGTCCTTCAGCCCGATGTCGATGGACTCGCCGCCCGAGCCCATGCGGGCCATCGGCGAGTCCGCCAGCAGGCCCTCGGGGTCCTTCACCCGCAGGATGAAGGGCGCCCCGTACTTGCTCATCCCCTCGGCGTCGGCTCCCGAGGGAGGCTGCTGGCCGCCCGGCGCTCCCGGAGCTCCCGGCTGACCCCCTTGCTGGCCGCCCGGCGCTCCCGGAGCCCCCGGCTGACCCCCTTGCTGGCCGCCTGGCTGGCCGCCCGGCTGCCCCCCTGGCTGTCCACCCTGCTGACCGCCCTGCTGCCCCCCGGGGCTCGGCGGCTGACCGCCCCCCGGAGAGCCCGGCGCCCCGGGCTGCGCGCCCCCGGGCGAACCCGGAGAGCCGGCGGGAGAGCCCGCGACCTGCGCGTTTCCGCCCATTCCCGGCGTCGCCGTGGGGTTCTGCCCTCCCGCCCCCTGCGTTCGGGAGGGGGTCGTCTGGGCCAGGGCTGCAGCGAGCAGGAGCCACGTCATCGCGCTCGCCATTCTCCCTCATGTGGGGACAGGGTGAGCTCGGGCAGCGCCGCGGGGGCGGGCTCGCCCTCCAGCACCAGCACGAGGATTGCGCCGGATGGAAGCCCAGCCAGGAGCGTCGCCTCCGGCGTGTTGCCCAGCCCTCCCGCCCACGAGAGCGCCCCGGCGCGCGCCAGCACGGCGGGGGGCACGATGGCGCGTGCGGCAACCGCGCTCACTGAATCCAGAACGTCATCGACGTCCGACGACACACTGAACAGAATCACGGAGCCTGGACCCGGGGAGGGCGCCGCGCGCAGGGCGGGGTCCACCACCAGCACGGGTCGGAGCTGGGCGAGCCGCGGCAGAAGCCAGCCCGCCAGCGCGCTCCCCTGCCCCGCCGGGGCCCGCAGGATCAGGCTCCCCGCGGGCGCGCCGGGCAGGATCGGCGGCGGCGGCAGCGCGCGGGCGTGGGGGATGGCGCCGGGCCGACCGCGCCCGATCCGCCAGGCGATCCCGCCCACCGCCAGCGCGAGCAGGACCGAGATCGCGAGCTGGAGCCCGTCCGGCCCGGAGAGAGCGCCCGGCGTCGGGCCCCCCGGCTGCTGAGGCTCGCCCGGACCCGGCGGCGGCCCCTGCACCCGCGGCGCGTCCTCCCGGCGCGGCATGCTCGCCCGGTCCAGGATCGGCCAGGACGCCACCGCGGCCCCCTGCTCGTCCACCCGCACCTGCCGCAGCCCGATCTCCGGCGGCCAGGAGAGCGAGCCCAGCGCGCGCGGCGCCTGCCCCGGCAGCCTCAGCGAGAGCGTGAGCTCCCCGTCGTCCACGAGCCCGGCGCAGGTGCGCGCCCCGTCGTTGGCCACCGGGTCCGGGAAGCGCCCGTCGTCCGGGCAGGCGAGCTCCACCGATCCGCGCGCGCCCTCCACCGAGAGGCGCGGGGCGGACTCTCCGTCCACGCGGACCTCCACCAGCAGCGCGGCCGAGCCCGGTCGCGGCGTCCCCCCGCCCGCCCGCGGCTCCAGGGGGCGCGTGCTCAGCCGGAGGGTGTCGCCGAGCCGCTCGATCACCACCGCCTCCGGGGCCTCCCCCAGCGTGAGCTCCCGCGCCTGCACGAGGCGCTCCCCGTCCAGCAGCAGGCCCACGGCGTCCAGCTCGGCCGGGAGCTCGCCCGCCGGGCAGGTCCAGACGCCGTCCCCGTCAAGGTCGTCGCAGCGCACCGAGCGCTCCTCGAGCCCCGGCGCCAGCAGCAGCACCACCGATCGGGCCTCGCCCGCCCCGATCACGGCGGGCTGGGTGGCGAACGCCAGCGAGGACCAGAGGAGCCAGCTCATCGGGGGCAGGATACTGCTGATCAGGCGTTTACGGTAGCGAGGGGGTGTCCATGCTCGTGCCAGGACACATGGCCCCGCGCCTTTGCGCGGAGAGCGTGGACGGCGCGCCGCTCCGCTGGCCGGGGGGCGAGGGGCGCGGGCTGCTGGTGGCCTTCCTGCGCCCGGCGGAGAGCCCGCACGGCCGCCTGGCGCTGCTGGAGCTCCAAGCGGCCCGGGGTGAGCTCGCCGCGGCGGATATCGGCCTCGTCGCCGTGATCCCGTCGCGCCGGGAGGCCATCCTCGCCCGCCCGGAGGCGCGCGGGCTCCCCGCCGTGGCGGACCCCGAGGGCGCGCTGGCTGCCGCCTGGGGCATGGGGCGCGACCCGCTCGGCCTCTACACCCTCCGCGGGCTCCAGCAGGGCCTGTGCTCCCGCCGCGAGGCCCTCCGGGCGCTCCGCCTCGGGGGCTCGCCGCGCGCGCTGCGGGCGCCCTGGCTCCCCGCCACGCTGCTCCTGGACGCCGAGGGTCGGGTGCGCTGGTCCCGGCTCGGCTGCTCCCGGACCGAGCGCCCGGAGATCGCGGGGGCCCTCGCCGCCCTGAGACAGTGGTAGGGTTCGCCGATGAGGTCCGCCCTCCTGCTCGGCTGGCTCTGCGCATGCGGCCCGGCGCCCTCCCCGGAGCCCGCCGCCGCCGAGGCGCTCGCCCCCGCGCCCACCCCGCCGCTGGCCGAGGCCCTCTACGGCGGAGAGCTGGGGGATCAGGCCGAGCCGCTGGGGGATCGCGTGCGCGTCCTCGTGTGGCTGCGCGCGCTCGATCTCACGCCTGAGGAGCTGGAGGCGCTGCGTCAGGCGAGCCTGCGGGTGCGGGCGGCGGAGCGGGCGGCGCGCGAGGCTCGGGCGGCGACGGGCGCGGACGAGCAGGCCCGGCTCACCCCGATCTACGCGGAGCTGGCCCGGACCCTCGCGTCCGGGTCGCCGTCCGACGCCCAGGCCAGCGCCGCCAGCGCCGCGCTCACCGAGGCCCGCCGCGGCCTCCCCGACCCCCGGGCGGCGCGCGCGGCCTGGATCCGCGGGGCCCTGGACGAGGCCGAGCGCTGGGCCGTGACCCTCGACGAGCGCCAGCGGGCGGGCATGGCGTCGGCCCTCTTCTTCCTGCGCAAGAAGGTCTCCGCCGACCTCACGCCCGAGCTCTACACCGACCTGCTCGGCCAGCCCTGGCAGGCCGGTGACTTCGCCAGCCTCCGCCGCAGCCGCTCGGGGGCCCAGGAGCACCTGGACGTGGGCGCCCTGTTCACCCTGGAGGGCGGGCGCACCGATCTCACCGAGAACCTCGACGGCCTCAAGCTCACCGTGCTGGTCGCCGTCGCGCTGGCCCACCCCGACCTCGCGCCCTCGGTGGAGGTGCTCCAGGGCCGCCGCGACCCGCTCGACCTCACGAGCCCGCCGGCGCCGTGAGCGGGCGCGCGCGCTGGCTGGCCCTGGGCGCGATCTACGCGCTGGCGGCGGTGATCTTCACCTGGCCCATGCCCGCCCGGCTCGGCACCCACCTCTGGGGAGACCGCTTCGACGCCTGGACCACGCTGTGGCTCATTGGCCAGCTCGCCGAGCTCCTGGACCGCCCGGCGGCGTGGACGGATCGCATCCTGTACCCGATGGGCTACGACCTGTGGAGCTTCGGGCACCTCGCGCTCCAGGCGATGGCCGCGCCCTTCGTGCGGCTGGGGCTGGGGCCGGTCGCCGCCTACAACCTGCTGGCGCTGGGCAGCCTGGTCTTCAGCGCCCTCTCCGCGCATGCGCTGGGCGAGACGATCGCGCACGAGGCCGAGCCGCGCGGGCGACTCCTGGCCGGGGCCCTGGCGGCCACCGTCTTCACCTACAACCCCTACCTGTACGGCGAGCTGCGCGCGGGCTGCCTGGAGCTGGTGGCGGCCGGCTTCCTGCCCCTCTTCCTCCGGGCGCTGATCCAGCTCTCCCGAGGCCCGGATCGGGGGGGCGTGCTGCGGGCGGGCCTGCTGCTGGCGATCACGGGGCCCTTCAACTGGTACTACGCGCTGTTCTCCGGGATGCTGGGCGTGGGCTTCCTGCTGTGGCAGGCCGCGCTGCGGCGCTGGCGGGCGGCCCTGGCGACGCTGCTGGCCCTGGGCCTCGGTCTGGCCCTGGTCTCGCCCCTCATCCCGCTGGTCCGCCGCGAGACCCCCACGCGCGAGCCCATCAGCGCCGAGCAGTTCGCCCCCGAGCGCTGGGCGAGGGCCCGCGAGATCGCCGACGGGAGCGCGCCGCTCGCCGGCATCACCGAGCAGGATCTCCTGGACCTGGACGCCATCCAGGTGGTGCTGAACTCGACCACGGGCGCCGCCCTGCTGGCCATGGACTTCCCCACCAACCCGCTGGAGAGCACGCCGGGGCGGCTGGCCTGGGCGCTGGGACTGGCCGGGCTGGCGGCGGCCGGGCGGCGCGGGCTCCCCCTGCTCGGCCTCGCCCTCGGGTTCACGGTGCTCACGCTGGGGCCCTACGCGCTCATCGACCAGAGCCCGCCCATCTCGGCCTGGTCCCTCGATCATCCCCTGCCCTACGCCTGGCTCTACAACCACGCGCCCCTCTTCTCCAAGGGCTACCGGCCCTACCGCATCGGCGTCATCGTGCTGACCACGCTGGCCGCGCTGGCCGCCTCCGGGGCCGCCCGGTTGGTGTCCGAGCGGGGCGCGCGCGGTGCCCTCGCCTTCGCCGCGCTCGCCCTCGGCGTCGGCGCCAGCCAGCCCCACTGGGTCGAGGGCCGCCCCGCACAGGGCGCGCTCTCCGACGCCCGCGTGCCCCCCGCCTACGGCCGGCTGGCCGGGCGCCAGGGCGCCCTCATCGAGCTCCCGCTCCAGTACCAGCCCCTCTCCGTCGCCGCCGCCTCGGCCCAGGCGGCCCAGCTGCTGCACCGGCGCCCGATGCTCAACTGCAACCAGCTCATCCGGCGCACCGACCTGGCCACCTTCCAGCGCTATGTCGGCGACAACGCGCTGCTGACCTCCCTGCTGGACCTCGCCCGCCAGCCCGGCCCCTGGACCTGGTCGGGCCAGGACGCGCGGCGGCTGATTCAGGACGGCTTCCGCGATCTCGTCGTGCGCACCACGCTGCCCGAGGAGCAGGAGCACCTCGCCGGGCACCAGGAGGCGGCCAGCCAGCTCGGGCTCGCCGCGCTGCGCATGCTGGAGGACGCGTTTGGCGCTCCCTGGTTGGACGAGGGCGGGCTCCTGGCATTCGAGCTCCGCGACCCGGGTCCGGGAGAGCGGAACTTCTCGGCGGATCGGGTGGAGGGTCTGGACTCGCCCTGGGCGGAGCTCGGGCTGCCGCTGACCCTCCAGGAAGGCCAGAGCCTCCACCTCGGGGCGGGCGAGGGCGGGCTGCGGCGCGCCGGGGTCTGGGTGCGCGTGGCGGAGGGTCGGGCGAGCCTGGAGCTCACTCAAGGCCAGCGGCGCGCCACCGCGGAGATCCTCCCCGGCGGCTGGACCTGGGCGCGCGTGGAGGGTGACCCCGGGCTGGAGGCCTGGAGCCTGCGCCTACGCGGCCCCGCCCGCCTGGAGCTGGCCCGCCCCGAGGTGGAGCGGTGAGGGCCGCCGCGCGCGGCCTGCTGGCCCTCGGCCTCGCGCTGGGCTGGTGGGGCGGGCTCGTGCCCGATCTGGTGGCCTCGCTCCAGGCCCGCCGCGCCCAGGAGCGCGTGGAGCCCCAGACCCTGGCCCTGGCCAGCGCGCTCGCCTCCGCCCGGCCCTCCCTGCTGCCCGAGGGGGCGGAGGCCGCCCGCGCCCGCGCCCTGCTCGCCGAGGCCAGCTTCGACCTCGCCCTGGAGCGGGCCTGGACGCTGCGCGCCGGCACCGTGCTCAACCCCGCCCAGCGCGCCGACGCCCCGCCCGCGCCCGAGCGCCCGCGGGCCCGACATCAACCCTGGATGGACCCCGAGCTCCCCGCCCTGCTCGCCGCGCTGGGCGAGGCCCAGGGCTGGGAGGCCGTGGCCCTGCCCGACCCTCCCCCCTTCGACCCCTGGCCCGGGGTGGAGCCCCGCCGCCGCGCCGAGCGCCTGCGCGCGCTGGCGCCCACGCTCTCGCCCGAGCAGGCCCACGTCATCGCCGGCCTCGCCCTGGAGGCGACCCTGGCCGCCAGCCGGCGCGCCCAGGCGGAGGAGGCGCTGCGGGCGCTGATGGACCCCGCCCTGGTGCGCATGGCCGCCCGGCTCCCCGGCAAGGAGGCCCACGTGACCGCGGCCCTGGACACCCTCGCGGCGCGCTCCCGCGAGTGATATGCTCTCTGTATGTCCGCCTCAGCCCGTCTCGATCCCGCGCGTGGCCCCTTCGTGGCGTCGCACGTCAACGAGGGGAGCCGCTACGAGCTCTCCCGTGGGCACGCGATCTACTGCGCTCCTGCGGGGGGCAGGCACTCCGCCGGCAGCTCGCGCGGGGTGGAGATCATCGCCACCGACCCGAAGGTGAAGAGCGCCGGGGTGGACCCAGGCTTCAGCCCGGAGCCGGGCACGCTCCGCGCCCCGGACGTGGCCCCCCTCCCCGACGAGCGGGCGGGCTGGCTCCCCGGGGCACCTCCACTGGCGGTGGAGTTCGCCGGACAGGGTCAGGACGAGGCGGATCTCCAGACGAAGATCCGCGAGCTCCTCGACGCGGGCACCCAGCAGATCTGGGTGGTGCGCCTGGTCGGGCCGCCCCGGGTAGAGGTCCACACCCCCGACGAGCCGCTTCGCCTCGCCTTCCCCGGGCAGGAGCTCACCGCGCCCGGGGTGCTCGAGCTGCCCGTCCCCGTGACGGCCTTCTTCGACCAGGAGGCGGCGCATGCCGTCGCCCTGCGCAACCTGCTGAGGCGCCTGGGCTTCGAGAGCCTGGAGGAGGTCGCCGCGCGCGGCCGGTCCGAGGGCAAGGCCGAGGGCAAGGCCGAGGGCAAGGCCGAGGGCAAGACCGAAGGCAAGGTCGAGGGCAAGGCCGAGGCCATCCTGCTCGTCCTGGAGGCCCGCGGGCTCCCGGCCCCCGACGCCCTCCGCGCCCGCGTGCTGGCCTGCCGGGATGAGGCCCAGCTGGGCGTCTGGACCGCCCGCGCCGCCCGCGCCGAGCACCTCCGCGACGTGTTCCCCGACGAGGAAGAACTGTGAGAAACTGGCTCCTGATGCTCTCCGGCGCGCTCATGGGCGCCGCGCTCGCTCACACGCTCAGCGCCTGCAAGCGTGACAAGACCGACTGCGCCGACGTGCGCTGCGACTACACCCACGTCACGTTGAGCGTGGTCGACGCCGAAGGCGACGAGAGCTACGCCACGAAGCTCACCTACACCTTCTGGCCCTACGGCAAGGGCTCCACGAAGATGTCCGAGGACGAGGCCGAGGACGCCGGCTACGACCTCGAGGAGAACCGCAAGGCCCACTGCCTCTCCGAGGACGACGAGGAGTGCGCGCTGTGGGTCGCGGACGCGGGCTTCGGCGAGTACGTCTTCACGGGCGTGCTGGCCGGGGACGACGAGGAGGATCCGACCTACACCGTGACCTGCAAGGTCTCGATCCCCATCCCGGCGAGCAGCGAGAACGAGGACTGCTGCGGGCTGGTCGCCACCGAGGAGACGGACCTGCTGCTGGACCCGGACGGCGATCTGCCCAGCGACACGGCCGACACCGCCAGCGCGAGCGCCGCCGACACCGGCGCCACCGACGCGATCCCGGACTGCGACGACCTGATCTAGGCGGCCCGCGTCGTCCGCGTCAGCATGAACCAGGCGCCCATGCGCTTGCCGCCCTTCTCCGCGGCGCCGATCGTGCAGTCGCGCGAGACCCGCCGCATGCGGTCGATCATGAAGCCGTAGACCAGCCGCGAGAAGCCCTTCTCGTTGGGCACGAGCGGCGGGAAGACCTCAGGCTTCGTGGGCGGCACGAGGTTGTAGTCGATGACGACGTTCTGGCCGTCGTGCCGGACCGTGAAGTGGCCCGGGCCCGTGAGCGGCTGCAGGGTCTGGTGGTTGTAGCCCTGCACCCGGCCCTCGAAGCGCACGAAGCGCTTCTGGAAGGTCGTGAACGCCGGCAGCGAGTTCTGGCCCTCGTGGATGACGACCTCGCCCTCCTCCCCGGCGTACCAGTCCACCGTGAGCGGACCACCCTGCTCGGCGAGGTCGAAGAGGCGGCGGAGCTGGGAGCGCCCGAGCCCGCGCATCCAGTTGACGCGCGCGTCGTGATCGAGGGCGTCGAGCGCCTCGGTGATGGGGGCCAGGGAGTCGGTGAGCGTGGGCAGCGGAGGGGTCATCGGATCAGCGTATCCCGGCGGTCCCGCGTCATGTAGACGCGATGCGCGCCCGCGTCGTGGGCCTGGGCCTCGCCCACCACGATGTCCAGGAGCGTGGTCACCTTCTCGCGGAGCGCGGGCGGGTAGAGCTCGCCGTGGACCACGATCGCGATGAGGCCCTGCGCCTCCAGCGCGCGCAGGCCGACCACGAGATCCAGGGTGGGGAGCGCGGGCGGCAGCGTGTCCAGCGAGCTGCGCTCCAGGTTCAGGAGCGCCTGTCCCAGCCGGTTGCCGGCCAGCGCCCGCGGGGTGGGATCGTTGAGGCCATAGGGCACCCGCCGCCCGTGCCAGGCCTGCAGCCAGGCGTAGCGGCTCCGGGCCAGCACCTGCAGGCTGATGGGCAGGTCGAGGACGGCCTCGTCGCCCTCGTCCGGGGGGGCCTGGAGCGCGGCCCGCTCGCCGCCCGGCAGCGCCCAGTCCAACCCCGCGTCGGAGACCGGCAGGGGCAGCACCGCCGGCGAGAGCAGGGCCAGCTCCAGCAGCCAGCCCGCCCCGAGCCCCGCCGCCCAGGGCCCCGGCCGCCGCCGCGAGGCCACGAAGCCCGCCGCCAGCATCGCCAGGCAGAGCGAGAGCGGCACGGCGAAGCGGAAGGCGTGGCTGATGCGCGAGAAGACGGGCAGCCCGGTCAGCAGGGCCAGGAAGGGCAGCGGGACCGGGCGATCTCCGGGCAGGCTCGCGTAGCTCCCCGCCACGTAGAGGTAGGGGCCCAGCGCCAGCGCGAAGGCCACCAGCGCCCCCGCCGCCCAGGGCCTCAGCGCTGGGAGCTCTCCCGGTCGTCGCCAGGCCCGCGCCAGCGCCGCCCCCGCGGCCAGGAGCGGGATCCAGCCCACGTAGACCACGACGATCAGCGCCTCGTCGAAGAGCTCGCGCAGGTCCGGGCTGTAGTGGCGCCCCGGCCGGAAGAAGGAGAGCAGGTCCACCATGTTGTGGCCGGTGAGCGTCAGCGCGACGAAGCCCTCCTCCCGCGTGACCAGCGCGTCCTCGGCCGAGAGGGTGGCGTCGAACAGGAGCAGGGCCGGGCCGGCGACCGCCAGCAGCGCGATCCCGAAGCCCAGGAGCCCGCGCCAGGCCAGGGGCCGCAGCCAGAATCGAGGCTGCTCCACCGCCCGCGTGATCAGGATCGTCGCCACGAAGAGGCCCGAGAACAACCCGTAGTAGAAGCTCGCCAGGGCGGAGGCCCCCAGCGCCGCGCCGGCCAGGGCTCCCCGGCGGGGGCTGGGATCCTCCAGGAGTCGAAGCGTGGCCAGCACCGCGAGCGGCAGCCAGCCCACGCCCGCGGTCTCCGAGATCCCGTCGTAGATCTGGCCCAGCAGGTGCGGGGTGGTGGCGTAGAGCAGGCCCGCCAGCAGGGCCGCCGCCTCCGGCCAGAAGCGCCGCGCCAGCAGATATGCGCCCAGACCCGCCAGGGCGACGTTCAGGACGACGCCGAGGTTGTACGCCAGCACAGGCCCGCCGAGGAGCTGCACCGGGAGGGTGAGCAGGGCCCCGAACAGATCGATGAAGTAGAGGCTGCCGCCCTCGGGCCAGGCCAGTCCCGGCGCCTCGAAGGGCGAGCGCCCCTCCAGGAGCCGACCGGCGACGTGCCAGTAGCCCCAGAGGTGGTTGTAGGTGTCGGTCTCGGGGTGCCCGAGCGCCCAGCGCGCAGGATCACGCAGCGCGGGCGCGGCGAGCGCGAGCCCCAGGCCGAGGTAGAGCAGCGCGGCGGTCGGCACAGGGCGGCGCATTCACCGCCCAGGCTACCACAGGCGCTACAGCATCCCCTTCAGCACGTCGTCGGTCAGCCCGTTGGGGTGGCCGCGCCAGACGATCTTGCCGTCCTTGACCACGGCCGCGGCGGGGATGCCGCTGACCGCGAAGTACTTGGCCAGATCCCCGTTCTCCTTGGCGATGGGGAAGGTGAGCTTGTTCTCGTCGATGAACTTCTGGACGTCGGCCTCGGTCTTGTCCTTGGTCAGGCGCGTGAGGGCCACGATCTGGACGTCCTTGCCGAAGGTCTTCCACATCCCGGCCTCCATCTCCGGGAGCTCCCGCTTGCAGTGCGGGCACCAGACCTCCCAGAAGACGAGGACAGTGGGCTTCGAGCTGGCCAGGTTGACCTTGCCCTCACCCTGGAACCACTTCTCCACGGTGAGCGCGGTCGGGGCCGGCTTGCCCACGATCTCGAGCTCAGACAGCATCTTGCGGGCGCGGGCGGCGGTGGTGGTCGTGCCGTACTTCGTCCCGAAGTCGGCGATCTTCGTGCGGACATCCTCGGACTTGCCGGCCTTGGCCAGCTCCTGGATCTCCTTGATGGCGGTCTCGGCCGCGGCCTCGAGCTCGGGGTTGGCCGGGGCGGCCGGCGCGGCGGAGGGCGAGGGGCGCGAGGAGGCAGGCCGCTTCTCGACCTCCTCCACTTTCTTCTCCAGGGTGACGATGCGCTCTTCGAGCTTCTTGACCTGATCTTCGGTGGCACAGCCGGCGAGAAGAAGGGCGGCGAGGGCGAACGGACGGAACGACATGATTCTGGCCTCGTGGTTCGGGCAAGTGGTGAGCCAGGGAAGAACACCTGACCGTCTGACCAACTTCCCTACCCCAATGAGACGGGGACCCGCAAGGACGAAGCCGCCGCACCCCTGAGAACCGCCGAGGACGCCGTACCTTGCGCCCATCTCTGCGACGGGATACCCCGCCCAGCCAACCACCCGGCAAGCCTGTCACGGGCCGTGGCGGGCCTCCCCTCCGAGTTGCCGATGCTCCTCGCGGTGACCTTCTACCTGTTCGCTCTGCTGGCGGTCCTCTCGGGCTTCGTGGTCGTGACCCGAAGGAACCCCATCGCCTCGGCGGTGGCGCTGGTGGTGTGCTTCTTCTTCCTGGCCGGACTCTACGTGATGATGGAGGCGCACTTCGTCGCCATCATCCAGGTGCTCGTCTACGCGGGCGCCATCATGGTCCTCTTCATCTTCGTCATCATGCTGCTGAACCTGCGCGGCGACGGGATGAGGTCGCTGCCCGATCTCGGGACGCGCGCGCTGGCCGGGCTGGGTGTGGCGGGCATCACGGGGATGGGCCTGCTGCTGGCGCTGGACGCGCTGCGGGGGACCGAGAGTCAGCCCGCGGCGGAAGGCTTTGGAACCATCGAGCAGGTCGGCCGGGCGATGTTCGGCGGCGCCTACCTGCTCCCCTTCGAGGTCGCCAGCGCCCTGCTCACCGTCGCGATGGTGGGCGCGGTCGTCCTCGGGAAGCGGAAGATCTGATGGAAAGTGTCGGCCTCTACCCGGTGCTCGCCACGAGCGCGGCGCTCTTCCTCACCGGCCTGGCGGGCGTGCTGACCCGCCGCAACCTGCTCATCGTGCTCATGTGCATCGAGCTGATGCTCAACGCGGTGAACCTCGCCTTCGTCGGCTTCGCCCGACACAACGGGCAGGTGGACGGGCAGGTCTTCGCCGTCTTCGTGATGGCGGTGGCGGCGGCGGAGGCTGCGGTCGGCCTCGCCCTGGTCATCCTGCTCTTCCGCCACAAGGCGACCGTGGACCTCCAGGACCTCGACGTACTGAAGGGTTGAGCCGTGGAAGCGAGCTATCTCTCTCTCATTCCGGCCTTCCCTCTCCTGGGGGCCATCATCATCGGGCTGCTGAACCGTGCCGCCAGCCGCGTGGTCGCCGGCGGGATCGCCAGCGCCATGGTGGGGCTCTCGGCGGTGCTCAGCTTCTACGCGCTCTCCCAGCTCCTGGGCGGGCACGGCGAGGTCGGGGCGCTGACGACGACGCTCTACGAGTGGATGAAGGTCGGGCGACTCTCGGTGGACGTGGGCTTCGCGGCCGACCCGCTCAGCGCCGTCATGATGTGCGTGATCACGGGCATCGGCTTCCTGATCCACGTCTACTCGGTCGGCTACATGGACGACCCCTCGGACGCGCGCAGCGTGTGGCGCTTCTTCGCCTACCTGAACCTGTTCGTGTTCGCGATGCTCCTGCTGGTCATGGGCGACAACTTCCTGCTCATGTTCGTGGGCTGGGAGGGCGTGGGCCTGTGCAGCTACCTGCTCATCGGCTTCTGGTTCGAGAACACCGACTACGCCACGGCGGGGCGCAAGGCCTTCGTCACCAACCGCGTCGGTGACTTCTGCTTCCTGGTGGGCCTCTTCTGGCTGTTCTGGTCGCTGGGCGACCACGCCACCCTGAACTTCGTCGAGCTGCGCGAGGTCATCGAGCAGAACCCGGCCCTGGTGGGCGGCGCTGGCGGCCTGGCGGTCACGGCCATCTGCCTGCTCTTCTTCGGCGGCGCCACGGGCAAGAGCGCGCAGATCCCGCTCTATGTCTGGCTGCCGGACGCGATGGCGGGCCCCACGCCGGTCAGCGCCCTCATCCACGCGGCGACGATGGTGACCAGCGGCATCTACATGCTCTGCCGCCTGAACTTCCTCTACGTGCTGGCCCCGGCGGCCATGGCGGTGGTGGCCACCGTCGGCGCGGCGACGGCCCTGCTGGCGGCGACCATCGCGATCACGCAGACGGACATCAAGAAGGTCCTGGCCTACTCCACGGTCAGCCAGCTGGGCTACATGTTCCTGGGCGTGGGCGTCGGGGCGTTCACCGCCGGCTTCTTCCACGTCGTCACGCACGCCTTCTTCAAGGCCGCCCTCTTCCTCGGGTCCGGCTCCATCATCCACGCCCTGCATCACGAGCAGGACATGCGGAAGATGGGCGGGCTCAAGAAGTACATGCCGATCACCTTCGGCGTCTTCGTCTGCGCCTGGCTCGCCATCATCGGCTTCCCCGGCACCTCGGGCTTCTTCTCCAAGGACGAGATCCTCTGGCTGACCTACAGCACGGAGCTCTTCCAGGACCTGCCCATGGGCGCGGCGATGACGAAGGTGCTGTGGGCGGTGGCCTTCGCGACCGCCATGCTGACGGCCTTCTACATGAGCCGGCTCATGTTCATGACCTTCTGGGGCAGCTATCGTGGCGGCCACGCGGATCATGGTCACGGACATGGTCAGGATCATGGTCATGACGCCCACGGGCACGGGCACGACCCGCACGAGTCCCCGGCGGTCATCACCTTCCCCCTGGTGGTGCTGGCCCTGCTCTCGGTGGTGGGCGGGCTCATGAACCTGCCGCACTGGCTGGCGGAGCACGGCTGGCTGCACCACTTCCTCGCGCCGGTCTTCGAGCCTGCGGAGAAGGTGGTGACCTTCGCGGAGGGTGGCTCGATGGAGTACATCCTCATGGGGGTCACGGTGGCCGGCGCGCTGGGCATGGTGGGCCTCGCCTACAGCCTCTACGTGAGCAACCCGAGCAAGCCGGCGGAGATCGCGGCGAAGGTGCCGGCGCTCTACCAGGGCTCGCTCAACAAGTGGTTCGTGGACGAGATCTACGAGGCCACCCTGCTCAAGCCCATCGTGCTGGTCAGCAAGCAGGTGCTCTGGGCGATCGTGGATGTGATGATCATCGACGGGCTGGTGAACGGCGCCTCCAAGGTGGCGCGCGGCCTGTCCAACCTGAACCGGCAGGCCATGGTGGGCCAGGTGCAGGCTTACGCGTTCGCGGTCGCGGTCGGCGCCGCGGTGCTGGTCTTCGCCTACGCGGCGATGGGAGCCTGAGCCATGGCGCATCTGCTCTCGATCATCACCTTCCTTCCCCTGCTGGGCGCGGTGCTGTGCTTCCTCGCGCCCAAGGAGACGGCGAAGATCACAGCGATGGCGGTCTCGCTGCTGACCTTCGCGGCCTCCCTGCCGCTCTGGGGCTACGACCCGGCCAAGGCTGGCCCCATCGAGGGCTGGAGCACCTTCCAGTTCGTCGAGGGGCCCTACCCCTGGGTGGAGGATCTCGGGATCAGCTACCACCTGGGCGCGGACGGCATCGCCGTCCTGCTGGTGCTGCTGACCACCTTCCTCACGCCCATCGTGATCGGCAGCTCGCTCAGCAGCATCAAGGACCGGCTCCCGCAGTACCTCGGCTTCATGCTGCTGCTGGAGACGGGGATGATCGGCGCCTTCGTCGCGCTGGACACCTTCCTCTTCTACGTGTTCTGGGAGCTGATGCTCATCCCGATGTACTTCATCATCGGGATCTGGGGCGGCTACGAGCGCATCTACGCGACGGTGAAGTTCTTCATCTACACGTTTGCGGGCTCGCTGCTGATGCTGGTGGCCATCCTCGGGCTCTACACGCAGCACCATGAGCAGTTCGGGACCTGGTCGTCCAACCTCATCGACCTGTACCAGCTCAGCCTGCCCTGGGACGTGCAGGTGCTGATGTTCGCCGCCTTCGCCGTGGCGTTCGCGGTGAAGGTGCCGATGTTCCCGGTCCACACCTGGCTGCCGGACGCCCACGTCCAGGCGCCCACGGGCGGCTCGGTGATCCTGGCGGGCGTGCTGCTGAAGCTCGGGACCTTCGGGTTCCTGCGCTACGCGATGCCGCTGTTCCCCGAGGCGACCCTGACTTACGGGCCCGCGCTGGTGGTGCTGGCGGTCATCGGGATCATCTACGGCGCGCTGGTGGCCATGGTGCAGGAGGACATCAAGAAGCTGGTGGCCTACTCGTCCGTGAGCCACATGGGCGTGGTGATGCTCGGCCTCTTCGCGCTCAACCCCGAGGGCGTGAGCGGCGCGGTCTACCAGATGCTGAACCACGGGCTCAGCACGGGCGCGCTGTTCCTCCTGGTGGGCGTGCTCTACGAGCGGCGGCACACCCGCATGATCTCGGAGTACGGCGGGCTGGCCAAGGTGGTGCCCCTGTTCTCTTTCGTGTTCATGGTGGTGACCTTCTCCAGCATCGGGCTGCCCGGCCTGAACGGCTTCATCGGCGAGCTGCTCTGCCTGATGGGCGCCTATGAGCGGCACCCGGTCGCGACGGCCTTCGCCACCACCGGCGTCATCTTCGGCGCGGTCTACATGCTGTGGGCCTACCAGCGCATGGTCTTCGGGCCGCTGCGGAACACGGAGAACAAGGATCTGCAGGATCTGAACCTGGTGGAGAAGCTCTACCTCGCGCCGATCCTGGTGCTCATCGTGATCATGGGCCTCTTCCCCGGCCCCGTGCTGGAGAAGATGGGCAGCTCGGTCGAGCGGATCATCGAGGCGACGGACCCGTCCGCCGTAGTCAAGGCGGAGGAGTAGACGATGGAATTCTCCGTTGGCGAGCTCAGGTACATCTGGCCGAGCCTCACGACCTTCGCGTTCGGGCTGCTGATCCTGATGGTGGAGGTCGTGACGGGGCGCCGCTCGTCGGCGGTGTCCACCGGGGTGACGGCCTCGGGCCTGCTGCTCGCGCTGATCTTCAACGGCGTGATCGGGGCGGAGGTCGCCGACGAGTCGCGGCTGGCCTTCTCCGGCATGGTCGCCGTGGACAGCTTCGGCGTCGTGGTGAACTACATCCTCTGCCTGGCGGGCCTGGGCGCGCTCTTCATCGGGCACGACTACCTGGAGCGCGTGGACGTGCGCGTCCCCGAGTACAACCCGCTGTTGCTGATGGCCGTCTCCGGGATGTCGCTGCTGGCGGTGGCCAACGACCTCATCCTGCTCTTCGTCGCCCTCGAGCTGATGAGCATCGCGCTCTACGTGCTCTGCGCCATCAACCGCGGCGAGCTGCGCGCGGTGGAGGCGGCGGCCAAGTACTTCATCCTCGGCGCCTTCGCCGCGGCCCTGCTGCTGTACGGCGTGGCCTTCGTCTACGGGGCGGTGGGGACGACCCGGCTGGACTTCATCGGCCAGTGGCTCGCCGACGGGCGGGCGGTGACGGACTCGCCGCTGCTGGCGGTGGGGCTCGGGCTCATGCTGGTGGGCTTCGGCTTCAAGGTGGCGGCGGCGCCCTTCCACATGTGGAGCCCGGACGTCTACCAGGGCGCCCCCACCCCGGTGACCTCGTTCATGGCGACGGGCGTGAAGGCGGCCTCCTTCGCGGCCTTCGCCCGCGTGATGTTCGTGGCCTTCCTGTCCAGCAAGGTGGACTGGGGCTGGGCGATCTGGGGGATGGCGGCGATCACGATCCTCTGGGGCAACCTCGGCGCGCTGATTCAGACGGATCTGAAGCGCGTCCTGGCCTACAGCTCGATCGGGCACGCCGGCTTCCTGCTGATGGCCTTCGCGGGCGCGCCGGCCACGGGCCTGGCCGAGAACCCGCGGGTGGGCGGCCTGCTCTTCTACCTCCTGACCTACACGGTCATGACGGTGGGCGCGTTCGCGGTGCTGAGCCTGCTGACCCGGGACGGCTCGGATGACACGGGCATCGAGCGCCTGAACGGCCTGTCGGTGCAGCATCCCTGGCTGGCGGCGGGGCTCTCGGTCTGCCTGCTCTCGCTGGCGGGCGTGCCCCCGACCATGGGCTTCGTGGCGAAGTTCTACCTGTTCGCGGCGGCGGTGGAGGGCGGTCACACCGGCCTCGCCGTGGTGGGCGCCATCGGCGGGGCGGCGGGCGTGTACTATTACCTGCGGCCCATCGTCCACATGTACATGAAGCCGGCGGCGGGCGCGCCGCGCCTGGCCCTGAACACCCCGGCCCTCGGCGCCCTGGCGGTGGCCTCGGCGGTGGTGCTGGTCTTCGGGATCTACCCGGCGCCGCTGATCGACTGGTGCCGGGAGGCCCTGCTCTCCCTGGCGGGCGTCCACGTCTGAGCCGGCGCCCGGCGGGCTCCGCGCCCGCCCAGCGTCCGCTCGCGGTGGCTCAGGTCTCGCAGAGGCTCAGGTCTCGCGGACGCTCAGCTCCCGCCCAGGGTCAGCGCGATGTCCTTCGTGCCCGAGCTCAGCGGGCCGATGACGGCGCTCTCCACGTCGCCCTCGGACTTCGTGGACGGGTTGCCGTCGCTGTCCACGCGCGCCTGCAGCCAGACCTGCTCGGGCCACTCGCCGCCCAGCATCATGTCGCCGTCGGCCATCGAGAAGCTGTAGGGGAAGCTCTTGAGCGGGACGCGGAGCGCGGCCACCGGCGGCCCGCCCCCCTCGGCGCTGCGCCGGGCGATGATGAAGAGCAGGCCGGAGGTCGGGGTCTGGAGGCCCTCGGCGAGGGCGACGGAGCCCTGCAGGCGGACCTGCGGCGGCGGGGCCTTGGCCTCAGCCAGGAGCGTCACCGCCATCTGGCGATCCTCCGACGTGGGCGGGCTCGCCGCCACCGCCTGCTCCAGCGCGGCCATGGCCCCCTCCCGATCGTCCCGCTGCATGCGGGCGAGCCCGAGGAAGATGAGCGCGCGGGGGAGCGCCGGGTTCTTCTCCAGGGCCTTGAGCAGGGTGGCCTCGGCCCGGTCGTTCATCCCGATCTGGAGCTGCAGCACCGCGAGGTGCGTGAGCACATAGGGGTCCTCGGGCGAGATGGCCCGCGCCTTGTCCAGCGTCGCCATGGCCCCGCTGAGATCGCGCGAGCGGATCGCGTGCCAGGTCAGCACGTTCAGCGCGTCCAGATCCTGCGGGTTCTTCTCCAGCGCGGCTCTCGCGGCCAGCACCTCGGCGTCCGAGGCCTGCGGGGCGCTGGAGGATCCGCCGGTCATCGGCTGGCCCTCCTTGCGCTCGGCGCTGAACGTGCTGAGCAGGTAGCCCAGGGCGACGAAGAAGCCGACGCCGCCCAGGGCCCAGCCGGCCCGCGACGCCGCGCTGGAGGGCGCCTTGCGGGGGGCCTCAGCCTCAGCGGGGGCGGCGGGCTCACCCTGGTCCAGGGCGCGCAGGGTGTCCGCGGCCTCCCCGACCAGGGCCTCGCGGCGGGATCGCCAGGCCTCTTCACCCAGCTTCTCGCGATCGGCGTCGACCTCGTGGAGGGCCTCCATCAGGACCTCCTTGCGCGCCCGCAGCACCTCGCCCTCGCTGGCCCGCGCCTTGCGACCGCGGGCGAGCGAGGCGATGGCCAGCGCGGCGCCCAGCACCGCGCCCACACCCACCACAACCAGAGGAGGACCCCAGACATCCCAGTTCACGAGCGGTGATCCTCCCTCTTCGTCTGCGTCTCGCCGAGCTCCGCCAGCACCCTGGCCCGGTAGGCGTCCGCCTCCGCGGCCCCTTCAACCCCGGCCTCGGGCGCCGGAGCCGCCGCCTTCTTCCGGCCGGCGCCGAAGGCCACCCAGAGCAGCCCCCCGCCCACCGCCGCCGCGGGCCCCAGCCAGAGCAGCCAGGTGAGCCCCTGCTTGGGGGGCTCCAGCAGCACCCAGGTCCCGTAGCGGCCTACGAAGTAGTCCACGATCTGCTGGTCCCCGTAGCCGAGCGCCACCAGCTCGTGGATGCGGTCCCGCATGGCCCGCGCCGCCTCCGAGGGCGAGGCCGCCACGCTGAGGCCCTGACACACCGGGCAGCGCAGCTCGGAGGCGAGCTGGTCCGTGCGCTGCGTCACCTCCTCGTCCGAGGGCGGGGCCCCCAGCGGCGGCTCGGCCAGCGGCTTGCCCGCGTCCTCGTCCTTCATGGGCGCCGAGGACGCCTCGGGAGCCTCGGGGGCCTGCGCGCGGGCGGGCGCCCCCCAGAGCCAGAGCAGGAGCAGGGTCCTCACAGCATCGCCTCCAGCGTCTCCACCAGGACCTCCGGCAGGAGGGGCCCCGAGACCTTGCGCACGATCTGACCTTTCCGGTCGATGAAGAAGGTCTCCGGGACGCCGCCCACCCCGTAGTCGATGGCCGTGCGCTGGTTGGGGTCGAGCAGGGTCGGGTAGGCCCGCCCGTGCTTCTTCAGGTATTTCTCAGCGTTCTCCGCCTCGTCCCCGTAGAGCACGCCCAGGAACACCACCCCCCGCGGCTCGTAGCGGCGCGCCCCCTGCAGGAGCGTGTCGTGCTCCTGGAGGCAGGGCACGCACCAGGTCGCCCAGAAGTTCAGCACCACCGGGCTCCCCTCCAGGCTGGCCAGCGCCACCGGCTCGCCCTCCATGGTGCTCAGCGCGAAGCCCGGCGCGGGCTTGCCCTCCAGCACGCTCGGCAGCGCGCGCGGGTCGTGGCCGAAGCCCTCGGCCAGCAGCCACACCGCGGGCAGGATCACCACGGCCCCCCCGGCGAGGATCTTCCAGTTCATGCCTTCCCCTCCGCGGGCGCGGGCGCTGACCCGGACGCGGGCGCGGCCGAGGCACGCCGCTCCGGCCAGACGGCGAAGATCGTCCCCACCACCATCACCAGGCCGCCCACCCAGATCCACCAGACCAGCGGCTCGACGATGATGTCCAGCGAGGCCGTCTTGCCCGCCGCGTCCACCTGGATCAGGCTCAGGTACAGGTCCTCCTGGATGCCCGAGCGCACGTCCGGCGTGCCGATGGGCTGCCCCATGCGCTTGTAGTGGTTCATGGCCGGGGCCAGCTCACCGAGCGAGCGCCCGCCCCGCTCGACGGCGAAGCGCGCGAGATCGGCGGTCCGGTGAGCCTCCTCCACGCGATCCGACCCGAGGTAGGTGAGCTTGTAGCCCTGGAACTCGACGCTCTCCCCCTCGCGGACGGTCGCGTGCATCTGCGTCTTCGCGCTGCCCGAAGCCGCCACCGCCGCGGCGATGGCCAGCACGCCGAAGTGGACGATGTACCCCCCGAAACGCCGCCGCGCCCGGACGGACATCTGGTACATCGCGACCGGGAGCGCCTCCCCCGTCTTCGCCGCGCGCGCCCGCGCCGGCACCCAGAACTCGAGGACGTGAATCACCCCAGTGAACGCGCACAACCCGAACGTGAGCAGCGCCCACGGCGAGCGGTAGCCCAGGGCCGCGCACACGCCCACCATGAGGATCCCGATCACCCCCGGCACCAGCAGCCGGTCGCGCAGCGCCCCCGGGCGAGGCACGCCCCAGGGCAGGGCGGGGCCCACCCCCATCAGGAACACGATGGCGGCGGCGATGGGCACGGAGAGCCGGTTGAAATAGGGCTCGCCCACGGAGAGCTGCGTGCCGGTCACCACCTCGTTGATGAGCGGGAAGATCGTGCCCAGCAGCACCGTGAAGGTGAACGCCACGAACAGCAGGTTGTTCAGCAGGAAGGCCATCTCACGCGAGACCGGCCCCTCCATCCCCTCCTCGGGGGGAGCCAGCCGGTCCACGCGCGCCGCCATCAGCACGAGGCTGAAGAGGGCGGAGACCGCCAGGAATCCGAGCAGCACCGGCCCGATGTCCGACTGCGAGAAGGCGTGCACCGAGTTGAACACGCCCGAGCGCGTCATGAAGGTGCCGAGGATGGTGAGCAGGAAGGTGGAGAGCACCAGCGCCAGGGTCCAGGCCTTCAGGTGCTCCTTGCGCTCCATCACCATCGCCGAGTGCAGGAAGGCGGTCGCCGTCAGCCAGGGCAGGAAGCTCGCGTTCTCCACCGGGTCCCAGGCCCAGTAGCCGCCCCAGCCCAGCACCTCGTAGCTCCACCAGCCGCCCAGCATGATCCCCAGCGTCAGGCTGGCCCAGGGGATGAGGGTCCAGCGCCGCAGCGCGCGCATCCAGGCCGCGTCCAGCTTCCCCGCCAGCAGCGCCGCCGCCGCCATCGCGAAGGGCACCGACATCCCGACGTAGCCGCCGTACAGGGCGGGCGGGTGGATGACCATCAGGATGTGGTTCTGCAGCAGCGGGTTGGGGCCAGGGCCGTCCGGGGGCACGGGCGAGACCGGCGTGAACGGGTGCGCCACGCTGGTCACCAGGAAGCTGAAGAACACCCCCACGCCCAGCAGCACGCTGAGCGCCCAGGGCGTCTGGTCTGGGAAGCGGTCCTTGGTGAGCGCCGCGAAGGCCGTGGCGAACACCGCGAGCATGAAGGCCCACAGCAGGATGGAGCCCTCCAGGCTCGACCACAGCGAGACCACCGACACCCAGTCCGGGCTCGCCCGGCTGCCCACCTGCGCCACGTAGGAGACCGAGAAGTCATGGGTGAGGAGCGCGTACTCCATCAAACCCACGGCGATCGTCGTGGACACGCCGAATATCCAGGTCAGCACGCGCGTCCAACGGAGAGCTTCCTCGCTCTTCTTCAGCCCCGCGGCTACGCCCGTGATGACCCCCATCGTGCAGGCGGCGAGCGCGACCAGCAGCGCCGTTCTTCCGAGCAGCGAGATCAAAGACCCTCCACCGTGTTGTACAGGTCGTGAGGGGCCTTGCCCTCCTCAGGAGCGCGGTACTCGTTCGAGTGTTTGACCATCAGGCGATCCGCCTCGAAGATCCCCTCCCGGGTCATGGTCCCCTCGACCACGACCCCGATGCCCTCGCGGAACATCTGCGGGGGCGCGCCGCGGGCGTGGACGGGGACCTCCTGCTTGCCGTCGGTGACGGAGAAGTGGATCTGCCCCGCGCTCTGCTTCCAGTCCACCGTGCCGGGCTTCACCAGGCCGCCCAGCCGGATGGTGGCCCCGACAGCCTGCTCCCCGTGCTCGCGGAGCTGGCTCGGATCCCAGTAGTAGACGAGGTTCTCGCCGATGTCGCCGAACGCGATGACGCCGAGGCCGAGCCCCGCCACCACGAGCGCACCGCCGAGGAAGAGACGCCGCTTCGCTCCTGCGTTCATGAGTCCTCCTTTCCCAGCCAGCGGACGACCAGCGACATCGCGTACACCGTCAGCGCCGCCCAGCTGATCCCGTAGGCCGCCCACACATACTCCCACCCGCCCGAGATCATCCCGCCCGTCATGGCTTCCCTCCGACCTCGAGCGGCCTCGGCAGCTCGGGGAGATCCGGCGCTTCGTCCTCGCGCGCCAGATCGCGCAGCGCGATGCGCCGCCGCGCGCCGACGAGGGCGATGGACAGGAAGAGCATCCCGAAGGCGGCGACGCGCAGCGGCGTCACCATCTCCGAGTCCACCGTCTTCGGGCTGGAGAAGGGTTGATGCAGGGTCCGCCACCACTTCACCGAGTAGTAGACGATGGGCACATCGACGAAGGCCACCACCGTCGCCACCGCGCTCGCCACCATGCGCCGCTCGGGCTGCTCGATGGTGCGTCGCAGCACCAGCACCACGCCGAAGGCCACCAGCAGCACCGCCGCCGTCGTGAGCCGCGGATCCCAGGTCCACCAGACCCCCCAGGTCGGGCGCGCCCAGATGGAGCCCTGCACCAGCAGCAGGGCGTTGAGCAGCACGCCCACCTCCACCGCCGCCTCCATGGTCGCGTCCCAGCCCCGGCGGCCCGACCAGAGCGCGCCCACCGCGGCCACGAAGCTGATGAGGTAGACGACCAGGGCCATCCAGGCCGTGGGGACGTGGACATAGAGGATGCGGCCCACATCGCCCATCATGGCCTCGGGAGGAGCCATGAACAGCCCCATCCCGTGCCCTGCGGCGAGCAGCAGCACCCCAAACACGCCGAGCGGGATCTCCCACTTCACAGGTCCACCACCTTTCCGAAGAGGACGCCGCAGAGGCTCCAGTACACCGCGTCGAAGCTGGCCAGCAGGATGATCCAGGACCCGGACTGGTCCATGGGGTCGCCCTGCATGGCCAGGCTGGTCGCCTTGACCGCGGCCAGCAGGACCGGCACCACCAGCGGGAAGAGCATCAGGGGGAGCAGGATCTGCTTCGCCGGGACCCGCGCCGTCAGCGCCGAGTACAGCGTGCCCGGCGCGGCCAGACCGGCGCTCCCCAGCACCACCGCGCCCACCAGGGCGGGCAGCTCCTGCGGAGCGGGGGCGTCGAAGAGCACGAGGCTCACGCCCAGCGACATTACGGCGATGATCACGAGCTGGAGCGCGTTGGCCAGCGCCTTGCCGTAGAACAGCGCCGCGGGCGGCACCGGGATGAGCAGCAGCCGCTCCAGCGCCCCCGCCTCCACCTCGAGCTGGAGCGAGGCCGAGAGCAGCAGCGTGCTGGACAGCATCACCGCCATCCACAGGTAGGCCGCCGACTGCCGGCTCAGGGCCGCCGTGTCCGGCCCGATCGCGAAAGAGAACAGCAGCAGCACGATGAACGCGAAGCAGAGCAGCGCGAGACCCCGGGTCCGCGCCCTCCACTCGATGAGCAGGTCCTTCTCCAGGATGCCCAGAACCGCGCGCACGCCCCCTCCTGTCCCAGGACCCTAACCTGATCTGCGCGCCCTCACTCGGTTCGGGTCTCGACGCGCCCATGGAGCGCCCGCCAGGCCTCGGGCGCCTCCCGGGCCGGGCCGCTCCAGCGCGGGAGGCCCTGCTCCAGAAGCAGGGCGCGCTCGCAGAGCTGAGAGGAGCGCTCGAGCTGATGACTCGCCACCACCACCGTCCCCGGCAGCGAGCGGATGAGCTCGGCCGTGCTCTCCATGCCCGCCGGGTCGAGCTGGGCGAAGGGCTCGTCGAGGAGCACGAGCTCCGGCTCCTTCTGGAGCAGCAGGGCGAAGGAGAGGCGCTTGCGCATCCCGGCCGAGTAGTGGCGCACGGCGTCGGGCCGGTCCTGGAGCCCCACCCGGGCCAGCAGATCCCGCGGGACCGGTCGCCCCAGCAGGCGCCCCTGCACGGCCAGGTTGTCGCGGGCCGACAGATCCTCGTAGAGCCCGGGCGTGTGCGTCACCAGGCCCACCCGCCGCCGCAGCTCCTGCATGTCCGCCTGCACCTCCCGACCGAAGAGGCGGAGCGTCCCGCGCGTCGGCGTCAGCAGCGTGGCCAGCACGCGCAGGAGCGTGGTCTTCCCGGAGCCGTTGGCCCCGAACAGGAGCAGGCGCTCGCCGGGCTCCACGCGCAGGTCCACCCGGGCGAGGGCCCAGCGCCCGCCGAAGCGACGCGAGAGCTCAGTGGCCTCGATGACCGGCGCTGACATGGCGCTGCTGCTAACGCGCCCGGCGTCGCCGCGCAGGGAGTGTAAAATGGATATGCAAATACCTTGTTCTATCGTCTATACTCTCCCGGTCTCTCCGGAGACACCCCCAAGACGGAGGAGCGATACAATGAAGTGGTCCGGCCTGTTCTTCTCACTGCTCACCCTCTCCATGGTCGCCTGCAAGGACAAGGGCGGCGAGTCCGGCGGTACGACCGGCGACCCCACCGCGGGCGCGACGGTCTACGCTGACACCTGCGCCTCCTGCCACGGCGCCAGCGGCGAGGGCACCGAGGGCTATGCCCCCTCCATGACCGAGGAGGTCCCCGAGCTGTCCGACGCGGAGATCGAGGACGTCATCATGAACGGCTACGAGGAGATGCCGGCGCAGTCGTCCCTCACGTCCGACGACGTGGCGAACGTCATCGCCTACCTCCGCGAGACCTTCGGCGAGTACGAGGGCTGATCATGGCGCTTCAGCCCGTCGCGGGGACGCTCGCGGCGGGCTGGGCGGGCAGGGGCAGCACCCCCGAGCCCAGGAAGGGCGGATCGCGCAGACGCCAGAGCGCGCCGACCCTCACGGCGGTCCCGATGCCCACCAGCATGCGCTCGCCCGCGGGCGGCGCCACCCAGATCGCGTAGGCGTCCTGCCCGATCTGCTCGACCCCGTCGTAGCGGGAGCCCTCGGGGATCAGCGCGGCGAGGCTCTCCAGGCTCTCGGTGAGCGCGCCGATGTGGCGCCGCTCCAGATAGCTCGAGGCCTCGGGCCCCAGCACCGCCGCCGCCTCCCCCCCGGCGAGGAAGAGGCCGCGCCAGGCCAGCACATCGTGGGAGCGCGCGGTCTGGAAGACCACCTGCCCCAGCTCGCCCATGCTGGTGGGCGCGCGCCGTGGTGGGGGTCGCCTCGCGGCCTCCTGGCGTCTCACGCGGATCAACAGCCAGAGGGCCATGAGCAGCGCGACGAGCAGAAGCTCGTTGTGGGTGGTAGAGCCCGCCTGTGGAAACAGAGAGAGCGAGGACTGGGCCAGATAGTAGATGCGCACGACGAAGCCCTCGGTGTCGTGATCATCGCACAGTTGTCACCCGAACAGGTGATCGGGTTCGCGCCGCGCGAGGCGCCCGGCGTCAGTGGACCTGGCACCTCCATTCACGCCGAGCGCACGCCCCCGCGATTTGCGCCCTCGGCGGTGTCAGGGTGCGCGCGCAGCCCGGGGGCGATAACACAACGGGACCGGGCCCTGGCCCCCCCGCGCCACCTGGAGGTCCTCATGAGCTGGTTGGTCGCCCTGATCCTGTGCGGATCCGGCGTGGCGGTCGCCGAAGAGTCCAAGGTGAGCCTGCCCTTCGAGAAGTACACGCTCCCCAACGGGCTGGACGTGATCCTCTCGCAGGACCGCTCGATCCCCTTCGTGCAGGTGAACATCTGGTACGACGTCGGCTCCCGGGACGAGACCCCCGGGCGCAGCGGCTTCGCCCACCTCTTCGAGCACCTGATGTTCCAGGGCTCGGCGCACATGGACGACGACTACTTCCAGCCCCTGGAGCGCGTCGGGGCGGAGGTGAACGGCACCACGAACACCGACCGCACCAACTACTTCGAGGGCGTCCCCAGCGACCAGCTCCCCCTGGCCCTGTGGCTGGAGAGCGACCGCATGGGCTGGCTGCTCCCCGCGCTCACGCAGGAGAAGCTGGACAACCAGAAGGAGGTCGTGCGGAACGAGCGGCGCCAGAGCTACGAGATGCGGCCCTACGGCGAGGCGTGGATGTGGCTGTCGGAGGCCGCCTGGCCCGAAGGCCACCCCTACCACATCCCGACCATCGGCCGGCACGAGGACATCGAGGCGGCGACGCTCGAGGACGTGACCGCCTTCTTCCGCACCTGGTACCTGCCCAACAACGCCACGCTGACCATCTGCGGCGACTTCGACAGCGACGAGGCCAAGGCCCTGGTGGAGAAGTACTTCGGGCCCATCCC
Source organism: uncultured Enterobacterales bacterium (assembly GCA_964615375.1). Taxonomy (GTDB): domain Bacteria; phylum Myxococcota_A; class UBA796; order UBA796; family CAZKWG01; genus CAZKWG01. Next base: position 56,543 of record CAZTOW010000028.1, read on the forward strand.
CAGCGGCCCGGAGCCCACCCGGCCCCCGCCCCCGGCCATCGTCCCGCTGGCGAGCGAGGTCGTCGTCCGCAAGACCGACGAGGTCCCGCTGTCCAAGGTCTGGATCGCCTGGCGCTCGCCCGCGCTCTTCCAGGCGGGTGACGCCGACCTGGACATCCTGAGCTCGGTGCTGAGCGACGGCAAGGACAGCCGGCTCTACAAGACGCTGGTGCGCGACAAGCAGATCGCCAAGGACATCCGCGCCTATCAGGCGAGCGCTGCCCTCGGCAGCCTGTACGTGGTCGAGGCCACCGCCGCCCCCGGGCACAGCACGGACGAGGTGGTGGCCGAGGTGGACCGCGTCCTCGGCGAGCTGCGCGCCTCGGGCCCCACGCCCGACGAGGTCCTGGTCTCCAAGACCAACTGGGAGGCGATGTTCTACAGCAGCCTCTCCACGATCTCCACCAAGGCCGACACCCTGTCCATGTACAACACGAAGGCCGGAGATCCCGGCTACATCGGGCAGGATCTGGCGCGTTACCTCGCGGTCACCCCCGCCTCCGTCCAGGCGGCGATGAACACCTGGCTCCAGCCGGGCCGGGTCGTGCTCCACGTCCAGCCGGAAGCGGCGAAGGAGGGCAAGTGAGACAGCGTCACCTCGTCTTCGCCGGACTGCTCGGTCTCGGCGCCCTCTGGGCCTGCGGCCCCAAGCAGACGCCCCCCGCCGACGCGAGCTGGCGCGCCCAGCAGCCGGCCCCGCTCGCCCCGCGGCCCTTCGTCATGCCCCAGGCCGAGCGCGGCACGCTCAGCAACGGGCTGCCGGTCCTCGTGGTGAACAACCCGGAGGTGCCCATGGTCTACGTGACCCTGGTCTTCCGGGACGGCGCCTGGACCGACCCCGCCGACCGCCCGGGGCTCGCCGCCGCCGCCATGGACCTCATGAACGAGGGCGCGGGCGACCTGGACACGGAGGCCCTGTCCATGGCGCTCAAGCGCCTGGCCAGCGATCTGGGCACCAGCGCCGGGACCGACGGCTCCAGCGTGAGCCTGAGCACGCTCAAGAAGAACCTGGAGCCCAGCCTGGACCTCATGACCAAGGTCCTGCTGGAGCCCCGCATGCCCGCCGACGAGTGGGAGCTGCTGCGCAAGCAGCGCCTCGCCGACCTGGCGACCGAGCTCAAGGACCCGAACGCCGTCTCGCGCCGGGTCTTCTGGCGCCTGCTGATGGGCGGGAGCTACATGGGCAACCAGCCCACCGAGGCCAGCCTTCAGGCCATGAAGGTGGAGGAGCTGCGGGGCTGGCTCAGCGCGCACCTGCGACCCGACCGGGCCATCGCCATGGTGGGCGGCGACATCACCCTCGCCGAGATCCAGCCCCTGCTGGAGGCCCGGCTCGCCCGCTGGACCGGCCCCACCACCCCCGGGCCAACGCCCCCGGACGCGAGCCTGCTCCGCGGCGCCGAGAAGACCACGATCTACCTCGTGGACAAGCCGGGCGCCTCCCAGTCGGTCATCCGCGCCGGCCTGCCCGTCGGTCGGCGGGACGCCCCGGACGCCGCCGCCCTGGAGATGGCGAACGAGGCCATCGGCGGCATGTTCACCGCGCGCATCAACATGAACCTGCGCGAGCAGAAGGGCTACACCTACGGCGCGCGGACCTGGACCTACTACTCCTACGTGCCGGGCGTGTGGATCGGCTCGACCAGCGTTCGGGCGGACGCCACCGTGGACTCCGTGCGCGAGATCCTGGGCGAGCTCCGGGCCGCGCGCACTGACCGGCCGATCACCCAGGCCGAGCTGGACGTGGCCAGGGGCAACGCGCTGGGCACCTTCCCGCTGGGCTACGAGACGCCGAGCGGCCTGCTGGGCGGGCTGCGTGACGAGTGGACCTTCGGGCTGCCCGACGGCTGGGTGCAGCGAACGCCGGATCGGGTGCGCGCCGTCACGCTGGAGGAGGCCAACGCCGCCTGGCAGCGCTACGTGGACCCGGATCGGCTCACGCTCGTGGTGGTCGGCGACGCCGCCAGCCTCCGCGAGGGCCTCGGCGGCCTCGGGCTCCCTGTGAGCGAGGTCGACCTCGACGGAAACCCCATCGGCAGCAGGAAGTAGAATCCATGGGCATCGAGAGCCGCTTCATCTGGATGGACGGGCAGATGGTCCCCTTCGCCGACGCGAAGATCCACGTCCTGTCCCACACCCTGCACTACGGGCTCGGCGTCTTCGAGGGGATCCGCTGCTACCGCCAGACCGGCGGGGGCGGCGGGATCTTCCGCCTGGACGAGCACCTGCGCCGCCTGGTGGACTCCGCCAAGATGTGCCAGATGAACCTGCCCTGGACGCGAGAGCAGCTCTCGCAGGCCTGCATCGACACCCTGCGCGCCAACGAGATGGAGGAGGCCTATATCCGGCCCATCGTCTTCTTCGGCATGGGCGCGATGGGCCTCGGCGCGCGCAACAACCCGGTGCACGCCACCGTCGCCGTCTGGGACTGGGGCGCCTACCTGGGCCGCGAGGGCCTGGACAACGGCATCCGCGCCTGCACCAGCAGCTTCACGCGCCACCACGTCAACGCGAACCTGCAGCGCGCCAAGATCAACGGGCAGTACGTCAACAGCGTGCTGGCCCGCTACGAGGCGAACCAGAACGGCTTCGACGAGTCGATCATGCTCGACCCGCGCGGCTACGTGGCCGAGGGCACGGGCGAGAACCTCTTCGTCATCCGCGACGGCGAGGTCATGACCCCGCCGGTCATGAACATCCTGGCCGGGATCACGCGCGACACGGCGATCTCCATCCTCAAGCGCGAGGGCGTGCCCCTGCACGAGGGGCAGTTCGGGCGCGACGCGCTGTACACCGCCGACGAGATCTTCCTCACCGGCACCGCCGCGGAGATCACGCCCATCCGCGAGATGGACCACCGCCCCGTCGGGCGCCCCGGCCCCGTCACCCGCATGGTCCAGCAGGCCTACCTCTCGGGCGTGCGCGGCGAGATCGACTGGATGAAGGGCTGGATCACGCCGGTCTGATCAGTCCGGCCCGGTCGGTTCCAGGATCCAGTAGCGGGAGGCGCCCTCGGCGTCGGGCTCTCCGAGGGCCCGCACCAGCGCGCGCTCGGTGGGGTCCAGCTCCGGCGACAGGACGCGGGGCAGGATGACCAGCCCGAAGCCCTCCGCGCGCAGGGCCTCCGCGGGATCACCCGAGGCCACCGCCCGCTCGAGCAGCGGCGGGAGCGCGCTCTCGCGGGGGCGCACGTCGCGGGGGAGCGCGCTGGTCGGGCGCTCGAGGAAGAGGGCGCGCAGGAGGGCGGGCTGTCCGCTGGCCGCGTCGAGCGGGCCCTGAAGTGGCAGCTCCAGCACCGCGCCCTCTCCCCCGCGCAGCGAGGAGAGGATCTCCAGGTCGGGCACGCGCTCGGCGGGGCGCGGCCACAGCGGACCCGTCGCGCGCACCCCGTCCAGCACCTGGAGGAGGGCCAGGCCCCAGGCCAGGGCCGCCGCCCGTCGCCGCTCGGCCAGCCCGGCGCCCAGCACAAGGACGAGCCCCAGCGTGCTCAGCACCGCGAAGCGGAAGTACATCCCTCCTTTTCGGGTCGGATAGCCCAGGATCTCCAGGACGCGCGCCGGCAAGGGAAAGACCATCCCCCCCGCCCGCACGTAGTCGTCCCCCCAGGCCAGCCAGGGCCCCAGCGCCAGCAGCGCCCCGCCCAGCGCCAGCGCCACCCCCGCCGCCCAGCCCCGCCCCCGCCGCCCCAACACCAGCGCGCCCACCAGCAGGGGCAGCCCCAGGTAGCTGACGTGCATGGCCTCATAGGCGCTGCGCGGGTCCGGCTCCCGGTCCAGCACCAGCGCGTCCGGCCGCGCCACGGGCGGCGGAAAGGGCAGGCGCTCGGTGATGCCGCTGGCCTGCTGGGCCGGGCGGAACAGCGCCTCCGGCCCGTCGGCCCCCGCGTGCAGGTAGTAGAGCCCGCTGGGCGCCATCCCCAGCCCCACCGCCAGCACCGCCGCTGCCGGCACCCCCAGCCGCGCCGCCAGCGGCTCGCCCCGCGCCCGCCAGGCCCGCCACAGGGCCCAGACCCCGACCAGCAGCGGCATCGCCAGGCCGAAGTAGGGGCTGGAGAACACGCTGGCCAGCGCGAAGGGCGGCAGCGCGAGGAGCCAGCGCCGGTCCTCCCCCGCGCGCCCGAGCAGGTAGAGCAGCCCCGGCAGCACCCAGGCCTGCGTGTTGGAGATCTCCCCCATGCCGTAGGTGGAGAGCAGCGTGGGCGAGAGGGCCCAGCCGGTCGCCAGCCCGGCGGCGGCCAGCGGCGCGAGCCCCGTCCAGCGCCGGAGCAGGGCGTAGGCGGCGAGCGCCGAGAGCGGGAGCGCCAGGAGCTGGGTGAGGTTCGCCGCCGGCAGCGGGGCCATCGCCGCGCGCAGCCCGAGGTAGAGCAGCGCCGGCCCCCAGCCGATGATCCGCACCACGCGCTCCTCGGGGAAGCCCGCGTCCAGCGTGCGCGTGGGCAGCTCACCGGCGGCGAGCGTGCGCCAAAGCCACTCGAAGGTCCAGGCGTGGCTGTCCCCAAACGAGGTCAACAGGTGCCAGTCCGAGAGGTGGACCGGCATCGGCCAGGAGAGCGCGCACAGGGCGGCCAGCGTCGCGGCGAAGGCCAGCGCCGCGCCCAGGCGATGGCTGCGCGCGGGTCCGCTCATCCCCGTCATGTAACCGACCCGCGCCAGCCCTCCAGGTTCCCCCTATCGGCGACGGCGGCGCGCCATGACCGCGAAGACCGCCAGCGTGAACGGCGCCAGACCGCTCCCCGCCGGCGCGCTCGCGCACCCGCAGCTCGCGCCGCCCTTGTAGAAGCTGCCCCAGGCCGAGCCGGTGTCCACCACCCCCGAGTCGCCGCCCGCGCCCGAGGTGTCCGGGCCGACGCCGCTGTCCG
>CAZTOW010000028.1:61539-131448 GCA_964615375.1 uncultured Enterobacterales bacterium
GCTCGCCCGTCTCCGGCTCGCCCGTCTCCGGCTCGCCCGTCTCCGGCTCGCCCGTCTCCGGCTCGCCCGTGTCGCCGCCCACCTCGTCGTCGGTCCCGTCCAGCGGGTCGGTCCCGTCAAAGACCTCCTCACCGTCGGGCACGCCCCCGTCGTCCGTGTCGGGGTCCAGCGGATCCGTGCCCGTGTCCACCACCTCCGTGCCGTCGCCGAGCCCGTCCCCGTCCGTGTCCGCGTCCGTCGGGTCCGTCTCCGTCTCCTCCACCTCCGTGCCGTCGCCGAGCCCGTCCCCGTCCGTGTCCGCGTCCGTCGGGTCCGTCTCCGTCTCCTCCACCTCCGAGCCGTCCGACAGCCCGTCCCCGTCCGTGTCCGGGTTGGAGGGATCGGTGTCCAGCACCTCCTCCTCGCTGTCGGTGAGCCCGTCCCCGTCCGCGTCGGTGACGTCCTCGACGTCGTCGGCGCCGTCCAGCGGGTCCGTGCCGTCCACCAGCACCTCCACGCCGTCCCCGGTGCCCCCGTCGTCCGTGTCCGCGTCGGTCGGGTCCGTGCCCGTCTCCTCGACCTCCGTGCCGTCGCTGAGCCCGTCCCCGTCCGTGTCCTCATCCGCCGGATCGGTGCCGGTCTCGCTCACCTCCTCGCCGTCCGAGAGCCCGTCCCCGTCCGTGTCCGGGTCGAGCGGGTCGGCGTCGTAGGTGGGCTCGTCCCCATCGGAGAGCCCGTCCCCGTCCGTGTCGCCGCTGGTGGGATCGGTGCCGTCGCCCGCCTCCACGCCGTCCTCCACCCCGTCCCCGTCCGTGTCCGCGTCCTCGGGGTCCGTGCCCAGCACGTCCTCGGTCGCGTCGGTGAGCCCGTCCCCGTCCGTGTCGGTCGTATCGGGCAGATCGTCGGAGCCGTCCAGCGGATCCGTGCCGTCCGTCAGCACCTCCACGCCGTCGCCCACCCCGCCGTCGTCCGTGTCCGAATCGAGCGGATCGGTGGAGGTCTCATACACCTCCTCCCCGTCGGTGAGCCCGTCCCCGTCCGTGTCCGCGTCCACCGGGTCCGTGCCCGTGTCCGAGACCTCCTCCCCGTCGGTGAGCCCGTCCCCGTCCGTGTCCGCGTCCACCGGGTCCGTGCCCGTGTCCGAGACCTCCTCCCCGTCGGTGAGCCCGTCCCCGTCCGTGTCCGCGTCCACCGGGTCCGTGCCTGTGTCCGAGAGCTCCTCGCTGTCCGTGAGCCCGTCCTCGTCGGTGTCCTCGGCCAGCGGGTCCGTCCCCGTCTCCAGCACCTCCTCGCCGTCGCTGAGCCCGTCCCCGTCGCTGTCCGCGTCCGTGGGATCGGTGCCGTAGGTGCCCGTCTCCAGCTCGTCGGTCAGCCCGTCGTCGTCGTGGTCGATGTTCACGTCTACGCTCCCCGACCAGTCGTCGGAGAAGCTGCTCGCCTCCACGCGCCAGCTCAGCTCGGCCGAGAGCGCGTAGGTCCCCGAGCCGTCCGCCTCCAGGATCACGGTGATCGAGCCCGCCTCGTCCGCCGAGAGGGTGCCCAGATCCCAGGTCACCGTGTTCGTGGCGGGGTCGTAGGAGCCGCCGCTGTCGTCGCTCACCCAGGTCACGCCGTCGGGGAGGGTCAGCACCAGCACGGCGTCCCGCCCGCGGGTCTCGCCGCTGTTCTGGTAGTCCAGCACCAGCGTGATGTCCTCGTCCACCGCCGACAGATCGCCGCTCAGGTCGATCTCCGGGCGCAGGTCGGAGTTCGCGCAGTCCGCCGTGAAGTAGGAGTTCAGGAAGACGCGGACGCCGTTGATCTCGCCGTTGGCGCTGTAGGTGCCCGAGGGGTCGTACTCGTGCCCGGCCAGCAGCGAGACCTTGCCCAGGCTGGGGTCGCCGTCCAGCCGACCGGAGGCCACCACGTAGCCGGAGGCCGAGGTCTCCTCGGCCACCACGAACTGCACGTCGCTGTTGAAGTCCCCGTCGAAGTCCGGGAGGCTGCCTCCCACCCCCGTCCAGTCTCCGTCGATCTGGAAGAGCTCGCCGTCGGGCTGGGTCAGCGTGTACGTCGCCTTCTTGCGGTCGATGTCGGCCTTGGCGATCCCGGTGGAGAGCATGTGGCCGGCGGTCGTGTTGTTCTCGATGCTCTCGCCCGCGGCGCACTCGAACAGGGAGCTCGTCGAGATGTCCTCGGCGAACGCGCGGATCTCCCGCACGACGCCGTCCGTGTCCGTCTCGTCCCAGTGCATCGCGTTCAGGTGGCACCAGGCGGGAAGCCCCTCGTCGTCGAAGAGGTCGCCGTCTCCGGCCGTGCTCGCGCTGTCCCCGACGATCTCCTCCTCCGAGAGATTCCCCGGCGAGGCCTCCGTCCAGGTCCCGCCCACCGAGTCGGGGATCCCCGCGGTGTTGAGGTAGGCCCAGGCGATGTCCTCACGCCCGTCCTCGAAGATGGCGATGCTCGGCGCCACGTACAGCGTGCGCGAGACCTCGAGCTCCGCGCTGCCGCCGGTGACGTAGGCCACCGAGGCGTGGCCCGCCGCCTGCCAGTCCTCCAGGATCTCCAGCGCGCGCTCGGCGTCGGAGGCGTCGATCACGAAGGGGCCGCCCGCGAAGTCCCGCGCGGTCGCGGCGCTGGCGCTCTCGGAGCTCTCCCAGGTGGACAGGCTCAGGATGTCCGGGTCGCCGGTCTCCTTGCCGGACGCGATCACCCAGTGGACCTCGATGGTCTCCTGGAGCAGCGCGTAGACGTAGCCGTAGGCCTCCAGGATGCCCTCGTCCTGGAGCTCCTGGTCCATCGGCACCACGAGGCTCCCCGCCTCGAAGGTGCGCAGATCGCCCGCGAGCGCCGGCGCGCCGTGGACGGTGAGCAGCAGGAAGAGGGCGGCGCGGCGCGACGCCCGGGGCTTCTGGACCATGAGAGCTCCTGCGCGCTCAGCCGACCCTGCGCAGAGCACACACCTGCTATACGGGCGGGCCACGCCGTCCGTGACAGATGCTCAGCGCGCCGCCTCCCGCTCCAGCCTCCGCAGCGCCTCCTCCAGACGCTGGTCGCCCGGACCCCAGCCGGTCCAGCTCTCCACCACGCGGTGCTCGGCGTCCAGCACGTAGGTCGCCGGGATCCCGCCGCCGCCGGTGGCCTCGAGCGCCGCCTCGCCGCCCCAGACCGGCCGGAAGCCGGCGTCTACCTTCTCGAAGTAGCGCGTCGCCGTCTCCAGCTCGCGGTCCACGGAGACCACCAGGAAGGTGAGCTCCGGGTTGGCCCGCGCCGCGGCGTCGAGGCCAGGCAGCCCCTGCACGCAGGGCCCGCACCAGGTCGCCCAGAGGTCCACCACCAGCGGCCCGGGGATGGAGGAGAGCTTCACCGGCTGCCCGTCCACGGTCAGGTCCAGGTCGGGGAAGGGCTCACGGGCGGCCTCAGCGGGCGAGGACAGCTCGGACCAGTCGGTGGAGAGCCAGCCGACCAGACCCATCGGGTGCCAGAGCCCCTGCTCGGGCCAGAGCTGCTCCAGGCGGGCCATGGCCTCGGGGCGGAGCGCGGGCCAGCCCGGGTCCCCGGCGAGCGCCAGGCTCAGGTGCCAGAAGACGTCGCGGCGATCGTCCGCGTCCTCCAGCTCCTCGGCGAGCCCCAGCAGCAGGTGGGCCTCCTCGGACTCCTCGAGCAGCAGCGAGCGCTCGGCGTCCTCGGCCGCCCGCTCCAGCCGGCCGCGCGCGTAGAGCACGGCGGATCGCGCGCGCAGGGCCTCGGCCAGGTCCGCGCGCTCCTCGACGGCCCGCCCGGAGCCGTAGCGAGGATCGACGTCCGAGTCCTCCAGGTATTCGACCGCGATGGTGGTGGCCCGGGTCGCGCGCCACAGCTGCCTCCCCTGACGCGCCGCCTCCCGCCCGTAGACGAGGTTCCCGGACACGGTGGGATCGAGCACATAGACCCGCCGCAGGGCGTCCAGCGCCTCCTCCTCGCGGCCGAGCTCCAGGAGCAGGGAGGCCCGGTCCCGCCCCCAGGCCAGCGCCTCCCACTCGTCCTCGGGCTCCACCTCCCCCAGCGCGGCCAGCCGGGCGGCCGGGTCACCCAGCACGGGCGGGGTGGGCTCGGGCTTCTCCGTGGCCTCGCGCCGGATCGTCGGGAACCAGGCGCGCTCGGGGTCCAGGGTCTTCAGCCGCGCCAGCGCGGCCTCCGCCTCGTCGAGGCGATCGGCGGACCGGAAGACGCTCAGGGCCGCGTCCACCATCGCGGGCTGGTCCGAGCTCGCCAGGCGCCCGGCCGCCTCCAGGGCCAGTCCGCGGGCCCGCTCCAGCCCGGGACCCTGCCGGGACTCCACCCACAGGCGAAGCTCGCTGGCGCGCCAGGGCTCGATCTCCAGCAGCGCGGCGACGCGCTCGGCGTCCTCCTCGCTGATCTCGTCGTCCTCCAGAGCCTGGCGGACCGCATAGAGGCGAGCCCTCTGCGTGGCGGGGGCCAGCGCCGCGAGGGCCTGCCGCTCAGCGCCGTCGTCGCGACCGCAGCGCTCCAGCACAAGGGCCCGGCGGTACAGGATCATCGCCCGGATCTCCGCGTCCTCGGCCTCAGGTCGCATCAGCGCCAGCACCTCGTCACACCAGGGGCCGGGGCGTCGGGGCATCCCGCCGGAGTCCTTCTCCCCCGCGCGCAGCAGCGCGAGGGCCAGGGCGAGCTCCAGGGCGCGGGCGTCGTCGCCGGGGCTCTGGGCCAGCCAGGCCCGGTAGGTCTGCTCCAGGGCCACCTTCGCCCGCGGGGGCGCCGAGCGCTGGAGGTAGAGCCAGGTGAGGTGGAGCCGCGGGTCCGAGGGGTCAGCCTCCAACAGGCGCGCGGCCTCCGAGCGGGCCTCATCCCCCCGGCCGGTGCCGGAGAGGTAGTAGAGCTGCTCGATCTGCTCGGGCGTAGCGGCCAGGACGGGGAGGCTCAACAGGGCGGGCAACAGGGGCATGCGGACCTCGCGGCCCGGATTCTAAGCGCTGTAGCCAGACCCTACAAGCCCGCCCGCAGGAGCCCCACCTGCCGAAGCACCTCGCTCCAGGCCGTGCCGCCGCGCGAGCGCCGACGCTCCACCGCCGCCTCCGGCTCCAGCCAGGCCCGCGCGTCCGGGCCCAGCGCCGGGTGCGCCGCGGCCAGGGTCTCGTCGTCCAGGGCGTCCAGGCCCACGCCGCGCTCCTCGCAGAGCCGCACGATCTGGCCCACCACGCGGTGCGCCTCGCGGAAGGGCACGCCGGCCTGGGCCAGGAAGTCCGCCAGCTCCGTCGCCAGCAGCGGATCGCCCCGAAGATCGGGGATCCGCTTGAGCGTGAGCGAGGCGACGCAACCCGTGGTCACCCGCACGCAGGCCAGGGTGGTCATCACCGCGTCGAAGAGCGGGGGCCGGTCCTCCTGGAGATCCCGGTTGTAGGCCAGCGGCAGGCCCTTGACCAGGGTGAGCAGGGCCGTGAGATCCCCCAGCACCCGCCCCGTCTTGCCGCGCACCAGCTCGGCGGCGTCAGGGTTGCGCTTCTGGGGCATGATGGACGAGCCCGTGCTCCAGGCGTCCGAGAGGCGATAGAGCCCGACCTCCGCCGAGGATCCGATGACCAGCTCCTCGGCGATCCGCGAGAGGTGGGTCATCACGATGGCGCAGCAGGAGACCGCCTCGATGAGGTGATCCCGCGCCGAGACCGCGTCCATCGCGTTCTCCACCAGGCGGGGGAAGCCCAGCAGCTCCGCCGAGCGCGCCCGGTCGATGGGGTGCGGGGTGCCGGCCAGGGCCGCGGCGCCCAGCGGGCAGCGGTCCACGCGGTCGAGCGCGCCGGCCAGGCGCTCGCGGTCGCGGGAGAGGGCCCAGGCGTGCGCGAGCCAGACGTGGCCGAGCCAGACCGGCTGCGCGCGCTGCAGGTGGGTGTAGCCGGGCACGAGGGTGCGCCCGTCCCGCTCCACGCGGTCCAGGAAGGCGGCGATGAGGTCCTTCAGCGCGCCGTCCAGCAGGCGCAGGCGGGCGCGCAGCCACAGGCGGACGTCGGTGGCGACCTGATCGTTGCGGCTGCGGGCCGTGTGCAGCTTGCCGGCGACGGCCCCGATGCGCTCGGTCAGCCGGCCCTCGACGGCCATGTGGATGTCCTCGGCCTCGGGCCCGGGGCGCCAGCCGCCCGCGAGGTCCTCGGCCACGAGGCGCAGGCCGGCGACGATGGCCTCCGCCTCGGACCCGGCGATGATCCCGGTCTCGCCGAGCATGGTGGCGTGGGCCACGCTGCCGGCGATGTCCTCCTCCCACATCTGGAGGTCGGTGCCCAGGCTCTCGGAGAACGCGAACATCTCCGCGGCGGGGCCGCCCTCGAAGCGGCCGTCCCAGAGCGCCATCAGCGCGCTCCGCCCTTCTTCGCCTTCTTCTCGGCCCGCTCCTGGCCTCCGCTGGCCCCGGTCAGCGCGCGCTCCTCCGCCCGACGCCGCACCGCCGCCACCGTGCGGTAGGGCAGCGTGTAGAGGTCGAGGAAGCCGTGCGCCGAGCGCGGATCGAAGGTGTCGCCCTCAGAGTAGGTGGCGAGCCCCTTGTCGTAGAGCGAGTACGGGGAGCGCCGGGCGGTGATGCGGGCGAGGCCGGCGGAGACGCGGATGCGCACGTCGCCGGAGACCGGCTTCTGGCTCTCGGCGACGAAGGCGTCCAGGCAGGCGCGCAGCGGCCCGAACCAGGAGCCGTTGTAGATGATGTTGGCGTAGTCCTGGGACAGCTTGCGCCCGTAGTGGAAGGTGTCGCGGTCCAGCGCGATGCGCTCCAGCTCGGTGTGCGCCATGTGGATGAGCGTGGCGGCGGGGGCCTCGTAGACCTCGCGCGACTTGAGCCCGACGACCCGGTTCTCCACCATGTCGATGCGGCCCACGCCGAACTGCCCGGCCAGATCGTTCAGGAAGGAGATGAGCGCCACGCCGCCCATGGGCCGCCCGTCGATGGCGACGGGGATGCCCTGCTCAAACGTGAGCATGATCTCCACCGAGCCCTTGGGGGCGTGGCTCGGGTCCTTGGTCATCATCCAGGCGTCATCCGGCGGCTCGGCCCAGAGATCCTCCATCTCCCCGCACTCGATCGCGCAGCCCCAGAGGTTGCGGTCGATGGAGTAGGGGCGCTCGCGGGTCACGGGCACCGGGATGCCGCGGGCGACGGCGTAGTCCACCTCCATCTCGCGGGTGGTGAGCTCCCACTCGCGCAGGGGGGCGACGATGTGCAGGTCCGGCGCGAGCGCGCGGATCGTGACCTCGAAGCGCACCTGGTCGTTGCCCTTGCCCGTGCAGCCGTGGGCCACGGCGTCGGCCCCGGTCTCGCGGGCGACCTCGACCAGGCGCTGGGCCAGCAGGGGGCGGCCGAGGGCGGTGTGCAGGGGGTACAGGCCCTCGTAGAGCGCGCTGGCGCGGACGGCGCGCCAGATGAACTCTTCGGTGAAGCGCTGGCGCAGATCGTCCACCACGGCCAGGGTGGCGCCCGTGTTCAGCGCCTTGGCCCGGATGGCCGGCAGGTCCTCACCCTGGCCGAGATCGCCCGTGTACGTCACGATCTCCGCGCCGTACTTCTCCTTGAGCCAGGGGATCATCACGCTCGTGTCGAGCCCGCCCGAGTACGCGCACACGATCTTCTTGAAATGCCGGTCCATCCTGCCCATCCCCGCGAGGGTTCCGCCTCGTCCGCGCAGAGCTCACCCCAGCCTGGGGCGAGCGCGCGCCCCCTTAAGGCGATCCGTCCTCGCCGTCCATGAGGGCGCGGATGCTCTCGGCCAGGGCCTCGGTGCGGTCCAGGGCCGTGGGCGCGACGAAGACCGTATCGTCGCCCGCCACCGTCCCCAGGATGTCGGGGTTCTTCCAGGAGTCCAGGAAGCCGGCCACGCCCTCGGCCCGGCCGGTGAGCGTGCGCACGACCACCAGCGCGCCGTTGTGCCGCACGCTCTGGATCTCCATGCTCACCACCTGGCGCAGGGCCTGGTGGTAGCGGTTGCGCGGGTCCAGGCGGTAGCGCGGGCCGTTGGGGCCCTGCTCGCGCACCACGCCCAGGTCGCGCAGGTCGCGCGAGAGCGTGGCCTGGGTGCAGGCGACCCCCTGGGCCTCGAGCAGCTCGGCCAGCTCGTCCTGGCTGCCGATCTCGCGCTCGACGAGCAGCCTGCGGACGAGGGCGCGCCGGTGTTCCCGATCAGACATCCTCGCTCAGACCGCGACGGGGCGGCGCTCGCGCAGGATGCGGTCGACCTCGGGGTAGACCCGGTAGTGGGTGATGACCTCGCCGAAGGTGTTCTTCCACTGGCGGACGCGCTCGCGGCTCACGCCGAACTCGTCGGCGATGACCTGACCGCTCTCGCCGGCGGCGAGGGCCTCCAGCAGGCGGCGGAAGCGCGTGCGCCCGTATGTCTTGATGAAGTTGCGGGCGACCCGCTCCCGGCTCCTGGGCGATGCGACGGCCATCCGAGACCTCTCGAAAAGGAAGATTGAACGAGCCGGTGATCCGGCGGCGAACGTGGGGGGGACCTCTGTGGCCCACGCTCAACATGACACTAATCGGTTGACGTGTCAATCAGCCCGTCAACACGCGGAGAGTCACAGGCCATTTTCTGTCCGCTTTGCTCCAAAGTGGAGCCCTCCCGCCCGTGCTCCCGCGCGCGATCTCCCGGCCCCAGGCGAGCCGGCCGCGGCGGGATATGTGGCCCGGATGACCCGTCGCACCAAGATCGTCGCCACCATCGGCCCCGCGAGCCGTGACCCCGCCCTGCTCCGCGAGCTGCTCCGCAGCGGAGTGGACGTCTGCCGCCTGAACTGCTCGCACGCGAACCCCGACGCGCTGCGCTCCGACATCGCGCGCATCCGGCGCATCGCGTCCGAGCTCGACCGCCCCGTCGCCATCCTGCTCGACCTGCAGGGGCCGAAGATCCGCACGGGCAAGGTCCCCTCTCCGCTGGAGCTGGCCTCGGGCGACGTGCTCACCATCGTCATGGACCAGGACTACCCGGCCAGCGGGCACCGCGTGGGCACCACCTGGCCGTCCATGGCCGAGGACGTGCAGCCGGGCGAGCCCGTGCTCTTCGCCGACGGCGCGCTCTCGGGCGAGGTCGTGGCGGTGCGCAAGGACGAGGTGGACGTGGTGATCCACGACGGCGGCGCGCTGGGCAGCCACAAGGGCATCAACATGCCCCGTACGCGCATCCGGGCGCCCTCGCTGACCGACAAGGACAAGGAGGACCTGGCGGCGGGCGTGGCGGCGGGCGTGGACTACGTGGCCCTCTCCTTCGTGCGCCGCGCCTCCGACGTGGCCGACCTGCGCGCGCTGCTCCAGCAGCACGGGGCGCCCGACCTGCCCATCATCGCCAAGATCGAGAAGCCCGAGGCGGTCTCTCGCATCGACGAGATCCTGGCCGTGGTGGACGGGATCATGGTGGCGCGCGGAGACCTGGGGGTGGAGATCCCCATCAGCCAGGTCCCGGTGGTGCAGAAGGAGCTCATCGAGGCGGCCAACCGCGCCGGCGTGCTGGTCATCACGGCCACGCAGATGCTGGACAGCATGGAGCGCAACCCGCGGCCCACGCGCGCGGAGACCACCGACGTCGCCAACGCCATCCTGGACGGCACCGACGCCGTCATGCTCTCCGGCGAGACCGCCAACGGGCGCTACCCGCTCCAGGCCGTGCAGATGATGGACGACCTGGCCCGCCAGGTGGAGCAGAGCCGCTTCCACCGCCCGCCCCCCCTGGACTCTCTGCCCGCCCTGGCCGGGGCGGAGCGCACCGTGGCCCGCGCCGCCTGCTACGCCGTGCGCGAGGTGCCGAGGCCGCTGGTGGTCTTCACCTGGTCCGGGCACGCCGCCATCCTGGCCTGCAAGAGCCGCCCCCCCGGCCCGCTCTTCGCCCTCTCCCCCTCGCAGACGGTCATCGACCGGCTCGCGCTGGCCTGGGGCGTGGTGCCGGTGAAGGTGCCCGAGATCCAGGGCACGGACGATCTCATCGCGGCCGGGGAGCGCGTGCTGCTGGAGCGCGGGCTGGTCTCCCGCGGCCAGGAGGTCGTGGTCCTGGCGGGGAACAGCCCGCTGCGCGGGGCGACGAACATGATGAAGGTCGAGATCGTGGACGGGAGCTTCACCTGGGCTCGTCGCTGAGCCCGGTCACATCCCGCCCTTGCCGACCTCTTCCTTCTTCATCACGACGAGGCGGTAGGAGCTGAACTTCGCCTCACCCGCCGTGTAGAGCACGGAGGTGATGAGCGAGTACGGCGTGCTCTGGTGCGCGACGAGCAGCAGCTTGCCGTCGAAGGGCGGGCCGCCGCGCTGCGCGAGCGCCTCACGCTTGGCCACCTCGTTCTGCAGCTCGTCGAAGAGGCGCGGGATCGCGACCTCCTTCGAGCCGGAGATCGTGATGTCCTTCAGCCGCACGACCGCCTTGCTCTCGACCAGGAGCTCCTCGGCCGTGATCGTGATCGTCGTGGCCGGGCCCATCTCCACGGTCGCCGAGCTCTCCGGCGGGCGGAGGGTGTCGTTGACCTGGATGGACTGGGGATCGGTCATGAAGTTCTTCACGAGGAAGACCAGCAGAACCGTCATCATGTCCATCATGGGCACGAGGTTCAGGTGCGAGATGTTCTCGCCGGGAAGCACGCGCGGCTCGCGCTTCTTCCTCTTGTGCCCGGAGTAGCGGCTGAATGCCTCCGCGACCGGGTCGTCGTGCTGCTCTGGGGTCTCCGTGACCGAGAGCTCATCGACCGGAGGGATGTTGGTCTCGCTCATGTCACTTCACCCCGCTGGGGCGCGCCAGCAGAACATCGGGGAAGAGCCATTCCTTGCCGTCCATGCGGATGGCGTCCATGGCCTCGACCACGATCTTGTACTCGGTGTCCAGATCGGCGGTGAAGACGATCGACTCCGCAAGGCCGAACTCCTTCTTCCAGGAGATGAGCCGGTCCTTGAGCTCCGCCGTGTCGTACTTCTCGCCCTTCTTCGGGATGTCCACCGCGGGCATGAGGTCCGGCTGGCTGGAGACCAGCCGATACCCGGCGCGCGTGATCAGGAGCGTGGGCTGCGGCTTCGGCGTCTCGTTGCTGGCCCCCGCCGAGGCGGAGGAGCTGAGCGCAGGAGGGACCACGTCGATGAGGCGGAACTCGATGATGACCTGGAAGGAGAAGATGAGGAAGATGACCAGGTTCATCATGATGTCGAGGTAAGGCGTGAGGTTCAGATCTGCGTCTGCTCCCTCTTCCTCCTCGTCACCGTGCCGACGGCTGCGACCGTAGCGCGACATGACCGCTCCCGTCAGCCCTGGGCCGGAGCCGGCGCCCCGCCCTCACGGGCCTGGAGGCGACGCTTGGACAGGATGTTCTCGATGCGGACCGCGGCGTGATCCAGACCCTCCAGCAGGTTGCGCGTGAGCACCGAGAGGACCATGTGGAAGAACACGCAGACCATCGCGATGGACAGGCCGAAGGCCGTGTTGTTCATCGCGTGCGCGATACCCTGGGTCAGCAGCACCGACTTCTGCTCGGGGCTGGCGAAGCTGAGGGCGGCGAAGGCCTGAATCAGACCGAACACCGTGCCGACCAGCCCGATCAGGGTGGCGAGGTTGGCGATGGCCCAGAGCATACCCGACCGCTTCATGACGATCGGCATGACCTCGAGCATCGTCTCCTCGATGGCCGCCGTCACCGCCGGCCCGCCCAGGCGCGCGTTGATGAGCGCGGCTCGGATGACGCGCGGCAGCGCGGCGCCTTCCAGCGAGCTGCACTGCTTGATCGCCTTGTCGAAGTTACCGGCGTTGACGAGCTTCTCGACCTCGGCCATGAACACCTTGGCGTTCACGCGAAGCCGGAAGAGGAACATGTAGAGCCGCTCGCTGATGATCGCGAGGGCGAAGACCGCAACCGCCACGTTGATGTACATGAGGTTGCCGCCGTCGTGGAAGAACTTCGCTACGCTCTGCATCTACGGGTCTCCATGCGATCTACCGGCCAGGCCTGCCAGAGGTGCGTGAGCGTCATACCATATCCCGCACGCGCTCCGACAGTCCAGCTCGTAAAGACGTCTTTACAATCAGCCGACACAGTAAGAAAGCTGATAATTTTCTTAACCTGCTCCCGGCCACCTCACCAGGCCCTGACAATCTCTTGCGGAGCGAGCGCCCGGCGGCGAGGAGCGGGGGCTTGAAGGCGCCCTCCGCGAGGCGTAAGAGTCCAGGTGGAGGCGCCTCATGATCCCGCTCCTGCTCGCCGCTTCGCTCGCCCACGGCTCCGAGGTCGTGATCCGCAACGACACCTCGTACTCCGACAGCTTCGACTCCAGCGACTACGTGGCCTGGCTGGACTACCCGGAGTGCGCCATCGCGGTCTACGACGACGCGGACTACACGCTGCCGCTCACGGTGGACCAGGTGCGCATCTTCCTGGGCGGCTCCGACGAGAGCTTCGACGGGATGGACACCTTCGTCGAGGTCGGGCTGCAGGTGCTGGAGGACGGCGCGGATCCCGACGAGGGCACGGCCTTCAACTGGGGGCCCGAGGCCTTCTACGCCACCGTCTCCAGCACGCAGCTCAACGAATTCTCCCTGGATGACCCGGACAACGGCCTCTACGCGATGGACTGGGAGAGCGGGGACCTGGCCATCTGGGTCTGCCCGACGGACCCGTCCACGGGCGACGACTGGCCGCACGACAGCGAGACCAGCACCTCGGGCCTGGTCATCGACACCAGCTCGCCTTCACCGGGGAACTGGCTTTATTACTGCCCAGGGTCGAGCTGCAGCGTGCTGTCGCTGCGCAGCGTGGGCGTCACCGGGGCCTGGATCATCCGCGGCGTCGCCAGCGAGGGCGAGGGCGAGGGCGAAGGCGAGGGCGAAGGCGAGGGCGAAGGCGAGGGCGAGGGTGAGGGCGAGGGCGAGGGCGAGGGCGAGGGCGAGGGCGAGGTCAACGAGACCTACGACACGCCGGACCTGCTCTCCATCACGCCGGACAGCGCGCTGGAGGGCGAGGCCGTGCAGCTGGCCCTGGTGGGCACGGGCTTCGACGAGGACGCCCAGGTCTTCATCGGCGGGCTGGCGGCCAGCGTGGTGGAGGTCTCCGGGGACGCCGCGATCATCGCGCGCTCGCCCACGGCCCTGCTCGCGGGCGCCCACGACGTGCTGGTGGTGAACCCGAACGGCGCCTCCGACGCCCTCTTCGAGGCCTTCGTGGTCACGGCCCAGGAGAAGGGCGGCTGCGGCTGCGCGACGGGGGGAGGGCGAACGGCGGCGGGGGCGCTGCTGGCGCTCGGGCTGCTGGCGGGGCACCGTCGGCGGCGCTGAGCCTCACTCGGCGTTCTCGGCTGTACACGGCTCGTCCCCGCAGGTGGCCTCGGCCACGCCCGGGTCGTCCGCGTCCAGGAAGCGCAGCGTCTGGGTGATGGCGGACTCCCAGACGCGCGGGACGTTGTGCGCCTCGGTGCGGTCCGAGGGCCGGTTGGCCTCGGGCGGGTCCTCGAGCTGCGGGTCGAACTGGAAGAGCGCGGGCCCGGCGAGCGGCCCCTCGGCCTGGGGGATGTCCACGGGCGCGGTGCTGGACGGGCTGAGGAGGGTGAGCCCGACGCCGCGGGCCATCAGCTCCGTGCTCAGGTTCGGCACCATGTCGTCGCCCAGGCACTCCTGCCACAGCACGCTCCGCCCGCTGAGCTCGCCGGCCACGGTGGCCGGATCGACCGGATCCCACCAGAGCTGGCTCGCCGCGTAGAGGATCTGGCGGTCGCGGGCCGAGGGCACGGTCTCCACCACCAGCGGCTCCATGGCCTGCCAGGCGTAGGAGCGCTCCAGCATGGTGGACCAGGCGCTGCCCGAGGCGTGGAAGACGGCGTGCTCCAGCCGCTCCTCGTGGGCGAGCAGCACCGCGCCCTCGATGCCGCCCAGCGAGATCCCGTAGTAGAACAGCCGGCTCGGGTCCGCCAGGCCCATCAGCTCGGGGTCCTCGAGCAGCCCGCCCTCCAGCAGGAGGCGCACCAGCCCCTCCTGGTTGGCCAGGGCCTGGGCCAGGGGATCGGTGACCTCCGGCAGGCGCCCGAAGTCCTGGGCCACGCCGAGCACCGGGCCCAGATCGACCCGGCTGAGCCCGGTCCAGGTGGTGGCGACGAGGATGGCGCCGGCCCGGTCGGCCAGCTCGACCACGGCGCTGGGATCGGCGTCATCGGAGAGATAGACGCCCGGATCCCCGAAGATCCCGTGGCCGAAGATCCAGACGGGCACCGTGCCGGGCTCGGCCGCGCGCGCGCTGTCGGGGATGTGGACGAGGAGGTAGGCCTCCTCCTCCCCCTGCAGGACCGCCTCGCCGCCCGCGATCTCGAAGCTGCCCTCGTCCGTGATCCAGGAGGGTACGGTGAAGCTGCCCTCGAGCTGGCGCCAGGTGCCCTCGGGCAGGCTGGCGCCCTCGTCCACGTCCGCGATCAGGTCCCAGGTCCAGACCTCGGGCACGGGCACCTGGGCGAAGAGGCCGTCCAGCAGGGCGCCGCCGTCGTCCACCGGGAAGGAGAAGGCCAGGAGCGGGTCGTCGATGCCCAGCGCCTCCAGGCGCTCCAGCAGGGCGGGCGTGTCCTCGGCCTCGCGGGCGAGGTGATCGCCGGCCTTGCCCGCGCGCGCGGCCTCGAACCAGTCGGGGGAGTCCACCGCCGCGCCGCTCGCGTCGCGCAGATCCCGGGTGAGTACGACGGCGATCTCGTGGCCGGCGGTGTAGGGCCGCAGGGGGCGCACCAGGAGAGAGGGCGGCTCGTCGCCCAGCTCCGGCCAGGCGTCGAGCTCGGCGAAGGCCAGGACGGGCTCGCCCGCGTCCAGATCCCAGACCTGGACGGCCCCCTGGCCGGCGACGGCGGAGCTCGCGGCGGGGAGCAGGCTCGCGTCGAGGGTGACGCCGAGGTCGATGACGGCGGTCTGGGCGGGCGAGAAGCCGGTCCGGGCCTCCAGGCGGGCCGTGGGGAGCGGGGTGCCCTCCTCGACCTGGGGCAGCAGGCCCTCCTCCAGAGATAAATGACCATCGGTCATCAACCAGGCGTTGGGGAAGGGCGAGAGCGGGTCGCGCGTGGGGCCGGGGCCCTCTTCGGCGGCGTCGCGGCGGCAGGCCAGGAGGAGCAGGAGGAGGCTCATCCGCGGGCTTTAACCTCCCGACGCGCCCGCGCTAAGGCTTCGGCAGCGCGGAGCCGCCCAGGCCGCTCCCCAGCGCGGCCTTCACCCGCGCCGCGCCCTCCTCGGGGCTCGGGGCCTCGCCCATCAGGGCGGCGGCGCGCATCCAGCGCGCGCCCCACTCGGCGTTGGAGGTCACAAAGGCGGTGGGGACGCCGTCCTCCTCGCGCAGCTCCAGGTAGACGTCCACGCGGCCGTCGGTGGCGCCGACCACGGTGACCCGGGGCGGCAGGGGGCTGGGGATCTGCGCGTCCTCCAGCATGACCATGTCCGCGCAGCGCCAGACCTCGGCGCCGCTGCCCATGTCCACCTGCAGCAGGCTGCGCGCGACGACGAAGCCCTGGGCCCCGAGCGCGCGCCCCGCCGCCAGGAGATCGCCCTCGACGGGCATCGCCAGCGTGCGCCGCCCGGTGGTGGGGCGGCGGCGCAGGAGATCGCAGCGCCACAGCAGCGGCGCCACGCGGGCGACGTCGAAGCCGGGATCCTGGCGGGCGCGCGCGGCGATCTGCGGGAGCAGGGAGACCTCGAAGTTCGGCGGCTCCTGCCCGTCCAGGCTCCAGGCGGCGCGCAGGGCCTCGTGGTCCTCGGCGCGGAGGGCGGCCCCCTGGATCGCGCGGCGCCACGCCGGATCCGCGGGCGCGGGGTTGGCCTGGAGCAGCGGCAGCCCCTCGGCGGGGCGCATGAGCACGTTGGCCAGCGCGTCGCCGAGCATGCGGTCGAGCGCGGCGTCCTTGCCCTGCCAGGCGGCGGCGGCGCGGGCGGCGCGGGAGACCCCGTCCACGTCCCGCGCGCGGAGGGCCTGGGAGAGGGTCTCCGCGGCGGCGGCGCCCTCGGGCGGCAGACCGGGCGCGGCCTCCTCGCGCGCGGGCTCCGGGGGCGCGGGCTCGCCGCAGCCGGGCAGGTGGGCGAGCAGGAGGACGAGCAGTGGACCGACGAGCGTCCCGGAGTAGATTCTACGGACCATGCTGAGCACCCTACACGACGCCTATGAGACCTGCGGGGTCCTTGGAGCGGGCCCCTTCTTCCTGACCTGCGAGCACGCCTCCGACCGCGTGCCGGCCCCCCTGCGCGCGACGGCCATGGACCGGGCCTGGCTGCGGACCCACTGGGGCTACGACATCGGCGCGCGCACGCTCTCCCGGGAGATCGTGCGGCTGACGGGCTCGTATGGCGTGCTGTCCCGCTTCTCGCGCCTGGTGGTGGACGCCAACCGCGAGCCGCACCACCCCGACCTCATCCGCCGACACACCGAGGGGCACCACCTCAGCTTCAACCGGACCTTGAGCGAGGACGAGGTCCAGCGCCGGATCCGACGCTACCACGAACCTTATCACGCGGCGGTGGACGAGGGGCTGCGCGCGCGACTCCAGTCGGGGACGGGGGACGTGCTGCTGCTGAGCGTCCACACCTTCACCCCGGTGTGGAACCACCGCGTGCGGCCGATGGACGTGGGCGTGCTGTTCTCGCCCTATGAGGCGGTGGCGCGGCGGGCCGAGCGCGAGCTCCAGCGCGAGGGCTTCGAGACCGCGCTCAACGAGCCCTACTCGGGGCGCGAGGGCCTGATCTACGCCGCCGCCCGCCACGGGGAGAGCCACCAGGTGGTCTTCCTGGAGCTGGAGGTCAACCAGAGCCTCACCTGCACGCCCGCGCGGGCCCGCAAGACCGCGCGGCGCGTGGCGGCGGCCCTCACCCGCCTGCACCTCAGACACCAGGCGCGCCCCGACTGAGCGGCCCGAGCTCCAGCAGCGCGCGCTCCAGCCCCTGCGCGTCGAGCTCTCCCCGACCGAAGCGCTCGTAGAGGGCGGTGATGGCGTCCAGGCGCTCGCGGGCGCGGAGCCGCAGGAGGTAGGCCTCGTCCAGCAGGGCGTCCAGGCGCTCGCGCAGGGCGGGGCCGGGGTCGGGGACCTCTACGTCGGGGAGATCCGCGGCCTGGATCCTCGGTCGGGTCTGACCGCCGGTGGCCCGGAGCTGCTGGCGCACGAAGCTGGAGCGCGCGGCCAGCAGCACGAAATGGGGCGTGCGGCGCGGGCGCAGGCGGACCCACTCGGAGCTCCCGCACATCTCGGCGGGCAGCGCCGGGTCGGGGCGGCGCACCAGCACGACGTTGTTGAGCTCGGGGCGGATGCGGCTCACCAGGAGGTCACCCTCCCGAAATGCGGTCTTGCCGCCGAGGAATTCTGATCCGGGCAGCGCGCGGGCCCCGGTCACCTCGCCGGTGGCCTTGTCCACGTCGGCCAGGTCCACCTCGGTGAAGCGCTCCTCGGGGCGGTCGGCGGGGCGGATGGACCAGGGGGCGAGCTCGGCCAGCTCTCCCAGCGTGGCGGTCTGCACCTCGGCGCCGATGACCCGCTCGCCCAGCAGGGCGTCGGGCTCCCAGGACCCCACGTCGGCGGGGACGCGGGCGACCGTGCCCGAGCGCAGGGCGATGCGGAGCAGGGCGAGCTCGTCGGGCTCGGTGCGCTTGTAGGTGCGGGAGCGGGGATCGAAGCCCGGGTTGCGCACGCGGGCCACCAGGAAGGGGCGCAGCTCGGCGGGGCGGCGCTGCAGGCAGACGATGGCGGCGCGGGAGGCGGCGCCGCCGAAGGGCCGGAACACGCCCTCGGGCAGCGAGATCAGGGCGCGGCGCACGAAGCGCTCGTCCAGCCAGGCGCGGATGGGCTCGAAGCGGGGGTTGGCCAGGACCGAGTGAGGCAGGACCACCGCCATGCGCCCGCCGGGCCGGAGCAGCCGGTGGGCGGCCTCCAGGAAGAGCACGTCCGAGGACACCCGGGGCTTGCCGCGCGCCAGGCCGTAGCCGCGGAGCACGTCCGGGTCCTCGATGTCCACCGAGAACGGCGGGTTGGCCAGGATCACGTCCCAGCGGTCCTCCTCCCGCTCGCGGAAGAGGTCGGCCCGGCGCACGCTGCGCGGGTTGGCGCCCAGCAGGGCGAGGTTGAGCTGGCACAGGCCCACCAGCTCGGGATCGACCTCGAAGCCGTCGATCTCCGCGCCGCGCCCCCAGGCGGCGGCCAGGAAGGAGCCGGATCCGCAGGCCGGGTCCAGCACGCGCTCGCCGCGGCGCACCTCGGCGAGGTCCACCATGAGCTCCACCAGCGGACGGGGCGTGAAGTACTGGCCGCGCTCCGCCTTGAAGATCTCGGGGAAGAAGCGCTCGTAGGCGAGCCCGAAGAGGTCGAGCTCGGCGGTCAGCGGGATGCGGTCGAGCTGCGCCTGCGGGGGCGCGTCGGGACCCTCCAGCCAGAGGTGGGGCGGCAGGTCCAGGCGGCGCGCGAGGTGGCGGCACAGGGCGGCGAAGGCGGCCCGGCCCATCAGCCCGCTGGCCCGGAGCCGGTTCTCGGCCTCTCTCAGCTCCGCCGCGAAGCTCTCTCCGCTCACGCCCGCTCTCCGCTCATCGGATGCGCACCATGCACTCGGCGGGGAGGATGTGCTCCGCCTCGGCGGGCTTCAGGAGCGAGTAGCCCTGCGCCACGACCAGATTGGCGCCCTTCTCGAAGACCATGCCCTTCATGCGGTCCAGCGTGACCCCGGGGCGCAGGCGGTAGACGCAGAAGACGGCCACGCCCACGCCCGAGAGGTCCGGCATCTCCGCCACCGCGTCCTGGAGGGCCTGCGTAGGCCCCGCGCCGCGGATCCCGAAGCCGTAGCTCGGGCTGCCCAGGATGAGGCCCTTGTAGGGCGTGACGTCGATGGGGCCGTCCTGGACGCGGTGGACATCGACCAGGAAGGCCCGGTGCTCCAGGAGCTCCTTCATGCGAGGCACCACGCGAGCGCAGTAGCCGTGAGCGTCGTCGAACAGGATGAGCAGCCTGAGCGCGCGGAAGGGCACGGTTGGAACCTCGGGGTGTGGAACTAACAGGAAGCTTGACCACGCGCCCGATGACAAGCTAAATGACCGCTTCTCGCATCAGGCGAACCACACCCTCCCGCTCGAGAGACCAGATCCATGGCTCGTTGGCGCGTCGCCCAGGGCAATCAGCAGTTCACCGCCGAGGATCTGGCCGAGCTCCAGCGCTTCGCCCGTCAGGGCAAGCTCGGCGCTGGCGATCTCATCCAGCCGCCGGGGGCCTCCGACTGGCTCTACGCGATGGAGCTGCCGGAGCTGAACGCTCACCTCAAGCAGGCGCCCCCCGGGCTGGACGCCGACTACAAGCCCCGCCGGGGCGGCAACGGCATCATCATCGCCCTGCTGCTCGCGGGCATCGCCGCCACCGGGTACGGCATCTGGTCGGTGACCCAGCGCATCCCGAAGGCCGAGGATCTGGAGCTGCTGGGCAAGCGCCTGCAGCTCACGGAGATGCTGGTGACCTCCAGCTCGGCCAACGTGCTGAGCCAGCCCGCGGACAGCGCGAGCCCGGTGGGGACGGCGGCCAAGGACGAGAAGGTCCAGCTCATGGCCAAGCGCGGCCCCTGGTACCGCATCCAGACCACGGGCGGCGCGGACGGCTGGGTCAAGGTGGACGACGTGATCCCCGCCTACCTCTTCGCCGACGCCGAGACGCGCCAGGACTACGACCCGATCTACAACCCGGATCGCTACGTCTCGGTCAAGAACGCCTCCTGGATGCAGCTGCCCGAGCAGCAGAAGCTGAACGTCACGATCTTCCAGTTCTCCATCACCAACGCCAGCAAGTTCACGATGACGGACGTGAAGCTGCTGGTGACGGTGCGCGACAACAAGGGCAACGTCCTGGAGACCAAGGAGATCGCGATCGAGGGCATCGTCCCGGCGCGCCAGGACGTGATGGTGGGCACGCTCTCCCCGGATCCGAAGAACCGGGAGGACGTCGCGCGCCTGTTCACGGACGCGACCTTCATCGAGATGCAGAAGGAGGACCCGGACCTCGCGCTGCGCTGGTCGGCGGGCATCGAGGTCGGCATGGAGTCCAAGGACTTCGAGAAGGCCAACGTGGACCTGCTCGAGGTCCGGGCCATCCCGAAGGAGCTGGACGAGAAGAAGTAGGCGCGCCTACTTCCCCAGCAGCCCGGCCTTCAGGGCCTCGTTGGCCGGGCGCGGCCCGACGTAGATGTTCATGACCAGCTTCATGAAGTCCACGCCGGGGATGGTGCCCTTCTTCTTGCCCTTGACGATGACGGTCGTGCCCACGCCGGGGGCGTACTCGTAGATCATCTGGTCGCCCGCGACGACGTCCTCCACCCAGCCCACGACCTGGTCCATCTGGGGCTTCAGACCCGCGTACTCGGGGTACTTCGCGATGCCCTCGTAGAGGGTCTCGACGATCTTGTCCTTGGGGACCTCATCATAGATGAAGTGCATGGTGACGCGCTTCGGCACGTCGTCCGACACGACGCTCGCGGCGTCCGAGCTCTTCTTCGGCAGATAGAGCCCGCCCACGTAGATGTCCAGCATGTACTTCTCGCGGAGGCCCATGCCGTTGAGCACCAGGGTCTGTCCGCCGACCTGCGCGGTGTCGGGCAGGGTGACGCCCGCCAGCGAGCCGGCCTGAGACGTGAGGGAGAGCAGCAGCAGCATCGTCGCGGTCATGGGATCCTCACCAGGAGAGGTCGAACCAGTCGGTCGATGTAAAGGACACGTAGGGGTAGCCCCACCCATCCGGGTAGTGGTCGCAGTAGTACTCGTCGGGCCCGCACCAGCCGGCGGCGAAGCCGATGGAGAGCTCGTCCAGGAGCAGCCCGAGGTCGGCCACGTCCATCGACAGCACGAGGTCTCTCTCCGAGACCAGGGTGGCGTCCACGTCGCCGATGGTCACGAAGCCGGAGTCATAGCCCTGGAGCTTGCCGACCCCCGACTGGTAGACGATCCGGTAGTAGGTGTAGTCGGCCCCCGTGGAGATGCCCCAGGCCTCGATGAAGAGCGTGTCCGGGTCATACGCGACGTCGGAGCTCAACCAGAACGAGAGCACCCCGTCCTCCTCCCGCCAGCGGATGGAGGTGTAGTCGAAGGCGTAGTCGTCCACGTTGTCGCCCGCGTCGTCGTTGGTGGCCCCGACGCGCGCCCAGGGCACCTCTCCCAGCGGGATCTCCACCGGGACCGCGTAGCTGGCCGTCCCGTCCTCCAGCGAGAGCAGCAGGGTCAGCACCTCGCCGGTCTCGCCGTCCCCGGCCACCAGGGTGTAGCCGTCGGTCTCCCGGGTCGACGCGGCGTCGATGCTGCTGAGGCTGTCCTCGGTCACGCCCAGGGTGGCGCCGACCGCCGAGCCGTCGGCCACGGAGAGCGCGGCGTCCAGCGGCCCGAAGGTGCGCAGATCCCCGCTGTTGGCGAGGGTGATGGTGAGCTCCGCCTCCTCGCCCGCGTCCAGGCGCCCGTCCCCGCCCTCGTCGTCGATCTCCACGGAGAGGGTCTGGAGCACCGGCCAGGGCACCTCGAGCTCGACCGGGAGCTCCCAGCGCTCGAGCCCGTCGTCCACCGTGAGCAGCAGCGTGACCGGCGTGGAGTCGTCGTGATCCGCGGCCACGTCCAGGCTCAAGCCCTCGAGCGTGACGATGACGCCGGTGCGCCAGACCCCAGTGGTGATGCTCAGCTCCTCGCCGCCGTAGACCACCACGTCCTCGTCCAGGCTGCTGAGCGTGCCGGTGACCGCGCCGAAGGTGTCCGAGCCGTTGTTGGAGAGCTCCAGCGTGAGCGTGGCGCCGCTGTCCCCGGGGGCGAGCGAGCTCGGCTCGGTGGTCGTGGTGAGCAGCGTGGGGTCGGGCGGCTCAGGCACGTAGACGAGGCTCTCCTCGTCCGCCGTGAGCGCGGGGAGCTCCGTGGCGCTGTAGTCCTCGCCCCCCACCGAGAGCGTGACGTCGTCCACGTCCCCGGTCGCCGAGCTGAGCACGCGGGCGAACCAGCGATCCGGGCCGGCGGCGGGCGGGAGGTAGGCGAAGTAGTCCGTCAGATCGGCGCTGAGCGTGCTCTCGCCCGCGGGCAGGGAGCCGGAGTACAGCGAGGTCTCCAGGGTGGGCTCGTCCGGGTCGCCCACGCCCAGGCTGACGACGACGCTGCCGGCCTCGTCCAGCGTGAGCACCAGGGTCCCCGTGCTGGGCTCGCCGACCTGGAGATCGAGGTCGAAGCTCCAGGTGTCGAGGCCGTCGGTCAGCTCGAGGGCGAGCGGGACGCGCTGGTTCTCGTCGAGATCGCTGTCCAGCGTGAGCTCAAACGTGCCCTCGGCGGTGCCCAGGCCGTCGAGGTCGCCGAAGCTGGCGCTGTCCTCGTCCAGCGTGCCGCCGCCCTCGGGCAGGCTGAGCGTGCCCACCAGGTCGGTGGTGCCGGCGTCCACGAGGTTGGTGAGCGTGACGGTCAGCGTGACGGCGTCGCCCGGGGCGGCGGGGTCGGGGCTCCAGGAGAGCTCGGCCGCGAGGTCGGGGGCCAGGGCCCGCACCTCCACGTCGTCGATGGACCAGTCGTCGGCGACGGCGCCCTCGTAGAGCCAGGCCACGTAGACCACGGGCTCGCCGGCCCAGGCGGAGAGGTCCACGGCGCTGGCGTCGGCCCACTCACCCTCGACGGGGGCGGGGAGGGCCTCGTTCACCGGGACGAAGACGTCCTCCTCCAGATCGCGGCCCGTGGTGGAGACGTAGAGGCCGTGGCTCGCGTTCTGCACGGCGGCGCCACGCTCCCGCCAGCGCACCATGGCCGAGTCGAGCGTGCTGAGGTCCAACGGCGGCGAGATGAGCCAGTCCTGGATGGTCTGATCCTCGCTGACGCCGCGCAGGTGGACGGCCCCGTTGCCGCTCTCGCCCTCCCCCAGCGCCCAGGGTGAGCCGGGGAAGGCGGCGCTGGGGGTCCACCAGTCGAGCTGGTAGAGGGCCTCCTCGCCGTCCTCGGGCTCGAAATCTTCGAAGAACGGGACGTCGAGCGCGTCTACCAGGACGGGGAGCGCGAAGGGCTCCTCCTCGCCCTGCTCCGGCAGGGTGACGGTGATCGGCGTGTCCGTGGCGTCTGACGCCGAGAAATAGTACTCGAGGCCCGGCTCCTCCAGGCCCTCGACCTCGCCGGCCCACAGGCCGCCCTCCAGCGCGGTGAGGGCGGCGACCTCATAGTTGCGCTCGCCCTCGGTGCGCCAGTAGAGCTGCACGAGGCTCACGCCGTCCGGGTCCTCGGCCAGCACCTCGAGGGAGACGGTGTCGCCCTCGATCCAGGTGCCGGTGGGCGGGGTGTGGCTGAGGGTGGGGCCGGAGAGGGGATCGCCGGTCTCCACGGGCTCCTTGTCCGCCGTGCAGGCGGCCAGCAGGACGAGCAGGGCGCGCATCAGTCGTCCTCGGTGTAGAGCCAGCAGTAGGTGATGCACTGGTAGGCGATGATGTTCCCCGAGAGGTCGGAGATGCCCGCGCAGGTGTAGCCGTTCGGGCAGTCGCTCTCGCTCTCGCAGGTCACGCCGCAGTAGTTCGACTCGGCGTCGCCGATGCTGAGGCAGAGGTTGTCGTTGCCGCCGCAGTCGCCGTCGTCCTGGCAGGGGTGGCAGTAATAGCCGCCCGCGTCGTAGCACTCCCCGGTGGCGCCGTTGCAGAACTGCTGGAAGGCGCAGTCCTCGCGCGTGTCGTCGCAGCTCTCGGAGACGCAGCTGGTGGCCTCGACGTCACAGACGTCGCCCGGGTAGCAGTCGCCGTCCACCTCGCAGCCTTCTACGCAGGCGCCCTCCTTGCAGTACTGCTCGATGCCGCACTGGGCGCTGGTCGCGCAGGCCCGGGAGACGCACTGACCCTGCACGCAGGTCTCGCCGAAGCCGCAGGCGACCTCCTCGGAGCATTCGTACTCGGTCCCACCGCAGGAGAGGAGCAGGAACAGGGCGATCACTCGGAGCTCTCCTCGACCTGGCTGCCGGCGGCCAGGATCCGGTAGTCCACGACGATGTAGGTCTCCGCGGGCGGGATGTGCGCGGCGTCGAAGACGATGGCGTTCTGCTCGGCGTCAAACGTGTACTCGACGTCGCGCTCCAGCTCGCGGATGAAGCTCTCCTCGGTGCGGTCGGCGTAGAGCGAGGCGGAGAGGTCGCGGGGGTCGGCGAGCTCGCTCAGCTCGAAGACCAGCTCGAGCCCGCTGGCCAGGAGGCCGAGCTCGCTGGCGATGGGCGAGAAGTCCTCGTCGCAGATGCTCTCCAGCGCGCCGTCCGTGCGCAGCGCGAGGTCCACGTAGCGGCTGCCGTAGGTGGCGGCGCCGTTGTCGGACTCGCAGGAGGGCAGGCCCTCGTAGTCGGGCTCGTCCTTGCCCACGACCGCGCTGACGTTGAGGATGCCGTGGTCGCGGTAGCTGGCCTCGCCCTTGAGATCCGACCAGAAGCGCAGGTAGTCCGTGGTCTTGTCCGGGCTCGAGTCCTCCTCGTCGGAGACGAAGACGATGCTCAGGTTCGCGTCGTCCCGGAGGAAGCCCGCGTTGTCCGTGCTGAGCAGCGGCTCGGAGAGCGCGAGCTTCGCCCCCTCCAGGCCCATCTCGATGCCCGAGCCGCTGGTGCCCACGGCCACCATCTCGGCGAACTGGGCCTCGGTGTCCTGGGTGTCGGGCGTGATGTAGCGCACGGCGTTGGTGAGCGTGAAGTCGTCGCCCGTCTCGATGTCCACGGCGATCCCGCCGTTGGCGGCCGTGTCCGCGCTGCGGCCGACGACCAGGCGCCCGCCCGCGGCCAGCGTGGTGCCCTCAGGGAGCTCCACGCTGTTGCGCCCGCCGTCCTGGAGCGCGCAGCCGGACAGGTCCAGGTCCGTGTCAGTGACGTTGGTGAGCTCCACCCACTCGCCGCTCGCGTCGTCCACCGCGCCGGGATCGGCCAGGAACTCGGTGATCACGACGTCGCCGGCCCCGGGCGCGCTGGCGTCCAGGGAGGCGGCGCGGCGCGCGCGGGGGGCCTGGGGTCTCGCGCCCGAGGTGCAGCTCGTGTTCTCCTCACCCGGCGTGCCGAGGTCGCCCGAGGCCGAGACCTCGGTGGCCGCGCACCAGGCGTCGGACGAAGAGTTGTCGGAGTCCGCCTCGTAGGCGGGATCGAGCTGGAGGGCGACGCCCTCGCTGGTGGGCCAGTCGATGTCCCAGCTCACCTCGTCGATGGTGCCGCCGTCGGCGTTGAGCAGGACGATCTCGTCGTCGCCGCCGACCAGGCGCCCGCTGAACTGGTCCTGGAGCGTGTCCGTGGTGACCACGCCGATCTGCCAGTCCACGTTCACGCCCTCGAAGGCCTCGATGAAGGCGTCGAAGTTGCTGGCCAGCTTGTCCTGCTCCTCGATCATCGAGCAGGAGTTGTCCACCACCATCAGGATGTCCACCGTGTTCAGGCGGTCCTGGTGGAAGAGGTCCTTGGCGCGGGCGCTGGTGTAGGAGTACTCGGTGCAGGCGGTGGCGCCGAGCAGGGTGAGGAGCAGGAGGCGGGTTCTCACGGGCTCACCGTCTCTTCCACGGCCTCGTCGGCGCTGCCGGGGTTCAGGCCCTCCAGGAGGCCGAGCAGAGTGCCCTCGGCGACCTCACCCACCTGGGCGCGCCAGTGAAAGGAGCTGTAGACCACCTGGCCGCCCTCGGACTCGAAGCTGACCAGCAGCGGGACGTCCGTGAGCGTCTGATCCCCGGCAGACGCGCTCGCCCGGTAGATCACGTCGCCCCGCATGTGGACGGTGACCTCGGGCCCCGCGCTCTCCATGACCGTCCAGTAGGTGTAGTCGAAGCCGAGCTCCACCGCCTCGTTGCCCGAGATCTGCTCCTGGATGGCCTTGGTGTCCACCGTGGCCACGACGCTGTCGCTGGTTCCCCGCTGCGCGTCGTCGAGCACGGCGTCGTCCCCGGCGAACTCGATGGCGTCCGGCCAGATGGCCTCGACCAGATCGTAGGCCCAGTCGCTGACGACCAGCGTGCCGCCGTTCTCCACGTAGGCGCGGACGTGCTCGAGCGTGGTGGGGTCGGTCACCAGGCTGTCGTCGGTCTCCGTGCCGTTGTAGACGTAGGCGCCGAGGCCGCGGACTCCCGAGTTCACGAAGACCGCGTCGTAACGCGAGATCTCGGAGACGCCCGCGCTGTCCTCGCTCTGGAAGAGCTGCTCGGCCTTCAGCGAGATCGCGTCGGGCTGGACCTCGGGGTCGTAGACCGCGCGATCGATGTAGCCCTCGTAGGGGGTGTGGGCGATGTCCAGGTTCGTCAGGCTGGACTCGACCTGGTCGAAGTCACCCGTCACCGCCGCGATGGCCTCGAACCTGAGCTCTCGCAGCGTCTGCTCGTTCCTGCAGCCGCTCGCGCCGAGGACGAGGAGCGCCGCCGCTACCGTCTGGACCCGCATGGTGCTCCCGTTACTCCAGGACAAGGTAACCCTGCAGGTAGATGTAGGACTTCATCTGGTTGGTCTGGTAGATGCTGTCGGGGAGGCCGAAGTAGGGGCCCTCGATGATGCTGTAGGCCGTGAAATAGGCCCCGCCCGCCTGGAACTGGCTGACGTCCGCCGCCTCGAAGGTGTGGATGCCGTCGTCCCAGGGGATGGAGACCACGCTGGCCCCGAGCCCGGTCTCCTCCAGCGTGCCGGAGAGGCTGGCGATGAACATGGCGTCCGGGTAGGTCTCGGCCGGGGTCCACTCGAACACGAAGTCTTCGGCCCGGTTGTGCGTATAGTTGTTGTAGAGCTGCGGGCTCAGCAGCGACCAGTCGGCCGGCACGGTGACGACCACGTCTTCGAGCAGCTCCTCGCCGACGCCGTCGTCTTCGCCCTCGGTGTGGAGGTCGTAGGTCTCGCCGGGCACGTAGTCGTCGAACGTGAGCCCGCTGGCGACGTAGTAGATCATCCCGCTGGAGCGATCCTCGTAGCGGTCCAGGGTGACGACGTTGCTGTCGGACTCGAACCAGACGTGGTCGCCGGCGCCCACGGTCACCGGGTTCGGGCAGTCCACCTCGCCGTTGTCGGTGGCGTCCACGGTGGTCTGGATGTCGTAGGGGGACGGGCTCGGGCAGGCGCCGCTGTTGGAGCAGTCCGAGTCGAAGCAGTCCACGATGTCGTCGTCGTCGTTGTCTACGCCGTCCGAGCACTCCGATCCGTCGTCCTCCGCCTCCGCCGGACAGGAGGGGTCCAGCGGCACGAAGAAGACCGCGGTCGCGTTGACGCTCTCCGAGATCTCGCCCGTGCTGTTGTCGATGCCGCGCACCACGTTGAAGGTGAGCGAGATCGCCACGTCTCCCAGGTCCCAGTCCCCGCCCACCACCTCGAAGCCGTCGGGGATGAGCACGCCCTCGGCGTCGGTGGAGACCAGCACGTCGCGCCAGCCCAGCGAGGCGGCGTTGGACAGCGTCATCTTCCCGTAGAGGTTCTCCGCGTCCAGCACCGTGATCTCGTCGACCACGATGTCGGGGTTCACGCCGTACTCGTCATAGAAGCTGATCTCGACGCTGTCATCGAAGTTCGTGTCGCGGCCGAAGATGGTGAAGACCACCGTGTCGCCCTGCTCGGCCTCCACCGGATCGAAGGTGGCGGCCACGCCCACGCGATCGACCCGGAAGCCGTCGTAGAGGGTCAGCGCGTCGGCGCCCTCGGCCATGGTCACGTTGCGGAGCCCGGGCAGCGCGTCGCTCTCGATCACGATCTCGCCGGTGGCCAGCGTCTCGGAGAGCACCGTGAAGTCCATCACCTCGATGTCGTCGCCGAAGGTGGGCCAGGTGATGCCGCTGGTCCAGTCGGTGTTGGTGCCGAGGAAGGTGACCTCCACCGTCTCGCCCATGCGGCCGTTGCCGGGGTCGATGGAGAAGCTCTGCTCGATGACCTCGAAGCCGCCCGCGTCGGTCAGCGCGCTGCCGTCCATGTCCACGGAGACGTCGCGGGCGCCGAGCGCGGCGTCGTCGGCGATGGTGATGGTGGCGTTGGCGTTCCAGCCGTCCTCCACCTCGATCTCATCGACCGTGATCCCCTCCCCGAAGTCCGCGGTCAAGGGCCCGTCGTAGCTGAAGAAGCTATGGTCCGAGTCCAGCTCCACCGTCATCGTGGTGCCCTGCCCGCCCAGCGGCGGCGAGACCCCCAGGCGAGGCCCGCTGATCTCCTCCTCGCCCTCCGAGCTCGCGGTCTTGTCCGCCTCGCAGCCCGCGACGATCAGAGAGAACAGAAGGAAGAAACGCGGTACCTGCATGGGTGACTCCGGGCTCCGCGATCTCGGGGGAGGGAGGGCCTGAGCAGGGACTATACCTGGGCTTCGGGGCCGGAGGCAACGGTCGCGAAGCCGTTGATGGGAGCGCTCAGCGGTCACAGCGCAGGTCTGGCGCAGGGAGGTCGCGGACCAGACGCAGTCCGAGGGTCGGGAGGCTGGCGTAGCCATCCATCCACACGCAAGGGTCGGCGAGGGAAGCGCCCAGCGCGAGGCCGCAGGCGGCCCAGGTGTCACCCTCCGCGCCCACCGATCCATCGCCCAGCCGGCTGCTGAAGGTCCACTCGCCGACGCCGCCCGCCAGATCGCGCAGCCCCCAGGGGTGGCCCGCCTCGCCCGCCGCCATCTGCCCGCCTGCCGTGGCGGCCCAGACCCACTCCTCCCGGGTCGGCAACCGATAGCCCGTCCCCTCGACCAGCAGGAGCTGGAGGGTCGTGGCCGTGAGCACCTGGGCCTGATAGCGGCGGGAGAGACCCGCTTTGACGGAGAGCGCGTCGGCGAGCAGGGTGGCCTCGGGGAGCATGGTGAAGATCTGAGGGAGCTCAGGCGCGACCGCGGGGGTGGCGCCGGGCTCGAGCGCGCCGGAGGTGGCGGCTCGCTGGAGCATGCGCTCGACGTGGTGGCGCTCCAGCCCCTCGCTGGCCTCGGCGCGCCCCTGGTCGAGCTCGTCGCGCATCATCCACAGCGCCGGGCTCTCGGGCCCAGCGGGGATCTCGACCATCGCGAGGCCGGCGGGAGCGCTGCAGACGCGCGGCGGAGCGTCGGGCTCGCCGTGCACGGGGGGAGGCCGCGGGCAGGCGAGGAGGAGCGGGAGAGGCAGCGGCGCGCGAATGGGGCACCTCAGGGGCGCTGGGGCGCTGGGGCGCTGGGGCGCTGGGGCGCTGGGGGGCTCGTGCGGCTCAGGGTCTCGGCGCTCGCCTGTAACCCATGTCGGTGTAGAGGATGCTCTCATGGATCGCGAAGCCCTGGGCGATCGACCGCTCGGAGTAGATCCGCAACGCATCGAGGACCAGCGGGTGGTATGCGGTTCGCTCGAAGGAGCCCGCCATGCTGAGCTCAGCTGTATAATATCATCTTCACCCTGGCTCCCGCCGACAGACTGGAGATCCCCTGAACAATTCCGCGCTCGCACCCCTCTCCATCGTCCGTGTCCCTCCATCCGGGGGGGGGGATTCGGGCGGCTGGCCTGCCGCTACCCTGGCCGCGCTCCAGGAGATGCTCTCCGAGCGAGCCAGGCAGCCCGTGCGACTCATCGAAGGGACACTGGACCAGGCCCCTGAGGCGGGGATGATCCTTCTCTTCGCGAGCGATCTGAACGACGCGCTCGACCACGCCTCGGCTGAGCGCCGGGCCCGCACCCAGCTGGTAGGTCTAAGCGCCCAGGGTGACCGACCCTATCTCGCGAGATGGGGACTGCTGGGCGCGATCGAGTCATCTGCGATCATCTTCGCGCTCCGCGCTCCTCGACGGCCCTATGGGAGGGCGTTCTTCCTACGGCGGGATCTGTGCGAGAAGGTCCCAGGGGTCAGGATGCAGGGCGACAGCGGGGTGCACGCGAGCATCTCGACGCTGGCCTATCAGGACCTGTGGAGTCTGCTCGTCGCCCTGAACCTCCTGGTCCAAGGCGCCCCCCCGCTGGAGCCGGACGCGCCCCCGCCCCCCCCCACCCTTTCCGCTCGGGAGAGCGCTGCTGGACCGTGAGCCCGAGCTGCTGATCCGTAAAAAGATCGCCGGGAACCACGAGGCTGGGGTCTATGAGGCGTACGTGACGATTGGCTTCCCCCAGGCCCTCGTGACGCTGGCCCCGTCCTCCGTCGCGCCCGAGGCGCTGCTGCGCGCGCTGCCGCTCCTCCCTTGGCAGGGCTTCGGCGAGATCATGGACGTCGTGGCGTTCGAGCACGAGGGAGTGCCCTATCGGGCGCTGTTCGAGCGCGCTCCGCTCGGGGGGCTGTTCTCTCAGCTCCTGCCCGGTTGCCCCCTCCGTCCCCTGCACGCCGCTCGGGCGCTCGAGCCGGCGCTGATGTGGGTCAGCGAGGCTCACGCGGGGGGGGTGTCTGTCGGGGACCTCCGACCCGAAGCGAATTGACCGTTCGGGCCCCCAGGGGATAGGGTAGTCCCGAGGGCCAGGCCTCAGGTCGCCCTGTCTCAGGTTGAAGGTGAGGGAAATGAACAACCGCCTCCTGATCTTCGTCTGTGCCATGCTCGCGGCGTGCACCTCGGACGGGGGAAAGGACACGCGCGCCGACGACACCGCCACGCCCTCGCCAGGGGACGCGGATCGGGACGGCGTCACGGTGGACGAGGGGGACTGTGACGACGCTGATCCTTCCCGCTACCCTGGCGCGCCCGAGCTCTGCAACGATGTGGACGATGACTGCGACGGCGAGATCGACGAGGACGCCAGTCCGGTCTCCTACTACTACGACGCCGACGAGGACGGGCACGGCGACCCTGCGGTCTCCCTGCTCTCGTGCGGGGCGCCCGCCGGCTACGTGGAGGAGGGGGACGACTGCGACGACACGGACGCGACGGTACACCCTGGCGCGCCCGAGGTCTGCAGCGAGGAGGATGAGGACTGCGACGGCCTCGTGGACATGGAGGACGGCGACGTCACGGAGGTCCCGCGCTGGTACGAGGACGGCGACGACGACGGCTACGGCGCGAGCGACTCGAGCGTCGTCTCGTGCACGGAGCCCATTGGCTACAGCGCGTCGGCGGGGGACTGCGACGACACGGACGCGGCGATCTCGCCGTCGGCCCTCGAGGTGTGTGACGACGTCGATCAGGATTGCGATGGGGAGATCGACGAAGATCCAGAGGATGGGCAGACGTGGTACGCCGACGAGGACGGGGACGGCTGGGGAGACGAGACCAGCACCCGGAACGCGTGCACGGTCCCGGGCGGCTACGTCGAGGAGCGCGGCGACTGCGACGACGGCGACGAGGACGTGAGCCCAGAGGCGGAGGAGGTCTGTGCGGACGGGGTGGACAACGACTGCGACGGGGAGCCTGGCGACTGCCGAGCCGAGGGCGAGCTCGATCTGGACGACGAGGCGCTGGGGGTGTTGGTCGGGGAGGGCACGACGGACTACATAGGCGTCGCCGTCCTGGTCATGGACATCCACGGCGACGGCGTGGACGATCTGCTCGCCGCGAGCCAGAACGAGCATGAGGTGGGGGTCTTCGACCCCGCGCTGGATGGCGAGCTGGCGTACGCCGATCGAGAGATCGGGTTGAGCTCCGACATCCTCAGCCTGACGCTGGGGCTGCGGCTCACGGACGCCGGAGACATGGACGGGGATGGCTACGCCGAGCTCGCCGTGCCGGACTATGCGTACAACCGGACCTTCGTCTGCGCGACCCCGGTGGAGGACGACCGGGAGCTGGCGGACTGCGAGGGGTTGATCACGGACCCGGACTATGTCTTTGGCGAGACCGGGGACGCCTATCGGAACACCGGCGTCACGGTCGCCGCGCCGGGTGACGCGGACGGGGATGGGCTGGCGGACCTGCTCGTCTCTGCGTGGACCACCTACAGCACGGAGTCCATTCTCCTTGTCCCGGGGCCGGCCACGGGAGAGGTCGATCTCGGCGCTCTGGACACCCGCGTAGACGCCCAGGACGACGAGTACATCGGCTGCTGCGACATGGCGGTCGGCGACCTCGACGGCGACGGGCTGTCCGAGGTCGCGCTGGGCGGCTATCCGAACACCTTCGCCACCGTCTACCTCTACGTGATGAGCCTCTCCTCGTGGGAAGACACGGCCAGCACGGCGGACGCGACAGCCCGGGTCAGCGACACGGGCGTGGGCGCGCTGGGGATCGGCGATCTGGACGGGGACGGCCGCCCGGATCTCGCCGTGGTGGGGCATCGCGATCACAGCGTCTGGCTGACCCCCCCTGAGGGCCTGCTCGACGCGGACGAGGCGGACTGGCGCGTCTCCTCGGACAGGTCGGGCAGCTCCAACGTCGACGTGCTCGCGGACACGGATCTGGACGGGGACGGCCGCCCAGACCTGATCCTCGGCGAGAGCGCGGAGGGCTACACCGAGGTCGCGCGCGCTGTGCTCTGGTACGGCCCACTCGAGGGGGGCACGACCGACGCCGATGACGCCGACCTCACGCTCCCTTCGGCGTCCCGCGACTACATGGGCTCTCGCCTCGTCGCGGCCCCCGACGTCACCGGCGACGGTGTGGCCGAGCTGCTGGTCGGCGAGATGGGCAATGACGGCGGCGGGGCCTCGGCCGGGGCCATCTACCTCCTGAGCCTCGGCGCCCTGTAGACGGCGAGGACCCGAGGGTTGACAGAAGCCTGACCACCAGCGAGCATGCCGGCGAGGGAAAGCAGGCCAGAATACATGGCATGCTCGCACCCCTGGAGGACCAGGAGCCCGTGTCGTCCCCGCCCGCGCCCGCCGCGCCCGAGACCGCGGAGACTCCGCTCACGGCCGTCGTCCAAGAGGTGCCCACGACCGCCACGCTCGACGCCGCGGAGAAGGCCCGACTGGAAGCGGAGTTTCGTGCGGAGATCGAGCGCGACCACCAGCAGCGCATGGAGCGCCTGCACCGAAAGCAGGAGAGCGCCCGCGCCCACCGCGAGGAGCGTCAGGCCCGCGCCCGTCAGCGCGAGGTCGCCCTCCTGCGCGACCAGGTGCGGATGAAGTTCTACCAGGAGATGGGCTACCAGCGCATCGAGGAGAACGGGCGCGAGCGCTGGATCCCCGCAGAGGAATTCGCCTCCCGCCAGCGCGCCAAGGCCCGCGCCAACTCCCGCGCCGTCGGGGCCAAGGTCTACTCCAAGTACCGGATGGTCCCGCTCTACCTGATGCTCGCGCTCATCGCGATGGCCATCGGGGCCTTCCTGGTCCGCTAGCGCTCGGGGACCGGGACCTCCACCGCCTTCTGCGGCAGCGGCGCGTCCAGCCGCTCCTGGTACGCGCGCGCCTCCTTGCGCCGGTCCTGGCGCTCCAGCTCGCGGATCATCACGCGGAGGGCGGCGCGATCCCCCGGATCCTCGGCGATGATAGTCTCCAGCGCCCGCATCCCCGCCGGGTCGCCCAGCGCGATCTTCGCCCGCGCCAGCCCGAGCCGCGCCCGCCGCTCCTTCGGCCCGCACTCGGTGAGCGCGCGCTCGAAGCCCTGCCGAGCCTGCTCGAAGCTGCGCTGGGCGAAGGCGATCTCCGCGCCCACGATGGTCTCCCGGCAGGAGCCCACGATCTGGGGGAGCAGCGCTTCGGCCTCCTCCGTCCGATCCCAGCGCAGCAGCGCGCCCGCCAGCTCCACGGCGAGCTCGGGCTCCAGGTCCACCGCGCGCCGGTAGAAGCGCTCCGCGGTGTGCGTGTCTCTGCGCTCCTCCGCCACCTTCGCCGCCGTGAGCCAGCGATCCGCCCGCAGCGGCAACACGCGGTCCGCCCGCGCGCTGAGCTCGAGCTCGCTGGTGAGCGCCTCCCGCAAGAAAGGCGCAGAGTCGCCCGGCAGATCCAGCGAGAGCGCCGCCTGCCAGGCCGCCGCCCCTCCGATGAGGTCGCCGCGATCGTCCCGCAGGCGGGCGAGGTCGCGCCAGGCCCAGGGCACCCGCGGCGTCACCACCGTCGCCGCCTGGAGCGCCTGCTCCGCGCCGTCCGCGTCGCCCAGCACGCGCCGCAGCCTCCCCAGCTTCTGCAGGGGCTCCCGCCGCGTGGGCGCCCGCCGGGCCGCCTCCTCGTACCAGGAGAGGGCCGTGGCCGCGAGCCCCGCGCGCGCGTCGCCGTCCTGCTCCTCCAGCGCCAGCGTGATCGCCTCGTCCCCCAACGCCAGCGCGTCGCCCACGGGGGCCCAGTCCGAGCGCGTCGGCTCCAGGACCCGCAGCCCCCCGGCGAAGACCGTCGCCAGCAGCGCCGGCAGCGCCAGCGCCAGGGTCCAACGGGGCCGCCGCGCCGCCCCCTCCCCTACAAGCCCCAGCGCCACCCCGGCGAGGATCGCCGCCAGCAGCGCCACGGCCCCGATGCGCAGCGGGAAGTCGAGCTGCGCGTCCACCCCGAGCGCCAGAAGCCCGGCCAGCGCCCCCGCCCGCAGCGCCCGCTCCTCCGGCGCCGCCCGCAGCGCGAGCCCCAGCGCCGCGACCAGCCCCACCAGCACCCCCAGCGCCCACAGCCCCAGCGCCGGGAGCCCGTGCTCGGCCGCCACCTGCAGCGGCTCCTGGTGCGCGTGCGCGGCCGTGCCGAAGTCCACGCTCTGCCGCACCAGCTCGTAGGCGTCGCCGAAGCCGCCGCCCCCGACCCCGGCGAGCGGCGCGCCCTCGATCATTAGGATCACCTCGCGGTAGAGCTCGCCCCGCCCGGTGAGCAGATCGCTGTCCCCGCGCTGGATCTGCCGGTAGAGCCCCGGCGCCAGGACCTTCGTGACCGCCAGCGCCACCCGCTCCGGTCCCAGCCCGCCCAACAGCGCCACCGCCAGCGCCACGACCGCCGCCGCCCCGATCCGCACCCAACGCGCGCCGCAGATCAGCGCCACCGCCAGCGCCGCCACCCCCGCCGACATCGCCGCCGCCCGCGCCCCCGCCGCGAAGACCCCCAGGGCCAGGAACCCCGCGGACGCCAGCGCAGCCTGCCGCTCCCTCCCCTGCCCGCCCGCCGCCAGGCCCAGCGCCACGCCCAGGAGGGCCGCCAGGAAGGCGCCCGCGTGGTTCGGGCTCACGAAGGGCGCGAAGAAGGGATCGCGCGCGAAGGAGGGCACCCCCGACACCCACCAGATGCTCGCCGCCCCCGTCCCGCGGTGAACGGCCGCGATCACCAGGACCAGCAGCCCCAGGCCCACCAGCCCCCAGCAGAGGCGCCGCGCGAAGCCCGGCCGCGCCGCCGCCGCCGCCACCCCCGCCGCCAGCGCCAGCAGCGCCCCGGCCAGCCCCCACTCCACCAGCGCGCGCCAGGGATCGAGGGCCAGAGGGTGTGTGAAATCACCCACAACCTGAACCGCCACCTCCACCGCCTCGGCGAAGCCCGGCTGCAGCCGCGCGCGCCCCGCCGCGTCCAGCGGCAGCGCCCCCAGCGCCCCCCAGGCCCAGCCCAGCGCCGCCAGGCTGAGCGCGATCCCCGCGCCCCGTCCCGCCCGTCCTCCCGGCGCCGTGAGCGCGAGCGCGGGCCCCAGC
Source organism: uncultured Enterobacterales bacterium (assembly GCA_964615375.1). Classification (GTDB taxonomy): domain Bacteria; phylum Myxococcota_A; class UBA796; order UBA796; family CAZKWG01; genus CAZKWG01. The sequence goes on from CAZTOW010000028.1 coordinate 96,796, forward strand.
AGCCCCGCCCCCAGCGCGAGCGCCAGCCGATGATCGGGCCTCACCGTGCCGAAGGGGAGGAGAGCCAGCAGCAGCAGCAGCGACACCACCAGCGCAAGGTTGACCGGATCCTTGCGGAAGGGGGGGTGGGCGTCCTTGGCCGTCGGTGTCATCGTGTGCTAGCTTAACCCCGGCCTGCCCGACCTCGAGTCAAGGCGCGGTCATCCTGGAGTCAAGGCGGATGGATTCCGAGAACGAGAGCCGGCGCGAAGCCACCCTACTCAAGTACTTCGGGATCCTGCGCAAGCGCTGGGCGATCATCGCCACCTTCGCGGGAGCCCTCTTCATCAGCGCGCTCGTGGTCTCGCTCATCTCCACCCCCTACTACGAGTCCACGGCGACGCTGGAGATCCGCCCGAAGGCGCCCTCCGTCCTGAACATGCAGGAGGTCTCCGAGGTGGTGGACGTCTCCACCCCCGACGAGCGCCGCGCCTACTACGCCACGCAGTACTCGATCATCCAGAGCCGCACCGTCATCGAAGAGGTCCTGCGTCGCCTGCGCGAGGAGCATGGCGTCGTCGAGTTCGACGAGGTGGACGACCCCGTCAAGGCGTTCACGGCGATGTTCTCCTTCGAGCCCGAGATGAGCTCGTTCCTGGTCCACATCCACATCGAGCACCCCGAGCCCGAGACCGCCGCCCTCTACGCCAACACGCTCGCCCACACCTACATGGACCTGAACCTGAAGCGCTCGCTGGAGGCCAGCGAGAACGCCTTCAAGTTCCTCACGGACCTCCAGACCAGCTACCAGGAGACCAAGCGCAAGTCCGACGAGGCCCTGTTCGACTTCAAGGTGAAGAACGATCTCGTGGGCGCCGACGAGCGCCGGCAGATCATCTTCGAGAACCTCGAGCAGCTCCAGCAGGCCTGGACCAAGGCCAACGTCGAGCGCGTGGAGCTCGAGGCGGTCACGCAAGGCAGCGTGAACCTGGCCCGCTCCGACGACTGGCTGGGCCTCGCCAACTACCTCTCCAAGCAGGACCAGGTGCTCGAGGACCGGCTCCAGAGCCTGCGCACGCGCCAGCAGGAGCAGGCGGCCCTCCAGGCCCGCTACCTGGACAAGCACCCCTCGGTGCAGCAGGTGGAGACCGAGATCCGGGCGCTCGAGCTCCAGATCCGACGGCAGGTGGAGGAGATCCTGGAGGGCCTGAAGGCCCGGCTCCAGGTCACGCGGGACCGTGAGGTCGCGCTGAAGCAGGCGATCGAGGCCGCCAAGGTCGAGGTCAAGGAGCTGGACCGCAAGCTGCTGGACTTCAACAACCTCAAGGCCGAGGCGGAGAAGAACGACGTCTTCTTCCGCACCCTGGACCAGCGCCGCTCCGAGGTGGACCTGGAGAAGGTGGTCGAGGCCAACAACGTGCAGTTCGTGGACGAGGCCATCCCCACCTTCGAGCCCGTCCGCCCCCGCCTCTCCCGCAACCTGCCGGTCGCCCTCTTCATCGGGCTGATGGGCGGCGTCGCCCTCGCCTTCTTCATGGAGTACATCGACCGCACCATCAAGGGCCCCGAGGACGTGGAGGCGCTCATCGGCGTGCCCGCGCTCGGCCCGGTGCCCATGCTCTCCCCGCAGGACCTGGACGGGCTCAGCGAGCTGGACCGCAACCTCTTCGTGTACGCGCGGCCCAAGTCGCAGGTGGCGGAGCGCCTCCGGGACATCCGCACCAACGTGCTCTTCCGCACGCCCGACCACCGCCAGCGCCGCCTGCTGATCACGAGCGCGCTGCCGCTGGAGGGCAAGAGCTTCATCTCGTCCAACCTCTGCGCCATCATCGCGATGACCGGGCACCGCATCCTGCTCATCGACGCGGACCTGCGGCGCCCCACCCAGCACAAGCTCTTCCAGCTCGACGCCACGCTCGGGCTCTCCAGCGTGCTGCTGGGCGAGGCCACGCTCGAGCAGGCCATCCAGCGCACCCACGTCCCCAACCTGGACATCCTGGTGGGCGGGCCGCTGCTGCGCCCCTCGCAGAGCCCCGCCGAGCTCTTCGACTCCGAGCTGATGGTGGAGTTCCTGAACTCGATCACCGGCTACGACATCGTGGTCATCGACTCCTCGCCGATCGGCGCCGTCTCCGACCCGCTCATCCTGTCCCGCCTGGTGGACGGCGTGCTGATGGTGGTCTTCTCCAACCAGACGCCGCGCGACCTGGTCGTCCAGACCAGCTCCAAGCTCAAGGAGATGCACGCCAACCTGCTCGGCGCCATCGTCAACAAGTTCGACTACCGGCGCTCCGGCTACGGCTACGGCTACGGCTACAACTACGCCTACGGCTACGGCTACTACGGCGAGGACCAGGAGGAGGCCAAGGCGCCTCCGAAGGCCTGATGGGGGACGGGGGAGCATGAAGCGGCCGGACTTCTTCCTGGTGGGCGCGCCCAAATGCGGGACCTCGCTCATGGACACCTTCCTGGGTCGGCACCCGGACCTGTTCATGCCGACCAAGGAGCTGCACTTCTTCGGGGCGGACCTCGGCTTCAACACCCCGGCCCGCACCCTGGACAACTACCTGGGCTTCTTCGAGGACGCGCCCTCGGACGCCCGCGCGGGCGAGAGCTCCACCTGGTACCTCTACTCGCGGTCGGCGGCCCGGGAGATCCGGGACTTCTGCCCCGACGCCCAGATCCTCATCATGCTGCGCAACCCGGTCAGCATGCTGCACTCGCTGCACAGCCACCTGCTGTTCACGGGCAACGAGGACCTCGCTGACTTCGGCGAGGCCATCGACGCCGAGCCGGACCGCCGCGCCGGGCGCCGCATCCCGGCCAACTCCTTCCCGCAGGGCGCGCTGCTCTACAGCGAGGTGGCCCGCTTCTCCGAGCAGGTGGCCCGCTACTACGAGATCTTCGGCCGCGAGCGGGTCAAGGTCATCCTGGCCGACGACTTCAAGAAGGACAACGCGGGCGTCTACCTGGACGTGCTGCGCTTCCTGGGCGCGCGGACCGAGGGGCTGGATCTGGAGGCCATCCTGGCCCAGGACGCCTGGACGCGCAACGAGAACAAGGCGCCGCGCAGCCGGATGATCCTGCGCTTCCTCAAGCTGCCCACCAACCAGGCCGTGCTCCGCGGGCTCGCCCCCAGCCCCGTCCCCGGCTGGCGCTTCGTGCTGCGCGGGCTCCGCCGCCTGAACATCCGCTACGGCGAGCGCCCGCCCATGTCGGAGGACGTCAAGCGCCGGCTCACCGAGCAGATGGCGCCGGAGGTGCGCGCGCTCGGCCAGCTCATCGGCCGCGACCTCTCGCGCTGGAGCCAGGTGTGAGCCTGCCATGAGCCCAAGGCCCGAGGAGCGGCCCGGACCCACGGCCGGGGGTGGCGCGCTCGAGGAGGCGGCGAGCGTCGCGAAGGGCTCGGGCATCGCCATGGCCGGCGCGCTCATCAACCGTGGGTTGCGCCTCATCAACACCTGGCAGCTCTCGGGCGCGCTCGGGGTCTACCACTTCGGGTTGTACACCTCGGTCACCACCGTGGTGAACATCCTCTCCTACTTCGGGCCGCTGGGCACCAACTCGGGCGTGGTGCTCTTCGGCTCGCGCTACCTGGGCTCGGGCGACAACGGTCGGCTCAAGGGCGCCCTGCTGGCCTGCTTCGGGCTCGCCGCCCTCTCGGGCACCGCGCTGTCGGCGGTCTACATCGCCGCCGCCCTGCTCTGGCCCTGGTCGGCGGAGAAGGCCGAGCTCGGGGCCCTCCTGCCCTGGGGCGCGCTCTCCATCACCGCCTGGAGCGTGCTGCTGGTGGCCGTCAACGCGCTCCGCGTGGCCCGCGACGCCCGCGCCCAGACCTCCGTCTACAACATCACCCTGCCCGTGCTGCTCACCACGCTCAGCGTCGCCGCCACCGCGGCGGGCTTTGGCGTGCGCGGCGCCCTCCTGGCCTTCGGCCTCGCCCACCTGCTGACGTTTGGCGAGGCCATGGTGCGCTTCTGGCGGCACTTCGGGCCCGTGCTGCGCGACCGCTCCATCCGCGCCGAGCTGGAGCTGGGACCTCTGCTGCGCTTCTCCATCCCCGAGAGCCTCAGCTCCATGCTCTTCCGGCTCACGCAGTGGATGGACCAGCTCCAGCTCACCGTGCAGTCCACCCCCGATCAGGTCGGCATCTACAAGGTGGCCAGCGCCATGGCCATGGTCGGCAGCGTGCCCGCCGCGGCGCTCTCCTCCATCTTCAACGCCACCGCCGCCGAGCTCCTCTACCTGGACCAGAAGGACAAGCTGGACCGCGTGCTCAAGGTGGTGACGCGGTGGATCGTGGCGGCGGGCTCGGCGGTGACCATCGGCATCGTGCTGGGGCAGGACCTGGTCTACGCGATGTTTCAGCCCGAGTACGCGGCCGGGGCCACCAGCCTCGTCGCCCTGCTGATCGGGCAGCTCGTGTTCACCGCCTGCGTGCCCGCCACCGCCCTCATCCCCATGTCGGGCATGGCGCGGCTGAACCTGATCAACGGCGTCAGCGCCACCCTGCTCAACCTCGGGCTCAACACCTTCCTCATCCCCCGCTGGGGCTCGCTCGGCGCGTCCGTGGCGACCATGATCACGCTGATCCTCTGGTCGGGCTGGCGCGTGGCGCAGGTCTGGAAGATGCTCGACTGCTTCCCGCTCACCTGGGGCTCGCTGGGCGTGATGGTCGTGTCGGTCGCCGGCGCCTGGGGTGTTCGGCTCGCGCTCACGCCCTACGGCCTCGTCGTCCACGGCCTCGCCGCCACGCTCCTGCCGCTGGCCTTCCTCGCCCTCCTGTGGCGGGTGGGGCGCAGCGAGGAGGACGAGATCATCCTGGCGCCGCTGACGCGGAAGCTGCGGCGGGTGTTCGGGCGGCGGTGAGTCAGGGGGCGGGGGTGCCTGCTCCACTCTGGCTCGTCAAGGCAGGCCGAGGCCACAGGAGGAATTTGAACCGCCAAGGCGCCAAGGACGCCAAGGAGGCACGCACCTGGCGCCCTTGGCGGCTTGGCGGTTCAAGCCCTCAGGCCGGCGCGGCCTCGGCCTCCGGCGCCGCCGCCTCGCCGCGGGTGAAGCGCGGGATCAGGGCCTCGCTCACGCTCTCGTCCACCACGGCGCGAAGGGCGCGGACCAGCTTGCCCCAGGCGGCGTCGAAGGCGGTGGTGGCGAGATCCTGGGCCTCACCTGCCACCAGGCGAGCCCGAAGGGCGGACTCCACAGCGCCGCTGGCCAGCTCCAGCGCGTCGGTGGCGGCGGTGAAGGTGGCCTTGCGCTCGTCGCTGGGGCTGAGGTCGGGACGCGCATCCAGGCGGGTGAGGAAGGCGCGGGCTCGGGTGACCTCCTCGGCGTAGCGCAGGGCCATGAGCTCGGACGGCGACATCCCGCCCAGGAGGGCGCGGTGGAGCTCGTGATCGGCCTTCCCGCTGCTCTCCCGCAGCGAGAGCATGAGCCGGCGCAGGCTGTTGTCAAAGGCGGTGTCGGCCTCCTCGGCCGCGACGCTGGCGCTCTGCCAGGCCCCGTGCGCGGTGAGCCAGCCCTCGCGAGCCTCCGTGTACGCGGCGGCGGCCGACGCGAACACGCGGTTGTGCAGATCGGTGACGGTGGGGTCGGCGTCCGCGCTGGAGAGGTGGTCGGTCAGCGCGCGGAGGATCTGCTCGCGCTCGGCGTGGGTGCGGGGACGGCTGCTCTGAGACATTGGAGACTCCTGTGAACGCGAGGGGGAAGGCCCGAGGGAGCTCCCCGAGCGCGCGCAGAGGGTAGTCATGTCGTCTGTCTCGTCATCCGACCGCGGTCGGACAACGCACCTGTCGTTCGATGAAGGCTCCGCGCCGGCGCGCGGGGCACACAGGAGCCTGGTCGCGTCGTCCGCGCCGGAACAGGGAGCTCCAGGAATGCTCTTCAGGTCGTCTGCGCCTGAATGGAGAGCCCCAGGAACGCTCTTCAGGTCGTCCGCGCCTGAGCGGCGAGCTCAACAGGCGCTCCTCGAGCCTTCTGCGCCCGAGAGGAGCGCGTGCATGACGCTCTTGACGTCGTCCGCGCAGGAGCGGAGAGCTCCACAAACGCTCCTCATCTCGTCTGCGCCGGCGCGGAGCGCTCGACACGCGCTCCTCAAGCCTCCCGCGCTCAGACAGAGAGCCCAACCAGCGCTCCGCGCGTCCTCCGCGCCGGAGCGGGTAGCGCCAGGACCCTCGCCACCCCGCAGAGCGGGCTCCCAGGGCGTTCAACCGGCGCGGACGATCGGTCCTCTGCGCGCCTTGACCCTCGATCCCGGGGCGCGGTAGGGTCGGGCCATGTACCCTTACCGGATCCCCGACGTCGCCGCCTGTGAGGACGCCAATGCGTGGCTCAAGGCCTGGTTCGAGCAGAACCACGAGGGGCAACCCACGCGGCTGGCGCGGTGGCTGGCGAAGAAGATCGGCTGCACCCACGCGCAGGTGTTCAACCTCGTCGAGGGCGCGCGGATGCAGCCCGAGCAGGTGGCGGCCATCGGGCGCGCGCTGGGCCTGCCGCCGGAGGCGCGCGAGCTCCTCCGCGAGCGGGTGCTGGACCAGAGGAAGGAGGCCCCGAAGAAGGAGACCCCGAGAGAGGACACCCCGAAGGAGCCCAGCCCGAAGGAGACGGCGCTCCCCACGGAGGAGGAGGAGGATCTCAGCGACTGGGGGCAGCACACGGTCGATCACAGCGACGCCGTCCCCGATCTCGGCCCCCTGCTCTCCGCGCCTGAGCTGGCTCAGACCGAAGAGCTCTCCCTGCTGCCGCTGCTCGACCTGCTCGACCGTCATGGGCTCCCGATGGAGCCCGCGGAGATCCTGCCCGTCCTCGTCGCTCCGCCGGACCCGGCGCGGCTCTCGCGGGCCTGCCGGGCGCTCGAGGCGGGGGCCAGGCTCACCGAAGCCCTCGGCTGGCGGGCGTCGCGGACCTCGCCGCCGGGCCCCTCGGGAGGAGCGCGCGCTAGGCTGGCTGGGCCTCCTGCACCGGGCGCGGGAGAGCTACCTGGCCACGCGACCTTCGGAGCGCGCCTACGGGCTCCAGACCTGGACCGCGGACGTCCGCGCGATGACAGCGTCCTCGGAGGCGATCGACGCGCTGGAGGCGGAGCTGCTGGGACTGGTGGCGGAGACCGCGAGCGCGCCGGTCGCGCAGCTCCTCCAGGTGCAGGTGGAGCAGGTGCGGCTGACGGAGCCGACGCTGCGAGGGGCGGGCTCGCCGGAACCCCAGCTCCCTCCTCCCTTGACGAGCAAGATCCTCGGGAGTAGGGTGATCGGCAGTCCGAACGCAACCCCCGAGGAGCTGAAGCGGCCGTGCCTCTTCGACGCGCTGGAGTTCCACCCCTTCGCGCAGCGCTGGATCGCCTGGCGACGCGCGTCGGGGAGGCCGTGCAGCGCGGCGTGGCTGGCCGACCAGATGCGGGTGGGCGAGACGCTGGCCAACGACCTCAGCACGGGCCGCGCGCGGCCGAAGCCTCGGCACGTCCCCGGGCTGGTGCGGGCCTACGGGCTCACCCCGAAGGAGGCCACCTTTCTGGAGGGCATCGCCCGCCACGAGCTGGCCACGGATCTGGAGGACAAGGCGCGCCAGCGCATGGCGCTGCTGCGCTACGCGGTGGACCAGGGCGCGCGCCACCCGGTCGGCGAGCGCTGGCGGGTGGCGGCCCACTGGGGACCGCGGGCCATCTGGGGGCTCAGCACGCTGACCGGCTTCTGGGCGAACCCGATCTGGATCTCGCTGGCGCTGCGCGGCCGGCTGCCCGTGGCCCAGGCGAAAGACATGCTGCAGACCCTGATCTACACGGGGCTGCTGGTGCCCGCGGGAGAGGGCGTGCTGCGCGTGGCGGAGCCGACCATCCAGCTCACGCCGCCCGACCAGGAGGTGGCGGACTTCGCCCTGCACGACAGCGTGCTGGACCTGCTGCGGCAGGAGGTTCTGGTGGCCGCTCCAGACCAGCGCTTCCTGGCGTTGAACCTGATGCTGCCGGCGGAGGCGGTCCCGCGGGCCTTCGCGATGGGAGAGGGCTTCCGCGACCGGATGCTGAGCATCATCGCCGCCGCGCAACTGCGCGTGGAGGCTGGAGAGAGCCCGCCCTGCGCCCTGATGTTGACCGCCACCCAGATCTTCCCCGGCAGTTGCCCCTTCCAGCCCACCATTCGCCGCGCGCGCCGGAGGTCCTGAGAGCGCAGGGTGCTCCGGCAGACGCACCGGAGCGCCCATGATCCCGCCCCTTCGTCGTTCGCTGCCTGTCCTCGCGCTGCTCGCCTCTTCGAGCGTCTGGGCCTGGGTGTGGGATGACCGGCCCACCAAGCTCTTCGAGAAGCCGAGCGGGCTCACCCAGCTCAGCCAGAGCCTCCGTCCCACGCTCCAGGCCGGCGGGCGCCCCGCTCACGGCCGCGCCGCGTCGCCCCCCGCGCCGCGCGCGCCCAGGCTGTCCGGCGCGATCCATGCCGTCCATGCGGTCAGCCTGGACGGACAGGAGACGGAGCTGCCGACTCCAGCAGGGCTGGATCTCTCGGACGCCCTGCCCGTAGACGCCGAGGCCGTGGAGCTGCTCATCGAGCTGGACGGGCCGGTGTGGGTGGAGATCCCGTTCAAGAACAGCGGACGTTTTTTCACCGAGCTCCACCCAGACACGATCCGGGTGGTGCTGGAGGACCCCGAGGCCGCGGCCGAGGCGGGGCAGGTGCGCCTCGCCCTGGACGCCGGCTGGGAGGGCGCGCTGGACGACGCGCTGCTGGCCGTCGCGGAGTAGGCGGCGCTCCACGCTCACGCCTCACCCGCGCTTCGGCGAGCGGTTGGGCCGGCGGCGCAGCTCGCCCGTCGCCCTCAGACGGCGGCGCAGGGCCTTCATCTCCTCCCGGTTGATCTCGGGGTGATCGGGCTCCCGCGGCGTCCAGGCGAAGCCGAGGCTGTGGACGGCGTCCGCGAGCCCGCCCAGCGCGCGACCCAGCGCGCCGCCCAGCTCCAGCGCCGCCCCCAGCTCGCGCAGCAGCGGCCCCGGATCGCCGGCTCCCTCCGGCTCCTCCTCCAGCACCGCCGCCTCGACGAAGCGCCAGGTCGTGTGGGTCAGCCGCCCGCTGAGAAGCAGGAGCTGGTGGGCCTGGCTGTCCAGCAGGCCCACGTTGTCCAGCAACATGCGCAGCGCCTCACCGTCGTCGTAGCGTGTGGTCGGCTCCATCGGGCACCCTCCGTGTGTTCAGCGGAGGGGTAGCTCTGGGGCGCGCCTTGGACACGCGGCGCGCCCCCGCGGTCAACCCGACTTTCATCGTTCACGCCGACCGGACGACGCCCCGCTCAGCTCTGCGCATCGCCCTCGGTCGAGGGGGCGGCGGTGAACGTGCCGAAGTCGCGGCGCCCCATCCACTCGGGGAAGCCGTCGCCCATGTTCCGCCCCGCCCAGTTCTTCGTGATGCGGGCGATGAAGAAGGCGTCGGCGGGGCCGAGGTGCTGCTTGAGGAAGTCGCGGATCTGCGGCGCGCTGGCCTTGCTCTCGACCAGCCACACGCCGGGCATGCGGTGAGACCAGTTCCCGAGCTTCTTGATCGCGTTGTCCAGGTTGGTCTGCGCGGCGGGATCGGTCGAGCGGAGCTGGTAGGTCAGCATGTACATCATGGGAAGCGGTCCCCGGGGAGTGTGGTGGACGTGCAGCATAGCCCGAACGGGACGGCTCCGGGAGGCTCCCGATCAGCTCGGGCCGGGCGCGGGGCGGGCCCCCTGCCATCCCAGGTCCAGGCGCGCGTCGAGCTCGGCCAGGATCGGGGGTTGAGCTTTCCTGCGCGCGAGGTTGTGCTCCTCGAAGGGGTCGCTCGCGTGGTCGTAGAGCTCGCGGCCCATGTTCTTGCCGTCCTTCTGCCGCGTGTAGCGGGTGTAGCGCCAGCGCTCGGTGCGGATGGAGCGGCTCATCACGCCACGGCGGAGGTACTGCCAGAAGACGGCTGACTTCCAGGGAGCCTGATCCGAGGCCATCAGCGGCACCAGGCTGTCCCCCTCCAGGTTCTCGGGCGGGCGAAGGCCGGTGACCTCCGCGATGGTGGGGAAGATGTCCACCAGCTCCACCAGGGGTTTGACCCGCCGACCGCCATGGGCGCCGCCGGGCATGCGCACCACCAGCGGGGCGTGGAGCGCGACGTCATAGTTGCTGAGCTTGCTCCAGAGCCCGTTGGCGCCCAGGTGCATGCCGTGGTCGCCCAGCAGGATGACCATCGTGTCGTCCGCGAACTTTCGGCTGTGCAGGGTGTCCATCAGGCGACCGAGCAGCGCGTCCATGTAGGAGATCGAGGCGCGGTAGCCGTGGAGCAGGCGACGCAGAGACTCGTCCGTGCGCGAGCCGTCCTGAGGCATGTCGGTGTACGCGGTCATCCGCTGGCTCGGCACGGCCACCGAGGGGACGCCGCGCGGCGGGGAGCGGTGCTCGGGGAGGACGAAGGCGTCAGGGTCGTAGAGGTCCCAGTAGCGCCTGGGCACGGAGTACGGCATATGCGGTCGGTGGAAGCCGACCGCCATGAAGAAGGGGCGCGGCTGGGGGCGCTTGAGCTCCTCGATGGCGCGCAGCAGGATCTTGCCGTCCCCATAGCTCTCGTCGGGCACGTCCGGGCTCTCGCCGGTGGGGCCGCGCACACGATCCCCCTTGGAGCCCTTCTTCGAGCGCTCGGGGACCCGCAGCGACGCCGGGTCCAGGTAGTCGTACATGTGGTTGCCCGGGTCCCAGGGCTCCTCGCTCCAGGCGCGAGGATCGTGCGCGAAGCCCTGGTGGAAGACCTTGCCCAGGCTCAGGGTCCGGTAGCCCTGGTCATGCAGAAAGCGCGGGAGGGTCAGGACCTGGGGCGGCGGCGGCCCCTTTCGCTCGGTCAGCGTGTAGACCCCGGTGGTGTCGGGCCTCAGCCCGCTGAGGAAGCAGCAGCGCGACGGGGTGCAGAGGGCGACCGGGGCGCGCGCCTGCTCGAAGAGCACGCTCTCGGAGGCCAGCGCGTCGATGTTCGGTGTCTGCACCCCCACCTCGCCGTAGCAGCCGAGGTGGGGCGCGAGGTCGTCGCCGATGATCAGGAGCACGTTGGGCGGGTCCGACCAGCGACGCGCGAGGTCGAGCCCGCAGCCCACGGCGCCGAGGCCGAGGAGGGAGCCTAGGACTTGTCTTCGGTTCAGCATGGCAGTCATCGCTCGAGCTGTCTGTAGCGCGCTGGAACTCATGAGGCTGTCACGATACCGTGAAGACATGAACGTCCTCATCACCGGCGCCTCCCGAGGGATCGGGCGCGCCATCGCTGTGAAGCTCGCGGCCCCCGGGCGCCGCGTGGTCGTCAACTACCTGCGCAATGAGGCCGAGGCGGCCCGGACGGCCGAGCTCGTGGCCGCGCGCGGGGCCGAGCCCATCGTGGTGCAGGCCGACGTGCGCTCGGAGGACGACCTGAAGCGGCTGGCCGCGGCGCTCCCCAGCGTGGACGTGCTGGTGCACAACGCGGCGCTCGGCGTGCTCAAGCAGGCCATGGACATCCGCAAGAACCAGTGGGATCTCACGATGGAGACCAGCCTGAGGCCCTTCTGGCTGCTCACCAAGCTGGCCCCGCTGAGCGACGGCGCCAACGTCATCGGGCTCAGCTCGCTCGGCTCCCGGCAGTACACCCCGGGCTACGCCGCCATGGGCGCGGCCAAGGCCGGGGTGGAGGCGCTCACCCGACAGCTGGCGGTGGAGCTCGCCCCGCGGCGCATCCGGGTGAACACGGTCTGCGGCGGCCTGGTGGAGACGGACACGCTCCAGTACTTCCCGCAGAAGGAGGCGCTGATCTCCTGGGCGACCGGGGCCACGCCGCTGGGGCGCGTGGGCCAGCCCGAGGACATCGCCGGGGCCGTGGCGCTGCTGCTCTCCCCCGACGCCGCCTGGATCACCGGGCAGGTGCTGGTGGTGGACGGCGGGCTCTCGCTGATGTGAGGCGCAGGCTCCTCTGGGGGTCGGGCTGCCTCCTGGTCCTGGTTCTGGGCCTGGCGGGCGCGCTCTGGGCCAGCACGCCGCTGGGCTGGCGGGCGGTCATGCGCCTCGCGCCCGGCGAGGAGCGCGCCGATCTCGCGTCCCTGGACCCCGGTTTTCGCGCCTGCCTGGAGGCTCTGCTGGGCGAGCTCCGGACCCGCGGGTGGCGCCCCGTGCTGCGCGCGACCTGGCGGGACGACGCGCGGCAGCGCCTCTACTACCAGCTGGGCGGCTCGCAGCGGAAGACCGGGAGCCTGCACCAGGGGCAGGGGCCCGAGGGGCAGCCCGCGGCCCTGGCGGCGGACGTGGGCGAGCTCTGGCCGCTGTTTCACTTCTCGCGTCACGCGGCCTTCTACCTGGACCTGCGCGAGCTCGCCTCCGCCCAGGGCCTGGAGAGCGGCGGGAGCTGGTCGCGCACGGACCCGCGCTGGGCGCGCTACGATCTCGGCTGGGATCCGGCCCATGTCCAGGCGAAGGACGCGCGCTGCGGCGGCTCAGGCCGGTAGCAGCCCCTCGGCCTGGACCACGCGGCGCAGCATGGTCACGGGCATGTTGCCCGCGCGCAGCACCACCTCGTGGAAGCGGCGATCCAGCTCGACCCCCTGGAGCCCGCCCGCCCCGGCCGCGATCACGTCGCGCTTGAGCGCCCACATCGCGTGGTTCCCCGCCAGGTAGCTGAGCGGGTAGCCCCGCTCGCGGGAGTACCAGTTGAGCTCGGCCTGCACGCGCCCCGGGGTGAAGCCGGTCACCGCCTGCAGCAGGCTGCCCGCCGCCTCGAAGGGATCCTCGCTGGAGAGGTCCACGGGCACGCCCACCTCCAGGTAGGACCGATCCCCGGTCATGAAGCAGAGGTCGATGGCCACGCGGGCGCCGAGCCGGGCGATGTCGCGCTTCGCCACGAAGCGCACCTCGTCGGAGAGCTCGGCCTGGAATCCCACGTCCAGCATGTAGTCCTCCAGCATCGTGGTCCAGCCCTCGGCGAGGTCCAGGCTGTCGAAGTGGCGGCGGACGATGGACGGGTTCAGCGCGGCGTGGGCGAGCTGCAGGTGGTGGCCGGGGATGCCCTCGTGCACCATCATCATGGGGATGCCGAGCTCGTTGTGCTCGTCCAGCAGCTCGTCGGACAGCGTGAGGTAGACCAGGCTGGTGGGGGTGCCCTCCCGGAAGGCCGGGGGCGGCATCATCGCGCCGGCCGGGATGCTGGGCGCCATGAAGCTGGGGGTGCGCAGGATGCGCATGTCCTGGTCCGCCGGGATGGGGAAGAGGGCGTGATCCTGGCAGAAGGCCATCACGTCGGCGCGGGCGGCCTCGTAGCGCAGCAGCACGTCGTCGAGGTGCCCCGGCCGGACCGCCACGCGGAAGCGCTCGTTGAGGAAGGTGTGCAGGGCCTCGGCCGTGGTCTCCGGGGGCAGGCCGTACTTCGGGACCAGCCGGGCGCGCAGCCCCTCCACCGTCGCGGCGTTGTCCTCCAGGAAGCGGCGCGCGATCTCCTTGAGCTCCGGGGCCGACGGCGCGATCCCGCGGAGGGACAGCAGGCGGGCGACGGCCTCCGGCCCGATGGCCATCTCCGCCCGCGTGGGGAGCTGGGCGAGGCGGGCGGCGTAGTCGGTGATGGCGCGCTCGGCCTCGACGCGGGCGGCCACCAGGCGGGGGAGCCCCTCCCAGTCGGCCGCGGCGGCCTCCACCGTGGCGAAGAGCTCGGGCAGCCCCTCGAGGGTCTGGAGCTCGACGGCCACCCAGCGGGCGACGGGGCGGCGGAGGCGGGCGAGCATGGCGTCGAGGTAGGCGGGCGAGCGCTCGAGCCGGGCCGTGATGTCCGCGAGCCGCTCGGGGAGCGGGCGGGGATCGGCGATGAAGAGCAGGAAGACGCCGTCGCCGATCACGTCGCCCGCGTCGGGCTTGAGCTCGGCCACCGCCTCCTCGCCCACCCTGACCGTGTCCAGGAAGATCTCCTCCTCCAGGAGCATGCGGGCCAGGTCGGCGTCCAGGCGCGCGTCGGCGCTGAGGCCGCTCGTGTCGAGGGCCGCGAGCCGCTCCAGCAGCGCGCGCGCCGCCGCCACCCGCGCGTCCCGAGCTTCGAGGCTCGGATCCGGCAGGCTCCCCAGCCCGTCGAGCAGGCCGAGCGTCAGCCGCTTCTGCGGGCTCCGCGTGCGGTGGGCGTGCAGATCCTGAACGAAGAGGTCGAGCTCGGTCATCGGGGACTCCAGGGGTCCCTGCGCCTATCCCGACCTCCGCTCCTCGTCAGGGCAGCGTGGTGGGCAGCGGCGAGATCAGGTCGTAGGGCGCGATGGGGACGTACTTCCAGCCCGTGGTGGGCCCGGGCTTGTCCGCCTTGGCGTCCAGCAGGAAGCCCTTCAAGTGCGGGGCGGCGCCCGCGCCGACGACCAGCCGGAGCTCGGCGATGGCGGTGAGGTTGTTGTTGGCGTCGCAGCTCACCGTCACGCAGTAAGGCGCGAGGTAGTTGTCGTAGAGCACCCAGGTGTCGCGCCAGCGCTCCGTCCCGCCTACGATCTCGATCTCCCGGTAGAGCCCGCCGCTGCGCACCGGGGCGTCGAAGACCCCGGTGGTGCTGTTGCCCTTGATGGTGAAGACCTCGTAGGTGGCCGTGGTCACGCCGGGCGGCAGCGACTCGGGCAGCGCGTTGATGTTCGGGTCCGAGGGGAAGTTGAAGTACCCGAAGACGGCGCGCTCCCAGGTGTAGGTGCGCGTGGTGTCGGCGGCGTCCAGCGCGTTGAGCGTGTCCAGGCGGCCCTGCGTGAGCCGACTCTCGTCGAGGGTGTTGTGCTTCACGTAGCGGAGCTGCAGCGGGAAGGGCGGCTGCACCTGGGTCTGGCGCTCGTGAGAGATCCAGGTCTCCACCCAGGGGTCGGTGGCGAGGGCGGGCTTGACGGTGAAGACCTCGCCGATGCCCACGGGGGTGGGGCCGGCGAGGATGATCGCGATCTCGCCATCATGGAGCTGGTTGCCGTTGTCCGTGACCTGGGTGGGCGCGGAGGCCGAGCCTCCCGACTCGAGAGCGGCGCGGAGCTGGTCCCAGTCGGCGGAGGTGCCGGTGGTGGGGCACTCCTGGCACTTCTCGCACTCAGGGCAGGGTTTGCAGGAGGCGAGAAGCAGGAGGCCGGACAGGACCATGAGCGGACGAGGCATCTGGATCTCCAAGTAGAGGCGCGGCGCGCCTTGAGGGGGTGCTAGACAGCGTAGTTCCGTTATCCGATGGTCAGGGCCTCGTCGAAGGAGAGGACGTCAAGTCGCGTGGACCACTCCGAGGGCGGTCGGCAGTGCGCCAGCTCCAGGGCCCGCGCGCGCCAGCGTCCGTCCAACGCGGGACAGGCCCGGCGCAGAAGCCCGTAGATCTGCACGCTGATGTCGGGTATCCGGCAGGGTTGCGCGCGCTCGGCCAGGGCCTCGGTGCGCCGGAGATCAGCGCCGCCAAGGACCACGAGCAGCAGAGCCTCCGCCAGAAGCTGCGCCTCCAGCATGCGCGCGCGCTCGGCAGCGGAGCGGGCACGCTCGCAGAGCAGCCCCGCCTGAGTGGGATCCTCGAGGCGCCAGGCGACCGCAGCCTCGTTCAGCGCGAAGCGCGCCTCCACGTAAGCCCCGAGGTGCGCCGCCGTGCTGACGAGGTCTGGCCTGGCCTCCTGGGCACGGCCCGAGCGATAGGCCACCACGCGCAGCGCCAGGGTCGCCATCCCCTCGTAGCGGGCGTGGCGACGGAGAGAGGCCTCAAGCTGCGCGCCGGTGGCGAGGGCGCTGGCCTCCTCGAAGCGGAAGGACTCGATGAGCGCAAAAGCCGCGTTCACCTTGCTGGAGATCCGGTCCGTGGGCCTGCTCTTCCCCGCCAGACTGGCGAGGTGCTGCGCCGCCGCCTCGGGGAAGCGGCTCTGCCGGTAGAGGTGGCTCCCGCGCCAGCCCGCCAGCTTGGCGGACCGGAACGGGCTCTCCCGCGCCCAGGGCTCCAGGCTGTCCAGCACCGTGGCCGCCAGCGCGGAGCTCAGCTGCGCCGCTGCCCGACACTGCGTACCCAGACGCCAGCTCTCCAGCTCCTCGTCCTCGAAGGGTCGGAGCGCGCCGAGGAGCTGCAGAGCGCGATCGGCCTCCCGCCGACGCTCAGCCAGACACCCCTGCACCAGCGCCGCCAGCGACTCCTGGAGCGCCGTGCCCCCGCTGGCCCGCCCGAGCTCGTAGAGCGCGCGCTCCAACGCCGCCTCCGACTCCTGGGTGAGCGCCGCCAGGACGTGCAGCCGCAGCAGGGCGTCCTCCTCGGCCAGCGGCTGCGCTTCGTCCAGCAGGTGGAGCAGGTCCATCCCCAGCTCCAGGGCCGCGGACGCCCGGGCCCCCGCGCCCTCCTCGATGAGCGCCTCGGCCTCGCCCAGCACCTCGGGCAGCAGCTCCTCGGCCGGGGCGTCCGCCAGCAGCAGCTCGCGCAGCCGCGCCTCCGAGCGCGCCGGAGACGCCTCCGCCAGCCGCCGGGCCGCCGCCCGCCGCTCCTCCTCGCCCTCGAAGCCCGCCCCCGGCCGCGACCCCAGGCGCCCGTCAGGCAGATCCCAGACGAGCCCGGCCGCCCGCAGGCGCGCCAGGATCGCGGCGACGCCCTCGGGGAGCAGGCCCGTGAGCCGCCCGAGCAGCTCGGGCGTGGCGTTGGGCCAGGCGAGGCGGATCCACCCGAGGGCGTGCTCCTCCTCCGGGCTCAGGTCCGCCGGCCTGTGGCTGGAGGCGGGGACGATCACCAGCCCCCCGCGCAGGCGCTCCAGGGCGGGGCGATCCACCACCAGCAGATCTCCCTCCCACCAGGCCAGCCCGGCGCGCACCCAGCCGGCGACCTCCTCCGCCACCGCGCGCGGGTCCCCGCCGGTGCGGCTCCACAGCAGCTCCGCGCCGTCCTCCGCCAGATGCAGGAAGGCGTCGGGGCCGCGGAAGAGGGCGTGGAGCTCGGCGACGGTGGCCGGGCGCTCGGGCAGGCGCGCGGCGGCACCGGCGTACAGGCGCGTGCGGGCCTCCGCCCCCAGGGCCTCCAGCACGTCGGCGGCGGTCGAGAAGCGATCGGCCGGGGCGCGGGCCAGGAGGCGGTCCACGACGGCCACCACCTCCGGGGGCGCGTCGGGCGCGAGCTCCGCCAGCGAGGGCGCCGGCCGGCGCAGCTTGCGGCTGAGCAGCTCGGCGAAGGGGACCAGGCCGTGGGGCGGCTCCCCCGTCAGGGCCTCGAAGATCATGACGCCCACGGCGTAGAGGTCCGTGCGCGGGTCGCAGTCCCCCCCGGAGATCTGCTCCGGCGCGACGTAGGCCGGGGTGCCCTCGGGGCGGAGGGCCTGCTCTGCGGCGAAGAGGGGGCGGCCGTAGGCGATGCCGAAGTCCAGCACCACCGGGCGGCCCGACTCGTCCACCAGCACGTTGGCCGGCTTGAGATCGCGGTGGATGACGCCCGCGTGGTGCACCCGCGCCAGGATCTCCAGGAGCGAGAGCGCCGGCTGCTCGACACGCTCCCAGGGCAGCGGGCCCGGCTCCCCAGGGAAGGGGCGCCCGGGGACCTCGTCCATGACGATGAAGGTCCCCTGCCCCACCGAGCCGCTGTCGCGCATCCGCACCACGCCCGGCAGGCGCAGCCAGCGCAGGGCCGTCAACTCCCGGCGGATCCGCCACCGCTCGCCCGCGGGCAGGGCGGGCAGGAGCTTGACCGCCACGGTCTCGCCGGTCAGCCGATCGCGCGCCCGAAAGACCTGGCCTCCGCCGCCTCTCCCGCGCGCCTCGCCCAGCACGTAGCGCCCGGCCAGGACGCGCTGCTCCACCGGCGCGTGAGCTGGCGCGGACAGGCCGGCGTGCAGCGTGGCCGTCTGCTCCCGGTCCGACGGGAGCACGCTCCAGTCGAAGGTGTTCTCGGGCAAGAGCGCTCCTGGGCGCCCTTGATCATAGATGAATCCGGGCCTTCAATCCAGGGGGACGCTCAACGCGACCGGCGTCCCGCCGGGCACCAGCACCACGAGCTGCAGCTTCTGGGGGCGCTTCTCCGACAGGCGGTACTCCAGGTCGAGCGCGCCCGCGGCGGAGAGATCGAGGGTCTCCGAGAGGATCTTCGCGCTCGCGCGCTCGCCATAGGGGACGGGCTCCACCCGAGGCGCCTCGCCGGAGGTCTGCACGGTCCAGGTCCCGCCGGGGCCTTGCGCGGCCAGCCAGAGCTCGGCCTTCTGGAGGGCCGGGCCGCCCCCCGAGGCCAGGGAGAGCTTGACCTTGAGGCCCTTGACCTTCGCCTTCGCCACGCGCACCGGGAAAGGGTCCACGCGCACCGGGATGCCGGCCAGCTCCGGCGCGCCGTAGAGCGAGCGCACCGACAGGTTGGCTGTGGTCTCGCCCGTGTGCCCCGGGCTCGCGCTCACCGTCACCGGCACCAGCAGGCGCTCCCCCGGGGCGAGGCGCGCGCGCTCGGCCCGCCCCTCCACCTTCACCAGCGCGTCGTGCTCGGCGCTCACCCGCAGGCTGTAGGCGGGCCCCGGCCCCGTGTTCGTGATCAGCACGGAGAGGGCGGCGGGCGGGCCGCCGTCAAAGAGAGTGACCGCCCCGCGGTCGATCATCAGCACGCTCTGGCTCTGGGGCGGGAGCACGCGCGCGTCGGTCCCGCCGCGCTCGAAGAGGGGCGGGTCCATGGCCCCCCAGGTGTAGCGCCCCTCCCGCCAGCGGGCCCAGCTCCCGCCCTCGCCGAACCAGCGCAGCTCCTGGAGGCCGTCGGCGGTCCAGAGCCGGAGCTGCTCGCCCGCGGCCTCCACCCAGGCCTCCCCGGTCGGGACGCCCAGCGCGTCCGACTGGATCCAGGCGGAGATCCCGGGAGGCGGCGCGGCGGGGGGCGCCGGGGCCTGGAGCGCGGCGCACGGGAGTGACTCCGGGGCGCAGGCGGCGCGCGCCCCGGTCTGGAGGTCCAGGAGATGGTCTCCCTCCTGACGCACGGCCAGGCGCTTTCCTTCGAGGTCCAGGACCAGCCGCTCCACGCTGCCCGGGCCCCCGTCCCCCAGGACCAGGGCGCCGTCCGGCCCCCACACGGCGACGCCCCCGGCCGCGCTACCCGCCGCCAGCCAACCCTCCCGGGCGTCCAGGGCCGTGATCCGCGCCTGCCCCGGCAGGGCCGCGCGCAGGTCTCCCTCGCGGGGCTCCAGCCGGTAGAGGGCCTTGGACCCCACCCACCACAGGGCGCCGTCCGCCCCCCAGACGAGCCCACGCGCCGGCTCCGGGGTCTGCGCCCCCGCCCGCGTGGCCCCGGTCTCGGCGTCGAAGACCTCCACGCCCTCCTCGCCCTCGGTGAGCGCGGCGATCCGCGCCCCGTCCGGGGAGAAGGCCAGGGCGCGCACGCTGCGCTGCCAGGCCTGGAGCTGGCGCCGCCCGTCCAGGTCCCAGATCCAGAGCCCCTCGCCCCCGGCCGCGAGGCGCCGACCGTCGGGCCGCAGGGCCAGCAGGCTGGCGCTCACCCCCTCGGCCAGCGGGCCCGCGCCCGTGGTGTCGTAGATCTCCACGCGATCGGCGACGTGGACCGCGAGGCGCTGGGAGAGGGCGGCGTAGGCGTAGAGGGCGGCGCGGGTATCGGGGGCCTCCAGCGGCGTGCCCGAGCTGGCGCTCCACACGACGTGGCGGTTGTTCCCGCCCGCCTCCACCCCGGCGCCGTCCACGCTCCACTGCACGCGCGTGGCCCCGCCGGCCGCGGCCTTCCAGCGCAGCGCCCCCGTGAGCGGATCGAAGACCCAGACCGTGTCCAGCGCGAGGATCGCGGCCTGCCCGCCCGGCCCGATGGCGACCGCCTGGGGGCTGAGCGGCGGGGGAGGTGGCGCCTTCTTGCTCTTCTTCTTCGGGCCGGGGGCTGGCGGGAGGGCCGCCGGGCTCACCGCCCCCGAGCTGGGGTCCACCCGCCACAGGCCGAGGCCGTCGGTGACGAGGAGCTGCCCGCCGCTCCAGCCCAGCGTGAGGCGCTCGCCCGGGATGGGCTGGGAGAGCGGGATCCGGCGCGAGACCGAGGGCCCGGCGGCGGCGATCCCCTCGGGCACCACCGAGGGCTGAGGGGGCGCCGCGCGCGCAGGGGCGAGCAGACCGGGGGCGATGAGCCAGAGGAGGAGCGGGAGGGCTTGCACGCGGGGCAGGTTAGCAGCCGCGGGAGCTCTCGCGCGGCCCGGCCTCAGAAGCGCGCGATCACAGCCACTTCCGGTGGCGGAAATACAGGATGAGGCCCACCGTCAGCGTGCCCATCAGGCCCATCACCGCGAAGTAGCCGTAACGCCAGCGCAGCTCCGGCATGTGGTCGAAGTTCATCCCGTAGACGCCCACGATGAAGGTCAGCGGGATGAAGATCGCCGTGATCACCGTCAGCACCTTGGTGATCTCGCCGATTTTCTGGTTGGACAGCGCGATCTGCGTGTCCAGCAGGTTGCCGAGCCCGTCGCGCAGGTTCTCGAGCTGGTCCAGCACCTGCGCGACGTGGTCGGAGACGTCGCGGAGGAAGACCTGGGTCTCGGGCTGCACGAGCGGGTGCTGGCCGCGCTCGAGCGTGCTCAGGGCCGCCGCCAGCGGGAGGACGTGCTTGCGCACCCCCTGGAGCTCCTGGCGCAGCAGGTGGATGTGGCTCGGCAGGTCGCGCAGGCTGTCGGGATCGCCCGTGAGGATCTGGCGCTCGAGCTCGTCCATCGCCCCCGCGAAGCGCTCCAGGACCTCGAAGTAGCGGTCCACCGTGGCGTCCAGCAGCGAATAGGCCAGGTAGTCCGCGCGCATCTTCCGCAGCCGGCCGCGCCCCTCGCGGATGCGGCAGCGCACGGCGTCGAAGGTGTCCTCCGGCAGCTCCTGGAAGGTGATCACCCAGCCCTGGCCCAGCACCAGGCTGATCTGCTCGGGGACGACGTGGAAGCCGTCGTGCTCCTCGCGGATCTGGAAGGCCTTGAAGACCAGGAAGAGGTGGTGCTCGTACTCCTCCAGCTTGGTGCGGGAGCCGGCGTTCAGCACGTCCTCCACCAGGAGGGGGTGCAGCTTGAAGCGCTCGCCCACCGTGGTCACGGTGCTCACGTCGTGGACGCCGTCCACGTCCACCCAGCGCACGCACACGTCGCGGGGGAGCGCGGGGCTGGCCGCCTCGAGCCCCTTCACCTCACGGACCGTGTCCTGGTCGAACTCGACGACCGAGACGCCGATCGCGTGCGAGCGCGCCTCGCCGATGTAGACGGGGGTGCCGGGGGCGAGGCCGGACTTCTTCTTTCGGCTGGGGCGGCTGACGGGCATGACGGCCAGAGCGTAGCTCAGCGCGGGGTGGGGTGGCCAGGGCGCACGATTCGCTGATGAGGGTGTGTTCAAAGATTGTTCAAATTTTGATCTTGCGCGCCCATGCAGGGGCGATAGGGCTCCAGCAGCTGTTCAAATCATGTTCAACATGCGAGGTCCCCGTGCTGACGCCTCCCCCTACCCTGCTCGACGAGATCTTCTTCGTGAACTCGGACGTGCTCGCCGCCTCCCTGGTCGGCACGGACGGCACCGTGCTGGCCCGCCGGGGGCAGGAGGACGCCGCCCTCTCCTCGCTGGGCGCCATGCTGGCGGTGGTGGCCGGGCGCGCGGTGACCGAGCTCGGGCGCGGGATGCTGAGCTCGGTGCTGGTGGAGGGGGACCAGGGCTTCGTGGTGGTGGAGCCCCTCAGCGACGACGCGGTGGTGGCGGTGGTGGCGCACCGCGGCGCGGCCCCGGCCCTGGTGCTCTCCGACGTGCGGGCGGCCATCCGCGCCCAGTCGGGCCGGGAGGCCGCATGATCCTCACCCTCTCGCTCGGGGTGATCGGGCTCCTCGCCGCCGTCACGGCCCTCACGCAGCGCCAGCGCGCGCGGGCGGCGCAGGACGAGGCAGACGCGCTGCGCAGGACGCTGGCGCGCTGCCAGGAGGAGGGGACCCTGGCCCTGGAGCAGGCCCGGGGCGCGCATGCCGCCGAGCTCTCCGCCGCGTTGAAGTCCCGGGACGCCGCGCACGCCTCGGCGCTCAAGGCCCGCGACGCCGCGCACACCGCGGACATGGCCGCCGCCACCCGGGCCCGCGACGCCGCGCACACCGCGCTGGAGCGGGCGAAGTCCCAGGTGCTGGCGCTGCGCCGGGGGCTTCAGGAGGCCTCAGCCGAGCGCGATCGCCTGGCGCAGACCCAGGAGGAGGAGGCCAACGCCCGACAGACCCTGGCCGCGCAGACCGAGGAGCTCACGGCCCTGAAGTCCAGGCTCCAGGCCGCGGACGCCGAGCTGAGCCGGCTCCGCCAGGAGCTGGGGCGCGGGGCCTCCCGGGCGCTGATCGCGCGGGCGACCGAGCTGGAGCGGCGTCTGGAGGAGCAGGGCCACGAGCTGGAGCGCTGGCGCGGGAAGGCGGTGGAGCTGGAGGCGGAGCGCGCCCGCCGCGAGCCCGCCCCGGGCGCGGACCTGGTCTCGGAGCGGGACGCCCTGCGCGCCCGGGTGGAGGCGCTGGAGGAGGAGGGACGCCAGGATCGCGCCCGCCGCGCCGCGCTGGCCGTGCTCGGCCTCCCCCTGGCCCCGCGGGACGCCTGGCCGCTGAGCCCGGAGCGCCGGGCCGGCACCGAGGCCACGCTGCGCGACACCTACATCGCCGCCTCGGCCGCCGCCGCGCTCCTCGCCGGGCCGGACGGCGGGCAGTGGGCGCGCTGCGGCAACCCGCTGGTGGTCGAGCGCCTGGCGGGCTCGCTCACCCTGCTGGCTTGTGCGGACGCCAGCCTGGCCCTGGGGCGCACCCCCCAGATCCTGAGCGAGCTCTACGGCGTCTACGGCCGACACTTCGTCCACCTCCCCGGATCCGGGCTCGCGCTCGGCCTCACCGGGAGCCGCGAGTGCCCGACCCTGGCCCTGCGCCTCGCCGCCCTGCGCCTCTCGGGGAGCGCGCTCCCGCCCGCGGTGGAGGCCCGCCCGCCGGAGCTGCCGCTGGATCCAGCCCGCTCGGCCGTGCTCGACGCCTGGGCGGCCCGCCGGGGCGCGAGCGCGGTGGCCCTCTTCGGCGGGGGCGAGCCCGCGGGCACGGACTCCGGCTTCGCCGGGGCCAGCGCGCCGCTGGTCGGGGTTGTTCAAAACCTGTTCATTCGGGCGATCCGAGATGGCTTCGCCCAGGGCTTCTCCGTGCTCTGGCGCGCCGAGGACGACGAGTGCCTGTGCGCGCGCGTGCTGGACGACGGCGTCTCCGTGGTCTTCGCCCGCTTCCCCTCCCCGCCCGCGCCGCGGGTGCTGGACGACCTCGCCGCCGCGCTGCGCTGGGCGCCCGCCCCGCTCGCCGCGGCCTCCTGAATCTCCCGTCTGTCTCATCGGAGGAAACGATGCTCCTGGAACCCGCCTTCTCCGGCACCCCCTACGACCAGCGCGCCCAGGACGAGGCGCGCCACCGCGACCGGCTCACCCGGGCCATCCGCCTGCTCCGGCGCCTGCGCGAGGCCATGGAGGTCGGGGACCCCGTCCCGCCCCTCCCCGAGATCCTGGCGGTGACCGGGCTCCCTCACCCGGGCGTGGAGGAGCCCCTGGCCGCCGTCCAGCGCCTGCTGGAGCGGGCCGAGGGCGAGCGCGCCGCCATGAACCGCCGCCTCCGCCTCAGCCGCGAGCTCTCCGGGGCGGCCCGGCTCCGCGAGCAGGAGCCTGCGCCCGCGCCTGCGCCCGCGCCGATGGCCATGCCCGCGCCTGCGCCCGCCCCCCCGCCCACGGCCACGATGGTCCCCTCCCCCTGGGTGGACGAGGTGGCCCGGCTCTCCCGCGTCAGCTCCCGCGACCTGGACGGCCTGCCCTACGGGGCGATCCTGCTGGACATGAGCGGGCGGATCGTGGCCTACAACGACACGGAGTCGCGGATGGCCCGCCTCCCGGTGGAGGCCGTGCTGGGCCGCAACTTCTTCACCGAGGTCGCCCCCTGCACGCGGGTCAAGGACTTCGAGGGTCGCTTCCGCGCGCTGGCCGCCGGCGAGGGCCTGCCCGTCGTGACCTTCGACTTCACCTTCCCCTTCCCCTTCGGCGCGCAGCGCGTCTCGGTCATGCTCACCCGCGGGTCGGCGCCGGGCACCGTGATCATGGCGCTGTTGAGGCGTTAAGGAGCGGAGATGACGTTCGCGACGGAGCCCGAGGGACTGGTCATCGGCGCGGTCGCGCAGCTCGTCGGGGTGCCGCCCGAGACGCTGCGCACCTGGGAGCGGCGCTATGGGCTGCCCAGCCCGGCGCGCGGCGAGGGCGGTCGGCGCCTGTACAGCCCCGAGGAGGTCCGGCTGCTGCACAACGTGGCCGAGCTCGCCCGCCAGGGGGAGCGGGTGCGCGACCTCGCCCGCATGCGGCCCGAGGCGCTGGAGGCGCGCGTCTCCCTGCACCGCGCGGCCCTGGGCGAGGGCGGGACCCCGGAGCGCCTGCGGGTGGGGCTGGTCCACCCGAGCTGGACCATGGAGCTTGGCGGGCTGGCGCCCTCGGGCCTTCGCCTGGAGGTGGTCCCGGCCGCCTCCCTGGAGGTGCTCGCCGAGGAGCTGGCGCTGGACGCGCTGGTGATCCACCTGGACCGGATGCCGGAGTGGAGCGCGCTGGATCAGGCCCAGGAGCGCCTGGACGTGGGGACGGTGATCGTGCTGGCCAGCTACCTGCCGCGCCCGACCCGCGAGGCCCTGCTGGCCCGGGGGGTGCGCGTGCTGGACCCCAGCGCGCGCCTGTCCGCGCTGCGCCAGGCCATCGAAGACGCCGTCCTGGCCGACAGCCGCGCGTCCACGCGCCCCGCCGCGCCGCCGCCCGAGGGCCCGCGCTTCACCCGCGCGCAGCTCGAGGCGGTGCTCAACGCCCCCAGCGGGGTGCGCTGCGAGTGCCCGGCCCACCTCGCCGCGCTCACGCTCCGCCTCCGGGACTTCGAGCGTTACTCCCAGCAGTGTGAGCAGGACAGCCCCGAGGACGAGGCCCTACACCGCGATCTCGCCGCGGGCGCCCGGGAAGCTGCGGCCGTGCTGGAGGGTCTGTTGGAGCGGCTCTGCGCGCGGGAGCGCGTCGCGGTGTAGGGGTCCAGGCCCCCGGCGCCCGCTGCCCCTCCCGCGCCGCGTGTGCTATGCAGACGCCCCGGAGGCACCATGCGCACCCTGCTCACCCTGCTCGCCCTGATGGCTTCGACCGCCGCGCTGGCTCAGGACAGCGCCCCCAACAGCGATCTCCAGAAGCTGCTGGACAGCATCCCCACCATCGAGACCAAGGAGGCCCCTCCCCCCGAGAAGCCCCAGGAGGAGGTCGAGGAGGGCATGGACCTGCCGGTCTACGTGGCCGAGGTCCGCAAGGCGGTGCTGGCCAACTGGAACCCCTCGCCCAAGCTCGTCGCCAAGGATCCCCGCCTGACCTGCCAGCTCATGGTCAAGGTCAACGAGGACGGCACGCTCGGCGACATCATCCTGGTGCAGTCCAGCGGGAACAAGAAGTTCGACAAGTCCGCCAGCGACGCGGCCCTGGCCACCCCCTCCGTGATCGCGCCCACCGCCGCCCTGCGCGGCACGGCGATGGCGGGGATCCTGGTGAACTTCGTCGCGGCGACGAAGCTGCCGAAGGAGTAGGGCTCAGCCCTTGTCGAAGAGGCCGAGCTGCGTCCCCGGCCCCGCCCGATAGGGCTTCGGCGTGCCGGGGATGGGCTCGCCGGCCAGGAGGCCGCGGATCATGTCCAGGATCCAGGCCTTGCCCGCGGGGTCCGTGATGTAGTCGATGCTGGTCGTGTCCAGCACGTAGACCGGGCTGCGGTCGTAGCGCTCCCACAGGGCGTAGTAGCGCTCGCGCAGGGCCTCCAGGTAGGAGGCGGGGATGCGCTGCTCGCTCTCGATGGCGCGGCGCTGGATGCGCTGGAGCACCACGCGGGTCGGGGCGTCGAGGAAGAGCACGAAGTCCGGGGGCGTGATGCCGCCGGCCAGGAGCCCGGCGAAGCGGTCGTAGAGCGAGAGCTCGGCCGGGGCCAGGGTCAGCTCGGCGAAGAGCCGATCCTTGGCGTAGAGGTAGTCGCTCACGATGAGGCGCGAGAACAGCTCGGGCTGGTGCAGATCCATCTGCTGGGCGTAGCGGGTCGCCAGGTAGAACATCTGCGTGGGGAAGGCAAAACGCTCCTGGTCGCTGTAGAAGGCGGCCAGGAAGGGGTTGTCTTCGACGGGCTCGAGGACGAGCTTCGCGCCCATCTCCCGCTCGAGCAGCCGGCAGAGGCTGGTCTTGCCGACCCCGATGAGCCCCTCAATGACGATGTACCGCGACACGGCCTGCCCTCGCGGCGCTGCATATCCCGCGCGCGCCCGTCGCGCCGGATAGATCCCGGGCCGTGAACCCGCTGAGCGTCGCCCCCATGATGGACTACACCGATCGGCACTTCCGATCGGTGATGCGCCACATCACGCGCCGGACCCTCCTGTACACGGAGATGGTCACCACCGGCGCGCTCATTCATGGGGACCGGGCGGCGCACCTGGACTTCTCGCCCGAGGAGAAGCCCGTCGCGCTCCAGCTGGGCGGCGACGATCCGGCGGCGCTGGCCGCCTGCGCCCGCATGGGCGAGGACTGGGGCTACGACGAGATCAACCTCAACTGCGGCTGCCCGAGCCCGCGCGTGCAGCGCGGTAACTTCGGCGCGGCGCTGATGCTGGACCCCGAGCGCGTGGCGGAGTGCTGCGCCGCGATGCGCGCGGTCGTGGGGATCCCGGTCACCGTCAAGCACCGCATCGGCGTGGACGATCGCGACGCTTACGAGGACATGGCCCGCTTCGTCGAGGTCGTGGCCGCCTCGGGCGTCACCCGCTTCACGGTGCACGCTCGCAAGGCCTGGCTGTCCGGGCTGAGCCCCAAGGAGAACCGCACCATCCCCCCGCTGCGCTACGAAGAGGTCGCCCGCCTCAAGGCCGAGCACCCCGCGCTGGAGGTCGAGCTCAACGGCGGGATCCGCTCGCTCGAGGACGCGCGGGCCTGGCTCGGGCGGGTGGACGCGGTGATGATCGGGCGGGCGGCCACGGACACGCCGATGATCTTCGCCACGGCGGACCGGGACATCCACGGGGACGCGGACGCGCCGGTGCCCACGGCGGAGGACGTGATCGCCTCCCTGCGCCCCACCCTGGCCGCCTGGGACAGGTGCGGAGGCAAGCCCGTCCGCCTCACGCGCCACCTGCTCCACCTCTTCGCCGGCCGACCCGGCGCCGGGCGCTGGCGCCGCCACCTCACCACCGAGGCCCACCGCCCCGCGTCCGAGGTGATCGACGAGGCGCTGATCCTCGTGGCCTCGGCGAGCCCTCGTCCAAAAAGCTGACACAATGCGGTCACCTCGGAGGTGACCATGCTCTGTCTGCTCACGTTGGGCGCCGCCCTCGCCGGCCCCGCCATGCCCGACCCGGACGGCGACCGCGAGCTGCTGCCCGGCCGCCACGAGGGCCCCGAGGACATCGCCGCCACCTGGGACAAGGAGGACGGCTGGCGGGTCTCACCCGAGCGGAGCTGGGTGACGGGCGGATCGCGCTTCGGGGCGCTGGTGGACGCGGACCCCGACGCCGAGCTGACGCTGGAGGTGCGCGGGCTGAGCGGCGGCGTGGCGGGCCCCTGGATCCCGGCCCGTGAGACCTGGCGGGGCGAGACCCTGCGGGTGATCGTGGCCGATCTCGGCGCGCACTACGCCTCGGCGCAGGCCCGGATCGCCGGGACGGAGGGCCTCACCGATCTGGCCTGGGAGATCCGCGAGCCGGTCTGGGAGGAGCGCCTCCCGGATGGGGTGGTCCCGCCGCCCTCCTCGGCCCTCTCGTCCACGCTCGTCGCGCTGGGCGTGATCTCCCGCGACGACTGGGGCGCGGACGAGACCACCTGCAGCAGCACCGAGGACGAGTGGTACCGCACCGCCATCCACCACACCGCCGGCAGCCAGACCTACGGCGGGACGGTGCAGGGTTCGGTGCAGGCGCTCCAGGCCTACGCGATGAGCTCGGGCGAGTACTGCGACATCCCCTACCAGTTCCTGGTGGGCTACGACGGCACGCTGTGGGAGGGGCGCGAGCTCACGTACACCAGCGGAGCGACCGGCGGCGGCAACAACGACGGCAACATCGCCATCTGCTTCCTGGGCTGCTACCACCCCACCGACTGCGGTGACACGCCGGACGAGGCCACCGACGCGATGATCGCCTGGGCCCGCCTGCTGCTGGAGACCCTGGCCGCCGAGCACGGCTACACCGTGGACGAGGACACCGTGCGCGGGCACCGGGACTGGCCGGGCAACAGCACCGCCTGCCCCGGTGAGTACGTCTACGATCGCCTGGACGAGATCCGCAGCAGCACCGCCCCCTACGAGGCCGCCCTGGCCAGCCAGAGCTTCCCCGTCTACGGCGTGGACGCTCCACTCACGCTGGAGGTGGGCCAGAGCTTCACAGGCAGCTTCACCTTCACCAACACGGGCACGGAGAGCTGGACCGCGGGCGGCACCTACCTGGCGCCCATCCCGCGAGACACGGCCTCCTCCCTGGCGGACGCGAGCTGGCCCAGCAGCACGCGCGCGGCCACGCTCAGCGCCGACGTCGCCCCGGGCTCCACCGGCAGCTTCAGCTTCACCGTCACCGGGGTCGCCGAGGGCGAGACCGTCCAGAGCTTCGGCCTCGTCCAGGAGTGGATCACCTGGTTCGCCGACGCGCCCTACGGGGGCGGCCCCGCCGACGGCAGCGTCTCCCTGCACGTCCGCGTGGTGCCGGCCAGCGTCGCCAGCGAGGGTGAGGGCGAAGGCGAGGGTGAAGGCGAGCTCTCCGACACCAGCGGGGGCCTCGCGGGCGAGGGCTACGGGATGCCCGGGGCGCTCCTGCCCATGGAGGAGAAGGGCGGCTGCGCCTGCGCGAGCGGCGTCAGCCGCGCCGGACGATCAGATCTGACAGGTCTCCTGATGATGACCGGTCTGGTCATCTCGCGCCGCCGTCAGCGCCGCTGAGGCACGCGGGGTGGTCGGAGGCCCAGGAGCAGCTCGGACACGGACTCGGAGATGGGCAGGCCCGCGTTGCGCTCGACGTGGTCGAAGAAGCTGACCGTGTTCATCTCCAGGAAGACCCAGCGCCCCTCGGGCGTGAGGATGAGGTCGAAGGTGCCGAAGTTGAGGCCCAGGTGGTCGAGCATGGCCAGCAGGCCCGCGCGCACCCGCTCGGGAACGCCCACGTAGGGGCGGAGCCCGGCGATCAGGCTCGGGTCCGTGCGTACGTCCACCGCCTCGCCGCCCTCCACCGCCGCCACGAAGACGTCGTGGCCGACCACGGTGACCCGGGCCTCCAGTCGGCGCGGGATCCGCTCCTGGAAGATCATGGGCGAGAGCGCGATCCCGTCCAGGCTCTCCAGGTCGTCCGCGCTCAGCAGGGTGGTGGGGTAGGGCTCCAGCCCGTCGGCGCCCTGCAGCAGGACCGAGCCGCTCTCCAACATCTTGGCGATGAGCTCGCCCCCGCAGCGCCGGGCGAAGGCGCGGATCGTGTCGGCGTCGTTGCTGACCAGCGTGCGCGGGACCTCCAGCCCGAAGCGTCGCGCGAGCTGGCCCTGGCGGGCCTTGACCGGCGCGGCCTCCACCGCCTCCAGCGGGTCCAGCTGGAAGAGGTCCAGGCACTCGATCAGCGAGATCACGGCCGCGTAGCCCAGCGAGGCGCAGGCGCTCCGGTGCTCGGGGCTCAGGGTCTCCGGCAGGGCCTCGCCCACCTCCAGGTGGCGGATCCACAGGCTCCGCGCCCCGGCGAGCTCGACCCCTCCGAGGCGCGGCGGCAGGGCGTCCTCCCCCACCCCGAAG
The DNA here is from genome assembly GCA_964615375.1 of uncultured Enterobacterales bacterium. Taxonomy (GTDB): domain Bacteria; phylum Myxococcota_A; class UBA796; order UBA796; family CAZKWG01; genus CAZKWG01. The sequence continues at coordinate 126,457 of CAZTOW010000028.1, forward strand.
CCCAGCGAGAGCTCGCCCGGGAAGCGGCGGAGATCGGGCCAGACGAGCTCGACCCCTCGACGCGCGAGCGCCCGGGCGACCAGCTCCACGGAGGGGTCACCCGGGCGGGCGAGGCAGAGGACGCGCTCGCTCACTTGAGCTGGCTCTCCTTCTTGTACTCGGCCTCGCGCGCGCCGGCCTGCACGCCGCTGCGGACGACGAGGGCGCGGCCCTGGGTGAGCTTCGCGAAGAAGGGGACGGGAGCGTTCGTGGGGTTCATGGGGTCCTCCTGGGGGTTCGTGTGGGGGCCGGGTCGGCCGCGACATCCCTCAAGGGAAAGGCCCCGCCGTCGCCACTTCATGTAGCGCGCCCGTAGACGAAGCCCAGCAGGGCCGCCTTCGCGCCCGCGGTCACGGGGGCGGCGTCGTGCAGGCTGGCCGGGTCGGGGCTCCCGTCGGGGAGCGTGCTGGTCCACACCACCAGCCGTCCCAGGCGGGGTTGGACGGCCACCGGGGCGGGCAGGGCGTGGGGGAAGCGCGTCTCGCCGCCGGCCTCCGTGTCCATCAGGTACAGGAGGGCCGTGACCTGGAGGCTGAGCCCGTCGGCCTCGTAGGCGTCGCAGTGGGGCGGGTGGCCCTGGCCCTCCTGGTAATAGCGGAGGCGCAGCGTGCGCGGCCCCGCCGAGCGCCTCCCCATCACGGACTCCATGCGGGCCAGCAGCGCGTCCAGCAGCGGATCGAGCTCGGCGGCGACCTCGGCGATGAAGCCGTGCGCGTCCCAGCCGTGGAAGTCGGCGTGGGCCTCCACCCACCCTCCGTCCCCGAAGCGCGCGAGCGCCTCGGCGCACTCCTCGGCGGTGGCGAAGCCGTCGAGCATGCGCAGCGAGGAGGTGGAGGCGAGCGGGTGGAGCGTCATCGGCTCAGACCTTCAGCAGGGCCTCGTTGGCCTTGCGACCCGCCTCGCCGGCGCGGACGCCGGTGCGGACGACGATGGGCTGGCTGGCCTTGAGCGCAAAGAACGGCACGGGGTTCGGGTTCATGGATCCCTCTCTTTCGCGGTGGTGTCGGCGACGCCGCGTCGCCGGAGGTGGGTACGGAACGGCGCGCCGGTTGGATCGGCTATGCTCTCGGCCGGAGGGCGAGGATGTCCCCGACCGTCACGCTGGAGACCCAGGTCCACCGGGTCACCGTCCACCGAAACGGGGCGCTGGTGACGCGGCGCGGCGCGCTGCAGACCCCGACCTCGTGGCCGCAGAGGCTCAGCATCCCCGGCCTGCCGCTGCTCTTCCAGAGCGACACCGTGCGGGTCCGGGTGGAGCACCCGGCCGTCAGCGCCGGCCCCGTCGAGGAGCTGCCCGAGCTCGGCACGCGCCCCGCCCCCGGGCCTGAGCTGCGCCAGCAGCGGGACGCGCTCAAGGTGGAGCTCCTGGCCTTGGAGGACCAGGATCGGGCCTGGATCCGGCTCCAGGAGGCGGCCGACGCCCTCGTGCTCCCCACCAGCCTGGACCTGGCGCGGCGCGAGGAGGCTCGCTGGCCCGACCTCGGGGCCTGGGCCGCGCTCACCGACGCCGCCGACGCCCAGCGGGAGGCCGTCGCCGCGGCGCGGGCCGGGCTGCGCGCCCGGATCCGAGCCCTGGGCGAAGAGATCACGGCGATCGAGCGCCGCATGCAGGTGGAGAGCTCCCCGCCGTCCAGGGTCAGCCGCGGCCTCTGCACCACCCTCCAGCGCGAGGGCTCGGGCGAGCTGCCCGCCACCCTCCCCGTGGAGATCGAGTACTTCGTGGCCGGCGCGCGCTGGGCCCCGGCCTACCACCTGGAGCTGGGCGGCGTGGTCGCGAAGCTCACGCTCTCGGCCTGGGTGGGGCAGGCCACGGGCGAGGACTGGGCGAGCGCGGAGATCGCCGTCTCCACCGCCGATCTGCGCCGGACCAGCAGCCTCCCGAAGCTGGGCGTGTGGAAGATCGGCCGCGCCACCAGCCCGCCCCCCTCCGGCTGGCGCCCGCTGCCGGAGGACACCGAGGGCCTGTTCCGCGACCTCGACCTCGCCCTGCGCGCCCGCCAACCAGCCCCGAAGCCCGCCCCGCGCAAGGCCGCGAAGGCCCGCCGACAGGCCGCCGAGGCCGACGAGGAGATCACCGGCGCCGCGCCGCCGCCCGAGCAGGTCCGCCTGGCCCCCGCGCCGCCGCCGCCGCCGATGATGGCCGAGTCCGCCGCCTTCTTCCAGGCTCCTCGCCCCTCGGCCCCGCGAGGCGTCGCCGCGGGACCCCCGCCCGCCCCGATGGCTCCCCCCGCGCCGCAGGCCTCCATGCCCCCACCCGGCGCCATGCCCGCCCGCGCGAAGTCGGCGAACCTCCTCTCTCGCGCCCGCTTCGAGGCCGAGGAGAGCCTGGACCTGGACGAGGGCGCCGGCGCCGCGCCCGAGCCCGCTCCCCCGCCGCCGCTCAACCCCGGTCGCCTGCTGGACTACGCCTGGCTGCGCCTGCCCCGCTGGGACGAGGCCGGTCGGCGCGGGCGCCTGTGGCCCGTGGACGCCTTCGCCGACCTGCGCGCCCTGGCCGAGGAGCGCGGGGACACCTCACGCGCCGCCGAGGTCGAGCGCGCCCTGTCCGCGCTGCGCGAGGCGATGGCCCGCCTGGCCTCGGCCCCCCTGCCCCCCGGCTGCGTCCCCATCGACGGATCGAGCTTCCAATACCGCTTCCCCGCCTCCGGGCGCGCCAGCGTGCCCGCCGACGGCCGCTTCGTTCAGGTCCCCGTGGCGGTGGGCTCCGGCCCTGTGGAGACCCTCTTCCGGGTCGTGCCCCGCCAGAGCGCGCAGGTCTTCCGCTCCGTGCGCTTCAGCAACCCGCTGGCCGCGCCCCTGCCCATGGGCCCCGTGCGCGTGACCGACCGCGGCGACGTGCGCGTGGCCGGCGCGCTGGGCCCGGTGGGCGCGGGCGGGAAGATCACCCTGGACCTGGGCGTGGAGGAGGGGCTGCGCGTCGCCCGGAACGCGAGCTTCGCCGAGGCGGAGAAGGGCATGCTCTCGGCGCAGAGCGTGGGCACCAACACCGTGCGCACGGAGATCCGCAGCCGCCTCGGCGAGCGCGTGCGCGTCCAGGTCTTCGAGCGCCTGCCGCTGGCCCCGGAGGGGAGCGAGCTGAGCGTGGCCCTGGAGTCGGCGAGCCGCGAGCCCACCCGCGACGTCGGGCCGGACGGGGATCGCCAGGAGGGGGCGCTGCGCTGGGAGCTGGACATCCTGCCCGGCGCCGCCGCCGAGCTCACCTACGTCTACACCCTGAAGCTGCCCGCGAAGCTCGAGGTCGTGGGGGGAGCGCGCCGTGAGCCCTGAGCCGACCCGCGAGCCCGCGCTCGTCACCCTGCCCGTCGTCGAGGTCCTCCTGACCGAGGATCGCGGCCTGGTCACCCGCCGCGGCCCCCTGCGCTGGACCCAGGGGCCCGGCGTCCTCCGCGTCACCGGGCTCTCGCCGGCCCTGGTCGACGCCTCCCTCCAGGTCGCCCTGCGCGCGCCCAGCCTGCCCGCCAGCACCGGCGACGTGGCCGTCCTGCGCCGCTGGGTCCCGCTCCGCCGCCCCACCGAGCGCTCCGCCGACGCCCTCGCCCGCGAGGCCATCACGCTCAAGGAGCGCCTCGACGCCCTCGATCAGGCCCTCGCCCGCGTCGCCACCCGCGACGCCGCCGTCGCCGCCGAGCTCGGCCGCTACGCCGCCGCCGTGGTCCGCAACGCCGGGCGCGATCTCTTCGACCCCACCCGCCTGGACCAGGACCTGGCCAGCCTGCGCGCCCGCCTGCTCCAGGCCCCCGAGCGCGCCCGCGCCCTGCGCCACGAGCGCCTGGACGCCGCCCGCGCCCTCTCCGACCTCCAGGCCATGATCTCCGCCCTGGAGTCTGGCGAGCTCCGCCTGGAGACCTTCATCGACATCGCCATCGACGCCCCAGACGGCAGCCTCGAGGCCGAGCTCGAGCTCCGCTACCTCTGCCCCAACGCCCTCTGGCGCCCCACCTACGAGGCGCACCTGCGCACCGGCCCCGGCGCCCAGGTCCAGTGGAGCGTCCAGGGCATGGTCTGGCAGCGCACCGGCGAGGACTGGTCGCAGGTCCGGGTCACCCTCTCCACCGCCCGCCCCTCCGCCGGCTCCGCCCTCCCTCCCCTGCCTCTCGATCGTCTCGCCCTGCGCCCGAAGACCCCCGAGGAGCGCCGCACCGTCCAAGCCGACTTCCGCGAGCAGGTCATCCAGACCACCAGCCTCGCCCAGGGCGCCGAGCCCTCGGCCCTCCCCGGCGTCGACGACGGCGGCGAGACCCGCGTGCTCCAGAGCCCCGGCCCCGTCGACCTCCCCTCCGACGGCCGCCCCCACCGCGTCCACGTCTCTGGCTTCGCCACCCCCGCCCGCGTGCGCTGGCTCTGCGTCCCCGAGCGCGACGCCGCCGTCTTCCGCGAGGTCACCCTGGAGAGCCGCTCCTCCGAGCCCCTCCTCGCCGGCCCCGTCGTCCTCCTCGTCGACGGCGCCTACATCGGCGTCGGCGACATCCCCTTCGTCTCCCCCGGCGAGCGCTTCTCCCTCTCCTTCGGCTCCAACGACGACCTCGTCGTCGAGCACACCCGCACCCGCAAGATCGAGAAGCGCAAGCTCCAGAGCGACCTCACCTGGTTCGTCACCGAGACCACCCTCCACCACACCGGCGGCGCCCCCCTCGACCTCACCCTCCAGGCCCGCGTCCCCGTCTCCGAGCTCCCCGGCGTCCAGGTCCTCCGCAGCCCCCTCCACACCCGCCCCGGCGCCGACGGCCCCGACGAGCACGGCCACCTCCGCTGGCAGATCCGCCTCCAGCCCGGCGGCCGCGAGATCGTGTCCCTGGGGTTCCGCCTGGATGTGTCCGGGAATGTACAGCTCCCCGATCCGTGGTAGCGCAGGATCGGGGTTCCCCGACTGGTCTGGGCCGGCGACAGGATCGGGCCTGCACCGGCGGCTGGGCCTCGAAGGCCGGGGGACCGGGACCGCGAGGGGTCGAGGGG
>CAZTOW010000029.1:0-120507 GCA_964615375.1 uncultured Enterobacterales bacterium
GCGGCTCCTCGCGCAGGACCAGCGTGAGATCCCAGCGCAGCCAGGCCCGCGCCGGCCCGCCCGCCCGCCCCGGCAGCCCGAGCTCGAGCCCGCCGCCCCGCATCCGCAGATCGGCGTGCAGCGGCCCGCTCGCCAGCACCCCCGCCGCCAGCGTCGCCGGCCCCAGGAGCGGCAGGCTCTCCGGGATCGCCCGCCCCAGCGCCAGGAGCCCGGCCCCCGCCCCCAGCGTCGCGCTCCCCCAGCCCAGCGCCCGCGGCCCGCTCCCCGCGGCGGCGACGCAGAGCGGGATCCCCACCCCCAGGAAGGCGAGCCCCTGCAGGAGCGGGTGCGGGCTGCCCCAGAACCAGGAGGCCAGGGCCACAGGAGAGGCCGCCTCCCAGGCCAGCGCCGCCAGCCCCGGACCCCAGGTCCGCGCCGGGAGCGGCAGCCGGTCCAGGAAGCGCAGATCGTCCCCGTGCAGCACCGCCCGCAGCGCCTTCCTGGAGCCCAGCGCCACCGCCGCCGACATCCCCGCCGCCGCCGCTCCCGCCGGCAACGGCGCCAGCGCGCTCAGCGCCGCCCGGATGGCCGCCCAGTCGAAGACCGGCAGCAGCGGGATGGCCGCGAAGACCAGCACCGTCACCCCCGGCAGCAGCCCCGCGGCCAGCCGCACGCTCCCCAGCCGGGGGAGCAGGCGGAGCAGGGTCCAGGTCGAGGACCAGAGCGGCGGGGAGCGCATGGTCTCTCGGGAACCGTGAGCGGCGGGGAGTATTCCGTGACGCTCAACGCCGCGCGAGCACCACCCAGCTCAACCGAGAGACCCGCCACCAGGAGGTCTCGAAGCCCAGCGCGCGCAGCGCCTCGTCACAGCGGCCCACGTCCCAGAAGTGCTCCTCCTCCATGTCGTCCGCCGCCGTGGCCTGGCCCTCGGCTCGGAGCTGCGCGCGCAGCAGCGCCCCGGCCTCCTCGCTCTCCACCATCAGGTCGCCGAGCACCATCCACCCACCCGGGCGCAGGGCGGCGCGGGCCCGCGCGAAGAGCAGGGCCTTCTCCTCGTGGGTGAGGTGGTGGACGGCGTAGGTGCTGACCAGCCGATCACAGCTGGCCTCGCGGCCCTCCAGCCAGCCGAGGAGGTCGGCCCGCTCCCAACGGATCGGGCGGTCGGGCAGCTTGCTTCGCGCGATCTCCATCATGCGCTCGGAGAGGTCCACGCAGATCAGGGCGCAGGGCGGCAGGAGCCTCGTGAGGTTCCCGGTCCCGCTGCCCAGCTCCAGCACGACGTCGTCGGGGGCCGGCGCCGCCAGCGCCGCCACCTGCGCCAGCACCTCGGCGTAGCCGGCGCGGATGGGGTCGCGCTCGTCCGAGACCGAGGCGTCGTAGCGGGGGGCCTGCCCGTCGTGGTTGAAGCGCTCGCCGCCCTCGCTGTTCATGGGGCGCCGCGATCTGCCGAGTGACAGGCATTATTGATTATCCATTTATTCATGCTCAGCTCCTGCCCGCAAGTCTACCTCAGAGCACAGAGGAGGCGCGAGGCGATCGGCGCGCGCCCACCCGGAGCGCGCCTCGTGGCATGCTCGCCGACAGCCACCACGAGGAGGGGAGCCATGGTCCAGGACATCCGCGTGTTCGCGCCCATCACCGCCGAGATGCGCTTCTGGCAGCGCCTCCTGCGCCCGGTCCTCCAACCTCCCGAGGGCGCCCTCCGCCGCCCGCTGAGCGCGCTGCGCTTCCTGATGGTGACGCCCACCGCGCACGCCGCCTGGCTCAGCTCCTCGTTCCAGCTCTACCTGTACGCGATCTTCCACCAGACGCCGCTGGCGCGGCTGGGGCACCGGCTGGGCTTCCCGATCACGATCGCGGCCCTCTGCGCGGCGCTGGCGCCGCTCCACCCGGGCCCCGCGCCGTCCTCGCTCGGCGAGGCGCTGCGGACGCCCAGCGCGGCGCTGATCGGATCGGTGGCGCTCGCCGCCTACCACGCCTACGTGGCCGCCTTCTTCCGCTCCGCGCTGCTGGGGATCGTGGTCGTGCCGCTGGGCTTCGCGCTGTACGCGCTCGGCGTGGGCTGGGCCTGGTCGCTCGGCAACCTCGGGTCGGAGCCGGGGCTGCTCTGGGTCCCGCCCGCCGTGGCGCTGCTGAGCTCGGCGGGGGTGTCGGCCAGCCACGCCTGGGAGCCACGCCTGCCGCCGCGGGTCAGCGGCTCCGACGCCTGGGTGGGGATCCGCCGCTTCGTGTGCGCGGCTCGCGATCCGCTGAGGGTCGCCCGGAGGGCCCTGCGGGTGTTCGCCGCCTTCCTCGGCGGGGTGCTGGACGAGCTGTGGGGAGCGCCGCGCCTCTTCGTGCTGGGGGTGCTGCGCGACCTGGAGTGGCTCGGGTCGCGCACCGAGGAGAGCCTGAGGACCCAGCGCCTGGCGGAGGAGGCCCTGCGGAGCGGAGACCCCGCGCTGGACTACATCGGGACCGGGGGCGGGGCGCCGCCGCCTGGGTAGGCGGATCAGACGCCAACGAGCTAAACTGTTCTGGTGCTGACCACCCTGCTCCTGAGCTGCGCGGCTGGTGTCGAGGACACCCGCGCTCCATCGTGGCGACATGTACCAGGACGACCTCTACAAGCTCGACGTTCTGCTCCCATGCTCGGCGTGACGCTGCTCCTGCTGGGCTGCGCCGACGTGCCGGACCCCGGCGCGGAGGAGCAGAGCACCTTCGTCGCCGCCGAGCTGCCGGACCCCGCCTGGGACAAGGACGGCGTGGCGGAGGAGATCCAACAGGCGCTGGAGATCGGCCTCCCCAACCCGAGGACCATCCTCGAGGAATTCCAGGCGATGTGGGAGGGGGCCGACCCCGCATGCCCGTCCAAGATGGGCGAGTACAGCATGACCCAGTACAACAGCTGGTGTGACACCTCAGACGGCTACATCTTCTCCGGGGTCTCCACCTACGAGCCCGGTGACGGCGAGGACTTCTGGCTGCTGGGCGACTGCTGGATCGTGAACTCGGAGGGCGAGACCTTCACCTGCGCGGGCGAGCTGGAGCGCAGCACGGGAGAGGACGGCTGGACGATCGACCTGATGGGCACCTGGCGCTACCCCTCCAGCCAGACGCCCTGGCTCGCGAGGTCCACCGGGATGGCCCTCAACGTCCAGTCCAGCGCCAGCGGCGTGCGGCTGGAGGGGGCCTGGGGCGTCGATGAGGCCGATCTGTTCTTTGAGGATATGGTCTACCGCGACGGCTGCGCGAGCGGGGTGGTCTGGCTGCGCGACCCGCTGGGGAGCTGGTACACGCTCACGCTCTCAGACGGCTGCGACGGCTGCGGGGACGTGAAGTACGGAGAGGACGCGCTGGGCGAGGCCTGCGTCGACCTCACCACGTCGATAGAGGATCTGATCAGCCGGGAGGAGTGAGCGATGTGGTGGCTGTTTTCCTGCGCGCAGCAGGCGGAGCCCCCGGCGACGATCGACCCGGACGCGGCGCTGGTGTCGCTGGACGCGCCGCGCCTGCTGCGGCGGATGAGCCTGGACCTCCGCGGCACCCTGCCCACCATCGAGGAGCTGGACGCCGCCGAGGGCGCGGACGACGCGACCCTGGAGGAGCTGCGGGACAGCCTGCTGGAGGACCCGGCCTTCGAGGAGCGCATGGTGACGAAGCTCGCCGAGCGCTGGAACACCCGCGTGGACGAGTTCCTCATCAAGAACGCCGAGCTCCCGGAGATCTACGAGGCGGACAAGGAGTATCTCTGGGAGCGATCGGTGGGCGAGGAGCCGCTGCGCCTCATGGCATGGGTCGCGGCCAACGACCGCCCCTGGTCCGAGATCCTCACCGCCGACTACACGCTGGCCAACGAGATGATGGCCTCCGTCTGGCCCATCGCCTACCCCGAGGGGGCCGAGGGCTGGGCCGTCTCGACCTACACCGACGGGCGGCCGGCGGCGGGCGTGCTGGCGACCAACGGCCTCTGGTGGCGCTACTACACGACGGTCTCCAACTACAACCGGGGGCGCGCGGCGGCGATCTCGCGGCTCCTGCTCTGCGAGGACTACCTGGCGCGGCCGGTCTCCTTCGAGAGCCAGGTGGCGCTGGTGGACGAGGACGGGGTGGAGTCGGCGCTGCGCAGCAACCCCTACTGCCTGGGCTGCCACTCCTCGATTGACCCGCTCGCCTCCGCGCTCTTCGGCTTCTGGGTCGCCAACGAGTACAACGCGGACGAGATGAGCTACTACCACCCGGAGCGCGAGCAGCTCGGGCGGGTGCTGCTGGACACCGAGCCGGCCTACTACGGCTTCCCGATCAACGGGCTCGGCCACCTGGCCCAGCAGATCTCGCTCGATCCGCGCTTCTCGCGCTGCACCGCCGAGACCTTCGCTGGCCTGCTGTGGGGCCGCGAGGTCGCCGAGGCCGACTTCGACCGGATCGAGGCCCTGCGGCAGGACTTCGAGGGCGGGGACGGCACGCTGAAGCCGCTCTTGAGGGCGATCACGGACGGGCCGGTCTACCGGGCGGGCGGGCTCCAGGCCAGCGCCACGGAGGATCAGCGGAGCCAGGAGAACACGGCCCGGCTGATGGACGCGGTGCTGCTGAGGGCCGTGCTCCAGGACCTGGATGGCTTCGCGCTCCAGTTCCAGGGCTACGACCAGCTCGACAACGACGTCTACGGTTACCGCGTGCAGGGCGGCGGGGTGGACGGCTCCTACGTGACGAGCCCGCAGCGCACCGCCTCGATCACCTGGCTGCTGACCACGCAGCGCGCGGCGGAGGGCGCGGCCTACCAGGCCATCCAGACCCTGGACGAGCCTCAGAACCCCGACCGCCTCCTCCGCTACGTCACCAGCATGACCACGCCCGATGACGACGCCTTCACCCGCGAGCTCGAGGACCTGCACTGGCGCCTCTACGCCGTCCGGGCCGACGAGGCCTGGCTCGCGGAGATCACCGCGCTGTGGACCGAGGTCCAGGAGAGCTCCAGCCCGCGCGAGGCCTGGGCCGCGGTGCTCGCCACCATGCTCCAAGACCCGCTCTTCGTCACCTACTGAGGACCGGCCCATGTCGCGACACCCGCGCGCCCTCCCCCGTCGCCGCTTCCTCCAGATGCTCTCGCTGCCGCTGCTCCTGCCGAGGCGGGCGCGCGCCTCGGGCGGGGCGGATCGCAAGTTCATCTTCCTCTTCGCCAACGGCGGCTGGGATCCGACCTGGGGCCTGTGCCCCATGTACGACAGCTCGGGCATCGACAGCAACCCGAGCGGCGAGGCGGCCAGCGTGGGCGATCTCCGCTTCGTCGAGAGCGAGGACGGGCCCGCCCTGCGCACCTTCTTCGAGGCCTACGGGGACCGCACCTGCCTGGTCCACGGCTTCGAGGTGCGCAGCATCACGCACGAGCGGTGCAAGCGCCTGCTGCTGACGGGCAAGAGCGCGTCCATCGCCGACGACTGGCCCGCGCAGATCGCCGGGAACAGCGCGGGATACCTGCTGCCGCACCTCGTCGTGTCCGGGCCCTCCTACACCTCGGCGTACACGCCCTACGTCGTGCGCCTCGGGGAGACCGGGCAGCTCGCGCGCCTGCTGGACGGGAGCGCGCTCACCGAGGCCAGCCCCTCCGTAGAGCCCCTCACCGGGACGGCCGCCAGCGCGATGGCCGCCTTTCGACAGCGACGGGCGGAGGCCTGGGCCGAGAGCGCCGGGATCGGGCGGGCCCAGAGCGTGGGCGCCTCGCTGGTGCGGGCCAACGAGGATCTCGCGACCGTCCTGCAGATCGAGGGGCTGGACCTCGCGGCGGACCTGGAGGGCGGCGCGGGCGGTCTGGCCGCGCTGACCCCGGCGCTGGACTGCCTGGAGCGCGGCTACGCCCGCTCGGTCATCATCTCCCACGGCGGCCAGTTCGACGTCGGCTGGGACAGCCACTCCGACCTCGAGCAGCAGACGGCCAACTACGAGGTCCTCTTCGAGGATCTCTGCAGCCTGATGGAGGATCTGGACGCGCGCAGCGGCCAGGGCGGCGGCACGCTGGCCGACGAGACCACCATCGTCGTCCTCTCCGAGATGGGGCGCTCCCCCGTGATCAACGGCACGGGCGGCAAGGACCACTGGACCTTCACCTCCGCCATGTTCATCGGCGCCGGCGTGGCCGGCGGGCGGGCCATCGGCGGCTACGACGACACGCTCCTGGGCCGGCGCATCGACCTGGAGAGCGGCGAGTTCACCGAGAGCGGCACCCTGCTGGGCTCCGAGAACATCGGCGCGACGATCCTCGCGCTGGCGGACGTGGAGCCGGAGAGCGAGCCGATCCTGGCGGTCCTGGCGTGATCGCGCCCTGAGCTCGCCGCGCTACGGGCGCGCGGGCTCCACCTCGGCCGCCCGGAGCCATCACGAGCAGGAGCGCGTTAAATTACGCGCTCCGAACGGGATGCGGGGAGATAGCGACAGCAGTCGGGCGTTGACGTGTCCATGAAGTATCGAACCCCAGGAAACGCCCGACTGTGAGCTATCGACCAGCAAGAGAGCGCCAAGGCGCGACCGGGGGTCGCGTCTTGGCGACGGGGCGCCAGCGGACGCCGTGGGCCTGGCCGTCGTGGTCGAAGCGCGCGGCCGTCCTCTACCACGGGGGTCCGTAGCTGAGCCAGCCGGCGATCTCGTCCGTGTGCGCCCCCACACGATCGCCGGAGGCGACGAACAGGTCGTCCGTCCCCTCGCCGTCCATGTCCCCGACGAAGGACGCGCCGAGAGCGCGGCCATCTGACTCCATCCAGAAGGTGAAAGCCTCCAAAGCCCGGTCAGAGGGCGCGTCCGAGATCACGCCCTCCAGGGGCCCGTAGCGCACCTGCACGTACATCGCGCTCCAGCCGATCAGGAGGTCGCCCTGGCCGTCTCCGTCGAAGTCACCACCGTCGAGGCTCTGGCCCGCGGAGTAAGACCAGTAGGGCACGCCGTAGATCGTCGAGAGGCTGTTGTCCTCCAGGGTCGAGGCGCTCGGCGCCACACCGGAGAGGACGAACACGGCACCCTGATGCTCGAAGGGGCTGCTTGACCAGCTGAACCCTGGCACGCCCAGGGCTACGTCGGGGAGGCCGTCGCCGTCCTGGTCGCCGACGCCCGCCACGACCTCTCCGAGGTTGCCGGGGTAGCCGTTGAGCCACCGCTGGTCGGCGTCCTCCAGCGCCATCGCTCCGGTGAGGGGACCGCGCAGGAGGTAGGCCGCGCCGTATCCGCCTGCGCTGGCCGCGGTCGTCGCGCCGACCAGCGCGTCCGCGGCGCCATCACCGTCCACGTCCCCCACGGCGGCCACGCTGTAGCCCGCGCGGTCACCGTCCTGACCCCACAGGACCAGCGCCTCGTCGTCGAGCGAGCCTTCGGAGGCTGTGCCGGTGAGCACCCAGGCGGCGCCTGGCTGCGCGCCCGAGGGGTCCGACGCGAAGGGGGCGCCGACCAGCAGGTCCGCATCACCGTCACCGCTCAGGTCCTCGCTCCAGGCCAGCGACAGGTGCTCCAGCGCGTCGCCGGTCCACACGGCCGCGGCGTCCCCCGCCGTCCAATCGCCGAGCACCGGCCCGGAGAAGGCCAGGATCTGCCCCGCGAGCGGCGCGCCCGCGATCACCTCGGCGTAGCCGTCGCCGTCCAGGTCCCCGGCCGCCAGCTCCCAGCCGAACCAGCCCTCGGCGGTCTCGCCGTTCGCCGTCGCGTCGGCGTCCGCCAGGTGAACGGTCCCGCTCAGCGCGCCGGTGAGGACATAGAAGGCGCCGACTCCGCCGGCCCCGGGCGCCCCGACGACCAGGTCGGCCAGACCGTCGCCGTCGATGTCCGCCCCCACCACGTCGCAGCCCGCGTCATCCTCCTCGGAGTCGGCCAGGACGGTCGCGGCGGCGTCATCCGTTCCGGACGTGCCCTCCCTGCAGCCGTCGGTGGTGCGGCCATCGCAGTCATTGTCCAGATCGTCCGTGCAGATCTCCTCCAGCCCTGGCGCCGCCTCGGGGGTGCTGTCGTCACAGTCTCCGCCCGCGGTGATCCAGGTGCCGTCGGGCAGGCTCTCGCCCGGACAGAGCGACTGAGCCTCCCCGTCGTCCCCGTACCCGTCGCCGTCCGCGTCGGGGTACCAGGTCGTCGCCTCGCCGACGGAGGGGTCCGCGTCGTCACAGTCCTCTTCGGCCGAGACTCCATCGCCGTCGGCGTCCGTGGGGGGCGTGCCCGTGTCCCGAGCGTCGCCCGTCTCCGGGCTCCCCTCGGTTTCGCCGACCGCGGCCGTGTCGGCAGGCTCCCCGGACTCGCCCTTCCCTCCGTCGGGCGATGTCGAAGCCCCGACGCATGCGGACAGGAAGAGGACGGAGAGGGCGCGATGGCAGACCATGGACATCTCCGACGCGACAGCCCTCGTGCCTTCTGCACACGTCTACCGTCACACCTCTTCGATGTGGAAGCAATGACAGCCGATAACAGGAGAGCATCCTCCCCACCCCGCCGGCCAGCGCGATGCGAGCGGTCGGTCAGGTGAGCCCTGACCCGGGCCCTGGCCTCCGAAGTATAGACAATTATCTATGTAGACGATTATCAACCCATGGAGCCCCCCGAAGCGCCCGCTGCCCCTGCCCCATGGCGTGGTCTTCGAGCGGTTCGTGCAGACCGAGGCGAGGCTGCGGTGGCTGGTGGAGTTGGACGCGACCCTGCCGTAGGCGCGGCCCTCGAGGTGTCGGCGGGCGCCACGGAGAACCGCCTGACGGATGCGCTGGCGCGACCGGGGGTCGCCAAGACGCGACCCCCGGTCGCGCCTTGGCGCTTTCTTGCTGGACGTTGCCGCTGACCCGCCGTCTCGACCCGCCGATGGTGGAGAGGACGGCTGCGCTGCTCGCCCGGTGGCGCGGTTCGCTGCTGGAAGAAGCGGCGCCTGCGCCGTGAGCCTGGATGAGCACCTTTTACGCCTGACCTTAGGTTGTGCGGCACGAACTCCAGGTCCTTGGCGTGGACGTGGAAGATCCGGTCGGGCATCGGACTTCAGCCTTGCGGGTCGCGCGGCTGTCCGCCGTCCGGGGCGTCGAGCAGCTCGCGGAGCGCCGGGAATTCGCGCGCCGCATACTCCAGCGCGGCACGGCGCGCCGACGGGTCGGTCTCCAGCGTGGGCCGGGGCACCGCGCTGTCGTAGTCCGCCCAGAAGATCTCCCCCTCCGGCGAGACGAACCAGAAGTACATCGACTCGGCCCCCCGCAGGACGAGCAGGTCGTGTTCCTTCATGAACCAGACGGGAAAGAAGTTGTTCGCGGCGCGCTCGATCTCGAGGCGGATGCGTCGCCGGATCTCGTCACGCAAGGTGTCGCTCGATCTTCGGGCGGTGGCCATCACGTTGCCCTATCGCGCCATGCAGCTCCCGGCGATGGTCCAGGACCCGGACGCGGCCCGGCACCTCCGCGTCCGCGCCGTGGTTCTTCCACGACCCGGCACATGGCGCGAGCTGGCTGATCGACCGCCATGTGCAGAATCGAGTCCTCGTGTTCGCGCCCGATGCCGAGACGGCGCTCGAGATCTCGCGTCGTCAGCTCATCCCGGCGATCACGGCTGATATCGGGCGCGCAGAGCGGTCCCGCATCCTGGAGCGCTTCTCCAACGGTAGGGTGCGGGCGCTGGCCAGCGCGCGTGTTCTGAATGAGGGTGTCGACGTGCCCGCCGCCGACATTGCCGTGATCCTCGGCAGCAGCCAGGGAGACCGCGCGTACGTGCAGCGGGTCGGCCGCGTGCTGCGCCCTGATCCGAACAAGGAGGCTGTCATCTACGAGCTCGTCGTCGAGGGCACTGGCGAGCTTTGGCGCCTCGAGCGGAACCGGAGGGCGCTTGCTTCCGCTTGAATCCATCGGGCTCCGCCCGATCGGCTCGCTGTTCGTTCCCGACTGGCTGGGACCGGAGGATCACCCGTGGATCGAGGCCCTGCTCGACGAACTGCGGCGCTTCGAGGGCCGACGTACCCGCGAGTGGCAGCAGCGCGCCCTGGAGCCTCTCCGCGCCGAGACAAACGAGCGACGGCGGCGGCTGGCGGTGGCGACCTTGAACGAGCTGTGCGAGCGCGCGCCTGACCGCGGAGACCGCCGGCCTGCCGCCCTGCGCGCAGCGCTGTTCGAAGCGGCTCAGCAGGGGCGCGCGGCAGGCAGGTCGTGCGAACAGATCCTGAATGCCGTCTCGACACAACTCAATACCCTGCCAACGGAGCTGATCGGCACTCTCTACGCGGACCTGCCCGCCGAGCGACCGCTCCGCCTCCCTGACCCCGTTCCCGATCCGGCCGCGCTGGTCCGCCACACCAACCAGCACGTCGCCCGCTCGCTCATCCGCTCGGCCAGCCAGCTCGAGATCCGCCTGGCCAGCCGATCCCGACCGCTGATCCGACAGGTCCTCTTGCGCAGGTTGCTCGCGACCGTATACCCCCACGGCGTCGGTGCGCGGCTCGTCGTCTCTGGGCCCTTCTCCCTGTTCCGCCACACCACCGTCTATGGTCGCGCGCTGGCCTCATTGCTGCCCGTGCTGCGCGGGGCGGACGGCTTCGAGCTGCTGGCGCGCTGCACCTTGGGGTCGCGTCCGGTCACGGTGCGGCTGGGGAGCGGCGATCCGATCTTCCCGCCGGAGGCTGAGCCCCGACGCTTCGACAGCAAGCTGGAGGAGCGCTTCGCGCGCGACTTCACGAAGCTGGCGCCCGACTGGGACCTCGTACGCGAGCCCGAGCCCGTCGCCGTGGGTGGAGCCTGGATCTTCCCCGACTTCGCGCTGGTGCACCGCGCGAGTCGCCAGCGTTGGCTGCTGGAGATCGTCGGGTTCTGGACGCCGGCTTACCTGGAGGCGAAGCTCGACCGGCTGCGCCGGGCCGGGCGCCAGGATCTCATCGTGGCGGTCGACGAGAAGCTGGGCTGCGACGCCGAGGAACTTCCTGCGTTGCCTCACCTGGTCCAGTTCCGGGGGCGGGTAGACGCGGCCGCCATCCTGGCCATCCTCGAGCGGACCACGACCCCGCCAGCCCCCGCGCCGACCGTGCGTCGAGAGCGACGCGGTGCGGATCGTGGACTCCTCCGGCCTGCCCGTAGCGACCCTCTCCGCGTCCGCGCGGGCCCGGTGGACGCCCCTCCTGGAGCAGATCGAGTCTGCGGCCGTGGTGGCGGTACACGAACGGGGGCGCGCCGAGAGCCACCCGGACTGGCGACATCAACTCCAGGTGGAGCGCTGGCGCGTGCCGGTGGTCGAGGTGCAACTCGCGGCACACCCGCCCTGCTCACCACCGGAGGCTCCATCCCCTCGCACGCCGGGATAAGAGCACCTCATGCGCCACTTCAACATCTCAGGCCCCTGCGACCCGGCGATGCACTACATGGTGCCGCCCGAGGCGCGCACGCCCGATCTCAGCGGCTACCTGGCCCGAAACGCCTATTTTGTCGTGCATGCGCCCCGCCAGAGCGGAAAAACCACGGCCCTGCGCGCGCTCGCCGAGCGCCTGACCCGCGAAGGGCGCTATACGGCGCTGCACTTCTCCTGCGAGGCCGCGCGCGCCTTCACCGACGTCGCCATCGCCGAGCGGCGGGTCTGGCTCGCGATCGAGCGCGCCGCTGAGCAGCGACTCCCCAAGGATCTGCAGCCGCCGCCTGCCGAAGAGTCCGCGGTCGGAGGGTTCATCTCGAACCAGCTCCAGCGCTGGGCCGAGCAGAGCCCCCGCCCGCTGGTCCTGGTCTTCGACGAGATCGACGCGCTGGAGGGCACGCCGCTCAAGAGCGTGCTCAGTCAGCTCCGCGACGGCTACCCCAATCGCCCCCGTCACTTCCCGAGCGTCGTCATCCTCTGCGGGATGAAGGACATCCGCGACTACAAGCTCGCGAGCGGCTCAGCGCAGCCCATCTACGCGGGCTCGTCGAGCCCCTTCAACATCAAGGAGCGCTCGCTCCGGCTCCCCAACTTCTCTGAGGCCGAGGTCCGCGACCTCTATGCGCAGCACACTGCAGAGACCGGCCAGCCCATCACCGACGAGGCGGTCGCGCGGGCCTTCGAGCTCTCCCAGGGCCAGCCCTGGCTCAGCAATGCGCTGGTCTTCGAGGTCATCGTAGGCATGGGCGTCGGTCCGCCCGAACCCATCACCGTGACGCACATCGACGCGGCCAAGGAGCGCCTGATCGTCGGCCGCGCGACCCATCTGGACAGCCTGCTGGCGCGTCTGCAGGAGGACCGGGTCCGCGCCGTGATCGAGCCCATCATCGCCGGTGAGCTGCCCCACGGCGACCCCCTGGATGACGACTACACCTACGTGCGCGACCTCGGCCTCATCGCCGTGGACGAGCCGCCTCGCTTCGCCAACCCCATCTACGAAGAGGTCGTGCTGCGCGTGCTGGCCACCGGCGCCGAGCGGGCGGTGATGATCAAACCCAAGAGTATGCTCGCGCCCGACGGGCGACTGGACATGCGCCGCGTCATGGAGGGCTTCGCCGGCTTCTGGCGAGAGAACGGGGAGATCCTGCTCGGCCGGATGCCCTACCCCGAGGCGGCGCCACTGCTCGTGATGATGGCCTGGCTGCACCGGTTCGGCAATGGGCACGGCGGCGTCATCGACCGGGAGATCGGCGTCGGCACGAAGCGGGTGGACCTGCAGCTCCGCTGGCCCTATGTTGGATCCAACGGAGAGCGCCTCTGGCAGCGCGAGGCGTTCGAGCTGAAGGTCTGGCGTGACCGGGACAAGCGTCGGGATCCCGTGGTGACGGGGCTACAGCAGATTGATGGGTACCTTGAGCGCCTCGGGCTGGATCACGGCACGCTGGTCGTCTTCGACGCGCGCGCGGCGGCTCCGCCCATCGAGGATCGGACGAGCATCGAGACGGTCGCCGCGCCGTCTGGCAGGACAATCACGCTGCTCCATGCCTGACCGGCCCCATACGCCCGGCGACCCGGTAAACAGGCACCACCAGATGGGCACGGTTTCGCGAGTGAGGGCTCTTTGGCGGGCCTTGCGCCCCGAAGCATAGACAATTATCTATGTAGACAATCATCAACCCATGGAGCCCCCCATGACCCCGCAGCAGATCGCGCAGATGGTCCTCTTCCTCAAGGCCCTCGCCGACGAGAGTCGGCTGAAGATCCTCGGCCTCCTGGCCTCCGAGGAGCGAAGCGTGGACGAGCTGGCCGACCTGCTGGGGCTCAAGAGCCCGACGGTCTCGCATCACCTGGGCAAGCTGCGCGAGGTGGGGCTGGTGAGCGCGCGGGCCGAGGGCACGAGCCACCTGTACCGCATGGAGATCACCCGCCTGAACGCGATGAGCGAGGAGCTGTTCGCCCCCGGGGCCATGGCCAGCGTCGTCGAGGACGGCGCCGTCGAGCTGTGGGAGCGCAAGGTCCTGACCCACTTCTTCGAGGGCGAGCGCATCAAGGAGATCCCCGCCAGCCACAAGAAGCGCTCCGTGGTCCTGCGCTGGCTGGCGGCGCGCTTCGAGCCGGGGCGGCGCTACCCCGAGCGCCAGCTCAACGAGATCATCCAGCGGCACCACCCCGACTACGCGACCCTGCGCCGCGAGATGATCGGCGCCGGGCTGATGGCCCGGGAGGCCGGCGTGTACTGGCGGGTCGAGCCCAGCACCGCCGCCTGAACCTCCGGGTCGGAGCTCAGGTGGCGGGCGTCGGCCCTCGCCGCGCCTCGGCCAGCTCGCGGGAGGTGGCCGCGAGGCGGCGGGCCAGCGAGGTGGCGCAGATGCGGAAGAGCGTCAGGGCCGCCCTGGGGTCCTGCTCGCTGAGCTCGTCGAGGTAGCGGCGATCGACCACCATCAGGCGGCTGGGCGCCCGCGCGCGGACGGTGGCGGTGCGGCGCCCCTCGGGGAGGAGCCAGGCCATCTCGCCCAGGATCTCGCCGTCGCCCAGCGTGGCGACGCATACCCCGTCCACCAGCACCTCGACCTCGCCCAGCAGGAGCATGTAGAGCTCGCGCTCGCCGCGACCCTCCTGGAGGATCACGTCGCCGGCCTCGACCTCCAGCATGTAGCCGGCGCGGGCGACCCCCTCCAACACCGACGCAGGCAGGTCGTGGGCCCAGTCGGGGGACGGGATGTCCGGGTCCTCCAGGCCCGACTCCAGCTCGGAGAGCACGCGCTCGGCCTCGGCGCGCAGGCGCAGGTTGTCCTCGGCGAAGAGCGGCTCCAGGGCCTGGATGTCCACCGGTGGGCGGCCGCTGCGCCGGCTGAGCCGCTTTGCGTCGTCGGCGATGATCGCCCCGACCGCGCTGAGGTAGCGATGGTCGGAGGGCGCGCAGATCAGCGGGACCAGCATCCCCTCCGTCGAGACGAGGTTGGGCGCGTCGTAAGGCCTGAACCCCATCTTGCGGTAGTGTTTGACCATGGCGGGGCGGCAGGTGCAGAAGAACAGATCGACGCCGTCGGTGACCGCCAGATGCTCCAGCACGGCGCGGACCAGCGCGAGCATGACCAGACCGCCGCGGTGCTCCTTGCGGATGGCGAAGCGGCCCACCTCGGTGACGCGGTAGCGCTCGATGCCGGGGACGCGATCGAGCGCAAAGGTGCGGGCGATGGCCTCGGGCGCCGCTCCCGGCTCGTAGATCTGGGCGCGCACGGTCCCCTTCACGCTGGGCGCGGGCGGGCTCCCGACGTAGAAGATGCGCGAGCCCGGCGACTCGTCCAGCTCGTCGCGGACGCGCTGACGATCGTGGTCCACACCGCCGATGGTCCAGCCCTTCTCCAGCCCGTAGATCTCGTAGCGCAGCCGATAGACGGCCTCGCGGGCCTCGGGGGTGGTGGCGAGCTGGACCTTCTCGCGCGAGCTGAGCCATCGGGAGAGAGGGTTCTGCATGATCGACCCGATCAGGCGACGCGCGCGTGGCAGATGGAGAAGAAGCTCAGGCAGGGGCCAGCCGTCTGGCCGTCAGCGCCCGTGGCGTGCTCGCGGACCAGGGCCTCGGGGCCCTTGTCGGAGACGAGCATGAAGCCGCGCGCGCTGAGCCAGTCCGAGAGCGTCGCCGGATCCAGGCCGAGGATGTAGGGCTCACCGTGCTCCTGGACCCACTGGAAGTTGGCGACGCCGTCTGGATAGCGCTCGGGCTCGGCGATGGCGTCCGCGTAGAGGTAGTCGAAGACCACCGAGGAGCCCGCACCCGAGGACGCGATGATCGCCAGCGTCTGGTCGATGGCCGCGGGCGTGAGGTAGGGGCTCACGCCCTCCCACAGGAACAGGGTGGGCAGGCCCCAGGTGAAGCCCGCGGCGCTGAGCTGGGCGCGGAGATCGTCCCGCTCGAAGTCCACCGGCACGTGGCGCAGGTTCTCCGGCGTGGAGACGCTCGCCGCGCGGAGCCGCTCCAGCTTGAAGGCCTGGGTCGCGGGGTGGTCCACCTCGAAGAAGGGCACGCCGGTCAGCGCGGCGCGGTGGCGGTACGCGCGGGTGTCCAGGCCCGCGCCCAGCAGCACGACCTGTCGCGCGCCCTGCCGCACCTCGTCGAGGAGGACACGGTCGAACTCCTTCGTGCGCACGAGGTGGAGCACGAGGATCCCGGGCACCTTCCGGTCGTAGAAGAACTGGGCGAGCTGCCGGAGCCCGGGCAGGCTCACGGCCGCCCGAAAGGCCGGGCCGATGAGCTGGATCGCCAGATCATCGGGGTTTCGGAGGGCCGGGTCGGCGGCCTGAGAGAAGGCCGCGCGCGCGGCGGCGGCGCCCTGGGCGGTGTAGCTGGCGCGGTTGGACTGCATGGCGGCTCCGGCGGGTGTTGGAAGGCCTATTCTGGCGCGCCAGCGAAGGGTAGCCACACACGGGCGGGCGACCCGCTGAGGTACACTCCCCGCCATGACGGGCTCCCCCGACCGACCGCGCGCGCTCGCGACCCGGGCCGCGCTCTGGCTCTTCCTGGCGTTGTCGGGCTTCTTCGTCGCCACCAGCCCGCCGGCCATGGACGTCCGGGACACGGTGGTGATGTTCGGCCTGACCCGGGCGATCGTGGACGAGGGCGCGTTGAGCTTCCCCCCGCTGCCGGGCGTGGAGATGCCGGAGCAGCGGGCGCCCGAGGGCGCGGATGGAGGTCCCCGCATCTGGTCCAAGTACGGGCTGGCGCCCAGCCTGGCGATGGTCCCGGCCTACGCGCTGAGCCGCCTGCTGCTGCCGCTGGCGACGGAGGCCGAGGCGGGCGTCTTCGACACCCCAGCCACGGTGGAGGGGCGGTGGGCCTGGGAGCTCCGCCTGCGCACGGACTGGGGAGACGACCGCTCCTTCCGGCGGCTGTGGTACGCGACGGACGCGGCCCACTTCGAGCTGGCCTTCGGCGCCTGGATGGCCAACCTCACCGCCGCGTGGGTCGTGGCCGGGCTCTGCGCGCTGGGGTTGGTGGTGGGGGCGCGGCTGGGCGGGCGGCTCTCGGCGGGGCTGCTGGCGGGGCTGGCGCTCGCCTTCGCCTCGCCCTTCTGGGTCTACGCCTACCAGATGTGGTCGGAGCCGCTGGTGGCGCTGCTCCTGCTGGCCGCGGCCCACCAGGCGGGGCGCTGGCGGGAGGACGGCGACGATCGCCGACCTGTGCTGATCGGTCTGCTGCTAGGGACCATTCTGGTCACGAAGGTCGCATTGGGGGTGCTGTGGTTGGGGATGGCGGCGGGGCTGTGGGCGGCCCGGCCCGAGCGCGACCCGCGGACCCTCGCGCGACGGGCGCTCCGCGTGGGGCTCGGGGCCCTGCCTCCGGTGGCCCTGCTGCTGGCTTACAACCAGGCCCGCTTCGGCGACCCGCTGGAGACCGGCTACCGCGGCGAGGTGGACGAATTCATCACGCCCTTCTGGGAGGGGCTCTACGGCTTGCTGCTCAGCCCGGCGCGCGGGCTCCTGATCTACTTCCCGCTCCTGCTCGTGGCCCCGCTCGCCCTCCCCCGCCTGCGCCGCCGGGCCCCGGAGCTCTTCTGGACCGGCGCGCTCGGGCTCCCCTGCCTGCTGCTGCTGTATGCGCGCTGGTGGTCCTGGGAGGGGGGCTGGTGCTGGGGGCCGCGCTTCCTGCTGCCCGCCCTGCCCTTCTTCGTGATCGCGCTGGCCTGCCTCGTGGAGCCCCCCCTCCGCCGCCTCGGCCAGGGCCTGCTGGGGCTCGGCCTGCTGGCCGGGCTGCTGGTGACCTGGAGCGGGGTGCGCGTGGAGAACCACGACTGGCACCAGTGGATGAACCGATATTTCCAGGACCGGCCCGAGCTGCTGAGGGCGGCGGGCGCGGACCACTACTACCACTTCCTGCGTTGGGACTGGGACTTCGCCCCCGTCGTCGCGCTGTGGGCCTTCCCGGTGCGCGAGACCATGCTGCTGCCGGCCGCGATCCAGCAGCCGGGCGTGGTCCTGGCCATCCTGCTCAGCGCCGCGGGCGTGTCCGCGCTCGGCGCCATCGGCCTGGTGCGGACCTGGCGGGAGGCTCAGGCCGAGGGGCTGGCCTGAGGCTCGCGCCTCCACTCCCGCTCGTAGAGCACCTGCACCGTGAGCTCGGGGATCTCGCCCTCGGGCAGCAGCACGCGCAGCAGCAGGTAGCCGGCCTGATGACCGACGGTCAGTAATGTGTTGGGGTGGCCGAGGTGCCGGTGGGCGAGGCAGAGCTCGAAGCGGCCGTCCGCGTCGGTCTGGATCTGGGCGTGGTTCAGCGCGACCGGGTGGTGGCGGTAGTCCAGGCTCTCCATCCAGGCGTTGTAGAGGGTGAAGCTGGAGTAGCGCGCGTCGGGCAGCCGACCGCGGATGAACATGACCTGGTCGGCGCCGAAGCGGTACCAGCAGATGCGGTAGCGGTTGTCGGGGGTGGGGAAGAGCCCGTCCCCGGGCACCTCGATGAAGCGGTTGAGCGCCATCGCCGAGGCCATCTTCCAGGTCTCCACGGTGCGCTCCCAGACGCGGCGGAGCATGCGCTCGGCCAGGCCCACGGCCACGGTCAGGCGCGCGGGGTCCAGGGGGCCGGGCGGCGACGCGGCGTCGAGGCGCTCGATGTTCAGCGTGATGGGGGCCTGGGCGCGGCGATCGGTGAAGTACTGGCGCACGAAGACGGCGGTCTCGTCGCCGTCGGCCTGCAGCCACACGCCGGGCTGAGGCTCACGCGAGATCCGAACCTCGAAGCGCCCGTCCGGGCCGATGCCCAGGGCCTGATCCACCAGGCGACGCCCCACGCGCCCGCCCTTGCCGTACAGCAGCACGCCTACGTAGACCGTGCCCGGGGGCACCTGGCCCCAGAGGCGGTAGACCTGGGCGCCGTCGGTGCGGATCGGCGCGCGCAGGTAGTCGGCGTCGGGGTTGTCGGCGAACATCTTGCGGGCGGGGCCCTCGGCGTGCTCCAGGTGGGGGTGGTCGGGGTCGCCGTTCTCCACGAAGGTGTCCACGCTCGCCGAGACCATGCGGAGGAGGAAGCGCCGCCCCTCCACCGCGTCCAGGTCCATGGGGAGCTGGATCTCGCGCTCCAGGCCCTCGGCCGTCCGCAGGAGCGCGCTGACGGCGTCGGAGAGGCGGGCGATGGGGGGCAGCTTCATCGCGTCCAGGTCGTAGCCCCAGCCCTTCGCCACCGCCCGGGTCTCCGGGCTGGCGCGCCGCGGGTCGTAGCCCTCCAGCCAGCGGTCCACCAGCTCCGGCCGGATGGCGCCGTGGCCCGCCATGTTGGGGTCGCCGATCGCGCGGGCGCCGCGGGGGCCCTCGCGCATGCGGTCGCCCTCATAGGGGTTCAGCAGGGCCTCGTGGAAGGGCACGCCCAGCGTGGCGCAGACCTGCTCGAGCACGGGCCGGGGATCGGCGACGAGGTCTTCGTAGCGGAAGCGCAGCCAGCGATCCTGGGGGAGGGTGGCCAGGAAATTGCCGATGTTCTCGTTGGCGTAGCGCCAGACCTCCTCGATGGGCACGGGGTAGCCCTGGAGCATGACCTCGGCCATCGGCATGTTCTGGAGGCTGCGCGTCACCGAGCCCGGGTGGCGCATGATCCACAGCCAGCGGGCCTCGGGGAACCAGGCGGCCAGGCGGGGCAGCGCCTCCGGCATCACCGAGAGGTGGGGGCACTTGTCCACCAGCATGCGCCCGGCCAGCTTCTCCATCAGGAAGGCGTAGACCTGGGGAACCGTCCAGCTCTCCAGCTCGGCGGCGGCCTTCCGCGCGCCCTCCACGTCCAGGCCCAGCAGGTCCATCAGCGCGCGGTTCAGCCCGCCCTTCTCCCAGAAGCGCTGCTCCAGCAGGGCGCGGCGCTCGGGCATGGTCTCGAAGGGGGCCAGCACCATCTCAGGCGGGCTCCACAGGGCCGGGTGGCCGGCGAGCATGACGCGGAAGAGGGTGGTGCCGCTGCGCGGGGCGCCCAGCACGAAGGTGATGGGGGGGTGGGACATCGGGGGCTCCTCAGGGGCGGCTGCCCATCTCCTCGCGCAGGGCGAGGTAGGCGGGGGTGAACTGGCCCTCGGCGTCGCGGACGATGACGGGGGGCAGGTCCTCGCGCGCGCCCTCCCGGGCGGCGGCGAAGAGGGCGATGGTCGGGGGCTGGCTGGCGCGGAAGTAGACGTCCACGCGGTGGCGGAGCTTCAGGCCCGCGGCGGCCACAGCCTGCTCAGGCCGGGGATCTGCGGCGGCGTGGACGAAGCAGAACCAGCCGTCGGGCGTCATCGCGCGCGCGGCGGTGCGGCAGTAGTCGAAGACGTCGCCGTGCAGCTCGATGCGGGCGGCGGCGCGCTGGGGGTTCGAGGACATGATCCCCTTGCCCGGCGGGATGTAGGGCGGGCTGCCGGTCACGAGCTCGAAGTGTGCTTCCTCCGGCACCATCGCGGGATCGCGCAGGTCGCCGTTCCGGGCGATGACTCTATTATCTAGTTTATTGAAAGCCACCGTGCGCCGGGCGAGGCCGTGGGAGAGCGCCTGCACCTCGACCATCGTGAGCGTGGCCGTGGGCGCCATCCGCCAGAGGGTGAGCAGGCCCACCGAGCCGATGCCGGCGCCGATGTCCAGCAGGCGGCGGGCGTCGGGGGCCACGCGGGCGGCCAGCCAGGCGGTGAGCATGTCGTCGGTGGTGAAGCGGTGGCCGCGGCGGAGCTGGAAGATCCGCCAGTCCCCGGCCAGCAGGTCCAGGGTCTCGTGAGGGTCGGGGGCGAGCGCAGACGGGGGCGAGGACATCGGCCTGGAATAACCGGGCGCCCCGAGGACATGCTAAGGTGCCGCTGGGAGGTCCCTGTGTTCGCTGGTCTCGCCCTCTGCCTGTCCACGCTGGCCCTGGCCGGAGATCGCCCCACCTCGCGGGTGCCGAGCCCGGATCGCGACGCCTCGAGCGCGCCGGCCTCGACCGCTCCTGCCGCCCCGACCACGGCCCCGGCGGCCTCGACCACGGCCTCGACCGCCCCGGCCGCCGTCGCCGGCCCCCAGGCCTCGCCCGAGTCCGTCCCTCAGCCTGATCCCGCCGCCATCCTCGCCGCCGCCGTGCCCGCCGAGACCGAGAGCGGGCCGGGCTGCCTCAAGGTGGTCAGCGTGACGAAGACGGCCGAGATCACGCAGGACGCGCTCTACAACGCCTTCAACGCCCGGCTGGTCAACGCCTGCGGCCAGCCGGTGATCTCGTATGCCGGGGCGCTCAGCTTCAGCTCGCAGAAGGGGCCGATCTCCCAGTCGCTCGGCGTGTACTCCGCGGGCGGGGTGCCGCTGGAGGGGACGCAGGCGGCCTGGCGCTTCCGCGTGCTCCAGACGGCCGAGGACATCTGGCTGAACACGGCGCCGACGAGCTCGATGAGCTGGAGCTGGACCACCGGCTACGTGCTGCTGGCCGACGGGACGGTGTACCGGGGCGAGGAGAAGATCCCGGACGCGCGCCGTTAGGCACCAGAGTCGGCCGTGTCCGCCGTCTCCAGGACGGTCGCACAGTCGCCCACGTCGTCCAGCCGGTCCCAGAGCAGAGGATCGTCGCCCCAGGTCCGGCAGTCGGCGCGGTCGTCGCCGTCGGAGGTGTAGACGGCGATCTGGTAGCTCAACAGCTCCTGGTCGGCGCAGCGCCAGGCGGTGCTGGCCCCCGAGGTCTGGTAGCGCCAGTCGGCCACCACCGAGAGCGTGAGCGAGAGGCGGTCCCCGCTGCCGTCAGCCTCGGCGGACACGCTGGGGATCTTGTGGCGCTCGACGCGGCCGGCGTCCTTCGCCATCCACAGGGTGCCGCCCCCGGTCCAGGCGGACGCCTCCACCTCGAAGCTCCAGCTCGGCTCGGCGGCGTCGCAGGCCCAGGTGAGGGCGGTGATGGCCGGGGTCTCGCGGGCCGGGTCGCTGTCCGCGGTCTCGCCGGAGGGCTTGGACACCCCCGCGCAGCCCGCGATCAGGACCAGCGCCTCACTCCGCATCGAAGGCGGTACACCCGGTGAACTGGTCGGGGTCCTGGCCCCAGGCCACGCAGTCGGCGACGGTGGTGGGGTCCTCCTCGTCGAAGACGGCGACGGAGAGGCTCAGCCGAGCCTTGGTCTCGGCGTCGCAGAGGGGCAGCGTGCTCACGCCGGCCTCCTGGACCTGCCAGCAGGGGTTCTCGGCGTCGGGCTCGCGCGAGCACGCGGGCTCCTGGAGGATGGTCAGCTCCAGGTAGAGCTCCTCCCAGTAGCCGTACTCGTCGATGGCCCAGTGCGCGAGATCGTGGGCCTCCGTCCAGGGCTCCGAGGTGCCGTCGCCCGGGTCCACCAGGGTCAGCTCGGCGCCGCCGGTCCAGCCCACGGTGGTCACGTCGTACCACCAGCGGGTGTCGTCGCAGTCCCACTGGACGCGCTCGACGTAGGTGAGCCCGTCGTAGGGCTCGGTCTCCTCTTCGCCCGTGTCGCACCCGGTGTCGCCCGAGTCGCAGCTCTTGTCGCCGCCGCAGCCCGAGAGCAGCGCGAGCGAGAGCAGGATGCGCGAGTCCATGCTTGCCTCTCCCTTCCTCGTGGGATCTGGGGCCAGCTTAGCCCCGGCCCGGTCAGGCGCGCAACCAGCGTTCAGGCGGTGGCCGCGTCGGGCTCCAGCTCGTCCAGGCTGGGCACGGGGAGCTCCGGCTCGTGCGCGGCGGCGGCGCGCTCGCGGAAGAGGCGGCGCTCGATCTCCAGCATGAGATCGTCGAGGCCCTCGCGGGTGCGCGCGCTGATGGGGATGGCGTCGTAGCGGCCCAGCAGCCAGGTGCGGCGCTCGTGATCCAGGCAGTCGATCTTGTTGAAGACCAGGATCTGCGGCTGATCCTGCGCGTCCAGCGACTTGAGCGTCTCCGCCACCGTGGCCAGGTGGGTCTCCAGCTCGGCGCTGCTGGCGTCGGCGACGTGCAGGATGAGGTCCGCCTCGGTGACCTCCTCCAGCGTGGACCGGAAGGCGTGGACCAGATCCTTCGGGAGATCGCGGATGAAGCCGACCGTGTCGGTGAGCACGACCTCGCGCTCCTCGGGGAAGCGCATGCGGCGGCTGGTGGGGTCCAGGGTGGCGAAGAGCTTGTCCTCGGCGTCCACCGTGGCGTTGGTCATGGTGTTCAGCAGCGTGCTCTTGCCGGCGTTGGTGTAGCCCACGATGGCGACCGAGGGCAGGCCCACGCGCTGGCGGCGCCCGCGGCGGAGCGCGCGGTTCTTGCTGAGATCCTTGAGCTGGCGCTCCAGGCGGGTGACCCGCTCCTCGGCGCGGCGCCGGTTGATCTCCAGCTTCGTCTCGCCCGGACCTCTCCCGCCCACGCCGCCGGTGAGCCGGCTCATGGCGGTGGGCATGATGGCCAGGCGGGGCTTGGCGTAGCGCAGCTGGGCCAGCTCCACCTGCAGCTTGCCCTCCCGGGTGCTGGCGCGCTTCGCGAAGATGTCCAGGATGAGCTGGGTGCGGTCCAGCACCTTCAGCTCGGTGTCGGTGGCGATGTTGCGGAGCTGCGAGGGCGAGAGCTCGCCGTCGAAGACCAGCACCTCGGCGCCGAGCTGCATGGCGCGGACCAGCACCTCCTTCAGCTTGCCCTGGCCGATGACGTAGCGCCCATCGTACTGACGCCGCACCTGCAGCACGCGGTCCATGACCTGGAGCCCGGCCGTCTGGGCCAGGCGGTCGAGCTCGTCCAGGCTGGCCTTGGCCTCCTCGCCGCCGCGCGTGGTGACGCCGATGATGATGGCCCCATCGGCGCCCGCGACCTTGCGCAGCGCGTCCTTCTTGGAGAACTGCGCCTCGAGATCGAGGATGAAGGCTCGGAAGTCCGTCTCCCAGCCGTGGACCGAGGGGATCCGGTCCACCTGCCAGGGGGTCTCGCCCTTCTCGTCCACCGGTCGCAGCGTCCCGAGCTCGATCCAGCCCGGCAGCCGGTCGGCCCGCGCCTGGATGGCCAGGATTGCGTCCAGGCGCAGCAGACTCAGGTCGGTGAGATCGTCCCGGGTCAGGCCCTCGTTGCGCAGGTGCGTGTGGACGAGCCGGAGCCCGCGGAAGCGGGCGCTGCCCGCGCGCTCGCGGCCGACGTCGGGCAGGTGGAGCTGGTGCGCGTCGCCCACCACGACGTGGCTGATGACGCCCACGCGATCCACGAGCAGCCCGATCTGCCGCCCGGTCTCGATGGAGAGCTCCACCAGCCGCCGCGCGACCTCGGGGGAGACGAAGCGGTCGGCGGAGAGCCGGCGTTCATAGAGCGCTTGAAGGGCTTTGGACTCGCTGGGCTTGAGCCCTTCGGTGTTGCCGTGCAGGGGTCGGATGGGGATCTCCTCGAAGACCTTGTCTTATCTGCTCACCGAGCGCCCGAGGGGGAAGGCCCCTTGTTGCTGGGCGCGGCCGGTTTCGGCGCGGGCGGGGCGTCGGCGGCCTGGACGAGGGCGGGGGCGGGCGCGGCGCGGCCGGCGGCGAAGCGCTCGACCAGGGCCGGCACGTCCACGCCGAGGGCGGCGCGCAGCTCCTCCACCGTGCGCGCGGTCTGCATCCCCGTGCCCCCGGCGCTGGCCGGCAGCAGGGTCACGCGGTCCACGCTCACGTCGTCCATGGTGCTGACCAGGCTGTTCAACATGCCGTTCAGCTTCTGGGTGAGGAAGATGTCGCGCGCGGAGTCGCCGCCGCGCTGCCAGGTGGCGATCATCTGGTCCAGCACGGCGACCGTGGCCTTGCCGTCCTCGACGATCTTGGCGGAGCGCCCCTTGGCGTCCGAGCGGGCGGCCTCCATCGCGGCCTGCGCGGGCGCGATGACGTCGGCCTCCAGCTTGCGGCGCACCTGCTCCACGCGGGCCTCCTGCACCTTGAGATCGGCGCTGGCGCGGGCGATCTGCGCCTTGACCTTGCCGATCTCCTCGGCGACCATCGCGTCCTTCTTGGTCTGGGCGTCCTTGATGCGGCGCTCGGTCTCGGCCTTGACCACCGCCATCTCGCTCTCGATGGCCGCGATGCGCGCCGAGCGCATGTTCTCCGCCTCACGCTGGGTGGAGAAGGCCTTGGCGTCGGCCTCGGTGATGCGGGCGCGCTTGACCACCTCGGCCGACTGCTTGCGGCCGATGGAGCCGAGGTACTTCACCTCGTCGGAGACGTTCTGGATCTTGAGCGTGTCCAGCACGAGGCCGAGCCGGCTCAGGTCGGTCTCCGCCTCCTTGAGCAGCTTCTCGGCGAAGGTGATCTTGTCCTCGTTGACCTCCTCGGGCGTGAGCTGCGAGAGCACGCCGCGAAGGCTGCCTTCCAGCGTGTCCTTGGCGATCTTCATGATCTCGGCGCGCTGCATCCCCAGGAAGCGCTGGATGGCGTTGTTGATCAGCGGGGCATGCCCGGCGATCTTGAGGTTGGCCACGCCCTGCACGGTCAGCGGGATGCCGCCCTTGGAGTAGGCGTTGGTCACCGCGACCTCGATGATCATGTTGGTCAGATCGACGTGATCGACCTTCTCCAGCAGGGGGACGCGGTAGCCGCGACCGCCCTTGATGATGCGGAAGCCGACCTCCTCGCCGTTGTCCTGGTGGCGGCGCCCGGAGAAGACGATGGCCTCGTTGGGTCCGCAGACGTAGAGCACGTTCTTGATGATGAGCAGCGCGGCGACGAAGAGGATGAACCCTACGCCCAGCGCGACGATGATGACCTCCATCAGCGCACCTCCCCGCCGCGCGCGGCGCCGCTCACGATGTTCGGGATGTCCACGCCCGTGGTGCGAGCCAGCTCGGCCAGCACCTCGCGCACGACCGCCGGGTAGCCGGCGACGTGGCGCGCGATGGCGTCCCCGTTGTCGTCCACGATGGTCACCTGCCCCAGGTGGACCTTGTTCACGCGGGCCACGACGGTGGCCATGACCTGCTCGATCTGCTGGAGCAGGAAGATGTCCTTGGCGTCCTTGCCCGCCTTCAGCCAGGTGTCGGTCATCATCTGGAGCACCTCGGCCATCGCGCGGCCGTTCTCCTCGATGGTGGCGGCCTCACCGGCGGCGCGCAGGGCCTGGGCCTCCTGCTCGGCGCGCGCGGGGAGCACGACGTCGGCCTGGAGGCGGAGCTGCTCGAGCTGCTTGCGGATGTCCTGGAGCTCGGCCTCGGCCTCGGCGCGGGCCTGGGCGGCGGCGGCGGCGGCGCGCTCCTCCTCGGCGCGGGCCGTAGCCTCCAGCTCGGCCTTGAGCTGGCGCAGCTCGTTCTCCTTCTGCACGATGATGGTCTGGGCCGTCTGCATCGTGACGTCGGACTTCTGGCGGGCGGCGGCCTCGGCGCGCTTGGCCTCGGCCATGGCGTTGGACTCGGCCACCTCGGCGTCGCGCACCACCTCGGCGATGCGCCCGCGCCCGATGCTGTCCAGGTACTTCACGTCGTCAGAGACGTTCTGGATCTTGAGCGTGTCCAGATCCAGGCCGAGCTTGTGGAAGTCCTCCTCCGCCTCGTCCAGCAGGGCGGCGGCGAACTTGAGCCGGTCCTCGTTGACCTCCTCGGGCGTGAGCTGGGCGAGCACGCCGCGCAGGTGACCCTCGAGCGTCTCCTTGGCCACCCGGCGGATCTCCGCGGGGTCACGGCCGAGGAAGCGCTCGATGGCGTTGCGCAGCAGTCGGGGCTTGTCCGAGATCTTGACGTTGGCGACCGCGTGAACCTTGAGCGGGATGCCGCCCTTGGAGTAGGCGTTGGCCACCTGCACGTCGATGGGGATGGTGTTCAGCTCCATCACGTCCACGCGCTCGATGAAGGGGCGCCGGAAGCGGAAGCCGCCGCTCACCAGCGGCAGGTAGCCCACGCTCCCCCCGCCCTCGAGCTGGCGCTCGGAGCCGGAGAAGATGAGCACCTCGTTGGGGCGCCCGACCAGCAGGAACTGCTTGGCCAGGATGACCAGGAAGAGGAATCCCCCTCCCAGGGCCGCGCCGAAGCACAGGGCTCCGAAGAGGACACCGAGTTCGTCCATGTTCAATGCTCCTTCGCGCGCAGGGCCACGGGCGTGACCACCGCTACGCCGTTCTTGACCTCGACGACCATGGCCTTCGATCCACGCTCCATGCGGCCCGGATCCATGGTCCGCGCGGGCAGGTCCACGTCCTGTCCGCCCACCAGCAGCCGCACCTTGCCCTCGCTCTCGGCGGTGACCGGCAGCAGCACCTTGGCCTCGGCGCCCTCCA
Source organism: uncultured Enterobacterales bacterium (assembly GCA_964615375.1). Classification (GTDB taxonomy): domain Bacteria; phylum Myxococcota_A; class UBA796; order UBA796; family CAZKWG01; genus CAZKWG01. The sequence goes on from CAZTOW010000029.1 coordinate 26,414, forward strand.
GCCCGAGCAGGGCGACCGGGCTCGTGACCTGATCCCGCGCCAGCTTCTGGAAGAGCAGCGCCACGGCGTACCCGATGGTCAGCCCGACCAGGGCGCTGGCGATCCCGGTGGCGAGCGCGTTCACGCCCAGCAGCGAGAGGGTCGTCCCGTTGAGCCCGAAGGCCGCGAGCGTGAACGTCCAGAAGCGCATGCTCAGGAAGGGCGTCCAGTGCGAGACCGGCGCGTCCTTGCTCACCGACCCCTGGTGGTGCCCGTGGTCGTGGTGCAGATCGTGGCCCTGGTCCCCGTCCAGGTCGTGGTCCGCGTCCCCGCCCACGTCGTGGTCGTGGTCGTGATCGTGGTCCGCGTCCCCGTCCGCGTCCTTCCCGCCCAGCGCGATGCTGGCGATGATGAGCACGCCACCGAGACCGAGAGACATCAGGTAGAGCGGCAGCACGGGTTGGACCTCGCGACCATCATCTCATATCTCGCTCCTGGGCGTGGAGCGGTTGACAGCACCCGTATCCGGTCGCTACGGGGGAGTACAATGGGTGAGGTCTACTCGCCCCCCTCCCCTCCGGGGCTCCGCCCGACCCCGCCCGCTCCCCCCGCCTCTCTCCCTCCTCTCCCGCCCCGCCGGAGCCCGCCATGCGCGCCCGCCCTACCCTGCTCTACGTGATCCTCCTCCTGCCCATGCTGTTCGCGGCCAAAGGGAAGGGCTGCAAGTGTGACGGAGGAGGCCCCCCCGACGAGGACACGGGCGTCAAGAACGACGACATCGCCCGGCCCGAGATCGAGCTGCAGGTCATCAGCATCGATCCCTCCCAGGTCCAGCCCCAGACGATGTTCGACGCGGTGCTCTTCGGGGCCGGCTTCGAGACCGGCGCGCGGGTCTGGATCGGCGAGAACGAGCTCCAGCGCGCGAAGGTGCTGGACGAGAACACGCTGGAGATCAGCGGCCCCTCGCTCGTGCCCGGCCGCTACGACGTGCGCGTGCGCAACCCGAACGGCGACCAGGCCACGCTGCGGGCCGGGCTGCTGGTCGAGGCCAGCTCCACCGGGGTGCCGTCCGACTGCCGAAAGATCATCGTGAACTTCGGGCTCGACAGCGCCTCTCTGGACACCGCCGCCCAGCGCACGCTGTCCAGCAAGCTCTCCTGCTTCCAGAACGTCACCGGGGTCATCAAGGTGGACGGCCACTGCGACGAGCGCGGCACCACCGAGTACAACCTCGCGCTGGGCAGCCGGCGGGCCAACGCGGTGGAGCGCTGGCTCAGCAGCCAGGGCGTCCCGCCGAGCCGCGTCCGCGCCACCTCGTATGGGGAAGAGCGCCCCCTGGTCCAGGGTCATGATGAGAGCGCGTGGTCGCAGAACCGCCGCGCCGAGATCCAGGTCGTGGAGTAGACGATGGCCCCCCTCCTCGCGATCACCCTGCTGGGCGGCTGCATCCTGGACCGCACGGGCCAGTCGGCCACCGAGATGTACAAGCGCGAGCTGCAGGCGCACGCCGCCCGGCTCGAGACGATCGATGCCTCTATCGACAAGGCGGACGCGCGGCTGAACCAGCTCGAGGAGCTCACGCGGGCCCGCGGCCAGGACGAGATCCTGAAGATGGAGAACATGGAGCAGCTCCGCGAGGAGGTGGCCCGCCTGCGCGGCGACCTCGAGGTGCTGAGCCACGACTGGGAGCAGGGCAAGGCCGGGCGCACGAAGGCCGACGAGGACCAGGCGCTCCGCCTGGCCTGGCTGGAGAGCCGCGCCGACCAGCTGGAGAAGAGCCTGGGCCTGAAGACGCCCGCGCCGCCGAAGACGGGGGACGCCGCCGCCAGCGTCGCCACCCCGGCCGGCGGAGGCACGGGGACCCCGCCCGTGGACGGCGGCGCGCCCCAGACCGGCCCCGACCCCGCCGCCACCCCCGTGGACACCCAGGAGCTCGACCCCGACGCGCTGCTCAAGCTGGCCGCCGACCACCTTGCGGGCGGGCGTGAGGAGGCCGCGGAGGCGGTGCTGAACCGCTTCCTCAAGGAGAACCCGAACCACGCGCGGGTGGACGAGGCCAAGTACCGGCTGGGCGAGGCGAAGTTCAACGCGAAGCTCTACCCGGCCGCGGTCATCGCCTTCCAGAGGGTGCTGGACGAGCACAAGGACTCGCAGTGGGCGGCCTGGGCGCTGCTGCGCCAGGGCGAGTGCTTCGAGGCCCAGGGCCAGAAGCAGAACGCGAAGCTGTTCTACGAGGACACCCTCCGCCTGTACCCGAAGAGCAAGGCGGCCAAGGAAGCCAAAGAGAAGCTGGGGAAGTAGGATGGCGACCCTCTACTTCCGTCAGCTCCTGGCCGGGCGCGACTTCGGGCGGCGGGACCGCGTCGCCACCCAGATGCAGAACTTCATCTACCTGGTGGGCGACCGCGACACGGGCGAGTGCCTGATCGTGGACCCCGCCTGGCAGGTGGACGAGCTCTGCGATCTCGTCGAGCGGGACGGCATGAAGCTCACCGGGGCCCTGGTGACGCACTACCACCCGGACCACGTCGGCGGCACGATGTTCGGGTTCACGGTCGAGGGGCTGCCGCGGCTGATGGCGCGCGCGCCCTGCCCGGTCCACGTCCACCGGGCGGAGGCCCACGGCGTCAAGGTGGTGACGGGCCTCTCGGACTCGGACCTCACGCCGCACGACTCTGGCGACCGCGTGCGCGTGGGCGACGTGGAGATCGAGCTGCTCCACACCCCGGGCCACACGCCCGGCTCCCAGTGCTTTCGGCTGAAGGACGCCCTGGTGGCGGGGGACACCCTCTTCCTCCAGGGCTGCGGGCGCGTGGACCTGCCCGGCGGCGACTCCGAGGAGATGTACCGCACGCTGACGCAGCGGCTGTCGACGCTGCCCGCGGACCTGGTGCTCTACCCGGGGCATGCCTACGGCGGCGAGCACGCCCCGCTGGGCACGGTGCGGCAGACCAACCCCTACCTGCGCATCCCCGACCTGCAGACCTGGCGGCGGATGATGGGGTGAGGGGGGCGCTCAGAAGAGCGCGGAGATGTCCCGGCTCCCGTGGAGCACGCGGACGATCTCCACGCCTTCTTCGATCGCCCGGTAGAAGACGACGTGGCGACCGGACGGGAAGCTCCGCAGCCGGAGGAGGAGCTCCGGACGGGCGCGCCCCATCTCCGGCATCGTCGCCAGGCGCTCGAAGACCTGGCGGAGCTGCGCCAGGTTCTGGTCCGCGGCGCGCGGATCATCCACCGCGATCCAGGCCCAGATGTCCGTGAGATCAGCCCTCGCCCTGGGCGAGAGGAAGACCGTCATCGGGCCTCGTCGCTCCCCAGTCGGGCCTGGCCCTCCGCCCTGATCTGGGCGAAGAGCGCGTCGTCGGCCACGGCGCGCTCCCCCCGGTCGAGCGCGTCGGCCCCCAGGCGCAGCTCCCGGCGCAGCTCGTCCACGCGAGCGGCCTGGAGGCGTTCACGCTCGATGAGCAGCCGCAGCCCCTCGCGGACCACCTCGCTCGCGGACTGATAGAGGCCCTCGTCGACCCGGGACTGCACCCAGCGCTCGAGCTCCTGGGTCAGTGAGACGTTCATGCTGCTCCCTCGCATCCCTGAGGGAACGATAACAAGGAATGGCAGACTCTGACATGGTGAGCCGGCCGGCCGGCCTCGTCCTCAGCCCCCAAACCGGATCAGCCCCTTCGGATGCCGGCTGATCAGCCCCTCGAAGCTCTGCTTCTCCCAGCTCCCGATGTCGGCCACCGTGTCCTGGCCGCCGTTCAGGATGACCTCCCACACCTTGTCCTGGATGCCGTTGCTGCGGTCCTCCAGGAGGCGCTTCGTGATCTCCCAGGTCCCGAAGATGCGGCGGCCCACCACGCCGTGCAGGTTGAGCCCGTTCATCACCACGCGGTGGACGTCCTCGATGACGGCGTCCCCGTTCTTCACGCCGAAGAGCACCACCGAGCCGCCCCGGCGCGTGATCTTGATGGCGTTGTTCATGGCGGAGTTGAAGCCCGCCATCTCCAGGGCCACGTCCACGCCCACGCCGTCGGTCAGGTCCATGACCGCCTCGCGCAGGGCGGGGTCGCTCTTGTGGGGCGCGTCCTTGGGCGGCATCGCCGGCGTGAGGACGGCGTCGGCGCCGAGGCGGCGGGCGAGCTCCGCGTGGTGGGGATCGACCTCGATCCCGATGACCTTGCGGGCGCCGAGCCCGCGGGCGATGAGCAGCGCGAAGAGGCCGATGGTGCCGCAGCCCACGATGGCGACGGTCCGGTCGCGCATGTCCGCCACCTGGCAGGCGTGGACGGCGTTGCCGAAGGGCTCCTGCACCGCCGCCACCTCCGGCCGGATCTTCTCCAGGTCGGTGGGCCACAGCGCCTTTGCGGGCAGCTTCAGGTACTCGGCGAAGCAGCCGTCGCGGCTGATCCCGATGATCTTGTCCTTCTGGCAGACGTGGGTGTCTCCCACCCGGCACTGATAGCACTCGCCGCAGACGATGTGGCTCTCCGTCGAGACCACCTGCCCCACGCGGAGCCCGTAGCGCGCGCCGACGTCAGCCCCCAGGTCGACGATCTCGCCGAGCAGCTCGTGGCCGATCACCCGCTTGTCGTGGCCCTCCTCGTCCAGGCTGCCGAGGATCATGTCCCCGAAGGCCTTGCGCCACCAGATCCCGCGATCCGAGCCGCAGAAGCCCGCGTACTTGACGCGGATGAGCACGTTCTCACGGTCCGCGCCCACCTTCGCCTCCAGCGAGGGGACGGCGACCCGCTCTTTGACGAGCCCCGTGGACGTGGCCCAGTCCTCCCGGGCCCGGTCGAAGGTGAGCGCCCACATCGTGTCGGTCACAGGTGCCTCCGCGTTCGGTCCTGAAGACTAACGCAGGCACGGCGCGGTGGCGCCTGGACCTCAGCGATCCCTACTGCAGGTAGATCATCGCGTCGGCGCCGATGGCGCCGTAGTGGTAACCCCAGTAGCTCGTGGCGTAGGGCAGGCTGGCGGCGGCGCCGATCTCGGCGCGGTCCGTGGTCATGCCCTTGCGGACGATGAACTTGAGCCCGATGGTCGCCAGGTTGTAGCGGAAGGCGTTCTCGGTCCCGTCGTAGAAGGGGTCCTTGATGGTCGTGGAGGTCTCGGCGTAGACCCGGAGGATGTCGCTCGGGGCCAGGCTGACGTTCAGGCCGCCGACGTAGCGGGGCGAGAAGCGATCCCCGTAGCCGAAGGGCAGGTCCACGCCAAACTGACCCTGCACGTCGAGCCCGCTCATCACGTCGAAGCGCTGACCGATGCCGATCTGCGGCCGGATCCCGAAGTAGAAGGGCAGGGTGTTGGCGTGGAGGTCGAGGATGCCGGTCACCAGCGTCTTCGTGCGCGCCGACTTGATGGGCGCGTAGCGCACGCCAGCCTCCAGGTTCAGGCCGCTGTAGCGCGAGCGCAGGCCGCCGTGCACCGAGAGGTTGCGCAGGATCTGGTGCTCGTAGTCCAGGGTGCCGGCGAGGTACTCGGGGAAGCCGAGCTCGAAGGCCACGCGCAGCTTCGTGCGCGGGTCGATGGACTCGAGCAGGAAGGGCTGGGCGAAGCGGAGCTCGGCCTTGCCCGCGTCCAGCAGCCCACCCTCGGAGCTCTCCCCGAGGCGGGTGTCGAACATGGACGCCTCCAGCTCGCTCATGCGGTCCTGGATGCGGCTCCTGAAGAGGGAGTTCGGGTACTTCTTCAGGTAGCGCTCCCACTCCAGGAGCTCGGCGTCGGGGTCCTTCCCCTTCATCTTCTCGACGAACTCGCGGTAGATCTTCGCGTCGTCCTCACCCTCCTTGCGGGCGCCGAACTCCGCGTCCTCCTCGAACTCGTCCTCCTCGAAGTTGACGTCGGCCTCGGGGCTCTTCTGGGGCTTGAGCTCCGGGAGATCCTCGTCCTCGTCGCCGTCGTCCTTGGGCGCGGGGATCTCGTCGTCGTCTTCTTCGTCGAGGCCAAAGGGATCGTCGTCATCGCCGGCCTGCGCGGGCGGTACGAGGAAGACTCCGAGGAGCAGACCGATCAGGCTCATCCGGCGCATGCGCTCTCCATGCCGAGGAGGGCAGGATAATAGACCGCCCCCCCCGTTCGCGCAAGGAAGGACCCGCGTGGAGACGCCAGCGAGCATCCCGGACGAGCTCACCGAGGCGGCGGACGAGGTCCGCGCCTTCCTGGTCGCGGTGCGCGGCGGCGCGCCCTTCCTGAGCGGCGCGGACGGGCGGCTGCTCGTGGAGTGGCTGGAGAGCGGGGTCTCCGTGGCCTCGATCCTCGCGGCGATCGAGGCGGCGGCGGCGCGCCGGGCGAAGAAGGCCACCCGCACCCGCCTGTCCCTGGACGCCTGCAAGGGGGAGCTCAAGCGGCGACAGGAGCGGCGCGCGGCCCCCGCCGTGGCCCCCCTGCCGGCGCCGGGCGGCGCGCAGGACTGGCCCGCCCTCGGCGCCCTGGCCGCGGAGATCGCGCGCTCGACCGTCCCGGAGGGCCTGGAGCCGGCGCGCGCCCAGCTCCTCCGCTCGCTGGGGCGGCTGGCGACCGGGCGGACGGTGGACGGGGCCACCCTCGACGACCCCACGGGCGAGCAGGTGGCGCGGCAGGCCATCGCCGCCGTCCGCGTCTTCCAGGACGCGGCCTGGCACGCCGCGGCGCCCCGGCGCGAGACCCTGCTGGCGGAGGCCGCGGACACGCTCAGCGCGCTCCGCGACCTGATCTCGGAGGACGCCTTCGCCGCCGCGGCCGAGGAGGTCGCGCGCGATCGGCTGCGCGCGGAGACGCCCCTGGTGTCCGCGCAGGTGGTCTGGGATAGGATCCTCGGGAGCGGGTGAGGTGCGGCGGTGAGCGTGGTGAAGCTACATCCTCGGGGGGAGGAGGCCCGCGGCCTGCCCTACACGGTGCGTCCCGTGGGCGAGCTGGCGCAGGCCGAGCTCCTCCCGGATCAGCCCGCGTGCCCGATCTGCGGCGGCACGGGGCGCGTGGTCGGCTGGCGCGAGGACGTGCGCGTCGTGGGGCGCTGCCGCTGCCAGATGATCCCCGACCGCCTCGCGCGCTTCAACCGGGCGGGCCTGCCCGCGCGCCACGCTGGCAGCACGCTGACCTCCTTCGCCCTCGGGATGAGCCGCTCGGAGGGCGCCACCAAGGCGTACACCGAGATCAACGGCTGGAAGACCCGCTTCGAGCGGGCGCACCAGGACGAGGGGACGCTGCCGGGCCTCATCCTCCACGGCCAGGTGGGGCGCGGGAAGACGCACCTGCTGGTCGGGCTGATCCGCTGGATGATCTTCGATCTCGGCGTCGAGGCGCGCTTCGTCGAGTTCAGCCGCCTCCTGGCCCTCCTGCGCGAGGGCTATGACCGTGGACAGTCCGACCGCAACATCCTGAATGAGCTCGTGGCGGTGCCCATCCTGGCCATCGACGAGCTGGGCAAGGGCCGGCTCACCGACTGGGAGCTCTCCGTCGTGGACGAGCTCATCAGCCGCCGCTACGACAGCATGGCCTGCACGCTGGGCACGACGAACTACCCCCCGGGCGTGCCCGCCGGGCGCGGCGTCGCCAACCTGGCCGAGGGCGCGAAGCAGACCCAGAGCCTCGGCGACCGGGTGGGCGACCGCGTCTACTCCCGCCTGCGCGACATGGCCGACTTCATCGAGGTCAGCGGGCTCGACTACCGCCTGCTGAAGAACGGCGAGGGCGCCCGCTAAGGCCCGCCCCCGAGCTCCGGCAGCTCATCGGCCTCCGGGCCTTCGGGAGCGTCCAGACCCTCGGGAGCGTCCTCCTCCTCCTCGGCGGGCTTCGCCGGGCGAGCGGGCTTCGGCTTGTCCAGCACGGCCTCAGGCTTGCCCTTCGTCGCCGCCTTGGGCGTGTAGTCGCCGATCTGCAGGCGGCGGTCCCGCGCGTCCTCGGCCTTGCGCCGCGCCCAGGCCCGCTGGGGGTCGAGCTTCAAGGTCATGGACCAGGCGTCATAGGCGGCCTCCCAGTCCTCGAGGGCCGCCGCCTCGTCACCCCGCCGCTCATAGACCAGGGCCAGCGCCGACGCGGCCTCCTCGAGCGGCCCATAGCGGAAGTCGTAGCGCCGGCCCTCGATCAGGGCCGCGGCCTTCTCGGCCTCGTCGCTCTGCCCGGCCGCGCGCGTGGCGTAGCAGGCGCTGATTTCGGTTTTGATCATGCCGACATTCCGGTCCTGCCAGGCCGTGTTCTTCATGACGTGGCGGGTCGCGTCCTTCCAGCGGGGCCAGGCCTCCTCGCAGCGCCCCTCGGAGGCGAGCTGCATCGCGGCCTGGAGGTCCTCCTCAGCGGCGGCGGTGGCGGCGGGGATGCTGACCACGCGGACCTCCACCGGGACGCGCCAGGCGCCGGCCAGGTAGGGGCTGGCCTCGGGCGCGGGGGGCGCGGGCGGGGCCGCCTCCACCGGAGCGGCGGGCTCCGCGGGCGGGGCGGCCTCCACCGGAGCGGCGGGCTCCTCGACGGGCGCCTCCTCGGCCTCGGGCTCCTCTCCCGGCTTCTTCGGCTTCTTCGGCTTCTTCGGCCTCTTCGGCTTCTCCTCCTCCACCGGGGGAGGCATGGGGTCGGCCTCGCCCGGCGCGAGCAGGCGCAGGACCGAGCCCGTCTTCTCGTCCAGCAGGGCGAGGCTCAGCTGGTAGCTGCCCTCGGGCAGATCGGACGGAATCGCGATCCGCTGGCGCGTGTGGACCACCTCGCCGCGCTTCCAGTCCTCGGGCTTGTACCAGTCGTATCCGGGCGGGAGCACGGAGACGGTGCGCCGCCAGCCGCCGTCCGCCTGGCCCTCCAGGATGGCCAGGACCCGGAAGCCGTCCTTGCGCAACACGCCCTGCCAGGCGGTGTGGATGTAGAGCTCTCCGCCGGGCGCGACCACGGGCGAGGGCACCTCCGCCAGCACCAGATCGACCCCGCTGGCGAAGCGCGCCAGCGCGGGCTGCGGCTCCAGGTAGCTGTCGATCATCAGGTCGCGGCGGATGTGGTTGCCCACGTGCAGCGCGGTGGCGCCCGTGGGGTAGCCGGGGATCTCGAAGTAGCGCTCGGCCCACTCCGGGTGCTGCGGGATCTTCGAGGTCCGCGCCCAGCCGGCGTGGACGTGGGCGAACTCGGGGTTCCGCTCCTCGAAGAGGTACTCCCGCATGAACTTCTTGTCGTAGGTCCGGTGCCGCGCGATGGGGATGTCGATGAGCCCGGCGATGTCCACCAGCCCCCAGCCGGGGAAGTACATGTGGGCGCCCATGTCCACGTCCACCAGCGTGACGTGGTCCAGGTCCAGGCGCCGCTGCACCCAGCTCATGTAGTCCACGCGCCGCTTGACGTCGCGGACCGCCGTCTCCGGGTCCAGCGCGAAGCGCTGGCTCTGCCAGGCCCCGTTGCCGGCGAAGGCCAGGAAGGGCACCGCCAGGGCCAGCGTGCGCCCGGTCCACACCTGCGACCAGGCGGTCTCGCGCAGGCGCGCGGGCAGCGGGAGCGTGCGGGCGAGCGCGGGGATGTCGTCGATGAGCTCGCCCACGCCGATGGCGATGAGGGGCATGAGCGTCACGGAGACGATGTTGAACCAGCGGAAGGCCTTCATCCAGTCGCCGCCCGCGTAGAGGGCGAAGAAGACGCCGGCCGCGCAGGTGGCCCAGAGGAGCCCGCGGGCCCTCCAGCCCGGGCGGGTGAGCGTGGCCACGCCCAGCAGCACCGCCGCCGCCGCGATGCTGTAGACGCGGAATTCCGCCCAGTGGGACAGCGTGTCCCGCCACCAGGGCGGGACGACGGGCAGGCCCTTGCGGCCGTCCCAAACGACGAAGAGGGCCACCGTGGCGATGATCCCCATGGCGAAGGCCAGGCGCCCCCAGCCCTTGCCCCGCCAGCCGCTGGTCCCGGTGAGCCCGAAGGCGACCAGGGGCAGGGCGAACAGGGTCCAGGACACCCACAGGTAGCTCTTGATGTACTTCCAGCCGCGCACCGTCCAGCCGAAGGGCTGGAACGCCTTCTCCCCCGCCTCCTTCGCGTAGTAGGTGTTGGGGAACTCCCAGGCGAAGTACTGGTAGCGCCACCACTGGTAGAGGGCGGCGGGGAGCAGGAAGACGGCGAGCCAGAGCAGGGCCGGCAGGACGCGACGCCGGCTCAGGCTGGAGACGATCACGGCGCCCGCGGCGATGACGCCGTACATGGCGCCCTCGGGCCGGGTGGCGGTCAGCAGCGTGAACCACAGCGCCGACCAGGGGAAGGGCGTACCCTCCGCCTCATCCTCCCGCAGCACCCCGTAGAGCCCGGCGGCCAGGAGTACGCAGAAGAGGCTGTTCTCCAGGCCCGAGGCGTTCCAGATCACGAACTGGGGGTTGGCGGCCAGCAGCAGCGGCCCGAGCAGGGCCACGTCGCGGTCGGGGACCGTGCCGTCCGCCCGCGGCGGGCGGGCGCGCAGGATGATCCCGTAGACCAGCGGCAGCGTGATCACGCCGAAGACCGCGCCCAGGATCTTGGGGCTGGTCCAGACCGGCACGCCGAGCGCGTAGAAGCCGGCGATCAGGAAGGTCCAGAGCGCGTTGGAGTAGCCCTCCACCCGCTCGCCGCCCGGCACCGGCACCAGCCCGTCGCCCTGCACGAGGTTGCGCGCGTAGGCGAAGGTGATGCCCGCGTCCTCGATGTAGAAGGCCTGGCCGACGCAGAAGACCAGATAATGGCCAATGTAGATCGCCGAGATCAGCGTGAGCGCGGACACCCGGCGCCGCTCGCCCGGGTCCAGGCCACGCCACCACCCGAGCATCCGGTTGGGCACCTGATCCATGTCCACGATTCCAGGGGGCTCAGATGGTCTTCTTGACCGCCTCGGCCGCGGAGGCCTGCTGCGCCCCCATCTGGCGCTTCAGCTCCTCGAGCTGCGCGCGCGCGGCGGCGTTGCCGGTCTTGGCCTTGATCTTGGCCAGCTTGTCATCCAGGCTGCTGCCCTTGACCTCACCGGAGACGTCCGCCTCGGCGACCCGCTTGTGGATGGACTCGCGCACGCCGTCCAGCGCCTTGATGTCGGCGTCGGTGCTGAGTCCCTCGAGGGTCTCGTTGATCTGGATGCGCGCGTCGGCCGTGGCCTTCTTGGCCAGCATCTCCTGCTTCTCGCGCTTGAGCTTCTCGATCTCGCCCTGGAAGGTGATGAGCCCGCTCTTGGCCTCCTCGGCCTGGCTGCTCACCTTCTCCAGCTCGCCCTTCAGGCCGGTGATCGAGCTCTCCAGCTCGTTCTTCTTCTGGAGCAGCACCAGCGCCGCCTCGTCCTCGCCCTCCTGCACCGCGACGGGGATCTGGGCGTTGATCTCGACGAGCTCCGCCTCTTTCTGCTGGAGCTCGTTCTGGAGCTTGTTGCGCAGGTAGACGATGCCGCTGACCGCCTTCCGCAGCTCCATGTACTTGACCTTGCGCTGCTCGATGGCCGCCTCGTAGACGGCCTCCGGGTTCTTGGCCTCGTAGTCGGAGATCCAGAGGCTGAGGAAGCCCTTCCAGAGGTTGGACAGACGGTCGAAGAAGCTCATGGGATGCTCCGAGGGAGAGACCCTGCGCGCGTGTCTCGCTGACACTACTCGGGGGCACGGGGTCGTGCAAGCGGGGTACGCGCGGTGCGGCAGATTATTGCGGTCCTCGTTAGAGAGGAATTGAGGAGATGACCAGGATGCCGATTCTCACTCTGCTCTCCCTGCTCGCGCCCCCCTCCGTGGCCGCGCCCCGCTCCGCCCACGCCGAGCACGCCGCGGCCTTCGGCGCCGGGCCGAAGCTGCCCCGGACCCACCGCAAGGTCACGGTCCCGCCCGCCCTGCCCTCGGTCACCGTCTACGGCTACCTGCCCTACTGGGTGGACGACGTGACCGACGAGGAGCTCTACGGGCTCACCCACATCGCGGTGTTCAACGTGAGCCTGGACTCCGACGGCGGCCTGTCCTCCACCTCCAACTGGACGAGCGTGGCCTCCTCCATCGTCTCCCGCGCCCACGCGCTGGGGGTGAAGGTCCACGTCTGCGTGACCAGCTTCGACGACAGCGACATGTCCAGCGTCCTGGCCAGCGCGAGCCGCCGCGCCACCGCCATCTCCGAGCTCACGGACCTGGTCGAGGCCTACGGGGCCGACGGCGTGAACGTGGACTTCGAGGGCCTGCCCTCGTCGCAGAAGAGCAACTTCGTGACCTTCATCCAGGAGCTCGAGGACGCCGTGGACGAGGTCTTCATCGCCATGCCGGCGGTGGACTGGTCGGGCGCCTACGACTACGACGAGCTGGCGAACGCCTCCGACGGCCTCTTCATCATGGGCTACGACTACCACTGGTCGGGGGGCGATCCCGGCCCGGTCTCCCCGCTCTACGGCAGCGACATGTGGGGTCAGTACGCGCTGGACTGGACGGTGGAGGACTACCTCTACTACGGGGCGCCCGCGGAGAAGATCATCCTCGGCCTTCCGCTCTACGGGCGCTGGTGGCCGACCTCCTCCTATGACGTGCCGGGCGACGCCACGGCGTCGGGCGAGTCCATCACGCTGCTGAACGCCGTCGGGTACATGGACACCTACGGCCGCTACTACGAGACGAACGCGCATGCGCCCTACACCTTCTACACGGGCGGTCAGCAGTGGTGCGACGACGTGGACTCCGTGCAGGAGCGCGTGGCCTGGGGCATTGACCAGGGGCTGCAGGGCGTGGGCTTCTGGGCGCTGGGCTACGAGGACGGGGCCGAGGGCTTCTGGGAGATGATGGCCTCCGAGACCGGCGCCTCGAGCGGCGAGGGCGAGGGCGAGGGCGAAGGCGAGGGCGAGGGCGAGGGCGAGGGCGAGGGCGAGGGCGAGCCGGACACGGGCGAGGTGGGCTCCGACGCGCCCATCGCGCGGGCCGGTGAGAGCTTCATCGCCTACCCCGGCGACCGCGTGATCCTGGACGGCTCGGCCTCGGAGGACCCGGCGGGGGCCTCGCTCCGCTACATCTGGACCCAGACGGCGGGGCCGGACGTGGAGATCGAGAAGCCCAGCACGGCGAACCCGGAATTCGTGGCCGACGAACCGGGCACTCTGACCTTCGAGCTGGTCGTGAGCAACGGCACGCTCTACTCGGACCCCGACGACGTGGACGTGGTGGTGGTGGACCCGGACGCCGGGGGCAAGTATGACAAGGAGGGAGGCTGCTCCACGGCCCCCGCGCGCGCCTCCTGGCTGCTCGGGCTGGGCGTCGGGGCGCTGCTCCTGCGCCGGAGGCGCTGAACGGAGACCGGGATGGCGAAGCACGGGGCGGTGCTCTGCTCGAGCTGTGGGAGGCTGGTGAGCGCGCGGGAGAAGACCTGCCCCTACTGCGGGGCGGCGCATCCGACCCTCTTCGGCTTCGCGCCCTCCCTCCGGGACTTCTTCCGCGACCGCTTCGACCCCGTCTGGATCATCTACACCCTCTGCGTCGGCCTCTACGTGGCCTCGCTGGCGCTCGACCCGATGGCGGCCCTGGAGATGGGGAGCCTCTTCGACCTCGGCTCGCCCTCCATGCGCGCGGCCTACCAGCTCGGGATGACCAGCCGGCCGGCGATGGAGGCGGGCCTGTGGTGGACGCTGCTGACGGCGGTGTTCCTGCACGGCAGCCTGCTGCACATCTTCTTCAACCTGAGCTGGGTGCGCGGGCTGGGGCCGCTGGCGGCGGAGCTCTTCGGCCCGGCGCGCTTCTTCGTGCTCTTCTGCCTCACGGGCATGGCGGGCTTCCTCGCGTCGAACTGGATCAGCGGGGGGCCTACGCTGGGCGCATCCGGCGCCATCTTCGGGATGTACGGCGCCCTGCTCAGCTACGGGCGGCGGCGCGGCGGGACCTGGGGGGCGGGCGTCTCGCGGCAGGCGCTGGCCTGGGCGGTGGCGGGCTTCGTCTTCAGCCTGGCCATGCCGAACGTGAACAACATCGCCCACGGCGGCGGCTTCGTCGCGGGCCTGGTGCTGGGTCGGATCATGCCCTACGCCGAGCGCCGGAAGGAGGCGCGCGGTGCGCAGATCCTCGCGCTGATCCTGCTCGTGGGGCTGGCGATCTCGGTGATCGCCAGCTTCGTGGTGGTGAGCCGGATCAGTACGTCGTGAGCGCCGCGCCAGAGCTGGTGGGGATGGTCACGCTCAGCGAGTTGGGCCCCACGTCCTGATACGAGCTCCCCTCGAAGGGCAGGTACAGGATCAGGTCGTCGTAGTCGGTGTCCGCGCTGGACGAGGCGCGGCACATGTCCACGAAGACCTCGTCGGCTGTGCGCGCGGTGCCCCAGATGCGGACCTCGTCCAGGATCCCTTCGAGCGGGTTGTAGGTGGAGGAGACGTAGAGGGGTGAGCTGTTGCTGACGTCGGCGAAGTCGAAGCTGGAGCCGCTGCCGAGGGCCTCCGCGCCCACCGAGATCCCGTCCACGTACCAGGTCACGGTGCCCGCGCCGCGGTCCACCACCACGGCGAGGTGGGTCCAGGTCGCGGTGGAGAGCACGGCGTCGGCGCTGGTCGTGCCGTCCTTCAGCAACCCAGAGCGGGAGCCGAAGAGCTCGAGCTCGGGCACCCCGCTGCCGTCGGCCTCCATGATGTCCAGGTTCCAGTAGGGGCTGGTGGGATAGCTCCCATCGGAGCGGTCCAGCAGACGCACGCTCGCGTCGCTGTCAGCGCCGTCGAAGGTGTCGGCGTAGACCCAGAGCTCGATCGTAAAATCGCCCGTCCCGAAGTCCAGCGCTGCCGCGTCGGCGATCTGCAGGTAGTCGTCGCCCGAGAGCCCGGCGAAGTCCATGCCCTGGGTGGAGAAGTCCAGGACATCGCCCACGTCCAGGTAGGAGCCGTCGCAGTCGTTGTCCACCGTGTCGCAGACCTCGTCGGCGCCGGGGTAGGTGTCGGCGTCAGTGTCGTCGCAGTCGTTCCCCGCCGTCACGCCCGAGCCCACGGTATCGTCGCCATAGCCGTCGCCGTCGTCGTCGTTCATGCAGGAGGTGGAGCTCTCCGCCTCTGCAGCGCCGGGGAAGGTCTGGGCGTCGGAGTCGTCGCAGTCCGTCGTCACCGTGGACTCGCGATCGTCGTCACAGCTCAGATCGTCCGCGCTCGTGATCGTCGTGCTGGTCCCGTAGCCGTCGCGGTCCCCGTCCCGATAGCAGAGCTCGTCGTCGTCGCAGTTCTGATCGACGCCGTCCACCGCGATCTCCGTGGCTGCGGTGTTGATGGCGCTGCTCGCGTCGTTGCAGTCCGTCCCCGCCGTGACGCCTGAGCCCACGGTCTCGTCGCCGTAGCCGTCGCCGTCGTCGTCGTTGCGGCAGGACGTCGTGCTCTCGTTCTCCGCGGCCCCGGGGAAGGTGTCGGGGTCGCTGTCGTCGCAGTCGCCAGAGCTCACCGAGCTGGCAGCCTCGCCCGAGTCGTCGCAGTCCGTGTCCGACGAGCTCTTCGTCGTCGAGCTGTGGCGGTAGGCGTCCCCGTCCGCGTTCGCGAAGCAGGTCAGCGCCCCGTCGCAGTTGTAGTCGATCTCCACCCCCGTCGTCTCGGCCACGCCGGGGTTGTAGGAGGTGCTGCTGTCGTCGCAGTCCTCGCCGGCGACCACGGACCCGGTCACGGTCTCGTCCCCGTAGCCGTCGCCGTCGTCGTCGTTGCGGCAGGACGTCGTGCTCTCCTTCTCCGCCGAGCCCGGGAAGGTGTCGCTCTCCGCGTCGTCGCAGTCCCCGCCCGCCGTCACGCTCCCGGTCACCGTGATGTCGCCGTAGCCGTCACCGTCGTCGTCGTTCCGGCAGGACGTCGTGCTCTCCTTCTCCGCCGAGCCCGGGAAGGTGTCGGCGTCGCTGTCGTCGCAGTCGCCTGAACTAAGTGAGCTAGCTGCCTCGCCCGAGTCGTCGCAGTCCGTGTCCGAGCTCGTCACCGTGCTGGAGCTGGAGCGGTAGGCGTCCCCGTCGGCGTTGGCGTAGCAGGTCTCCCTGTCGTCGCAGTTCTCGTCGATCTCGTCGCCTGTCGTCTCCGAGTCCCCAGGGCTGATCGTGGCGTCCGCGTCGTTGCAGTCCGTCCCCGCCGTGACCCCCGAGCTCACGCTCTCGTCCCCGTAGCCGTCCGCGTCGTCGTCGTTCATGCAGGACGTCGCGCTCTCGCTCTCCGCCGCGCCGGGGTAGGTGTCGGCGTCGCTGTCGTCACAGTCGCCGGAGCTGACCGAGCTGGCCGCCTCACCGGAGTCGTCGCAGTCGCTGTCGCTGCTACTCACGGTGCTGGTGGTGTGGTAGGCGTCCCCGTCGGCGTTGACGTAGCAGGTCTCCTTGTCGTCGCAGTTGTAGTCGATCTCGTCGCCCGTGGTCTCCGTGGCCGCGGTGTTGATGGAGCTGCTCGTGTCGTCGCAGTCCGTCCCCGCCGTGACCCCAGAGCTCACGGTCTCGTCGCCGTAGCCGTCCCCGTCGTCATCGTTGCGGCAGGACGTCGTGCTCTCCTTCTCCGCCGCGCCGGGGAAGGTGTCGGCGTCGCTGTCGTCGCAGTCGCCTGAACTAACCGAACTAGCTGCCTCGCCCGAGTCGTCGCAGTCCGAGTCCGAGCTCGTCACCGTCGTCGAGCTGTGGCGGTAGCTGTCCCCGTCGGCGTTCGCGTAGCAGGTCTCCCGGTCGTCGCAGTTGCTGTCGGTCTCGTCGCCCGTGATCTCCGTGTCCCCGGGGCTGATCGCGCTGTTCGCGTCGTTGCAGTCCGTCCCCGCCGTCACGCCCGCGCTCACGGTCTCGTCCCCGTAGCCGTCAGCGTCGTCGTCGTTCATGCAGGAGGTGGAGCTCTCGCTCTCCGCCGCGCCCGGGAAGGTGTCCGCGTCGCTGTCGTCGCAGTCGCCGGAGCTAACGGAGCTGGCCGCCTCGCCGGAGTCGTCGCAGTCGCTGTCCGAGCTCGTCACCGTCGTCGAGCTGTGGCGGTAGCTGTCCCCGTCGGCGTTCGCGTAGCAGGTCTCCTTGTCGTCGCAGTTCTCGTCGATCTCGTCGCCGGTGATCTCCGTGTCCCCGGGGCTCACCCCGCTGTTGCCGTCGTTGCAGTCCGTCCCCGCCGTGACCCCCGAGCTCACGGTCTCGTCCCCGTAGCCGTCCGCGTCGTCGTCGTTCATGCAGGACGTCGCGCTCTCGCTCTCCGCCGCGCCGGGGAAGGTGTCCGCGTCGCTGTCGTCACAGTCGCCCTGCGCGGTGCTCTCCCCGAGGTCCGAGCAGTCGCTGTCCGCGCTGACAAGCTCCTCCTCGGTGCCGTAGCCGTCACCATCCACATCTTCCCAGCAGATCTCGACGCCATCGCAGTCCCCATCCACACCGTCGCCCGCGATCTCTAGCGCGCCCGGGTAGCTGCTCGCGTCGCTGTCCAGGCAATCCGCCCCCGAGATCACGTCCCCTGAGACGTCAGCATCCCCATAGCCATCTGCGTCGGCGTCCTTCATGCACGCCGTGTCGCTCTCCAGCTCGGCTGCGCCAGGGAACGTGCTGGCGGCGGAGTCATTACAGTCGTCTGCGTTCAGCACGTAGCCCTCGGGCACATAGCCTTCGCAGGCGAGCTCGATCTCCGAAGCGTCCCCGTAGCTGTCCGCGTCGGCGTCCAGATACCAGGTCACGGAGTCTACAGCGGCGTAGCCCTCGTCCACCTCCCCGTTGCAGTCATCGTCCCGGAAGTTGCAGACCTCGCTGGCGTCGGGGTTCGTGTCGTCCCGGCGGTCATCGCAGTCGTCCCCGCCATGGTCCGCGGCGTCGAATCCGTCCTTGTCCTGGTCGTAGTCGGAGGTGCCGTCACAGTCCCCGTCGATCCCGTCGTACCAGACCTCCTCCGCCTCCGGCGAGATCGTGTCGTCCAGGTCATCGCAGTCCTCACCGCCGTAGGCCTCGTCGTCGTAGCCATCCCCGTCCTGGTCATAGTCAGTGGCGCCGTCGCAGTCCTGATCGACGCCGTCGTACCAGGTCTCCTCGGCGCCCGGGTACGTGTCTGGGTTGGTGTCGTCGCAGTCCGCGTCGGCCCCCGTGTAGTGCTCCCAGCTCAGGTAGCCGTCCCCGTCCTGGTCGAAGTCGCTCTCCCCGTCGCAGTTCTGGTCGATGTCGTCGTACCAGATCTCCTCGACCTCCGGCCCGAAGCTCACGTCGGTGTCGTCGCAGTCCTCGCCCCCGTAAGCGTCGCTGTCCGCCCCGTCCCCGTCCTGGTCGTACTCGTTGGTGTCGTCGCAGTCCTGGTCCACCCCGTCATAGTAGACCTCCTGCACGTCTGGGTTCGTCGAGCGGTCGGCGTCGTCACAGTCCGTCCCCCCATGGTCCGCGGACTCCGCGCCGTCACCGTCCTGATCGTAGTCGTTGGCCCCGTCGCAGTCCTGATCCACTCCGTCGTACCAGGTCTCGGCTGCCCCAGGGTAGATCTGGTCGCCCGTCAGGCTCGAGCCGTCCGGGCCGTCCAGGGCGTCCCAACAGTCTCCATCCAGCCCGCTCAGGCCGTCACCATCCAGATCCAGCGGCTCAAGCTTGCTTCCGCAGCCGATCAACGCCAGCCCCAGCCCCAGGCGAAGAGAGTTCCACAAGGCCATCATTCCGCCTCCGAACCAGCGTCCAGGATACGCGGGAGGGTGCCTGGACACAAGTGTTCAGCAGGCGCTCGCATGCAGCGTGGCCGCCCCTCTCCCAGCCCAGGCGCTGGGGAGCTCAAGGGCCAGGCAGGCTCAGTAGCTGATGAGCTCGGCCGCGGACCCGGTGGGGATGGTCACCGGCAGCGCGTTGAGGCTGTTGTCCTGGTACGAGCCGCCCTCGAAGGGCAGGTACAGGATCAGATCGCCGTAGTCGGTGTCGTCGCTGGAGGAGGCGCGGCACATGTCCACGAAGACCTCGTCGGCCGTGCGCGCGGTGCTCCAGATGCGGACCTCGTCCAGGATCCCTTCGAGCGGGTTGTAGGTGGAGGAGATGTAGAGGGGCGAGCTGTTGCTGACGTCGGCGGAGGCGAAGCTGCCGCCGCTGCCCAGGGTCTTCGCGCCCACCGAGACGCCGTCCACGTACCAGGTCGCGGTGCCCGCACCGCGGTCCACCACCACCGCGAGGTGGGTCCAGGTCGCGGTGGAGAGCGTGGTGTCCGCGCTGGTCGTGCCGTCCTTGAGCGATCCCGAGTTGGAGCCGAACAGCTCGAGCTCAGGCACCCCGCTGCCATCAATGTCGGCGACGTCCAGGTTCCAGTAGGGGCTGGAGGGGTAGCTCCCCTGAGAGCGGTCCAGCAGCCGCACGCTCGCGTCGCTGTCAGCGCCGTCGAAGGTGTCGGCGTAGACCCAGAGCTCGATCGTGAAGTCGCCCGTCCCGAAGTCCAGGACCGCCGTGTCGGCGATCTCCAGGTAGTCGTCGCCCGTGAGACCGGCGAAGTCCATGCCCTGGGTGGAGAAGTCCAGGACGTCGCCCACGTCCAGGTAGGAGCCGTCACAGTCGTTGTCCACCGTGTCGCAGACCTCGTCGGCGCCCAGGTAGACGTCGATGGCGTCGTCGTCGCAGTCATCCCCCGCGGTCACGCCCGAGCCCACGGTGTCGTCGCCATAGCCGTCGCCGTCGTCGTCGTTCATGCAGGAGGTGGAGCTCTCCGCCTCTGCAGCGCCGGGGAAGGTCTGGGCGTCGGAGTCGTCGCAGTCCGTCGTCACCGTGGACTCGCGATCGTCGTCACAGCTCAGATCGTCCGCGCTCGTGATCGTCGTGCTGGTCCCGTAGCCGTCGCGGTCCCCGTCCCGATAGCAGAGCTCGTCGTCGTCGCAGTTCTGATCGACGCCGTCCACCGCGATCTCCGTGGCTGCGGTGTTGATGGCGCTGCTCGCGTCGTTGCAGTCCGTCCCCGCCGTGACGCCTGAGCCCACGGTCTCGTCGCCGTAGCCGTCGCCGTCGTCGTCGTTGCGGCAGGACGTCGTGCTCTCGTTCTCCGCGGCCCCGGGGAAGGTGTCGGGGTCGCTGTCGTCGCAGTCGCCAGAGCTCACCGAGCTGGCAGCCTCGCCCGAGTCGTCGCAGTCCGTGTCCGACGAGCTCTTCGTCGTCGAGCTGTGGCGGTAGGCGTCCCCGTCCGCGTTCGCGAAGCAGGTCAGCGCCCCGTCGCAGTTGTAGTCGATCTCCACCCCCGTCGTCTCGGCCACGCCGGGGTTGTAGGAGGTGCTGCTGTCGTCGCAGTCCTCGCCGGCGACCACGGACCCGGTCACGGTCTCGTCCCCGTAGCCGTCGCCGTCGTCGTCGTTGCGGCAGGACGTCGTGCTCTCCTTCTCCGCCGAGCCCGGGAAGGTGTCGCTCTCCGCGTCGTCGCAGTCCCCGCCCGCCGTCACGCTCCCGGTCACCGTGATGTCGCCGTAGCCGTCACCGTCGTCGTCGTTCCGGCAGGACGTCGTGCTCTCCTTCTCCGCCGAGCCCGGGAAGGTGTCGGCGTCGCTGTCGTCGCAGTCGCCTGAACTAAGTGAGCTAGCTGCCTCGCCCGAGTCGTCGCAGTCCGTGTCCGAGCTCGTCACCGTGCTGGAGCTGGAGCGGTAGGCGTCCCCGTCGGCGTTGGCGTAGCAGGTCTCCCTGTCGTCGCAGTTCTCGTCGATCTCGTCGCCTGTCGTCTCCGAGTCCCCAGGGCTGATCGTGGCGTCCGCGTCGTTGCAGTCCGTCCCCGCCGTGACCCCCGAGCTCACGCTCTCGTCCCCGTAGCCGTCGGCGTCGTCGTCGTTCATGCAGGAGGTCGTGCTCTCCGTCTCCGCGGCGCCCGGGTAGGTGTCGGCGTCGCTGTCGTCGCAGTCGCCGGAGCTGACCGAGCTGGCCGCCTCGCCCGAGTCGTCGCAGTCCGTGTCCGACGAGCTCTTCGTGGTCGAGCTGTGGCGGTAGGCGTCCCCGTCCGCGTTGGCGTAGCAGGTCTCCTTGTCGTCGCAATTGTAGTCGATCTCGTCGCCGGTGGTCTCCGTGGCCGAGGTGTTGATGGAGCTGCTCGTGTCGTCGCAGTCCGTCCCCGCCGTGACCCCGGAGCTGACGGTCTCGTCGCCGTAGCCGTCCCCGTCGTCGTCGTTGCGGCAGGAGGTCGTGCTCTCCTTCTCCGCCGCGCCGGGGAAGGTGTCGGCGTCGCTGTCGTCGCAGTCGCCAGAACTAACTGAACTAGCCGCCTCGCCCGCGTCGTCGCAGTCCGTGTCCGTGCTCGTCACCGTCGTCGAGCTGTGGCGGTAGCTGTCCCCGTCGGCGTTGGCGTAGCAGGTCTCCCGGTCGTCGCAGTTGCTGTCGGTCTCGTCGCCCGTGATCTCCGTGTCCCCGGGGCTGATCGCGCTGTTCGCGTCGTTGCAGTCCGTCCCCGCCGTCACGCCCGCGCTCACGGTCTCGTCCCCGTAGCCGTCCGCGTCGTCGTCGTTCATGCAGGAGGTGGAGCTCTCGCTCTCCGCCGCGCCGGGGAAGGTGTCCGCGTCGCTGTCGTCGCAGTCGCCCGAGCTCACCGTGCTGGCCGCCTCGCCCGAGTCGTCGCAGTCCGTGTCCGTGCTCGTCACCGTCGTCGAGCTGTGGCGGTAGCTGTCCCCGTCGGCGTTGGCGTAGCAGATCTCCTGATCGTTGCAGTCCTCGTCGATCTCGTCGCCCGTGATCTCC
Organism: uncultured Enterobacterales bacterium; assembly: GCA_964615375.1. Taxonomy (GTDB): domain Bacteria; phylum Myxococcota_A; class UBA796; order UBA796; family CAZKWG01; genus CAZKWG01. The sequence goes on from CAZTOW010000029.1 coordinate 47,882, forward strand.
GTGTCCCCGGGGCTGATCCCGCTGTTGCTGTCGTTGCAGTCCGTCCCCGCCGTGACCCCGGCGCTCACGCTCTCGTCCCCGTAGCCGTCGGCGTCGTCGTCGTTCATGCAGGAGGTCGCGCTCTCGCTCTCCGCCGCGCCGGGGAAGGTGTCCGCGTCGCTGTCGTCGCAGTCGCCCGAGCTCACCGTGCTGGCCGCCTCGCCCGCGTCGTCGCAGTCGCTGTCGCTGCTGCTCACGGTCCGGGTGCTGTGACGGTAGGCGTCGGCGTCGGCGTTCGCGTAGCAGGTCTCCTTGCCGTCGCAGGTCTGGTCGATCTCGTCGGCTGTGATCTCGCTCTCGCCCGGGTTGATGGTGGCGTCAGAGTCCACGCAGTCCGTCCCCGCGGTCACGTCCCCCGAGGCGTCCTCGTCCCCATAGCCGTCCTCGTCGTCATCCTCCATGCACTCCGTGTCGCTCTCCGCCTCGGCGGCGCCCGGGTAGGTGTGGGGGTTGTCGTCGTCGCAGTCGTCCGGGTCGAGCACATAGCCCTCGGGCATGTACTCCTCGCAGGCCAGCTCGATGTCGGAGGCGTCCCCGAAGGTGTCCTCGTCCGCGTCGCGGTACCAGGTGACCGTGTCCACCGCGGTGAAGTCGTCGTCCACGACGCCGTTGCAGTCGTCGTCGCGCCGGTTGCAGACCTCGTCCACGCCGGGGTGCGTGTCGTCCCGCTCGTCATCGCAGTCGTCCCCGCCGTAGGAGGCCGAGATGTAGCCGTCCTTGTCCTGGTCGTAGTCCGACCAGTCGTCGCAGTCCTGATCGACGCCGTCGTACCAGATCTCCTCCGCCTCCGGCGAGATGGTGCCGTCCAGGTCGTCGCAGTCCTCGCCGCCGTAGGTCTCGTCGTCGTAGCCGTCCTTGTCCTGATCGAAGTCCGACCAGCCGTCGCAGTCCTCATCCTCCCCGTCGTACCAGGTCTCTTCGGCGCCCGGGTACGTCTCTGGGTTGGTGTCGTTGCAGTCCGCGTCAGCCCCGGTGTAGTGCTCCCAGCTCAGGTAGCCGTCCCCGTCCTGGTCGTAGTCGCTCGCCCCGTCGCAGTTCTGGTCGATGTCGTCGTACCAGATCTCCTCGACCTCCGGCCCGAAGCTCGCGTCGGTGTCGTCGCAGTCCTCGCCCCCGTAGGCGTCGCTGTCCGCCCCGTCCCCGTCCTGGTCGTACTCGTTGGTGGTGTCGCAGTCCTGGTCGATGCCGTCGTAGTAGATCTCGGGCGTGTCCGGGTTCGTCGAGGGGTCGGCGTCGTCGCAGTCCGTCCCCTCGTAGTCGTCGGACTCCGCGCCGTCGCCGTCCTGATCGTAGTCGTTGGACCCGTCGCAGTCCTGGTCCACCCCGTCGTACCAGGTCTCGGCCGCCCCGGGGTAGATCTGGTCGCCCTTCAGATCGGAGCCCTCAGGCCCATCCGCGGCGTCCCAGCAGTCCCCGTCCGAGGGCGTGAGCCCGTCACCGTCCAGGTCCACCGACTTCCACTGGCTGCCACAGCCGAGGAGCGCCAGCGCGAGCGCCAGGGGAGCGTGGTCGAACAGGCTCATGATCGCGCCTCCGAGTGAGAGCGAAGAATACGCGCGAGGGGGCCATGAAGACAAGCGTTCAGCGCGTGAGGGCGCGCTCAGTACCAGCGGGCGAAGAGGAAGAGGGCGCCAGCGTCGCTGGTCGAGGAGGTGTCGTAGCCGGGCGCGCCGACGGCCAGATCGTCCCAGCCCTCGCCATCCGTGTCCCCCAGACCAGCGACCGCGGTCCCGAGGGCCTCGCCCGCGTCCACGCCCAGGGCGAGGTCCCCGAGCCCGTCTCCCTCGAGGTCCAGCGCGCCCGACACCGGGGTGCCCAGCGCGTCCGAGGCCGCGACGCCCACGAAGACAGCGTCGGCGTCTCCTTCGTCCACGGAGCCAGGCAGTTTCGTAGTCTCCACGCCCAGAAGGAGCGTCACCAGGCCGGCGTCACCTTCATGGCCTGGCGCAGCGACGAGGAGGTCCGCGTAGCCGTCTCCAAGACGCGACCCCCGGTCGCGCTTTGGCGACGCGACGACCGGGGATCAGGGGCATGGGACTCTCCAGCGGAGCACGAGCCCTCAGTATCCTGTGCCGGGGATGTAATAGATCATCCCGCCGCCCGAGGCCCCGCTGGGATCGTAGCCGGGCGCGCCGATGAGGAGGTCGAGGTAGCCGTCCTCGTCGGTGTCCCCGCCAGCGGCCACGCTGGTGCCGGCGGCGTCGGAGCTCGCGGTCCCTGTGTAGATCACGTCGGCGGAGGAGACGGACAGACTCCCGCTCACGGGTTCGAAGAAGATGTAGACCCGGCCCATGTCCGTGCCGCTTCCATCGGCCCCGGGCGCGCCGAGGATGATCTCCGCGGCGCCGTCTCCCGTCAGATCCGCGGCGGCGAGGGAGGTGCCTGCGCCGTCGCTGCTGGCGGCGCCGGTGAGGGTGGCGTCCGCGCTGGCGCTGGTGATCGCGCCGCTGGGGAGCGATGTGCCTCCGAGCACAAGGTAGGCGGCGCCCGCGCCGGAGCTCACGCCAGGGGCGCCGGCCAGGAAGTCGTCCGCGCCGTCCCCGTCCACGTCGGCTACGGCGATGGCCTTGCCGAGGTCGTCGGAGGTGGAGACGCCCTGAAGCTCCATGTCACGGGTCGAATTCAAGACCCCGGCGCTCAGGCCGTCACCGAAGAGCAGCCAGACCTTGCCGTATTTGGCCGAGGACGAGCTGACTGCGGCGTCGTAACCGCCGATCAGGACGTCCGGCGTGCCGTCGTCGTCCAGGTCCCCGCTCGCGACCGCCGAGCCGATGCGCTCACTGGAGTAGCTGCCGCCCCAGGTGTAGTCCACGCTCGTATCGTCGAGCGAGATAGTGCTGAGCGGCGCCTCAACCAGATACACGTCGCCGCTGCTGTACTTCACGGAGCTGCCACGGGTCGCCCCGACCAACAGCTCGGGGTACCCATCCCCATCCTGATCCTGGACCCCCGCGAGCGCGTCGCCCGCCTCATCGCCGCCGTCGATACCTGTGAGCGCCGCGTCGTACGCCGAGGTGGAGAGGGTCGCGCTGGCGGGCAGGGCCGGCCCGGTGATCACATAGGCCGTCCCGCAGGTGGTCCCGGGCGCCCCGAGCGCCAGATCGTCGTAGCCGTCCCCATCCAGGTCCACCCCACCAGCCAGCGCGGTCCCCAGCGTGTCGTCGGCCGCGACGCCCGTGTAGTACCGCGCATAGGCCGAGCTCGAGCTCAGCGCGAGGTTGTAGATCGGCGGGCCGTTGACCACGTAGACCCGCCCTGCGCCCGAGCTCGCCCCTGTCGCCGCGATCAGCAGCTCGTCGTCCCCGTCTCCATCGATGTCACCGCCGAAGGAGACCTTCGTACCAGCCGCGTCGCTGGCCGCCGCGCCCGAGCGGGTCACGTCCACCGTAGACGTGCTCAGCGTCACGCTGAGGTCCCAGCCGCACTCCTCCAGCGCGGCGAGCTCGTCGCTCTCGCAGTCATTGACGACGTCGTCCTCGCAGACCTCTGAGGCACCCGGGTATACGTTGTTCTCGCTGTCGTCGCAGTCCTCATCCGGATCCAGACTCGACGCCTCGCCAGAGTCGTCGCAGTCCTCGTCCGAGCTCGTCACCGTGCTCGTCGTGCGGTACCCGTCATTGTCCGCGTCCACATAGCAGACCTCGTCGCCGTCGCAGTCCTGGTCGATCTCGTCCCCCGTGACCTCCGAAGCGCCAGGGTGGACCGTGCTCGCGCTGTCGTCGCAGTCGCCGCTGGTCTCCGAGCTCGACGCCTCCTTGTCGTCGTCGCAGTCCTCGTCCGAGGAGTTGCGGGTGCTGGTCGTCCGGTAGCCGTCGTTGTCGTTGTCCTGGTAGCAGACCTCGTCGCCGTCGCAGTCCTGGTCGATCTCGTCGCCCGTGATCTCCGTGTCGCCGGGGCTCACGCCGCTGCTCGAGTCGTCGCAGTCCCCGTCGCCCTCGGACGCCAGCGCCTCGCCCGAGTCGTCGCAGTCCTCATCCAAGCTCGTCACGGTGCTGGTCGTGCGGTAGCCGTCGTTGTCCGCGTCCGCGTAGCACAGCTCGTCGCCGTCGCAGTCCTGGTCGATCTCGTCACCGGCCTCCTCGTCCTCGCCCGGGTTGATGGTGGCGTCCTCGTCGTCGCAGTCCCCGCCCGGCTCGGCGGCCGTGGCCTCGCGGCTGTCGTCGCAGTCCTCATCGATCGAGCTCTTGGTGTCGCCATCCAACGAGTAGCCGTCGTTGTCATAGTCCTTGTTGCAGATCTCCGTCCCGTCACAGTCCTGGTCCACCTCGTCTCCGATCCCCTCCTCCGCGCCCAGGTTGATGTCCGCGTCGGCGTCGTCGCAGTCCGTGCTGTCGGCCGTCTCGTAGGTCGCCGTGGCCTCGCAGATGCAGGCCCCCTCGGTTTCCGAGCCGTACCCGTCCCCGTCCCCATCCTTGTACCAATTGGTACACCCGATCGCGCCCTCGTCGTTGGTGTCCCCGTCGCAGTCCTCGTCCGCGGACGTGCTGCAGTCCTCCTCCGCTCCGGGATGGACCGAGGGCTGCGCGTCGTCGCAGTCGTCGTCCGAGCCCATGCCGTACCCGGCGATCGGGTAGCCGTCCGTGTCCTGGTCGTAGTCGTCGTCTCCCGCGCAGTCCTGATCGGTCCCGTCGTACCAGCTCTCGGTCGCCCCCGGGTTGACGTCCCAGGGCTCCAGCGAGGCCGGGTTCGCCGCGTCCAGAGCGCTGCCGTCGACGCAGTCGTCGCCCACCGCGTCGTCCCGGTTCGGGTAGAATGCTGTGTTGTACCCATCCCCGTCCTGGTCGAAGTCCTGCTCCTCCCCACAGTCCTGGTTCACCCCATCGTACCAGGTCTCCTCTGAAGCGGGCCCCACCTTCGCCGGGCCCAGCGCGGGGAGGCCGTTGATGGGATCGTAGCCCTCGGGGATGTCCGCGGTCTCCGGGTCATCGTCCCAGCAGTCGCCGGCCCCCAGGTGTGCGGGGTGCGACCCCCAGCCGTAAAGCTCCGCGTACTCGTCGGTGACGTAGCCGTCGCCGTCCTGATCCCCGTCGTTGCCGTCGCAATTCTCATCGATGCCGTTGTACCAGATCTCCTCGGTGAGCTCGTCTGGAAAGTACGTTGGATCTGTGTCGTCGCAGTCAACGTCCCGGTCGTAGCCGTCCTGATCCGCGTCGTAGTCACTCCAGCCGTCGCAGTCCTGATCCACCCCGTCGTACCAGACCTCCTCCACCCCCGGGTTGACCGCCGCGTCCTGGTCGTCACAGTCCTCGCCGCTCCCGTCCGCCGCCCCGGCGTAGCCGTCCAGGTCCTGGTCGTCGTCGTTGTCGTCGCAGTCCTGGTCCACCCCGTCGTACCAGACCTCGTCCTGCGCCGGGTTCACGCTGGCGTCCTGGTCGTCGCAGTCCTCGCCCGTCTCGTCGGCGGCCCCCACCCAGCCGTCCCCGTCCCGATCGTAGTCGTCGTCCCCAGCGCAGTCCTGGTCCACCCCGTCGTACCAGACCTCCTCCGCCCCCGGGTGGATGTCGGCCCCCCCGAGCCCCGAGCCCGCCGGACCCTCCCCCGCGTCCCAGCAGTCCCCGTCCTCCGCGGTGTAGCCGTCCCCGTCCATATCCAGGGCCTTCAACCCGCTCCCGCACGCGCCGAGAAGAGCCAGCGCAGACCACGCCATACGCGCCCACCGAGCCATGCACCCTCCAACGCCGTGAAGCATAGCACCTTGAAGGGGTGGTGGGAGTATGGTACTCAGGGCTGGTCAGGGTGGAAACGATGATGAAGCTCCTCCTGTTTTTCTTGCTGGAGTCACGCGCACAGGCCGCCTGCGAGGAGCTGACGACGCTCGCCGACGAGGTCGAACAGGCTGTGCTCGCGGTGGAGATCCCGGCGGGCCGCGCCGCCTTGCAGCGGGTCGAGCCCGCTCTGCGCTGCGATCTCCCCGTGGATCCAACACAGCTCGCCCGGCTCTGGCTGGCCGAGGCCGTGCTGGAGACCATCGACCCGAACCACCCGTCCTCGAGCCGGGCGAGCCAGGCCTTCGCCGCCGCGGCGCGCGCCCAGCCTTCGACCTGGGTAAGCGCATACGGCGATGATCTTCGGGCAGCCCGCGACCAGGCCGTGAGCTCCGCCCAGGCCCTGTCCGCCGGGCGCGTCGAGCTCTCCCCCCCTCCCGGGATACGTCCGGTCTGGCTGGACGGTCGGGCCTTCGATCCCGCCCAGCCCGTCCCGGCTGGGCTTCACGCCCTGCAGGTCGCGGGGGACACGCCTGAGACCAGCTTCGCGCAGCTCATCATCCTGCCCGCGGGGATGACGCTGACGGTCGAGACCGGGCTGCCGACGATCCAGGGCCCCGATCCTGCCCTGGTGGAGGACGCCCGCCGCGCGATCCAGCGGGCCGCCACCGACGAGTGGAACCTGGCGAACCCCGGTGAGGACGATCTCGACCGGGCGACCGAGCGCTTCTTGACCCGCTACCTGGAGCGCTATGGAGACGCCAGGGTGCGGGTCGAGGGCTTCGAGATCCCTGTCGTCATCTCTCAGGCCGCCGCCGCGCGGGCCCTCCTCGCCAGCCTCCCGGAGCGGCGCGCCCTGGCGGCGGCGCGCGAGGCCGAAGCGAAGGACCTGGGTCGGGGGCTGGCCGGGGAGCCCGTGTTCGCGCCCACCCTCATCGGCCCCCAGATCGGGCTGGGGGCTGGCTACGTGGCCGCCAGCGACGGGGCTGTCGCCGCGCCCAGGGTCCTGCTCACGCTGGGGGACCGCGCGGGCCTCGTCGAGAACATCGCGCGGGGGAGCCTGGGGCTGGACTTCGGCCTCAGCGGCAGCTTCGCGCGCGGGGAGGAGCCTTCGAGCTGGGCTGATGGGGACAGCGCACAGGATCTCCCGGCGAGCTCGCTCCGGTTGAGCTCGCTCCGCCTGCTCCTCGACTACGAGCGCGGGGCGATGGGGGTCGGCCTGGGCCCCACCTACAACCTGGGCTACCTGATCACGCGGGCGAGCGGAGCCTCCGACGAGTCGGGCGCCTCAGACCTTCCGGTCCCCTACGGCGGCGGCGTGTTCGGCCCAGGAGCCGCCCTCTCCGCGCGTTACCTGTGGGATCTCCCCGGCCCGCTCTCCCTGGGCCCGACCCTGCTCGCCGAGATCTGGTCGGACGGAGACCGGCTCTACCCGTCCAGCCTGCTCACGCTGACCCTTCGCTGGCGCCCCGCCTCCTGAGACACGTCCCCAGTTGATCTCGGGAGCCCGCTTTGACATAGTGCGCCAGGAGGCTTCTTGTGAGCGGAAGAGCGATCGCCCGACGCCTGCGCTTCCAGACCCGGATCGGCGCTGGAGCCTTCGGGACGGTCTACCTGGGGGAGCTCAGCTCCCCCCAGGGCCTGCGCCAGCAGGTGGCGATCAAGGTCCTGAGCCGCGACGCCACGACGCCGGAGAGCGTGGCCCGGGCGCGCGACGAGGCGCGGCTGCTCGGTCTGCTGAACCACGACCACATCGTCAAGGTCTCCGAGCTCTTCGAGATTGACGGGCGCACGGCCTTCGTCATGGAGTACGTGGAGGGGATCAGCGCGGAGGCCCTGCTGGGGCGACTGGGGAGGCTGCCCCCCCGCGCGGCGCTGGCCATCGTGGCGGCGGTCGCCGAGGCGCTCGACGCCGCCTGGAACGCCATCGAGCCCGGGACCGCCCGACAGCTCAGGGTCATCCATCGCGACATCAAGCCGGCGAACGTGCTGGTGAGCGTGAGCGGGGGCGTGAAGGTGCTCGACTTCGGGATCGCGCGCGCGGAGTTCGACCGCGACGCGGAGACCCGCTCCGACCACCCGGGCACACTGGCCTTCATGGCGCCGGAGTGCTTCATGGGGGCGCCACCGAGCCCGACCATGGACGTCTACGCGCTCGGCCTGACCCTGGCGCGCCTGCTCGGGCGGCGGGATCTCAGCCGGCTCGTCTCCCAGGAGACCCGCTTCCTGAGCCAGCGTGAGCAGCTGCTCGGGGAGCTGCACGACGCGCTCCCCCGCGGGCCCTGGCTGGAGGACCTGATCGCGCTGCTCCGCAGGATGCTCGCCTGGCGGCCGGAGGATCGGCCTGTAGGCCCCGAGCTTCAGGACCTCCTGCTCGGTCTGGAGGAGCGCGCCCCTGGCGAGCGGCTGCGCGCGCTGGCGCGTCGCGTCGTCCCAGCCGCTCTCGCTGACGGCCGGCGCTCTGGGGGCCTCGGCCAGTCCGACGTGCCTGAGGAGCTGACGCTCTCGGGGCAGAGCGAGGTCGAGCCACCTCCTACGCCTTCGCGCCCTCCTCGCCCAGCCCAGACCTGGACCATCGCGGCGGGCGCGCTGGCCGCCGGCGCGACGCTCGGGCTGCTCCTGCTGATCGGCGGCGGCGCCTGGTGGCTCTCGCGCGCGACCACGCCGACCGCGACCTCCGACGGTCCCGCGACCCCCTCGGTCCCCTCGACCGCCGCTTCGACGAGCACCCCCAACACCCCGACCAGCGCTCCACCCCGCGCGGCCAGCGACCCCGCGAGCTCCCCGCGCGCCAGCGAGGTCAAGAGCGCCGCGAGCACGACGGGGCAAGCGACGACACCCTCGGCAACGAAGAGCTCCACCCCGCGCGCGGGCAAGGCTCAGGCGAGCGCTGGCGCCTCGAACGGGAAGAGCGCCCCCGTCCCTCCCGAGCCCACCTCCACCCAGACGCCCGCCACCACCCGAAAGGTGACCATCGCCTCCCTACCCTTCGGCCTCTCCGTGAGCATCGACGGCACCACGCGCGGGAAGACGCCTCTCGTCGTCGATCTCACCGAGGGTGAGCATCAGATCGCCGTCGAGTCGCCGGGCGGTCAGTCCACCTCACGCTCTATCGATGTCGGCGAAGATCACCCGAACAAATACTCCTGGGACATGGCGAAGGACGCCTGGAGCGCGAGCATGAGCCGATGAGCGGGCTCAGTACCAGGTCGTGAAGACGAAGACCGCGCCCGCGTCCGCGCTCCCACCCGCGACATAGCCCGGCGCGCCGATGGCGAGATCGGACCAGCCGTCCCCGTCCGTATCTCCCACTCCCGCCGCTGCCGAGCCGAGCGCCTCGCTGGTCGCTCCTCCGTAGATCACGACCCCCTCCCCGTCGCCCAGGGTCAACGTCCCCTCACTCAGCCCAGAGACGAGCCAGAGCGCGCCCGAGCCGCTCCCGCCCTCGTCGCTCCCCGGCGCCCCGAGGACGAGATCACCGAGCCCGTCCCCGTCCACGTCGAAGCCGCTGGAGAGCGCGCTCCCCAGAGCGTCACCGACGGAGGCGCCCACCAGGACAGCGTCCGCGTCGTCCACATCTGCAGAGAGCGGAGGGTACTCGGCGCCGAGGAGCAGCGACACCCGCCCTCGGTCAGTTCCGTAGGCTGGCGCGCCGATCAGCAGGTCTGCATAGCCGTCATCATCCACATCTCCCGCCCCCGTGAGCGTGGTCCCCGCCTCGTCTCCAGCCGAACCACGGAAGACGAGGTCCACGACGTCCAGCAGCGCGCCATCGCCAGCAGGTCCGAGCACCAGGCCCGCCAGACCAGCCTTGGAACCTCCATCGTTGTTGTAGGGCGCGCCGACCAGCAGATCCGCGCTCCCGTCGCCATCCACGTCCCCCACAGCCGCGGTCGCCGTCCCAGCCAGATCCGAGGCCTCACTCCCCGTCAGCCGCAGATCGTATGCGGAGCTCACCGTCAGGCTCCCGGCCGTGAGCGGCCCCAGCAGCACGAAGACGGCCCCGGCCTCCGACAGGGAGCCTGAGGTGTACCCCGGCGCGCCGACGAGCAGATCCGCGCTCCCGTCGCCGTCCACGTCGCCCGTGCTCACCGAGGAGCCGGTGCGCTGGCTGGCGCTGCCCCCCCTCGCGACCACGTCGGCGTCGCTCGCGCTCTCGGCCCCCGAAACGGGCCCGAACGCGACGGAGACGGCCCCTGCGTTCGACGCCCCGCTGTAGTCCTTGTAGGGCGCGCCGAAGACCACGTCATGGTAGTCATCCCCGTCGAGATCCTCGCCTCCAGCGAGGCCCCTCCCGAGCTGGTCCGAGCTGCCTCCCGTCCATCGCGCGGTGTAGGTGGTGTCCGAGAGCGCCTCGCTCCCCAGGGTCAGCGGCCCGCCCAGCAGATACACGCCCGCTGACGAATCCGGGGCTCCGACCAGGACATCCTCAAAACCGTCCCCGTCCACGTCCCCCGCCGCGGCGAGGGCCCCTCCGAGCATCAGGTCCACGCTGGCGCCAACCCGCGCGACATTGGCGCCCTCCGTCCCCTCCGCGTCGAGGATGCAGGTCAGACGCGCCACATCCTCCTCGAGATCACAGTCTTCGAGATCGCCGGTGGCGCACAGCTCCTCTGCGTCAGGACTGACCTCCGCGCGGGCGTCGTCACAGTCCCCGGCCTCATCAAGGTACCCCGCCTCAGGCTCGCAGCGCTGCGCTGCGTCGAGCTCGTCGCCATACCCGTCCTCGTCCGCGTCGCGATACCAGGTGCTCGTGGAGCTCAGATCCAGATCCTCGTCGGCGTCATCGACGAGGGTGTCGCAGTCGTCGTCCATGCCATTGCAGACTTCGGACGCGACTGGGCTCACCTCGGGCTGCGTGTCGTCACAGTCCTCCTCGTTGTCCGTATATCCCGTCGGGGCCGAGCATCCCAGGGCGACCTCGGCCGGGTCGCCGTACCCGTCCCCGTCAGCGTCCAGGTACCAGCTCGGCGCGTCATCCACGTCCTCGTCGATGTCGCCGTCACAGTCCTCGTCCTGCTCGTCGCAGCTCTCCGTACCCGCCGGGCTGATGTTCGGATCCGCGTCGTCACAGTCTTCGTCATTATCCACATACCCTTCGGGCTCTTCGCAGGACCTCATCGCCTCCGTGGGATCTCCAAAGCCGTCCTCGTCGCTGTCCCGAAACCAGGTCTCGGCCCCCTCGACCTCATCGTCCGCGACGCCGTCGCAGTCCTGATCGACGCCATCGCAGCTCTCCTCAGCCCCTGGGTGGATCTCGGGGTCTCCATCGTCGCAGTCTTCACCCTCCTCGACGTAGCCTCCCGGATCCTCACAGTCCGCGATCTGACTCTCGGGATCTCCGTACCCGTCCTCGTCGGCGTCCAGATACCACAGGGTCAGCGCGACATCGGAGTCGTCCGCGTCCACGTCTCCGTCACAGTCGTTGTCACGCCCGTCGCAGATCTCCGTCGCGCCGGGGTTCACCGTCGCGGACGCGTCGTCGCAATCCTCCTGCTCGTCGCCCGTCGCGGACGCGGGGAAGCCATCCCCGTCGGCGTCCACCTTCTCGTCGGGGGAGCCACAGCCAGCGACGAGCCAGAGCCACAACCCAACCTTGCCAGACGTCGAGGACATCGCCCCTCCAGCGCTCAGTACCAGGTCGTGAAGAGGAACACCGCGCCGGCGTCCGCGCTGTCACCCGTGGCGTACCCAGGGGCACCCACCGCGAGATCGGACCAGCCATCCCCGTCCGTGTCCCCGACCGCCGCCGCGGCGATCCCGAAGGCCTCGCTCGCCCCACCCCCGGAGATCACGCTGCCCTCGCCGTCCCCCATCGTGAGCGCGCCCTCGCTGAGCCCGGAGACGAGCCACAGCGCGCCCGAGCCGCTCCCGCCATTGTCCGCTCCGGGCGCGCCGAGGATGAGGTCGTCGAGCCTGTCGCCGTCCTGATCGAAGCCGCCAGCGAGCGCGCTCCCCAGCGCGTCACCGACCGACGAGCCCTGCAGGACCGCGGCAGCGTCATCCACGTCCGCGGAGCCAGGCGGATACTCCGCGCCGAGGAGCAGCGACACCCGCCCCCTGTCCGTGTCGTAGGTCGGCGCGCCGATCAGCAGATCCGCGTAGCCGTCGTCGTTGACGTCCCCGGGCCCGGCCAGGGCGCTCCCCACCTCGTCGTTCGCGGCGCCGCGGAAGAGGAGCCCAGCGACGTCCAGCAGAGCTCCACCGCTGGCAGGGCCAAGGATGAGGCCCGCGATCCCCGCCTTCTCACCGCCATCATCGTTGAACGGGGCCCCCACCATGATGTCCCCCAACCCGTCCCCGTCCACATCCCCGACCGCCGCCAGAGCCGTACCCAGCGAGTCCAGCTCCTCATCCCCGGTCCACTGGAGGTCGAATTCGTCGTCGAGGGAGAGCGCGGCCGCAGAGAGCGGCCCGAGCAGCGCATAGACCGCCCCCGTCTCCGACAGCGCTCCCGGCGCTCCAATCAACAGATCGGCCGCGCCGTCCCCGCTGATGTCTCCAAGGCTCAGGGCCTGCCCGGCATGCGCGCTCCCCTCCGGCCCCTCCGCGCTCAGATCGCTCGCGCTCGCGCTGGCCGCGCCGCTCAGCGGCCCGAAGGCGACATAGGCCACGCCCGCGTTCGAGTCCCCGGGGAAATCCTCGGCTGGCGAGCCCATGGCCACGTCATCGTAGCCATCTTCATCCAGATCCTCCCCCCCCGCGAGGCCGCGCCCCAGCTGGTCCGAGCCCCCTGCCGTCCACCTGGCCGTGTAGGCCCCGCTGGAGAGCGCCGCGGTCCCCACCGTCAACGGCCCCCCGAGGAGGAAGACCCCGCCTGTGTTGTCCGGCGCCGCGACCAGCAGGTCCGCCAGACCGTCCCCGTCCACGTCACCGCCCGCCGCGACGACCGCCGCCAGGCCCACGTCCGCCTCCTCCCCATAGCGGACGATGGTGGCGCTGGCGCGATCCCCCGCCTCCACGCAGCTCACCCGCGCGCCGGACTCCCCGAGATCGCAGTCCTCGACCACACCCGTCGCGCACTCCTCCGTGGCCGCGGGGCTGATCTGGTCGTCGGCGTCATCACAGTCACCATCCTGCTCGACGTAACCCTCGCTCGGCGAGCATCGCAGCTCGGAGTCCGCGCCGCTGCCGTAGCCGTCATCGTCCGCGTCCCGATACCAGGGCAGGAGCGACGCGGCGTCCAGACTGTCGTCGGCGTCGTCCTGGAGCTCGTCACAGTCATTGTCCAGCCCGTCGCAGATCTCCACGGCGCCGGGGCTGATCTGCGCGTTGACGTCATCGCAGTCCGAGCTGTCGGCCACGTACCCATCGGGAGCCGCGCAGGCGCTCACCATCTGCGCCGAATCGCCGTAGGTGTCCCCGTCCGCGTCTCGGTACCAGACGGGCGCGTCCGAGACCTCCTCGTCCACCGACCCGTCGCAGTCCTGATCCACACCGTCGCAGCGCTCCTGGGCGCCAGGGTTCACGCTGGCGTCCGCGTCGTCGCAGTCCAGCTGCGCCGGCTCCGACGCGCTGGCGGCGAAGCCGTCCTCGTCCAGATCGTCGTCGCAGTCCTGATCCACGCCATCGTTCGGGTCGTCCCCGGCCCCAGGGAAGACGTCACCACCGCTGAGGCCATCGACGGAGCCCTCGACCCCATCCCAGCAGTCCCCCTCGGAGGGCGAAAAGCCGTCCCCGTCGAGATCCCTGGCCTCCCAGCTTGCCCCACATCCGCTCACCAGGAGCGCTGGGACAGCCAGAGAGCGCAGGCTTCGAGCCAGGGGCATCCTCACCTCCAGGGAGACAGGCTCATCAATAACCCGTGCCAGAGATGAAATAGATCATACCGCCATCCGAGGCTCCGCTGGGATCGTAGGCGGGAGCGCCGATGAGCAGGTCCAGGTAGCCGTCCTCGTCGGCGTCCCCGCCAGCAGCGACGCTGGTCCCGGCGGCGTCAGAGCTCGCGTTCCCCGTGTAGATCACGTCGGCGGACGAGGCCGAGAGGCTGCCGCTGACAGGACCGAAGAACACGTAGACGCGACCCATGTCCGTGCCGCCGCCGTCCGCGCCGGGCGCGCCCAGGAGGACATCTTCGAAGCCGTCGCCCGTGAGATCGGCGACCGCCAGGCTGGAGCCGACGGCGTCGCCGCTGGCCGCGCCGGAGAGCGTCGCGTCCGCGCTGGCGCTGGTCAGAGCGCCGCTGGGCAGGTCCGTGCCGCCGAGGACGAGGTAGGCCGCGCCCGCGCCGGAGCTCACGCCGGGGGCGCCAGCCAGGAGGTCGTCCGCGCCGTCACCGTCCAGGTCGCCGACGGCGAGGGACTCGCCGAGGTTGTCGGACGTGGAGACGCCCTGGAGCTCCACGTCGCGGACCGAGCTCAGGGTGCCCGAGCTGAGCGAGTCTCCAACGAGGACCCAGACCGCCCCGTACTTCCCGGCCGCCGAGCCTCTACCGTCGTAGGCGCCGATGACGACGTCCGCCGTCCCGTCGTCGTCCAGATCGCCGCTGCCCACCGCCGAGCCGATGCGCTCACCGGCATAGGCCCCGCACCAGGAGTAATCAACGCCTGAGTCACCGAGCCCCATGGTGCTGATGGGGCCATACAGCAGATGTGCGCAGCCGGACTCCAGGGGCGTCGCGTCTGAGTTCTTCGCGTGGGTCACACCGATCAGCAGGTCGTCATATCCGTCCCCGGTCAGGTCAGAGACCCCTGCCAGCGCCTCGCCTGCCTCGTAGCCGTTGACCCCCCCTGTCACCGCCGCGTCGTAGACGCTGCTGGAGAGCGTGGCGCTGGCGGGCAGGCTGGGTCCCGAGAGCACGTACGCCGTGCCCTGGGTTGTCCCCGGCGCTCCAAAGATGAGGTCGTCGTAACCATCCCCGTCCAGGTCCACGCCGCCCGCAAGCCCGGTGCCCAGGTCATCGTTCGCGGCGACGCCCGTGTAGTACCGCGAATAGGCCGAGCTCGAGCTGAAGGACAGGTCACTGGTAGGCGCTCCCGCGACCACATACACCCGCCCGGCCTTGGAGCCCGCCCCCGTCGCCGCGATCAGCAGCTCGTCGTCCCCGTCCCCGTCCACGTCCCCGCCGAAGGCCACCGTCGTCCCCACCGCGTCATCCTTGGCCGCCCCCGTGCGCGTCACCGCCGTCGAGGTGCTCAGCGTCACGCTCGCGTCCCACCCACACTCCTCGAGCGCCGTGAGCTCGTCGCTCTCGCAGTCGTTGACGAGGTCGTCCTCACAGGTCTCCGTCGCGCCCGGATACACCGCGCTCTCGGCGTCATCGCAGTCCCCGCTCGTGTCCGAGCTCGACGCCTCACCCGAGTCGTCGCAGTCCTCGTCCGAGCTCGTCACCGTGCTCGTCGTGCGGTAGCCGTCATTGTCGTTGTCCTGATAGCAGACCTCGTCCCCGTCGCAGTTCTGGTCCACCTCGTCGCCCGTGGTCTCGGTTGCCCCCGGATACACCGTGCTCTTGCTGTCGTCGCAGTCCCCGCTGGTCTCGGAGCTCGACGCCTCTTTGTCGTCGTCGCAGTCCTCATCCGAGGAGTTGCGGGTGCTGGTCGTCCGGTAGCCGTCGTTGTCGTTGTCCTGGTAGCAGACCTCGTCCCCGTCGCAGTCCTGGTCGATCTCGTCCCCCGTGATCTCCGTGTCCCCTGGGCTCACCCCGCTGCTCGTGTCGTCGCAGTCCCCGCTGCTCTCCGACGCCAGCGCCTCGCCCGAGTCGTCGCAGTCCTCGTCCGAGCTCGTCACCGTGCTGGTCGTGCGGTAGTCGTCATTGTCCGCGTCCACGTAGCACAGCTCGTCGGTGTCGCAGTCCTGGTCCACCTCGTCCCCGACCTCCTCGTCCTCGCCCGGGTTGATGGTGGCGTCCTCGTCGTCGCAGTCCCCGCCCGGCTCGGCGGCCGTGGCCTCGCGGCTGTCGTCACAGTCCAGATCGGCGGAGGCCTTCGTGTCGCCGTCCGCCGAGTAGCCGTCGTTGTCGTAGTCGATGTTGCAGATCTCCGTCCCGTCGCAGTCCTGGTCCACCTCATCGCCGACCTCCTCCTCCGCGCCGAGGTAGATGGTCGCGTCGGTGTCGTCGCAGTCCGTGCTGTCCTCCACCTCATAGGTCGCCGTGGCCTCGCAGATGCAGGCCCCCTCGGTCTCCGATCCGTCCCCGTCCCCGTCTCCGTCCATGTACCAGTCGGTACACCCCAGCGCGTCCTCGTCGTTGGTCTCCCCGTTGCAGTTCTCATCCGCCGACGTGCTGCAGTCCTCCTCCGCCCCAGGGTTGATGGAGGGCTGCGCGTCGTCGCAGTCGTTGTTGGTGCCCACCCCGTAGCCGGCGATCTGGTAGCCGTCCGTGTCCTGGTCGTAGTCGTCGTCACCCGCGCAGTCCTGATCCGTCCCGTCGTACCAGGCCTCGGTCGCCCCGGGGTTGACGTCCCGGGGCTCCAGCGCGCCAGGGTTCTCCGCGTCCAGGTCGCTGCCGTCGATGCAGTCACCGCCCACCGATCCGTCCCGGTCCGGGTAGAACTCCGTGTCGTAGCCGTCCCCGTCCTGGTCGAAGTCCCCCTCGTCGCCGCAGTCCTGGTTCACCCCGTCGTACCAGGTCTCCTCCGAGGCGGGTCCGACGTCCGCCGGCCCCAACGCGGGGAAGCCGTTGATGGCGTCGTAGCCCTCGGGGATGTCGGTTGTGTCAGGGTCGTCGTCCCAGCAGTCACCGGCCCCCAGGTGCGCGCCGTGCTCCTGCCAGTCGTGCTCCGCCGCGTACTCTTCGGTGACGTACCCGTCGCCGTCCTGGTCGCCGTCGTTGCCGTCGCAGTTCTCGTCCACGCCGTTGTACCAGACCTCCTCGTCGTCGTTCGGGTAGGCCAGCGCGTCCGTGTCGTCGCACTCCACGTCCCAGTCGTAGCCGTCGCCATCCTGATCATCGTCGTTGCCGTCGCAATTCTCGTCCACGTCGTTGTACCAGACCTCCTCCGCTGCCGGGTTCAGGCTCGCGTCGAGGTCGTCGCAGTCCTCCGCGCTCCCGTCCGCCGCCCCGGCGTAGCCGTCCAGGTCCTGGTCGTCGTCGTTGTCGTCGCAGTCCTGGTCCACCCCGTCGTACCAGACCTCGTCCTGCGCCGGGTTCACGCTGGCGTCCTGGTCGTCGCAGTCCTCGCCCGTCTCGTCGGCGGCCCCCACCCAGCCGTCCCCGTCCCGATCGTAGTCATCGTCCCCAGCGCAGTCCTGATCGACCCCGTCGTACCAGCCCTCCTCCGCCCCGGGGTGGATGTCGGCCCCCCCGAGCCCCGAGCCCGCCGGCCCCTCCTCCGCGTCCCAACAGTCGCCATCGGACGGCGCGTAGCCGTCCCCGTCCAGATCTTCACCCTTCCATGTGGCTCCGCACCCGGAGACGAGCACGGCCAGAACGAGGAGAACGCGAGAGGAGGGCATGAGGAGGCTCCGGGGCTGCTGCTCTCATGATAGTCCCCTCCCTCCCCGCGCGGCAACCGCATGTGGATTTCAGGGACTTGACGCTGCGCGTCCGGTGTTAAGGCTCCTCGCTCCGCCCCCGCGGGGCGGCCCTTCTCAGTTCCAGGGAGGAACGGCGGTGATCCAGGTCGAGAACCTGACGCGGCGCTACGGCGCCTTCCACGCCATCCAGGACGTGTCCTTCGAGGTGCGCAAGGGCGAGGTGGTCGGATTCCTCGGGCCGAACGGCGCGGGGAAGACCACCACCATGCGCATCCTCTGCGGCTGCATCGGCGCCACCTCCGGGCGCGCGCTGGTGGGCGGCATGGACGTGCTGGAGAACCCGCGCGCGGTCAAGCGGCGCATCGGCTACCTGCCCGAGGTGCCGCCGGTCTACGGCACCATGCCCGTGCGCGACTACATCGCGTTCTCCGCGCGGATCAAGGGCGTGGACGACGTAGACGCCGCCACCGACCGCGCCATCAAGATGGTGCGCCTCGAGGACGTGCGGAACCGGGTCATCGACAACCTGTCCAAGGGCTATCGGCAGCGCGTCGGCCTCGCCCAGGCCATGGTCCACGACCCGGACGTGCTGATCCTGGACGAGCCCACCAGCGGCCTCGACCCCGCCCAGCGCGTGGAGATCCGCGACCTGCTGGCCGAGCTCGCCGCGGGCGAGCGCACCGTCATCCTCTCCACCCACGTCCTGCCCGAGGTGGAGGCCATCTGCTCGCGGGTGGTCATCATCAACAAGGGCAAGATCGTCGCCCAGGACTCCATCTCGGCCCTGGCCGCCTCCGCCGCCCGCACCCGCATCCGCGTCTCGCGCCCGAGCCCGGAGCTGCACGCCGCGCTCCTGGCCATCCCCGGGGTGACCGGCCTCGAGGAGCACGACGGGGTCTACCGCGTGCAGGCCGCCGAGGACCTGCGCGAGCGCATGGCCGAGGTCGCCGTGCGCTACGGCCTGCTCGAGCTCGGGCACGACGCCCGCCTCGAGGACATCTACCTCCAGTACACGTCAGGGAGAACCGCATGAGGTCGGTCCTCGCCATCGCCCGCCGCGAGCTCGACGCCTACTTCGCCACGCCGGTAGGCTGGCTGTGCCTGTGCGGCTTCATCGCCGTCACCGGCTTCTTCTTCGCGCTCATGGTCGCCGGCTACGCCTACCAGTCCACGCAGATGGCCATGAACCCCTACCAGGAGGGCTTCGACATCAACGAGTACCTGCTGCCGGACTTCTTCGGCAACACCTCGGTGATCCTGCTGCTCCTCTGTCCGGCGCTGTCCATGCGCCTCTTCGCCGAGGACCGGCGCCAGCGCTCCTTCGAGCTGCTGATGTCGAGCCCGATCAGCAGCGCGGAGATCGTGCTGGGCAAGTACCTGGGCGCGCTGGGCTTCCTGGGCGTCATGCTGGCCAGCACCCTGCACTATGTCGCCATCCTCTACTGGCTCGGCGCCCCCGACGCGGGCGTGCTCGCCTCCAGCTACGGCGCGCTCTTCCTGCTGGCCGCCGCGTTCATGGCGGTGGGCATGTTCATGAGCTCGTTCACCACCCACCAGGTCGTCGCCCTCGTGCTCAGCTTCGGCATGGTGCTGGGGCTCTGGGTGCTGGCCTGGATGGACGCTTTCGCCGACCAGAGCTGGGTGAAGGTCATCACCTACGTCTCCATGCTCTCCCACCAGAGTGACCTGTCCAAGGGGCTGCTGCACCTCAAGGACCTGGTCTACTTCGGCACCTTCATCGGCTTCTTCCTCTTCGCCACCCAGCAGCGGGTGGAAGCCTTCCGGTGGCAGTGATGCGCAACTGGAGTTGGATTCTCGGCTTCATCGGCGGGGTGATCGTCCTCGGCTTCCTGGCTTATGCCGGGCTGGTCGACCAGATCGACACCCCCTTCGCGGTGGGCGGCGGCGTGGGCGTGGCCCTGATCGCGCTCTGGCTCTGGCTGGACCGCGCCTCGCTGTCCAGCTGGGGCTCTGAGCGCGGGTCGCGCTACACCGGCTCCGCCGTCCTGGTGGCGGTGCTGGGGGGCGGCGTGGCCGTGGCGGTCAACGTCATCGCCTACCGCTACGACAAGCGCTGGGACGTCACGTCCAGCGAGCGCTTCAGCATCTCCGACCAGACCGTCTCCGTGCTCGGCGCGCTGGACCGGCCCATCACGATCAGCGCCTTCTTCACCCTGGAGAGCCAGGCGGAGAAGGACAAGTTCGAGACGCTGATCGAGGGCTACAAGCAGCACTCCACGCTGATCACGGTCGAGATGCACGACCCGCTCAAGGAGCCGGCGCTGGCCGAGCAGAACAAGATCACCAGCGCCTACGGCACGGTGATCCTGAGGAGCGGGGACAAGGACCAGCGCCTGGAGAGCCAGTTCGACGAGGAGGCGCTGACCAACGCCATCGTCCGCCTCACCTCGGGCAAGGACCACATCGTCTGCTTCACCGAGGGCCACGGCGAGCTGGACCCCGACGACGACCAGACCGCCGCCGGCATGGGCGCGGCCATCGTCAAGCTGGAGGGCCAGAACTACACGGTCAAGAAGACCAACCTGCTCCGCGACGGCGGCGTGCCCGCCGACTGCGAGATGCTGGTCGTCGCCGCGCCGCAGCAGGACTGGCTCGCCGCCGAGCGCGAGATGATGGCCGCCTACCTCGTGGGCGGCGGCCAGGCAATCGTCATGCTCGAGCCGATGTCCACCCCTGGGCTGGCCGCGGACCTCGCCCGCTACGGGATCGCGGTGGGCAACGACCTCGTGCTGGAGCAGAACCCGAACTACCAGCTCCTGGGCGGCGACCCCTCCTACGTCATCCTGGACGGCGGATCCTTCGACTTCCACCCGATCACCGAGCCGATCAAGGGCATGGCGATGCTGCGCGTCGCCCGCTCCATCGACAAGGGCGCGGACGTGAGCGGGATCAACGTGCAGGTCCTCGCCCACACGACGGACGCCGGCTGGGGCGAGACCGATCTGGACCCCAACATCCCCATGGGCCCCGACCCGGGCAAGGACAAGGTCGGCCGCGTGCCGCTCGTGGCCGTGGCCGAGATCACGGACCCGGCCGGGATCAGCGTGGGCTCGCGGGTCGTCTCCGCCGCCTCGAGCGCGGACGTGCTGGAGAAGCTGGTCGGCGCTCCCGCCGAGGCTGCCCCCGCGGAGCCCGTCCAGGACCCCGCCGCCCCGCCCGCCGAGGCCGCCCCGCCCGCCGAGGCCAGCGCGCCCGAGCCCACGCGCGCCGCGGGCGGCAAGCTGGTGGTCTTCGGCGACTCCGACTTCGCCACCAACGAGCTGGTCGATCAAGGCAACAACCAGGACCTGCTGCTCAACTCGCTGGCCTGGCTGGCTGGCGAGGAGTCTCAGATCAGCATCCGCACGCCCGAGGGCGAGAGCGGCAGCCTGTCGATGACCCTGGTGCAGGGCATCCTGATGGGCTTCATCACGCTCATCGTGGCGCCCGGGGTGGCCATCCTGATGGCCATCAGCACCTGGCGTCAGCGCCGCGCCGCGTAGTCGAGCCTCCCGGCCAGAACGAGAGAGGGGGGCCACTGGCCCCCCTCTTCGCTGAGCGTCCGAGCGATCAGGCCAGGATCTTCTGCAGCTTCATCGCCAGGCCCACGTTCGTGGCCTTGAGCTTGCCGGTCATGAAGGCCTGCATGGCGTTGCTCGGCTTGTCCAGGATGCCCTCCCAGGTCGCCTGGTCCGTCGTGATCTTGCAGTCCGGGGCGGCGTGCGGGCCCTCGGCCACCGAGCTGGCGCCCAGGTCCAGCGACCACGAGCCGGCGCCGCTGATGTCGAACTGGATCACGCCCTTCTCATTCTGCAGGTTGGGGCTGCTCTTGAGCTTCTCGGGCAGGTAGGTGCTGAAGAACTCCGAGGTCTTGGACATCCTGGGCTCCGGTAGAGGTGGGTGGGCTCGCGGGGACGGCGTGAGGCCGGCTCGGCGGACAGGACCGATTAATCGGCTCAGGCCAGGGCGACCAGCCGCGCGAGCTCCGGGACCTGCCGGAGCGGCACCGCGAAGTGGCCCAGCTCGCCCTGCCAGCCGTGCCAGTCGCTGCCGCCGGTCACGCCCATGCGGTGCTTGAAGGCCAGCCGGGCCAGGGACTCGCGTACGCCCTTGCCGACGGAGGGGCGGTGGGCCTCCAGCGCGTGCAGGCCGGCGGCGGCGAAGGTGGCGGACCAGGCCGCCGCCTGCTCGGGGTCGGGGTGCGCCCAGGAGCAGAAGCCGCCCGCCGCGCGCACCGCCGCGATGGCGTCTACGAACTGTAGATCCAGCGGCGGGACGTGGCCGCAATCCTCACCCACCCAGGCGCGGAAGGCGTCGCCGATGTTCCCGCAGTGCCCTGCCGTCACCAGCGCCCGCGCCAGGTGGTAGCGGGTGAGCGCGCGGCGCCCCTCCCAGGCGTCCTGGTCCGGCTCCGGCAGCCCGGTGAGGCCCATGCTCTGGACCGCCTCGGCGTAGCGCCGGGCCCGCGCCCGCGCCCGCTCCACCAGGAAGCGCTGGAATTCCTCGGGCATGTCCCCGCGGAACCAGGCGAGCAGGTGCAGCTCGCGCCCAGCGTGCATGGCCGAGAGCTCCACCCCGTGGATGACGATCACCGTGCGCGCCCCCACCCGCGTCGGCCCCGAAGGCAACGCAGGAGGAAGGTCGTGATCCGTGAGCGCGAACGCATCCAGCCGCCCGTTCGCCGCCGCCGTGAGCACCGCCTCGGGCGTCAGCTTCCCGTCGGAGAGCACGCTGTGCATGTGGAGGTCCAGCCGCGCCCGGGGGAGCAGGTTCACGTGTCCCCTCCCCCGAAGCCGCGCTCCAGCTCGTCGAGCAGCCGCGCGTGCGTGTTCACGATGGCCCGCAGCTCCGCCGAGAGCCGCGCCCGCCCCGCGCGCAGCCGCACCAGATCCGCCTGGATCGCCCGGTGCTCGTCGTTGGCCGCGAGGATCACCCGCTCCGCCTCCAGCCGGGCCTCCCCCAGCAGGATGTCCGCCTCCCGCCGCGCCCCGCGCTCCAGATCCTCCGCCATCCGGCGCGCCAGGAGCAGGGTCTGCTTGAGGTCCGTCTCGCCCTCCCGCAGCGAGGCCAGCTCCGCGTCCTTGCGCGCGAGCTCGTCTTTGAGGCGCTGGTTCTCGCGGAGGATGTCCTCCATCGTCTCCCGCGTCTCCTCGAGGAAGGCGCGGACCTCGTCCTGCTCGTAGCCCTTGCGGGACTCCCGAAACTGCTTCTGGAGGATGTCGAGGGGCGTGACGCGCATGCGGCTCCGATTATAGCTCCCCGCGGCCCGTCCCCGCGCTCAGACTCCCCAGCTCAGGGGGCCTCGGCGGGGGGCGCGCTGATGGACGCCTCCGGGTGCAGGCGCGCGAGGTGGTCGGCGAGGGCGGCGACCGGATCAGGGTCCACCCGCGCCGCGGCGACCAGATCCTCGAGATCCGGCACCCCGTTCACGCTGCTGATCACGGCCGCGCGGGCCGCGGCGAGCGAGAGGCTGAAGTCCCCCTCCCCCGTCGCCCAGCGCCCCTTCTCGGCGCGCACGCCCCGCTCCGTCACCCGCAGGCCCTGGTCGTCTTGCACGACCACGTCCACCACCGCCAGATCGTCGGTGTCGAAGCGCACATCCCAGCCGCCCGAGCCCGCGCGCTCCCAGCTCGCCTCGATCGGCGTGGTCGGCACAGGCGCCTCCGGCCCGAGCGCCCACACCCCCGCCAGCGCCGCCAGCCCGGCCGCCACGATGGCCCCCGCCCACCAGCCCGCCGCGCTCGGAGGCGGCGGCAGGGGCAGCGGGAGCTCGCCCACCCGGTCGATCTCGGCCCAGGGCCGCGAGCGGGCCTCCTCCAGCGCCGCCACGGGCACCGGGCCCAGGATCACGCCCTTGCGCCAGCGCCCGGGGCCCTCCACGATCGCGCCGCGGAGCTGGTGTCTCGGCGGCGTCCCCTGCTCGGCGAGCTCCTGGAGGGCCGGGACGAGGTTGGGGACCTCCTCGGCGGGGATGAGCCAGCCCTCCGCGCCCAGCGGCAGCCCGAGCGGGTCCAGCAGCTCCCCCAGCGCGTCCCGGTGCTTGCGCCCGTCGGGGTGCAGCAGCAGCGCGAGCACCGACACCCGCCCCGGGGCCACCAGCGGCTCGCCCTCGGGGAGGAAGAGGTCCTGCGGCGAGATGACGCCCTGCCGGATGAGGCGCACGCCCCGGCTGCAGCGCGGGCAGCGCCCCGCGTGCTCGCGCCCTGGCTCAGAGAGCAGGCCCGCCGGCCCGGGGCAGTTCGGCCCGGCCACCGCCGCCACCCGCCGCAGCAGGGCGTCCAGGCGCGCGTCCGTCCACTCCTCCAGGCTGATGCCGTCCGCCCCGGCGACCCCGCGCAGGCTCTCCCGCAGGCCCTCGCGCGCGCCCTCCAGCACGGCCGCGTGGATGGCCGCGTGGCGCTCCACCTCCTGGATGGAGAGCCCGTCCCCGTAGTGCATGCGCAGGACGGCGTCGGCCACCGGGTCCAGCCCCCGCGCGACCTCGTCCCTCCAACGCCGCGGCACGGCGAGCCCCAGATCGGGATCCTGCGGCGGGCGCAGGTAGCGGCCGTGCTTGACCCGGGCGAGGTAGTCCCGGGCGTACAGGGCGGCCAGCGTCTCCGCCTCCTCGTCGCTCGCGCCGGACGGGATGCAGCGGAGCACATGCTCGCGGGCCTCGGCCAGGACGGCCGGTCGGATGCGCACCCGCGCGAGGAGGAGCTCCCAGGCCACCCGGATCGTCACGGGCAGCCAACGACGGTTCACGTCCTCGACGGGAGAGAGCTGCGGGAGAGCCATGGAGGGCCGGGCGGCGGGAGGGGAAGGGCGGGGCGGGGCGGAGAGGCAGACGAGAGGAGAACCAATATAGCATGTCCCGCGCGCACGCGGGGGCCCCTACCTGCGCGCTCAGGCCGCTGCGCGCATCCCCGAGCTCTCCTCCTCCTCGTCGGAGGTGGCCAGCAGATCGTTGACCACCGCCGCAGCGGCCACGGCCGCGAGCTCCTCGTCCCCGTAGAGATCGAGGAACTCCTCGTAGACGGTGGAGATGAGCTCGCCGAGGGTCATGCGGCTGATGTGGGTCATGGGAACCTCCGCAGGGGGAGAGAGGGGGCCGCGAGGGCCGTCGCTTGCCGAAAAATCATGCAAGCTGCGTGCCAGGTGTCGGGGAGCGGGAATGTGCGGGTAGACACCGGGCGGGGACCTCTCAACTCCTTGGACACCGCCGCCGGGCGTCCGATTCACGCGCCTTTGTCAAAAA
Source organism: uncultured Enterobacterales bacterium (assembly GCA_964615375.1). Lineage (GTDB taxonomy): Bacteria > Myxococcota_A > UBA796 > UBA796 > CAZKWG01 > CAZKWG01. Next base: position 72,278 of record CAZTOW010000029.1, read on the forward strand.
ATTCATACGCCGCCCGCCGCCGCGGCGAAGAGCACGACGCTCCGCGCCCCCGCGCCGATCAGCTCATCCGCGCAGGCCGCGGCGGTCGCCCCGGTGGTGAACACGTCGTCCACCAGCAGCAGGTGGGCGGGGACCTCACGCCCCTCGCGCGCCTGAAAGGCCCCGCGCGCGGCCAGCAGGCGCTCCCCCCGCTCCCTCCCCGCCTGCTCCGAGGCGCGCACCCGCCGCAGCAGATCGAGGTGGGGCAGACCCAGCGACCGGGCCACCGCGCGCGCCAGCAGCTCGCCCTGATCGAAGCCGCGCCGCATCCGCCGCAGCGGCGGCACCGGGACGTGGACCACGGCGTCCACCCGCGGCAGCCTCCGCCGCGCCGCCAGCCCCATGCGCAGCCCGAGCTCCTCCACCGCGCCGGGATCGGGGCGGTACTTGCCCCGCCGCACCATGGCCCCCAGCGGGCCGGCGTAGGAGCCCAGCGCGAAGGCCGCCGCCAGGGGCTCAGGCGCCTCCAGCGCGCGCGGCAGGCTGGGGACCTGCAGCTCGCAGGCGCGACAGAGCCGGCTCCGCCCGACCCCGCCGAGGCCGTCACAGGCGGGGCAGGTGTCGGGGAGCAACACGGAGAGCAGGGTTCCGAGCGAGGTCATCCGCGGAAGGTAGGCACGGGGCGCGCGCCGTAAAGCGCCCTCAATGGTGATAGCTGCCGCCCCAGAGCAGGGTGCTGGCCCGGTAGAGCTGCTCCACCAGCACCACCCGCGCGATCTCGTGGTTCAGGACCATCCGCCCCAGCGCCAGGCGGCGCCAGCTCGCCGCCCGCAGCGCCTCCCCGTGCCCGTAGGGCCCGCCAATGGCGAAGACCAGCCTCCGGGCGCTCAGGCGCGCCGCCTCCTCGAGCCAGGCGGCGAAGCCCTCGCTGGTGGGGAGCTCGCCGCGCTCGTCCAGGGTGATGAGGCGGTCCCCCTCCCGCAGGAGGCCGAGCAGGCGGGCGCTCTCCGCGGCGCGCACGGCCTCGACGTCGCCCCGGAAGGGCTCGTTGTCCACGCGCTCCTCGGAGAAGGGGAGCTGTCGCGGGAGGCGGCGCGCGAAGTCTTCACAGGCAGCGTCCGCCCACGGCGTGCGCCCGCGACCCACGCGCGCGAGGACGACCTTCACCGCGCGCTCAGGGGAGCTGAGCGGCGTACTCCGCGTCGGACGGCGGCGCGGGCGCGGCCAGGCCCAGGGACTCCAGCGAGACGCGGCCGGCGTCCATCCACAGGCCCTCGAGATCGTAGTAGACGCGCGCCTTCTCCTCGAAGACGTGGACCAGCACGTCGTCGTAGTCCAGCAGCGCCCACTTCCCGGTCTCCAGGCCCTCGTAGCCCAGCGGCCTGAGCCCGCGCTCCTTGCGCAGGTGCTCGCGGATGTGCGTGGCGATGGCGCGGACGTGCCGCGGGCTGTTGCCGCTGCACAGCACGAAGTAGTCGCAGAACGAGGTCTTCCCGCCGAGGTCGAGCACGACGACGTCGGTGGCCTTCTTGTCCAGGGCGGCCTCCACGAGCAGGCGCAGCCGGGCGAGCGGATCGACGGCGGCGGGCTCGCTGGGAGCCGGGCTCACGGGGGCGTTGGTGTCAGTAGACGAAATGGCGATCTCCTGCCATGCGGCGCAGTGACGAACGCTAACGCCCGGGTCCGCCGCCTTCAAGGCGACGGAGGATCTGAGGCGCCGTTCGTCGCCTCAGAAGCTCCCCGCGGGACCCGGATCCCCAGATCCGCGCCGAAGTCCGAGCGCACGAGGCGTAACGTGATCTTGCGCTCCAGGTTGCCCTGGGTCACCACCCCCTCGACCTCGGCCAGCAGGCGGACGGCGGTGAGCTCATCCAGCCAGACCGTCCCGGAGAGGGAGCGCGGGGTGAACGCGGGCCGCCGCCCCTTCGAGGGCTTCTCCGGCCCCAGCGCCACCGTGAAGCGGCGCGCCCAGCGCCCCTCGATGAGCTCACGCCCGGTCTCGGTCAGCTGAACGCGGTCGCCGAAGGGCTCCAGGGCCTCGTCCCAGGTGTCCCAGGTGTTCTGGAGCTGCACCCGCCAGGTCTCGGCGTCCTCGCGGCGCTCCCAGCGACCGCCGCGGTTGCGCGTCCAGGGGTGCCCGCCCACGACGATGACCTCGGTGGAGGGCTCGCCGTTGGTGAGGCGGCGCACGGAGAAGCGGTCCCAGTCCCGCCAGGCGATCTCCACGGCCTGCTCGTGGCCGCCCGCGGAGGCGCCCGCGCGGGTGTCGGCGCGCGACCAGGTGGCCATGCAGCGGTGGGGCCCGAGCTTCTCCACCGAGGCGAAAATAGCCTCGTCCGCCGCTTCGGGCAGGGTCATCGTGGGCTGCTCGGGCTCCTCGGAGCAGCCCTTGCAGGCGACGAGCAGGAGCAGGAGGGTCGCGGGCGGGCGAATCACTCCGCGAGCATACCCTGAAGACGTGTCCAGATCCGGTCCACCAGCGCGCGCACGCCCTGCCCCGTGGCGGACGAGATGACGAGGATCTCCGCGTCGGGGGCGGCGGCCTGCAGCGCGGCCTGGAGCTCAGCGATGCGCTCGGGCGTGGCGAGGTCGGCCTTGGTGAGCACGATGAGCTCGGGGAGCGCGGCGATCGTGGGGTCGAAGCTCTCCAGCTCCGCCCGCAGGGCCAGGTAGCGCTCGGCCGGATCGGCGGGCCCGCCCTCCTCCTCGCCGTCGTGCTCGGCCGCGGCGAGGGCGTCTACCTCGGAGAGGCTCACGAGGTGCAGCAGCAGGCGCGTGCGCAGGAGGTGGCGCAGGAACTGGTGGCCGAGGCCCGCGCCCTCCGCCGCCCCGCGGATCAGGCCGGGGATGTCGGCGACCACGAAGGCCCCCTCCAGCCCGCGGTCCACGACGCCCAGGCTCGGGGTGAGCGTGGTGAAGGGGTAGTCGGCGATCTTCGGCTTCGCCGCGGAGATCACGGAGATGAGCGTGGACTTGCCCGCGTTGGGGAAGCCCAGCAGCCCCACGTCCGCCATCAGCCGGAGCTCCAGACGGAGCTGCCGGTCCTCACCCGGGAAGCCGGGCGTGGTCTGCCGCGGCGTGCGGTTGGTGCTGGTCTTGAAGCGGGTGTTGCCCTGCCCGCCAGCCCCGCCCTTCGCCGCCACCCAGCGCTGGCCCACCTCGGTCAGGTCCGCGAGCAGCTCGCCGGTGTCGTCGTCGTAGACCTGCGTACCGGCGGGGACCATGACCTCCAGCGCCTCGCCCGAGGCCCCGGTGCAGTCCGCCCCGCGCCCCGGCTCGCCGTCCTCCGCCCGCCAGAAGGGCCGGCTGCGGAGGTGGAAGAGCGTGTTCACGCCGGAGTCCGCGACGAAGATCACGTCGCCGCCGCGCCCCCCGTCGCCACCATCCGGGCCGCCATAGGGCACAAACGCCTCACGGCGGAAAGAGGAGCACCCCTTCCCGCCGTGACCGCTGATCACGCGAACCGTGACCTCATCGATGAACCGCATCGAGCCCTCCGTTGATACCTGGCGAGGATTCCGGAGGGCGGCGCGATCAGGCCGCGGAGCCGGTCTCGCCCGCGTCCGTCTCGACCGGGATCACGCTGACGCGCTTGCGGCCGAAGTGCTTGTCGAAGCGCACGGCGCCGTCGCGGAGCGCGAACAGCGTCCAGTCGCGGCCCGTGCCCACGCCCTCACCGGCGTGGAAGCGGGTGCCGACCTGGCGGACGATGATGTTGCCGGCCTGCGCGAGCTGCCCGTCCGCGACCTTCACGCCACGGAATTTCGGCTGAGAGTCGCGGCCGTTACGAGAGCTACCCTGTCCCTTTTTATGTGCCATGACGAGCTCCGATTCAGGCCGTGATCGAGGTCACGCGAAGGGTGGTGTGGCTCGGGCGGAAGCCGTTGAGCACGCGGCTGCGGCGCGTGCGCAGGTAGACGAAGCGGGTGCGCTTCTCGCCCAGGTGATGATCGACCACCTCGGCGACGACCGAGGCGCCGGCGACAGTGGGGGCGCCGATCTTGACGCTGTCACCGCCGAGCAGGAGCACCTTGTCCAGCGTCACGCTGCTGCCGACCTCGGCCTCGAGGCGATCGACCACGATGGTGTCGCCCGTCGACACCTTGAACTGCTTGCCACCCGCGACGACGACGGCGTACGTCGCCCCGCTATTGGACTCGACCATGGGCTTCTCCGAACGAAAGAGCGCACTACCTTAGAGGATCGGAGCGGCCCTGTCAAGTGACCCGGGCGCCGAGGGCGCCTCGAAGCTCGTCGAGCCGGTCGTGGACCTCCTGCACCGGCATCTCCTGGTAGCGCGAGGGGAGCATGCGGCGGGAGGAGGACTCGAAGACGGCCAGCATCTCCATGAATTCGAGCATGCGGGTGTCGCGGCTGGGGATGACGTCGCGCGTGGCCTGGGCCAGATCCTCGGCCAGGATCGTGTCACGATCGGCGTCCATGGCCAGCCCTGCGGCGGCGATGACCACGCTCTCCAGCTCGGCGGGCGAGTAGCCCTGCGTGGCGTGGGCCACCGGCCGGAGATCGGCCCCCTCCGCCAGCTTGAGCTTCGCCTTCCGCACCACGGCCTCCAGCACGCGCTCACGATCCTCGTCAGCTTCGGGGAAGAAGAAGGGGATCTTGAGGTCCAGGCGGCCGGGGCGCTTGAGATCGGTGTCCAGCTTGTCGGGGCGGTTGGTCATCATGAGGATGACGACGCGCCCGCGGTGCCGGGTGTCGCTCATGAATTCCTTGAGGCGGGCGATGACGCGGCTGGTGGTGCCCCCGTCGTTGTCGCCCGACGACATGGAGCGGTCGGCCTCGTCGATGATGAGGAGCACGTAGCCGAGCCCCTCGACCACCTGCAGGATCTTCTCCAGGTTGCCCTCGGTGGAGCCCACCCACTTCTCGCGGAAGTTCTTGAACTTCAGGCAGGTGAGCCCGCTCTCGGCGGCGAAGGCCTCGGCGATGAAGGTCTTGCCGGTGCCCATGGGGCCCACGAAGAGCATGCCCATGGGGACGCGGTTCTGCTGGCCCGCCTTGATCGCGCGGGCCACCCGCTGAAGATCGGCCTTCAGCCGGTCGTTGCCGCCGACGTGGGAGAAGTTGTGCTCGGGGTCCACGAACTCGACGAGGCCGTGGCACTCCTGCTCGATGATGGACTTCTTCTTCCGGCTGACGTCCCGGAAGGTGATGGGCTCGCCCGACTGCCGGGCCTGGCGGTAGAGGCCGCGGACCTGGAGCAGCGAGAGCCCGGCCGTGATCTTGGCGAGCGACTCGGCGCTCATCTCCAGCTTCACGCCCGTGGCGTCGGAGCGCTGGACGAAGCCGTGGCGGGCGCTCTCGTCGGGGAGGCGGAGCTCGACGGGGACGATCTGCGCGCTGGCGACCACGCGGCGGTGGACGTCGGAGAGGCGCTCGGTGACCAGCAGCACGAGGTTGTCGGTGCGCAGGAGCGCGGGGTCCTGCGACCAGCGCAGCAGGGTGACGAGGTTGCTCTTGTCGGCCGAGCCCATGAACGAGAGCTCACCCATGGGGGCCACGGTCTCGACGTAGTCCAGGACGACGCCGGCGCGCACGCTGGGGTCGGTGACGAGGTCCTCCAGCACGCCGAGCACATCGTTGGGCTCGGTGGGGAGCGGGCCGAGGGGGGGCTCACCCTTGAGCAGGCGGCGGGCCTCCACGGCGGCGCGGAAGCGGGCCGCGCCCTGCTTGTCCTGGAACTCCAGGCCCTCGCTGAGGTTGTAGTAGACCAGAATATCCTTGGAGCGCCCGAGGAAGCGCTCCAGGAACTCCCGCAGCGGGACGTAGCGCACGCTGCCGTCGCTCTCCTCCCAGGGGTAGACGTCGCGCACGTTCCCGTGGAGCAGGAACATGCTCGCCTCGCCGGAGAGGTAGCGGTGACGGAGCTCCTCGGCCCAGGGTGGCAGGCTCGGCTCGCGCTTCATGGGGACCCCTCAGCGGGGCGCGATCAGCACCCGGATGGTGCCCCGCCCCGACTCGAGCCCTTCTAGCGCCTTGCCGAAGATCGCGCCCGCGTCCGCGGCGGGATCCACGCTGGCGCGGCCGTGGCCGGGCTCGGCCCCGCTGACGAGCGCGTCGCCGGGGCTCACGGGGCCCTCGACGCGGCAGGGCACGACCCCCGCCAGGGCCACGGCGACGTGTCCGTCCCCCGCGGCGCCGCCGAGGAGGAGTCCGGCTTCTGCGCAGACAACGCCGATCACCCGGCGATCTCCGGGACCGCTGGCGTGGGCGGCCCGACCGTTGGCCTCCAGCGCGACCACGTCGCCGGGGCTGAGAGCTGCGCCGCCCTTGAAGACCTGGGCCACGCCCGCGCGGGGGAGCACCGCGGCGTCCGCGCTCAGCGGCCCGTGGACCTCCAGGCCCGCGCGCTGCTCGGCGTTGCCGACGACGACCTCCGCCCCGCCGCGGGCGTTGAGGTGCAGGGGGCCGTCGCGCTTCCCGCTGCCGTGCCGCCCCTCGACGTGGCGGACCTGGAGCGCGCGCCGCGGGCTGTCCACCAGCAGGTCGCCGCGGAGGTCGATGGCCTCGGTCACGAGGCGGGCCGTGCGGATCTGGGTCGCCGCCTCGACGCTGGCGATCTCCGCGCTCTTCGCCGCGAGCGTGCCGCCCTGGACGTCGAGCCCGCCTCGCTGGATGACCAGCGCGCCGTTCATGGTGTCGCCGCTCTTGCGCAGCGCGCCGATCTGCTCAGGTCCGGGGGGAGGGGCCTCGCGCAGGGTCTGGAGCGCGGCGCGGAGCTCGATGAGGGTGCGATCGGCGTCGGAGATGCGCTGGCTGAGGCCGCGGATGGCCTCGTCGATGGCGCGGAGGCGCTCCTTGCCGGTCTCGCCCTCGCGGGCGCGCAGGTTGGCGATGAGGTCGGGGGCGCGGTCCTCAAGCAGGTCCATGCGCTCGTTCAGATCGACGATGTCGCCGTCGGGGCCGACGATGTCCTCCAGCTCGTCCTCGATGCGGGTGAGCCTGCCCTCCTCGCCGTCGATGGCCTCCAGGCGCAGCACGATCTGCTCGAGCTGCCCGCCGCGTACGCCGGAGCCGCCCTCTTCCAGCACCGACAGCCTGTCGGTGAGCTCCTGCGCCCAGTCCCGAAGCCCGCCCTCCCGCCGCGCGCCGCGCGCCGCGCCGAGCGAGGCCAGCGTCGCCTCGATCTGCTGAACCCGGGTCTCGACCTGCTGCACGGTGTCGGCCAGGCAGATGAGCTGCCCGAGCACCGGGACGCGGGAGGAGTGCTCATCCGAGCGCTTCCCGCCGGCGACCACGCGCACCGAGAGCCAGCGGGGCCCGGCGGTGAACAGCGAGGCGCTCAGGCTCGCCTTCTGCCCCAGCGTGACGTAGTAGAAGCCCCCGGGCGCCACCTCGACGCCCTTGAGCGCCTCGGTCCACAGCGCGGCGGCCCCGTCCGCCGAGGCGTGGAGCTGAAACAGGAGATCGTAGCGCCCGGGGTTGGCCGGTCGCTTGTCCGACCGCGAGAGCCGCCCGTGAAACTCGATGAGGGTATACATCCCGGTCTCATGCCTTGATGGAAATGCCCGGCGAATCCTGCTTCCCTGTTCAGGCTACAAAGGGGTGTCGGCGCTGTCAAAGGCGCGCCGGCACGCGCTGACCGAGCATGGGGGGCACACGTCAGGTTTCGGCGCAGCGCGGAGGCGACGGCGCGGCGCACGTCGTCGGCGCCGCGCGGGGCGAGGCGCGGACGGGCTCAGCGACGCGGCGGCGGCGGCTTGGCGCGGGCGACGATGGCCTCGCGCATCCCCTGGAGGAGGAGCTGCTCACCCGACAGGTAGAGAAGCCGCTCCGCCTCTGCGTTGTGGGGATCCTTCTTCCTCACCTCGTAATAGCCCTTCATGGCGTCGAGGTATAGCCGCTGATCGAAGAGGCGATGCGCCACCTCCAGCGACTGGGCGACGGCGGGGCTGGGCGGCGGCGGGACCACGACCGGGGCCTGGGGGCGCTCGATCCCGAGCCGCGTGAGCGCGTCCGGCTGGAGGGCGAGCACGACGAGCCCCACGCTGACCGACAGGCAGAGGAGCGCGAAGCCGACCACGCCCGCGACGAGCAAGGTGGAGACCTTGCGGGGGTGGGCGGGCTCCTTCGCCCGGGGCGGGGGCGCGACGACCGGCGGGGGCGCGATGGGTGGCGGCGAGGCCACGACCGGCGAGGGGCTGGTGGCTCGGGTCGGGGCGGGCCCCAGGATCAGGGTCGGACCGGCGGGCGCGGGCACAGGCGGCGCGGGCACAGGCGGCGCGGGCACAGGCGGCGTGGGCGCGGGCGGCGGGCGCACCGCGGGGCGCATCTCGGTCTTCCCGCTCGAGGAGACCAGGGGTTGCGCGGGAGCGGGCGCTGGGGCGGGTGCAGGCGCAGGCGCGGGCACAGGAGCGGGAGCGGGTGCAGGCGCGGGCGCGCGGGTGGGCGCGACGTCGGTCTCCTCGAAGGCGAGCTCGGTGACGCCGACGCGGATCCGATCTCCGGTCTGGAGGCGGCGCGCGGTGGTCCGATCGCCGTTCACGAAGGTCCCGTTGGCGCTCGCGTCGTCCTTGAGCCACCAGCCGTCCTCCTTCCAGTAGATCTCCGCCTGCAGGCGGCTGGCGGCGGGGTCGTAGAGCACAATCTCCCGCTGGTTGGAGCGGCCGAGGCTGATGCCCTTCGGGTCGAGGGTGTACGTGGGCTCCAGCCGCGCGCCGGCGATCGTGACGAGCCGCGCCGGACGGGCCGCGGCCGTAGAGCCCGAGCGCCGCGGGGCCGCCGCCTTGTTCGCCACGAAGCTGAAGGTCAGCGTGAAGGGATCGATGTAGAGCTGGTCGCCGTCGACGAGGCCGACCTGCTGGATCCGGCTGCCCTTGTGGTAGGTGCCGTTGCCGCTGCCGAGATCCTCGACGAGGACCCGCTGCTCCTCCACCCGCAGGCGGACGTGCTTCCGGCTCACGCCCATGTCCGGCAGCACGACCTCGTTGTCCTCGGCGCGCCCGACGTGCGCCTGTCCGAGCTTCAGGGAGAAGGTCCGATCTGGCTGCCCCGACCGCTGGACCAGCGCTTCCACGATGACGTCAGACATCCCTAGTATCCATCCCCAAGGAAGAGGAAGACGCCCGACCGGCGTTCAGGCTCGAATTCGGAGACCTCTCCCGGCGCGCCGACCAGGAGGTCTGGGACGTCGAGGTTGTTGATGTCCGCCACGGCGAGCGAGGCGCCCATGCGCGCGCCCTCTGCGGCGCCGAAATACATGAAGTCCGCGTTCGCCAGCGGGAGCGGCCCGTCCACCGGGCCGTACCAGCAGAAGGCTCCGCCCAGCGCACCCTCGCCCCCGAGGCTCTCCGCGCCGGGCGCGCCGACGCAGAAGTCTCCCACGCCGTCGGAGTCCATGTCCCCCGCGCCGACGACGCTGGCGCCTGCCTCTTCATCGTCCGAGGCCCCATAAAGCTCCGCCCCGGCCGCGAGATCCACGCCCACCACGCCGCCGGCGAGGCCGAGCACGGCGCTGCCCGGGAGGATGAAGGCGGCCCCTCCCAGCACCAGCGCGCTGCGGAGCCTGGGCGCGCCGACGACCAGATCGTCGAGCCCGTCGCCGTCCGCGTCCCCGGTCGCGCTGACCGACCAGCCGAAGCTGGCCTCACCCTCCGGCCCGAGCACCCACCCGAGGGCGAGGTCGGCGACGTCCCCGGAGGGGGCGCTCGTGGGCACCAGCCAGAGCGCGCCCGCGTCCTCCTCCACGCCGTCCTGACCGGGTGCGCCGATCGCCAGGTCGGGCACGCCGTCGCCGTCGATGTCGCCGACGTGGGCGAGGCTGCGCCCGAGCTGCCCCCCCAGCGCCGAGGTCCACACCGCGGTCCCGACGGAGCTGATGGGGGCGCTCCCCTCTCCCAGCGGGCCCGCGACCAGCCACACGGCGCCCGCGCCCAGGTCGCGACCGGACTCCCCGATGGCGAGGTCGGGGACCCCGTCATCCCCCAGGAGATCCACCCCTCCCAGGAGCGCGCTCCCCAGGAGCCCGTTCTCCGCCTCGCCCGCCAGCGCGACGCCTGAGGTCCCCAGCGTGAGGTCCCCCGTCACCGGGCCCAGGACCACGTAGACCGCGCCGGAGTTCGCGTCCCCGTTGCGCATGGCCCCGAGCACCAGGTCGTCGAGCCCGTCCTCGTCGAGATCTCCGCCCGCCGCGAGCGCGCCGCCCGTCTCGTCGATGGCGTCGGGCCCGGTGAGCGTGATGATCGCGTCCTCGCCCATCTCCCCCTCGAGGGGCCCGAGCAGGAGGAGGGCCTGCCCCGGGTCGGCGTCCGCCCCGGTCGAGCGCGGCCTCCCCACCAGGAGATCCGGCTGCAGGTCCTGGTTCATGTCGCCCACGAAGGCCACGGACTCGCCGAGCTCGTCCTCAGCCGCGGCCTCCAGCCAGGCGAAGGCGTCCGCGGCCACGCCCGAGCCCTCGGGGACGGGACAGTCCGTCTGCTCGTCGCAGTTGTTGTCCTCTCCGTCGCCGCAGACCGGCGGGGCGTCCTCGTAGACGGCGTCGTCCGCGTCGTCGCAGTCGCCCCCCTTCGTGGCCTGGCCCTCTCCCGCCGAGCCGCAGATCAGCTCCTCCCAGCCGTCCGCGCCGTAGCCGTCGCCGTCGGCGTCCGGCCAGACGACCTCGCCCTCCCAGATGGCCGGGTCCAGATCGTCGCAGTCGTCGCCGTCGGCCACGTAGCCGTCGGGCTGGAGGCAGCGGATGACGACGTCCTCGGGGTCGCCGTGCCCGTCCTGGTCGGCGTCCTCGTACCAGGTCGGCTGGAAGCCACAGTCCCCGGTGTCGCCCGCCCCCACCAGCACTGGATCGGGAAGGCAGGCGGGGAGCAGCGCCAGGAGCGGCGTGGAGTGCAGCCACCTCATGCGAACGAAGGTTATCGCATCTGGGTGAGGATCGCCTGTCGTCCCGCGCGGTCGGCGCGCCCTCCACCCCCTACGATCACGTCCTCACGCGCCGCATGGCGCTTCTGCCGCCCACGAGGCGAGGTCCGGAGACGAGCATGATCGCGATCCTGTTGCTGGCGCTCGGCTGCACGCCCGAAGAATTCACCTCGGTGGACCAGTGCGAGGCCATGTCCGGCGGCGCCAGCCAGGACACCTGCTGGGCGGAGACCCTGCCCGCGCTCTACCGGACCGAGCGCGCGCGCGCCGAGACCCTCACCCGGGAGCGCGTCAGCGACCCCCGGGTCCGCGACTACATCTACCTGACCGTGACCCGCGACGTGGACCCGGGCTCCATCCGCTACTGCGAGATGATCGAGGAGACGGCCCTGAAGGAGCGCTGCCGCGTCCTGGTCAGCCGGCCGCACCTGCACCGGGAGCTCAGCGGCCAGCCCGCGCAGCCCTACGCGCCCGGCGACAAGGGCCCACCCGGCCAGGCCCCCAAGGGCGGGCCCTGAGCCTGGCTCTCCGCGGAGCGCGATCCCCCAAAAGAGCGGCGGGAGGCTCGAAGCCTCCCGCCTGGAATCTGAAGAGCCCCCCCACGACCGGGCCGCACCGCATTAATTTTGGAGGAGACGCTGAGATGGTTGCCAGATGAGGACCGACGGGGGGGACTGATCGGAGACCGAAACCTTATGAGTGCAGGTTACTCACGACCGCGCCACATGGCAAGTGTTTGTCTGACCACGGTCGGATCCTTTACGATGTAGAGCCCGTTTTCGGGGGTCGGTTCATCACCCGGTCCAGCGCCTCGGAGAGCTTGCGGAGCTGAAAGGGCTTCTTGAGCACCGGGACCTCCAGCAGGTTCAGGCCCGGCGGAGGCGTGAGATCCATGCGCCCGGTGGCGACGATGATCGCGGTGTGCGGGCTGCGCCGCTGGATCTCGTTGATGACGTCGCGACCGGAGATCCCGGGCATCGTCCAGTCCACCAGCGCGATGTCGTAGGGGCTGAGCTCACCCGCGAGGCGCTCGATGGCCTGCCGCCCGCTGGCGAAGGCGTCGACGTGGTGCCCGAGGCCCTCCAGAAACTCGGTCACGACCTCCTGGATCTCAGGCTCGTCGTCCACCACCAGGATTCGCCAGGACGCCACGCAGACCTCACCGCTACCGCTCTGTGGAGCCTACCACAGACGCCTCGACGGGGCGCGCGTCGTCTGCGGACGCGGGGCTCCGAGGAGCGCGCCCGCGCCCGAAGCCCCAGGCCATCGCCGAGGCCGCCACGCAGAGCCAGGCGAAGACCCAGCCTCCGCGCACGTAGGCCGTCTCCACCTGGGCCAGGCGCAGCGGCACCACCCCGGCGAACTCCACGAAGGGCTTCGTCTCGTAGAGGATGTCGCCGTGGGGCTCGACCACCATGCAGACGCCCGTGTAGGCGACACGCAGCAGGGGGCGACCGTACTGGGTGGCCTGGACGGCGGAGAGCATGGCGTGCTGCCAGGGGCTCGCCGTGTCGCCGAACCAGGCGTCGTTCGTGATGTTCACGAAGAGGTCGGCGTCCTTGAGCTTCCACATCTGCCGATCCAGGATCGCCTCGTAGCAGATCGGCACCGTGAACGTGTAGCCGTCGGCCTGGAACACCGTGGGCGTCTTGCCCGCGCGGAAGTCGCCAGGGCCCTCGATCAGCCCGTTCAGGAAGGGGAAGGTCTCGGAGAAGGGGATGTACTCGCCGAAGGGCAGCGGCACCATCTTGTCGTAGCGGCCCTTCAGCGCGCCCGCCCGGTCGATGAGGTAGCAGGAGTTGTAGTGGATGTACTTGCGACCGGTCTCGGGCGGCGCCTTCTCGGAGGTGCCCCCGCCCACCAGCAGCTCGTAGCCGCCGGAGCTGGTCAGCTTGCCCAGGTACTCCAGCACCTTGGGATCGGAGGGGTTGTAGGGCACAGCACCCTCCGGCCAGACCACCAGATCCACCTTCTTGCCGTCGAGCTGGCGTGTGAGCCTCACCCAGGCGTTCAGGTCCTCGCGCGCCGAGGTGAAGCGGCGCTCATCCATGGTCACGTCGTCCTGGAGCAGCGAGACCTGCAAGATGCGCGCGCTGGCCAGCTCCTGCTCCACCGCCGCATGCCGCCAGGCGCCGAATCCGATGTTCCCGAGGAAGATCGCCAGGACCGCGCCGTAGAGCCTCCAGGGCTGGGCCGCGCCCTCCGCGCGCCGATAGAACAGCCCCTCGGCCAGCGCGGCGTTGGTCAGCATCACCAGATAGCTGAGCCCGTAGGCGCCGAACACGCTGGCGAGCTGCCAGGTGTAGGGGTTCCGGTACTGGCTCACGCCCTGGTAGTAGGGGAACAGGGCGGGGCTCAGCTTCTCGGCCGCGACCAGCACGGCGGGCACCAGCCAGACCCAGCCCGCGCCGAAGCGCTCGCGCAGCCAGTGGACCGAGCCGAAGACCAGCGCGTAGGGGATCGCGAACGCGCTGGCGAAGACGATCTGCACCAGCAGCGCCGCCACGAAGGGCAGGCTGGAGAAGAGCCGGATCGTGTCCACCAGCCAGTAGAAGAGCAGGAAGACCGCGATCCAGCCCGCCGCGTAGCCGAGCTTCGCGTTGGTCCGGTGCTCCCCCGGCCGCAGCGCCCAGAAGAGCGGGAGGAAGCTGAACCAGTGCAACCCGTGGAGGTTGACCGGAGGCGAGACGAACATGAGCACCGCGCCCGAGGCGAGCGCGGCGCACAGTCGCACGAAGAGCGTGGCGCGGGGGGAGGTGTTCACGGCGGAGCCCCTATCCACATTTGGGAGGCTCCGCCGCACCCACCCGAAGACCGATCCTCCGTGCGCCCCAGCTCATGGACGCCGACGAGGCGCCAGAGGCGCTCGCGCGAAGCGCGCCGGGGGGCGCTTGCGCAGGAGACTTCGAGCGGAAGCGAGAAGGATCCAGCGCAAGCGGGGGGCAGAGCCCCCACCCGAGAGACTAGAAGTCCATGTCCCCGCCGCCCATGCCGCCCATGCCGCCCATGCCGCCCATGCCGCCGCCGCCACCGCCGCCGCCGGCCTTCTTCTTCTCCGGCTTCTGGGCGATGACCACCTCGGTGGTCAGCAGGAGGCCGGACACGCTGCCGGCGTTCTGCAGGGCGCTGCGCACGACCTTGGTGGGGTCGAGGATGCCCATCTCGAACATGTCGCCATAGACCTCGCTCTGGGCGTTGAAGCCGAACGAGCCCGTGCCGACCTTGACCTTGTGGACCACAATGGCGCCGTCGAGGCCCGCGTTGTCGGCGATGGCCTTCAGCGGCTCCTCGATGGCGTCGCGGATGATCCGCACGCCGAAGCCCTGGTCACCCTCGAGGTGGAGCTTGGACAGCGCGGCCTGCGCGCGGAGCAGCGCGACGCCGCCGCCCGGGACCACGCCCTCCTCGGCCGCGGCGCGGGTCGCGTTGAGCGCGTCCTCCACGCGGGCCTTCTTCTCCTTCATCTCGACCTCGGTGGCCGCGCCGACGTGGACGACGGCGACGCCGCCCAGGATCTTGGCCAGGCGCTCCTGCAGCTTCTCGCGGTCGTAGTCCGAGGTGGTCTCGGCGATCTGCGCGCGGATCTGCTTGACGCGGGCCTTCACGGCGTCGCGGCTGCCCTCACCGTCGACCATGGTGGTGTTCTCCTTGTCCACCACGATGCGGCGGGCGCGGCCCAGGTCGCTCAGCGTCACGCTCTCCAGCTTGATGCCGAGATCGTCCATGATCGCCTTGCCGCCGGTCAGGACCGCGATGTCCTCCAGCATGGCCTTGCGGCGATCGCCGAAGCCCGGGGCCTTGACCGCGCAGACGGCCATGTTGCCGCGGAGGCGGTTGACGACCAGGGTGGCCAGCGCGTCGCCCTCGATGTCCTCGGCGATGATCAGCAGGGGCTTGCCCGCCTCGTGGACCTTCTCCAGCAGGGGGAGCAGGTCCTTCATGACGCTGATCTTCTTCTCGTGGATGAGGATGAACGCGTCCTCGAGGACGGCCTCCATCCGGTCCCCGTCCGTGGCGAAGTACGGCGAAAGGTAGCCGCGGTCGAACTGCATGCCCTCGACGATCTCGAGCTCGGTCTTGAGGGTCTTGGCCTCCTCGACGGTGATGACGCCGTCGCGGCCGATCTTGTCGATGGCCTCGGCCAGGATGCGGCCGATCTCCTCGTCGCCGTTCGCCGAGATCGTGCCGACCTTGGCGATCTCCTCGTTGTCGCGCGCGGGGCGGGAGAGGCTCTTCAGCTCGGCGACGATGACCTCCACGGCCTTGTCCATGCCGCGCTTGAGGTCCATCGGGTTGGCGCCGGCCGCGACGAGCTTGGCGCCGTGGCGGTAGATGGCCTGCGCGAGCACGGTGGCGGTGGTGGTGCCGTCACCCGCGACGTCCGAGGTCTTGCTGGCGACCTCCTTGACCATCTGGGCGCCGATGTTCTGGAACTTGTCCTTGAGCTCGATCTCCTTGGCCACGGTCACACCGTCCTTGGTGATGACCGGGGCGCCGAAGCTCTTCTCGATCACGACGTTGCGCCCCTTGGGGCCCAGCGTGACCTTCACGGCGTTGGCGAGGGTGTCCACGCCCTTCAGCACCTCGCCAGCGGCGATCTCGCGAAAATGAATGTCCTTGGCGGCCATATCGATGTCTCCTGTCTCGAAGCACGAGAGCGAGGAATGGAGGTTGGAGAGCTTTCGGTGGGAGGAGAGCGCCTCAGCTCACGATGGCGAGGATCTCGTCTTCCTTGAGGATGATCAGGTCCTCTCCGTCGACCTTGACCTCGTCGCCGCTCCACTTGCCGAGCAGGACGCGGTCGCCGACCTTGACACTGATCGCACGGCGCTCGCCGTTCTCGAGGAGCCGGCCATCGCCGACGGCCACGACCTCGGCGGTCTGGGGCTTCTCCTTCGCGGTCTCGGGCAGGAACAGGCCACCGCTGGTCTTGGCCTCGGCCTCGACGCGCTTGACGACGACGCGATCATAGAGGGGACGGAACTTCATCGCAGCCTCCGGGAACAGGTACACGCTTCAGGGTTGGCGGCCCGGACAGGCTGGACCTTGCTGGTCTCACCTGCCGCGCCTTCAGAGCAATGCCGAGGTCAGAGAACGAGGCGAAGCTCGCCCCCGCCCTCGGCGGAGGGTGCAAGGGGTAGACACCCCCTGGAAGCGCGTCAACGGGGTGCGCTGAAAAAATGAGGCGCAGAAAAAATGAAAGCGGGAGGGGGTGCTCCCCCTCCCGCGTGTCAGTTCAGCGCTGAGGCGCCGACGAGGCCCTATTGCTTCGTCGGCGCCCCGCCTCGGGTCAGTGGGTCAGGGCACGGACGGGTGGGTTTGTTGGTCTGGCCCGAGGCGGACGCTCTGAGGTATTGCAGGACCCGTGCCAGCCCCCTCGCACACGGTCGAACGCCGATCTTCGGGCCATGCCCGCGCGAGGCCGGCGAAGGGGGGCTCGAAAACCGCGACGTCGATGTCGCGCTCGCGCACGTGCAAGAATGCTCACGCGCTGTGTGATCGGGCCCTTGCCGCACCGGGAGCGGCGATTAGCTTCCGGAGCGAGCCAGGACATCAAAGGATGTCCTCCTGAAATATCAACCCTGAAACACGAGAATCGCAGAGAAGCGCTGCGGCTCCCCGAGGGAGAAGAAGAGCATGGGCAAGATCATCGGGATCGACCTGGGGACCACCAACTCGGTCGTCGCCATCATGGAAGGCGACAAGCCGGTGGTCATCATCAACGAGGAGGGCGCTCGGACCACCCCCTCGGTCGTCGGCTTCACCAAGGACGGCGAGCGCCTCGTCGGCGCCGTGGCCAAGCGTCAGGCCATCACGAACCCCACGCGCACGGTCTACTCGATCAAGCGCTTCATGGGCCGCCGCTTCGAGGAGTCCGCCGAGGAGGTCCGCCGCGTCGGCTACGACGTCGTGCGCGGCCCGGACGGTCTGCCCCGCGTCAAGATCGACGACAAGCAGTACTCGCCCCCCGAGATCTCGGCGATGGTGCTGCAGAAGCTCAAGCGTGAGGCGGAGCGCTACCTCGGCCAGCCCGTGACCGAGGCGGTCATCACCGTCCCCGCCTACTTCAATGACGCCCAGCGCCAGGCGACCAAGGACGCCGGCAAGATCGCCGGGCTCGAGGTCAAGCGCATCATCAACGAGCCCACCGCGGCGGCGCTGGCCTATGGCCTCGACAAGAAGAAGGAGCAGACCATCGCCGTCTACGACTTCGGCGGCGGCACCTTCGACATCTCGATCCTCGAGGTGGGCGACAACGTCGTCGAGGTGAAGTCCACGAACGGCGACACGCACCTCGGCGGTGACGACATCGATCAGGTCCTCGTGCAGTGGATGATCGACGAGTTCAAGAAGGCCCACGGCATCGACATCAGCCGCGAGCGCATGGTGCTCCAGCGCCTGCGCGACGCCGCCGAGAAGGCCAAGATCGAGCTCTCGATCGCGAACACGACCGAGGTCAACCTGCCCTTCCTCACCGCGGACGCCAGCGGCCCGAAGCACTTCGAGAGCACGCTCTCCCGCGCGAAGTTCGAGCAGATGATCGAGCCCATCGTCGAGCGCACCCTCGCCCCCTGCCGCCAGGCGCTGAAGGACGCCGGGCTCAAGCCGAGCGAGATCGACGAGGTGCTGCTGGTCGGCGGCTCCACCCGCATCCCGATGGTGCAGAAGCGCGTCAAGGAGCTCTTCGGCCGCGAGCCCAACCACAGCGTGAACCCCGACGAGGTCGTGGGCATCGGCGCGGCGGTGCAGGGCGGCGTGCTCTCCGGCGACGTGAAGGACCTGCTCCTGCTCGACGTCACCCCGCTCTCCCTGGGCATCGAGACGCTCGGCGGCGTGCACACCGTGCTCATCTCCCGCAACTCGACCATCCCCACCCGCAAGTCCGAGATCTTCTCGACGGCGGCGGACAACCAGACGGCGGTGGACGTCAACGTCTTCCAGGGCGAGCGGCCCATGGCCCGCGACAACCGCCTGCTGGGCACCTTCCGGCTGGACGGGATCCCGGCGGCCCCGCGCGGGATGCCTCAGGTCGAGGTCACCTTCGACATCGACGCCAACGGCATCCTGAACGTCACGGCCAAGGACAAGGCCACCGGGCGCGAGCAGAAGATCACGATCACCAGCTCCAGCGGGCTCAGCAAGGACGAGGTCGATCGCCTCGTCCGCGAGGCCGGCGACAACGAGGCGGCCGACAAGGCCCGCCGCGAGGTCATCGAGGCCCGCAACAACCTGGACAACATGATCTACCAGACCGAGAAGCTGCTCCGTGAGCACAAAGAGAAGCTGCCGAGCGCCGAGACGGGCAACGTCGAGGCCGCCGTGCAGGCCGCTCGCGAGGCCATGGACAGCGACGACGCCGGCAAGATCAAGGCCGCCTTCGACCGGCTTCAGGCCGCCAGCCACAAGCTGGCCGAGTCCGCCTACCAGTCGGGCCAGGGCCCCGGTCAGGCCGGTCCGGGCGCGGGCCCGGCCCAGGACGCCGGCCGCGGCAAGGGCAAGGACGGCGACGTGATCGACGCCGACTTCGAAGAGGCCTGATCCACTCTCGGTTGAACTTCCACCGCCGCTCGGAGGCCTGAAACCCCCGGGCGGCGGTTCTCACTTCCCCCCTCTCCTCTCTCAGCGAGACCTCAGCGATGGCGGCGCCGCGCGACTACTACGAGGTTCTGGGCGTCCCCAGGGACGCTCCGGCGGACGACATCAAGAAGGCCTACCGGAAGCTGGCCCTCCAGTACCACCCGGATCGGAACCCGGACAACCCGGAGGCCGAGACGAAGTTCAAGGAGGCGTCCGAGGCCTACCAGGTGCTCTCGGACGACGAGAAGCGCGCGATCTACGACCGCTACGGCCACAACGGCCTGCGGAACGCGGGCGCCGAGGGCGGATTCCAGTCCGCCGAGGAGGTCTTCAGCCAGTTCTCCGACCTCTTCGGCGATCTGTTCGGCTTCGGCGGGCAGCGTCGCGGGGGCGGACGGCGCATCCGGCGCGGCGAGGACCAGGAGGTCCGCGTGCGCATCGGCTTCCTGGAGTCTGTCCACGGCTGCAGCAAGGAGGTGGAGTACGACCGCCAGCAGCGCTGCGAGACCTGCGGGGGCAACGGCGTGCAGGCCGGGGGCAAGCCCGAGACCTGCGGCACCTGTCGGGGCACCGGCGAGGTGATCCAGGCCCAGATGTTCCTGCGCATCCGCACCACCTGCCCCACCTGCCAGGGCCAGGGGGAGATCATCCGCAACCCCTGCCGGAGCTGCTCGGGCAGCGGCCGCACCCGCGCGCGCGAGAAGCTGACGGTCAAGATCCCGGCCGGCATCCACGAGGGCCTGCGCATCCGGCTCCACGGCAAGGGCGACGACGGCGACCCCGGCGCGCCCACGGGCAACCTCTACGTGCAGGTGACCGTGGACGAGCACGAGCTCTTCCGGCGCGACGGCAACGACGTCGTCTGCACCATCCCCATCGGCTACCCGCGGGCCTGCCTCGGCGGCCAGATCGAGGTGCCCACGGTGGACGACACGCCGGAGATGCTGGAGATCCCGAAGGGCACGCCGTCCGGCAAGATCTTCACGCTCCGCGGGCGCGGAGTGCCTCGCCTCGACGGGCGCGGGCGCGGCGACCAGCACGTGCAGGTGGTGGTTGCGGTGCCGAAGAACCTCACCCCCCGCGAGGAGGAGCTGATCCGTCAGCTCGCCGACGTGCAGGAAGAGAAGGTTCGGGACAAGGGTTTCTGGTCAGATCTGAAGGACTTCTTCGGGAAGACGAACTGAGCGGACAGCCGCTCGTCCGCGCGCGAGGCCAGAGATGAGGACGGTGGCGGAGATTGAGGCCCGGGTCCGGGAAGTACAGCCCACGGTGGAGCGCATCCGCGCGCAGGTCAAGCGGGTGATCGTGGGGCAGCAGGCGATGATGGATCGCCTGCTCATCGCGCTGCTGACCAACGGCCACGTCCTGCTGGAGGGCGTGCCGGGGCTGGCCAAGACCACGGCGGTCCACACGCTGGCGCGCTCCATGGCGCTGGGCTTCAAGCGCATCCAGTTCACGCCGGACCTGCTGCCCGCCGACCTCGTCGGGACGCAGATCTACAACCCGCGGGAGGGCAGCTTCGCCACCCACAAGGGCCCGGTCTTCACCCACATCCTGCTGGCCGACGAGATCAACCGCGCGCCGGCCAAGGTGCAGTCGGCGCTGCTGGAGGCCATGCAGGAGCGGCAGGTCACCATCGGCGAGACCACTCACAAGCTGCCCGACCCCTTCCTGGTGCTGGCCACCCAGAACCCCATCGAGCAGGAGGGCACCTACCCCCTGCCCGAGGCCCAGGCCGACCGCTTCATGCTGAAGGTCCGGGTGGGCTACCCCACGCGCGAGGACGAGCGCCAGATCCTGGCCCGCGCGTCCGAGCCCGCCCCCGCGCTCGAGCCGGTGGCCACCCGCGAGGATCTGGCCGCCGCCCGCGAGGTCGTGGCCTCCGTCCGCATGGAGCAGGTGGTGGCCGACTACATCGTGGACATCATCCAGGCCACGCGCCGCCCCGCCGAGGTCGGACTAACTGATCTAGCCCGAATCATCGAGTTCGGCGCCAGCCCGCGCGCGACCCTCTCCCTGGCCGCCGCCGCCCGCGCCCACGCCTTCCTGGAGGGCCGCGGCTTCACCACGCCCGACGACGTCAAGGCGCTGGGGCCCGACGTGCTGCGCCACCGCGTCCTGCTGACCTACGAGGCCGAGGCGGAGGGCATCGGCCCCGAGCAGGTCATCGAGCGCGTGTTCCAGAAGGTCAAGACGCCCTGAGGCCCGCATGCTCACGCCGGAGGAATTGCGGCTGATCCGGCGCCTGCACCTCCAGGCAGGCAGGCGCGTGGACAACCCGTTTTCGGGGAGCTACCGCAGCGCCTTCCGCGGGCGCGGGATGGAGTTCGAGGAGGTCCGCCCCTACGTGCCGGGCGACGACGTCCGCCACATCGACTGGAACGTCACGGCCCGCGCGAACGCCCCCTTCATCAAGGAGTTCCGCGAGGAGCGCGAGCTCACCCTGCTGCTGATGATGGACGTCTCGGGCTCGGTGCGCTTCGGGTCGGGCGGACGCGACGGGCGCACGGACAAGCGCCTGCAGATGGCCCGCATCGCCGGGGCCCTGGCCTACGCCGCCACGCGCACCGGGGACAAGGTCGGGCTGCTGACCTTCACCGACCGGGTCGAGCGCTTCATGCCCCCGCGCAAGGCCCGCGGCCACGCCTGGGCCGTGCTGCAGGCCGCCTTCGAGCGCCGCGAGGACCGCCGCGCCACCGACATCGCCGGGGCGCTGGAGTACGCCGGGCGGGTGCTCAAGCGCCGGGCCGTCATCAGCATCGTCAGCGACTTCCTGGCCCCGAAGCCCTGGGATCGCGCCCTGGCCGCCCTGGCCCGCCGCCACCGGGTGAGCGCCTTCGTGGTCCACGACCCGCTGGAGCAGACCCTCCCGCCCGTGGGGCTGCTGGAGCTGGAGGACGCCGAGACCGGGGCCCGCCGCCTGGTGGACGCCCGCGGCCTCGGCCCCGCCCTCACCGTCCACGAGCGGATCTCCCGCCTGCGCCGTACGGGCGCCAGCGCCTGCTCCATCGGCACGAACGAGGACCCCTTCCGCGAGCTGCTCCTGCACTTCAAGGCCCTGGAGCGCGCGCGATGAGCCCGCTCCTGCTGATCTGGCTCGCCGCATGCGCCCCCTCGGAGCAGGCGCTCACCCCGAGCCTGGTCGCCCGCGTGGACGACCCCAAGGTCGAGGCCAGCGAGCCCATCCGCCTGGAGATCCGCGCCACGGCCCCCGACGGCTGGACGGTCCGCCCCGGAGAGCCCAGCGCCGAGGGCCTCACGGTGCGCTCGACGGGCACCGACACCCCCCCGTCGGAGGACGGCGCCCAGGTCTTCGTCACCCGCTACGAGCTCAGCGGCCCGCCCGGCAGCTACGTCATCGAGCCCGGCGCGGGCGAGGCCCTGGGCCCCGGCGACGAGAAGCTCCCGCTCGCCCCCGGCCCCATCTTCGTGGACATCGGCGTTCAAGGGCCGACCGGTGGCCCCATGGCCGAGGTCGAGGACATCCCTGCGGAGGAGACGAGCTGGCTGGCGCTGGGGCTGGCGGCGGCGACCACGCTGGCGGTCGGGGCGGCCATCGCGCTCTGGCGACGTCGCCGCGTCCGCGCCCTGCCCCCTCCCCCGCCCGAACCCCCGCACGTCGTCGCCCTGCGCGCCTGGGAGCAGGCCCGCGTGTCCGGCCAGGACGATCACGCCGTCGCGCTGCAGCTCTCCACCATCCTGCGCGCCTACCTGGAGGCGATCACCGGCTTCCCCGCCACCGCCCGCACCACCCGCGAGATCCTGACCGAGCTCGAGCGCTCCGGCCGTCTGGGCCCCTCGCTGCGCATGAACGCCGCCCACGTCCTGGACGCCACCGACCGCCTGAAGTTCGCCCGCGAGGGCGGCGGCGAGCCCTTCTTCCAGGCCCTGGACGAAGACTTCTTCGCGGTCGTCGAGGCCACGCGCCCCCGCGACCCGACGCCCCCGCCCGCGGAGGCGCCCCGTGCTTGAGTGGGCCTCCCCCCTCTGGTTCCTGGCGATGCCGCTGGCGCTGGCCGCCCCCTGGCTCGGGCGCAACCCGGCGATGGCCTGGTCGTCGCTGGCCCACAGCAAGGGCGGCCGGACCTGGCGCACCCTGCTGGCCCCCCTGCCGCGGCTCCTGCTCATGGCCGGGCTGGCCGCCCTCGTCGTCGCGCTCGCCCGCCCTCAGCAGGTGGACCGCGAGCAGTACGTGGAGAGCGAGGGCATCGACATCATGCTGGCCATCGACACCTCGGGCTCGATGGAGCAGGCGGACTACACGCTGGACGGGCGCCGGGCCGACCGCCTGACCGTGGCCCGCGAGGTGGCGGCGCGCTTCGTTGAGGGGCGGCCTCACGATCGCCTGGGGCTGGTAGTCTTCGGCGAGGAGGCCTTCACCCAGGTCCCGCTCACGCTCGATCATGAGTCGCTCATCGGCTTCCTGCGCCAGGTGCAGCTGGGCATGGCGGGCGACCGCGCGACGGCGGTGGGCGACGCGCTGGCCATCGCCAGCCGGCGGCTCAAGGATCTGGAGGCCCCGTCCAAGGTGGTGGTCCTGGTCACCGACGGTCGGAGCAACGCGGGCCAGGTCGCGCCCCTGCAGGCCGCGCAGGCGGCGAAGGCCCTGGGGATCCGCGTCTACACCATCGGGGTGGGCGGCGAGGGCCGGGCCGGGCCGCTCGGCCTCTTCGGCGGGCGCAGCGACCTGGACGAGCGCTCGCTGGAGGCCATCGCCAAGACCACGGGCGGGCGCTACTTCCGCGCGGCCAACACCGCCGCGCTGGAGGAGGTCTACGCCACCATCGACGAGCTGGAGAAGTCCACCGCCCAGGTGCGCGAGCTGGTCCACCGCGAGGAGCGCTACCGCCCCTGGCTGGCCGGCGGGCTGGGGCTCCTGCTGGCCTCGGCCCTGCTGGGCGAGACCCTGCTGCGGAGGCTGCCATGACGCCCGAGCTCCTCGGCGGCGAGAGCGGGACCCTGAGCTGGGCCGAGCCGGCCCTCCGCCAGCTCCTGTGGGCGCTGCCGCTGCTGGTCGTGGGGGCGTGGCTCGCGCTGCGGGCGCGGCGACGCGCGCTGGAGCGCCTGGGGACCCTGGTGGACGCGCTCTCTTCGGAGGGTGCGGGGCGCCTGCATGCGCTCCGGCTCACGCTCCTGACGCTGGCGCTCGCCCTCGGGGTGGTGGCGCTGGCGGGGCCGCGCTGGGGCTACCGCTGGCAGGAGCTGAAGCGCGAGGGGCTCTCCATCGCGGTGGTGCTGGACGTGTCCAGCTCCATGGCCGCCGAAGACGTCAGCCCCAGCCGCATGGAGCGCGCCCGCCGCAAGGTCATCGATCTGGCGGGGATGCTGGCCGGGGATCGCGTGGGCCTGGTGATCTTCGCGGGGGGCGCCTACCCGCGCATGCCGCTCACCCTGGACTACGACGCCCTGGTCCAGATGGCGAAGGACTCCGACACCAGCACGCTGGCCGCCCAGGGCTCCGACCTCGGGGCCGCCATCGACGCGGCGGTCGCCATGCTGGACGACGGCGAGGGCGCGGCCGACAAGGCGGTGATCA
The DNA here is from genome assembly GCA_964615375.1 of uncultured Enterobacterales bacterium. Lineage (GTDB taxonomy): Bacteria > Myxococcota_A > UBA796 > UBA796 > CAZKWG01 > CAZKWG01. The sequence goes on from CAZTOW010000029.1 coordinate 96,246, forward strand.
TCCTGTCCGACGGCGAGGATCAGGTGGGAGACGGCGTAGCCGCGGCGAAGCGCGCGCTGGAGGCGGGCGTCCACGTCTACGCGATGGGCATCGGCACCGAGGAGGGCGCCCCCATCCCCATGCCCGAGGGCGGCTTCAAGAAGGACGCGGCGGGCGGCACGGTGCTCACCCGACTGGAGGAGGATACCCTCCAGAGCGTCGCGCAGGCCGGCGCGGGCGCCTATGTCCGCACCACCGCGGGCGCGGGTGACCTGGCCCAGATCTACGAGGGCGAGATCCGCGGGAAGCTCCAGAGCGCCAGCCAGGGTGCCCGGCGCGAGAAGATCTGGGACGAGCGCTATCAGTGGCCGCTCGCCGGCGCGGTGGTCTGCGCGCTGCTGGCCGCTACGCTGCGCCCCCGCCCGCTCCGCCTCCGCGCGCTCGCCCTGCTGCTGGGCGCGCTCGCCCTCCCCGGGAGCGCGCAGGCCGCCGAGCAGAGCCGGGAGGCCCTGGAGAAGGCCCACGCCGCGAGCCCCGGCGATCTGGGGGTCGCCGAGCGCCTCGGCCTCCAGCTCTTCCGCGAGGGCGACTATGACCGCGCCAGCGCGCTGCTGGACGAGGTCGCCGACCGCACGAAGGATCCCGATCAGGCCGCGCGCGCTCGCTACAACGCCGGGCTCGCCGAGTACAAGGACGGCCGCCTCACCGACGCCCAGCAGAGCTGGCAGCAGGTCCTGGGCGAGGCCCCCGAGCACAAGGCCGCTCAGCAGAACCTGAGCGCCGTGCAGAAGGAGATCGCCGCCCGGCTCCAGAAGAAGCAGGACCAGCAGCAGCAGGACCAGCAGCAGCAGCAGCAACAGCAGGACCAGCAGCAACAGCAGCAGGACCAGCAGCAACAGCAGCAGGACCAGCAGCAGCAGCAGGACCAGCAACAACAGCAGGACCAGCAGCAGAATCAGCGACCTGACCAACAACAGGACCAGCAACAGGACCAACAGCAGCAGGACCAGCCGCCCCCGAGCGACGGCACCCGCGAGGAGCGCGAGGACACCGGCCAGCAGGGCCAGGGTGAGCCCAGCTCCGACGAGCCCCAGGAGCCCGACACGGGCGAGGGCACCGCGGGAGAGGAGGCGCAACCCGCGCCCGGCAGCATCTCCGCGCAGGAGGCCCACCGCATGATCGACGGCGTCGAGGAGGGCGACCCGCGCGTGGTCGTGAAGCCCAACAGCCGAGGAGGCAAGGACTGGTGATGCTGGCGCTCCTGCTCATCGCGGTCGCGGCGGCGGCACAGATCAGCCTGAACGCCGCGTCCAAGCACCTCAAGGTCGGCGAGACCGTCGCCCTGGAGCTCCAGGTGGTGGACGGGGCGGTGGCCGGCGTCCCCGACATCCCCGTCAGCGGCGGGCTCAGCCTGGACTACCAGGGCCAGAGCCAGTCGCGGGTGGTGGTCAACTTCCGCTCCACCCGCATCACCAGCTTCAGCTACGCGATGACCGCCACCCAGGAGGGGACCTGGACCGTGGGCCCGCTGCGCCTCCAGAGCGAGGGGGAGCAGCTCACGGCGCCCGCCATCCAGGTGACGGTGAGCCCGCGCAGCGAGCAGGACAGGGCCGAGCGCGACGTCTCGGCGGCGGTCACCGACGACTCGCTCTGGCTGGGCCAGGTGGTGGTCTACCGCTTCCGCTTCCGCCACCGCGGCGAGGTGCTGGACGCGCGCTGGACCCCGCCCTCCTTCGACGGCTTTGTCAAGGAGCCCATCGGGATGACCCAGCAGGAGCGCAGCTCCGAGCTCGACGGGGCCCGCTACACCGAGCAGCTCATCGACGTCCCCCTGGTGGCGGCGGGCGAGGGCGAGCGCGTCATCGGCCCGGCCATGCTGGTCGCGCAGGTGCCCACGTCGGGGCGCTCGCGCCGGGACGATCCCTTCGCCAGCAGCCCCTTCCGCGCGCTGCGCGACGTCACCAACGAGACGCTGACCGCCGACGCCGTGCCTGTGAAGATCCGCCCGCTGCCCACGGAGGGCAGACCCGCGGACTTCTCGGGGCTGATCGGCCGCTTCAACCTCCAGGTCACGCCCCAGAAGACGACGGTCCGCCAGGGCGACTCCGTCACGCTCGACGTGGTCCTGAGCGGCGACGGCAGCCTGCAGGGCTTCAAGCTCCCCGCCCCGCCCGCGGACGCCGGCTTCCGGGTCTACGACGACGACCCCACGGTGGAGGCCGCCATCGAGGACGGCGCCTACACGGCCACCGCCCGCTTCCAACGCTCGCTGGTGCCCGAGCGGCAGGGCCGGCTGGAGATCCCCGGCCTGCGCATCCCCGTCTTCGACCCCGCCAGCGGGACCTACACCGTCGTCGAGAGCGCGCCCCTCACCCTGGACGTGTCGCCGGGCGAGGCGGGGGCGGGCGAGGTGCGGAGCTTCGCCGGGCAGAGCGGCGACACCCGCCAGGCGGTGGGCTCGCTGGGCGAGGACATCCTGCCCGTGCCGGGGAAGGCCGACATCGGGGATCGCGCCGCGAGCGGGCTCGGTCGCTGGCTGCTGCCCCCCCTGGTGCCGGCGCTGGGCCTGGTGCTCCTGGAGCTGGGGCGGGTCGTCCGGGGTCGTCGAAAGGACCCCTGGGACGCCGTCACCGCCGGATTGGAGCGGCTGCCCGCCGACCCGGGCGCGCGGCTGGGCGCGCTGGAGCAGCTCTTCCGCGAGGCGGCGGCGCTGCGGCTCGGGCGCCCGGCGGCCGGTCTGGACCGCGGGCAGGTCGCCACGCTGGGCGAGGAGGCGCGCGCCCTCTACGCCGACCTGGAGGCGGCGCGCTACGGGGGGCAGTCGGTGAGCGATCTCGAGCCTCGGGTGCGGACCTTCATCGCGCGGAGGGGCGCGTGATCCCCGCCCTGCTCCTGTGCGGGCTGGCCCTGGCGGACGCCCAGCAGGGCTTCGACGCGGGCGTGGCCGCCGCACGCTCCGGTGATTACGCCGCGGCCGAGCAGCACTTCCGCGAGGCGCTGACCGAGGGCGGGCGGGACCCGGCCGTCTACCACGGCCTGGGCGAGGCCCTGTACCGGCAGGGTCGGCTGGGGCTGGCCATCGCCGCCTGGGAGCGGGGCCACGCGCTGGCGCCCCTGGACGGGGACCTGCGCGCGAACCTGGAGCATGCCCGCGGGAAGGCCCAGGATCGGATCGACGCTCCCCAGCCGGAGCTGGGCCCCTTCTTCTGGCAGCGCTCGCTGTCGGCGCGGCAGAGCGGCGGGCTGATGAGCGGGCTGCTGACCCTGGCCCTCATGGGCGCGCTGGTGGCGCGGGCGGCGCCGACCTCCCGGCTCGGGGCCCTGGCCCGGCGGCTGCGCGGGCTGTGGGCGGCGCTCGGGGTCCTGGGGCTGCTCCTGCTGGCCTCCACGGCGGCCCTGCTGCGCGGCGCGCCCGCGGCGGTGGTCACCGCGCCCGAGGTGACGGCCCGCTCCACCCCCGGCCCGGACGGGGTCGAGCTCTTCAGCCTTCACGAGGGCGCCACCGTCGCCGTGCGCGAGGCCGACGCCGACCAGGCCCAGGTCCAGCTCCCCGACGGGCGCAAGGGCTGGCTCCCCTGGAGCGCGCTCGCCAGCACGGACCCTGCTGCGCCGTTTCCCGCCTCCGGGTTATGAGCCCACCTCGCACTGGAGTCCTCATGCGCGCGCTGCTCCTCGCCCTCACGCTGATCGCCTGCGGGCCGAAGACCAAGAACCTCTCGGACACGGAGTTCGACCACTACTACGCGCTCCGCGTCTACATGGAGGAGGACCAGATCAACCACTACCTGAAGCTGGAGACCGAGGACGAGCGCAACGCCTACCTCAAGGAGCTCGGCCTCTGGGATCGCTTCTACAACTACTCGGACAGGATGCGCGAGGAGATCGTGCGCGGCGACGTGGCGGTGGGCTGGAGCCAGGACATGCTGATGATGTCCTGGGGCCACCCCTTCCAGATCCGCAAGCTGGCGGGCCGCAAGGCCGAGCGCTCGGAGCAGTGGGTCTACCGCTTCGAGGTCGGCGAGGACGGCACCACCCGCGTGTGGACCCCGGACTCCAAGACCTACTACAAGGCCACCCGCCTGTTCGAGCGCGAGGTCACGCTCGACGACGGCAAGGTGGCCGAGATCACCGAGAAGGACGCCCACTGGTAGGGGCGTCGCTCACAGGCTGTCGACCGTGAGCGAGTACCCCGACCCGGTGCGCCCGCTGGTGCTGGTGAACACCCCGTCGGCCTTGTAGTACAGCGTGCTGCTCTTGCTCGCCGTGCTGCCCGACGAGGTGAAGCTGCTGGCGCAGAAGCCGGTGCTCTCGCGCATCGGGAAGTGCCCCTCCACCGGGTACTGGATGAGCTCGCTGGTGTAGCTGTTGGTGGAGTCCCGCACCGCGCGCACGTCCACCCCACGCTGACCGACGTCGAAGCTCAGGTACTCCACGCCGGAGCGCGGGCCGAGGTCGAGCCGGAAGGCGTTGGTGTGGTAGCTGCTGGACAGGTAGCCGTCGTAGCAGAGCACGACCAGGTTGTCCGAAGCGTCCGCGGTGATGTGACACTCCGGGTAGGTCCCGCCGTAGCCGTTCTCCGAGGAGCTGAGCGAGAAGTGCGCGCCCCAGCCGGTCGCCGACGAGACGTCATCGACCCGCAGGGTCACGGTGGGACAGCCGGACATCGAGACGGTGCCGTCGTAGGCGGCGAAGGCGGGCGCTCCGACGAAGAGGGCGCTGAGGGAGGCGACACAGACGAACGACTTGTGAACGGACATCACACACCTCTACCAGTGGGCACGGCTGTATGCGCGTAGCCTGGGTTGTGTCATTGGCCTCGGAGGGGCTCTCTCCACCACCGCGCCGCTGACGACAACAAGATAGCACCCGCACCCGACCCAGCAATGCAGCGCGCCCCACAAAACGGTCGCAGGAGCCCCCCGTGTCTACATCATGAAAACCTCCCCGCGCGACGCCGTTGACGCTCGCCCCAGGCTGGCCTATGGTGTCTTACTCCTGGTGCTGAGGTAGGGGTTCCCCGACCTGGGCCTCGGGACCCTCGTCGGAGACAAGCATGAAGGTCAGCCTGGTCAGCCCGTACCCCGACATCACGAATTACGGGCTTCGCACCCTCTCCAGCGTGCTGCGCAAGGCCGGTCACGAGACCCAGGTCTTCTGCATGCCCGACTTCGCGGGTGACGGGGAGAGCGTCCACGTCCGCATGTCCGAGGAGCGCTACCCGCCCGAGGTCATCGATCAGATGATCGAGCTGATGCGGGGCACGGACATGGTGGGCATCAGCCTGATGACCCACTACTTCGACACGGCGAAGCAGCTCACCCGGGCGGTCAAGGAGCGGCTGGGCGTGCCCGTGATCTGGGGCGGCTTCCACCCCTCGGTGCGGCCCGACGAGTGCATCCACTACGCCGACTACGTGGCGGTGGGCGACGCCGAGGACCTGATCCTCCAGCTCTGCGACCGTCTGTCGAACGGGGACCACAAGAACCTGCACGACATCAAGTCGCTGATCTGGAAGGACGGGGACACCGTCATCCGCAACGTCGTGGGCAGCCTGGAGCAGGACCTGGACCAGTACCCGGCCCCAGACTTCTCGCGGGACGACCACTACGTGCTCTTCGAGGGCCAGCTCGCCCCGGTCACCAAGGATCTGCTGCGGCGCTACCTGCACAACGGCACGGTCAGCCGCATGTTCGGGCTCACCGGCTACCAGACCATGACCGGGCGAGGCTGTCCGCACGCCTGCAGCTACTGTGGCAACTCGTTCTACCGCGATCTGTACAAGCGTCAGCGATATGTCCGCTACCGCTCGGTCGAGCACGTCATCGGCGAGCTGGAGGCGGTCAAGCGCGACATGCCCTTCATCAACTTCTTCTGGTTCTCCGACGACTCCTTCTTCGGGCGCCCGCTGCCGGACCTGCTGAAGTTCTGCGAGGAGTACAAGCGCCGCATCGGCGACCCCTTCTACCTGCTGGGCAGCCCCGGCACGATCACGGAGGAGAAGTACGAGGCGCTGGTCGACGCCGGGCTCCTCTGCATCCAGATGGGGCTGGAGCACGGCAGCCCGCGCATCCAGAAGATGTTCAAGCGCTCGACGATGGGCAACGACAAGATCCTCAAGAGCGCCGAGGTCATGGTCAAGTACGCCGACAAGACGGCGCCGCCGCAGTACGACGTCATCTACGATCTGGCCTACGAGACCATGGAGGACAAGCTGAACACGCTGCGCGTGATCAGCGATCTGCCCAAGCCCTACCGGCTCCAGGTCTTCAGCGTCATCTACTACCCGGGCACCTCCCTGCACACGCTCGCGGCCCAGGACGGCCTGATCAACGACGAGAAGGCCGAGATCTACGACCGGATGTTCTTCGAGCGCCACGACTCCTACACGAACACGCTCCTGTTCCTGGCGCGATCGGGCAAGTTCCCCCACAAGGTGCTGAAGGCCCTCATCGACCCGCGGGTCGTGAGCCTGATGACGTCGGACTACATGGAGCCGCTGGGCGGCGTGGCGAAGAAGGGGATCAGCGCGCTGCGCAAGGTGCTGCGCAACCCGGCCATCGAGCGGGCGCGGGCGCTGGGCACCATGGGCGGGCTGGACCGCTTCGAGGCCCGGCTGGTGGGCATGACCGGCGCCGACGCCGGGGCCGCCGCGCCGGTCGCGGGGATGACCTTCTGAGCTTCCGCCTGGTCACGAAGCTGCCCGCCGGGCGGCTGGTCATCGAGCGCGCCGAGCCCCGAGACGGCCCGGCCGTGCTGGACCTCTACCTGCGCGTGCTGGCCGAGGAGCGCTGGTTCATCTCCTCGCCCGACGAGGTCCTGGTGGACGGCGACGCCATGGGCGCCCAGATCGGCTGGATGAACCGCCAGGAGAACTGTGTCTTCCTGGTCGCTCGCCTGAACCGCGCCCTGGTCGGCGCCATCAAGGTCACGGGCGGAGACCTGCGCCGCGTCCAGCATGTAGGCAGGCTGGAGGTCTTCGTCGAGCCGGGCGCGCGCGGCGGCGGCGTGGGCACCGCGCTGGTCGAGGCCGCCATCCAGTGGGCCGAAGAGAGTCCTCGTTTGAAGAAGCTCTCGCTCAACGTCTTCGACGACAACCCCCGCGCGATGTCGGTGTACGAGCGCCTCGGCTTCGTGGTGGAGGGGCGGCGGCCTGGGGAGTACCGCGAGCGGGACGGGACGCTGCGGGGGGACGTGTTGATGGCGCGGGCGGTCTGACTCGACGGGGGGGCTTGAGACCTCAACTCCCCGGGTGCGCGCCCCGCGCCGGGGCTCTGCCTTGACACTATATTCCACTTATGTCATATATCACTCATGTCACTTCGCTACGCCATCCTCGGCTTCCTCGAGCTGGAGCCGACCACCGGCTACATCCTCGGCCAGCGCTTCTCAGGCTCCGTAGGCTCGTTCTGGACGGCCACGCAGAGCCAGATCTACCGGGAGCTGCATGCGCTGGAGCAGGAGGGCCTGGTCCGGGTGGAGGTGGTGCCGCAGGACGGGAAGCCGGCCCGCAAGGTCTACTTCGTGAACCTCGCGGGCCAGGAGGCCATGCGCGCCTGGCTCGAGGAGCCGGCGGAGCTGCTGACGCTCCGCGACCCCCTGCTGGTGCGCTTCGTGTTCTCCGCCACCGCCCCGCCCGCGGTGCTGGACGCGCAGTTCGCGCGCGCGCGGCAGGCCCTCCAGGAGCGTCAGGAGGAGTACCGGGCGCGCCTGGGCAGCGAGGAGATCTTCAGCCTCGCCCGCTCGCCGAGGGAGGCGCTGCTGTGGCGCCTCGCCATCGAGCAGGGCCTGTCCTGGTGTGAGGCCCAGCTCGCCTGGCTGGCGCGGGTGGACGCCGCGCTCAGCGCCCTGAACCCCGCTCCCCCGGAGACCGACCATGAGGCTTCGTGACCAGATCGTGCTCATCACCGGGGCCTCCCGCGGCATCGGCGAGGCCACCGCCCTCACCCTGGCCCGCCGAGGCGCCCACGTCCTGCTCTGCGCCCGCGACCTCCAGCGCCTCGAGGCGCTGCGCGCGAGGATCGAGGCCGAAGGCGGCCGGGCGACGGCGATGGTCCTGGACGTCACCGACCCCGCCAGCGTCGCCGCCGTGGTGGGCCGGGCGCTGCGCGAGCACGGGCGCATCGACGTGCTCATCAACAACGCGGGAAACGGCGGCTCCCTGAGCTGGCACCTGGACGCCCCCGCCGAGGCCACGCGGGACCTCTTCGAGGTCCACCTCTTCGGCACGGAGCGGATGACCCGCGCCGTGCTGCCCTCCATGCTGGCGCGGGGCTCCGGCCGCGTGGTGAACGTGGTGTCCACGGTGGGCTACGTGCCCATGCCGGGCGCGGCGGCCTACTCGGCGGCGAAGGCGGCGGTCATCGCGCTCACCGAGGCGCTGCGCGGCGAGCTGGAGGGCTCCCCCGTGCGCCTGGTCCTCTACTCCCCGCCGCACACGCAGACGGAGGCGGGGCAGGCCTGGCCGCTGGAGCTCCCTCGGAAATTCTCCCCTCAGGACGCCGCGGACGGGCTGCTGGCCACGCTGGAGCGCGACCGCGCGGACTGGCTGGCCGGCGGCAACGGGAGCCTGCTCTGGCTGCAGCGCCTCTCGCCCGCGCTGGCGGCCCGGATCATGGGGGACATCGGGCGGAAGGCGACGCGGCTCACCCTGGGAGGAGCTCCAGGAGGGTCGCCGTAGGCAGCAGGAGAGGCTCGCCCTGGGCGGGCTGGAGGGCGAGCCCGCCCTCGACCCAGACGACCCGCTCGGGCCAGGTCCACTCGCCCGTCGGGGCCAGGACGTGGAGATCCAGGCTCACCCAGATCCAGGGCCATTCGGCCAGGGCGGTGACCGAGGCGATCACCGGATCGTACGGGGCGCCCTGCTGGGTCCAGGTCCACCTCCGCAGCGGGACCGGCGGAGAGGCGGGAGCAGCGTCGTCCACGGCCGCGCCGACCGGATCGCCCAGGCCGGCGACATCGCCATAGAAGGCCCAGCGATGTCGGGCCGGGTCCTCCACCACCAGGGCACGGTCGATGGGCAGCCTCGAGCTCGGGTTCAGCAGCGGCTCCGAGACATAGTCGTGCAGCAGGAGCCCTCCCACGCGCTCGACGTGATCCACCAGGGGTCGAGCGTGGGGGATGCGGTAGCACGGGCAGTGCCCCTCGTAGTCCATCGGCTCGGAGGGCACCCAGGCTGGCTCGAAGCGGGCGGGGGCCGCGCCGGCCACCCACTCCAAGGCGGGCGCGCGACGGGCGGTGACCTTCACGCTCCCCAGGATCCGTTCGTCCACGGGCGACTCGGGTGTGGGCCGCGAGGCCAGCGCCGCGAGGGCGTGTTCAGGCTCGCTGGCGTCCAGCGCGACATAGCCCGCGCGCGCGAGCAGCCAGCCCTGCTCCTCCGCCGAGGGCTCGCCCCGAAAGCTGCTCCACCGGATCCGCGCCTGCCCATCGACCGTGACCGCCTCGCCCTGGTTGCCCTGGCTGCGGGTCAGCCCGAGCAGCTCCTCGGGCAACCGCTGCTCGCACGCGGAGACGCTCGAGAGATGTGCCAGGAGATCGGGCTGATCCATTCGCGCTCCTGAATGGCGTGGACCTCCACTGTAAGACGATGCGCACGCGGGCGGGAGGCATGACGCTCATCAGTCTAGTGTGATCTGATACACTCGCGCCTCCGCCCAGGCCCCAAACCCCGTCCCCGCCAGCTTCGCGCACTCGAACTTCCCCAGCTCGCGCTCGATGCGGTCGCCAGCGTCCCAGAGCACCCAGAGCTCGCCCGCGCCGGGCCCCAGCGCGAGGGCCTCGGGGGACTCGCCGGCGAGCGGCTCCAGGTCCGCCAGGTGCTTCGCCTCCTCGCCGGGGCGCCAGGTGTAGATCGCGGGGGGCGGGCCGTCCTCGCCCGAGGGCCCGGCCAGCACCAGCGCGAGGCCGTGGGCCGCGTCCCAGGCCAGGTCGCGCACGCCGCGCCCGCCGAGGTCCAGCGCCCAGGAGGGCCCGAGGGTGAACGCGCCGCCGGGATCGCCGACCGAGAGCACCAGCGCCCGCCCCGGCCCCACCCGCGGCCCGCGCAGCCCCAGCAGCAGGCGCCCCTCGCCGTCCAGGGCCACGCCCTCCAGGTCGAGCCCGCCCTTCTTGGCCACCCCGGTCTCCGCCTCCGGGGGGAGCCCGCACTCGGGGCAGGCGGCGAGGGCCGCGGACTTCAGCGCCTCGGGCAGCGCAGGCTCCGGGCGGAGGGCGGGGGTCCAGGCCAGCACCTCGCCCAGCGGCCCGACGTGGGCGATCCGCCCGCGGGTCTTGAGCTTGCCGCTGTTGGAGAGGCTGTGCGAGCCCATCAGCCAGGCCCCAGCGCCGGCCGGCGCCACGCCCTCGAGATCGTCCATCTCGAAGGCCGCGCCGTCCACGCTCCGCAGCGCCCGGGTCCGCGTCGGCGCGCCGTCCGGCCCGAAGCCGAGGATCACCCCAGCCTGCTCGTCGTCCACCACCCAGAGCTCGGGCCCGGCGGGGCCCTGCACCCAGGCGCCGCCCGAAGCCTCGCAGACGCCGGGCAGGCGCAGCGGGCCCCGGGTGAGCGTGAGCGCGCGGATGAGGCGCTCCCCCGTGCCGCCCCCCTGCGGGAGGCCCCCGGCCTCAGGGGGAGATGAGGCTGGCGTGGAGACAGGGGACTCCGAGGCGGTGGGCGGCTCGGGGGAACGCGAGGAGGTGCAGGCGAGGAAGGCGGCGATGAGCGTGATCATCGGGTCAGGATATCTCGACCCCAGCGCAGCGCAACCAGGAACAGAAACTGTAGACAGACCAACACAACTGATCCGAATCGGCGGAAATCACCGATCCAGGCCACTCGTGCCGTCGCCCCGCTGGCGCCGTCACAAGGGTACGGTTATCGACCAGCGCGCGCGGGGGCATGTCACAGCCGGTTACAGCTCACGCGGCGTCCACACCCAGGGCCACCGTCCGCGAGGGGCACACATCGAATGAGCAGCGCGCGACGCGTCCTCCTCACCCAGGGCTACGTCGATCTGAACCGCCGCGAGGTGGTGCTCGCGGGCAACCGTCAGACCCTCTCTCCCACCGAGATCGCCCTCCTGGACTATCTCGACGGCAGAGAGGGCAGCCCTGCCACCCGCGCAGAGCTGCTGCGGGAGGTCTGGGGCTACAGCGAGCGCGTGGTCAGCCGCACGCTGGACACCACCGTCGCGCGTCTTCGCGCCAAGATTGAGGTCAACCCGGCTCAACCGCGGCACCTGCTGACGGTCCCGGGCGCGGGCTACCGCTTCGCCCCGCTGGAGGCGCCCTCCGCCGCCGCCCCCGGGGTCGGGCCGCTGGTGGGGCGGGAGGACACGCTGCAGGCCATCGACGCCGCGCTGGCGCTGGGCGCGCCGATGATCACGGTGGTCGGCGCGGGCGGCATGGGCAAGAGCCGGGTGCTGCGGGCCTGGGCCGAGCGCCACGGGGCGCCGCTGGTGGAGCTGGGGCCGCTGTCGCGGGTGGAGGACGCGCGGGCCTCGGTGGCCTCGGCGCTGGGGGTCAAGGCGGACATCGGCTGGCGGGAGCTCGGGGAGATCGTGCTGGAGCGCGGCCTCGTGGCCCTGGCGCTGGACCAGGCGGACCACCTGCTGCCGGAGCTGCCCCCACGCCTGCTCGGCTTCCTCCAGGCGACCCCGCGGGGCGCGGACCCGGCGAGCGCGCGGCGACCGACGCTGGTGCTGAGCTCTCGGGTGGGCCTGCACCTGCCGGGCGAGCGCCTGGTGGAGCTGGGGCCGCTGAGCGCGCAGGAGGCGCACCGCCTCTACGACCTGCACCGCGCCGGCCCCGAGGAGCCCGGCGTGGAGGTGCTGCTGGAGCGGCTGGGCCACATCCCGCTGGCCGTGGAGCTGGCCGCGGCCCGCTCGCGCACGCTCTCCGTGGCCGAGCAGATCCGGGCCCTGGGCCTCGATCTGCTGGAGGGGGCCGAGCCGCAGGGGCGCTCGCTGCGGCGCAGCATCGGCGGCTCCTGGGAGCTCCTGGACCAGCGGGCGCAGCGGGGGATGCGCGCGCTCTGCACGCTGCGCGACGCCTTCACCCTGGACGCGGCCCGCGCGGTGCTGGGCGGCGACCCGTCCACCGCGTTGATGACGCTCTCCGCGCTGCGGGAGAGCGCGCTGGTGGTGCGCACCGACGACGGCCGCATGCGCGTGCTGGAGCCGGTGCGCTGGTACGTGCTGGAGCAGGTGCCGCTGGACCCCGAGGCCGAGCTGCGCCACGCCCGCTGGTTCGCCCGCTGGGGAGAGCTGGTGCGGCGGCGGGCCCTGGACAGCGACGACGGCGAGCTGCGCCGCACGCTGGCCGTGGAGGCCTCCGAGCTCCTGGCCGCCGTGCCCGAGGCCCTGGCCCAGAACGAGGTGGAGACGGCGGTGGACGCCTGGCTGGCCCTCTTCGAGATCGCCCGCCTGGACGGCCTGCACGGCGCCGAGGTCGTGCGCCTCGGTGAGCTCATCATCGAGAGCCCCGGCCTGTCTGAGCCCAGCGCGGTCGCCACCTCGCTGAGGCTGGCGGACACGCTCCGCCGCCGCGGGCGGGCGCGCTTCGCCGTGGCCCTGGCCCAGGGCGCCAACGCTCGGGCGGAGGGCCTGGCCGACCCCGAGATCCAGGCCTACGCCGCGCACAGCCTCTCGGTCATGCTGCTGGACACCGGCGAGATCGACGAGGCCGAGCTCCACGCCCAGCGGGCGCTCAACCTGGCCGTGCGCGCCCGGATCCCGGACCTGGAGGCCGCCGCGCACCACAACCTGAGCAACGTCTTCGACGCGCGCGGCAAGCTGGACCTCAAGCGCCAGCACCTGCTGGCGGCCTGCGACCTCTACCGAGAAATGGGCAATCGGAGGGCAGAGGGGATCATCCTCAGCAATCTTGGAAACCTCTGGCACGACCTGGGGCGCTCGGACGCGGCTGAGCAGGCCTGGGCCGCGGCGCTGGAGCTGCACCGGGCGGTGGGCGACCGGCGCCACGAGGCGATGGTGCGGGCCAACCGCTCGCTGCTGGCGGTGGAGCGCGGCGACCTGGACCTGGCCGAGTCCGAGCTGCGCGCCGCGGTCGCCGAGCACCGCGCCACCCAGACCCGGCGCTTCGAGGTGGTGGCCCAGTCGCTGCTGGCCGACGTGCTGCGCCGCAAGGGCAGGCCGGTGGACGCGATGCTGGTGGCCCGGGACGCCGCCCGCAACGCCGAGGCCATCGGCTGGTCCCTGCTCCGCGCCGGGCTCTCCGCGCTGCTGGGCGAGCTGGAGGCGGAGCTGGGCTCTCGGGAGGACGGGCTCCGCTGGATCCGCGAGGGGGAGGCCGCGCTGCAGGCGGCGGGGATGCGCGCGGAGGCCCTGGTCGCCACCTGCCGGCGCGGCCGGGCGCTGCTCAGGGCTGGCGACCGCGCCGGGGCGGAGGCCGCCCTGGCCGAGGTCGAGGCCGCGAACAGCGTGCATGGCGAGGTGGCGCTGGCGGTCAAGGAGCTCCGCGGGATGCTCAGACCCTGAGCAACTAAACCCTGAGCTCGACCGGGACGAGGCCCTGGGCCATGCGGGCGCGCTCCCGGGTGGGGCCGAAGCGCAGGCCCAGGCGGGCCGCCCAGGGCAGGAGCCAGAGCAGGATCTTCGAGGGGCGCAGCATGCGCTCCCCGCTGCGGGTCTGGAGAGCCTGAACGGGCACGATCTCCCGCAGCCGCTCCTCGGCGACGGCCATGGCGGCCAGGTCCACGCCGTCTGGGCTCCCCTGCCGCAGGGCCGGGATCAGGTGGTTCGCCGCGACCAGCGCGTCGCGCAGCGCCATGTTGATGCCCTGCCCGCCCACCGGGGACATGGGGTGGGCCGCGTCGCCCAGCAGCAGGAGGCCGGGCACGCTCCAGCGGTCGGCGCGCTCGCAGACCACGGACAGGCGGGTGGGCCCGACCACCGTGTCCCGGCGCCGCGCGATGGCCTCCCCCAGCTCCGGGCTGACCAGACGGATGACCGCGTCCAGCTTCTCCTTAGCGCTGCCCTCCGGGATCTCACCCTTGGCCATCACCACGCCCACCTGCGTGAGCCCCTCGGGGCTCGGGTAGGCCAGCGCCGCGCGCCCCGGGGCCATCTCGATCCAGCCCGCGTCGTGCCCACCCAGCAGCGGCTCCAGATCCACCTTCAGCCAGAGCACGTCATAGCCCTGCTCCAAGGAGGTCCGCTCGATCCCGGCCTTCCGGGCCACCAGCGAGCCGCGCCCGTCGGTGGCGACCACCAGCGAGGCGCGGAGCTCCTCGACCACCTCCCCCGAGCGGGCCCGCACGCCGACCACGCGCCCGCCCTCCCAGATCAGGTCCGTGACGGAGACGCCGCGCCGGAGCTGGAAGCCCGGGTGCGCCGAGCTGTGGCGGGCGATGGACTCCAGCAGCCCGCCCTGCGAGACCACGCGCACGCCGGGGCCGTCCTTCATCTGAAAGCGCGAGGGCGCGCGGCCGTTGTGGATGTACATCCAGCGCGCCTGGAGCTGCGGCGTCTCCTCGAGGGCCGGGCCCAGGCCCATCTGCCGGAGGGCGTCCACGCCGCTGGGCTGGAGGCCCTCCCCGCGGAAGACGCGGTGCAGGTCCGTGGCCCGCTCCAGCGCGAGCACCGAGAGGCCACGGCTGGCCAGCAACCAGCTCAACGCGGCGCCGCAGGGGCCGTATCCGACGACGATGACATCCGACATGGGGACCTCCTCCGCCCGCTCGGGGCGTGAGGAGAGCTTATCTTATTGAAAATGATTTTCAATATCAAAATCGATCTGAACGCGCCCTCTCGACGAGACCCCGGTTTCCGGTAGACTTCGCGCCATGCTGCAGCGCTGGTTCCACCTCCCCCGCCTCCACGTCCCGTCTCACCACGCCGATCGCAAGGTGAGCTGGCTGGAGCTGTTCTACGACCTCGTCTACGTCGCCGCGATCATCCAGCTCGGAGACGCGCTGAGCCACCACGTCGATCTGCTCGGCGTGCTAGGCTTCGCGGCGGTGCTGGCGCCGCTCTGGCTCACCTGGACGGGCTTCACCTTCTTCAGCAACCGCTTCGTGGTGGACGACGCGCTGCACCGCGGGCTGGTCTTCCTGCAGATGTTCGGGATCGGCGGAGTGGCGCTGTCGGTCTCGGGCGTGCTGGAGGGTGACCTCGCGCCCTTCACGGTCACCTACGCGCTCACCCGCCTCACGCTGGCCGCCATGTACCTGCGCGCCTGGCGGCACACGGAGGCGGGGCGGGATCTCAGCGCGCACTTCGCGCAGCGCATCGGGCTCGGCGCGCTGTGCTGGCTGGGGACCACGCTGCTCAGCGCGCCCTGGGTGTACCTGGGCTGGCTCATCTGCATGGGCATCGACCTGTCCGTGGCCCTGGGCGCGAAGGGGCGGGACCTGTCCGGGCGCTACACGCCGGACATCCACCACATGAGCGAGCGCTACGGCATCTTCACGCTCATCGTGCTGGGCGAGAGCTTCGTCAAGCTGATCGCCGGGGTCTCCGGCGTGGAGATCTCCAGCTCACACGCGGCGATGGCGGCGGTCGGCCTGCTGGTGACCATCAGCCTGTGGTGGATCTACTTCGACGACGTGGCCGGCAGCCGCATCAAGAACCTGCGCATGGCCACGCTCATCTGGGTGTACAGCCACATGCCCATGACCATCGCCGTGACCGCGGTGGGGGTCGCCATCAAGAAGGCCACGCTCCTGGACCCCTTCGCCGTGGCGGACGCGAAGACGCGGTGGCTGATGGCGGGCAGCCTGAGCCTGGCCCTCTTCTGGGTGGGCGTCATCGACGCGGTGACCGAGCGACGCCAGAGCGAGCTCTCGGACAAGGCGCGCGTGGAGGCCCGGCTCCTGTCCAGCGCGCTGGTGCTGCTCCTGGCCCCGGCCGGCGCCTTCATGCCCGCCTGGGCCTTCATGGGGCTCGTCGCCATCGCCTGCGTGGTGCAGGTGATCTTCGATCTCAGCATGGCGCCGCTCCAGGCCATGCCCGAGGAGCACCACCCGGCGCCCCACGCCCCGGTCCCCGGCTCCCAGGAGCCCGTGACGCGCCTCCCCTCCCTGGATCGCGGGCGCATGCTCACCCAGGACGCCGTGCGCATCGGCACCCCCGACGACCTGCGCCGCGACATGTACTTCCACCTGATGTCGGCCTCCTGGGGGCGCGTGCTGGCGGCCCTCATCGTCGTCTTCGTGCTGATCAACGTCGTCTTCGCCTCGCTCTACCTGCTCCAGCCCGGCTCGGTGTCCAACATGGAGAACGCCAGCTTCATCGACGTGCTGTCGTTCTCGGTGCAGACCATCACCACCATCGGCTACGGCGGGATGCTGCCGGTCACCCCCTATGGCCACGTCCTGGTCATCATCGAGGCCTTCGTGGGCGTCTTCGGCGCCGCCCTGGCCACCGGGATCCTGTTTGCCCGCGCCAGCCGCCCGCGCTCCAGCGTGCTGTTCTCGCAGGTGGCGGTCATCACCACCCGCAACGGCATGCCCACGCTGGAGCTCCGGGTGGGCAACGCGCGCGGCAACGAGATCATCGAGGCGGCGATGCGCCTGGTCATCATCCGCGAGGAGGTCACGCCCGAGGGCCACCGCATGCGCAGACTGGTGGACCTGCCGCTGGTGCGCGACTCGAGCCCGCTGTTCTCGCTGACCTGGACGGTCATGCACAACATCGACGTCAACAGCCCGCTCTATGGGATCACGGCGGAGAACGCCGAGGAGAAGCTGCTGGGCGTGCTGGCCCTGCTGACCGGCTTCGACGCGACCTACTCCCAGACGGTCCACGCCCGGAACTTCTACACCGTGGCCGACCTGCGCTTCCAGGAGCGCTTCCAGGACGTGGTGGGGCGCCTGCCGGACGGCCGGATGCTGGTGGACTACAACCGCTTCCACGACACCGTGCCGGACGCGGCGGGCTGAGCATCTTGTGACGGCCCTTGCCTATTATCGATTTAAACTCAGCTCCTCTGCACCACCAGCACGCCCGCCAGCACCAGCACCCCGCCCACCAGCTCGCGCCCGGTCACGGGCTCGCCCAGCGCCGCCCAGGCCATGGCCGAGGCCAGCACGGGCTGGAGGTTGGTGAAGATCGCCACGCGCGAGGGCACCAGCCCGCGCAGGGCCACGCTCCACAGCAGGTAGGCCAGGAAGCTCGACATCCCCGCCAGCCAGAGCACGCCGCCCAGCGCGCCCGGCGAGGCCGTGGCCAGGACGCCCCGATCCGGCAGGCAGAGGGGCAGAAGCGGCACCACCGCCATCCCGGAGAGCCAGAAGGACCAGGCCGTCGACGCCAGCGCCCCGTGCCGCAGGGTCAGGCGCCGCGCCCGCAGCGTGTAGAGCGCCCAGGTCAGCACGCCCGTGAGGATGATCGGATCGCCCAGCCGCGGGCGCCCGGCGTCCCCGCTCTCGGTCAGCACCAGCGCCGCCCCCAGGAAGGCCAGGCCCGCCCCCAGGGCGCGAGGAGCCGTCACCGGCTCGCCGTAGGCGAGGCGCGCGATCAGCAGGACGAAGGTGGGCGTCATCGCGTAGAGGATCGCCGCGTGCGCCACCGTGGTCAGCGGCAGGCCCACCAGGAACAGGGTCTGGTTGATCGGCCCGCCCAGCAGACCCAGCAGGAAGAGCGGCAGGCGCTCGCCCCGCGGCGGGAGCAGCGCGCGCCCCGTGGCCAGCAGCAGCCCGCCGTAGAACAGCCCGGACAGCACCACGCGCATCCAGGCCACGCCCAGGTGCGGGAGCTCGCCCAGGGCCTGCCGCGCCATCAGGTAGGAGGCCGAGGCGATCAGCGCGTGGCCCGCGGCGGCGGCCAGCGCCCCCGACTCGCGCGGCGCGCCCGGGTCCGTCGAGGACAATCAGAGCCCGAAGCAGGCGCGCAGCTTCATCAGCAGGCCCACGTCGTTGGTCTTGAAGCGCCCCCGCGCGATGTCCAGCGGGCCGGGCTGCTTGCCGCGCAGCACGAGGTCCAGGAAGGTGTCGGGGTGGGCCTTCACCACGCAGTCGGCGTTCTCCGGCTTGCCCGGCGTCACCGTGGCCGCGGTGGGCGTGACGACCAGCGTGTGCTTCTCGTCGCCGATCGAGAAGTAGTAGGTGATCGTCCGATCCACCTTGCCCGGGACGTAGCGCGACTGGAAGGAGGTGATGAGCTCGCTGGCCTTGTTCATCCCGAGCGCTTATCCCGGATCGCATGACCCGGCGCCGCGGACTCGCCCTCGCCCTCTTCGCCCTGGTCGCCCTCCTCGCGGCGGCCTGGATCCCTCGCCCGCTCCATTACACGCCCCCTACGCCCATGATCTCGGATGTGGACGCCTGGGCGGCGGCGAAGGTCGCCGAGAGCCAGCAGCGGGGCGTGCGCCCGCGCAACGAGGAGCGCCTGCTGCGCGTGGTGGCCGGCGAGAGCCCGGTCTCGATCCTCTACCTGCACGGGTTCGGCGCCTCCCGCGGCGAGGGCGAGCTCGTCACGGACCAGCTCGCCGGGAAGCTGAGGGCCAACACCCTCTACGGGCTGCTCCCCGGGCACGGGCTCGACGACATGGACGCCCACGCCGCGCCCGACTTCGACGCCTACCTGGACAACGTCGAGGAGAGCTTCGTCGCCGCGCGGATGCTGGGCGAGCGCGTGGTCCTGGTCGGCACCAGCACCGGCGGCCTGCTGGCGACCTGGCTGGCGGCGCGGCACCCCGACGACGTGGCGGCCCTCATCCTGGCCTCGCCCTTCTACCGCTTCGCCGACGCCGGCGCGGCCCTGCTGGCCGACCGCCCCGTGGGGCCCCTGATCATCGAGACCGCCTTCGGCGACGTGCGCGACGCCGGCTGGAAGACCGACCCCGAGCGCCGCAA
This sequence comes from uncultured Enterobacterales bacterium, assembly GCA_964615375.1. Lineage (GTDB taxonomy): Bacteria > Myxococcota_A > UBA796 > UBA796 > CAZKWG01 > CAZKWG01. The sequence goes on from CAZTOW010000029.1 coordinate 115,018, forward strand.
GATGCCCGGCTACGAGGGCTTCTGGACGACCCGGCAGCGTTACGCCGCCCTCTTCAACCTCGCCCGCCTGCGCCGCTACATCGCCACGCCCGAGACGTTGTCCGCCGTGCGCGCGCCCACCCTGCTGCTCTACTTCTACCGGGACGAGGAGCACCAGGACACCGCCGCCAGCGTGGACGGGATGAAGGCGGCGTTTGCGGCCTTCGGCGGCGCGGCGGGGCCACACCCGCAGAGCCGGATGGTGGCGATCTCGGACGGCTCCCACGTCCTGCTGTCCCAGTACGTGGCTGGCGACAAGGTGCGGATCCTGGCTGAGATCGAGGACTTTCTGCGCGACGTGGGGCTGATGCCCTAAGGGGCGGGGACCAGCAGCGCGCCGTCGCGCAGCAGAGCCTGGAGGGCGGCGGAGCTCTCCTGGCCGGTGATCTCGGGCAGGGAGAGGGCGAGCGGACCGGCGGCGTCCGGGTCAGCCAGCGGGAGGACGAGCTCGTCGAGCTTCAACTCACGGTGGAATCGCGCGCCGTCCGGACCCACACCGCTGAGCGTGAGCGGGCCGTCCAGGACGAGCACGGCGTCGGTGGCGCCCGCGGGGGCGCGGAGCTCGATCTCGGAGAGGTCCAGGGCGCGCGGCAGCGGGCGCGGAGGGAGCTCGCGGGCGTGGGTCTTCCAGCCGATGGCGATGATCCTGCCCTGCAGGCGGAGGGTGGGGATGCGGACGAGCTCGTCGGGGTCGGCTCCGATAATCAGCGCGCCTGCATCCTTGCTCCACCCACCCAGCGCCGCGAAGAGGCACAGCAGAATTACAGTCGAGCGGGCCGAATTCATGGATGACTCCCGATTTTCAGAGCTTCACCTCCCTGCTACCTGGGAAGACCTGAAAAGTCAAGAGACGGGTCGCCCAGAAGCCGCCCCCATCGGCCGGTTCGGACAACGCACGGAAACGTACGATCTCGTTGTGCAACGCGCACACGCGACCCGTCAGCTCGTCGAGATGCTCCTCGGGGACCAGGACCACCTGCGCGGAGTGCATGACCCGCGCGCCCTCCAACTGTGCCTGGACCGCCACGCGCTCCATGTGTGCGACGTGACCCGCCGTCATCACGGCCCGTCGGTTCTGGGTGTCCAGCCAGCACTGAGCCACCGTAGGATGAAGCGCTCCCTGTGTGTCAGGAGCCAGGGCGCCGATACGCGCGAGCGCGCCAAGCGCGCGCTCCACCTCGCCAGGCTCTGCAGGAAAGGCCAGAAGGCCGCACAGCGCCGCGGCATCGCGGGGGAGCTCCGGGTGTCGGAGCAGCTCCAACAGGGTGATCGCCAGGGGGCTGGTCATCACGTCCAACGCAGCGGCCTGCACAGGGCGCGCCTGGGCGAAGCTCGGAGTTGCCATCCTCAACCGCAGAAGCCGCGCCTGCTCCAGCGGCCAGTCCGCAGCCAGGGTGTATCGCCACAGCAGCTCGAAGTCCTGGGACTCGACCCCCGCGAGCTTCAGCGCTTCGGCCATCCGGCCGACCTGATCCTCCTGCAGGTGCCGCGACCGGCTCAACAGGCAGGACACGAGCGAGGAGTGGCATCCGGCCCGCTGGGCCAGGGCCCCCATGGTCATCGGTCGCCGGCTCTCCGGCGTGAGCGCCCGCTTGCGGTGGAACCACTGGATCAGGTACTCCCGGTAGTCGTCGAAATGGAAGGTGCGCGGGAGCTGATCCGGCGGGCCCGGATCGAGGACCCCCGGCCAGCCCTCGGGCGGGGTGGTCACCACGCTCCCGAAACGCAGCCCCGCCTCCCCCGGTCGCGCCCCGCTCGGCGCCAGCGGCTTGCAGAGCGGCGTGATCTGCGCGCCGATCACCATCGCGATCCGCGTTGCCCCCGCCGCAGGTCGAAGCGCCGAGGCCCAGGCCTGCGTGGCCTCCTGGAAGCGCCCCAACGCCGCCAGGACCTCCCGCTCCCAGCGCTCGTCCGTCAGCTCGATGGAATAGCGAAGCAGGCGCCTCCCCATCGGCCAGCCGTTGAGCGCCAGCCGCGCCCGCGCCAGCCCGTCTAGCAGCAGCGGCAGCGCCTCCGCGGTCAGCGGCCCCGGCGGGAGTCGTGCCAACGGGCGGCCGGAGCGGTCCCGGATCGCGTTCGCCGTGAGCTGTTGGACCGCCTCGACGTTGGCGGGCGGCCAGAGCTGCGCGGCCAGCTCTCGCGGCGCCAACGAAGTGTCTCCGAAGTGCGCGAAGGCCTCCACCGTGAGTTGATGGAGCGGCGCCGCCGCGGCGCTCGTGGCCGGCTCCAGCGGCGGCAGCTCCGAGAGCTGAAGATCCTCCAGCGCCTTCGCCGCCTGCGCCTTCTTGCGCCCCCGCCCGTGGGCCGCGGTGACCTGGAGCCGCAAGGTCTGAATCTGGGCATCGTTGAGCCCCAGCGCCATGCCCAGGTTCTCCAGGTAAGGCGCTCTCAGCACCCGCTCGCCGCCCACGATGTTGCTCAGGTGACCGCTCGTGCAGCCCATCTGCGTCGCCAGCATGGTCTTGGCGCCCAGGCCGACGATCCGCTCCAGCCGCTTCAGGCACACACGCAGCCAGACGCGATAGTCGGCGTAGCGCACCGGATCCGGCGCGGGCGAGAGCAGGGGCTTGTAGCTCGGGTGGGCCATGAGCGCAGACTAGCGCACCTTCTCCCACGAGCGGGCGGGCGCCGCCCAGAATCCGCTCCCGGGTGAATTCGGGGGAGATCTGCTATGCTGGCGCGGTGAGCGTGGACTCTCCGCCCGTTGCCGAGCTTGCTGGTCTCCTCGCCGAGGTCTTCTCCTCGGACGAGCTGCGACGCTTCGTGGCCGGGCTCCCCGAGGGACCGAACCTGCTGCGGGAGCTGTCCGAGGGCGCGGTGCCCGCCGCGAAGCTGGCCCACGAGGTCGCCGAGCTGCTCGACCGACACGACCTGACCCGGACGGAGCGGCTGTGGAGCGCGCTGCTGGCGGACCGGCCGCGGCGGACCGAGGCGATCGAGCGCCTGCGCCGACGTTTCGTCCCCGTCAAAGCCGATCTCCCCGAGTTTCCCGGCTACAAGGTGCTGGACCAGGTTGGAGGCGGCAGCTCTGGCACCGTCTGGCGGGTCCGCGAGCTCCACACCGGCGTGGAGCGGGCGATCAAGCAGGCTCACCCGGACGGCGGCAGGGTCGTGAGGAACCGGCTGGTGCGCGAGTACAAGCTCCTGGCCAGGCTCTCTCACCCGGCCCTCCTGCGCGTCCACCACATGGTCTTCGAGGCTGATCGCGCCTGGATGGTCTGCGAGCACCTGAGCGGCGGCACGCTCCTGGACCGCATCCAGCGGCGCGAGCGCTGGACCGATGTAGAGCTCGCCTGGCTCGGCGCCACCCTGGCCGGTGCGCTGGCCCTGCTCCACGATCAGACGCCGCACGTGATGCACCGGGATCTCAGGCCGAAGAATATCGTCTTCGACGACCGAGGGCAGCCTCACCTCATCGATCTGGGGCATGCGAAGGAGACCGAGGAGCCGGTCGATGAGACGGGCACGCGCGGCCCTGCCAGCGCCTACCTCGCCCCAGAGCTCACGGGCCTGCGCCCACAGGCGGCGAGCCCGCAGTCCGACCAGTACAGCCTGTGCAGCGTGCTCCTGCATGCCGCCCTGGTGGACATCGCCGAGGACTGGCCCGAGAACTCCGAGGATGTCCGCGTGATGCTGACCGGGCGCTCACCCGCGCTGGTGGAGATCCTGGTCCGCGGTCGCGCCCGCCGCCCGGAGCATCGCTTCGAAAAGACCGCCATGCTGGAGGCCGCGCTGCGGGGGATCCTGGAGACAGCGGAGGAGGCGCGGAGGCGGGAGGCGGAGGAGGCGCGGGCGGCGGAAACGGCGGGGTTGAGGACGGCGGAGGCCAGGGCGACCGCCGAGCTGGAGCGCGCGCGGCAGGAGCTCTCCGAGGCCAGGGCGTGGCTCGATCGGGTCAACGCCGACCTGGAGCGCGAGCGCAAGGCGAAGGCCGAGGTAGAGCGCGAAGGGCGAGAGGCGAAAGCCCAGGCTCAGAGGGCGCTCCAAGACCTGAAGCTGGAACGCAGCGAAAAAGGGAGCGCCGAGGCAAGAGAGAAGGACTACCTCCAGAGGTGGAAGCAGCTGGAGGAGGACTTGAAGAGAGAGGCCGGAGCGCGGCTGATGGCCGAAGCCGAGCGCGCTGAAGTGAAGACAACGCTGGGGAAGGCGCAAGCTGCCCTCACAGATGAGCAGATGGCGCGACGCAAGGTGGAGCGCCAGTCTCGCGCCCAGAGCCTCGCGGCGGGGGGCCTCGGCGTGCTGCTCGGGGGGCTGGGAGGAGTGCTCCTGGCGCTCGGGCTGGTCAGCCTGAGCCCGGAGGCTCCGCTGATTGTCGCGTCTTCCATCGCCGGCACCCCCGCCGCCCCCGCCGTCCCGCCCGCCCTGTCCGCGCCCCTCGGCGCCGTGGGCACCCCCGCCATCGGCGCCCCCACGGGCAGGATCCTGACCGGGCGCGTCGGTGACGTCGAGCTCCGCTTCGTAGAGCTCTCCGCCGGGGAATTCGACATGGGCAGCCCGGACGGGGACGGCGACATCGACGAGCACCCCCGTCACCGCGTGCGCCTGACCCAACCCCTGTGGGTCGCGGAGTCCGAGCTGACGCAGGCGCAGTGGTCGGCGGTGGTGAAGGCGGCGAAGGCGGCCGGTGATTCAGAGGCAAAGGAGCTCCCCGAGGATCCCTCGAACTATATGGGCGCGAAGCTCCCCGTGGAGCAGGTGAGCTGGTGTCAGTCCGTGCGCTTCGCCAACGCGCTCTCGCGGCTGGAGGGCCTGAAGGCCGCCTACACGGTGGGCGCGGACTGCGAGACCGGCGGCGAGGTGGTCTGGGCGCGCGACGCCGACGGCTACCGGCTGCCGACAGAGGCGGAGTGGGAGTACGCGGCGCGGGCGGGGACGACGACGCGCTACGCCACCGGAGACCTCGAGGCCGACATGGCGCGCGCTGGTTGGTCCAGCGGAAACTCGGGTGACCAGTCCCACGAGGTCTGCACCGCCCCCGAGAGACCCTGGGGCCTCTGCGATCTGCACGGCAACGTGTGCGAGTGGATCTGGGACCGCTACGCCGCCGACACCTACGGCAAATCGCCGCCAGAGGACCCTGCCGGTGCCGCAAGCGGCGGCGCCCGCGCGTTCCGCGGCGGGTCGTTCAACGTCGGCCCGGTCAGGGCCCGCTCCGCCAACCGCGACGTCGGGGACCCGTCGCTCCGGGACCGGAGCCTGGGCCTTCGCCTGGTCCGTCCCGCCCCCCAGCCGTGAGCCTGGATCCTGGATCCTGGAATGAGGGAGAGGTCGCGGCACCGCCGCCGGCAGCGCGCTGGATCCTGCCGTGTCCCGATCACACCCCTGCCAAGGATGATCCACGCTCTCCACCCACGGCCACGCGAGACGCTCCTGAGCCGACGGCGAGAAGATTGAACGGGTGCGGCTCTTCTGCTTCGAGGCGGTTGGTCGGATCAAGGGCGCCTGCCCGAC
>CAZTOW010000030.1:0-38518 GCA_964615375.1 uncultured Enterobacterales bacterium
TTTTTGTCTAGGTTACATCGGAAATTCTTCCTGTCGTCAGGACATTCTGGGCTAGCGCCCTCGCGCCGCGGTGACGTTGGAGACCCCCATGCAAACCGAGTATGTGCTCAAGCTCACCAAGCTCTGCAACCTTCGCTGCCACTACTGCTACGAGTATGCGGACCTCGGCGATCCACGCTTCATGAGCCGCGAGCAGCTCCGCGCCGTGTTCGTACACGCCGCGGAGTGGCACGCGGCGCGCGGCGAGAGCCAGCACATCAACTTCGTCTTCCATGGGGGCGAACCGCTGATCCGCGGCCCTCGCTATCTGGACGCGGTCTTCGAGGAGCTCGAAGGCGCATTCGCCGGGACAGGGATCCAACCGAAGACCTTCGTCCAGACCAACCTGTTCCAGCTCGATGAGGCGATGATCGAGCGCCTGCGCCGCTTCGACGGCGTGGGCGTCTCCCTCGATCCGCTCAGCGCGCAGCGGGTGGACCGGGCCGGGCGGGACAGCACCGCCCGCGTCCTGGACAACATCCGCGCGCTCCGCGCGGCGGGCCGCCCCATCGGCGCCATCACCGTGCTGTCTCGGCGCGTGCTCGGCCGCATGGACGAGCTCTTCGACTACTTCGCCTGTGAAGAGCTCCCCTTCCGGGTGCTGCCGCTCAGCCGCCCCTCCCTGCCCGGCCAGCACGACGCCTTCGGGCTCAGCGCACGCGAGGTGCTGGGCGCGCTCTGCCAGCTCTTCGATCTGTGGCTGGCCAGCGAGTGCATGATCCCGGTGGATCCCGTGATCCCCACGCTGGAGGCCGCGCTGGCGATACGCAGGGGTGACCCGATAGCGGACTTCTATGATCGACGCGACCACGAGCGGGTCCTGGTGGTCAACACGGACGGGCGTGTCTTCAGCAACGCCGACGTCCACCTCGCGGACCCCTGGTGGGGCAACCTGTTCGAGCAGCCTCTGGACGCCATCCTGAGCTCCCCCGTGAGGTTGGCGAGCCTGGAGGCCGCCGAGCGCCGCATGGCGAACAGCTGTGTGAGCTGCCCCTTCTTCGGCGCCTGCTCCGGCGCGCCCATGGCCGACGAGCACAACGACTTCCCTGACGCCCTGGGCGCGTGGGGCGGCCCGACCTGTGTCGTGCAGCGCGGTCTCCTCCAGCACGCGCTGCGCCGGGTGGACCAGCTCGGGCTGGCCCGCCCGTCCGACTCCTCCCGCGGCGCGAGCCCGGCCGAGACCACCTCCCAAGCTCCCCTCTTCTCTTGAGACCCTCACGAGGTGAACCATGCAGACCGCACACGCGCTCACGTTCTTCGTCGGTGGTGCCGCCCTCGCCCTGCTCCTTTGGGCTGGCTTCAGCCCGGCTCGCCCAGGGACCGCGCTCGCGGAGCCCTCCCCGAACCGAGGGCCCGCCGCATCGGAACGCACGACCGAGCTCCGTCAGGCGCCCGCGGCCGTGACCCGCACGGGGGCCCGGGAGTCCGAGCCCGCGCCCATGGACGACCCCGACGAGCTCCAACGCCGTTTCCTGGCAGGCCAGCTCCGCGCCCTGGGCGGAGAGGCCACACCCTGGCCAGAGGACACCCCGCCCGCCTACTCCGCCGAGTCCGTGCGATCCCTGCTGGAGCAGGCCGTCGTCGCCCGCGGACTCGGGTCGCTGGTCGCCATGGACTGCGACGAATTCCCCTGCCTCGCGCTCGTCGAGCAGGACGCCCTCTCCGAGGGCTGGATGGACACCGTGCGCTCCGCCATCGGCGAGCGCATGGGCGAGAGCTACCCGGAGGGGACGGAGCTCGGGCTCTGGACCGAGATCGAGGGCTCTGGAGAGGCTCAGCGCGGGCGGGTCGCCGTCGCCGTCACGCCCCCTGGACAGGGCGATGAGGTCGGGATGCGTCTCAACACGCGCGCCAGAGATCTCATGGCCGCGTCTGCGGAGTGACCCATGACGATTCAAGGAGTGCCCATGTTCGCGCTGTTCACGCTGCTCCACGCGCTGGCCCCCACCGCTGCCGCGCAGGCCACCCTCCCGGAGACCAGCATCGGCGGCAAGCTGATGCCCATCCCCATCCTGGACCTCGAGGGCGGGGGCATCGGACTCATGGGCTGGAGCTCCGCGGTGGTCGCAGGCCCCAGGGTCCACGTCTACGACCAGGACCTGCGTCCGCGATGGTCGATCGATCTGGAGATCGAGAGGCGCTGGGCCGGGTGGATGGTGGAGCTCCAACGGAGAGGCCCCCTCCCCGTACCTACCCTCGTGCCCCGGGTGGGGCCGCTCGCGCCAGGCGCGCAGGATCTGACCTGGACCGAGGTCGACGACGAGCTGCGCGTCTTCTCTGGAGATGCCCGTGGACTCGTGGCACATCGTCTCCACGAGGGCACGGGGGAGGTGCACGTCGAGGTGCTCAGCCCCTCGTCGAGCCCGGGTGAGCGCAAGTCCGTGCTGCTCGCGCCCAACGGTCGGTGGGGAGCCTGCCTGAGCACCACCCCTCGCTCGGGCGTCGTCCACGTCCAGATCTTCGACACGACGTTGCGGGAGCTTGGCCAGTACGACCTCGAGGTCGTGTCGCAGCGTGGCGAAAGCTGGCCTTACGGACTGCGCGATCTGGACCTGGACAACCACGGACGCCTCGTCGCGACCTGGAGTGACGGGCCCCACGCGCTGCGAGTAGACCGGCACGAGCACAGCGGACACGCCTCGACGACGCGAATCGATCTGCGCGACGCCTACGTTCGTGACAGCCTCACGCGCGTCGGGATGAACGACGTCATCGCGGTCGCCGCGGAGCTCGGGGAGCGCTCCGACCATCTGGACACCCTGATGCTGGCGACCATCGGCTTGGACGGCGAAGCCCACCTTCAGGAGAGCCGCCTGACCGATCCAGAGGCCATTCAGAGCAAGGCGAATCGACGCAGCAAGCTCGTGCGACTCGATCCGACCTCGAGTGGGGGTTGGCTGGTCGGGCTGCGACCGGTGTATCAGATTCAGACTCCAGGCCTCTCGCGTCCGACCACCCATGTCGATGAGGATCAGCGTTCGAGCGTCTCACCTGCTCGATACGAGGTCCATGGCGACCTGCAATTACGGTACTACTCAGCGGATCCGGCGCTGCGATGGGTCCGGGAGATCGACATGGATCACTACGAGCCGCTCGACGAGCTGCACACGGTCAGGCCGCTGAAGCCCTCGGAGCATGCCGACTACACGCTCCACGAGGACGGCGAGCAGCTTGTGCTCGTCTTCTACGACGTGGACGATGAGGGTGTCTTCGTCGCGCCGGGCTCCGGTACGATCCATCGGAGCGTGCTCGGCCTGGAAGACGGTGAGCCCGTTCGGGAGATCGTCCTCCCGCTGGGCACACTCCTACACCGGGACGCCCCGCTGGGGTCCCACATCCGGGAGAACGAGGACGGCACAGCGGACATGCTGCTGGGTGGACGGCACGGTCAGGCGATCCTCAAGCGGGTGGACACGAAGGCCAGCCCCTGACGAGCACGCGGATGGGGGATGGCTCGTCGAGCCTCATGGGCGCGCCATCGCGGACCCGAAAGCGTTAGAGTGCGCCTCAAAGGAGACTCCCCCATGACCCTTCGCCTGGCGCTCCCCCTCCTCCTCGTCGCCTGTGACCCCAAGGACCCCGGCAAGAGCGGCGAGGACGACAGCGCCGCGGAGGCGTCCAGCGCAGACCCGGACGTCCACACCTACATCCCGGACGGCTACGCGGCGCGCGATCCGAAGCGGGTCATCTTCCTGGGCGACTCCATCACCGAGCGCTACGGCGCCTCGGACGACAGCCAGGCCTACACGGCGCTGATGGTGGAGAACGACGACCAGACCTGGCCCGACCGCGAGGGGGACGATCTGGCCACCCTCTTCCCCGATCTGACCGAGGTGGTGGACGTCTCGCGCGGCGGCGCCACGACCGACACCGTGCTGAGCTCGCAGCTGGGCAAGCTGGACACCAACATGACGCTGCCGGCCGAGGGCGAGAGCCTCGTGGTCATGACCATCGGCGGCAACGACATCATGGGGCTCATGACCTCGGGCTCCTCGGACTACACCGAGCCGCTCCAGGACATCCAGGACAACCTGCGCGAGATCGTGAGCACCTTCCAGGACCCCGAGCTCTTCCCCGACGGCGCCTGGATCTACGTCACCAACGTCTACGACCCCTCGGACGGCACGGGCCAGGCCGACGAGTGCTTCTACGGGCTCGACCTGGGGCACCTGATGGAGCCCATGCAGCAGACCAACGACGGCTACCTGGCGCTGGGCCAGGAGCTCGGGTTCTCCATCGTGGACATGCACGGGCACTTCCTGGGCCACGCCTACAACGGCGACGACCCGACCAACGAGCACTACACGGGCGACGACTACGAGCTGTGGTTCTACCAGGACTGCATCCACCCGAACGACGCGGGCCACAACCAGATCCGCCGTCTGTTCATGTCCGCGATCCGTGGCGAGGACCTGCCGCTGGAGGAGTAGGCGACCTCAGGCGCTCGCCGCCGAGTGCAGCCGCAGCGCGTCCGCAGGCTCCAGCAGCACCTCCGCCTCGTGCTGGGCCAGCACCCGCAGCCGCGCCATCACGTCCGCGCGCGGCCAGCGCAGCCCGGCCAGCTCCAGGTAGGTGTGGAAGTGACGGGCCTCGCTGGCCAGCAGGTCCCGGTAGAAGCCCGCCAGCTCCGGGTCGGGCAGCGCTTCGGCCAGCAGCTTCATGCGCTCGCAGCTCCGGGCCTCGATCAGCGCCGCCACCAGCAGCGTGTCCAGCAGGTGCTCGGGGTCGGGCTTGCGCACGGCCCGGTGCAGACGGGCGCCATAGGCCGAGGGCTTGAGCTCCCGGAACGGGATCCCCCGCCGCTCCAGCAGCGCGAGCACCTGCAGGAAGTGGTCCAGCTCCTCGCGGGCCAGCGCGGCCAGCGGGGCGACCACCGGGGCGAGGTGCTGGTAGCGGAACAGCGTGGACAGCGCCGTGGACGCCGCCTTCTTCTCGCAGTGCGCGTGGTCGAGCAGGATGAGGTCCACCCCCGCGACCGCCTCCGCCACCCAGCGCGGATCCGAGGCCGAGCACAGCTCCAGCATGCTACTGCGCGGGGGCCGCGGGCGCGGGCAGCGTCAGGTCCGTGGTCCAGGCCCGCACCACGCCCACCTGGTCGGCGGCGACGGGCAGGTCCATGGTCACCCGGGTCTTGGCCCGCGGCGGCACCGTCATCTCGGTGGGCGCGGGGACCGTGGCCTGCTGGACGAAGCCGCCCTTGTCCAGGGCGGAGAACTCCAGGTTCATGAAGCGGAGCGGCTGCTCGCCCCGGTTCTCCAGCGCGAACACCACGCGGGAGTTGCTCCCGTCGATGGCCTCGACGCCCGCGACCGAGATCGATCCGTGGGCGGCGACCTCCTCCATCGTGCTGACCAGCACGGCGCCGTCGATGGAGGTCCCCGACTTGCGGCCCTCCTCGAAGCCCTCGGCCACCCCCGTCGTCACCTCCTTGGTGGTCTCGACCGTGGTGCCCACGACCTTGGACGTGCACGACTTGAAGAAGTCGCCGGAGCAGGCGAGCAGGGACAGCGACAGGAGCGCCAGGACCGGCTTGAGGGGACGCATGGGGGAGCCTCCAGAGGGGCCTGCTATCGCGGGGCACGGCGAGGTGCAGGCTACGCCACGCGACCCGATCAGCGGAGGCCGAGCGCTCGCGCCGCGGCGGCGCGCACCCTGCTCCAGCCCCCCGCGTCGAGGTTCCCGAGCAGGTTCCGCGCCGCGTTCAACGGATCCGCGACGTAGACGGGGGCGAGCGAAAAAGGATCGATGGCCCCCGCGCTCCCAGGCAGACAGATGATCGGCAGCGCGTCCCGCGCGAGGAGGGCCTGCACGCGCTGGAGCCCATGCAGCCCGTCTCGCGCCTCGCCTTCGAGCTGACACAGGTGCTCGTCGAGCACCCTCAGCGCCGCCGTCTCAATCTCCAGGTGTTCCAGATCACGCCAGCTCCGCAGCGCCTCCAGCGCGTTCGCCGGCTCATCCAGCAGGCCTGGCCTCGTGCTCATCGACATCCGATCTCCTCCTCGACGAGATGGCGCGAGGCGCACCTTCTGTGACGCGGTGGCTGACCGCTACCCTCTTCATCTGGTAATTTGAGAAGATCGGTGGAGGCAGCCTGAGAAGAAAATTAGGAGATCGATATATCTTGATGCGTCGCCTGGGTCGGGGGGGCCAGGGCGCGGTCTGGGCCGCGCGGGACGAGCTCACAGGGGAGCAGGTCGCCGTCAAGCTGCTCGAGCTCTCGTCCTCGCGGGAGGCGATCGAGGCCGAGGTCCGCGCGCTGACCCTGCTCCGCATCCCGGGGGTCCCGCGGCTCCACGCGGCCGACCTCTCCCGGCGCTTCCTCGTGCTGGATCTCGTCGCGGGCGAGCCCTTCCCCGGGCTTCCCGTCCCCTGCCCCTGGCCCCTGCTCGCGCCCCGGCTGGCGGCGCTGCTTCAGGTCCTCTCCCAGGTCCACGGGCACGGGATCGTGCATGCCGATCTGAAGCCGGACAACGTCCTGGCCGACGCCGCGGGGCAGGTCCATCTGGTGGACTTCGGGATCTCCTGTCGCCGGGTCTCCCTCCCTCCGGGCCAGACCGGTGAGGTGATGGGAGAGCCGCCCTGGGTCGCGCCAGAGGTGCTGGAGGGCGGGCTCCCGACGCCGCGCAGCGATCTCTTCGTCACGGGGCTGCTGGCCTGGCACGCGCTCCAGGGCGCGCCGCCCTGGGGCCTGGAAGGGGACCCCTACCGCCTGCTGGACACCATGCGCGCCCGTCCGGCGGGGGCGCTCGACGCGGAGCTCCCCGAGGCCGCGGAGGACCTCCTGCGCGCCCTGGTCGCCGTGGCCCCGGCCGATCGCCCGGGAGACGCCACGGAGGCGCTGGAGCGGCTGGAGCGCGTGCCCGGCGTGGACATCTACGAGGATCTCGTCCCCGAGGGCGCAGAGCCGCTGAGCCGGGCGGCGCTGATGGCGCTGTTCTGGGGCCCCGAGCGGGTGCTGCACCTGCAGAGCGACGCGGCCGACACGCTCCTGGAGCGCACCGGCGGGGATCGCCCGGCCGTGCGCCGCACGCTGGCCCGCTGGGGTTACGCCGGGCTGGTCGCGCGCGAGGGCGACCGGCTTCGGGTCGGGCGCGAGGCCCTGGGGCGCCTGCGCCTAGACGAGGCGCGCGGGCTCGCCGTGATCCCCGCGAGCCCCCTGCCCGCCCCGCTGGCCCCGGGCCTGAAGACGCTCCTGGCGTGGATCGCGCTGGCGGGCCCGGACGCGAGCCCCCAGACCCTCGGAGACGCGCTGACCTTGCACGCCGCACAGGTGGAGGCGCAGCTCGCGCTGCTGGCGGGGCTCGGCCAGATCGCCTGGTCGCCGGGCGGGATCCCTCAGGATCGCTCCGGCGGCGCCGCCCTCCACGCCTGGGATCCGCTCCAGCGCACCCGAAACCACGGGCGCCTGGCCCGGATCCTCGGCCCCGGCCACCCGCGCCGGCTGCGACACCTGCTCGCCGCCGACGCCCTGGAGGAGGCCGCGGGCGAGGCTGTCGAGGTGGCGCTGGCGCGGCTGGACGAGGGGCAGGGGGAGGAGGCCCTGACCCTGCTGCTCCAGGCCGCCGACTGGGCGCGCGGCATCCCGGAGCTGGAGGGCCGGGTGCTCCAGGCCCTGGCCTCGGCCGCGCTGAGCACGGAGCAGCGGGCGGCGCTGGAGGCCGCGCGGGCCAGGCTGGCGGGCGCCACGGACCCCGGCGCCGTCGCGCCGCTCCTGGACCTGGTGGACGCCAACGCCGCGATCATGGACGGGACCCCGGGAGAGGCGGCGCAGAGGCTCGGCGCGATCGCTCCCTTCGACGATCCCCGGCTGGAGGGTTGGAGGCTGGCGACCTGGATGCGTCTGGTCCTCACCGGCCCGCCCGAGGCGCTGGAGGAGGGCTTCGCCGAGGTGCAGCGGATGGCCGGAGAGGGGCCCGAGGCGCGCGCCCAGCTCGCCGGCTGGCGCGGACAGATCGCATACCGCCGAGGCCACTTCGAGGCCGCCGCGCAGGCGAACCAGGAGGCCGCGGCCCTCAAGCGCGCGCTCGGCCCGCGCATCTCCTCGCTGTTGAACGCGGCCTCGGCCTGGCTGGAGGCGGGACGTCTGGACGAGGCCGAGGCCACCGCCGTCCGCGCCGAGGAGCTGGCCCGGGAGGGGCGGCTGACGGCCTACGAGGCGCGCGGGGCGCGCGTCCGCCGGGCCGCCTGCTGGCGGGCCGGGCGGGCCCTCGCCGTCGACGAGGAGCTGGTGGAGGTCGCCCGACACCTCCGGGAGCGGAACCTGGCGGGCATGCTCCTGCTGACCGAGGCCGCCGTGGCCCGGGCGCTGGGCCTGACCGAGGCCCTGCCCCTGGCGCAGTCCGCCGAGCGCACCTTCGCGGTGGCGCGCAACCGCCCGGGGGCGCTGCTGGCCCGCTGCCTCGGGGTGGCGCTGGGGGGACCGCCCGGGGACACCGAGGCGCTGGCGGCGGAGGCGCTTACCTGCGAGACCCCGAATATCGGCCTGCAGGCGCTCGGCCTCCTGGCCCCGCGGCTCCCGGACCCGGCCGGCGCGCTGGCGCGGGCGCTCGGTCGGCTCCGCCCCGGCGAGGACATGACCCTGCGCCGCGAGATCCTCTCGCTGGGCGAGGCCGTGGACCGCCTCAGGAGGCCGCCTGACCAAAGCGGCTCGCCAGATCGCGGCGGGCGCGGTTGATGTACTCGCGCGGCAGGGCGTGACGGCGGGCCACCTCGGCGTCCGACTCCCCGCTGACCAGGCGATCGGCCAGGGCCTCCGCCAGGCGCTCGGCGACGCAGGGGCAGACCGCGAGGGCGGACGCCGAGATGGCCTCGGCGAGGTGGGCGCGGACCTCCGCGGCGATCTCCTGGGCGCCCGCGCGCCCCTCGGCGTGCTCGACGGCGTCGGGGTGGCCCACCTCCCGCGCGCCGGCCCCCCTGCAGGACTGCGCGCGGGCGAGGCGCCAGGCGATCACCTTCAGCAGCCCGCGGGCCTGGGCCTCCCCACCCCCGCGCCAGGCCCGCTCGATCAGCTCGGGATCGCTGCAGGCGACGATGAAGGTGTCGGAGACCACGTCCTCGACCTTGCCGGCGCAGAGGTGAGGGAAGCGGGCTTGCACGTAGCGGGCCAGATCCATGGCGTGACGGGTGTACAAGGTGCTGATGAGCGGGGACGTGCGCATGTTGCCTCCAGGGGTCTCTCCTCCCTGGATTGCAATCCGCGTACCAGCCCGATCGATGTCGATGATAACTGCATAATTTGGAGCCAGGGGCCCAGGTTGACCCCCAGACCACGTCCAAATAGGACGTGGTTTACGTCCTATTTGGACGTGGTGCCTCGCCGCTCGAAGGCCTCCACCCGCTCCTTCGCCAGTCGGTGCTCCTTGTGGTGGTTGCCGCTGCTCACCCGCTCCTCCTCCCCCAGGGCCAGAAAGCCACCCTTCAAACCGTGGCGCCGGATCGCCTCCAGCAGGAGCTGGCTGCGGAAGAGGCCCTTGGCGTCCGCCCAGCTCAGACCCTCCTCTCCGCGATCGACGGCGTCCATCCAGGCGCGCGCGGCCAGCCGCAGCTCATCGCCGGGCCGGGGCCGCTCCCCCCGGTCCAGCAGCCCCAGCACGCGCCCGACGTGCCGCGCCTCCACCCGCAGCGCGCCCTCCACCGCGTCCCGCGCCGCGAGATCGCGCGCCGCGCCGACAGCGTTCTCCAGGGCGTGCAGGTTGCCCGGCCAGGGTCGGCGCTGCAGCAGGGCCGCCGCCTCCGGGGTGATGGTGGCGACCCCGCGCCCGCCCTCCTGGGCGTGGGCCCGCTGCAGCATCAGGGCGGCCCACCCCGGGATCTCGTCCGCGCGCTCGTCCAGCCCCGGGATGTCCAGCTGCCGCGACGCGATCCGCAGATAGAGATCGTGGCGGAAGGTGTGGGCGGCCACCCGCGCGCGCAGGTCCTCGTTGGTCGCCGCGATGACGCGGACGTCCGCCACCCGGTCCGGCCCCGTCTGTCCCAGGCGCCGGTAGCGACGCTCCTTCAGAAAGAGCAGCAGGCGCTGTTGAGAGTCCGCGTTCAACAGCCCGATCTCGTCGAGGAAGAGCGTCCCGCCCTCGGCCTCGGCCACCTCTCCCGGGTGCTCGCGCACGGCGCCGGTGAAGGACCCGTGCGTCCACCCGAAGAAGTAGGCCATCATCTTGTCGGCGTCGTAATTCTGGAGATGGACCTCCTTGAAGGGCCCCTTCGCGCGGGGCGAGCGGTCGTGGATCCATCGCGCGAGCCTGCTCTTGCCCGCGCCGGTCGGGCCCGTCAGCAGCATGGAGCCGCCGCTCTGGGCGAACTCGTCGGCGGTCGCCAGGACCCCGCTCATCACGGCCCCGATGACGGGGAAGTCCAGCTCCTCCTGCGCGGGCGGCGCGGGATCGAGGGGACGGCCCAGGAGGGTCGGCGCCGCCACATCCACCAGGAGCTGCGCCGTGGGCCCCAGGCGCCCCCAAACCGCGAGCCCTCGCCCCGCCTCCGCGGGCGCGCGCATCTCCAGCGTCACCATCCCCTCGAGGTGCTCACGCGAGCCCAGGAGGGGCAGGCCGTAGATGTGGGTCGCCTCGCCGCTGGACAGCAGCTTGCGCGTCCCCGCTGAGACCGGGCGCGACTCTGCCCACAGCGGGTCCTCCACCTGGTCCCCTGTTGCCGCGGACTCAGCGGGGCCCACGCGCCCGTGGGTGGCGTAGATCAGCAGCGCCTCCCGGCGCTCCAGCATGAGGCCCCAGGCGGTCTGAGAGGGCGGCTCTCGCGGCGGCGCGCGCTTGCCCTCGCCCAGCACCGTCGATCCACGCCAGCCCCGGACGCTCCCGCGGTAGAGCGCCGCGCCGAGCAGGGACACCCCCTCCTCTGGGACGAGGAGCGCGCGGGAGACACGCAGGAGGGCCTCCAGCAGCGCGCGGGAGGCCTCCTCCGCCGTCGCGGCGGCGCGGTTGCGGGTGAGCAGGTCGTGAAGCTGGGCAGGGAGGGAGAGCTCGTGCATGAGTGGTCCAGCGTGCGCGCAGGAGAGGGAGTAGCATGGGCGAGCCCCTACGGGATTGCCGGAACCGCGCTGACGGATAAAAGCGTTTTCGACGAGGAATCACAGCTCGCCCTGGACGGGCCATTGATGTTCGCCCTCTCCAACCCTCCTTTCCCAGGAGCCTGTCGATGTCGATCCTGACCATGAACTACCCCTGGCCGATCCAGGCCCCCGCCGCCGGCTTCCGGCAGCTCGACGACGGAACGATCGCCATCTTCAAGAAGCGCAGCGACGAGGTCTTCACCACGTCCACGCCGCCGCCCGCGGGCGAGACGCGCGCGGCCCGCTTCGAGCGCGAGCTCTCCGAGGGCCTGGTCGGCTACGCCCACGCCCGCACCGAGGGTGCCCTGGTGATCGAGACCTGGGTGCTCTTCAAGACCTTCCGGTCCCCGACGCCGCTCTCGGGCGGGGGCTGGACCGGCTTCGAGGTGCGCGGCGTCCTCCCCACCACGATCCATGAGAGCTTCGCCCCCACGGCCGAGAGCGAGCTCCCCACCCCGGAGCACTTCGCCGCGGTCGTGCGCGCCATGGCGGAGGCGCGTGGGCTCGACCCCATCGTGCAGCGCGCCGAGGTGCGGCGGATCTGAGGGCGAGGGGATAAGGAGCGCTGATCTGCCCTGGGAGGTTTTTTGTCATGGTGCCCACGCTGGCGAAGCTGATCATCGACACCTTCTCCGCGGAGGACTTCGCGAAGGTGTTGCTCTCCATGAAGGGCGGGAAGGCCCTGGTCTCCGGCCTGCCCAGCCCGAACGTGAGCATCTCGCGCTACGCCTGGGACGCCGCCCAGCTCCTGGAGCGCCACGGCCGCATCGACGCGGAGCTCCTGGCTCGTGTGTTGGAGATTCATATCCTCGCACCCAGGCCGTGGATGGAGTTTGGCGCGACCCTGAAGCCCCCCGTTCGCGCCGAACGCCAGGGAGACGCCCTGTTCCTGCGTCAGGGCGCGCTTGTGGTGAAGGTCGACCACCAGAAGGCGGACTCGGCTTTGACGCTCGAGGAGCTCGCGCAGGCCTGGGCGGGGATCCTCAACCTCGAGCTGGGACCTTCCCCTGCGCCCCCGCAAACGCAAGCTCCCGCTCCGACGCAGGCTCCCGCTCCGACGCAGGCTCCCGCTCCGACGCAGGCTCTTGCTCCGAGCCGACTGGTGCTCCACCTGGACATCGGCCGCTACGCCGTGCGCATGAGCGGACTGGTCGCTGGCCAGCGTCTCGACGCTGAGCATGAGCTCAGCGAGCAGGACCGGCAGCTCAGCCGCGACCTGGAGTCCGAGGAGACCCTGCTCCGTGGCGGCCCTCGAGCTCGCTCACATTGCAAGAAGGTCGGAAAGGCCCTCGGCGGCCTCGTTCTCCAAGGGGATCTCCTGCGTGTCTTCACCACCGCACACACCTCGGCGGTGATGCAGGGCTGCCCCCTTCACATCGAGCTGTCCTTGCGCGGAGGCTGGGGGCGCCATCTCTGGGAGCTGCTCCGCCTTCCCGGCGAAGGCGAGAGCTTCGCGGCGCTGGATTCGCAGATCTGGCTCACCCGCACGCTGGCTCGGCAGAGCGCGCGGCACCCTACCCAGCGACCGGACCGGCCCCGCCTGCTCCTGGCCACGAGCTCCGCCCCCAACCTCCGCGAGCTCCCCCGGGAGGTCGAAGAGGTCGAGAGCATCTGGCGCGCGGCGGGCTACGAGGTTCGCGTCGTCGAGAAGGCGACGAAGCAGGGCATCCGAGACGCGCTCGGAGACGAGCGCTGGACGGCCTTCCACTACGCGGGCCACGGCAAGGCCAACGAGGTCCGCCTCTTCGATGGTGCCCTGGAGGCCGAGCTCTTCGCCAACATTCTGCGCGGGCGCGTGGCCAGCGTCGCCTACCTGAACTGCTGCCACGGCGCCGACCCAGGCACCGAGGTCCCCCAGCACGCGGGCTACGCCTGGGAGGGCGTGGCCGGCGAGCTCGCCGCGGCGGGCGTCCCCCACACCATCGGCACGGGCTCGCTCCTGAACGACGAGGACGCCCGTCGCGCCGCCGCCGCCTGGCACAAGCGCTTCGTCCAGACCTGGGAGCCGCACGAGGCCACCGCCAGGGCGCGCTTCACGCTGTCCAGCAGCGAGAACCAGAGCTTCGCCTTCCTCACCCACCTCTGCACGGTGGACTGAGGGCTTCGGGTCCGTACCGCCTCTCCCCAGGACCCGCCCCTCCGCCTCGGGTTACACTCCCCCCACCTCGCGGGGAGCCTCATGTCCGAGATCAGCTACGCCACCATCCAGCCGCTCATCGCCGACGCGAAGCAGGCCGGTCGCTCGATGCGCTTCGTGTTCCGCTGCCCGGTCAGCGGCCAGAACGTCCAGGCCAGCTACATGTTCCAGCAGGACCCGGGCATGGGGGCCAAGGTCGCCGCCGCGGCCCAGCGCTCCGTGTGGTACGAGGTGCGCCGGCAGGTGGGCTACGCCATCCGGGCCGCCTTCGGCTACAACATGGTGGGCCGCATGGCGTCGGACGTGGCCAACGCGGCGATGACGGCCTCGCAGACGGGCCGCAGCACGGCGGCCCAGTACTCCGAGGAGGAGAAGCAGATCGCGGCGGTGGAGGCCTTCCGCTCGGTCGCCTCGCAGTTCGCCTGGGACAGCAAGAACAGCCGCTGGGTCTCCCGCAAGGTGCTCCAGGACACCATGTCCCCCTTCGAGCGCCAGCTGGCCGAGCACCCGGTCCAGCACCCCTACGACCGCGACATCCTGGCCCGCATGCTGGTGGAGGTGAGCTGCGCCGACGGCCAGATCGCCGAGGAGGAGGACGCCTTCCTGATGGAGTTCCTGGAGGGCTCCAGCGTCGAGGAGATGTCCAGCCGCCCGCTGCTGACCGAGGAGGAGCTCGGCGAGACCAGCGCGGGCCCCATCCGCGAGACCCTGCTGCTGCTGGCCACGGTCACCGCGCTCTCCGACGAGCAGTTCTCCAAGCCCGAGCAGGAGAAGCTCGAGCTCTTCGCCCGCGGCCTCGGGATCGTGGGGCCGAAGCGCCACGACGTGCTGAAGAAGGGCCAGACCTTCATCCTGGACCAGGCCATGGAGCGCATGTTCTCCTGGGGCGGGCACGACCAGAACGCCCGCGCCGAGCTCCAGGCCCTCGCCGACCGCATCGGCATGGACCGGCGCGCGGCGGCCGTGGCCGAGGCCCAGTTCCAGAAGCGCCAGGGCGCCAACTCCACCCAGAAGCGATAGGCCGCCATGACGAGACATCTCCTGCTGGCGCTCCCGCTGCTGGGCGCCGGGTGCTCGGACAAGGGCACCTGCGACAGCCTCGTGCAGTACTACGAGGACCGCGACAACGACGGCTACGGGAACATCGACGAGCTCCAGGCGAGCTGCGAGGCCATCGAGGGCTACGTCGAGAACGCCGACGACTGCGATGACCGCGACGCCGACGTCTTCCCCGGCGCCCCCGAGATCTGCGGGGACGGCGAGGTCAACGACTGCGCGGGCACGGCCGAGAGCGCGGCGGCGAGCTGCGCGGTGGCCGGGGAGTCGCTGGCGGACGCGGCGGCGCTCACCACGATCACGGGCGACGCGGGCTCGGGCCTGGGCAGCGCGGTGGCCAACGCGGGCGACATCGACCGCGACGACATCGACGACCAGATCCTCGGCGCCCCGGGCGACGACGCCAGCGGCACGGACGCGGGCGCCGCGCTGGTCTACTACGGAGGCCAGGACGGCGCGCTGGACAGCTCGGACGCCGCCGGGATCCTGGCGGGCGAGGCCGCGGGCGACGCGGCGGGCACCGCGGTGGGGAGCCCCGGCGACGTCAACGGGGACGGCGACAGCGACCTGCTGGTGGGCGCCCCCGGGGCCCAGGGCGGGTCGGGCCGGGTCTACCTCATCCTCCAGGACATGGAGAGCGAGCTGCCGCTCGGCGAGAGCGACGTCATCCTGACGGGCGAGAGCGCCGATCAGGGGGCGGGCGCCATGGTGCGCGGCATCGGCGACTTCAACGGGGACGACGAGCTCGACTTCGTCATCGGCGCGCCCGAGGCCGACGACGGGGCGGGGCGGGTCTGGCTCATCACCAGCGCCGAGGAGAGCGGCTCGCTGGCGGACTATGACCGGCAGCTCCTCGGCGTGGGCGCGGGCGACGCGGCGGGGACCTCGGCCCTGGGCGGCGACCTGGACGGCGACGGCGACACCGACCTGCTGGTGGGCGCGCCCTACGCGGCGCAGTCGGGCGAGGCCAGCGAGAGCGACCCGCGCAACGGCGGCATCTTCGGCGTGCTGGACACGTTCATCGAGCCCACCAGCCTGTCCGACGCCGACACGCGCCTCTTCGGCGACGTGGACGAGGACATGCTCGGCCTCGCCATGACCTCGCTACGCGACATCAACGGCGACGGCTACGAGGACTTCGGGATCGGCGCGCCGGGCCAGGGCTTCTCCGGGCCGGAGATCGGATCCCTCTACATCCTGCCGGGGCCGCTGGGCACCCACAGCTTCGCCGTCATCGGCGGGCTGGCCATCGCCCGCCTGGACGGCGAGGAGCAGGACGTCATGCTGGGCACGGCCATGGCGGGTCCGGGGGACGTGGACGGCGACGGTCTCGACGATCTCGCGGTGGCCGCGGTCCTGGACAGCACGACGGCGGAGAGCTCGGGCGCGGTCTACTCGCTCTTCGGGCCGCTGTCCGGCGCGGTGGGCGTGAGCGCGGACGAGGGCACCCCGGTGGACAGCCTGGCCGCCATCCAGTACCTCGGGACCGAGGGCGGGGCGCTCTTCGGGACGGCCGTGGACGGCGGCGGCGACCAGGACGGGAACGCCACGGCGGAGCTGCTGGTGGGCGCCCCGGGTCAGGGCTCGGGCTCGGGCGCGGTCTACCTGCTGCGCGCCTCGGGATACTAGATCCTATAGCCACCTGTCCATGGCCTGGACCGTGGGGTGGGCGGGCCCCAGGGTCGCCCGCAGGTGGGCGCGGGCGGCCTCCATCGCCGCGAAGCCGTCGGTGTCCCCGCAGTCCACGTCCATGCGGCCCAGCTCGAAGCGGGTGACCCAGACGTCGGGGTGATCGGGACCCTGGGCGCGCAGGGAGACCTCGAGGGCCTCGCGCAGGCGGGACCGAGCCCCCTGGAAGTCGCCCTGGCGGTGCAGGGCCTGGGCGAGCCCGTGGAGGGAGGCGGCCACGGCGGGATGCGCCGGACCCAGGCGGGACCGGTGCGTCTCCAGGGCGGCGCGGTGGGCGGCGGCGGCCTGGCGGGGGCGGCCCAGCCGGCGCTCGGTGAGCCCGAGCCCGTCCAGCGCGGCGGCGATCTCGGGGTGATCGGCCTCCAGGCTCGCGCGGCGCAGGGCCAGACAGCGCTCCCAGGCCTCGCGGGCCTGCGCGTGCTGGCCGGCGCGGTGGTGGGCCTCGGCCAGGGTGTGCCAGGCGGTGGCGTGGTGCCAGGGGTCGGCGCGCTCCAGGATCGCCACGGCCCGGGTCGCCGGGCCCAGGGCGGCGGGCGCGTCCCCGGCGCTGTGCAGGGTGGCAGCGAGGGCGTCCAGGGCCAGCCCGCGCTGGACGGAGACCTCCCCGAAGCGGGCCCGCGTCCAGATCTCGGCCTCCTCCGCCGCCAGCCGCGCGCGCCCCGGCTCCCCGAGGGAGAGGGCGGCCTCCACCAGGGACAGCAGGGCCTCGCCCCGGTGCTCGCCGTCGCCGGCCAGGGCGAGCGCGCGCTCGGCGGCGACCAGAGCCTCCCGGCTGCGGCCGAGGCGCACCAGCAGGCGGGCGGTCTCGGCGGCGACCCCGGCGTCCTCGGGCAGCGCGCGCAGGCAGGCCAGGCCGAGCTCGTAGCGGCCCTCCCGTCTCCACTCCCGCGCGACCTCCAGCGGCGTCATCGCGAGATGCTACCGCGCGCGCCCAGACAGGCATAGAGGACGGATGAACCCGGAGGCCAGATGGCCGGCGTCCTCTTCCTCGGTGCCGCGAACCAGAGCCGCTCCCCGCTGGCCGAGGCCATCGCCCGCGAGCTCGCGCCCCGGCACGAGTTCTGGTCGGCCGGCGCGCGCCCCAGCCATGTCCGCCCGGAGGTGCGCGCGGTGCTGACGGAGGTGGGGATGCGCGACGACAGCCTGCGCAGCAAGGGCCTCATCGAGGTGCCGCTGGACGAGGTGGACCTCATCGTCACGCTGACCGACCCCGAGCGCTGCCCCCGCGTGGCCCTGGACGTGCCGCGTGTGGCCTGGAGCCTGCCCGACCCCGCCTCCGCCCCCCGGGACGAGGCGCTGGAGGCCTACCGCGCCACCCGGGACGAGCTGATGCGCCGCCTGCCGGCGCTGCTGCGGGGGCTCTGAGGTGTGGCTGCTCCTGGGCACGGCCCTGGCCGCCCCCGACGCGGCCGCGCTGAAGTCCGCCTGGGAGGCCGCTCTGCCGACGATGAGCGCCCAGGCCCGGCTGCCGGTGAGCCTGCCCGACGCGAGCTGGGCCCGGCTGGCCAGCGGGCAGGTGGCCCGGCACAAGGTGGCGTTGACGGGCGCCGACCGCGTGGTGGGCGCCGTCTGGACCGACGTGCCTCGGGACGCCCTCTGGATCGCCATCCTGGACGACCAGCACTTCGACATGGTCGAGGGGCTCACCGAGGAGCAGCTCCCCGGGACCGGGCCGCTGACCAAGCTGCTCTACCAGCGCCTCGACCTGCCCTGGCCGCTCCAGGACCGCCAGTGGGTGATCGACATCCAGAGCAACACCGCCCTCTACCGCGCCAGCGGCCAGACCGTCTGGGAGCGCGCCTGGACGCTCGGTGATCCGACGCTGGCCCCCAGCCCGGACCCGGACGCCGTCTGGAGCGCGACCAACGAGGGGGGCTGGCTCCTGGTGGACGCCGCGGGCGGGACGCTGGTGCTCTACCATGTCCGCGCCGAGATCGGCGGGAACGTCCCGGACGAGGCCAGCACCCAGTGGGCCTGGGGCACGCTCCAGACCCTGCTGGAGGGCACGGTCCAGCGCGCCAGGGCGGCCGTGCCGCCGCACTACGACGCCAGGCACGCCCCGCTGTACCGCCCGGACGGGAGCCCGATCCCGGCCTTCTGAGCGACCCTACTCCGCCTCGCAGACAAAGTAGACGTAGTAGCTGCAGGAGGTGGCGTACCAGTCCGATGACCAGCTCGGGCTGTAGACCGCGCAGTCCTTCTCGTAGTAGTAGCTGTCGGAGGGCTCGCCCGAGGCCCAGTCGGTGTAGGTGGAGCTCTCCCCGTCCGACCAGACCCAGGTGTCCTCGACGGCCGAGTCGGTGTAGCCGATCCACCACCAGCCGTAGCGGGAGTAGCTGCGGGTGTTCTCGTAGACCCAGTCGTCCTCGGAGCTGTCGTCGATGGTGGCCAGGGTGTAGCCGTAACCCTCGCAGTAGCTCTTCGCGCTCGACCAGCTCTTGGTGGTCGTGCAGTACATGTAGGGGTGGTCGTCGTGGTACTCGACGTAGCAGGGACACTCGTCCCCGTCGTCGGCGTAGCCCGTGCAGTCATTGTCGACCGCGTCGCAGTCCTCCTTCTCGTCGGGGTTGACGTCGGGGTCGGTGTCGTCGCAGTCCTCGCCCGTCGTCGTGTAGCCCGAGCTCAGCGCGCAGAGCTCCACCGTCGCGCTCTCGTCGCCGTAGCCGTCCAGATCGTCGTCCACATACGCCGTGACCGCCCCCTCCAGGCTGGGGTCGTCCTCGTCCACGAGGGTGTCGCAGTCGTCGTCGTCGTCGTTGCAGATCTCCGTCTCGCCGGGGTTCGTGTTGCTGTCCGTGTCGTCACAGTCCCCGTCGGTGGCGACGTAGCCGGACGGTCTGTCGCAGGCGCTGGACGTCGTGGTCCCGCCGTAGCCGTCGCTGTCGCCGTCCCGGTACCAGGTGCTGGTCCCGCTCACGCTGGCGTCGGCGTCGTCGGCGTAGGTGTCGCAGTCGTTGTCCAGGTCGTCGCAGATCTCGCTGGCGCCGGGGTGGATGGCGCTGTTGCTGTCCAGGCAGTCGCCGGAGGTGGAGACGTAGCCGGTGGGCGCGTCGCAGGCGGTCTTCGTGGTGGCGCTGCTGCCGTAGCCGTCACCGTCCACGTCGCGGTACCAGGTGCTGCCCCCGCTGAGCCCGCTGTCGGCGTCGTCAGCGTAGGTGTCGCAGTCGTTGTCCTGGTCGTCGCAGATCTCGGTCGCGCCGGGGTGGACGTCCGCGTCCGCGTCGTCGCAGTCCGTGGACAGGGCGGAGTAGCCGGAGGGGAGCTCGCAGGCCGTGATCGTGCTGTCGGCGTCCCCGTAGCCGTCGCCGTCCCCGTCGGCGTAGAAGGTGTCGCCGCCCTTCACGTCCTCGTCCGCGTCGTCGGTGAGCCCGTCGCAGTCGTTGTCGAGGTCGTCGCAGATCTCCACGGCGCCCGGGTTCACGTCCGCGACGCCGTCGTCGCACTCCACGCAGGCGGCGTAGCCGTCGCCGTCCTCGTCCGAGTACGCGACCGTGCCGTCGCAGTCGTAGTCGTTGGGGTCCGTGCAGTCGGTCTCCGACGCGCCGGGGTTGAAGGCGGGATCCGCGTCGTCGCAGTCGCCGCCGCTCGCGGCGCTGCCCTCGGGCTGGGCGCAGGCCACGCTGGTCGTGGCGTCGTCCCCGTAGCCGTCGGCGTCAGCGTCCCCGTACCAGGTGCTCCCGCCCGTGACGTCCTCGTCCGCGTCGTCGGTGAGCCCGTCGCAGTCGTTGTCCGCCTCGTCGCAGGTCTCCTCGGCGCCCGGGTACGAGAGCGGATCCCCGTCGTCGCACTCCTCGCAGGCCCCGAAGCCGTCCGCGTCGGCGTCGGTGTAGCCGGAAGACCCGTCGCAGTTGTAGTCGGCCGGGTTCGCGCAGTCGCTCTCGTCGGCGCCCGGGTGGTAGTCGGGGTCCGCGTCGTCGCAGTCGCCGCCTGTGTTGACGCCCTCGCCGGCCTCGCAGCTCAGGACGCCCGTGGCGTCGTCTCCGTAGCCGTCCCCGTCGGCGTCGGTGTACCAGGTCTCGGCGCTGAGGCTGTCGTCCGCGTCGTCGGTGAGCCCGTCGCAGTCGTTGTCGACCCCGTCGCAGGTCTCGTCGGCGCCCGGGTGGACGTTGGGGTCTCCGTCGTCACAGTCCTCCGAGGCGTCGCTGCCGTCCCGGTCCGCGTCGGTGGCCCGCCCCTGCCCGGTCTCCTGCTGGATCTCCCCGCCCGTGTCCGAGTCCTTGGAGCCCGCGCACCCGGCGAGGACGAGGGAGATGAGAACACGAAGCATGAGCTCCTCCGCTTATCACTATATCACCGCGGAGGAGGCGCGCGATCGGGATCAGGGGCGGGGCTGCCGGAGCTCGTAGGAGACGGAGAGCTGGCCCTTCTTGGGTCCGGTGGCGCTGGGGCCCAGGGCGGCGCTCACGGCCTCCCGGGCGCAGGCGCGCAGGGTGTCGTCCAGCACGCCCGCGCTGAGCACGGAGAGGCTGAGCAGCTCGCCCTTCTTGCCGTAGGTGGTCTGCACCAGCAGGTCCCCCACGGACTCGGTGGCGCGAACGCGCTGGTCGGCGTAGCAGCGCTCGATCGGGGGGAGCGCGGCGCGGAAGGGCGCCTCCAGGCTCGCCTGCGCGGCCGGATCCGCGGGCGGGTTGGCCACCACCGCGGCCAGGCTCACCGTGCCGGGGGAGGGCGCGGGCGCAGGCGCTGGCGGGGGCGCGGCGGACGCGGGCGCGGGCGCAGGTCCAGGCGCAGGCGCGGGCGCAGGCGCTGGCGCGGGCGCAGGTCCAGGCGCAGGAGCCGGCGGAGGGGGGTTCTGAGCGAGCACGGTGAGGAGGAGCGTGAGCGTGGCGTACAGCATGAGATCACCCGCAGGTTGCGACTACGGAGCTTAGCATGTCCGCTCCCAGCCTCGGGGGATCAGCCCTCCTCGGACCCTCCGCGCGCGCCGTCCCGTCGCTCGCCCCGACGGCGGCGGCGGTGGGCGGCCGGGGACTCGACGGCCGGCGCCTCGGGGCGGCGCGGGGGCTCGGGCGGAGGGGCGACCTGGCGGGCGGCCGGGCCCTTCTTGGACTCCGAGGCGGAGGGCCAGGAGAGGCCCTCAAAGAAATTGGCCACCGCCGCCGCCCTCCCTCGGGGGCGCGGGCGCTGACCGCCCTGCGGCGGGCCCGCCGCGGGGACGACCTCACCCCGACGCCGCGCCTCCTCGCGGGCCGCGGCCTGGATCTCGTCCACCACCTGATCGACGTTCGCCCGGCGCTCGCGCGCGGCCCAGCGGCCGGTCAAGGTCGTGTCGGGCCGAAGCTGTCCGCGCTCGTAGAGATCCCACATCTCGCCGGCGAAGCGGAAGTCCAGCAGCTCGGGGGCGAAGCGGCTCAGGAAGCGGGTGACGTTCTCCACGTCGCGGATGAGCAGGCGCCGGGCGTTGCGGTTGTGGGCCGGGTCCACCCACTGGGGGAAGTCGATGATCACGGGGCCGTCGCGCCCGAGCAGCACGTTGAAGTCGCTCAGGTCGCCGTGGATCACGCCGGCGCAGAGCATCCACACCACCTGCCGCAGCAGGAAGCGCATCAGGTCGCGCGCCTCGTCGTGGGTCAGGGCCACGTCCACCAGGCGCGGCGCCGGGTGCCCGTCCATGCCGCGGATGAGCTCCATGACCAGGACGCCGTCGACGAAGTCGTAGGGCTCCGGCACGCTCACGTTCGCGGCGCGCAGCTTGTAGATGGCGTCCACCTCCGAGGTGCGCCAGGAGCTCTCCATCTGCTCGCGGCCGAAGCGGCTCTTCTTCGCCATCGCCCGCTGGTCGCGCGTGTTGCGCGTCTTGCGCCCCTCCATGTAGTCGGCGCGCTGGTGGAAGCTGCGTTCGTGCGCCTCCTTGTAGACCTTGGCGACGCGGAGCTCCCCTTCGAACTCCACCAGGTAGACCGCGGCCTCCTTCCCGCTCATCAGCGGGCGGACAACGTCGTGGATGACGCCCATCTCCAGCAGCGGGATGAGGCGGTCGGGGACTCTCATGCGCGGACACCTCCGGCGTGGCTCCGCTCCATCCTAACGCTCTCGGTGGGGGGCGCGCTCCTCGCCAATGGCTACTCCGCCGCCTCGCGCAGCCCGCTCACGATCTCGGTGCCCTGCGAGCGCCAGGCGATGGGCAGCGCGAAGGCCGGGATGTCCGGGCCGAGGTCCGCCTGCCAGAGGTAGCTGAAGCGGCTGCCGCCCCCCGCGTCGGGCCCGACGCGGAATTCGCCCGCGAACGCCGTCAGGCGGAGCCCGGTGACGGGGATGTCCGGCCGGCTCACGCTGGAGAAGGTGATCACGCGGTCCTGGCCGTCGCGGATCCGGTCGAGGTGGACGACGTAGTCCCGCGCGGGCAGCGGGTAGGGCAGGCTCACCACCTGGTGGGCGAGGCCGGGCTCGAGCTCGGAGGAGACGGCGATGCGCGAGAACAGGCGGGCGTGCCCGTCGATGTCGTCGAGGATGGCGTAGACGCGATCGGGCGGGGCGTCGATGTGGCCGCTGGCCCGGCACCAGGGGACCGCGCCGGCCCGGGTGCAGCTCACCGTGACCGCGCCGTCGGTGAGCGTCTCCCAGCCGGTGGCGGGCGGCCCGGCCAGCGCGAGCGGGAAAAGGAGCAGAGACTGCACGGCGAAGCTCCAGACCAGCGCGAAGGACATAACCCGACGCGGGGGACGATGCCGCGCGCCGACGGGTTATCCAGAGCACACGGAGGTCCGCGTGCGCCTGCCTCGCCTCGCCCTGCTCCTCGCCCTCGCCCTGCACGGCGGGCTCGCCCTCGCGGAGGGCCGTTTCCAGCTCGTGGAGACCGCGCCCACCGAGACCACGCTCGACCACGCCGAGATCGCAGACGCCGCCGAGGTCTGGGTGGAGATGATCGACGGGGCGAAGACGAGCGTCGATCTGTCCGAATTCTACGTGAGCAGCCAGGCGGGCAGCCGGCTGGAGCAGGTCATCGCCGCGCTCCAGCGGGCGGGCGAGCGCGGGGTGAAGATCCGCTTCCTGGTGGACGCGAACTTCCGCGGCTCGAACCAGGCGGACCTGGACCGGCTCGCCAGGCTGCCGGGCGTGGAGCTGCGCCGCATCGACTTCGACGCGCTCGCCGGCGGCGTGCAGCACGCCAAGTACTTCCTGGTGGACGGGCGCGAGGCCTTCGTGGGCAGCCAGAACTTCGACTGGCGCAGCCTGGAGCACATCTACGAGCTGGGCGTGCGCACCGACGAGCCCGCGCTGGTCGGCGTCCTGCGCGACGTCTTCGAGACCGACTGGGCCCTGGCCGGCGGCGCCCCCCGCGGCGCGCGCGCCCACACCTCCACCGCCACCTTCCCCGAGGCGGTCGGGGAGGGAGACCAGCGCCTCCAGGTGACGCCCGCGCTCAGCCCCAAGGGGCTCCTGCCCGACGAGGCCCTCTACGATCTGCCCCAGATCATCTCGCTGATCGACGGGGCGAAGCGCTCGGTGCGCGTGCAGCTCATGAACTACAAGGCCGCCCAGGGCAAAGCCTACTGGGGCACCCTGGACGAGGCGATCCAGCGCGCGGCGAAGCGCGGGGTCAAGGTGGAGCTCCTGGTGGCGGACTGGAGCAAGAAGCCCGGCACCATCGACGGGATGCAGCGCCTCGAGGCCCTGGACAACGTGGACGTGAAGATGGTGACCATCCCCCAGCACTCGGGGGGCTTCATCCCCTACGCCCGGGTCATCCACGCCAAGTACATGGTGGTGGACGGCGCGCGGGCCTGGATCGGCACCAGCAACTGGGACTACGGCTACTTCAACGAGACGCGCGGCGTGGGCTTCGTCGTGGACGGCGCGAGCTTCGCCGGGAGCCTGGACCGGCTCTTCACCGAGCTGTGGAGCGGGCCCTACGCCGAGGCGGTGGACCCGAAGAAGACCTACACCCCGCCGCGCATCGCCGAGTAGCTACTTCGCGTCCAGCACCTTCTCCCGAATGACCGGGATCAGGATGCGCGACATCGACCGGTGCCCCTCGGCCGAGAAGTGGACCCCGTCCACGAACAGGGACTTGGACGGCACGTCGATGTCCGGCTCCTGCGGCAGCAGCTTGTCGGCGTCCACGAAGATGGCGCCCTCCTCCTCCGCCACCCGCCGGAAGGCCTCCTGCGCCGCCGTGGGCGCGCGCAGCGCCACCCGATCGAGGTCCCGGGCCTGCTTGAAGAGCGCCGCGCTCTGCGCCGGGTCCGACTTCCGCAGCCGGACCGCCTGCTGGTAGACCACGCCCGCGCAGTCCGGGCCCGTGCAGTCCGTCTGGCCGGGCTCCTCCAGCACGTCGCTCACCGGGCTCACCAGGATCACCTGGATGTCGTGCTTCTTCGCCACCCACACGATGCGCCGGGCGTTGGCCTCCAGGTAGCGCAGGGCCGCCCACCAGCGGGTGTCGTCGATGAGGTTGTTGTCGGGCCCGCCCCGGCCCATGACCGAGCGCGGGAGCCCCTCGACGGGGGCCAGCACGCGGTGGAGCTGCACGAAGAGCTGGAAGTGCTCGAGCCCCGCCCGCACCCGGGCGCCCACCCCGCTTACCAGATCGCCGTACCGCGCCTGGAAGAAGGCGTTCCCGAAGTCGTTGTGCCCGGCGTAGACGACCAGGCAGCTCCAGGGCCAGCGCACCATCTCCTCGGTGATGGCCCGGTGGTCGAAGGTGTCCAGGCCCGGCGAGCCCAGGTTCACCACCGGGATCTGGAGGTTCCGCTCCAGGAGCCCGGGGAATTCCTGCATCGCGTCCAGGCTGGGCGTGCCGGCGTGCACGCTGCTGCCGCCGTGGACCGCGCAGCGCTTCCCCTCGTACTGGGCCGGGAAGGGCGGCGGGGGCTGGATGTCGATGTAGGTCGCGCGGACCTTCCCCCCCTCCTCCTGGAGCCAGGTGTCGTGGTCTCCCAGCGCGTTGAACACGCGCACCGGCGGCGGCGGCGGGCCGAGCAGCAGGCGCAGCCCCCCCTCCAGGAGGACCAGGAGGAAGCTGGCGAAGACGAGGCCGTAGAGGGTCTTCTTCGCTCTGGACAGGGCTGGCGGTGCGGGCTCGGCCATGGGGGAGTTCCTCCACCTTGGCGGAGAACGCCCCCATATGCAAGCCCTGACCCGGATCAGGGCTTCAGGCTGGCCTCTATCTCGGCGCGCGTCTCGGCGACCTGCTTCAGGTAACGGTGCGTTCGGACGTCCAGGCCCTCCGCGGGCTTCGGGGCCTGGGCCAGGGCCTCGTCGATGACGGTGAGCGCCTCGCGGGAGCGGCCGAGCTGGTGCAGGACGCGCGCCACCAGCCGCACCGCGCGCAGGCGGTTGTCCCCGTAGCTGGCGCTCTGGGCGGCCAGGGCGTACTCCAGCGCGTCCGCCGGCTTGCCCGCGTCCAGCAGCAGACCCGCCAGCGCGTAGGGCCAGGTGAACTCGCCCGGGTAGCGCGTCGTCGCCTCGGTGAGCACGCGCTTCGCCTGGTCGAGCGCCCCGCCCTCAGCGTAGAGCTCGGCGATGTTCGTGCCATAGGCGCGCCCCAGGCTCGGGTCCCGGGCCACCGCCTGCTCCAGCAGCAGGGCCGCCGCGAGGAAGTGCGCGCGCCCCCCGGCCCCGCCCTCCTGGCCGGCGAGCTCCCCCAGGATCTGCAGCAGATCGGCCGCCTCCGTGGCCGAGGCGTGGGCCAGCCCCTCCTCCGCCGCCGCGCGCACCAGGCCGCGCAGCTCCGCGTCCTCCTTCGTGAGGTCCAGGGCCGTCCAGCCCCAGGAGGCGACCGGCGCGCCCTTCGCCGCCAGCCAGCGGGCCTCAGCGGCGCTGGGCGTCAGCGTGTAGCGCGCGAGGTGCAGATCCACCTCCTCTTGTAGCTCCGGCGCCCGGGCAGGGTCGAGCCGATCCAGGTAGGGTTTGACCGCCGCCTCGTCCTCGCCCGCCTCCAGGAGCCGCACGACCAGCGCCAGCGCCGCCCGGCTGTCCAGGCTCTCCGGCTCCGGGCGGGCCGAGAGCGGCGCGGCCGAGCCCACCCGCCCCAGCCAGGCCAGGAAGCTCGCTTCGGTCTCGTAGCCCTCCAGCCGGTCCAGCTCCTGCCCGCTCGCGTCGGTCACCACCAGCGTCGGGTAGCCGCGGACGTGGTAGCGGTCCTTGAGCGCCCAGCTCTCCGGCGCGTCCGAGTCGATGCCCACCACCACGAAGCCGGCGAGATCCGCCTCGTTCGCCGGGTCCTCCAGCACCTGCGCGGCCAGCAGGTTGCAGGGCGGGCACCAGACGGCGCCGAAGTCGATGAGCACGCGCCGGCCCTCCTTCGCCGCCGTGGCGAAGGCGGCGTCTGCGGAGACCCCGTAGCGCGGGGCCTGCGGGGCCAGCTCCTCCGCCTTCGGCACGTAGGGGCTCACCCGCAGCTCGCCCTTGCGGCCCGGGAGCGCCACGTCGAAGCCCAGATCCACCGGCCGGCAGGAGCTCCCCCCGTCCTGGCAGAGCGAGACGCGGAGCGAGGCCGCCAGCTGACGATCCTCGCCGCTCACGCCGACCAGCAGCCCCTCCTCCAGCCCGTGGCCGTCGGTGGCCACCTGCCAGCGCATCCCGTCCCGGGGCTCCAGCCAGCCGGAGACCGGGGCGGTGGGCTCGATGTGCTCACCCGGCGGAGGCAGCAGGGTGACGCGGGCGAGATCCCGGGTGTAGGCGATCTTCACTTCAGGGAGCGCCGGGCCTCCGGCGAGGGCGAGGCCGAGGAGCAGGAGCAGAGACATGGAGCCTCCAGAGGCGCGGGCGATCAGCCCACGCCGGGGTAGACGCGCACCGGGACGCCCAGGCGGGCGACCTCCCCGGCGATCACGTCGAGCTGCGCGCGGTCCAGCACGCCCACCCGGGCGTCCGCCGGGCGGCGCGCGACCGAGTAGACCTGGACCTCGCGGATCTGCGCGCCCGCCGCGAGCAGATCGGCGACGCGCCCGGCCCAGGCGGAGATCTCGGCCGCGCTCGGGCTCTCTCCGTCCAGGGTCATGAACATGCACTGCAGCACGATGGGCGCCGCCCGGCCCGCCGTCGCCAGGTTCTCCAGCACCCGCGTCAACGGGAGCTTCGTCCCGTCCACGACCTGGAAGTACGCCTCCGTGCCCGCGTCCAGCTTGCCCCAGATCACGCCGCCCCGCGCCCGCAGGCGCGCGAGCCCGTCGGCCACCGCCGGGCGGTGAAACAGCGTGGCGTTGGTCAGCAGGTGGATCGGCACCGCGGAGAGCCCGTGCCGATCGCGCACGTCGGCCACCGCGTCCACCGCCTCGGCGAAGCGCGGGCACGAGGTGGGCTCGCCGTCCCCGGCGAAGGCGATGTCCCGCAGCACCCGCAGCTCGGGCGCGGCCGTGTCGAAGGGGGGCACCGACCACAGCCGCCCCTCGTCGTAGAGGGCCAGCAGGCGGTCCAGCTCGACCGCCAGCGCGGAGATGTCCACCTCCCGCCCGCGGCCCGGCGTCGTCCGGTCCACCTGGCAGTAGGGGCAGTCGAAATTGCAGACCTTGTCGGGGTTGAGGTTGATCCCGATCGAGAGCCCGCGGGAGCGGCGGGAGACGACGGCGTACACGTAGCGGTTGTCGTCGAGCTCTCGACGGTGGTCCCGGAAGTCGAGGCGTCGCTCCATGGTGTCCACATAGCCCGGCGGGGGCGCGCCGTCCCCCCCCCGGCGGGCCCGTCGAGCGCTTGACAAGATGCCCAGGGCGAGAGAGCTTCGCCCCATGGACGCCAACGAGCTCCTCACCCTGGGCCCCTGGCGGCTCGACCTCGCCGGACGACGGCTGCTGGGCCCCCGGGCCACGGTCCCGCTCACGGCGATGGAGGCGCGCCTGCTCGATCACCTCGGCCGCAGGCCGGGCGAGGTGCAGACCCCGGACGCCCTGCTCACGGCGGTCTGGGGCTACCGGCCGGGTGTGCGATCCAAGGCGGTGGCGCTCACGATCTCCCGGCTGCGGCGCAAGCTGGGAGAGGAGGGCGAGGCGCTCATCGAGACCGCGCCCGGCGGGGGTTACCGCGTCCAGGACGCCCGCGGCTCCGAGCCCTCCCTGGACCGGCTCGACCTGCTCCGCGCCGAGTCGGGCCGATCCGGCGCCGCGCTGCGCGAGCTCCACGCGCTCCAGCCCGCGATCGAGCGCGCCCTCGCCCGCCCCCGCCCGCCCGAGGAGCAGGCCCGCCTGTGGCTGGCCCGCGCGGTCTCAGCCTGCCAGCGGCAGATCCACCTCTCGGCCGTCCCGCTGTGGACCCTGGCCGAGACCCTGGGGAGCGGGCACCTCTCCGTGACCTGCGCCCTCTGGGCGGGGCGACTGGTGGGGGTCGGCGGCCCCGCGCCCGCCGCGATCAGCGCGCTGGAGCCCTGGCTCGCACGCTGCCCCACCGATCCCGCCGGGCGCTGCCTGCGCGGCGAGCTGCTCCTCACGCTCGGCAACCACGCCGTTCGCGCGGGCCGCCACGCCGAGGCCCGCGCCTGGGGGGAGGAGGGGCTCGCCCTCGCCGATCAGCTCGGGGACACCGCGCTCGGCGCCCATGTGCTCGGGCTGCTGGGGCGCGTCGACTTCTTCGAGGGGCGACGCGAGCAGGGCCACCAGCGCCTCCTGGACGCCGTCGCCTTGCTGAACGCGGCCGGCGAGCTGGCCACCGCCGCCCGGCTGGAGCAGAACCTGGGGGTGCAGCTCCACATGCTGGGCGCGCTGGACGAGGCCGAGAGCACCTTCCTCCACGCCGCGCGCGCGCTGGACGCGCTGGAGGCCCCGCTGGACGCCACGCTGGCCCGCATCAACCTGGGCACGGTCGTGCTGGCCCGCGCCGAGCCGGAACGGGCCCTGGAGCTGGCGCGCGCCGCGCTTCAGTTCTTCCTCGGCGAGGTGGATCTCGGCGGAGAGACCATGGCCCGCCTCTTGGAGGGGCGGGCGCTGCTGGCCCTGGAGCGCCTCGAGGAGGCCCGGCGGGCGCTGGAGCGCGCGGCCCTGCTGGCGCGTCGCCTGGGGATGCGTCGCCAGCAGTCCGCCGCGCTGCGCTATCTGTGCTGGATCCAACGGCGCCGGGGAGATCTGTCCACCGCTCGGGCGTTCGGCCAGGAGGCTGCCGCGCTGCTCTTCAAGGACGAGAGCGTCGCCCGCCGCCACCTGGAGCTGTGGAGCGGCGAGCTCCCCCTGAGCGACCTCCGGGGCGAGCCCGAGGAGCCCACCCCGGGTCCGAACTGGCTGGACGCGGAGCTCACCCGGCGCCTCAAGATCCTGGAGCCCAGCGCCGATCAGGGCTGGTGAGCGTCCTCCCAGGCGTCGGCCTCGACGGTGCAGATCTCGTCCACCACGATCGACTCGCACTCCGCCGGAGCCTGCGCGTCCGCGGCGTTCGTGCACTCGTCGGAGGCGCCGGTCATCGTGATGCTGGAGATGGTCAGCGTGCCCGGCATGTCCAGCGTGTTCGCGCCGCTGTTGTCCGTGACCACGTCGCTGGTGGCGCCGGATCCTCCATTCGCGATGGGCGGCTCCGGCTGCAGGCAGTCGTCGTTCACGCCACCCAGGAGCGTGTCGTTGCCCGTCGCGCCGATGAGGATGTCGTCGCCCGCGCCCCCGTTGAGCGTGTCATTGTCCTCCCGACCCTTCAGCACGTCGTCGTTGCCCTCCCCTTTCAAGATGTCGAGACCCAGGCCACCGTCCAGCCAGTCATCACCGTAGGAAGCCATGATCTCATCGTCGTCATCCTCTCCGAACAGGTATTCCCAGTAGTCATCTGGCGTGTTCGTGGACGACCCGAAGATGACGTCATCGCCCGCCCCCGCCTCGATGATCCCCGCGATCACATGGCCGCCGCTCGCGTCGGGGTTGAAGAGATCGAGGCCAGGAAAGGCGGCGGAGGGAGCCTTGAAGCGGTACTCGTCACCGTCCTCCGTCCCGTTCAGGCGGACGATCCAGAGCTCGAAGGCGTCGTCCTGCACGGAGCAGCAGAAGCGGTTGACCCCGCCTGCAGCAAACGCGTTGTCGGCGCCCAGGATCACGTACTCGGCGTCTGCCGTATCCGTGGTGCTGTAGCCTCCGCCGTTACCGTCGATGGCCGCCCCGGCGGCGACGTGATCGCGGCCGGAGTCGCAGAAGACCTCCTGGAGGCCGGAGTCTGGATGGGTCTGGATCACGCAGAGGTTCTGGCAGAGCTGGTAATCAT
This sequence comes from uncultured Enterobacterales bacterium, assembly GCA_964615375.1. Classification (GTDB taxonomy): domain Bacteria; phylum Myxococcota_A; class UBA796; order UBA796; family CAZKWG01; genus CAZKWG01. The sequence goes on from CAZTOW010000030.1 coordinate 30,093, forward strand.
AGAACGTACCAGGGACGTTCCCGCAGTCGCCGACGGTAGGCGTAGCGAGCGCAGGCGCGCCGAGCAGGGCGAGCAGAGTGAGCATGAGACCTCCGAGCGCATTTATTCGCGCTCGATCAATCTATGCCAACCGAAACAGACCCTCCCTCCACGACTGTGCATCATCTGGGTATCATCCCGGTATCAGACGGCGTCCACGCCCCCCGCTCCGCCCGACCGCGCGCGGATCTCCGCCGCCTCCGCCGCCAGCAGCTCCTTCGGCTCCTCCCCGCGCAGCGTGCGCGTGTCCACGCCCAGCGCCAGCATCTGGTGAAGCACGTTCAGGATGTCCTGGAAGAAGACGGGGTGCAGCCGGTCGCCGCGCACCCGCCCCGCCACGCGCGGCGCGATCTCCTCCTCCAGCACCCGCGCCTGCTCCTCGGGCTCCAGCGTGTGCAGGTCCACGGGGTGCTCGCCCAGCACGCGGCGCGAGCAGCGGTGCAGCCCGCCGATGATCGGGTTCGTCTCCGTGGGCGCGACCTCGGCGATCATCACCGCGAAGGCCCGCTGGCAGAGCAGCAGATCGGAGAGCGCGAGATCCTCCTCCCTCAGGACCACCGGCGGGCCGCGCAGCCTGCCCTCGTGGTCCAGGGGGCGGCTCTTGGGCAGGAAGCCCTGGCTGTCCATGCGCGGCCAGGTCTCGTCCACGCGCAGATCCAGCACGTCGTTTGCGCCATACACCCGCGGAGCGCCCGCGGCCGGCTCGGGCAGGGGGCCCAGCACCCGGTCCACCGCCTCGTCCCCCGCCAGGCGCAGCGGAGACGTCGCCCACTGGTTGTCGGCGTAGCCCCCCGCGTTGGCCACCACGAAGGCGAAGGCGCGCCGCAGGCTGCCCATGACCTTGTCCAGGCCGCCCAGCAGCTCGGCCATGCGGGGGAGCACCCGCGGCAGGGCCGGGACGGGCACCACCTCGGGGCTCGCCCGCAGCGCGGCCAGCGCCGGGCGCCCCACCAGACCCGCGTCCAGGAGGCGCAGGAAGGCCCGCAGCGGGTAGAGCGCCGTGTGGCCCTCCAGCCAGCTCAGCGCGCTCGGGTTCCAGCGCGCGCCTGCGTCCGCCGGCGGGATCCAGCGCGTCTCCCCCGCCGTCGTCAGGCGCCGGATCCGCGCCAGCGGGCTGGTGAGCCGGGGCGCGGGCGTGCTGAGGCGCCGCGGGCGCACCGCGTCCAGCGAGAACAGATCGAAGCCGGGGTGCGTCACGGCCCGGACCGCTACGGTCTCCCGCGGGCGCGTCGCGGGGACGGGCGCGCCCGGGGGCGCCGCCAGCGCGTCCAGGCGCGCGAAGATCGCGTCCAGCGACTCGATGACCCGGAGCTGACCCGGGGCGTCCAGCGCGCTCAGGCCCGCGTTGAGGGCCTCGGTGAAGTCGGCGAGCGGGACGGGCGCCTGCAGCTGGGCGAGCTCGGCCCGCGCCGGCCCCAGCACCCAGGCCAGCGCCGCCTCGTCCAGGCTCCCGCTGAGCTCCACCTGCGCCGGGCCGCCCTCCGGGGGGCGCTCCAGAGCGGCGGCGTCCAGCGGGGCGCCCTCCAGCTCCACCGCGCAGCCGAGGAGGGCCGCGAGGCGCAGCACCCCCTCCACGCCCCCGCTCCCGTCCGCGCGATCCGCGCCCAGGATGGCGCGCGCGATGTTGCGGCAGGCCCAGGAGAAGAGATCGTCGGCCACCACCTCCGGCACCAGGGTCTCGGCGGCCACGGCGCGGGCGAAGAGCGAGGTGACGCAGCCCAGGCTCTGCAGGCAGGCGGCCCCGCCCGCGTCGTCCAGGCTCTGGGCCCAGGCCACCGTCACCGGGACCTTCTTCGCCGTCTCGTCGAAGGCGCTCGTGCCCCTCACATAGGGGTATGAAAAATACCTGTTCAACAGCGCGCTCGTGCGCAGCAGGGCCTGGACCTGCGGGCTCCGATCCGCCGCCTCGTCCGGCGCGCCCAGCAGGACCGCCAGCGCGCCGGGGATCGCCTCGGCCATCTGCGGCCCGAACGCGCTCGTCCCCGTACACAGCCAGCCGATGGCGCGCTCCAGATCGCGCATGGCGTCTGGCGTGGCCGAGCCCAGCAGGACCGGGATCGCCGCGTTGCAGGGCCCGCCCTCCGTCAGGTAGGGGCTCGCCATCTGGCCGAGCTGACCCCACATCAGCTCGCGCACGGCGCTCATGGACAGCATCGGGCCCGGCGGGACGGGGATGCGGTCCACGTTCTGCCCGCCCGCCATCAGGTTGCCGCTGGTCAGATCGCTGCGGTCGGCCACGAAGGGGATGGCGGCCAGGCCCTCCGTCAGGGGGCGCCCGCTCACCGGGCAGCGCGCGCCCGTCCAGACCGCCGCCTGCTCGAAGGGCTCCTGGTCGCGGGGGTCGGCCCGGCGCTCGCGCCTGTCCCGGCGGGCCCGCGACTCCTCCAGCACGCGATCCAGGTAGCGGTCGGCGGCCCGAGCGCGCCCGTCCTCCGCCGACTTCGCCGTGCGGATGCGGGTGGAGAGGTGGGCGATCCTGTCCCCCGGATCCGCCGAGACCCGCCCGAGCTGCGCGCTCAGCGCGTCGAGCGCCGGCTGCAGCCAGCAGAGCCAGTGGTTCGGGTGGGCCTCGTAGAAGCCGAGCTCGCGCTCCAGCGCCTCCTGGTCGCGGGCGTCCGACGCCTCGCGCAGGGACGCCTTCAGCAGGTGGCGGGCGTTGTTCAGCGCGTTGACCCGGCTGGCCCGCTCGCGCGGGGTGAGCCCCTCCTGGGCCACGACGGCGCGGATGGCGGCGGTGTTCTCGGCGACCTGGGCCTCGATCGCCGCGACCCGGGCGTTGGCCTCGGGCGTGGCGGCCAGCATGGCGACCACCGCGGCGCGGGTGCCCAGCAGGGCCTCCAGCGGGGCGATGAGGGCGTTGAGCGCCTCCCGGGAGCGCTCGCGCAGGTAGGGGTTGTCCGAGAGGCTGCGCGAGATGAGCTCGAAGACCTCGCGGCCGTCGCGGTCCAGCGTGACGTCCCGGCGCGCGAGACGGACCTCTGCCCGGCTGACGAGCTGGCGCCCGCCCGCCTTGGACTCCAGCCGCCGCACCGTGACCTGGGCCGGGCCGCTCAGGTCCCCCTCCGGCTCCCAGGTCAGCAGGCGATCGCCGTCCACGGTCCAGCAGGCGAGCCCCGGCTGCACCGTGTAGCGCGCGCCCTCGCCGTCCTGGAGGCGCAGGCTCGCTGGATCGAAGCCCGCCAGCCTCAGCACGCCCTCGCCCGCGGCCACCGTGGAGAAGAGGAGCCGGTTCTCGTAGCGGTCGGGCTCCCCGGTGAAGAAGCTCAGCGCGTCCGGGCTCCCCGCCGAGCCCACCAGCACGTTGACCGCCAGCCAGCAGCGGCTCCGCGCGCACAGCCGGCGCATCGCCGCCTGGATCTGCTGGGTCATCGGGCTCTGCGCGCCCCCGTCCAGGCCGCCGTCCGAGCTGCTCAGCACCACCAGCTCCACCTCGCCGTCGTAGGCGTCCAGCGCGTCGCAGAGCCGGGTCAGGAAGGCGGGCAGCGAGCGTGGGTTGGTGGTCCCCCGCGTCTGGTGGGCGGCCAGCAGCGCCTCGCCCTCGCGCACGGCGCCCGCGGCGTCTCGGACCTCCACCGCCCGACCGCTCAGGCCCTTCAGCAGGGCGTCCGGCGGGCCGAGCCTCCCCCGCGCCGTCGGGTCCACGATGACCTCGAACTCGCTGTCCGAGGCGAAGCCGTGCAGCACGACCACGCTGGCCTGCCCGCCCAGCAGCGCGGCGGTGGCCTTGTACGCCGTCAGGTTCTCGTGGAGCCGCCCCTCCATGGAGCCGCTCTCGTCGGCGTTGACCAGCAGGAGGCGGAGCGAGGCGCTCAGGCGCTCGAAGCTGAAGGTGAGGGGGGTGGAGGAGCAGCGCCCGATGCGCAGTTCAGGAGACATCAAACACCTCGAGGCGCGGACGCCAGTACGGCGCGCGTGGAGAGCCCACCAGTGAGCGCACGGCGTGGAATACTATCTGATGGGAGCGTGTTGCAGTCCTTCGCGCTTTGCCGTCCCCGAGCCGAGGCGATACGCAGGCGCGCTTACCTGGAGACCCCGTGAATCTCACTCGTGCCCTTCTCTGCTCGGTGACCCTGCTCGCGGCCTGTCCGCCGCCCCCACCCCCCGTCCCGGGGGCGCTCACGCCGAAGGGCGAGGTGCTCGTGGTCGTCAACGGCCAGAACATCACCCAGGACATGGTCGACGCCCAGCTCAAGCAGCTGCCGGACGACGTCAAGGCCCAGCTCGAGCGCTCGGGCGGCGTCGGTCGCATCAAGGACAACCTGATCGCCCAGGAGCTGCTCTATCAAGAGGCGCTCAAGCGCAAGGTCCATGAGAAGCCCGATCTGGCCACCGCCCTCGCCCTCGCCGAGCGCCAGGTCATCGCCCAGGCCCTGCTCAACGACATCGCCACCGAGCGGCTCACCGACGCGGCGATTCAGCAGTGGTACACGGACCACCTCGTACAGTTCAGCCGCCCCCAGGTGGACGTGAGCCTGATCGTGGTGGCCGACGAGGCCACGGGCAAGGCCCTGGTGGAGCAGGCCAAGGGCGGCGCGGACTTCGCCCAGCTCGCCCAGGCCTCCAGCCTGGACAAGGCGTCCGGCGCCGACGGCGGCAAGCTCGGCTGGCTCTCCCAGCGCGAGCTGCGCGAGCCCCTGGCCACCCCCGTCTTCGCCGCCGCCAAGGGCGACGTGGTCGGCCCCATCGAGACCCCGCGCGGCTGGCACATCTTCAAGATCAACGACCGCCGCGACCAGATCCCGCTCGAGGAGGTCAAGGACATGGTCCGCTCCCAGGCCCAGCGCGAGGTGCTGCAGAAGTACATCGACGAGCTGGAGAAGGGCGCGAACATCGAGCGCAAGGACGCCGCCGCCCCCGCCGCCCCTGGCGCGGCCCCCGGCGCCCCGGCCGCTCCCGCCGCCCCCGCCGCTCCCGCCGCCCCCGGTCAGGGCGGATGAGCCCCGAGCGGCGCTGGATCCTCGTGCTGGGGGCCTCGTCCGGCTTCGGCGAGGCCACCGCGCGCGCGTTCGCCCGGGAGGGCTATGACGTGCTCGGCGTCCACCTCGATCGCCGCGGCGGCATGCCGCGGGTCGAGGCGCTCATCGAGGATCTGCGCGCGCTCGGTCGCGAGGTGGCCTTCTTCAACGAGAACGCCGCGGACGACGACACGCGGGCCAGCATGATCGCGCGCATGAAGGCGCTGCTCGAGGAGAAGGGCGGGCGCATCCACGTCTTCCTGCACTCGCTGGCCTTCGGGACCCTCAAGGCCTATGTGCCGCCGCCCGGCGCGGGGGGGCGCGGGGTCACCCGCAAGCAGATGGAGATGACCCTGGACGTCATGGCCAGCAGCCTGGTGTACTGGGTCCAGGATCTCGTGGACGCCGATCTCTTCGGCAACCCGGGCCGCGTCTTCGGGCTCACCAGCACCGGCGCCCACTCCGCCTGGGCCGAGTATGGCCCCGTCTCCGCCGCCAAGTGCGCGCTGGAGGCCAACATCCGCCAGCTCTGCCTGGAGCTCGCCCCCCGCGGCATCACCGCCAACGCCGTCCTGGCGGGGGTCACCGAGACGCCCGCCCTGGCCAAGATCCCCGGCTCCGATCAGATCAAGGCCAAGGCCCTGGCCAAGAACCCCAACGGGCGGCTCACCCGCCCCGAGGACGTGGCCCAGGCCCTGCTCGCCCTCTCTGACGCCCGCGCCTACTGGATCAACGGCAACACCATCCGGGTGGATGGGGGCGAGGACTTCTGTGCGTAGGCTGGCCGGGCTGTGCCTGCTGTGCGCCTGCGACGGCGGCAAGCTCCTGGTGCTGGACGACACCGGGACCCCCGATGACACCGCGGGCGACACCGCCGGCGGTGCGGATCCGGGCGAGGACGAGGCGACCCTGCGCGCCGCCATCGCGGGTGAGCGCGACGCCGAGGGCGCGCTCGCCGCCGTGGCGGACTCGGGCGGGCTGCCCGTGCGCACGGAGGACGGCACCTTCCTGTTCGCCTGCACCTGCGGGGACGGCACCTGGTACCTCGCGGGCGACCACGAGGGCTGGACCGGCCAGGAGATGACGAAGTCCGGCGATCTCTGGTGGATCGAGGTGGAGATCGCCGAGCCCGACGGCAGCCTCTACAAGTTCACCGACCAGGAGAGCTGGATCCCCGACCCCTGGGGGCGGCGCTACGGCTACGACGACTACGGCGAGTACTCCCTGGTCCGGTCCAGCGCGGCCCACCTGGAGCGCTGGTACGACGTCTCCGGCGAGGGGCTGGTGGCCCGCGACCTGCAGGTCTGGGTGCCCGCGGACGGCGCGTTCACGCACGCGCTCTACGCGCACGACGGCCAGAACCTCTTCGACCCCAACGCCTTCTGGGGCGGCTGGCGCCTCGACGAGAGCCTGCCCGACGGGGTCCTGGTGGTGGGCATCGACAACACCGTGGATCGGATGGAGGAGTACACCCACACCACCGATCGCATCAGCGGCACTACCTACGGCGGCGAGGGCGACGCCTACGCCCGCCTGGTGGAGGAGACCGTGCGCCCGATGATGGAGCGCGCCTACGGCGAGGCCGAGGTGACCGGGACCATGGGCTCCTCGCTCGGGGGGCTCATCTCCTTCTACATCGCCGACCAGTACCCGGGCCGCTACGACATGGCGATCAGCCTGTCGGGCACGATGGGCTGGGGCTCCATCGGCTCGGACAACCCGACCATGCTCGACCTCTACGCCGACGCGGGCCACCGCGGCGTCGCGCTCTACCTGGACTCCGGCGGCGAGGGCCCCTGCGAGGACAGCGACGGCGACGGCCTCGAGGACGACTCGTCGGAGGCCTACGACAACTACTGTGAGAACCGCCAGCTCGCCGACGTCCTGGAGGGCGTGGGCTACGTCTATGAGGAAGACCTCTGGCACTGGTGGGAAGAGGGCGCCGAGCACAACGAGGCCGAGTGGGCCGCGCGCGTGTGGCGTCCTCTCACGATCTTCGCCTCTCTCTGACTGGAGCCTGCTCATGAAACGCCTCTTCGTCCTCCCCTTCCTCGCCTTCCTGGCCTGCTCCACCCCCAAGGAGGGTCAGTCGGCGAGCACCGGGGTCCAAGCCGCGGAGGCGAAGGCGCCCGCGCCGGCCCAGACCGCGCCGGCCGCCAGCGCCCCCGGCGAGCCCGCGGCCGACACCGTCATCGCCACCTGGGAGGGCGGCAAGGTCACCTACGGCGAGCTCAAGCAGAGCATCAGCAACGAGCTCATCAAGCTGGAGGTGGACTACCTCACCGGCCGCTACGAGGCCCAGTCCAACGCCCTCCAGGACATGGTCATGACCCAGCTCCTGGAGGCTGAGGCCAAGAAGCGCGGCCTCGCCGACGCCAACGCCCTGCTCGCCGCGGAGGTGCGCGAGAAGGTGGCCGACCCGACCGACGCCGAGGTGGCGGAGTTCTACCCGCAGGTGCAGCGCCAGCTCCGCAACAAGCCGCTGGAGGAGGTGCGCGACCAGGTCAAGGGCGCGCTGCGGCAGAAGCGGGAGCGCGAGCGCTTCATGGCCTACATCGACGAGGTCAAGAAGAACGCCGGCCTTCAGCTCACGCTGCCCATGCCCGACCTGCCGCGCATGAACGTGAGCGTGGACGACGATCCCGCGCGCGGGGCGGCGGACGCCAAGGTCACCATCGTGCAGTTCGCCGACTTCCAGTGCCCCTACTGCGGCAAGGCCAACGAGACCGTGCAGCAGGTCATGAAGGACTACGACGGCAAGGTCAAGATGGTCTTCCGCGACTTCCCGCTCGGCTTCCACGAGCGCGCCGTGCCCGCCGCGGTCGCGGTCAACTGCGCCGCCGACCAGGGCAAGTACTGGGAGATGTTCGACCAGGTCATGCCCGACCAGCGCAAGCTCTCCGACGAGGATCTCACGGCCTACGCGAAGAACGCGAAGCTGAACCTGGAGAAGTGGAACGCCTGCCGCGCCGATCCCGCGCGCGCCGAGGAGGTCGCCAAGGATCAGGCGGACGGGCAGTCCCTCGGCGTCACCGGCACGCCCGCCTTCTTCATCAACGGCATCATGCTCTCGGGCGCGCAGCCCTACGAGCAGTTCAAGAGCGTCATCGACCGCGAGCTGGCCGGGGGCTGAAGCCGGGCCTCGAAGGGGGGGCTCCGCGGAGGCCCCTCCTTCGGTGGATCGATCTCGTTACTTTCGCTTGATGTTGCCGTCGGGCTGGTTCATGATGGCCGCCTGGAGGTGAACATGAGATCAGGTGTCGGCCTCCTCGCGCTCGCGCTGCTGCTGGGCTGCGGGGGCGAGGAGGGGGAGAAGAAGGGTGAGTGCTCTGACGGGGCGGACAACGACAAGGACGGCCTGACGGACTGCGACGACAACGGCTGCGACGGCTGGGCGGAGTGCGTGACCGGCGAGACCGGCGACACCGACAC
>CAZTOW010000030.1:38618-118563 GCA_964615375.1 uncultured Enterobacterales bacterium
GGACACCGACACGGACACCGACACGGACACCGACACGGACACCGACACGGACACCGACACGGACACCAGCGTCAACGACTGCTCGGGGAACGGCACGGTCAGCGGCACGGTCACCGGGACCTCGGTCTCGCTCACGACCTTCGCCTGGGCGGTCACCTCGCGCGGGCCGATCATCATCGGCCTCGACTCGGGTGACGCCTGCCGGCGCGTCGGCGAGCTCTCCGGCGACACCTCCAGCATCAAGTACATGCAGGCGGGCATCCAGGGCGGCTTCCCCTCCGAGGCCACCACCCTGGAGATCAAGGAGATGACGGGCGGCGGTGGCGAGCCGGGCGGCGAAGGCGGCCCGGGCGGCGCGGACACCGGGGCTCCCCCGGGACGGCCGGCGCCCCCCATGCCCGACACCGGCATGCCGCCTCCTCCGGACCCGTACATGGTGCTGGACGTCTACCTCTCGGGCACGGCGACCTCGGCGACCGGCGGGTCGGCCTCCATCGGCACCCCCGCGCTCAGCGAGGACCTCGAGGTCAGCTCCATCAGCGCGACCTTCTCCAGCGGCTCGCTCTCGGGCAGCTTCAACGCCTGCTACTGCCCGGAGATCGACTCGATCCTGGGCGGCGGCTCGGGCGGCGAGCCCGGCGGTGAGGGCGGCGCGGGCGGTGAGCCCGGCGCCGAGGGCGGCTCGGGCGGGGCCGACACGGGCGGACCCCCGCCTGCGGCCCGCTAGCCGCCAGCCCCCGGTAGACCTGGAGACCGCGCTCGAGGAGGCCCTCCTCGACGCGGTCGCCGGAGAGCCGCGCAGCCCCCTGCTGGCCCGCCGACTGGAGACGGTCGCGCGGGCCATGCTCTATCGGTACGGCGTGACCGGCGCCCAGGTGAGCGCCCGCCTCGTCCCCGGCGGCGTGGACGTGAGCGTGCTGCTGCCGCCCAGCGCCCCCCGCGTGCAGCAGATCAATATTCGGCTGGGGCGGGCTTCTTCTTCGTGAGGCTCCTCACGATGAGCGCGAGGATGACCAGCGGGACGCCCACGCAGACCAGGCCCAGCGGGCTCAGGAGCTTGTGGCGGAGGTAGTAGCCCACCCAGCGGTCGAGCCCGATCTGTGGCTTCCCGCCGTTGTCCCCGGTGAACTGGACCGTGGGGAGCAGGCGCCCCAGGTCCGCGTCCAGCGCGGGCCCGTCCAGGTGGCTGGCGTAGGCCCAGATCTTGATGACCTTGGCGACCCCGTAGGGCGCCACCACCAGGCGGATCTGCTCCTTGTCCTGAGCCGGCCGGAAGTAAAAGCCCGTCCGGTCGCCGACCTGCGCCGGCTCCGCCGCGGCCACCGGCGGCTCGAGCTTGCCGAAGAACTGCTCGCGCACGGCGGGCTCCTCGTCGGCGAAGGAGAGCTCGTCCACCGGGCCCAGGTACAGCGCGCCCTCGCAGGCGAAGATCACGTCCGGGTCGCCGTCGGGGGCCGGGCGGATCCCCGACCAGCACCTCGCCGGGTCCAGCTCCTCCTCGCCCATCTTCGCCGTCACGCTCAGCACCCCGGGCAGCTCCTCGGCCAGGGGCGGGCGCCAGCCGTCGGGGAGCGTGGCGGCGAAGCCCGCGGGCGTGGAGAGCTGCGGGCCGGGGAGCGCCAGCGGCCCCTTCTCCACCGTCAGCGTGTTCAGGATCTCGTCGAGCTCGCGCTGGGAGCGGTCGGAGACGCGCGCGAGGCTGATCGTGTACAGGTGGAGCACCTGGCCCGGACCCTCGAAGGCCGCGCCGTGATAGACCGCCTGGAAGGCTCCGCCGCTGCGCGGGCGCATGCTGAGCTCCACCCGCGCCGTGGGTCGGCCCGCCACCTTCTCCACCGCCACGCGCTCAATCTTGATGTCGGCGAAGCCCTCCTTCTCCATGGTCTTCGCGTACATCTCGGCCCAGCCGCGCGCGTTCGCTTCGGTCACCGGCAGCTGGTAGGGCGTGGACCAGACCTTGAGCTGCGTGCCGTCCTTGGACTTCCCGCTGAAGTCGTAGTTCGACCACATCCCGTCCGCCCAGCGCTTGTCGAGCTGGATGGTGATGCCGATGTCGGGCATCGCGTAGGGCTGGGTGGCGGCGCGGGCGTCGGGCGCGGCGAGCGTGAGGCACAGGATCAGGGGAAGCACGGCGTGGGTCTCCGGGGCTTGGACGTCGGGACAGAGGCTAACGCACGACCCGGCGGGTTACACCTGTCGCCGGAGACCCGATGCGACACCGCTTCAACGCCGCGCGAGAGGACAGGTTGGACAGGCTCCTCGCCGATCAGACCCCGCTGTCCCGCCACCGCGCGCGGCGCGTGGTCGAGCAGGGCGGCGTGCGCGTCGACGGGGAGCCCGCCCGCGAGCCCTGGACCCGCGTCAGCGCGGGCGCCCTGGTCGAGGTGCGCAACGTCCCCGCCCCCGACCGCGCCCCGCCCCTCACCGAGCGCTACCGTGACCGCTGGGTGCTCGTGATCGACAAGCCCGCGGGCCTGCCCTCCCAGCCCACCCGCGAGGGCGGGCGCCTGCACGTCCTGGGCATCCTGCAGGGCCGCGAGCGCTACGTGGGCCTGCACCACCGCCTCGACACCCCCGCCTCCGGGCTCCTGCTGCTCACGCTGGACCCCGCGGCCAACGCCCCCGTCGCCCGCGCGCTCCAGGAGCACACCATGCGGCGCCTCTACCTGGCGGTCGTGCTGGGAGACCCGGGCGAGCAGGGGAGCTGGGACGCCCCCGTGGACGGCGATCCGGCCCTGACCCGCTGGCGGCGGCTCGGGTGCGGACAGGGCCGGAGCGCGCTGCTGGTCTCCCTGGAGACCGGGCGCACCCACCAGATCCGGCGGCACGCCGCCGAGAGCGGCCACCCGCTGCTCGGGGACCGGCGCTACGGCGGCGCGGCGGGTCGGGCGGCGCCTCGTCTCGCCCTGCACGCCGTCGGGCTCTCGCTGGCCCACCCATTTCGAGGCGATCCGCTGGCCGTGCTCGCGCCCGTCCCGGAGGACCTCGAGGAGACGCTGCGCGCCGCGGGGCTCCCCGCCGACTGGAAAGCCGCGGTGGAGGAGGCTCTCGCCGCGCCCGCACCGGCCCCCTGAGCGAGCCGCGCCGAGTCGGTAACGGGGCCGACCTGAGCCCCGGCTCAGTGAAAGAGCGCCCGCCCCGCGAGGGGTCGCTCCTGAATTTGCAGGGAAGACGTATCGTTCCCACGCGCGAAGCCTGGGGAGACCGTGAGGCTGTCTGGCGGGTGTGCGATCTCACCCCGTCAGAAGGTGCTATGGTCTGCGCTCAGGAACACATGCCCAGCGGAGAATCGTCTGATGGACCGCAAGAAGTTCGCCTTCCTCGCCGCGCTGCTCTGCCCCGGCGCCGCGCTCGCGCAGTCGGTGGAGGTTGACCCCTTCAACGTCGACACCTTCGAGATCTCCGGCGGTCTCTTCGATCAGCAGGGCACGCTGCAGCTCGCCAGCCCGCACATCGGGCTCGCCGGCTCCTGGTACGCCGGGCTGGGCGTCACCTACGCGAAGAACCCGCTCGTCTACGTCAAGCGGGACGAGAACGGCGTCGAGACGACCACCCCGCTGATCACGAGCCAGATCGGCACCCGCCTGGCCGGCGGCTACAACATCGGCGCCATCGCCCGCCTGGACGTGGAGATCCCCATCTACCCCTCGGTGAGCACGGTGGAGGACTCCTCCTTCGCCATGGGCGACATCCGCGTCGGCGCCACGCTGCCCCTGCTCAAGTACGAGGAGGAGGGCTTCGGCATCGCGCTGGTCCCGGCCATCGTCCTGCCCACGGGCTCGGACGCGGCCTACGTGTCCTCGGGCTTCGGCGGGAGCATCACCGCCGCCCTCGGCTTCCAGGCGGCCTCCTTCGGGATGGCGGCCAACATTGGCGCGGATCTCACGGGCAGCGCCGACGTGGGCGACCTCCAAGGCACCTCGATGTACCGGCTCGGCACCTCGCTGCCCTACGGCGTGGGCGCCCACCTCGGGCTCGGCGAGAGCTTCCTGCTCGGCCTCGAGGTGGACGGCGCGTACACGCTCATCACCGACGTCGACGGCAACCCCCAGCCCTACAACGTGAGCCCGATGGAGGGCCACCTGTACGGCACCTACGGCGGCGACGGCGGGCTGCAGGTCACGCTGGGCGGCGGGACCGGCATCATCGCCGGCATCGGCGCGCCGGACGTGCGCGTCTTCCTTGGCCTCGGCTGGCGCGATCCGGGCGCCCCGCCCGACGCGGACAAGGACTCCTACCCCGACGACGAGGACTCCTGCCCGCTGCAGCCGGAGGACTTCGACAACTACGAGGACGCCGACGGCTGCCCCGACCCGAACAACGACGGCGACGGGCTCCTGGACACCGAGGACTCCTGCCCGAACGCCGCGGAGGACGCCGACGGCTTCGAGGACACCGACGGCTGCCCTGAGCTCGACAACGACAAGGACGGGCTCGTGGACACCGAGGATCGCTGCCCGCTCGAGGCCGGGCCGCAGACCACGCAGGGCTGCCCGGACCGCGACAGCGACGGGCTGGCCGACGCCGACGACGAGTGCCCGGACCAGGGCGGCCCGCGCGAGACCAACGGCTGCCCCGACTCGGACAATGACCGCGTGCCCGACGTGCGCGACGCCTGCCCCAGCGAGCCGGCCGACTCCCGCATCGACCCGCGGCGCTCCAACGGCTGCCCGAGCCGCGTCGTCGTCACGAAGCAGTCCATCGAGATCCTCGAGATGGTCTACTTCGAGACCAACAAGGCCGTCATCAAGCCGGTCTCCTACGGCCTGCTGGACGACGTCGCCAAGACGCTGAACGCCTACCCCGACATCAAGAAGGTGGAGGTCTCCGGCCACACGGACAACGTGGGCAATGACGCCTCCAACCTGAAGCTGTCGCAGGCCCGCTCCGAGGCGGTCATGAAGTACCTCGTGAGCAAGGGCGTCGATCCGTCGCGCCTGATCGCCCGCGGCTACGGCGAGACCAAGCCCATCGACACGAACGACACGGCCGAGGGTCGCGCCAAGAACCGCCGCGTGGCCTTCACCATCCTCGAGCAGTAGTCAGGGCGGTCGGCCCGCCGGTCTGGTCCGGCGGGTCGGCGCGCTCAGCGGATCTCGAAGGGGTAGGCCACGCGCATCTCGCGCGGCATGCGCTCGAGGTGGTGGACGTCCGGGTCGGTCAGCACGCCCTGGATGTGGAAGGCATAGGCCCCCGGCGGCAGCGCCCCGCGGCTGGTGATGAGGTAGTCCGTGGCCGAGGCCAGCCCCGTCAGGTCGAAGGGCACGTCCTCCTTCGGCACCCAGAGGTTCACCGTCACCTCGGTCTCGCCGTAGACGTCCTTGATGGGACGCTTCTCCACGAACTCGACGCGGGTGAGCCGCAGGTCGAGGCGCGCGATGTCGGCGCGGCGCAGGTTCGTGGCGAAGACCACCCGGAGCTGGTCCTGGGGCGGGAGCGCGTGCGACCCGGTGTCGGGCACGCCCGTGAACGAGGTGAGCTCCGTGCCCACCGTCTTGACCGGCTGCTCGTCCAGGCGGTTGTAGCCCTCGGCGTCCACGGCGTAGAAGCCCGGCTGCTCGGGGTCGGGGTAGAGCAGGATCTCCGGCGCGGGCAGGTCCACGTTCTTGCTGCGCGGCACGCGCACGATCTCGGTGGACTTGATGTAGCCCTCCGCGCCCGCCATGAGCGTGAGCGTCGCCCCGCGCTCCGTCTCGATCTCGAAGCTCCCGGCCTCGTCCGTGATCATCTCCTCGGCCACCCCCTCCACGGTCACGGTGGCGTCGGCGATCTTGTGACCCCAGGGGTCGACCACCCGCCCCTCCAGCGTCGGCCCGCCGCAGCCCACCAGGGCGAGGCCGAGCGGCGCCAGGATCGCCAGCTGAGCGGAGCACGCGGGGTTGAAGGACGTCTTCTTCGTCATGAGCTTCCTCTGCCTGGGGCCTCGGCCGGGGGCGCTGCGGAGCGGTCGCAGCAAGATTGCCCCGACCATAGCGCGCCCGTCAATGGTCCGCAGCCGCGGTTTCACGCGCGACCGTCTCCAGCCCGTCCAGCGCACGCTGCGCCGCGATGGCCTCCTCTTCGAGCCCGATCGCCCGCGCGAAGCCGAGGATCGCGCGCCAGGCCTGCGCCGCCTCCGCCGCGCGCCCGCAGGTCTGCGCCGCGTGCGCCAGCGCGCGCACGGAGGGCAGCCACGCCGCCTCCCCTGGCGCGAGCGCCACCAGCGCCTCGGCGAGCAGGGCGCGCCCCTCCTCGAGACGCTCCAGCGCCACCAGCGCCCGACCCTGCCCGCAGCGCGCCCGCATGAGCTCGTCCTCCGCGAGCCCCTCGGCCTGCGCGGCGCGGGCCCAGCTCTCCGCGGCGGGCAGCCAGGACTCCTGGCGCTCCCACAGCTCGGCCTCGGTGGCGTGCATGCGGGCGCGCGTGGCCTCCCGCAGCGCGTGGTCCAGGCCCTGCTCGGCCACCCCGCGCACCTCCATCGCCCGCCGGAGCCAGCGCCAGGCCTCCGTCGAGCGCCGTCGCCGGAGCTCGATCCGGGCCGCCTCCACCAGCAGCGGCCAGCACTGGGCCGTCTGCCCCGCGCGCTGGAGCTGGTCGGCGATGACCGGCACCCATCGACCGGAGCGGGGCGCCCAGCGCAGCAGGGCCGCCGCCAGGCTGGCATGCGTCCCCCGCCGGAACCCGGGCTCCAGGCTCGCCAGGAGCGCCTCGCCCTCGGCCGGGTCCAGGAGGCGCACCTGCTCGCCCTCGTCCTCCTCCTCGGGCTCGATCTCGGCGAGCCCCAGCGCCTCCAGCGCGCGCGCCCCGCGCTCTCCCGGCTCCCCGCACACCTCGACCAGCAGGCCCATCGGCGCCGCCCCGTCCAGGGCCGCCAGCAGCTCCGCCACCGCCAGCGCCGTCCCCCGGGGCGCGGCGCCCTCCCGCCAGGGCGGCGCCGGGGCGCCCTCGGGCAGAGGACGCTCGTCGATCCAGGCCTGCCCGCGCGCCGGCAGCAGCGTCCCCGTCTCCGCGCGCACCAGCGCCCCCACGCGCTCCAGGGCCCCGATCCGCGCCGCCACCGCCCCCGGCCAGGACAGGCCCTCCTGCACGAGGCGCCGCCCCAGCGCCCGCGCGCTGACCCCGGGGAGCCCCAGGTCGCGCAGCAGCGCCACCACGTCCGCCTCCTGGAGCGGCTCCAGCCGCACCAGCTCCGGCTCCAGCCCGGTGGCGAGCCCCGTGCACAGCCCGGCGGCAGGCCCCTCCGGGTCCGTGACGCTCACCACCACCAGCAGCGGCTCCCCCTCTACGGCGATGCGATCCCGCGCCAGCGCCGTCATCGCGTCCTGCGCGGCGGGCTCCATCCGGTCCAGATCGTCCACCAGCAGCGCCCAGGGCCGACCACGCGCCCGCCAGGCCAGCCGCGAGAGCGGGTCGGGGAGCGGGCACAGCGCCTCCCCCAGATCGGGGAGCTGCTCGCAGAGCGCGCCCAGCGGGTCCTCGCGCTCGCCCACGCAGAGCGCCACGTCCCGCCCGCGCCGGCGCGCCTCCCGCGCGAGCGCCGAGAGCAGGGTCGTCCGCCCGCTCCCGGACGGCCCCGTCAGCACCACCACCGCCCCCCGCGCCGCCTCCACCTGGCTCAGCAGCCTCGCCAGCACGTCCTCCCGCCCGCGCAGGGTCCCGATCTCCGCGCGCAGGGGTCGGTCCAGCTCGGCGAGGGCCTGGCGCGCCGAGGCGGGCCGGGCGGCCGGATCGCGCTCCAGCAGGCGCATGCACAGGGCCTCGAGCGCGGGCGGCACCCGGGGGTCGAGCTCGGACGGCGGGCGCGCCCGGCCCTGGAGCTGCGGCGCGCTCCCCACCTCCGCCGCCTCTCCGGCGAAGGGGAGCCTGCCCGTCAGCAGCGCGTAGAGGACGGCGCCGAGCGCGTACAGGTCCGAGCGCGAGTCCGCCGGCCTGCCCAGAATTCGCTCGGGCGCGATGAATGCGGGCGTGCCCATGAGCGTCTCATCTCTGCCCAGCGCCGCGTCCACCAGCCCGAAGTCCGCCAGCTTGACGTGCCCGTCCCGCGTCAGCAGCACGTTGGACGGCTTGAGGTCCCGGTGCAGCAGCCCGCGCGCGTGCACCGCGCCCAGCGCGCCGCAGAGCTCGCGGAAGATGGCCTCCGCCCGCGCCATGCGATCCGGCGGCGGGTCCTCCGCCCAGCGCGCCAGCAGGGCCTCGAGGTCCGATCCGTCCACGTACTCCAGCGCCATCCAGGGGTAGGGCCCCTCGCGCCCCGCGCCCAGCACGCGCACCACGCCCGGGTGGTCCATGCTGGTCAGCGTCTGGATCTCGCGCCGGAAGAGCCGCTCGTCCTGGGTCCCCGCGCGGCCCGGGTGCAGGATCTTGATCGCCACCACGCCGCCTTCCGGCCCGCGCGCCTCGTAGACCGTCGCCATCCCGCCCACGCCCAGCGGACGCCCCAGGATCCAGGGTCCGACCTGATCGCCCGGCAGCGGTGGGGGAGGGAGGAGGTCTTGCATCGGGTCGGTCAGGAGAGGGTGGGATCGGGCGGCTCCTCGTCGGGGAGCGGCCCCTCGGGAGCGGCGACGGGCTCGGGCCGGAACCCGAGCTGGGAGAGGAACTGGTGGGCGTCCTCGCGATCGAGGCCCGCCGCGAGCGAGAGCGCCAGCGAGCGCGCCGCGCGCTCGTGGACGCGGGCCGACTCGGGGTCCAGGGCACGCGCCGCGAAAACCCGCGAGAGGAGAACATAATACCGGAGCCCACAGCGCTCGGCCAGGGCCAGGGCCTCCTCGGCCGCGGCCAGGGCCCGCCCCGTCTCCCCCAGCACGCGCCAGGCCCGGCTGATGCTCAGCAGCAGCCGCGCCCGCTGATACACCCAGGGGCGGCCCGGCGCCCGCTCCGCCTGGGCCAGGGCCTCGCGCGCCTCCTCGGCCCGCCCCGCGCTGGCCAGGGCCCCGGCCATCCAGGCGTAGACCATGGGCAGGAAGCCCTCGGGGTCATAGGCGCGGGCCAGCTCCTCGGCGCGCCGCAGCCGCGTCTCGGCCAGCTCCCAGCGCCCCTGCTCCTGGGCGACGCGGGCCAGGAGGACCAGGGTGCGCACCTCGTCCTCGTGGTTGGCCATCCCGCGCTGGATGCGCAGGCTCTCGCTGGCGTTCTCCTCCGCGTCGGCGAGGCGCCCGAGATCGGTCAGCAGGAAGGCCCGGTAGAAGAGGCCCAGGCTGATGCCGTAGACGTGGCCCATCTCCCGCGCCTGGGTCACCGTGCGGTCGGCGAGCTGGAGCCCTTTTCGGAAGTGGCCGGTCAGGTGGTAGAGCTCGACCAGGTTCGTGTTGCTCACCACGAGCCGCTCGATCATGCCGTGCCGCTCGCACAGGCCCACCGCCCGCTCCAGGTGGTCCCGCGCCTCGACCACCTGCCCCTTGCACAGCGCCAGCAGCCCGAGCCCGTTGTAGCCCAGCGCCAGGCTGCGATCGTCCTGCCCCGCCTTGGCCGCCGCGAGCACCTCGATCCAGTACCCGCGCGCCGCCTCCAGGTCTCCACGCGCCCACAGGAGCGCCCCGTACTCGTACAGCGGCTGGATCTGGTTGGCCCGGACGCCCGAGCGGTGCCCCTCCTCCAGCGCGCGGCGCAGCTGGCGCTCGGCCTCGGCGAGGTGGTGGCGGCGGCGCGCCTGGGTCCCCAGCTCCGAGGCGGTGCCGGCCAGGAGGGAGGGATCGCCCACCTCGCGCGCCAGATCGTCGGCGCGCTGGGCCTCGCTCTCGGCCTCGCCCCACAGGCCCTGGTGGAAGAGGGCGGACGCGCGGCGCAGCAGCAGGCGGGCCAGGGTCCGATCCGCGTCGTTGAGCGTCATGTACTCGCGGGCGGCGTGCTCCGCGACCAGCGCGCGGTCCAGGAACTGGAGCGCCTCGGTGACGAAGCCCCGCGCCAGGAGCTGCTCGGCCGCCAGGAGCTGGTAGGGGTAAGCCTTGGCGGGCGCCTCGCCCTGCTCGAAGTGCCAGGCCAGGCTCTCCACCACGCTGGCGATCTGCCGGCGGTTGATGCGCTCCATCGCCTCGCCCACGCGGCGGTGGTAGATCATCAGGTCCGCGGGCGGGGTCTCCTCCATCGCCACGTCGCGCACGCGGTTGTGGGAGAGCTCGTAGCGCTCGACCATGCCCGCGCGGCGCTCACGCGCCAGCCCCGCCTCCAGCAGCTGGTCCAGGGCGCCCAGCAGGGTCTCCTCGTCCTGGTTGGTCGCCGCCATCAGCAGGTCCATCCCCGCGTCCTGGCGCAGCACGGCCAGCGCGGCGGCCACCCGGCGCACCGGGGGCGGGAGCGCGGCGAGCCGGTCGAGGATGGCCTCGCGCAGATCCCGCGGCACGGGCAGGGTGGAGCGGCGGATGGCCCCCTCGTCCAGCGTGAGCGTGCCGCGCCCCCCGTCCACCCCGGGCACCAGCACTCGCCGCTCGACGAGGCCGTGGATCATCTCCTGGATGAAGTAGGGGTTGCCCTCCCCCTCGCGGTGCAGGCGCACGGCCAGCGCGCGGACGCCCGGATCGTCGTGGACGATCGCCAGGAGCATCGCCTCCACCGCCGTCAGCGGCAGCGGCCCCAGGTGGACCCGGCGGCAGGCCACCCCCGTCTCCTCGCCCGCCACCAGCGCGGCCAGCGGGTGGTCGTCCTCGGGCGAGCGGGTGGTGGTGAGCAGGAAGAGCACGGGCGCCGACGCCATGCCCAGCAGCACGCGCACCAGGTAGGCGAGCAGCTCCAGCGTGCCGCGATCGGCGCGATCGACGTCGTCCAGCAGCACCAGCGTGGGCTGGTCCACCGGGAAGAGCTCCTTGAAGGCGGCCCCCACCGCCAGGCGCTCCAGCGGCGCCACCCCCGGCACCGGCTGGCCGAAGGCGGCCTCCAGCACCGGGCTCGGCGGCCCGCCCCGCGCGGCGCGCAGCTCCTCGTAGAGCGGCCGGAAGCCGGCGAAGCCCTGCTGGTCCGGGGCGTGGTTGGCCGAGGTGTGGACCCAGAGCCCCAGCCGCCGCGCCTGCGCCACCGACTCCTCGCAGAGCCGGGTCTTGCCCATGCCCGGCGCCCCCTCCACCAGCAGCACGCCGCCCTTGCCCTGCGTCAGGCGCGCCACCGCCTCGTGCAGCACCGCCAGCTCGGCGCTGCGCCCTTCCAGGCTCGGGCGCCAGCCCATGGGCCCCGGCGGCAGGCGATCGGGGTGGGCGTCGGCCTCCAGCACGTGCAGCAGGTGGGTGGCCGAGGCGAAGCGGTCCGCCGGATCCTTGGCCAGCAGCCGCACGCAGATCTCGTCGAGCTTGCGCGGGAGCGTGGGCACCAGCTCGGACGGCGGGCGCACCGGACGGTTCAGGTGCTTCTCCAGGTAGCCGGCCACCGTGCGCGCGTTGAAGGGCCGGCGCCCCGTCAGCATCAGGTACAGGCAGGCCCCGAGCCCATAGAGGTCCGCGCGCGCGTCCACCCGGTGCCCGGCGATCTGCTCGGGCGCCATGTAGGCCACCGTCCCCACCACCTCGCCCACCGTGGTCAGCTCCCCGCCGGGCTCCTTGACCACCCCGAAGTCGGTGAGCCGCGCCGAGCCGTCCGGCAGCAGGAAGATGTTGGCCGGGGTCACGTCGCGGTGCACCAGCCCGCGCGCGTGGATGTACTCCAGCGCGCGCGCCACCTGCACCAGCACGCTCTCCGCGCGCCGCACGCGCTCGGTCGGGGGCAGCTCGCGCCAGAGCTGGACCTCTTCTCGCAGCTCGCGCCCCTCCAGCAGCTCCATCACGAAGTAGGGGCGATCTTGATGGACCCCGCCCTCGAAGACCTTGAGCACGTTCGGGTGCGACAGCCGCGCCAGCGTGCGGTGCTCGCTCTTGAAGCGGCGCACCGACTCCTCGCCCTTCGCCGACGGCAAGAGGAGCTTGATCGCGCGCCGCTCCTCGCTGCGCGCGTCGATCGCCTCCAACACGACCGCCATGCCGCCGCGGCCGATCTCTCGCACCACGCGGTAGGGGCCCAGGAAGTCTCCCGGGGCAGGGAATGGCAGCAGGGCGCCTGGGCTCACGTTCAGCCGGTTGCCCCCTTGAAGGGGGCACGCGATCTATAGTCTGATCACGTCGACCCGCGCACCGCTTCCCCTCGGAAGTCCTCCCATGCAGCTTGAAGCCGCCGCCCGCACCGACCCAGGCCCCGTCCGCGACCGCAACGAGGACTCCTTCTCCGTAGACATCGACGCGGGCCTGTTCCTCGTCGCCGATGGGATGGGCGGACACGCCTCCGGCGAGGTGGCCAGCGCCATCGCCGTGGAGACCGTGCGCGAGATCCTGCTGGGCGGCGACGACCCGGAGGAGACCGACCTCGACCTGAAGGTGCCCGACCCCCAGGAGGAGATCCGCGAGCGCCTGCGCTACTCGATGAACCAGGCCAGCCTGCGCATCCGGCGGGTGGCGCGCGAGAACCCAGCGCACCGCGGCATGGGCACCACGCTCGCCGTGCTGCTGGTGGAGGGAGACGTCGCCCACCTCGGCCACGTCGGCGACAGCCGCATCTACCTCTACCGCTCCGGGCGCCTCCAGCGGCTGACCCGCGACCACACCGTGGTCCAGCAGGAGATCGACGCCGGGCGCCTCACGCCCGAGCTGGCCCGCGTGGTCCACTTCAAGAACGTGCTCACGCAGTCCATCGGCTACCACGGGCCGGTGGAGCCCGACACCAGCACGCGCCCCATCCAGCAGGGCGACGTCTTCATCCTCTGCAGCGACGGGCTCACCGACCCGCTCGACGACGACCAGATCGGCGAGGTCTGCCGGCGCTCGCGCCCCGAGGATCTGGCGGACGAGCTCGTGCGCAGCGCCCTCGAGCACGGGGGCGACGACAACGTCACCGTCGTCGCCCTCCACGTCGCCTGAGCGGTCCTACTCGGCGGTCACCGCCTCGACGTCGTCGTACAGCGAGCTCGTCGGGCCCTTCAGCAGCTTGACCAGCCCGCGGGTGTGCTCGCTCCTGGCGTACCAGTCCCCCTTCTCGGCGGACTGTTGGACCTGGAGCGTCTCGGTGCGCCCGTCCGAGCCCTTGATCGTGAGCTGGAAGCGGTCCTGGAGGTCCACCGGCATGTCGTCCGGCGCCACGAACGCGCTGCTCTTGAGCTGAAGCGCCTTGTCCATCCAGGTCTCGAGCTGCTCGGCGACGGCGTCCGGGCTCGCGGCGCGCACCCAGCTGGCCTTCTCCTTGTCCTGGGCGTTCTTGTGCTGCACGTCCAGGCTGCGCATCCCGCCCGTGATCACGGCGCTCTCGATCTTGTCCTCGGCGATGGAGAACAGCGCCCGGTCCGGCATGCGCGTCTTGGCGTACTTCAGCGGGCGCAGCAGCTCGTCGTCCAGCAGGTAGATCTCGCCCGACTCCTTGTCCCGCACGTAGCGGTCCTTGGAGCCGTAGGCCTCCCCGCCCACCTCGAGCACGCGGCTGCGGCCGTTGCGCACGACCTCCAGCGTCTCCTTGGACGTGTCCAGCCCGAGCGTCGCCATCTTCTCCGGCGGGACGTCGGTGAGCTGGCGCAGGGCCAGGAGCGGGCTCAGGCTGTCCAGCAGCTTGTCCCCGGCCTCACCCGCCTTGAAGACCTGCGTCTTGGCGACCTTCTCCGGCGGCTTCTCCTCGGCGGGGGGCGTGGCGCTGGCCTCGGGCGTGGCGCCCGCGGGGGCGTTCGGATCCGTGGGGGGCGTGGCCTCAGCGGGGGCGGGGCTCGCCTCCGGCTTCGGCGTCTTCGGCTCCTCCCACTTCGTGTGCGTGACCCAGAGGTAGGAGCCCGCCGCGTCCAGCTTGCGCTCGACCGTGACCTCCTCCTTCTCGCTCTTCCAGATCACGCGCTCGACGTCCTTGGCCTCGCCCTGCATCAGCGCGATCTTGTCGCCCAGGTCCACCTCGGGCGGCGCGGTCCACTCCATCCAGGAGAGGCCCAGCAGCAGGGCGACGACGACGCTGTAGACGGTCACGCTGCGGTTCATGCGGCACCCCGCTTGCGCTGGCGGACGCGGAGCAAGCCACCCGAGAGGATGACCAGCGGGACAAGGAAGGAGGTCCCGTAGAAGAGCCAGCCCTGGCCCTCCTTGGTGTGGACGATCTTGACGTCCTCCTCCGAGTTGACCGTGCCCGCCAGCGCCTCATCCTGCGCCAGCCAGGCCACCGTGTCCTGCAGCAGCACCTGATTGCCCTGCACGTTGGGCAGGAAGAAGTCCGAGACCCAGGAGCTCCCGGCGAAGACCACGGCGCGGAACTGCGGGCCCTCGGGCTCGTCCTTCTTGTCCGCGTCCTTCTTGTCGGGATCCAGGGGTGAGGCGCCCGGCGCCCCACCCGGCAGCCCCGGGGGCCCGCCCGGCAGACCGGGAGGCGTGAGGCGCGGCGCGGCCGGCGGACCCGCCTGGGCCAGCTCCGCCTCCCCCGCGGGCGGCGGGGTCACCGGGCCGCTCACGGCCGCGACCACCCCGTAGCCGTCCCGCTTCTCGTCGGGCGGATCGAAGTCCAGGTTCTTGTTGAGATCGTTCCAGGCGTCCGGCAGCGAGCGCACCGTGAACGTCACCTTGACGCCCTCGGGCGTCTGACCCTCGGTCAGGTATCCGGAGAGCGGCATCAGCGCGGGCAGGGTCTTGCTGTTGCGGGACAGCGTCGTGACCGACGGGTGCGTCGAGTACTTGTTCGTCGCGATGTTCAGCCGGTCGATCTTGCGCCGCGTGACGATGGCGATGTTCTGGTCGCTGGCCAGGATCTCGTTGTGGTACTCGAGCCCCAGCCCGCCCAGCAGCGCGCTCATGTCCGGGCTGTCCGGGTTCAGCGCCACCAGCAGCGAGCCGCCCCGCTTCAGGTAGGCGTCCAGCGAGCTCAGCTCCTCCGGCAGGAAGGGCTGCGTCGGACCCAGCACCGCCACGAAGGCCGCGTCCTCGGGCACCTCCTGCCCGAGCCCGCTGGCCACGCCCAGCTCCTTGACCTTGTATTGCAGGCTGGTGAGCCCCTTCTTCAGCTGATCGATCATCCGATCCTTGGGCTCGCCCGCCTTCCAGTACATCTCGCCGTGGCCCACGGTCACGTAGGCGGTCTTCTTGCCGCGCGTGATCTTGACCAGGGCCTCCTTGACCTTCTCGTCCAGCTTCTTCAGGTTGCGCTTGGCCGAGTCGAAGTCCGCGCCGATCTTGATCGTCTCGACCTGCTGCTCCTCGCCCTCGCCCTTGACCAGCGCGATGGTCCCGTTCTCGCGGACCTTCAGCTCCTTGGCCAGCTCCGGCTCCAGCGCGTGGTCCACGTACTCCACCGAGAGCTGGTCGCTGTCGAGCTTGTCGAAGTAGGTGCGGATCTCCTGGGTGACCTCCGAGCTCGCCGGGAAGAAGAGCACCGCGCGCAGGGGCTCGGAGAGCTCATCCACGATGCTCTGCGTGCTGCCGCCCGGCTCCGCCGTCTTGAAGTAGCCCAGGTCCCAGCGCTCGTTGTGGCGCGAGGCCAGGTAGTTCAGCGGGAAGACCAGCACGATGGCCAGCGCCGTCGTCAGCGCCGCCGTGCTCGCCTCGCGGGCCCGGCCCGGCGTCACCACCATCGGGCTCGACGCGATCACGCGGTCTACCGCCACCAGGGGCAGCGTGCCCACCAGCCAGAGGATGGTCCACAGGGCGGTCATCGCCACCGAGAAGCGCTGCTCCCCCTCCTCGGAGAAGGCCAGCGCCCGCAGCGCGCCGTCTGTCGTCAGCGCGTAGACCAGCAGGCTCGCCACCCCGAGCCCGGCCCAGCCGAGCGCGAGCGAGTGAGGCGCCCGCTGGTCCTCCCGCGCCTTGGAGCGCGCCTGGGCCAGCAGCCCCAGCGCCGCCACCAGCAGCAGCGCGCCGACCCCGTCGAAGGCCCAGCGCTTGACGTCCTCGCCGCCGATCAGCCGCTCGCCG
Source organism: uncultured Enterobacterales bacterium (assembly GCA_964615375.1). GTDB lineage: Bacteria > Myxococcota_A > UBA796 > UBA796 > CAZKWG01 > CAZKWG01. The sequence continues at coordinate 54,476 of CAZTOW010000030.1, forward strand.
ACCAGCAGCAGGCCCATCCCGAGCAGGTAGAGGATGGTCGGCAACCTCATTGCCACCTCCTCGCCTGCAGCGTCCGCACCGAGAGGGTGAGGAACAGGAAGGTCAGGGACCCGTAGTACACGAGACTCTCCGTGTTGATCCGCCCGCGCTGGAAGGGCTGGAAGTGACGCTCGAAGAAGGCCACGTAGGACGCCAGCTCCGAGATGGGCGGGTCCGTGACCTTGCCGATGTACCAGGAGATCAGCAGCATGAACCAGACCGCCAGCCCGAGGAAGCCCGCCACGATCTGGTAGCGGGTGAGCGCCGAGCCATAGGTCCCGATCGCCACCGTCGCCGCGCCCACCGCCAGCACGCCGAGGTAGCCCGCCCCGATGTGCCCCCAGCTCACCTTGCCGTTGATGGTGATCAGGTAGGGGATGTAGATCGACAGCGCCGTGATCAGGCAGAGGAAGCCGTAAGCGCCCAGGAACTTGCCCAGGACCACCTGCGTCTCGCTGACCGGGGCCGTCTCCAGCACGACGATGGTGCCGGTCTGGCGCTCCTCGGCGAAGAGCCGCATGGTGAGCAGCAGGCCCGCCGCGACGGTCACCCCGTAGGTGATCATCAGGAAGTCCTCGAGCACGTCCGAGGAGAAGCGCGGCTTGTCGCTCATGGCGTAGGCGTTGAACAGCAGCCCGTCGAACAGCAGGGCGATGGACAGGATCACCCACCCCCAGGCCGTGTTCAGGTACGCGCCGATCTCGCGGCGCGCGATGAGGAGAACAGGTCTCATGCAAGCCCCTCTTGCGTCAGTCCGAGGAAGATCTCCTCGAGCTCGCCGCGCGTGTCGTGCACGCTGCGGATCCCGAAGCCCTGGCCCACGAGGTCCGCGACGAGCTGCTCCCGCGCGTCCTCACGCAGCACCACGCGCGCGTCCACGTAGCCGCCCTCGCGCCCCTGGCAGGTGAACGAGGTCACCTGGGCGTTCTTCTTCAGCGCGGCCTCCAGCGCGTCCGGCGAGCCCTTCACCATCAGGTCCACCTTCAGCCCGGTCCTCAGCTGCGCGGCGAGCTGCGCCCCCGTGCCCTGGGCGATCAGGCGGCCGTTGTGCAGCACCAGGATCCGGTCGCAGGTCTGCGAGATCTCCGGCAGGTTGTGGCTGCTCAGCAGCACCGTGCTGTCCTGCCCGAGCCCGCGGATCACGTCGCGCATCTCGACGATCTGCACCGGGTCCAGGCCCGTGATCGGCTCATCGAGGATGACGAGGCGCGGCCGGTGGACGATGGCCTGGGCGATGCCCACACGCTGCCGGTAGCCGTGGCTGAGCTCGCCGATGACGCGCCCGCCGAAGCCCGCGAGCTGCGCCTTCTTGAGCACCTCGGGCAGGCGCGCGTCGAGCTCGCTCTTGCCCATGCCGCGCAGCGAGCCCACGAAGCGCAGGTAGCTCTCGACCGACATCTCCTGGTAGACGGGCGGCTCGTCCGGCAGGTAGCCGACGCGGGCGCGGGCCGAGACCGGCGCCTGCGTCACGTCCACGCCGTCGATGCGGACGGTGCCCTCGGACGGCGCGAGCAGCCCCGCGAGCACCTTCAGCGTCGTGGATTTCCCGGCCCCGTTCAGACCCAGGAAGCCGATCACCTCGTTCGACGCGATGGAGAAGCTCACGTTGTCCACGGCGCGTCGGGTTCCGTAGTACCGGGTCAGGGATTGGACCTCGATCATACAGGGCGCTCCAGATCAGCACTTTTTTGGGTGGCGTCGGAAACCCCCGACCCACGGCGCGTATTCCACGCGGCGGAGAGCCATATGCACCAGCCGCGGCTTGTCAAGGTGCCAGGTCGCTCCGCGTGAGCACCGCCAGCGCCTCCGTGTGCCGCGTCTGCGGAAACATCTCGAAGCAGGCCAGGTGCGTGAGCCGGTATCCCGCCTGCAGCGCGGGCCGCAGATCGCGTGAGAGCGCCGGGGGGTGGCAGGAGACGTAGACGATGCGCTTCGGCCGGGTCACGGCGAGCGCCCCCAGCAGCCCGGGCGAGCCCTCCCGCGGCGGATCGACGATGGCCACCTCGAAGAAGGCGTCCCCCGCTCGGAAGCGCGCCGCGTCCGACACGAGGCACCGCGCCGGCAGCGCGCGCCGCTCCGCCGTCCGCTTCGCCTCCGCCACCGCCGCGCCGTCCACCTCGCGCAGCTCCACGCTCACCCCCCGCGCCGCCACCGCCAGCCCCAGGTTGCCGTAGCCCGCGTACAGGTCCAGCGCCGAGCGGGGCTCACAGGCCATCACCTGCTCCACCACCGCGTCCACCAGCAGCGCGTTGACCTCCAGGTTCACCTGGAAGAAGACGCCCGGCCCCACGCGGTGCTCCACCCCGCCCGCGACCAGGCGGAGCCGCGCGTCCCCCCAGAGCGTGCGCCCGCCCAGCACCAGCCCGCTGAGCCCCTCCACCCCCTCGAGGCCCAGCGCGCCGATCTCCGCCGCCAGCTCCGGCTGCGCGCGCCGCTCCTGCGTCAACACCATCACCACCCGCTCGCCGTCCGAGCGCAGCTCTACCGAGGCCACGCCCCGGGGCATGGGCGGGAGCCGCTCCAGCACGCGGTTGATCTCCGGCCGCGCGATGGCGCAGGCGCGCAGCGGCACCGGATCGTGCGAGCCCGGCCGGTGGTAGCCCAGCGCGCCGTCCCGCCCGGGCTGGAGCTTCACCCGGGCCCGGTAGCCCAGGCTCCGCGGCGAGGCGACCACCCGATCCGGGGCGCGTCCGGTCGCGCGCGTCACCGTCAGGACCTGGGCGGCGCGTTGATCCTCCTCGGCCAGCGTCATCGCGTCGCAGGCGCCGCAGGCGGCGTGGATCGGGCAGGGCGGCGGGCGCGTCGTAGGGTCGGGCATGGCCGCCGCGACGTATCCCATCCACTCCGAGGCTGTTATACACCCCGAAGTCCCCGGGAGCCCGAATGCGCCTCGCCGTCTTCCTCCTGCTCGCCACCGGCTGCGCCAGCTCCGATCCCTCCTGGGATCTGTTCGCGCCCGCCGAGCCCCCCGCGCCGAGCGCCGCCCCCGCCGCCGAGCCCGCCCCGGAGGAGTTCAAGATCTCGAGCGAGGAGCTCCAGAAGAACGCGGCCGACGCGCGCGCCGGGCAGGAGCCCGCGCCCTCCCCCTTCGGCGGCACGATGAGCCCGGTGGAGCCTGCCCCCGAGGCGCCCGCCGCCGCTCCCGCGCCCGAGGCCACCCCCGCGCCGACCGAGACCCCGGCGCCCGCCGCTCCCGCGCAGGCCGCCGCGCCGCTCCCCAGCCCCTCCCCCTGGCCCGTGCGGCTGGTGAAGACCCTGCCCGAGGCTCAGCCCCCCCGCGCCATCCTGGCCCTGCCCGACGGCAGCGAGGTGGTCGTGAGCCCCGGCGCCCTGCTCGCCGAGCAGGGCCTCGTGGTCATGGGCATCGGCAAGGGCTCGCTCGACCTCGCCCAGGTGAAGCCCGCGGGCGACCACGCCGAGATCGCCCCGCTGACGCTCACCGCCCAGTACTGAAGGCCCAGCGCTGAGCGCTACGTCGTCTCAGACCGCCATGCGCAGGCGGTTGAGCGCGCCGCACTCGATCTGGCGCACGCGCTCGCGGGAGAGCCCCATCGCCTTGCCGATGTCGGCCATCGTGCGGGCGTCCGTCCCGTCCAGCCCGTAGTGGTGGACCAGGATGAACTGCTCGCGCTCGTTGAGGATCTCCGAGAAAGCGCCGCGGACGCGCAGGAGAGCCTGCTGCTGGATCGCGTGCTGGTCGGGATCCGGGTCGCGGCGCTCCGAGGGCAGGCGGTCCATGACGCGCAGCCCCTCGTCGTCCGGCTGGTCCAGCGAGACCACCCCGCCCTGAGACAGGAGCAGCTCGGCGCGCTGGCGCTCGATGCCGACCTCGCGGCTCAGCTCGTCCATGTCGTAGGTCTCACCGGCGTTCTCGAAGCGCTCCATCGCCGTGCGAAGGTTGCGCATCTGCTCCACCGCGCCGCCCGGCAGCCGCACCATGCGGCCCGTGGTCTCGATGGCGCGGGTCATCTGTGCGCGCACCCACCAGCGGGCGTAGGTCGAGAAGCGGATCCCGCGGTCGGGATCGAAGCGCCGCGAGGCCCGCAGGAGGCCGATGTAGCCCTCCTGCACCAGATCCTCCTCGTTCATCAGCGGGCAGGTGAGCTTGCGCGCCTCCCCGCGCGCGATGCGGCGCGCCGACATCGCCAGGCTCCAGCGCAGATCCTCAGCCTCGCGCCAGGCGGTGGCGGCGGCGCGCGCGGCCTCGCTGAGCTCGGGGTGGTTGACGGCCGCCTCCTGGACCGCCTGCACGGCGGCCTCCAGGCGGTCCACGGAGCCCGCGCGGGTGCGCTCGGCCCGGGTCGGCCGCTTGCGGAGGATGTCCTCGGCCACGGGGATGCCCGCGACGGCCTCGCGCGCGCGGCGCTCGGCGTCCCGGATCCCGCGCGCCACGGCGCACTCCTCTTCCGGTGTCCATCGATTCGCGTTCAGGGCCGTGTTGAGGGTAGCCACGGTGCTGACCTCCGGTCGGTGCGGGTCTCCACGACTCGTGTGCAAACCTTATACACCATTCTCCCGGTCGCCCAGTGGGAGATGAGAACATTCTTGATCTCTGGCGTCCGAGCTTGCGTACTCCGCGACCGCCCCCTCCACCGTCAGCGCTCTTCGATGATCTCCAGCACGTAGCGCTTCTTCTTCTTGCCGCCGATGGCGTGGACGATCCGGCGTATCGCGTCGGCATGAACACCCTTCTTGCCGATCACCTTCCCGACGTCCTCCCGCGCGACGTGAAGCTCGAGCACGCAGGAGTGCGATCCCTCGACCTCCGTGCAATGCACCTCGTCCGGGTTGTCCACGAGCGCCTTGACGATCTCCTCGATCAGCTCTCGCACTTCCATCGTCGCCGACTCCTCTGCTCTGCTGCTGCGGCTGCAACCCGGCGCCCGAGGCACACGTGTCAGAAACAAGAATCGGCCCCGAGAGCCTGTTCGTCAACTGGGGGATTTCAGGTCCGCGCGCCGCGCGCCTCCCTGACCGGAGAGTCTTCCCTGCCGGACGCGCTCCCCTGGCGCGTCGACCGCCCAGAATGGCCCGATCGCAGAGACCATCGAATACCGCGCGCGGTGGTGCGTCAGAAGGTGCGACGGTGAAGGGAAGAGAACGATGGCCTCCCGGGTTGACGACCGGGACGGAGGTACGCACCATTGGTGCATCCGCTCGGCCTGTCCTCGCGCCTCTCGCCCGGCGCCGTCCAAGGGGACCCATCATGCCTGCACATCTCCGCCTGATCGAGTCGAAACAGCCCGCCACCTGGTCCGAAGAGGACTTCAAGGCCCTCGCGCGTCAGGATCGGCGCGCCGCGATGGACCTGGTCATCCGCCGCTATCGCGAGCGCCTGTACTACCACGCGCTCTACATCGTGAAGGGCGCGGATGAGGCCTATGACGTCGTTCAGGAGGTCTTCATCCGGGCGATCCGGGAGCCGCGCTTCTTCGATGAGGACTTCCGCATCCGCGCCTGGCTCTTCCGCGTCACCAGCAACCTCTGCTTCAACCAGGTGCGCGACCGCAACCGCCGCGGCGCCATCCTGGACGCGGCCCCCCGCGAGGACAGCAGCCACGCCAACCAGCTCGAGTCGGTCTTCGAGGGCGAGCAGCGTGGCGAGGTGCTCTCCGCCATCGACAAGCTCTCCGAGGAGCACAAGGACATCCTGCTCCTCCGCTACTACGACGATCTCTCCTACGCCGAGATCGCCGAGGTGCTGGACATCAAGCTCGGCACCGTGATGTCCCGGCTCTCCCGCGCGAGGACGCGCCTGGCCGAGGTCATGGGCCGCCCGCTCCCCGCCTGATCCACTCTCCCGACAGGTCCCGTCCATGGACTGCAACACCGTCGCCGATCGCGTCGCCGCCTATCTCGACAACGAGCTCTCGCGGAGCGAGCAGCAGCTCTTCGAGCGGCACCTGGAGGGCTGTGAGGCCTGCCAGCGCCTGGTGGAGGCCGTCTCCGACGTGGACCTGAGCCCGCCCCCGCCTCCCCCGGAGGTGGGCGAGCCGGGCTTCTGGGATCGCATGGACGTCGCGCTGGCCGCGGAGCAGGCGCGGGTGCCCGAGCTGGCCCCCGTCGCCCCGCCCCCGGCGGCCAACCGCCTGTGGGAGCGGCGCCTCAACGTCTCCCTCCCCGTGATCTTCGCCTACGTGGCCTTCCTCGCGCTGGCCGTCGGCTGGTCGCTCATCAACCTGGACCGGGCGCAGGACGCCGAGGCCGCCCTCCAGAACATGGAGCAGCTCGTCCAACGCGAGCAGCGCCAGAACCAGCCGCCCTCCACCAAGGCCGTCCCCGCGACCGAGTCGAAGATCGTCTCCTTCCGGTCCTCGCGCGGCACCTTCTGAGGCCCATGCTCGCCCTGCTGGCGTTGATCAGCGGCCTCGTCCGCTCGGCCTGGGCTCAGGACGACGCCTCCTTCGAGGCCGCGATGCGGCTGCTCGCCGAGCGCTACCCCGAGCAGGCGGCGCAGGGCGAGCTCTACCGCGCCGCCATCGCCGGGATGGCCGCGCGCGTGGACGAGCTCTCCCAGGGCTCGGGCAGCGCGCTCCTGGACGAGGCCCAGATGGCCCAGCTCAAGGCGCGCCAGCGGGGCGAGCGCCAGGGCATCGGGGTGCAGTTCTGGGTGCTGTCCGGCCAGGGGATCGTCATCAACAAGGTGATCCCCGAGAGCCCCGCGGCGCGCGCCGAGCTGCGACCGGGGGACGTCATCGTCGCCATCGACGACCAGCCGCTGACGGGCCGCAGCCGGCAGGCCATCCTCGCCATCCTGGCCACCGCCCACCCGCCCTCCGTGGTGCTGGACGTGCGCCGCCAGGGCTCCGCCCCGCGCACCTACCGCGTGCCCTGGGGCTCCTACTGGCTCCAGGCGGTGCAGCCCTGCTCGACGAGCGGGGTGCCCTGCCTCCAGCTCCAGCACTTCGGCACCGGCGCGGCCAGCGCGCTGGAGAGCGCTCTCGGGAAGCTGGACCCCGCGCAGGGCCTGGTCCTGGACCTGCGCTCCAACGAGGAGGGCGTCATCGACGAGATGGTCGCGGCGGCCGACCTCTTCCTGGACGCGGGGCAGGCGGTGGTGCAGCGGGACGTGCCGGGTGGGAGCGCGGAGGTGCTGCGCGCGCGCGGGGCCTCGCGCTGGGCGGGGCGCCTGGTCCTGGTGGTGGACGAGAGCACGTCCGGGCTGGCCGAGGCCTTCGCCGCGAGCCTGCGCGAGCAGGTGCAGGCGCGCCTGGTCGGCGCGAGCACGGAGGGCGTCGGCACCACCAGCAGCCTCCACCCCCTCAGCGGGGGCCTGGTGCTGCGCCTCGCCGACGTCCAGATGCGCTCCCCGGCGGGCCGCGCCTGGGCGCCCCGAGGGCTCTCGCCCGACGTCACGGTGGAGCACCCCGACGTGCTGCTCCCCGCCGGCGCGGGGCTCGCGCTCCCGGATCTCCAGCTGGAGGCCGCAATTCGCCTCCTTCGAGGGCCCTGACTCAGGAAAAAATTGATTCCTGATGCACGCCCCTATAGGATGGGGTCCGGTTTCTCGGCGTGCGCCCCTCGCGCATGCCTGCTGGGTGGCTGGTGGCGGACTCTCGTCGCACAAGCAAGTCGCAGGATCCGCTTCGTGTCCTCCGGGAGCATCTGGCCCTGGGGGTGACCGGGTGCCTAAGCCTGCGAGACAAGGAGGGCGCGGAGCTCTCTGTCTATGTCATGCAGGGCGAGCTGCTGGCCAGCAGCGGCCCTGAGGACAGCCGCTGGGTCCTGCGGCGCCTCGTCAACAACGGGGCGCTGACCGAGACCCAGGGCGAGCGACTGGGGGCGCGGCTGGCCGCCGGGGAGCGCCTGGAGGACCTGCTCTTCGGGCAGGTCCCGGACGAGCTCCTGCTGGACACCCTCGCCGCGCGCTTCCGCCAGACGCTGCTGGACTTCCTCTTCGTGTCCGCGCTCCCGTCCTTCGAGCCGATGGACGCGGTCTTCGTGGACAACATCCAGGTCGGCCACGACTCCCAGGCCCTGCTGGCCGAGCTCGAGGGGCGCCGGGATCGCGTCCGCGGGCTCCGCGCGCGCGCCGCGGGCATCACCATCCGTCAGGGGCGCGGTCGGCCGCGCTCGCTCGACGAGGCGCGCCTGCTCGATCTCTGCGAGGCGCCGATCCGGCTCCTGGACCTGATCGCCTCGAGCCCGCTGGAGGCGGGTGAGACCCTCGATCTGGTCTACGCGATGCTGGGCGTGGGCCTGCTCCAGGCCGACGGCTTCTTCCCCACCGACGACGATGAGCCCACCGAGGTCTCCGGCGCCGATCTGGAGCTGAGCCCGCCCGAGGATCTGAACGCGCTCGTGGCCGGGTCGCTGGACCCCTGGACGGAGGATCACGCGGTGGGCGAGCCGGACCCGGTGTCCGTCGAGCCCCTGGACGACTGGTCCTCCCCGCTGGTGGACGAGGAGATCCCGAGCCACACGGTAGAGCAGGACGACGACGACGAGGAGGCCTCCCTGGAGGAGGAGCCCACCCCGTCCGCCCGCTCCATCGCGCCGATCTCGGCCCCGCCCGCGCCCCCGACGGTGCCCGCGCCTCCGACGGTGCCCGCGCCCCAGCCCGCGCCCGAGGTGGCTCCCACCTTGGAGGACGAGGAGCTGCGCCGCGTCGCCGAGGAGGCCCACCGGCTCGCCGCGGAGGAGGCGCTCCGCGCCGAGATGGAGCGCGAGCTCGAGCAGGAGCTCACCGACGACGGCAGCCAGCGGGTCATCCCCCCGGGCTTCGACTTCTTCGGCGGCAGCGAGGACGGCGAAGACGCGCTCTTCATCGATCACGACCGCGAGATGGGGCGTGGCCGCGGCGAGGGCACCTACACCTCGGCCATCCGCGACGTGGTCGATCTCGGGCCCGCCGCGCGGCGCCCCAAGGTCGAAGACGACAGCATCATCGAGGCCGACAGCCTGGAGTCGCTCTCCGAGGAGGAGCGCGCCCAGGTCCGCGCGCTGAGCTTCGGCGCCCCGCCGGTCGAGGAGAGCGAGCTCCGCGCCGCCTTTGACGTGGTGAACAGCGCGCTCAAGGAGATCGCGCGGGTGCTGGACGAGGCGAACGGGGCCGGCGCCGGGCGCGCCTTCGTGCAGCTCCTGGTGGAGGGCACCCCCGCCGAGTTCAGCCCGCTCTTCCGCGGGGTGGACGCGCGCAAGGACGGGCGCCTGCCGGTGGAGGGCATCCTGCGCAACCTGCGGGACCGCCCGAAGTCCGAGCACCGCCAGCTGGTGCACCGCGGCGTCGAGGATCTGATGGAGCGCGCGCTCACGCTGAGCTGCGAGGAGCTCGACGACGACTCGGCGGACCTGCTGACCGAGCGCGTGCTGGCCATCCAGAAGCAGCTCGCGCTGTAGGCGCGTCCCGACCCGGCCAGCGACCCGGGCGAGCGACCCGGCCCGACGGGCGGCGCGTCTACCAGCCGCTGAAGAGCTCGGACAGCGCGGGCGCCACCGCCGGGACCTCGGGCTGCTGGGCCACCCAGGCCCGGACCGCCTCGGCGACCAGGCCGCGCGCGTCCCGCCCGTAGGGGGCCAGCTGCTGATCCAGCCAGCGTCCGGTCTCGGCCTCTCCGGCGGCGAGGCGCGCGACCAGCGCGGGCAGCAGGACCTCGGCGAAGTGGATCTTGTGCTCCACGCTCACCAGATCGCTCACGGCCAGGGCCCAGACGGGCAGGACGATCCCGGCCCGCGCCAGCATCTCCTGGGTGAAGGCGTCCACCAGCGCGCGGGCCAGCGCGTCCACCCGGGGGATCTCGTCCTCCAGCGGGGCGCCGGGCTGACCGCAGACCTCGATGTAGATCTTGTTCTTCGGCTCGGTGCCGCTCGGGCGGAGCAGGACGCGCGCCTGATCCCCCAGCTCCCAGACCAGGACGTCGCGGCTCTGGCGGTCGGTCTCAGAGAGGATGGGGCCGAAGGGCCCGCCCGGGTCCTGGCGATCGTGGAAGGCGGTCACGGCCAGCCCGCCGATGACCTGGGGCGGGTCGCGGCGCAGCGAGCTCTGGATGGCCTGGATACGCGCGCGCCCCTCCGCCCCGCGCATCACGGTGCTGACGAGGTCGTTGCGGACGTAGCCCACCTCGGCCCAGAGATCCTGGAGGGTGTCCAGCAGGGTGCGCCCGAGGCCCTTCTCCTGGTCAGCGAGCTCCGCCAGCAGCAGCGCGCCCCCCGCCGCGTCCTTGTCGCGGATGGCGGGGGTCACCAGCACGCCGTGGGACTCCTCGGCCCCCAGCGCGAAGTCGTCCAGCGTGGCCTCCACCCCGGCGAAGCTGCCGCGGGCCTCGAGCTGCTCCAGCGCGTCGCCGATGTACTTGAAGCCCACCAGCAGGTGGCCGATCACGCGCGCCCCGCGGGCCCGGGCCACGCGCTCCACGAGGCGGCTGGTGACCTCGGTCTTCAGCACCAGCGGCGCGCCAGGCCGATCTCGGGTCAGGGCGCGGTGGCAGACCAGCGCGGCGATCTCGTTGCCGTTCATGAAGCGCCAGCCGCCGGGCCCCTCGGCGGGGTGGCGCACCATCAGGCCCAGGCGATCCGCGTCCGGGTCGCAGGCCATGACCAGGTCCAGGCGCTGCTCCTCGGCGAAGGCCGCGGCGGCGCTCATGGAGCGGCGGACCTCGGGGTTCGGGGCCCGGAAGGGCACGTTGGGGAAGGCGCCGTCGTAGGCGGCCTGGGTGGGCTCCACCAGCACCTGGAAGCCCGCGCCCTGCAGCAGGGGGACCACCGTGTTGAGCCCGAGCCCGTGCAGCCCGGTGAATGCCACGCGGAGCCCGTGCGTCGGAGGGGTGGTGGCGCAGGCGAGGTTGGCCTCGAGCCAGGCGCGGTGGACCTCGGGGCCGGTCTCGCGGACGAGCCCGACGGCGCGCGCCCGGTCGAGCGGCATGCGCTCGATGTGGGAGACGCCCGCCACCTCCTCGGCCATCCGCTCGTCGCGCGGCGGGATCTCCTGGGCGCCGCTGCCGTTGTAGAACTTGCTGCCGTTGTCGTCGGGCGGGTTGTGAGAGGCGCTGATGTTCACGCCGCCGTCGGCGCCGAGGAAGCGGATGGCGAAGCTGAGCTCGGGCGTGCTGAGGTAGGTGCCCGCGGGCGGCATGTAGACGACGATGCCGGCGGCGGCGTAGACCTCCGCGGCGATCTCGGCGAAGTCCCGGCTGGTCAGGCCCAGCACCGGGTTCGGCTCGCCGGGGACGAGCTGCGCGCCGAGGTCCTTGAACTGCCGGACGTCGTAGGTCACGACCACGGAGAGCGGCCCGTCCCCGCAGGTGCGGCGCAGCCAGGAGGCGTGGCCCTGGATGCTGGCCGAGAGGGTCCAGGGGTTGAAGCGGTTGGGGCCCACGCCGACCAGCCCGCGCCGCCCGCCCGTGCCGAAGGGCAGCACCTGGTAGAAGCTGTCCAGAAGCAGGTCCCAGCGCTGGCGCGCCGCCAGGGCCACGATCTGGTAGCGGTAGGCGGCGAAGGGCGGCTCCGTGAGCCAGCGGGCGATCCCGTCCAGCGCCGCGACCTGAAGGCCGGAGGGCACCGTGAGCCCGGCGAACCCGATCCGCGCGCGCTCCAGCAGATCGGCCGTGTCAGCGTTCATGAGCTCAGAATCTCCCGGTCAGGCGCGCGGCGGCGGCGGCCTCCGCGGCGAGGGCGCTGGCGTTCAGCGTCCCCGCGGCCACGAAGCCGTCGAAGGTGCCCTCGGGCGCGTTGACCGCGACCAGGGTCCAGGTGGTCCGACCGTAGCCGAAGGGGAGCCCCGCCTCGGGCAGGATACCGCTCGCGTCGCCCCCGTCGAGGTAGAGGTCGCGCACGGTGCCGTCCGCGCTCTCGATCGCGATGTGGACGAAGCTCGCGCTGGTGTCCGTTGAAAGGCTGAAGCTGCGCGACTCGCCGGCGAAGGAGAGGGTGGGCATGGCGGGCAGCGTGGGAGGCGCGGCGACCCCGTCCTCGACCAGCGCGGTGGTGGCGCACACGGCGCCCCCGCTGCCGAGCCCGCCCTCCTGCGCGAGCACGACCACCTCCTCGCCCTCGGCGCCCGCGAGCGAGATGGGCGCGCTGGCCACGTCGATCTCCCCGTTGCCGATGCCGAAGCCGGTGACGACCAGCCCCTCGTCCTCCAGGCGCTGCCCGCTGAGCACCAGCACCTTCTCATCGCCGACGAAGCCGTCCGGCAGCGCGCCCACGTCCACCAGGATGGAGGCGTCGAGGGTGGACCCAGGCGCGAGATCAGCCTCCAACGCGCTGTCCGCGCCGAGCTCGCCGCCCTCGCTCCAGCCCCAGACCAGATGGTCGCGGTTCTCCTCCAGGAGCACGAAGACGTCGTTGGTGCCGTCGAGCCCGCTGAGCAGGTCGGCGATGGGCAGCGCCCCGGCCAGGGTCCAGACCGCGGTGGGCCCGAGATCAGCCTCCAACGTGTAGTCCTCGGCGAGGCCGTCCACGTAGAGGTTGGAGGGCACGTCGGTCTCGACCCCGTAGAGCTCGAGGGTGCGCGGCTCGGAGAGCAGCCCGTCCAGGTCGGCCAGCAGCAGCGATCCGCGGAGGCTGGGCGCGGCCATCCCGACCCGGATGCGGTCGAACTCGCCCGAGGGGATGTCGTCCAGGTTCACGTCGCCCTGGACCGTGCCCCGGGTGACCGCCTCGATGCTGGCCTGCGAGCGCAGGGGCACCGTGAATTCCCGGGAGAGCACGCCCCACAGCGTCGCGGCGGCGTAGTCGCGCACGTAGAGGGTGACCACCGCGGGCGAGCCGTCGGGCACGGGCAGGACCACCACGCCGTCCCCGTCCTCGTCCTCCACCCGCTCGCCGTCGTCGATCACCGCGCTGGCCCCCGGGAGGATCGCCCCGGTCTCGGCGTCGACCGCGGTGATCCGCATCTCGAGCGCGTCCTGGACCGTGACGTCGAGGGTGGCGCTGAGCTCGCCCAGCGTGGCGGTGAGCGTGACGGACCCGGCCGCGAGCGCGCTGGCCACGCCCGCGTCCACGCTGACCAGGGTGAGGTCGGACGAGCTCCAGCTCACGTCCACCGGCTCCCAGTCCCCGCTCGCCGTGCGCGCGGAGGCGGAGAGGCCCCAGCTCGCGCCGGGGTTGACCACGAGGTCATCGGGGGCGGCGGTGAGCTCCACCCAGACGTCGGCGCCGGTCTCGCCGGTCTCGCCGCCCGAGTCGGTGTCGGTGTCCTCGACGTTGGTGTCCCGCCACTCCGAGGTGTCCCACACGATGGGGTCGCCGGTCTCCTCCGCCGTGTGATCGGCCTTGTCACGGTGACATGCGGCGAGCGCGAGCAGGAGCCACGTCATCCCATACCTCCAGGCTCCACCCTACCCGAGCGCGCGAGAATCGGCCATCACTCCGAGAAACGAACCGCCAGCAGCCAGTCGGGCTCGCCCTCGGCGGCGAGCGCTCCGGTGGCCGTGCAGGCCTCGCAGGCGGCCTCGTCCTCACAGGATGTCCAGGTCTGCTCGACCCAGGGGGCGGAGGCGCCCAGCGTCACGGGTCCCGCGCGGCCGGTGCGCAGCTCCTCGACCTCGTCGTCCAGGGCGTCCACGGTGACCAGGAGATCCTGGCCGGCGGGCAGGCCGGGGAAGCCCACGCGCCCGGCGCCCAGCGCCTCCTCGGCGTTGCCAGCCCCCTCCACGCAGATGCGCACGCGGACCTCGTCGGGGTGCTCGCCCAGGGCGGCGTCGAGCACCTCGAGCTGGAGATCGGCGTTGCGGTACTCCTCCAGCCCGGCGTCGCAGCCGCTGAGCGCGAGCCCCAGGAGCCCGGCCCGCGCGCGGCTCAATCCGCGCTGTCGTCGAAGGAGGCGCTGGCCAGCACCCAGGCGTCCGTGTAGCCGGTGGGGATGAAGCGGGAGGTGCCCCAGCTCGTGGCCATCCACCACTCTCCGGCGAAGGGCGGGCCGCTCAGGTCGTCGCCGTCGCCGTCGTCGATGACGATGGCCGCGCAGTCCCAGTCGGCGCGCCAGTCGTTCGAGCACTCCTGGATGCCGAGGAAGGTGGAGACGAAGGTGCGCCCGTCGGTCTCCGTCTCCGTGCTGTCGTTGGTGAGCATGTCCTTCTCCGCCACCTGCACGGGCGGGTCGTAGCGGACCGAGTCACCGGTGACCTCGTCGGAGTAGCCCCAGACCTTGATGCCGGTCGAGGAGTCCGACGACCAGTCCACCGAGTAGAGCAGGTCGCCGGTCTCGTCATTGTAGTGCTCGAGCGTGACGATCTCGGTCGACCCGTCGTAGATGGTCTGGGAGACCTTCTCCACGCGCATCTTCCAGGCCACGTCCTCCTGGAGCTGCGAGTAGGTCCAGGTCCGCTCGCCGTCGAGCGGGAAGTAGTCGTTCATGACGAAGCCGTTGTAGGTGTAGCCGCCGCCGCTCGTCTGGCAGGCGATCAACAGCGTCGGCAGGGCGATCAGGCTGAGGTTCCGCACGGGCGCTCCTCCGGGTTCGGGTCGGTGCAGGCGGCGGACCGCCCGCGAGGGTCTTCCTCCAGCAATAGCACGCAGGCGGGCCCCCCGCGACCGGGGCGCGAGGGGGTTAAGACGACGCGAACGTTCTGAAGCCCCGGAGCCGCCATGCGCGACGTCGTCCTCGCCATCGATCAGGGAACCACCGGCAGCACCGCGCTGCTGCTCGACCGCGCGCTCGAGGTGGTCGCCTGGCACAACGTGGAGTTCCCGAACCACTACCCGGAGCCGGGGCACGTCGAGCACGACGTGGCCGAGATCTGGGCGAGCGTCGAGGAGGCGGTGCGCGGGGCGCTGAAGCGCGCGGGGGACGTGAACGTCGTCGCGGTGGGCATCACGAACCAGCGCGAGACCTGCCTGTTCTGGGACCGGGAGACGGGCGAGCCCATCCACCGCGCCCTGGTCTGGCAGGACCGGCGCACGGCCGACCGCTGCCAGGAGCTGCGCGAGCGCGGGCTGCTGCCGCTCTTCCGCGGGAAGACGGGGCTGGTGCTGGACCCCTACTTCTCGGGGACCAAGGCGGGCTGGCTCCTGGACCATGTCCCGGGCGCGCGCAAGCGGGCGGAGGCGGGCGCGCTCGCGTTTGGGACCATCGACACCTGGCTGGCCTGGAAGCTCTGCGGGGCCCACGTCACGGACCCCTCCAACGCGAGCCGCACGCTGCTCTTCGACATCCACGCGATGCGCTGGGACGAGGAGCTCTGCGGGCTGCTGGGCGTGCCGATGAACACGCTGCCGCAGGTGGTGGACAACGCGGGCGTGGTCGGCTCCACCCAGGGTGTGGGCTTCCTGCCCGACGGGATCCCGGTCAGCGGGATGGCCGGCGACCAGCAGTCGGCCCTCTTTGGGCAGGCCTGCTTCGCCCCGGGCATGGCGAAGTCCACCTACGGCACGGGCGCCTTCGTGCTGATGAACACGGGCTCCACCCCGGTGGCGAGCGAGCGCGGGCTGCTGACCACCGTGGGCTGGCGCGTGGGCGGCGAGGTCACGTATGCGCTGGAGGGCAGCGCCTTCATCGCCGGGGCGGCGGTGCAGTGGCTCCGGGACGGGCTCCAGATCATCCGCACGGCCGCGGAGATCGAGGAGCTGGCGGGCTCGGTGCCGGACGCGGGCGGGGTGGTCTTCGTGCCGGCGCTGGCGGGGCTGGGCGCGCCGCACTGGCGGCCGGACGCGCGGGGGCTCTTCACCGGGATCACGCGGGGGACCACGCGGGCCCACATCGCCCGCGCCGTGCTGGAGGGCGTGGCGCTTCAGCTCTCGGACATCCTGAGCGCGATGGCGGCGGACGCCGGGCAGCCGCTCACCGAGCTGCGGGTGGACGGGGGCGCGGCGAAGAACGGGCTGCTCATGCAGTTCCAGGCGGACGTGCTCGGGGTGGCCTGCGTGCGGCCGAAGGTGCTGGAGACGACGGCGCTGGGCGCGGCCTTCCTGGCCGGGCTGGGGGCCGGCTTCTGGGAGAGCCCGGACGCGATCCGGGCGTCCTGGGTGGAGGACCGCACCTTCGAGCCCCAGCGCTCGCGGGAGGAGGTGGCGGCGCACCTGGCGGCCTGGGCGAGGGCCGTCGAGCGCGCGTGAGGAGGACCGTCGAGCGGGCCTGACCTTGCCTTGCGCGCGGAGGCGTCTATGTTGATCTCATGGACGTGCAGCTCCGAGCCGAGCTCCAGCGCGCCTGTGAGGCGCTCCCGCTCTTCCCCCTGCCGGGGGTGGTCTTCCTGCCGGCCACCCTGCTGCCGTTGCACGTCTTCGAGCCGCGCTACCGCAAGCTGGTGAAGGACTGCCTGGAGGCGGACAGCATCTTCGCCGTCCCGCAGCTCCGCGAAGGCTGGCAGAGCGACTACGACGGGCGACCGGCCATCCACGACGTGGTGGGCGTGGGACGGGTGGTGCGCTCGCAGGCGCTCTCCGACGGGCGCTACAACCTCCTCGTGCTGGGCGTGGCGCGGGCGCGGGTCCTCGATGAGCTCCCCAGCGACGAGCCCTACCGGCTGGCGCGCGCGCGGCTGCTCTCCGACGCCTTCGGGGCGGGCCAGGAGGAGCGGCTGAGGGTCGCCGCCGACCAGCTGCGGCTGGTGGCCGGGCAGATCATGACGCTGCACCCCTCGCTCTCCCAGGATCTGGGCCGGGTGCTGAACGGGGCGGAGGACAACGTCCAGCTCACCTACATGCTGGGCCACCTCGCGCTCCGCGAGTCCGACGAGCGCCAGAGCTTCCTGGAGACCGAGGACCCGGTCGCGCGCGCCGAGCGCGTGATGGAGGGGCTGATCTCGCTCCTGGGCTTGGAGCAGGGGATCGAAGCGTAGACTCCCGGCGGATCGTCCGTTCAGGTTATGTCTGGGCGATGAACGCCCTGCTGCTGTGGGCCGCGCTGGCCTTCGCCCAGACCTCTCCGAGCACCCCAGCCCCGAGCGCCGACCCCGCCGCCGACCCCGCCTGCGCGGAGACCCCCGCGCTCCTCGAGGCCCTGCGGCTCGGGGCGAACCGGGACGCCTGGCTCTGCCTCGCCCAGCGGGACGAGGCGGGCCCCGCGCTCCTGCAGGCCATCGGGGCCGGCGGGCCGGGCACCGAGCACCTGACCCGCGCGCTGGCGCTCTGGCGCATGCAGCGCCTGGACGAGCGCCTGGGCGAGGACGAGGCCCGCGCGCTCTCTCCCGCGGACCGCCGCCTGCTGCGCGACGCCGTGCAGGCTCGCCGCGGCCGGGCCAGCCCCGCGCCGGAGCACGCCGAGATCTTCGCCTGGTTCTCCTGGTACAAGCCCAGCACGAGCTACGTCCCGAGCCGACTCACCGACCTGGACAAGGAGAACATGGCCCTGATCGACCGGCCGCCCAAGAAACCCGCCGCAGCCCCGCCCGCCGCCGCCGCCATGGAGGAGGCCGAGCCCACCGCGCCCGTCGCCGTGGAGCAGGGGATCTGCGGTGGATGTGCGTCGGGAGGCGGTGGCGGGCTGGGGGCAGCGGGGCTGGCGCTGGCGCTGGCGGTGGGGCGGCGGCGCCGGAGCTGACCCGCGCTCAGCGCGCCTTCAACGCCGCGACCCGGTCCAGGAGCGCGCGGCCCTGCTCGGCGTCGGTCATGTGCACGTAGCTGGCGAGGCCGTGCAGCGTGTCCAGGCTCTCGCCCTCGCGCAGCGCCTTGCCGTGCTCGGCGTTGTGCAGGGCGGCGCGGAGCTGGCGGCGGGTGCGCCGGGGGACGCGCGGGGCGCCCTCGCCGTTGACGACGAGGCCGGTGACCTGCTGGCGGCTGCCGGTGCGGGCGACGTGGGTCTTGTCGGGGTGGACGACGAAGCCCTCCGCCTCGGCGATGCGGCCGACCCCGCCGATCAGCAGGCCGGTGCGCGGCTTGCCCTTGGCGCCCGCGGGGCGGCTGAAGGTGAGATCATCGGCGTAGCGGCTGTAGCGCCAGCCCAGCTTCCGGGCGAGCCCGGACAGACGCCGGTCCATGCGCAGGCAGAGCGCGTTGGTGAGCGCGGGGCTGGTGGGCGCGCCCTGGGGCAGGCAGCGCGGCCCGAGCGCGATGTACCAGGTCTTGCCGTCCCGCTCGATGACCTCGCGGGGGGCCTCCGTGCAGATCAGCGCGAGCAGGGTCGCGATCTGCTCGCGGTAGCCGGCCTTGCGGAAGACGCCCTTGACCCGGGCCAGCGTGATCGTGGGGAAGAAGTCCTTGAGATCGATCTCGACCACGATCTCGGAGTTCTCGTGCTGCTCGGCGTTGCTGAGCGTGGACCGCCCGGCCAGGAAGCCGTGGACGGCGCCGTGCACGGGCAGGCGCTCGACGATCTCCCGCAGGATCCAGCGCTGGGCGGCCTTCAGCTTCTTCATGGGCGCCCAGATGGCCCGCTTCGTGCCGTCCTTCTTCGGGATGAAGAAGCGCGTGTAGTGGACGCGGGTGGCGGCGTCGCGGTGGAAGGCCAGCCAGCGCAGCTCGGGGATGGTGAGCCCCAGCGCCTCGGCCAGCTCCTTCGGCGTGTCCAGCTTGGGCACGCCGTTCTCGGCGGCGCGCTCCTCGGCGTCGGGCAGGTCGAGCAGGTCGAAGTCGTCGGCGTCGTTCCAGTAGACGCCCTCGCCCAGGTGGACGAGGTGCCGGGCCTTGTAGGCCTTCCAGGTCTCCGCCGCGATCTTTCGGCGCTCGGCCGCCTCATCCTTCAACTTCTGCTTGTAGCGGGCCTTCTCGGCCTCGCCCATGTTCCCGACGTCGGATGCCGAGCGGCGCTCGACCAGGAAGCCCCGCTCGCGGAGCTGCTGGTTGATGTAGGCTTCGCGCCCACCCGCCTCGACGATGGCCTGCCACAGTTGCGCGAGATCGGTCGCCATGCCTCACCCTGCCGTCGTGTCGAGGTAGCCGCCCGCCACGAGGGCATCCACCTTCGCGAAATAGGCTTCCCGAGCCTGATCGGGCGTGTCGAAGAAGAGGGTCTGGGTGCGCGGTTTCGCCCCGCGCGCTCCCCAGCTCGTGTGCAGGCGACGCTTGTTCAGCGAGACCTGCAGCAGCTCCTCGCCGGCCTTCGTGCGGCGCACGTAGGAGCGGGTCTCGATCTGCACGCCGCGCCGGCCCTCGGTCGAGCGGCCCGCCCGGCGCTTCGCCTCCTCCTGCGCGTGCAGCGCGGTGAGCGCGACGAGGTGCGGGCAGGGGCCCTCCTTCAGGCCGTGCTTGCGGAAGAAGGCGCAGGTGCACTCGGCCTTCTTGACGCGGTTGTCCTCGTCGTCGAAGAGCACCTGGGGGCGGTACTCGCGTCGGTCGGCGGCCACCGTGACCCGCCCGGTGAGCTCTAGCCCCGCGCCGGGGATGCGGTTCTCGGTGTCCAGGCGCACGGCGCCCGGGGTCGCCAGCAGGTCATAGGCCTGCTTCTCCGCGTTGTTCCGGTACTCGAAGCGGCTCGCGTCCAGGCCGACGCCCAGCACCGGGCGGTGGCGGTACACGCCCTTGGCCAGGTCGTACATGACGAGGCCCTGCTGGCAGCCACGCTGGAGCGCGTCGAGCACGTCGGCCGGGGCGAGCTTCGTCTCCGCGGCCAGCTCGGCGACGGTGCCGAGGCGGCGGGCCTCCAGCGCGGCCAGCACGCGGGGGGCGTCGGGGGCGGCGCTGCGACGGCGGGGCAGGAGCAGGTCGAAGCTGACCGCCTGCGCCCAGTTCGCGTCGGTGAAGCCGCTCATCCCCAGCGTCAGCGTGAACGGCCCGCCGGAGAGCACCCAGAAGGAGGGGAGCCCGCTGCCCAGCAGGAAAACGTCAATTTGCTTGACCATCGGCAGGAAGCGCTTGAGCAGCATGAGCCGGCGGCGCCCCCAGACGCGGACGACCTGGGCGCTGCGGCCGTTGTAGACCTCGCCGTGGGTGGGGAAGACCTCCTCCCAGGGCTCCAGCACGAGGCGGGGGCGCTCGCCGGGGATGAGCTCGACGCGGAGCCCGCGGCCCTTGCGCTTCTGGTCGGCGTGCATGCGCAGGTGGCGCAGCACGTTGTAGAGGTCGATGGGCGCGATGCTGAGCCGCGTCATGCCCAGGGTGGCGGCCGACTGCACCTGCAGGAAGCCGCGCAGCCAGGTGTCGGGCACCTGCACCTTCTTCTCCAGCACCGGCGCGGCGCCGCTGGTCTCCAGCCCCACGTCCGATGTGGGCGGGGCGGAGCTGGGCGCGGCGGGCTCGCCGGGGCCGATGGAGAGCGCGGTCTCGCGGTAGGAGCGCAGGTGCTGGAGGCCGGCGTAGAGGGCCTCGCTGAAGTCGATGTTGGTGGTGCCGCAGACGCGCTCACCCTGGGGTTCGAGCGCGCGGCCGTCCAGGGCGATGGCCAGGCGGGCGTAGCTGCTCTCGTCGCGGGAGAAGACCTCGAAGGCCAGCTCGTCGGGGAAGACGCTGACGATGGGGTCCAGCATCAGGAAGGTCAGCGGGTCGTTCCGCCAGAGCCAGGCGAAGTACTCGCGGCGCGCGTCCCAGCCGGCCCCCGCCTTCTGGCGAGCCTGCTTGAAGGCCAGATACGCCGTGCGATCCTTGGGCACATAGCGCAGGTCGCTGGCGACGACGGCGTAGAGCGCGCACATCGCCTCGCGGAAGCCGACGGGGTTCAGGACCTTCGCCCGCGCTTGTACGGGGTCGCGGTTCTGGTTCCCGACCAGCGAGACCGCCTCGGCGCCGCTCGCGGCGTCCACGCGGCTCTCGGCCGGGTAGGCCAGATCGACCGGCGTGGTGGACGCGGGCGCGATCTCAGGGGCCGCCGCCTCCGGCGCGCCCGGGGTCGCGGGGTTCTCCGTGCTCATGGGCTCACCTCCGTCCGACGCTCCGCCTTGCTGGCCCGACGCGCCCGGCGCAGCGCGCGCCAGGCGGCCTTGCGCAGGCCCTCTTCCTCATCCGTGGCACGGCCGAGCGCGATGAGCGCGGACTCCGCCGCCTCGCCGCCCACCCGACCGAGACCCTCCAGCGCGCCGAGGCGCAGGGCCTCGGGCTGCGCGCGATCCGCCGCCAGCGCGGCCAGGGAGGCCGCGTCCTTCGCCCGCACCACCGTGGGCAGGGCCACGCCGAAGGTGTGGACGCTCCCGAGCCCGGCGCGGACGCTCCCCGCCGAGGGCCGCAGGGCCGCCAGCGTGGTCGGGTCGTCCAGCACCCTGGCGACCAGGGCCGCGGCCCGATCCGGGGCCCGCTTCGCCAGCCCCGCCGCCGCAAGCGAGCGCGCCGCCGCGTCCGAGCCGGTCACCGCCTCAGCCAGGGCGTCCAGGGCCGCCGCCCCGCCCAGCCCCTCGGCCAGGGCGGAGAGGGCGGCCAGCCGGGCGTCCCGCACCACCGGGCGGGTGTCGGTCCCGCGCGCCAGCCCCACGACCTCGGCCTCGCCGACCCCGGCGCGCCCGCAGGCCCAGATGAGCCAGCGCACCCGCTCGCCCAGCGCGTCCGCGCGATCCGCCAGCGGACCGCCCGTGCCCTGATCCACCAGCGCCCGCTGCCAGGTGCCCAGCGCGGTGGAGGTGGCGCTGGCCAGGGCCGCCGCCCCCTGACCGGATCCCGCCCGACCCAGGATGCGAGCGGCCAGGGCGCCGGTGGCGTCGTCCTCGCCGTCCAGGCGGGCCAGCGCGGCCTCCACCGGGGGCGGGCTCCGCGAGAGCAGGGCCTCGGAGAGGGGCACGCGCACCTCGTCGCGCTCCTCGTCCAGCTTCGCCAGCAGGTCCATGAGGCGGCCGGGGTCGCCCCGGGTGCCGAGGCGCGTGAGCGTGTCCGGCTCGGGGCTGTCGTGCTCGCTCTGGAGGATGGCGTAGTCGGGCTCGAGGCTGTCCGGCCCGCAGAGCTTGCGCAGCGAGGCGAAGGCCGCCTGCACCACGTCGCGGTCGTCGTCGCGCGCGATGAGCCGGGCCAGGATCTCCCGGCTCTCCGGCGTGTCGTCGTGGCGGAGCAGCTCGGCGGCGCGCTGGCGCACGGTCCAGTCGTCGTCGCTGGCCCGCTCGCGGAGGATCTTCCAGCTCTCGGCCCCGCCGAACCAGCGGAGCCCGGTCATGGCCTGCAGCGCGATGTTGTCGTCGCCCGCCGCCATCTTCTTGAGCAGGTCGAAGATCTCGGCGGAGCGCGGCGTCTCGGCGAGGTGGCCGATGGCCTCGGCCCCCTGCTCGAAGAGCGCGTGGCCCTCGGTCGTGACCAGGCGCAGCAGGGTGTCCAGCGCGCGGGCGTCGCCCAGCTTGCCCAGCGCGTCCACCGCCCGGCGGCGCAGGTTCAGGTCGTCCAGCGCGTCCACGCAGGCCAGCAGCACGATCACGCCCTCGCGGCGCCCGGCCTTGGCCAGTCCCTCGGCGGCCAGGAAGCGGGTCGTCAGGTCGGCGTGCTCGAGGGCCTTCAGCAGGGCGCCGGGGGAGCCACCGCGCCGCCGCAGCCGCCAGGAGACGGCCTCGATGGCCTGGTTGCGCGCGGCGTCGTCGGCGAAGCCGCACATCGGCGCCAGGGCGGCGTCCAGGCTCGGGCTGCGGGCCCAGCGGGCGGCGGGGAGCAGGGTGCGGGCCAGGCGCGCGTCGCCGAGCTGCCAGATATAGTCAAGCAACTTGACGAGTAGCGCGTCCGAGCGGGGGTGCTGGCGGCTCTCCCAGTCGGCCGGGGCGCGGCGCACGGCGAGCTCGTCCTCCTCGTCCACCACCGACTGATCGTGGCCGGAGATGGTGAGCAGGGCGCGGGTGGCGCTGGCGCGCAGCGGGGCCTGGGCGAGGTAGCCGAAGAGGCGGTCGGCCACGTCGGCCGAGCGGGCCTGCCCGGCGGCGCCGATGAGCTCGTCCTTGAGCGCGGTGCCGGCCGGATCGCGGTCTACGCGGTCCAGCAGGGCGCCGGGGCCGCGGGCGTCGCCCAGGCGGCCGAGCGCGTTCATGCCGCGGCGCTGCTCCTGGCCCTGGTCGCTGGCCAGCAGCTCCAGCAGGACGGGGAAGCAGGCGGCGTCGCGCACGCTGGCCAGCTCCTCGGCGGCGCGGAAGCGCACGATCCGGTAGCGGCTCTGGAGCGCCCCGCGCAGCGCGGCGGCGGCGGCGGGCTCGGCGACCCGACGGGCGAGGGCGGCGATGGCGCTCTCCCGCAGGCCGGGGGAGCGCGCGTCCAGGGCCTGCCCGAGGGCGGCCAGGGCGTCGCCGCGGGTGGAGAGGAGCTTGAGCGCCTCCTCCTCGAGCCCGTCGGTGCGCTGGAGCATGACGTCGGCCAGCACGCGGTCGCCGCTGGCGCCGCCGCCGGCCTCGCTGAGCAGCTGGAGCCCCAGCGCGCCCACGTCGCGGTGCTCGCTCATCAGCGCCTCGGCCCCCAGCGCCTCCACGGGCATCGAGAGCGCGCGCAGCCCGTCGAAGGCCTGCTTGCGCACCGCCTGGTGGGCGTCGGACAGCGCCTGGACCAGCACCGGGGTCACGGCGCCGTTCAGCTTCGGATCCCGGGCCGCCATGGCCAGGAGTCGGGCGATGGCGGTCTGCTGGATGCGGATCTCCGGGCCGCCACCCTTGAGCCGGGAGAGGCCCACGTAGGCGCCGAAGACGAGCTGGGACACGCTCTCACCGCCGCCGCGCTCCCTCGGATCCGCGGGGGCGGGGGGCGGGGACCAGCGGCGCTCGTAGGCGCGCCAGGCGCGGTCGAAGGCGCCCTGCTCGCTCTGGTCGCGCAGGTTGAGCAGGCGGGCGACGCGGGTGCGGGCCTGGGGGTCCTCGCCCGTGGCCAGCCCGGCGAGCTGGCGCACCACGGCCGGGGTGACGGTCCAGGGGGCCTGACCCTCGCCGCGATCGTTGAAGACCTCGACGACGACGGCGCCGAAGGCCTCGCGGTCAGCGAACTGCTCGAGGGCGCGGGCGGCCAGGAGGCGGACGCGGGGGTTGGCGCTGGACAGCGCGGCGAGGCACTGGTCCGGCTGGTCGTCCTTCTCCAGCCACTCGGCCATCAGCGCGAGCAGGAGGGCCTGCTCCCGCACGCTCTTGTCGTTGTGGTCCAGGAAGGCCAGGCGCTGGTCGCGGCCCAGCTCGCCCAGACCCACGGCCGCCAGCAGCGCGCTGTGCGGGGTGACCGCGCTCTGCTGGGCGGGCGGGTCGGGGATGCGGCTCTGCTTGCGCTGGGCCGGGGCCGGGGTGGCGACGGCGAAGAGGATGGAGGCGCCGCCAGGATCGCCGTTCATGGCGAGGCCGAGCGCGCTCTCCAGCTTGACCTCGCGGTCGGCGTGCTGCAGGCCGCGGCGCAGGGCGTCCAGGCGGCCGGGACGGGAGACGGTGCCCAGCGCGCGGGCGGCGGCCTTGCGCAGGCGGGCCTCGGCGTGGTCGATGAGCCCGGCCAGGGCGTCGTAGGCGGTGACGTCGCCCAGCGCGCCGAGCCCGCCCACCGCGAGCTCCGTGCGCTCCAGCCAGGGGCCGCGATCCCCGGTCTCGGGGGGAGGCTCGGCCACCAGGGCCAGCAGAGGAGCGAGCGCGGCCGGGTCGCCCTCGGCGGCGCGGGCGGCGGCGGCGCGCACGGCCACGTCGGAGAAGCGGCTCTTCATGGCCTGGGAGAGCGCGTCGGCGGCCTCGTCCACCACCAGCGCGTCCACGGCCAGACGGCGCACCTGGGGGTCCTCGTCGTCCAGGGCGACGACCAGGAGGGCGCGGGCCCCGGCGGTGTGGCGCTTGGACAGCGCGGTGGCCGACGCGATGCGCAGGTCCGGGTAGCGGCAGCGCAGCGCGGCCTTGAGGTGCTCGGTGTCGCTCTGCTTGGCGCGCTTGCTGGCGAACTCGAAGGCGTCCTTGCGCAGGCCGGGGTCGGGGTCGGAGAAGAGGTCCAGCAGGAGCGCGGGGGCCCAGCCCTCGGCGATGCGGCCCTCCACCTCGACCAGGACCTCGCGCCGAAGATCGGCGTGGATGCTGCGGAGCGCGAAGCGCAGGCTCTCGGCGCCGCCGCCGCCCACGCCCACGTTCAGCGTGGCCTTGAAGGCCTCCGAGCGGACGCTGGCGCTGGCGTCGTCGAGCGTGCGGGCCAGCAGCTCGATGGCGGCGGCGGGGGCCTTGGCGGCCCCGAGGCGGCGGATCTCGCGGACCAGGATCTCCAGGCCGCGGCGGCGCACGTCCTCGTGCTCGGCGGAGAGGCCGGCGCTGGCGGCGGACAGGGGGCCCTCGGCCTCCAGCAGGCGGGCCAGGGCGGTGAACGCGGCGTCGCGGACCTCGGCCTCGCCGTCGCGGACCAGGGTGCGCAGGCGGTTGGTCGCGCGGGCGTCGCCCAGCGCCTGGAGGGCCTTGCAGGCGGAGACGCGGGCGGAGGCCAGGGGGTCTCGGGAGAGCTGGAGCAGGGTGCCGAAGGCGCGGGTGTCCTGGAGCAGGGCGAGCCCGCTGGCGCCGCGCAGGCAGGTGTCGAGGGCGCGGGTGGCCATGGCCTGGAGCAGGGGGGCCAGATCGGCCTCGCCCAGCGTGCGGGGGTCCACCTCCTTCGTCTTCGGCAGCTTCGCGTCGGGGTCGGGGGGCTTGCCGAAGCTCTCCAGGTCGAAGAGCTGGCGGTGCAGGTCGCGGTCGCGGTGGCGCAGGGCCTCGGCCAGCAGCGGGCGGCTCTGCACGGCCACCAGGAAGCTCATGGCGCGCACGTCGGCGTCGGCGTCCTCGGCGTGGCGGCGCAGCGCGGACTGCACGGCGCTGGTGTCGAGCAGCTTGCGCTGGAAGCAGCGGACCAGGGCCAGGCGGCGCACGTCGGGGCGGCGGGAGCGCAGGGCCTGGAGGCTGGCCTCGGGGCCGGCGCCCAGCACGGACTCCAGCCCGGTGAGCGCGCGGGTGCGGACCTCCACCGGCTCGTCGTCCAGGGCCGCCACCAGCCGGGTGAGCGCCTGGTCGTCCTTGCGCGCCAGCTCGGTGAGCGCGTCCACGGCGATCACGCCGATGTCGGGCTTGCGGGCGCCGAGCGCGAGCTCCAGCGGGCGCAGCGCGGTCTCCCCGTCCATGCCGCGCAGCCCGCTCAGCGCGACCTTGCGCACGGCCTCGTCGCGGGCGCCCAGCAGGCGCTCCAGCCCGCCCCGGGCCCGGGGGTTCTTCGTCTCGCCCAGCAGGGTGGCGCTCTTCACGCGCAGCCCGTGGTCGGCGTCCTCCTGGGCGCGGGCCAGGAGCAGGTCCACGCCGGGGGTGTCGTTCCAGCGGGCCAGGACCTCCAGCGCGGCCTCGCGGCGCGCGGGCTCGTTGGCGGCGAGCTCGGCGCGGGCCCAGGCCAGGGCGCCAGTGAAGGTGCGGATGGGATCGCCCACCTTGCCCGCGGCGTCCAGCGCGAACAGGCGGATCGTGGCGTCCTCTCCGGCGATGGCCAGGTGCGGGCGCCCCTTGAGCTCGACCTGGGCCAGGGCCACCGTCACCGGCACCCCGTCCTTGACCGTGGCCGGGCGGCGCTTGCTGGTGCCCGCCTCCCAGACCTTGAGCGTGGCGTCCTTGCCCGCGGTGTAGAAGCGCTCGCCCGCCCCGAAGAGCACGGCCCGCACGGCGCCGTCGTGAGCGGCCTTCCCGCCGCGATCCTCGGGCTCGAGCCGCCCGCGGACGTGGGTGGAGAGCACCTTGACGTCCACGCCGCTCGACAGCACACGCAGCTCGGCCGGCTCGAAGCAGAGCGCGGTCACCGCGCCCTCGTGGATCTTCTTTCGCTCCGATTCGTTGAAGTCCTGGCCGCGCTCTGCGTCGAAGACGACGAGGGTCCCCAGCGTGGTGCCGGCCACGAGCCAGGCGCCCGAGGGGTCCGCCGCCAGCACGGAGCCCTCCTCGCCCAGCGCGAGGCGCTGGCTGACCGCGCCGTCCTTGCGCGAGAGGACCACGATCTCCGCGCCGCACAGCGCGCCCAGCCGATCCTTGGAGAGCAGGGCCAGGGCGCGGGGGGCGGGGTTGAGGGCCTCGCCCAGCGGGCTCAGCGCGCCGCCGGTCCGCGCGCCGCGGTGGACGCGCCCGTCGGTGCCGGCCACGTAGATCTGGGCATCGTCCATGACGAGCGCGGCGCCGCCGGCGGGCAGGGCCGCGCTGTCCAGCTCGCCCTTGTCCACGTCGATGCGGTAGAGGGCGGTGGCCCGACCCTCGGGGTGGGTGGTGACGAAGAGCAGGGTGTTGCCCAGGGCCAGCAGACCCTGGAGCTCTCCGCGGAAGGGGAGGGCGCGTTCGGTGGCGGCCATCAGGCGTTCCCCCAGGCGCCCAGCTCAGGCCAGGCGGCGTGGATTCGGGCGAGGGCGACGAGGCAGGCGGCGTGCTCGCTCGGGCCGCGCGAGCCCATGAACTCGCGGAGCAGCGGGGCGGCCTCCTGGGCGAAGGCGTGGTCCTCGACGCAGAGGTCGCGGACGGTCTCGATCAGCGCGAGCTTGGCCTTGCGGCTCTGGAGCGGGCGCGTCTTCGGGGGGGCGGGCTCGCGGCTCTCGCGGGCCTCGGCGGGCGCGGGCGGGAGCCGCGCGGGCGGGACCTCGAAGAGCACGGCGCGGAGCAGGTCGGTGATGATCCCGGGGGCGGCGGGGGCGGCGCCGGGGCGCGCGCCGGGGGCCGAGGGCGCCGGGCGGGCCGTGGCCGACTTCGGGCGGCGCCGGCCGCGGATCGCCTCGGGCAGCGGGGTGGGCTTCCAGCCGTCGGTGGTGCCGCGGTCGTGGTAGAGGCTCCACAGGCGGCGCAGGGCGAAGGCCCGCATGGCGCGGTCGGGGCTCTCCGTGAGGCGGAAGAGCTCCTCGGGCACCGCCAGGCGCGGGTTGCGGTCCAGCAGGGTCATGCCCAGCGCGCGGGTCTGGGCGTCCAGGGACTCGCAGAAGCGGTAGACGCCGTCGGCGGTGAACGTGGCCGGGTCCAGGCGGATCCGGGCGTTCTCCTTGTTGTCCTCGGCCGTCAGCGCGCGGGTCACGAAGCCGCGCACGTCGCCGTGGGGCAGCTCGCTCAGGCGCACGAGGCGGTGGAGCGGCGGCTTCCAGCGGGCGAACTCCCACTTCGCGAGCTCCAGCGCCAGCTTGCGCACGGGCTCGCGCCGGTCGGCGAAGAGGGGCTCCACCCGGTCCCAGGTGAGGAAGCTGGCGGGGATCTCGGCGCCGGGGTCCACGGGGCGCTCGGTCTCCTCCAGGTTGATGTCGGGGTGGTGGCGGCGCAGGTACTGGCGGGCGAAGCGGGCCAGGGGCGCGTCGGCGGGGCCGGGGCCGGTGGCCATGATCCAGAGGCGCTCGGCGCCCTTGCCCACGGTGTCCTCGCTGAACGTCCGCTCCTCGCCGGCCAGCATCTGGAGGAAGGCGGTCTCGCTGATGATCTTGAGCGGCACGCCGCCCTTGGCCAGCAGCTTCTCCGCCGCGACCTGCTTGCTGCCCTTCTTGCCCTGGCCGTAGAGCGGGCTGCCGTCGTCGCCGATGACTAGATAATCTAGTTTTGGCGACACGCCCGAGGCGTTGCTCCCGTTGGCGCCCGTGACCTTGGCCTCGGCCTCCGAGCGCTGCATGGTGGCCAGCTTGCCGGTGAACAGGAAGCTCTTGCCCTTGAGATCGGCCTTGCCGCCGCCCGCGCTCTGCTGGGTCGGCGCGACCTCCTCCTTGGGCGCGAAGTCGGCTGGGAGGAAGGCCTTGATCATGTAGGTGGTGGCGAAGTCGTGATAGCGCTCCTCGGTGCGCGTGACCAGCTGCATGAGCCAGTCGAAGCCCAGCTCACCCGGGGAGAAGCGCCGCACGTCGCCCAGCCAGCCCAGCACGGTCTCGCTCAGATCCTCGTCGAAGCTGAGCTCCCTGGCCCAGGAGCGCCCGGAGCGCTTGAGGGCCAGCACCCACTCGTCCTTCTCCCAGGTGAGGTGGAAGGCCAGGGCCTTGAGGTAGGCGACGCCGAGATCCTTGGCCTTGAGCTTCTCCTCCTCGATCCAGCCCACCAGGGCGTCGCGGCTCTGGGGGTTGACCAGGGCGCGGCGCAGGAAGTCGAGGTCGAGCTCGGCCACGGGGAAGCGGCTGAGGGCGTTCAGCGCGAACTCCGCGGCGTCCTCGCGCTCGCGGTCGTCCTCCAGCAGCCCGCAGAAGAAGCCGGCGCCCAGGCTCTGGGCGGTGTGGACCTTCAGCAGCAGGTCGGAGGCGAACTGGAAGACCTGGTGGTTCTCGGACAGCAGGCGCTCGCGGAACCAGGCGGGGCTGAGCTCGCGCGCGCCGAAGTGCTTTCGGATGGCCGCAGCGGCGAGATCGTGGGCGAAGCTCGATCCCAGGAGCTGACCCCAGGCCTCCAGCCCCACGTCCTTGCGCGGGTCACGATCATGCAACAAGTCGCGCGCGAGGGCTCGGACGGCCTCGTGGCTGTTGTTGGCGAGGCGCACGAGGGCGTCGAGCGGCAGGTCGCGGGCG
The DNA here is from genome assembly GCA_964615375.1 of uncultured Enterobacterales bacterium. Taxonomy (GTDB): domain Bacteria; phylum Myxococcota_A; class UBA796; order UBA796; family CAZKWG01; genus CAZKWG01. The sequence continues at coordinate 83,661 of CAZTOW010000030.1, forward strand.
TGGGTGCGGGCGTAGGCGGCGGCGTAGGCGCGGGCCTCGTTCGACGGGGAGTCCAGGAGCTGGAGCACCGCGTCGTGCAGCCCCAGCGCCCGGAAGGCGCCCTGCTCGAAGCGGGGCACGTTGTTCAGCAGCCAGACGACGAAGGTGTCGACGCTGGCCTTGCGCACGCCGATGAGGCGGGCCACCCAGGCGGGCTCGACCTCGCGAAGGGCGGCGCGGAAGTCGGTCTTCAGCGCCTCGGCGGCGAACGAGCAGGGGGTGTCGGCGCGCCCGGTCTCCAGCAGGCGGAAGAGGGGGCGCGGGCTGCGCTTCCACAGGTCGGGGTAGGCGCGGTCCTTCAGCAGGTTGCCGGGCATACGCCGGAACTTGAAGCGCCGCCGCGTGTACTCCTTCGTGCCGTGGAAGAAGAGGTGGTTGGCGATCCAGGTCTTGGCGAACTGGGTCTCCGGCGGGTAGGCGCGCAGGATGTCCACGGCGGCGTCGGGCCAGGCGGCGGGGAGCTGCACGGCCATGCGGCGGAGCGTGCGCCAGGCGCGGCGCACCAGATAAGAGAGCGTCCCTCGCCCGACCTCGCCCGTGTAGCGGCCGGTCAGCGCGCCGTCGAAGGTGCCGGCCAGGGTGCCGTAGACCTCCCAGTCCCCGCGCGCCTCGCTCTCCTTGAAGATCTGCTTGAGCGCGCGCCAGGCGCCCCAGCGGAGCGGCACGGTGCGGATGCACTCCAGGAGCAGGGCGCGCGAGACCGCGCCTTCTTCCTGCCAGAGCGCCGTGAGCACCTTGTGGGCCTCGAAGCGCGGGGGCAGAGGCACCTCGGCGTCGGGGGCCTCCAGCGCCGCCATGCGCGCCTGGCGCAGCGCGGCCCGCTCGGCACGAGGCTTCTTCTTGAAGGCCTCCGAGCGGAGCTCGGCCTGATAGCGGCTCCAGGTCAGCGCGCCCTCGCGGGGCGGCACGGCCGGGGCCGGGTCGCGGGCGGTCATCAGCGCGACCAGCAGCCTGGGAAGCTCAGGATCGCGCACCTCGAGCGCGCGACGGACGGCAGCGAGAGCGGCAGCGCTGTCCACGAACCCTCCACGCCCCTCGGCCGGCGTGCTGCCGGTCGGAGGAGGGGGAGGAGTGTATCAGATGGGCGCGGCCCTCACCGCTCGCCGCGCACCGCCTCCGCGCGCACCGCCTCCGCGCTCAGGCCCATCTCCTCCATCCACCGATACAGCGTGCTCCTCCCCACCCCCAGCCGCGTGGCCAGGGCGCGCAGGTTCCCGCCCTCCTCCGCCGCCAGGGACCGGAGCTCGTCCGCGCTCGGTCGGGTCCTGGGGGCGCGGGAGCGGGCGGGGGGCTCCGCCGTGATCGTGGGCTCCATCCTGGAGGCCGACTCCACAGACCTCGGGCGCGCGGCCAGGGCGAGCTCCTCCTGCACCGCGGGCGAGAGCTCCAGCGTGTCGGCACCCCGCGCCTCCACCACGAGCCGCTCGACGATGGCCTCCAGCTCGCGGACGTTGCCCGGCCAGGGGTGCAGCAGCAGGGCGAGCGTGAGCGGGCGGGAGAGGGCGACGGGCTTCCCGGCGAAGCGGGCGGCGAAGGCCCGAGCGAGCACGGGGATGTCCTCGCGGCGCTCGCGCAGGGCTGGGAGCCGGATGACCCAGCGGGAGAGCCGGGCGCCGAGATCGGGGCGGAAGCTGCCGCTCTCGATGCTCTCGGCCAGCGGGCGCCAGGTGGCGGCGACGAAGCGCACGTCCACCTTGACCGCGCGGTCGGAGCCCACGGCGCGAATCTCCTTCTCCTGCAGCAGCCTGAGCAGGCTGGCCTGCATGGACGGGCTGGCCTCGCCGATCTCGTCGAGGAAGAGGGTGCCGCCGTCGGCCTCCTCCACGAGCCCGCGCCGCGGACGGTCGGCCCCGGTGAACGCCCCGCGGGCGTGACCGAAGAGCTCGCTCTGCAAGAGCGTGTCGGTGAGCGCCCCGCAGTTGACCGCGACGAAGGCCCCCTTGCGCCCGCTCTGGCGGCGGAGCTCGCGCGCGATGAGCTCCTTGCCGGTGCCGGTCTCGCCGAGGATGAGCACGGTGGTGGGGCGCGTCGCGACCAGGGCGAGCTCGTCCAGGGCGGCGCCGAGCGCGCGGCTGCGGCCGACGATCTCGCGGTGGCGGGCGGGCGGAAGATCGGGCCGGGCGCGGATCACCAGCAGCAGCAGGCCCCCCGCGCCCAGCACGTCCCCGGGCTGGAGCGTGGCCTGAGCGACGCGCTCGCCGTTCCTGGTGGTGCCGTTGGCGCTGCCGAGATCGGTGACGGTGATCGCGTCCCCGCGGCGGGTCAGGGTGGCGTGCCTGCGGGAGAGGCGCTGGTCGGTGGCCGCGCCGGGCACGTCGTCCACGCCGCGCCCCAGCAGCAGGGTCTCCCCGTCGTGGAGCCAGCGCTCGCGCCCCAGCAGCCCGGGATCGGGCGCGCAGGCCACCACCAGGGCCAGCGAGGGCGCCTGCGTCTTCTGCTCGGCCTGGGTGTCGTCGCGCTGCGTGGAGTCCATCGCCGCCCCCGGTGGGGGATTCTAGCGACCGGCGCGGCGCGCCGCCAGCGGTTGGGCGCCCCCACGGGAGAACGTCGGCGCAGAGGGGGTGACGTCAACGGAATCACGGAGGGTCCGACGAGCGGGTCGGAGTCTGTCCTCTAGGTTGGAGGCGCACATGGAATCCAGCTTCCAACATCAACGTAGCGGAGTAGATTCCCCAGAGTGGGGACACGGCGATGAGGGTCACGCTGGAGCCCTCGGGTACGCCTTCGACCAGCACCGCACCATCCGAGGACAGGCTCACCACACCTGCTGGCTCGACCTCGAGCCAGGCATCCTCGAGGGGAAAGGGGAGGTCCAGCGAGCCCTCTACAGCGCTCTCTTCTGGTACCACGAGGCCGAGACTCAACACGTTGTCCGACTCATCGACGTGGAAGTTCAAGGCGCCTGACTCTGCTGAAGATGCCTGGACGACCAGACGCCAGCTCCCCGGGTTTACCTCCACCTCGATCACCCCGTCGGGTCCGCAGGTCCCGAGACGCAGAGGCCCGAGAAAGCTCTGGAGCTCCAAGTCATCTGGTTCCAAGCTCCAGGAGCAGGGCAGCTCCCCGGTCCACCGAGCGTGCGCAACTACCTTGCTTGGAGGCCAGGTTACGGAGAGAGACTCGGTCCATCGGTCGGCGAGACCGACGACGATTGGAGTCTGCCGGGCGGCCATCACGCGGAGTGTGCTGGCGTCTGGCCCGCAGCGACAGATCCAGGCCCCGGACTGTAGGTGGCACGACTCCAGCCCACATTCCAGATTCGGGCACGCCTCGGGTGCGCAGTCGACCACAACCTCATGCAGGCGTCCAGCTCCTGCGAGATCGTACACGTGCGTTCGCCCATCGAGAGGTATCGAGAGCTGGGCGCGGCGCCCATCCGCGGTCGCCTGCGCACCAACCTGATGGCGCCGGCCTCTCACTTGAAACACTCCTGGTTGGACCTCAACGATGTCAACACTTCTGCTCCGAAGGGTAGCCTCGCGCGGGACATCGTCGTCCAAAACGAGCTGTACTGTCGCCGAAGCAATGTCCGGTAGCACGAGTTCCTCCGGGGAGTCGTCTCGCACGGTGAGCCGTAGCCCAGAGAGCTTGTGACCCAATGGGTCCTCGTACGTGAATCCATTCAGGCCGCAGAATCGGTACATCCAGGCCTGCCCTGAGTCGAGCGGAACCTCCTCGACGTCAGGTCCGACCTCGCTCCTAAGAGATCCCTCCACAGCCGCACCTGACGCTTCGCGTACACGGACCAGACCGTCGCACCGTCGAACAAGCTCCAGTTGAAATTCCTGGGGTCCAGATCCGACCCAGAGCCTGGCGCTGTATTTGGGAAGAAGCTCCCACTCCGTGGTTTGAAGAGTGAGCTCCATCTCTCCGCAGGGCAGTTCCAAGGAGCGTAGAACCCCCGACGCATCTGAAAGGAGCGTGTAGGTGCTGGCACCGGCCAGGTCGAATGGAATTCTGCCAGGTGGATCCTCACCTGTCACGTCCGAGAAGTTGATGTCGACGATTCCGATGCAAGGTACTCCAACGTCAGAAGACGGCGCTCGTGGTTCAGCCTCTGGTCGCTGCGGCTGTTCGACGACGAAGCTTGAGTTCATTCCTCGAGAGGACCACCAACAGAGCATAAGGACAACGATAACCAATGGTGGTCGTATCCACCTCGTCGAACGTTGATTCATCTCGTGGTAGCCCTACCAACCCTCTGGGGTCGTCGTCTGGGCGGTCAGACACGTGCAGTTGGTGCACTTACAGTTCGCATCCCGCGTACAGGTGTACGTGCCGTCCACTTCCTCACAGGCCGCCTTCGCGTGGCGATGCGTCGCAGGCGCCTCGCAAGGCTCACCTTCACAACGGCTCTTCTCATTGTCACAACCTTCGAGTAGCAGAAAGAGCCCCCCCATGGTCATGCCGTACGACGAAGATGGGTTCGATGAGATGCACGAGCCGAAGTTGAGCGCTCCGCCAGAGTGAGGCTGTGCACGGATGAGGCCCGTATTCAGGGTAGACATCATGGCCCCCTGAGATCGAAGCGCGCGGTCGCGAGTCCGAGCTCCGGGAACGTCGGAGTGCCAACCGCCGTAGCTGCCTGAATGCCCAGCTGCATGTAGGTTTTTCCGTTCAGGGTCGACGTCATGTCCGCATACGATGAGTCGTAGGAAGCACCCTCGCCAGTTTGAACAAGAGTGCCGATCTGGACTGGGCTGTCCCACGTACTTCCGTCATTCGAGGTACGCAGAGCAAGTCGAATCTTGGCATTCGAGCTTGTTGCGGCGCGTAGCTCGAGCGCTCCCCTGATCTTGTCGATCCCTACGGAGAGAAGTACGCCCGAGAGAGGGAAGAATACCCAGGAATTCTGTGTGAGGTTGGACCAGACGGAGATAGGACCGAGTGTGGTCGACTTGTTACAGGACATCATCAATTCCTGGCGCGGCTGAGGTTCTGGGGTGTCGGGTGCGCTCGCAGCGCGCTCCCGACATCACGATATCGCTCCGACGCAGCTGTGCAAGCACTTTTCGCGAAGAGTGGAGTAGAGTAGAGGGTGTAGCTCCACTCTTGTCCACTTGTGTGCCCCTCACCGCTCGCCGCGCACCGCCTCCGCGCGCACCGCCTCCGCGCTCAGGCCCATCTCCTCCATCCACCGATACAGCGTGCTCCTCCCCACCCCCAGCCGCGCGGCCAGGGCGCGCAGGTTCCCGCCCTCCTCGGCGGCCAGGGACCGGAGCTCGTCCGCGCTCGGTCGGACCTTCCGGGCGCGGGAGCGGGCAGGCTCGGGCGAGGCCGCAGGCTCGGCCTTGGACGCTGACTCCACCGACCTCGAGCGCGCGGCCAGCGCGAGCTCCTCCTGAACGGCGGGCGAGAGCTCCAGCGTGTCGGCCCCCCGCGCCTCCACGACGAGCCGCTCGACGATGGCCTCCAGCTCGCGGACGTTGCCCGGCCAGGGGTGGAGCAGCAGGGCGAGCGTGAGCGGGCGGGAGAGGGCGACGGGCTTCCCGGCGAAGCGGGCGGCGAAGGCCCGAGCGAGCACGGGGATGTCCTCGCGGCGCTCGCGCAGGGCTGGGAGCCGGATGACCCAGCGGGAGAGCCGGGCGCCGAGATCGGGGCGGAAGCTGCCGCTCTCGATGCTCTCGGCCAGCGGGCGCCAGGTGGCGGCGACGAAGCGCACGTCCACCTTGACCGCGCGGTCGGAGCCCACGGCGCGAATCTCCTTCTCCTGCAGCAGCCTGAGCAGGCTGGCCTGCATGGACGGGCTGGCCTCGCCGATCTCGTCGAGGAAGAGGGTGCCGCCGTCGGCCTCCTCCACGAGCCCGCGCCGCGGACGGTCGGCCCCGGTGAACGCCCCGCGGGCGTGACCGAAGAGCTCGCTCTGCAAGAGCGTGTCGGTGAGCGCCCCGCAGTTGACCGCGACGAAGGCCCCCTTGCGCCCGCTCTGGCGGCGGAGCTCGCGCGCGATGAGCTCCTTGCCGGTGCCGGTCTCGCCGAGGATGAGCACGGTGGTGGGGCGCGTCGCGACCAGGGCGAGCTCGTCCAGGGCGGCGCCGAGCGCGCGGCTGCGGCCGACGATCTCGCGGTGGCGGGCGGGCGGAAGATCGGGCCGGGCGCGGATCACCAGCAGCAGCAGGCCCCCCGCGCCCAGCACGTCCCCGGGCTGGAGCGTGGCCTGGGCGACCCGCTCGCCGTTCTTCGTCGTGCCGTTGGCGCTGCCCAGATCGGTGACGGTGATCGCGTCCCCGCGGCGAGTCAGGGTGGCGTGCCTGCGGGAGAGGCGCTGGTCGGTGGCGGCGCCGGGCACGTCGTCCACGCCTCGCCCCAGCAGCAGGGTCTCCCCGTCGTGCAGCCAGCGCTCCCGCCCCAGCAGCCCGGGATCGGGCGCGCAGACCACCACCAGGGCCAGCGAGGGCGCCCGCGTCTTCTGCTCGGCCTGGGTGTCGTCGCGCTGCGTGGAGTCCATCGCCGCCCTCGATGGGGGAATCTAGCGACTGGCGCGGCGCGCCGCCAGCGGTGGGCTATGAGCGGGCGAGCACGTCGAGGGAGACCGTGGCGGGGCTGTCCAGGGTCCCGGTGCTACGCCAGGCGATGTAGCGCGTGAACGCCGTCACCCGGATCCAGCTCGAGCCGGCTGCGTCCAGCGCCACGTCCACGGGCTCTGGGAAGGAGAGGTAGCCGCCCTCCTCGTTCTGCGGGGCGTGCTCCACGACCAGCCTGGGGCTCTCGCCCACGCCCGCCTCCAGGACCGTGATCACGATGTCCAGCTCCCGGAAGGGGAGCAGGTCCAGGGCCTGGGTGAGATCCATCCGATCTCCACTCTGGATGGAGATCCGGTAGAGGAGACGCGCGCTGAAGGTGGACATGGGTTGCTCCTGGTTAGAGGTAGATGTTCCTCAGTCGTCGTAGGTGTAGCACTCGGGGTCGCCTTCGCCGGTCTCGGGGTCGTAGCGGAGGAACTCGCCGTCTTCACCTACGCATTTGCAGGGGAAGCCGGTCAAACCCCATGTTAGGCCATCATAGCTACTGAAATACGCACAAAGATAGACGTCGCCACAATCGTCACAGTGGTACAGGCCATGGCTAACACAATGTACATCATTCAAATTGAGACATTCGAGCCCAGATTCGCCTCCAGAGTGCGGGGCGGGCTCTTTGTCACGGCATGCCACAAGGATCAGGAGTGACGTAAGCGCTCCGAGAGATGAACGAATATAGAACCTGGCCCCCATGACTCTGGTCCTCTCAGGTGTACTCACAATGGTACTCAGTCGCATCCTCATAATCGACGCCACACGCTGAGGTGCAGAAGAGTGCATAGGAGTCCTCCTTTCCGTTCTCCATGATCAGGCATCGTCGTTCGGGCCCGTCCGCCTCATCGGAGCACTGCGGATCTTCGTCCGTCCACTCGACATCGGTCCCCTCATGGTAGTCCCCGTCCGGTGAGGGCGCGAAGTCTCCCTGAGGAAGCCCGAGTCGCCCCCGCACCAGGCACACCCAACCGTAGCGAGCCATGTCCATGCAACACTTCGATGGGCCTGAGCAATGACCACTCCCACCTCCAATCCAGAGGTGACCGAGCTCATGGATGAGGTGTCCCGCACGATACACCAGCATCCGCAGCGCGTAGCGCGCCATCTGCTCCGCCTCAACGAGACGCTGCTCCTTGGCGCTATCGGAGAGCATGGGGTTGTAGAGCGCACAATCCATGATGATGCGTGCACGAAAGAGGATCTCGTCGCAGACATAGCCGAAGAAGCCCCAGGTGACTGGCGTGAGGAGGATACTGCCATTCCCGATGGAGAATCCTCGCCATCCGCATCCAGTATCTGGCTCCTTGCATTCCGAGGCCATGGAGGAGCGCCCGCTGAAGCAGCGACTCGTGTCGCTCCACACGATAGTCGCCTTGAAGTCATCCCATCGAACGCCACGACAAGCCTGGCTAGCCTTCAAGCTCGTCGTCGCTGTCGCACAGTCTACCTCCCTGCAACTGTTCTCCGCCTTCGTACCCTCATACGCCTCGTCCGTATTCACAAAATTCAACAGCGCCGACGCCGAACAGACCGTCCCCTTCGCGTTCGCGGTGTCCTTGCCCTCCAGGAAGGACTTGATGAAGCTGCTGAGCCCCTGACACTCCCCGACCTCCGGCCGCACGTCGTCCACATAGGTGTACAGGAGCTGCAGCGTGTACGCGACCGCGAAGCCGGGGCTGCCCCAGCCCGTCCGATAGAACAGATCCTCGCGCGACGGCTCCTTGGGCAGGTTGTAGCAGCCGATCACGCTGCGGAGCACGTCGTGATCTCCCCGCGCCTCTCCCCAGAACTTCGACCACAGGGTCGTCAGGGTCGTCCAGACGGAGCTGCACACGCCGTGCGCGTCGATGCTCGGGACGTCTTCAGCATCGTACAGCGTCGCCCAGTCCACCGCCCAGGTCCACCACCAGTCGTAGCTCATCCGCACGCTCACGTCCCGATACGCGATCTCCACGAGGCTGCCCACCACCGAGCGCGCGTCGTCGGATGGATCCGCCGGCCGCAACAGCTCCGCGCCCCGGGGCACGCTCAGGTCGGGGTGCAGGGTCTCGGACGCGCAGGGGCCCCGGGCGACCTCCCGCTTCGCGGCGCCGCGCCTCGCGCCCGTCAGGATCATCGCCCCCGCCACCCGCTTCGGGCGCTCGGGCGCCGGGCGCTCGGGGCGCAGGATGCCAGCCAGCGCCTTCTGGTGCCGGCGCAGCGTCTCGGTTTCCAGCCGGGCGGGGCCGTTTCGTGCCCGCAGGGGCAACGCCAGGCCCGGCGTCAGGAGCTCGCCGTGCGGCGCCTCGGACGGGGCATGCGGTCGGGGGATGTTGGTTCGCGCGACGAGCTCCTTCGGCGCGGCGGGACACTCGGGGCCCTGCGCGCACTCCTGGCCCCGCGCCCGCCCTGTCTTCAGGATCTCCGGGCGGCGTCGCCGGCGCGAGCCGCCCACCCTCGCGCCTCCCCCCTTCGTTCCGCCGAGGCCCCCTTCGCGGGCGACCGGCGCGAGCCGCTCCCCTCGCCCCCCGCAGGCGCCTCCACACCCGCAGGCGCCTCCACACCCGCAGGCGCCTCCACACCCGCAGGCCCCCGCGCCGCTCACGCCAGCCTCACACCCGCAGGACACCGAGACCTCCCGCCACGGCTACTCCTTGGCCACGATGTCGATCAGCGCGACGGGCCCCCCCGCGACCCCGCTGTCCGTGACCCAGCGAACATAGCGGAGAAAGTTGCTGATGGACAGAACCTGATTGCTCGCGGGGTTCAGCGCGAAGCTGGCGCCGCTGAGATCCTTGAAGGCGTCCGGCTCGTTGACCGCCGCATGCTGCAGCTTCACGTTGCCCCCGGTGCCCGCGGAGATGACGCGGACCTGGATCTCCAGGGTCCTGTATGCGCCCACATCCAGAACCTCGTCGCGGGTCTGCACCTGGCTGGCGGTGAGCGACGTGATGGGCAGCAGCCGATGATAGAGCGATGCCATGCACACTCTCCAAGAAGGGGGGATGTCGGGGGCGCTCACAGCGCGCTCCCGACATCAGGATACCTCTTCGACGTGGGCCCGCAAGCATTTCCAGAGTAGCGTAGAGTAGAGTAGAGTAGAGGGCGTAACTCGACTCTCCTCCAACGGCGACCGCGCACACCCCCCGCCGCGCACACCCCCCGCCGCGCACAAGCCCTGCGGCGCGCCGCCAGCGGTGGGCTATGAGCGGGCAGAACCAGAGGACCTCATGGCTCGTCGACTGCTGGACACCATGCGCAGGCTGCGCGACGGGATCCCCGCCCCAGCCCCCGCCCCGAAGCCGCCCCTCGCACCCGAGCCCGAGCCCGAGGGCCCGCGCGACCACGTCCGCCGCGTGCTCTCCCGGGTGGAGGAGGACGACCTGGACGGGGCGCGGGCCGCCGCGGTGGAGGGGACCCGCGCCTTCCCAGGCTACGCCGAGCTGTGGTTCCTGCGCTTCGATCTGGAGCTTCACGCCGAAGATCTGGACGCCGGGCAGGCCACGCTCACCCACATCGCCCGCCACGATCCGCTCAACCAGCAGGGCGCCGAGATCTGCCTGGAGCTGCTGGGGGCCGAGCGCCAGCGCCGCGCCGCGCTGGCCGGGGGAGCCTCGCCCGAGATCCTGGGTCGAGCCGGCCCTGGGGTGGAGAGCGCGCTCGCGGTGATCTCGGCGCTCGGGCGGGGGGAGCTCGCCGAGGCCGAGCGGGCCGCGTTGCGGGGGCGTGAGCAGGCTCGACCCCTGGCGGGCAGCGCCGACGAGGCGCCCTTCCGCGAGCTGCGCGACGTGGACGACGCGCTGGCCCACGTCCTCGAGCTGCTCACGCCCGGGGGCTATCGCTGGGTCGAGCTAGATCATCTAGCCTGGCTGGAGGTCCTGCCCCTGCGCACCTTCCTGGACTTCGCCTGGGTGCCGGTCCACGTCGAGCTCCGCGGCGGCCAGGAGCTGCGCGGCCACGTCCCCGGGCTCTACGTGGGCACCGGCGCCCACGGCGAGGACCGCGTGCGCCTGGGCCACGAGACGCGCTGGGAGCGCCTGAGCCCCGGACTGGCCCGCGCGTCAGGGGGCCGACGCTGGCAGGCGGAGGACCGGCTCATCGACATCCGAAGGATCCGGGTGCTCAGCTTCTCCTGAGGGGCGAGGCGGGCGACGCCAGCTCCTCCTTCAGCCGGACGAGCGCGCGGCGCCGCACCATGCGAACCTGGTCGCAGGAGGGGATGGCCCAGTCGGTGCCCCGTGAGGCCAGGAAGACCTCCTCGTCGCTCCGATCCTCCAGCACCGAGCGGACGAGGATCTCGGCGTCGCGCGGAGACAGGCGCCCGATGATCTCCCGGAGCTCGTGGGCGTGGGCGGCCTGCAGCAGGCGCTCCTCCGCGCCCGCGCGGCTGTCGGGGATCCGCTCGATCTCGACGCCGTCCTCCAGGGCGACCCCGCGCGGACCGCGCACCCGGGCCTGGTCGCGCAGCACGTTGAGCACCACGCGGTAGACATAGGCGCGGGAGCCTCGCCAGCGAGGAGCGCCCTGGTAGAGGATCCAGAACGCGCGCTGGGTCACCTCGTCGGCCAGCGCTCCGCCGCGCGTGGCGACGAGAGCCTGGCGCCGCACGAGGGCGTAGAGCTCCGCGCTCTCGCGGCGACCGGTCCAGTCCAGCCACCGCGCCGCGGCGCGCGAGAAGGGGGGGCGATCGCCGCGGAGCGCGCGCAGCAGCGCCCAGTTGGCGAGGCAGGCGACGGCCGGCGTCTCGACGCGCGGGACCGACGGGCACAGGTCCACGCGACGCAGGACCTCGGCCTGGGCGCGCACCTCGGCCTGGCCCTCGGAGACCGAACGGAGCAGGCTGCAGGCCCTGTCCAGCAGCCAGGCGCGGGGTTCGTGAGACAGGTCGTGGGAGGGAGGGCGGCGCGGGTGTGAATCCAGGGCGCAGGTGACCCGCTCCGCGAGCGCGGGTTGTGGTAGGTGCATGGCCTTCTCCCGAGAGAGGCGATCGGAGGGGAGCGCCGATCGGATCCCTTCGATCAGGAGAAGGGGGTCCGGAGACACAAAATTGGGGGGGCCGGTGCAGATTGTCCTTTTTCTGACACCAGCGCCCCCCGCTTGCCTCCCCCCCCGGGGTCCGCTACCCTGGTCCGGCTGTCGAGGTGCTCCCATGGCTCTGGTTCGTCCGCGCGACCTCATCGTCACCTTCGAAGATGACGGGATGGTGCTGATCCGCTCGCCCAGCCGGGGCAAGGGGGCGCGCGCGCCGAGCTGGGCGGCGGGGGTGCTGGCGATGTGCAGCCGGCCGCGCACCCGCGACGAGGTGATGCGAGGCATGGGGCCGAACGGCGGGCCGCTCTACGATCAGCTCGCGCAGCTCGGGCTGCTGGTCACGCCGGAGGAGGCGGCCGACGCGCCGGTCATCTTCCACAACTACGCGGGCGTGGAGGTCCACCGCCGGATGCTCGCTGACGAGCCGCGGATCACGGCCTACCGGGAGGCGCTGCGCGCGCTGGTGCGGCCGGACGACGTGGTCATCGACGCGGGCAGCGGCTCGGGGATACTAGCCACATTAGCAGCCCTGGCGGGCGCCCGCAAGGTCTACGCCATCGAGCGCACCGACTTCGCCGAGGTGATCAAGCAGGTGGCCCGCGACAGCGGGGTGGCCGACCGGGTGGAGGTGGTGCGGGCCGACTTCGGCAAGGTGGTGCTGCCGGAGAAGGCGCGGCTCATCGTGACCGAGACCTTCGGGCACTTCGCCATCTCCGAGGGCATGATGCCCGACCTGGCTGCCTGCGCGGACCGCAACCTGACGCCGGACGGCCTGGTGATCCCGGGCGAGCTCAGCCTGCACCTGGCGCCCGTGGCCAGCGCGCCTGACCTGCTCGGCCCCTTCCGGCGCCGCGAGGACGGGGTGGACCTCAGCAGCCTGCGCCAGGACGCCCGCGGCAAGGCGGTGGATCGGCTGGTGCTGCCCGAGGAGGTGGGCGAGACCATCGATCTGGGGCGCATGCCCGTGCCCAACGACGGGACCTTCGAGACCCGCTTCACCCTGCCCGTGGCCTGCGAGGCCCTCTGCGTGTGGTTCACGCTGCACATGGCGCCGGGGGTGGACCTGCTGACGGGCCCGCACGACCCGCCGACCCACTGGCTCCAGACCCTGCTGCCCATCGCGCTGGACGCGGGGGAGCACAGCCTGGTGGCCGCCTCCGCCCCCGAGGACGCGCGCAACCTGCTCGTCGACATCGACGGGCAGGAGGTGCGTATCCGGTGAGGAAGAAGCGGGATCGTCCGCCGGTCGCCCTCACGCTGGACCGCCTGGAGGCGGACGGGGTCGGCGGGCACACGGAGAGCGGCAAGCGGCTCGTGGTGCGCACGGGGGCCGTGGGCGCCGAGCTGCTGGTGCAGCCGGGCCGCAAGGGGGAGGCGCGCCGTCTGGAGACCCTGAAGCCCGCCCCGGACGCGGTGACGCCGCGCTGCCCGGTCTTCGGGGTCTGCGGGGGCTGCCAGCTCCAGGAGATGTCGCTGGAGGCCCAGCGCGCAGGAAAAGGCGATCTCGCCGGACGGCTGGTGGGCCACCCCTCCCACCCGACGGAGGGCGCGCCCGCGGCCTACGGCTACCGCAACAAGCTCGAGCTCTCCTTCGGGCGTCGGCGCTACCTCGCCACGCGCGAGGGTGAGGATCCACCCGAGGAGGATCTGCTCGGCTTCCACCCGCCTGGCTGGTACGGGAAGATCGTGCCGGTGGACGCCTGCCCGCTGGCGACCGACGAGATGAACGCCGCCCTGGGCGCCCTCGTGGCGTGCCGGCCGGGGCCCGCCTGGGACAGCCGGGCCCGGACCGGGGTCTGGCGCCACGTCGTGCTGCGCCAGGGTGAGGACGGGGTGCTGGTCACGCTGGTCACGACCTCGGCGGCTCGCGAAGAGGAGCTGGAGGAGGTCGCCGCGCGGGTCACGGCCGCGACGCGCGTCTCGGGCGTGCTGTGGGTGACCAACGACGGGGTGGCGGAGGTGGCGACCGGGCCGCTGCGGCGGGTGCTGGCGGGGAGCCCGGAGCTGCGGCTTCGCCTGGGCGGGCGCGCGCTCACGCTGCCGCACGACGCCTTCTTCCAGGTCAATTCCGAGGGGGCGGAGCGCCTGCTGGCTCGGGTGGGGGACGCGCTCTTCGGCGCGGGCGGGGCCCGCGGGGGCACGCTGCTGGACCTCTACTGCGGGGTGGGGGCGCTGGGGCTCGGGCTGGCGGACCGGCTCGAGGGCGGGCGCGTGCTGGGCGTGGAGCTGCACGAGGGCGCGATCGAGGTGGCGCGGCGCAACGCCGAGGCGGCGGGCGTGCCCGGGGAGTGGCACGCGGGGGCGGTGGAGGCCCTGCTGCCCACGCTGTCCTGGGCGGACCCGGCCTTCGTCGTCGTGGACCCGCCCCGCGCGGGCCTGCACCCGAAGGCGGCGCGCTTCCTGGCCGGGCTCTCGGCGGAGGTCCTGGTCTATGTGGCCTGCAACCCCGCCAGCCTGGGCCGGGACGCGCCCGTGCTCGCCGAGGGGGGCTGGCGCCTGACCGACCTCTGGACGGTCGATCTCTTCCCCCAGACCCGCCACGTCGAGGCCGTCGGGCGCTTCGTCCGGCCTTGAAGCGTGCGGCCCGGTGGGCTACAGGTCAGCGCCTCTCGTATGGAGCTCGACCATGAGCCTTCGCCTCGCGATCTTCGCCGTCCTTCTCACCGGAGCACTCTCCGGCTGCTCGAGCCCCCAGCCGCCGCCCGAGGTCAAGAAGCCCGAGCCCGCCGCGCAGCCCGCCGCGGGCCCCGACGCCGCCGCCCTCCAGGCCAAGGCCGCCGGGCTCTTCAAGGCGCTGCCCAAGGAGATGAGCAGCGAGACCAACCCGGTGACGCCCGAGAAGGTCACGCTCGGCCGCATGCTCTACTTCGAGACGCGGCTGTCGAAGAACCACGACGTCTCCTGCAACTCCTGCCACGACCTCGCGAAGTACGGCGTGGACGGCAAGCCCACCAGCACGGGCCACAAGCAGCAGGTCGGCGGTCGCAACTCGCCGACGGTGTACAACGCCGGCTTCCACGTCGCCCAGTTCTGGGACGGCCGCGCCGCGGACCTCGAGGCCCAGGCCAAGGGCCCGGTGCTGAACCCCATCGAGATGGCGATGCCGGACGAGGGTCAGGTCGTCAAGGTGCTGAAGTCCATCCCGGGCTACCTCCCGCTCTTCCAGGCGGCCTTCCCCGGCGAGCAGGACCCCGTCACCTACGACAACATGGCCAAGGCCATCGGCGCCTTCGAGCGCACCCTGGTCACGCCCTCGCCCTTCGACCGCTTCATCGAGGGCGACACCGCCGCGCTGAACGCCGAGCAGCTCGCGGGCTTCCAGACCTTCATGGACGTCGGCTGCACGACCTGCCACCTCGGGCAGGGCGTGGGCGGCGGCATGTTCCAGAAGCTCGGGCTGGTCAAGCCCTACGACACCAAGGACCAGGGCCGCTTCGATCTCACGAAGAACGAGGGGGATCGGTTCTTCTTCAAGGTGCCGTCGCTGCGCAACATCGACCAGACCGGCCCCTATTTCCACGACGGCAGCGTCGCCTCGCTGGACGAGGCCATCCGGCTCATGGGCGAGCACCAGCTGGGCAAGACGCTCACGCCCGAGCAGATCGGCCAGATCAAGACCTTCCTGGGCAGCCTCACCGGACCCCTCCCTACCGATGGCATCGCGCCGCCCACGCTCCCCGAGAGCGGCCCGGGCACGCCCAAGCCTGATCCCGCCTGATCGGGCATGTCGCTCGGAGCCCGGCTTCGCCGCGTGATACTCTGGCTCGCGCTGTTCTTCGGCGCGGCCGCTGTGGTCTTCGCCATCCTCGCGGCACCCCAGTACCTGCTGGTGCGCCAGGAGATGGCGGAGCTGACGGAGGCGCACCGGGCGCATGAGGTCGCCCACCCGGGCTGGAGCTTCCCCGGCCGCGTGTGGTCGGCGCCGGCCAGCATGGACCTGCCGTCCAAGGTGCTGATGGAGCACGCGCGGATCCGGCAGTACACCGAGCGCTGCCCCCCGGCGGACCCTGGCGAGTACTGCCCGAAGACCGGGGAGATCATCCCCCGCGGCGGGCTCTTCCCCGAGGGCGTGCAGCCCCCGGGCACCGCGGGCTGGACGCGGCCCCTGGCGCTGGAGCCGATCCGCATCGGCACGCTGCTGGGGCCGGACGGCGAGATCCGCTGGCACCTGCCGGTGGCCGAGGCGCCGAAGCTGCTGGTGGACGCCATCCTGGCCGCCGAGGACCTCGAGTACTACGAGCACCACGGCGTGAACCTGAGCGCGGCGGCCCGCGCCGCCTGGATCAACCTGCGCGGGGGCGGCTACCGTCAGGGCGCCAGCACGCTGACCATGCAGATGGTCCGCATGCTCTCGCAGCGCCGCGAGAAGACCATCGGCCGCAAGCTGCGCGAGATGGCCTCGGCGTTCGCGCTGGACAGCTACGCCGGCAAGGACGGCGTGCTGCAGATGTACCTGGACAGCCCCTACCTGGGGCAGGCCGGGAACCAGTCGATCTGCGGCTTCAAGGCCGCGGCCTGGTACTATTACGGGCTCCAGCCGGACGAGCTCGACCTCAGCCAGGCCGCCACCCTGGCCGGCATCCTCCCCGCCCCCGGCCGCTTCGCGCCCGACCGGCACCCCGAGGAGGCCCGCGTCCGGCGGGACATGGTGCTGGAGCGCATGAAGCGCCTCGGCTACGACGTGACGGCGGCCCTGGCTGAGCCCGTCACGGCCACCCCGCACGGGCTCCCCGAGGACCGCTACCCCGCCTGGCTCCAGGCCACCCGCATCTGGCTGGAGGCCAACCTGCCGCCGGAGGTGGTCTACGGGGCGGGCCTGGACGTGTTCACCGCGCTGGACGTGGTCGCCCAGGAGCGCACGGACACGGTGATGCCCGAGAAGGTGCGCTTCCTCGAAGGGATCATCGGCAAGAAGCCGACCGGACCGCTCCAGGCCGCCTCCGCGCTGATCGACACGGAGGCCGGCACGCTGGTGGCGGTCTACGGCGGCGATCTCAGCCTGCCCACGGACTTCAACCGGGCGACCCAGGCGCGCCGGCAGCCGGGATCCGCCTTCAAGCCGCTGGTCTACGCGCTGGCCTTCAACACGCCGGGCCCGGACGGTCACCCGAAGTACACCGCCGCCCACGCCGTGCCCAACGCGCCGCGCGAGTTCGCCGGGACGGGCGGGTGGAAGCCGCGGAACGTGGGCGGGGAGTACTCCTCGACGACCTGCCTGGCCAACGGGCTCGCCTGGAGCCAGAACATCGCCACCGCCAGCCTGCTGGAGGAGCTCGGCGGGCCGAAGCCGCTCATCGCCCTCGCCCAGCGCTTCGGGATCGACACGAAGAGCTTCCCCGAGGAGATGGGCATCGCGCTGGGCCAGGCGGAGGTGACCCCGCTGGAGATGGCGCGCTTCGTGGGCACCGTGGCCAACCGCGGGCTGTTCACGGACGGATCCCCCGTGCTGCTCATCCGCGACGGGGCGGGGGCGGTGCGCTACGAGCACAAGGCGCCCTCGGAGCGCGTCCTCAGCGAGGAAGCCGCGGCGCTGACCCGCGACCTCATGCGGCTGGTGATTGAATTCGGGACCGGCGGCGCCAGCCGCGGCGCTGGGGGATACGCCGGCTATCCGGGCCCGAGCATCGGCAAGACCGGGACCACCGACTCCGAGAAGGACCTGTGGTTCATCGGCGCGACCCCGCGCTACGCGGGCGCCGTCTGGCTGGGCTACGACCAGCCCCAGCGCATCGGCTGGGCCGCCAGCGATCTCGCCGCCCCGCTCTGGGGCTGGTGGATGCGCGCCATGCACGAGGGCTTCAAGCTCGACGCCGAGTTCACGGGCCTCGAGCTCGCCCACCGGGGCGTGTGCAAGGTGACCGGCAAGCTGCCCAACGGCTCCTGCCCCATCGTGCCCGCCCCCTTCATCCCCGGCACCGTGCCCAAGCAGGGCTGCGGGATGGAGCACCCCCCGCCCGAGCCCGAGCCCGCCAGCGACGAGGAGCTGGGCGCCGAGCCCGCCGAGGGTGAGGCCACCGAGGGCGCGCCCGGCGAGGAGAAGCCCAAGCCCCAGAAGCACGAGAGCCTGTGGAAGAAGCGGGCCCGCGAGGCCGAGGAGAAGGCCGCCGCCGAGGGCGCCGCGCCGCCCGCGCCCTGAGACGGCGCCGCGCCGCCCGCGCCCTGACCCTGCCCTGCGCCTCTACTCCGCGCAGCGCTTCCGGCTCTGGGTGTCCCAGCAGAAGGTGACGGTCTCGCCCTCGGGGACGTTGATCGTCGTGTTCACGCGGGCGCCAGTGGGGCCGACGCCGATCATGTGGCGCCCGGCCTTGACCGCGGCCTCCACCCGGCCCTCGCCCACGTTCGCGTGATCGATGACCACCGCGCAGTCCGGGCGGCACTCCACCACCAGCTTGCCCTGCGGCGTGTCCGGCGAGAGCACCGGCAGCGTGACCGCGGGCTTCTGCGCGGGCTTCGGGTTGGTGCTGCCCGCGGGCAGGGCGTTCTTCGGCCCGTCCTCCCAGGCGCTCCAGACGAGCGCGCCCCCGACCACCAGGAAGAGCCCGAGGATC
Organism: uncultured Enterobacterales bacterium; assembly: GCA_964615375.1. Lineage (GTDB taxonomy): Bacteria > Myxococcota_A > UBA796 > UBA796 > CAZKWG01 > CAZKWG01. The sequence goes on from CAZTOW010000030.1 coordinate 101,773, forward strand.
ACCAGCACGGCCTTGAACCAGGGGGAGCTGGGCCGCTCCACCGGGCGCTCCGCCGGGAGGGTGGGGCTGGCGGCGCTCGCGCGCTGGCTGGCGAGGGTGGGCGCCGTGTTGGGCGCGCGCGTCCCCGCGGGCGAGGGGGTGGTCGGCGTGCGCTGGACCCGCAGCGAGCCCGTGGCCGGGGTGCGCTCGGAGCCGGTGGTCATCGGCCCCGCGGCCGGGACCGACCCTGACACGAAGAGGCCCGCGTCCGGCTTGAGCTCCGGCACCTCCACCACCACGGCGCCCGCGCCCGCTGCCCGCCGCCGCCCGGTCGTGTCCAGCAGGCCCCCCGTGTTCGGCCCCTTCGGCGCGGGGGCGCCCTGACGCGCCCGCCTCAGGATCTCGTCGGCGGTGACCGGCGCCTGATGCCCGGCCAGCTGCGCGCCGGCCTCCGCGCCGTCCATCTCCGGCAGCAGGCTGACCCGCTCCCGTCCGCCGCTCTTCGGGCGCTGCGGCGGGGGCGCGCTCCCCAGGCCCTTCCGCGCGTCCGGCTCGGAGTCGAAGAGGCGGCTCTCCGGGAGCTGCCCCTGCAGGCGGCGCGCGGCGTTGTGGACGGCCTCCAGCATGTCCGTCGCCGAGGCGAAGCGGTCCGTCGGCCGGTAACGCACCGCGCGGCCGATCAGGTTGCGGATGGCCTCCGGCAGCCCGCGGAGCTGCTCCTCCTGCGACTCGGGGATGTGCAGGTCCTGGGGCGTCTGCAGCGTCAGCAGGCTGTAGAGCGTGGCCGCCATGGCGAAGAGATCGGCGCGCCCGTCCAGCTCCTTGCTGCCGTTCCATTGCTCGGGCGCCATGTAGGCCGGCGTGCCCAGCAGCGAGCCCGTGCGGGTCTGGGTGTTCTCGGTCTCCGCGACCCGCGCGATCCCGAAGTCCGCCAGCTTGTAGGTCCCGTCCCTGGTGACCAGGATGTTGCCCGGCTTGATGTCGCGGTGGATGACCCCCTGCTCGTGCGCCACCGAGAGCGCAGGCAGCAGGGCCGCCATCACCTCCAGCGCCTTGAGCGGCGTCAGCGGCCCGGTCTCCCGCATCCGGTCCCAGATGCTGCCACCCTCGACCAGCTCCATCACGATGAAGAGGCGGTCGCCGTCGGCGCCGATGTCGTGCGCCATGACGATGTTCGGGTGCGCCAGGCGCGCCGTGGTGCGCGCCTCCGCCAGGAAGCGCTTGCGGATCTCGGGGTGCGCGGCGTAGGCCGGAGAGAGCACCTTGATCGCCCGATGAACCTCCAGACGACGGTCGAATGCCCGATACACCTTGGCCATGCCACCGGTGCCCAGGACGTCGATCAGGCGGTATCTACCGCCACAAAGAGGTGGTGCGACCTCGTTGTTCTCTGACTGGGACGCGGCTCCTCCCACCCGCGAATCGCGGAGCTCCGATTGGGACACTCTATCAGCCTGTGAGGCCAGCAGCGCACGCCGATCGCGCGCCCCAGCACAGGCTCCGCGAGGCTGGGCGCCCGAAGGGGACAAACGCCTCCTCGCGGGCACGCCGTTTCAAACCGGCTAGATCACTTTCTGTCGTCCTGCGCATGGCGCACCTCTGATCTCTCCTACGGCTCTTCCTCCTCCATCGATACACTGAACACATGAACGAGATCCGTACCCTCCAGGACTGGGCGGAACGCCCTGACCTCAGCGCCCTCACCCCCGCGACCCTGCGCCTCGCGCGCGGCGTCCCGGCGGCTCGTGAGCTGTTCCTTCAGTCTATCACATCGTCGCTCGACCGCGCGCTGCTGGGCGTGGACGCGCCGCCCGACTTCCGGGAGGAGCCCGATCCCGGGCGTGCCGCGCTGCTGGCCTGGTGCGCCGCTGAGCGCGGTGGTGTCGAGCTCCGCGCGCTGGCCGACCTGGAGGAGGCCCTCCGCGGGAGCCCGGCGCAGGTGCTCGTGGCGCAGGCGCGGGTGCAGGTCGATCCGGCGCGCGAGCGGGAGGCCCGGCGCGCGCTGGCCTCCCAGGAGCTGCCCTTCCTGATGCCCGGCGCGCTCCACCCGCTGCAGGTGGAGATCCTGGCCGTGGGCGACCGCGTGCTCCCCGCCCTGCACGTCGATCACGTCCGCAAGCTCACGGCCCTGGTGGTGGAGGCCCTGCCGCTGGACGCGCGCGCGTTGGGCCTCTGGTTCTGGCCGGTGCTCCGCGCGCTCTCTCCCGAACGGCTGCGCGGTCCGCTCGGCCAGCTTCACGCCGCGCGCCGCCTGCCCCCCGGGGGGCGCGGGCTCGCCGCCGCCTACCGGATGCGGGTGGGCGAGGCCCCCGACGCGGCGCTCCTCGAGGCGGGACCGGCCGATCGGCTGCTGGCCGCGGTGGCGGCCCTGGGCGATCGCTCGCAGGCGCCTTAACAGGGAGATCCATCGACGAGGGAGCAAGCGCGTGTACCACGACTTCCTGATCCTTGGGGGCGCGGGCCTGGTCGGCCTGCAGGTCTGTCGCCACATCGTCGCGCGTCTGGACCCGCGACGCATCGTGGTGGCCAGCCTCAAAGAGTCCGAGGCGCTGGAGGCCTGCCGCGCGCTGGAGGCGGAATTCGGCGACCGCCCGGCCTTCGTGCCGGCCTGGGGCAACCTCTTCGTGCCCAGCGATCTGGCCGACTCCCCGCGCGACCGCATCCTGGCCGACCCGGCCCTGCGGGCGCGGCTGCTGGCCTCGCTCTACGACGACTTCGAGAGCGCCTACGCCGAGAACCACCTCGTCCGGCTCATCCGGCTGCACCGCCCGGACGTGATCGTGGACTGCGTGAACACGGCGACGGGGCTGAGCTACCAGGACGTCTTCGACGGATCGGCCAAGGTGCGGAGCTGGCTCGGGCCCCAGGGCTTCGACGCGCGCGGCGTGCCCGACCTGGAGGCCTTCCTGCTGACGCAGTCGGTCCCGCAGATCATCCGGCACGTCCGCTTCGTCCACCGCGCGACCACCGAGTACCAGAGCGGCGTCTACCTGAAGGTGGGCACCACCGGCACGGGCGGGATGGGGCTCAACATCCCCTACACGCACAGCGAGGACAAGCCGAGCCACAAGCTGCTGGCCAAGACCGAGGCGGCCTTCGGTCACACCGGGCTGCTCTTCCTGCTGGCCCGCACCCCGGGCGCGCCCATCGTCAAGGAGGTCAAGCCGGCGGCGATGATCGGCTACCGCGCCGTCCAGACCAAGGAGGTCACGGACAAGCACGGCAACTCCGACCTCTACCAGCCGCAGGAGCGAACGCTGGAGGGCACGCTGGACCTCGCGGAGCCCCAGAGCGGCTACACCAACGCGGGTCGCCTGCGCGTGCCGGTGGTGGACACCGGCGAGAACGGGGTCTTCACCCGCGGCGAGTTCGCGGCGATCACCGCGCTGGGCCAGATGGAGTACATCACGCCCGAGGAGATCGCCCACGTCGTGGTCATGGAGATCATCGGCGCGAACTCGGGCAAGGACGTGATCAGCGCCCTGGACGCGAGCGTGCTCCAGCCCACCTACAAGGCCGGGCTGGTGCGCAACGTGGCCCTTCACGATCTCGAGCTCGCCGAGCGGGAGAGCGCCATCCCCAGCGTGGCCCTGGGCAAGCTGGGCCCGCCCGAGCTCAGCAAGCTGCTCTTCGAGGCGCAGCTCTGGAAGGGCGTGTTTGGCTCGCTGAGCGCCCTCGTCGCCGACACCCGCTCGCCCGAGGCGCTCGCCGCGGCGCTCGCGGACGCCCTGGAGCCCACCGGCGTGCGCGTCGTCGCTCCCTCCATCGGCATCCCCGTGCTCCTGCCCGACGGCCGCACCGTGCTGCGCGGCCCGCGCATCAACGTCCCCGAGATCCGCGGCTATCAGAGCCAGGTCTCGCTGGACGACCCCGCCCGGGTGGACACCTGGGTCAAGAAGGGCTGGGTGGATCTGCGCCCCGCCAACATCGCCACCTGGCTGGCCCGCTTCCGCCGCATGCACTCTACGCGCGTGAACCTGCGGGACGCCGGGTCGGCGGCGGCGACCATCGAAGCCTACATGGGCGACCGCTTCGAGATCGGCGAGATCGTGGCGTGGATCTTCAATAATGAGATGAAGGGCTATCGGATGAAGTGAGGTTGCGGGCGCCCAGGTCGCTGAGACCGTGACGTGCTTGACGGCCTGGAGCACGCTCGATAGAGGCCAGACGTGCCATGTACGGGAGGGTCCGACGTGGCACATCGACTGACTCGCAGACTGAACCAACCTCAGACAGTCCATCCTGATATGGCGCGCCACGCCTCAGGCGAGTGTCCTCCTATGGGAGCGCTCGCCTGAGGCGTGACGTTGGAGCTTGCCAACATGGCGATCATCAAGACAAGGGGCACTCCCGCGCGGCCGGAGGCGCAGGAGCAGGATCCAGCCGCCATCAAGGCGGCGCTCTCCGTCGTCACCGACGAGCTCAACGAGGCCCTCCAGCGCGCGGAGAATGCGCTCCTGGGCCTCGGGCTCGGCGTCCGCGCCTCTGTGGAGATCGAGCGAACGGACAACCCTGGGGGCCCGACCTGGTTTCGGCTGCTCACCTTCGGCAAGCTGGACCGACAGTGGCGGCTGATCTACGAGAGCGGCTTCGACGACCCGGAGCTCGAACAATGGAATGAAGGGCTTCTCCTGAACGCCAGCCGGGAGGTCCGCATCGAGGCGTCGCGCCTTCTCCCGAAGCTCTACGAGGAGCTCCTGCGCACGGCGATGAAGCAGGTCGCCGACGTGGACGAGGCCACCCGGACCGTCGACGCCTTCGTGTCCACGCTCGCCTCGAAGCGGAGCACGCCATGAGCTGGACGCTCCTCTTCTCCCGGGAGGCCGTCAAGGACAAGGCGCGTCTGAGGCAGGCAGGACTGGCCGACAACGCCAAGGCGCTGCTCGCCGTCCTACGCGAGAACCCCTTCGCCAACCCTCCTCGATACGAAAAGCTGGTCGGCGACCTGATGGGCCTTTACAGTCGCAGGATCAACCGGCAGCATCGTCTGGTTTACGCGATCGACGTGGAGGCGAAGCGAGTCCGCATCCTCCGGATGTGGACCCACTACGAGTGACGCGCTCGGCCTACCAGTCCTTGTCGTCGTCGGGAGCCATCTCGTCCACGGGCTCCTGACGCGCGGCCAGAATGGACTCCTTGAGACCGGGGATGGCGCTCAAGTACAAGGTCTCTTCGATAGACCGCCAGTCCTCTTCGCTGATCAGCACGGCGTTGTTGCGCGGCCCCGCGATGAACACGGGCTCGTGGCTCTCGGCCACCTCGTCCACCAGGCGGAACAGGCGGGCTCGAGCGGTGGTCGCGTTGATGACTGCCATCGTGCCTCCCCCCTTCATGTACGTGAAGCCGTACGCCTTGTCAATGGTTGGGGTCGGCATCTGCCAGATCCTCACTCCGCCGGGCTCTCCGCGCTCACGCCCTCCTCCGCCTCCTCCTCGGGCGCATCGATGTAGCCGAGCAGCCGGAGCTGCTCCTCGCTCTCCTTGCTCTGCGGGGCGCGGGGGAGGTTCGGCAGGATCGGGCTGACGCCGCCCCGCCGATCGAAGAGCGCGCGGAAGAGGGGGCGGCCGAGCTCGCGGCTCTCGTCTTCGGCGAGCTGCTCGCGCTCGGAGGCGTCGGGCGCCACCTCCCAGAGCTCCATCCCGCGGGAGGCCAGATCCACCACCAGGCGATGTTCGCCGTTGACGACGCTGGCCAGCTCGCCGCCGTGGACCACGCTCTCGGAGAGGGCCACGCGCCCCTCGGGAGGGCTCGCGGTGGCCAGGGTCCAGAGGTCGGTGCCCTCCGAGCCGGGCGGGCGGGCGGCGCCGGCGCGGGCGACGAGGCCCTGGAAGAGGTCGACGTGTTCGACGGTGCCCCGGTAGCGACCGGGCGGCGGGGCGCCGGCCCCGGCCAGGATCAGCGGGACGTGGACCAGCTCCCCGTAGAGGGTGTGGCCGTGCTCGAAGCCGCCGTGGTCCCAGAGCTCCTCGCCGTGGTCGGCGGTCACCACCAGCAGGGTGCGCCACCAGCGCTCGTCCAGGCGCCGGACCAGCTCGGCGACGGCCTGGTCGGCGGCCAGGATCTCCTCGTCGTAGAGCCCGATGATGGCCTCGCGCACGGCGGGCTCGGGGGTGGGGCCGGCGCGGCTCATGCCCGCCCCGATGAAGGGCACCGGGACCGGCAGGCCCTCCTTCGGCGCGAAGGTGCCCCGGATCTCGGCCGGCGGGTCATAGCCGACGTGTGGCTCCATGAAGTGCAGCAGCAGGAAGGCCGGGCCGGGCTGCTGGTCGAGCCAGGCCATCCCGGCGTCCACCGTCACCTTCGCGCTCCGGTGCTGCTTGTTGTCGGCGTCCGCGATGTCGTAGACGTCGAAGCCCTGGTTCATGTTCAGGCCGGGCTTCAGGAAGGGGTTGTTGACGAAGGCGGCGGTGGCGTAGCCGGCGGCCTTGAGGCTCTCGGCCAGCGTGACGGTCTCCTGGGTGATCTCGCCGAAGAGCACCGGGTTCTTCTGGTCGCGCACGGCCCGGTGGCTGTGGGGGTACTGCCCGGTGAGCAGGCTGGCGAAGCTGGCGAGCGTCCAGCCGGCGTGGCTGTAGGCGCGCTCGAAGAGGGCCCCCTTCGCGGCGAGCGCGTCGATGGCGGGCGAGGTGGGGCGCGCGTAGCCGTAGGCGCCCAGGTGGTCGGCGCGCAAGGTGTCGATCACCACCAGCACGATGTCGGGGTGCTGGGGCGGCGTGGGGGCGCAGGCCCCGAGGAGCAGGAGCGCGAGCAGGGACCGGAGGGGGCGCGCGGCGGTCATGAGGCGCAGGTTATCCCGAAGCCAGGCCACCCGTGGGCGTCCTCGCCCCGCCTGCGCTAACCTGCCCCGGTGAGCCTGCGCCGCCGCGACCTGCTGGTGCTCCTGCTCCTCCTGGGGCTGGCGCTCCCCTTCCTGGGCAAGCCGGTCCACATCGACGAGGCCAACTTCCTCCGGCTGGCGGAGGGCGCGGCGCTGGACCCCTGGCGCCCGCACGCGGTGACCATCAACTGGCAGGGTCACCAGGAGCCGGCCTTCGACGTGCTCTCCAACCCGCCCGGGATCGCCTGGCTGCTGGCGCCGCTCCACGGGCTGCCGATCTGGGCGCAGCGGCTCTCCCTGCTGCCCTGGCTCCTGCTGGCCGTGCCGGCGGCGGCGCGGCTGGGCGAGCGGGCGGGGGCCTCGGGATCACTCGCGGCCCTGCTGATCGTCGGCAGCCCCACGGGCCTGTGGGCCACGGGCGCGCTGACCCCGGACCTGCCCCTCTTCGCCACGGCCCTGGCGGGGATGGCGGGGCTGCTGGCGACGCCGCCGGGGGCGCTGGGGCGGGCCTGGCCCTGGGCGCTGCTGCTGGGGTTCTCCGCCTGCTTCCGCTACTCCGGGCTCGCGCTGCTGCCGCTGGCGCCGCTGTGGGCGCTGCTCTGTGGGCGGCGGCGGGAGGCGGTGCTGCTGGGGGCGGCGGCGGGCCTGCCCATCGGGCTGCTGGCGCTCCACGACCTCCACGCCTACGGGCGCCTGCACCTGCTGGCGATGGTGGGCTTCCAGAGCGTCTCCGACACGGATCGCGACCTGCTGCGAAAGCTGGCCGCCGCCGTGGCCGTGCTGGGGGGCGCCGCGGTGCTGCCCGTGCTCGCGCTCGCGCGGCCGCGGCCGGCCCTGGTGGGCGGAGTGGCGGGGTTGTTCCTGGGGATCGCCGCGGGGAGGCTCTCCGGACACGAGGGTGTCGCGCTGCTCACCACGGTCGCCGCCTGCGCGTGCGGCGGCGCCACCCTGGGCGGGGCGGCGCGGGCGCGGGACCGGCTCGACCTGCTGCTGCTCTGCTGGCTGGGCCTCGGGCTCGCCTTCCTGCTCACGCTGCGCTTCACGGCCACCCGCTACTGGCTCCCCTTCCTGGCCCCCGCGGCGCTGCTGCCCCTGCGCGTCGCCGGGCCTCGGCTGGGGAGGGTGGCGGTGGGGCTCACGCTCTCGCTGGGGCTGCTGCTCCTCGTGGACGACCTGCGGCTGGCCCGCGCCCAGGAGCGGCTGGCCGCCTGGGTGCTGGAGCGCGCGGCGGGCGAGCGCGGCCTCGTCGCCGGGCACTGGGGATTCCAGTTCTACTTGGAGCGGGCTGGCTGGAGCTCGCTGGAGGAGGACGCGGTTGTACCAGATGGTACACTTCTGGCCGTCTCCACCGCCGCCTGGCCCCAGGAGCCCGCGCCCGGCTGCCTGAGTGAGCTCGCCCGCCAGAGCGTCCTGGACCCCTGGCCCGCCCCCCGCGTGCTGACCGTGGACGGCGCCGCCAACCTGCACGCGAGCTCGCTCAGCGCCAACCCGCCGCGGGAGAGCTACGCGCCCTGGGGATTCGGCCGGGATCCGCTGGACACGGTGGTCCTGCTGCGGGGGTGCGGGGAGGGGGAGCCAAGACCGTGAAGGCCGACTGGAAATCGGCCGGCGCGTCCTGGCGAGCCCCGCTCAGTCGCAGTAGCTCCCGCCGCGCGGCGACTCCACGCTCGCCGAGTAGTAGTCCGAGTCGAAGTCAGCGCTGTAGGTGCCCTCGGCGTTTGCGCAGCTCATGGTCTCGTAGTCCCCCTCACAGTCCAGGGTCAGGGAGAGGGCGGCGATCTCCAGCTGAGCCTGGAAGATCCCGCCCTCCTCGTCCACGAGCACCGGCGTCACGGCGACCTCGTGGACCTCGTGCTCGTCGTCGTAGCCGTTGACGCAGCCGCCGGTGTCGGCCTCCTCGATGTACTCCTCATAGGTGAAGAAGGTCCCGCTGGACTCGCCGAGGCTCAGCCACAGCTCGCCGTAGTGGTAGGCGTGGTCGCCGGGATCGGCGGACCAGGGGTACTCCACGGTGCCGGAGCTCGACGACACGCGGGTCGCCTGCCAGTCCCCCGTCATCAGCGCACCGCCCCCGCAACCCCCTCCGCCTTCCTTGCCTCCTCCGCAACCCAGGATGATGAGCAGAACAGACACGACACCAACAACGCGACCCACATGCACGGACATGATCTCTCCCTTCACAGCGACTTCAGGTTGTTCTTCTTGACCCAGCCGCGCGTGGCGCCGTCGGGCAGCAGGATCTGGACGAAGTCCCCCTCGGCCGAGATCTTGAAGACACGGGTCCACTCCGGCAGCGATCCGACCGTCTCCGCCTTCTTCTCGGGGGCGCCGAGCAGATCGACCTCCGGGCGCAGGAGGGGCCGGACCAGCATGGCCTCCCCCTCGGGCGCGGGCGCGGTGGCGAGCGCGCGGGCGCGGGTGACGAGCGGATCGAGCGCGGGGAGCGGGATCGGCGCCGGGCGGACGCCGTAGGCCTCCTCGACGCGGGCCAGGGCCTCCTGACACCGCGCGCTGGCCTGCTCCAGCTCGGCGTGCTCGTCGCGCGCGGCGTAGCGGCGGGCCATCTCCAGGAGGGCCTGGGACTCGGCGAAATTCCCGGTCGCCAGGAGCAGGGCGGCGGCGTGGTGGATCTGGGCGTGGTCGAAGGGGCTGCTCTGGAGCGAGGCGAGCGTGAGACCCGCCGCGGTCTCCCAGCTCCCGGTCGCCAGCGCGCTCACGGTCCCCTTGTTGGAGCGGCCGGGCTGAACCGGGTAGGCGATGGTGTGGTAGGCGGGCCGGAAGGACCGGGCGAATTCATCCGCCTTGCTCGAGATGGTCGGCGCGGTGAGCTCGGTGACGCTGGCGATCTGCAGCGGATCCTCGCCCGCCTCGTCGCAGTCCTTGGAGCGCTTCGTGTCGCTGCCAGAGTCCTGCAGGATCACCACGCCGTCGGCCCCGTACAGGGTCCAGGCGTAGTCCACCCGCGCGACCCGCTCAGCGCAGGGGACCTTGTAGCGCTCCTTCTTCTCGCCTGTATCCGTCTTGACCACGCGCTCGCGGTCCTCCTCGGTCTCGACGTAGGACTCCTCCACGCCGTCCACCGAGCCGGTCGCCACCAGCCGGCCGCCGTGCTCCGCGACCAGGCGCCGGATGGCGGCGGGGTCCAGCGGGCCATCGACGTTGGCGCGGGCCACCTTGATGTCCACGGGGACCGGCGCGCCGAGGAGGGGGACGCGCGCGTCGCGCCCCGGCGCCTCGCCGCTGAGCTCGTGCGCCAGCGCGTCGCCGAAGGCCCGGCTCCCACGGGCGCTCTGAGAGACGACCAGGGTCTCGCGGAAGCCGGGGAGGACCTGCCTGGGCAGGTCGAGGACCTGGACCGCGGCGGTCTCGGCGGCGAGCGCGGGCGCGGCGCTCCACCCCAGGACGAGCGCGCAGGCGCCGAGACGGGACAAGGACGCGGCGGATTGGATCCGCGGATGGAAAAAGAGCTGGCTCGAAGGTGACTGTCTCATGTCGGGCTCCCAATGACCAGCCCAACATAGGTCTCTCCACGTCCGCGGTCCAGCGATCGGCGGGCCCGCCTGTTGCGTCACGAAATACGCGGAGGGCTCGCGCGTCCAAGGATCAGGGCAGCGCCACCAGCGCGTGCGTGTCCAGGCAGACCCGCCGGTCGCCATCCGAGCGCACCAGATCCGGGTCGAGCTGCGCCTGCTCCAGGCGCTTGCGCAGGCGAGAGAGGGCCTTGTACCAGAGGTTGGCGAGCTGCTCGAAGCGCCGGGTCCCGCGCCAGTGCCGGCTGGCCAGGGGCTCCCAGTCCACCCAGACCAGCTCCTCCTCGGCGCCGGAGTCCGCCTTCCTGCGCGCCTCGAGCAGCGCGCGGAGGATGAAGGCCCCGTGCCCGCGCACCAGGAACGGCGCCCCGCCCTCCGGGCTCAGCTCCACGGCGTCCTCGCGGAGCGCCAGGCGCGCGGGGAGGAAGATCCGCCCCTCGACGAGGGTGCGCGGCGTGCCGGCGGCGGGGGCGTCCACCCGGCGGGCGCGGAGCTGCCAGTCGGCGTGCTCCCAGATCTCCCCGTCCACCAGGAGGGCGGGCGGGTGGCTCGGGGAGACCAGGGTCCAGCCGACCCCGTTGCTCCACAGGTGCCAGAGCGCGCTGGCCAGCTCGCCCGTCTGCAGCGTGGGCGGGTCGCCCGGGGTCACGGTGTAGTAGGCGTCGTGGCGCAGCGCGTCGAGGCGCGACCAGCCCTCGGATCCGTCCCGGCGGCGGAGCTCGATGACGGTCAGGGTCCGCGGGACGGAGAGCGCCACCACCTCCACGACGAAGTCGTCCAGCAGGTGGACGCGCATCCCCTCCTCCAGGGAGACCTCGTGCTCGCGGCGCTGATCGACCTTGAACCTCGTCATCAGGGCGATGAGCCAGAGCTTCTGCCCGCGGTGGCTGAGCAGGGCGTGGGCCTCGTGCAGGCGCGGGTCGTCGATTCGCGCGGGCGAGGTGGCCAGGCGCCCGAGGATGGCGCCCGGGTGGACGCGCAGGACGCGCCCGTCGGGGAGCCTCAGATCCACCCAGGGCAGGGACATCACGGCACCTCGTAGACAGGGCGAAAGCCGAGGCTCGGCATGACCTCGCCGGGGTTGAGCGCGAGGCGCCAGCCGAGCGTGCGCTGCGGGCTGTACCAGTGGCCGCCGCGGATGATGTAGGCGGGGGCGCCGCCCTCGGGGCCCCAGGGGTCGGCGCACCAGTCCGAGCAGTTGCCGGCCATCCCGCGCACGCCGTAGGGGCTCTGATCGGCCTGGAAGCGGGGATCGTCGACGTGAACGGGGGTGGCGTCGTGGAGCCCCCCGTGGCTGTGGCGCATGCAGCAGAAGGAAGGATCGAAGGCGCTCCCCCAGGGGTAGGCGCGCCCGTCCACCCCGCGGGCCGCCTTCTCCCACTCCAGCTCGGTGGGCAGCCGCCAGGGCCGGCCTTCGCGCGCGGCCAGCCAGGCGCAGTAGCGGGCCGCGCTGGTCCAGGGGACGTTGACCACGGGCAGCTCGGGCTCCCACAGGTGACCCTCCCGGTCGCGGGTGAGGAACCAGCGACCGTCCGGCCCCCTCCCGTAGAGCGGCGGGCCGCGCTCTCCGATGTTGGCGCCGCGCTCGTGAGGGGCGCAGCGGAGCGCCTCCTCCTCCTCGCCATGGGCGACGAGATCGTTGAGGAAGGTCACATATTCGGCGTTGGTGACGGGGTGCTCCCGGATGACGAAGCTCTCCAGCCAGCGGAGGCCGCGGGGGAGGGCGTCGTCCTCGGGGGGACCGCCCCCCGCCAGGAACCAGCCCGCGGACACCAGGCGATCCTGGGGCCCCAGGAGGCCGCGCATCATCGGTCGGACCGCGCGCGGCGCGCCCTGGGGGTCCACGCCGTCCCAGCAGGCGGCGCGGCGGATGAGGAAGGGGTAGGGGACCGGATCGCGATCCTCGGCCTCGATCACGGCGACATAGCTCCCGATGGGGAGATCGAGCCCGAGGATGGGGCAGGGGCGCGGCGGGCCCAGCGCCTCGAGGTGCAGGCGCCGGTGGCGCTCCACGCAGCGGAAGAGCCGGGCGCGGGCGCCCTCGCCCTCCACCCGAAGGTGGAGCTCGCCCCGGCCGCGCAGCCAGCCGGCGTAGCGCCCCCGATCGGCGGCGGCGAGCAACCCCTCGTGGCGGACCGCCGCGGCCTCGTCCCCGGCCTCCTCCGCCTCGACGTGGCGCGCGTGGTGCCAGTCGGCCAGCCGCTCCAGCGCCTCCGGGAGCTCCGGGCAGAGCTGCAGCGCGCCCTGGATCCGCTCGAGCATGCCCGCCTCGGCGCGCTCCGCCGCCAGGAGCGCCTCGCGGGCCTGCTCCTCGAGGGCCCAGCCGGCGTGCTTGCGCGGCTCGGGCTCCCAGCTGGCGATCCCGGAGAGCGCGTCGCGGGCCGCCGCGGTGAGCGCCGCCGAGCGCTCCCGGTGGGCGCGGGCCTCCACGGCGCGGGCCGTCGCCTGATCCAGCGTGGCCAGCGCCTGATCACGGCGCTGCTCCCCGTCCAGCCAGCGCGTCAGGTGCTCGGCGAAGACCCGGGCGCTGGCCGGGCGCCGGGCAGGATCCCGCGCCATCGCCTGCTCGCAGAGGGTGATCAGCTCGGCCGGGCGCGTGGGTCCCAGTCTGGTGAGCGGCGGGGGCGGGCCGGCGAGCACCGCGTCTCGGACCGCCTCCGGGTCCTCGCCCGCGTAGGGCGGCCTCCCCGCCAGCAGGTGATAGAGCAGCGCCCCCAGCCCGTAGACGTCGCTGTGCGGGCCGATCGCCCGCGACCGCCCGGCCGCCTGCTCAGGCGCCATGTAGGCGGGCGTGCCCAGCGTGGCGCCCGCCTGCGTGGCGAGCCCGGTGGCGACGCGGTCCGTGGAGATCGGCGCGGGCGCGGCGGCGCCCTCCACGCGGGCCAGCCCCCAGTCCATCAGGTAGACCTCCCCGAAGGCGCCGACCATGACGTTGGAGGGCTTGATGTCGCGGTGAAGCACGGCGCGGCTGTGGGCGTAGGCGAGCGCGTCGCTGGCCTGGCGCAGCGCGTCGAGGGCGCGACGGAAGGTCCAGCGGACGCCGCCGCGAGGGTCCGTCCAGCGCGCGCGCTCCCAGGGCCCCTCCGCGGCATGCAGCGCGTCCAGGATCTCGCCCAGCGTGCGGCCGCGCACCTCGGGCATGGTGTAGGCCGCTCTCCCGTCGGGCAGGCGCGCCAGCTCGTAGACCGGCAGGATGTTCGGGTGCTGGAGCTGCGCGGTGACGCGGGCCTCCTCCAGGAATCGCCGCTCGTCGGCGCCCGGGAGCGCGGCCTTCCAGACCAGCTCCCGGTGGAGCCAGCGGTCCTCCACGCGGCGCACCTCGCCCATCCCTCCCCAGCCGAGCACCATCCCCTCCCGATAGCGATCAGCCTCGAAGGAGGGCTCCGCGGCCTCTGGGGCGCGCGCCGGCCTCGGGGCCTCGCTCAGGGCCTCCGCCAGCAGCCCGCCCACCTCGCGGATCACGTCGTCGGGGACCCCGCGCCGCGCCATGAGGCGCCGGGCGAGGAGCAGCTGCTCGTCCAGGGAGTCGTAGCTCAGATCGGGTCGCATCACACCTCTCCAGCAAGGAGTGGCCCGAAGCTCCCGTTTCGTGATCGACTCCTGGGCCTGACGCCGATCTGACCTCGAGCCCTTCGGACATGGAGATCCCTGCCCCGCGATGTGATGCAGAGAGCGTTCGCCGGATGCGTCGGCGACGCCCATTGCTCGCGTGATCCCCTGCACTGGCGGGGACGGAGGCATTCGTGTCTGCATTGCGTGTTCTGTTGCTCCTGACCCTCACGCTCACCCTCGCGCGCCCGGCCCAGGCCGGGTGGGTGATCCCCGATCCGGTGAGCCTCACCTGCACCCCTCCCTCGGCGCGCTTCCCCGGGGTGCGCCTCTGCCTGGGCCGGCGCGGGGCCGGTCTGTGGGCGCCCGGACTGGAGCTCGCGTGGGTCTGGCCCGACCGGGTCTGGCCCGACTGGATCGCGTCCGGCCTGCGGCGGGTTAGCTGGACCGTAGAGCGTTGACATGCGACCTGACTTGCCCGACGTCTTCGACTTCACCTGCCCGCGCCGCTTCCTCGCCGCGCGGCGCGTCGCCATGGGCCTGAGCATCCGCGAGGTCAGCCGAAGAGCGGGCATCCGGGGCGAGACCTGGGCGCAGCAGGTGGAGAGCGGGAAGCGTCGGCTCGTCGAGCCCAACCTGGGCCGGCTCGCGCGGCTCCTCGGGCTCGATCCCGAAGAGGAGCGCTTCCTCGGGCTGCTGGCCCAGCGGGAGGAGCTGGCGCCTGGACCGCTGCGCGAGGAGCTCGATCGGCGGATCCTGGCCGCGAAGGCCGCCAGGCTGGCCGGCGGGTGGGGCGCGGGGGTGGAGGTCGGGATCCTGCGCCTGCGCTCCGAGGTGGAGACGCCCCCCGAGCCGTGGGAGCGGGCTCGCGCGGCGCAGCGGCGGGCCGAGGCCGTCCTGCGCGCCCTGCAGGACCCGCCGCGGCCTGCGGCGCGCTTCCTGGGGATCTCCCAGGCGACCAGCGCGGCCGGCTTCGCCCTCGCCGAGCGGGCGCTCGACGAGCTGGCGGAGCAGCTCCACGCGGGCTCGACCGCCGCGGAGGGTCCGCCCACCCACCTCGTGCAGCTCGAGCTCTTCCCGCTGACGCGCACGCTCTCCGGGGAGGGGCCGCCGCCCTCGGGAGGACCCATCCCCAGCGTGCAGGAGCACAGCCGGGCCAGCGCCTTCCTGCTGGCCTGGCTCGACGCGCAGCGCCTGACCATGGCCTGGCTGGCGCAGCGCCTCGGCGTGGCCCGCTCCACCGTGACCCGCGCGCTGAGCCAGCGGCGCATCGGGCCGCAGCTGGAGGAGCTCGTCTGCGCGATGATGATGGACGAAGGCGAGTTCAGCCCGGAGGACGCGGCGCTCTTCCGTCTCCTCGCCGCGCGCGAGCAGGCCCCTGCAGAGCTTCGAGACGCGCTCAGCGAGGCCATCGCCACGCTGCGGGTGCAGACCGCGCGGAGAGAGAGCGAGGACTACAGCGAGGAGGTGCTGGGGGACTGGCGCTGCGCCGCGGTGGTGGACCTGCCGCTGCTGCTCCCCCTGCGCCCCGAGGACGTCGAGACCATCGGCGCCGCGCTGGACCCGCCCATCCCCCCGGAGGAGGCCCGCGCCGTGGTGGAGAAGCTGGTCCGCGCGCGGATGCTGCGTTGCAGCAAGGGCGGGCTCCTGCAGGCGCAGCCCTACCCCGTGTGGCTCCGGCGCCGCGTCGAGCGGGGCGGCGTGGAGGGCGCCTTCCTCGCCAACCTCCGCGCGATGCAGGCCGAGGGCGCGCGGCGCCTGGAGGCGCTGTCCCGCGGATCTGGCCCCTCGGGCGCCCGCTTCTGGACCCTCGCGCTGTGGGGAGACGCCCGGACGGTGGAGACCAGGATGGTGATGTTGGAGGCTGGTCAGCAGCGGCTGGCCTGCCTGCTCGGGGATCCGGCGGAGCGACCGGACCGCGTCGCGCAGGTCAACCTTCAGCTCTTCCCGGCCGCATGATCGCGGCGCAGGCGCCGATTCAGAGAGCGTACGATGTTGTGCTCTTGACGTACGTGCGGCTGTGGATAAACCTCGTACGTCATGGGCACACTCTTCCCCCGCACCTACACCACCTCCGCCGTCCGGGCGGACATCTACAACCTGCTCGACCGCGTCCTGGAGACGGGGGAGCCGCTGGAGATCGAGCGTAAAGGCCGAATCCTCCGCGTCGTGCTCGACCGGGAGGACGCCTGGGTGGACCGGCTCCCGCGGCGCGAGGGCGTCGTGAACGGGGACCCGGAGAGCCTGGTGAGCGTGGACTGGAGCCAGGGCTGGGAGCCGGGGCCGCTGTGATCCACCTGGACACGCACGCGGTGGTCTGGCTCTACCAGGGGCGCACGGAGGCCTTCCCGCGCCGCCTGCTGCGCTTCATGGGCAGCCGGCGCCCGGTGGTCTCGCCCATGGTGCGGCTGGAGCTCGCGCTGCTCCAGCAGATCGGGCGGATCACGGTGAGCCCGGTGGAGATCCTGGACGCGCTGCAGGTGAGCGCCGACCTGCGCGTCGCCGAGGGCGGCTTCGAGCGCGTGGCCGCGGTCGCCACGACGCTCGCCTGGACGCGCGACCCCTTCGACCGGATGATCGCCGCGCATGCGCTGGCCGACGATCTGCCCCTGGTCACCCGCGACGCGACGATGCTGGCCCACTGCAAGGTGGCCTGCTGGGACATCTGAGGCCGCGCGGGGTTAAAGGCGTCGGATGCCTACCATCGAATTCTTCTTCGACGTCGCGAGCCCCTACAGCTACCTGGCCAGCACGCAGGTCGACGCGGTCGGCGCCCGCGCGGGGGTCCCCGTGCGCTGGCGCCCCTTCTTGCTGGGCGGGGTCTTCAAGGCCACCAGCAACCAGCCGCCCGCGTCCACCGCGGCCCGCGGCGCGTTCGGCGCGCCCACCCTCTTCGTGGGCGACGAGATGTTCTTC